>NZ_JBITXS010000012.1:0-227730 GCF_044544825.1 Streptomyces sp. NPDC053493
TTCAGGACCACCGAGGTGAGGCCCTCGGCGGGCACACCGGCCCGGCCGGCCACCTTCAGCAGCTTGGTGCCGCCGGGGCCGACCTTCCCGGCCGGAGCACCGATACCGGCGCGGGTGTCCAGGAGACGGGCGGGCGTCACCGGGGTGTACGTGCCGGGGACGGTCGTTAGGGAGCTGCCCGAAACCGAGAAGGTGCCCCACGTGCTCTGGGCCGTACCCCCGTCCAGCGGACGGACGGTCAGCTCCCAGCGGTAGGTGCCCGACTCGACCCCACGGCCGCGGGAGTCCTTGCCGTCCCAGACCGGGCGGACCGCGGCGCCCGCGCTCTGCGCGCCGGAGAAGGAGCGGACGCCCTCGCCGTTGGGCCTGGCGACCCGCAGCTCCCAGGAGACCGGGCGGGAGTAGCGCCACACCGGGGACCAGGTGGCTTCCGGCTCGACGCCCTCCAGATCCTGGAAGGACAGGTCGGGGACGGAGGCGTCCAGACGGGTCAGCGGCTGGCGGGCGAGCTCCACCCGCTTGACGTGGACGTCCTGTGCGGTATCGAGGAAGGCCACACCGCCGCCGAACTTGTCCACGGTCCACGTCGTCCTGCGGCCGGAGCCGTCGGCCGAGGCGGGCAGGTCCGCGAAGTCGGAGGTCTGTCCGGTGGCCGCGTCCGTCAGCTTCAGCTTGTCGCCCTCGTGACGGACCACGAAGCCGTCGCCCAGCAGGGCCTCGCCCGCCGGAACGGGCACGCTCTTCTTCAGGGTGTGGTCGTAGACACCGGCCTTGTCGGCGCCGCAGGCCCAGTACAGCCAGCGGCCCGCGGCGGCCTGCAGCTCGGTGGGCCGGCAGCCGGACTTCAGGTCGATCGCCGCCGACGTCGTCTTCGTCTTCAGGTCGTAGGAGTTGACCAGGTTGCCCGTGGCCGCGGAGTTCTTCCACAGCTTGGTGTCCCACACGGCCGCGGCGGTGTTCTGCAGGGCGAGCAGGGCGCCCGTCCCGCCCACGTTGTAGTTCTCGAGGTCGGCGACGTAGGTCGTGTCGCCGGACGTCGCCACCACGTACCGGCCGGCGCCGTCCACGAGAGTGGCGCCCTGCGGAACGCCGTCCACCGGCCAGTAGGAGGACGTCGTGACGGGCCGCATCACGTTGTTCATCCACGCGACGGCGGGGTCGCCGTCGGCGAGCGAGGCCAGACCGGACGGGGTGTGCACGGCGAAGGTGAAGCGGGTCTTCGGCGCCGTCGCGGTGCCGCCGGCGGTGTCCACCTCGGCCAGTTGGACCATGCCGTCCCGGCCGGTGGGGCTGAGGTAGTGCAGCCGGTCGCCGCCCAGGGCGAGGTGGGTGATCTTCCGGGGCATCTGCGGGATGGCGCGTACGCGGGTCACCTGGGGCGTGCCGTCGGCACCGACGGAGATGCGGTGGAGGGCCCAGTCGGGTGCGCCGGTGCCGCCGGGCACGAGGACGCTGCCGTCGGGCGCGGTGGCGAAGCTGCCCTGCTGGGCGTACTTCAGGAGCTCGACGGTGGTGCCGCCGCCGACCGGGATGGCGCGAAGGGTGTGGCCGGCGAGGTAGCCGTTCTCGGGGTGGAGCAGGTTGCGCTGGTAGAGGACGGTGTCGCCGGTGACGGTGAAGAAGAGGCCGGGCCCTTCGTTGCCGACGGGCGCCGCGAGCGCGGTCTCCACGGGCGTGGTCGTCGGGTTGTCGCGCGGTACGGAGATCAGCGGCTTGCCGTTGCCCGGGTAGTACACGACGTTGCGGTCGCCGAGGGCGTACCAGCTGCTCGTCGCCATGGCGGCCGGCAGCGGCTTCACGGTGGCGGTCGCGTAGTCGAGCAGATAGGTGTCCATGCCGGCGCCGTCGGCCGTGGGACGCAGCCGGAGGATCGCGCCGCGCACGTCCTGCTTGACGGCGGCGACGGCGCTGACGCCCTTCGGGATGTCGGTGATCGGCCGGGCGGTGGTCGTGCCGTCCTCGGCCGCGCGGTAGAGGGTCAGCGAGGTGAGGCCGGTCGCGTCCGCGGTGTAGGCGAGGGTCGTGTCGGTGGTGTAGGTCTTGGACCACACCTGGCCGCCGGGGATCGTGATGCTCTTCTGCGCGCCCGAACCCACGTCGGCGACGGTGACCGTGCGCGGCTGGTCGAACGGCTCGGCGCTGATGGTCGCGTGGAGACCGGAGTGGCCGGCGGACTGGGCCTCGCTGATGGAGGTGTCGGTGCCCGTCGCATAGTCCGTCCAGACCGCGCCGGCGGTGCCCTCGACGACGTGCGCGTAGCCGGTCGCGCCCGCGTGCTTGAGGGAGTCGACGCGCGGCTGCTGGCGGCCGGGGTTCGGGACGACCACCTCGCCGGCGGCGGTGGCGCCGTTGACGGCCGCCGGCGCCGCTGCCGCCGGTGCCGTGATCGTGCCGGACAGGCCGGCGGTGATGCCGAGGGCGGTGGCCGCGGCCAGCGACGCTCTGCGGGCGTGCATGTTCAAGGAAGTCCCCTTTGGAAAGCTGATCAGGCAGGGGACGGGTGGCCATCGTCTCGCGCGGACTCCGCGCGACCCCCTCCGGCTCACTTCCCGGCTCGCGCTGCCTGTCCGAGGTCGTGATCGTAACAGTGCGCTCCTCCGCGCCGGTAGCCGTTTCGAACCCGTTCAGTCATGGCGCGGTCATGGCGCGGCGCGCCGCCGGAAGGCCGGTGCGGCGGCGGGTGTCGAGCCCGTGTACGTGGCCGGTGGCTGTCCCATCAGAATCCGACGGGCAGGAGCTGGACCAGGCCGACCCAGTTCTCCTCGTCCACCTTTGCCTGCGTGGCGCGGACTCTCCAGCGGCCGGCGGGCAGCGGGACCGCGGCCTCGGCGGGCTTCCCGCCGCCGGGGTAGTCGATGCCCACGTCGGAACCCGCTTCGGCTGAGTCCATGAGCACCGCCGGACCGTCCGAACCCCAGATGCCGCACTCCTCCCACACCGTGGCGGGGTCTGCGAGGAGAGCGTCTGCCGCGGCCCTCAGTCCGGCCTCGGTATCGGCGGCGAGCCACCGCAGGAACGCTCGGTGCTGGGGCAGGTAGCAGCTGGTCGCCGGCTCGTCCGCCAGCACAAGTGCCTGCCCACCCTTCTTGTCGATGGGAATCACACCGGCCAGACCGCCCACCGCGCAGGCCCGGTCGTAGTCGTCGGGGGCGGTGCCGTCTCCCGCCACAAGACCACTCTCCGTGCACCCGCCCCAGGAGGCCAGGGACGAGACGGGGACGACGATCAGCGGACCGCCCATCGACTCCACCCAGAGAGAGGAGGGAGGGGAGGCGTCGTCTGCGGTGGATGAAGAGGTGATCATGCACGCAGTGTGCCGTCGGCCACTGACACCGTGCCCGCGCCGAGTGGAGTACCCGCGCTCTGCCGCTTGTCGGGCGTACGGACCCTTCTGCGCGGCTGAGTGCGGATGAACGCCCCCGGGTCTGACCGCGGGGGCGGTGCAGCAGGCCTCTCCGCTGAGATGAATGCCCCGGCCAGGGACAGGAAGAGGCGGTCGAGCATGGCGGCGGTGAGCGACCGCCTAGGGGACCTCCGGAGGGACGAGGTCGGGGTGGGTCTTCAGGAGTCGTGGTGGGGCCGCCTGGTGCCAGGAGTCGAGGACGATGGCGCGGAGTTCGTCCGCGTCGTCGAGGGCGGCGAGGCGCACCCGGACCCAGGCGAAGGCCGCCTCGTGGTCGGCGACCCAGAACTTGTCGGGCTCGGCGAGGACCAGTTCGTCGCGTTCCAGTTTCGGGCAGCGGACGGCCATCGAGGTCTCGTCGTCGGGAAGGGTCAGGAACATCTTTCCGGCGACCCGGAAGGTGGGCATGGACCAGGCCACCTTCTCGGTCGTCTCGGGCAGGGAGAGCGCGAGCGCGCGGACCTCTTCGGAAGTGCTCATGGTCCGACCGTACGACGGACCACCGACAATTCCCGGCGTAGGCTGCGCCCATGACGGTGCAGGTGGAGACGGCGCAGAGGTGGGACTCGGCCCTCGACTCGGTGGTGGTGTACGCACAGGGCGCGCTCTGCCGCCGTCTGGCGGGCGGCGAGGTGCCGGCGGGCGGGCGGATACGGGTGGCGGGGCTGCCCCGGTCGCTGGATCCCGGTTCGCTGCGGGCCCGCGTCGTGGGCGGCGGCCCGGGGATCCGGGTCACCGAGGCGCGGGTGGAGGTCGAGGCCGGGCCGCTCGCCTCCGGCGAACGGGACGCGCTGCGCGGCGAGGTGGAGCGGCTGCGGGACGCGTACGAGGCGGCGCGGCGCCGCCGGGAGAGGCAGCGGGGTCTGATCGAGGAGGTCGGCGGGCTGCGGCCGGTGCCGCCGCCCCGCAGGCGGGAGGAACCGCACCGGCGCACCCCGGTCGACGCGTGGCTGGAACTCGCCGACTTCGTCGACGGGCGGCTGGCGGATCTGCAGGCCGGACTCGTGGAGCTCGAGGACGCGCTGCGGCAGGCCGAGCACGAACTCTCTGTCGCCGTCGACCGCTTCGAGCGGGCCTCCACGGACGCGCCGTCGGCGCACGTCGCCACGACGGTCTGCGCGCTGCTGGTCCTGGACGGCGCCGAACCGGGCGCGCGGGTGGAGTTGGAGCTGGAGTACAGCGTGCCGGGCGCCGTCTGGGTCCCGGCCTACCGGCTGGCGTACCGTCAGGGCGACGGCAGCGGTCGTCTGGTGCTGCGCGCGTCGGTCGCCCAGCGCACCGGCGAGGACTGGACCGGGGTGCGGGTCGCGCTCGCGACCGCCGACCTGCGGCGCCGTACGGACCTGTCGAGGCTCGCCTCGATCCGGATCGGCCGGAACCAGCCCGCCCCGGCGCCGGCCGGCTGGCGCGAGCCGCCGGCGGGTCTCGCGGACCTGTTCTCCGCGTACGACGCTCTAGGGCCCCGGCCGTTGCCGCGCACGCGTGCGGCCGCGGCCGGTGTTCCGGCCGGTGCCCCCGGATCGGCGCCCGCGCCCGCTCCCCTGGCTGCTCCGCCGCCGCCTCCGCCTCCGCCCCAGGCGTACGGCGCACCGCCCGTCGGACTTCCCGCGCCCGGCGGGGCCTACGGCGCCGCTCCGGACGTCCAGCGTGGCGCGCGGCCCGCCGGCCGGCCGGCTGCCGGTGGCGGAAGTCGCGTGGCGGCCCCGGCGCCCCTGGCTCCCGCGGCTCCCGGCGGCCCCGTGCCGCCGCCGTCTCCGGCACCGCCTCCGGTGCCCGGTCCGCCGCAGCCGAGCGGCGCCGAGCTCGATTACGCGGCGCTCGTGCTGTGCGGCCCCGACGAGCAGCCGAGCGGCCGCCGCGGACGGCTGTTCCCGGACCCCTCGTTCGACCCGGTGGCCACGGAGCACCGTCGCCGGGCCGAGGCGGTGGCCTCGCTGCCGCTGCCCGGGCACGCCGTACGGCCGCGGGAGTCGGCGGGATCGTTCGACCACCGTTTCGACGCCGCCGCCCGCGCCGACGTCCCGTCGGACGGCACCTGGCACACCGTCACCGTCGGCGAGATCGCCGTGGACCTGCGGACCGAGTACGTGTGCGTGCCGTCGGTCGAGCAGGCCGTGTACGCGACGCTGGTGCTCTCCAACGCCACCGACCGGGCACTGCTCGCCGGGCCGGTCGAGGTCACCGTCGACGACGACTTCCTCATGACCACCGCGCTGCCCACGCTCGCGCCCGGCGCGGTCCGCCGGGTCGGGCTCGGGCCGGCCGAGGGCATCCGGGTCACGCGTCGTACGCATCTGTACGAGTCGACCGCAGGCCTGCGCAACACCACCACCGTGCTCGACCACCGTGTGCACGTCGAGCTGGCCAACCGGCTCGCCGCGCCCGCCGCCGTCGAGGTGCGCGAGCGCGTGCCGGTCAGCTCCGAGCCGGACGTCCGGATCGAGGAGCGGGCCGGCTGGACGGCGCCCGAGGACGGCGCCGAGCGGCACGTGCCCGGCACCCGCCTGTGGCGGGTGGAGCTGCCCGCCGGCGGCACCGCCGTGCTCGACGGCGGTTACGAGATCCGCATCCCGGCCGCCAAGGCCCTGGTCGACGGCAACCGCAGGAGCTGACGCCCCATGACCACCCCACCGAAGTCCACGGACACCGTGACCGGCGCGGCGAACCCGCCGGCGCCGGGGCCGGCGTCGGCGCCGATCGCGCTGCCCGTCACCGCCGTCACCTGCCTGGAGGACCGCGCGCACATCGAGCGCACCGCCGTGCTCGACCTCGCGACCGGTGTGCAGCGGCTGCGGCTCGGCCCGGTCGCCGCACTGGCCGTCGACCGGACCCTGCATGCCGAGCTGACCGCCGGCCACGGCGCCGACGCGCCCGAGGCGCGCGACGTGCTCGAGGCGCCCGAGGCGCGCGACGTGCTCGAGGTGCTCGACGTGCGGATCGTGCGGAGCTGGACGCCGCGGGCGCCGCGGCCCGTGGGCGCGGCGTCCGCCGACGCCGCCGGGGCCGGGTCCGACGCCGAGGCCGAGTCCGCCCTGCGGCGGCATCTCGACGCCCTCCAGGAGGAGCGGTCCGTCCTGGAGCGGCGCGGTGACCGGCTGCGGACCCGGCTGGAGCTGCTCGGGCGTCTCGCCGCCGATCTGCTGCGGGAGATCGGTGAGGGCGCCGGCCACGGCGAGACCGACGCGGTCCGCTGGGCGGCCGAGCTGGACCGGGTCGACGGCGAGCGCGACACGTACGACGAGGAACTCCGTACCGTGGAGGCCCGGCTGTCGGCGCTCGCGGCCGAACTCGACGCCGCCGAGCGGGCCGTGGACCTCACCGAGGAGGAACCGGCCGAACTGGTCGCCCATGTCGAGCTGACCGTGTCGGCCTCGGCCGCCGGAAAGGCCCGGCTGCGGCTGAGCCATCTGACGCCGTGCGCGCTGTGGCGGCCCGCCTACCGGGCCGTCCTCGACGGTGACGCGCTGGCGCTGGAGACCGACGCCGTGGTCTGGCAGCACACCGGCGAGGACTGGTCGGACGTACGGCTGACGCTGTCGACGGCCCGCTCGGCACTGGCCACCGAGCCGCCGCGGCTGACCGAGGACCGGCTGGCCCTGAAGGACCGCTCCGCGGCGGAGCGCCGCACGATCGACGTCGCGGTGCGCGAGGAGGAGACCGGCTCCCTCGGTCCGCTGCCGGTGCTCGGGCTGCCGGGTGTGGACGACGGCGGCGAGGCCCGGGTGCTGCACTCCCCCGTGCCGGTCTCCGTCCGCGCGGACGGCCGCGCCCACCGGGTGCCGCTGTCCTCCTTCAGGACGGCCGCGAGCAGTGAGTACGCGTGCGCGCCGGAGCTGTCGCCGCTGGTCACGCAGGTGGTGCGGTTCGACAACCGGTCGGGCCACGCGCTGCTGGCCGGGCCGGTGGACCTGGTGCGTGGCGGCGGATTCGTGGGCCGCGGCACGCTGGACTTCACGCCGCCCGGCGCGCCGGCCGAGCTGGCGTTCGGCAGCCGCGACGACCACCGGGTGGTCCGCGCGTACGAGGAGTCCCGCGACACGGCGGGCATGGCCGACCGGCGGACCGTGGTCACCCGTACGGTCCGGCTCCATCTGTCCCGGTTCTCCGCGCCCGGTGAGCTCGGCGACCGGGTGGTCACGGTCCGGGAGCGCGTTCCGGTCCCGGAGGTGTCGGCGGTGGAGGTACGGCTCCGCGAGGAGGCCTGTTCGCCGGTGCCGGACGCGGTCGACGCCGACGGCATCGTGCGCTGGGACGTCGCTCTTCCGCCCGGTGGCCGCCGGACGGTCACCCTGGTGTACGAGGTGTCGGCGAAGGCCAACGTCGTCGGGATCTGACGGGACGAGGGCCTTCGGCGGGGAGTCCGGAAGGCGGCCGGCGGCGGAAGCTCCTCAACGGCCCTTGTGGAGCAGCTCGTTGATCAGCGCGCCGTCCGCCGGCAGCACCCGGCCGTGCCGCAAGGTCACGCCGAGGACCTCGGCCAGCCCCTTCAGGCCGGTGTCGACGGCCGCCTCGGCGGCCACCGCGAGGGCCGTGACGGCCGTCCGTCCCTCGCGTACGCCCGTCACGGCGAGGCCGGCCGCGAGCACGAGGGCCGGCCACCACAGGGCGGTCGCCGCGAGCACGGCGTACGGCACCGCCCACGCCGTGCGGAGGGCCGCCGCCGCGTAGCGGTCCCAGGCGGCGTTGACCTCCTGCCGGGTGCCGTCGGAGGCGAGCTGCCACAGGCGCGGCCACACCAGGGACATGTGGACGCCGTGCTGGACGCGGATCCGTTCCTCGACGGCGCCGAGCCGGCTGCCGATCCGGGTGGCCCGGTCCGGGAGTTCCGTGGCGCCGCGCAGCCGCCGCACCGCGCGCCGCAGCGTGCGCGACCGGCCGGCCCACAGCCGGCCGACGCCCGACGCCAGCCAGTCCGCGCACAGCGCCGACGCCGCGACCGCGAGGACCAGGATCACCAGCGCGGCGGCCTTCCCGGACGGCGAGGCGTAGCGGCCGGTGCGCAGCCGCTCCAGCCAGTCGACGGTCGCCGCCACGTCCACGGCTCCCGTACGGCCGGGTGCGAAGGCCACGGCGCAGGCGACGACGAACAGCAGGCCGGGCAGCACGATCCGGGTCAGCCAGCGGTCCGTGACCTTCTTGCCGACCTCGGAGAGGAATCCGTCCATCAGTCCGGGCTCCCGTCCACGGCTCGGGCCGGCCGGGCCGCCGGCTTGAGCGGGACGCCGTCGGGATCGTCCGGGTCGAGATAGCACATGGGCCAGGCGCCGGAGGCGTCCCGGGAACGGCGGGCCGTGCAGCGGCCGGTGGCGCGCGGGCACCGGAAGACGCTGCTCACCTCGGTCTCCTCGCTCCACAGTCCGGCGGCGCCGACGCCGTCCTTGCGGCGCTCGCCGAGCACCAGGGCCGGGTCGTGGCCCAGCCGCCGCAGCGCCTCGAGCGCGCTTCCGCCCTCCCGTACCTCGTCGAGGGCGTCCTCGAACTCGTCGAGCGCGCCGTCCTCGTCGAAGTCGGCGCGGACCTCGGTGTAGTGGTCGCACAGCCAGGTGCGAGCGCGTTTCTCCAGGGCGGCGTCGGTCATCTTCTCCTCTTCCTCGGGGTGTACGGGGCGGGTTCAGGCCCCGACGTGGATGTACGGCATCCAGATCTTGGGCTGGTGCGGGTGGGCGGCGCGCAGTTCGGTGAGGGCGGCGTGCAGGGCCCGTGGCGCCCGGGACGCGTCCAGCTCGCCGTCGCCCCGGGTGAGACGCGCGTACACCGCGTCGGTCACCGCGGGAGCGCTCGCGTCCTGGACGGGATAGAGGCTGGCCAGGACGTGCCGGAAGCCGGCGAAGTGGAGGACCGCCGCCGGGTGGGTCGCCTCGTCCAGGACGTCGGGGTCCGGTACGGCGGTGTCGCAGGCCGACAGGAACGCGAACTCCGCGTCGCGGGCCGGGACGCGGGACAGCTGGAGCGGGGTGAGGATCTCACCTCTGCCGAGCCGCAGCCCCTCGCGGGCGATGCCGTGGCACACGGTGTGCAGGCGGGTGTGGTCGGGCAGCAGGCGGGTGACGGCGGTCACGGTGGCGTGCTCGTCGTGCAGCCGGCGCAGCGACGGGACGTGCCGGGCGACCACCTCGGCCTCCGCGGCGACCTCGGGCAGGTCCGGTTCGGGGACCGTCACCAGGAGCAGGCGGCCGGGCGCGTCGGTGCGGGCCGGGGGCCTGCGGGCGTGCAGCAGGGAGGTGAGCGTCGGCGCGTACGAGGGCACGACGCGGCCGGGCACCGAGTCCCGCGCGCCGCCGCGCCGGGCGCCGGCGGCGTGCAGCGGCAGATAGGTCGCGAGTCCGGTGGGGCACCACCACAGCCGGGGCAACGTGTCGTAGGCGCGGCCGTGTTCGGTCCCGCCGTCGCGGCATTGTTCGGTCGCGCCGTCGCGGTCGAGTTCGGGCAGGGCGTCGAGCACCGGCCGGGCGAGGCGTTCCCACAGCCGGTCGAGCATCCGGGCGGAGGCCTGGGTGCGCCGCATCTCGGCCCGGATGACGAGCGCCTCCGCGGCCTCGACCGCGTCGGTGTCGCCGGCGGCGGTTCCGTGGGCTTCCGCCCTCGCCGCCCGCAGGGCGGCGTGCGCCTCGACGAGGCGTTCGTCGGCGCGGGCCGTGCGGTCCAGGAGGTCGCGGACGTCCCCGTGGGTCAGCGCGTCCAGCGGGACGACCGACACGGGGCCCTCCGAGCGGACGATCAGGGCGTGGCAGCCCAGTTCGCTGATGTTCACGACCACGACGGGTCCGTCGGCGGCGGCCGCGCGCAGGGTGGCGTAGTCGGCGGGGCGCAGCAGGCCGGCCCGCCGGACGCGGGTCTCCCATTCGCGGGCGAGGGCGGTGCGCCGCTCGGCGGCCTCCGGGCTCTCCTCCTCGCCCGCGGGCAGGGCGCTGTCGAGTTCCTCGCGGATCGCGTCGAGGCGGGCGAAGGTCTCCGGGTCCTCGGCGCGCAGCCGGGAGAGTTCGGTGGTGCGCAGGTCGAGCAGCTGGGACCACATCACGGTCCGGCCCCGCTCCAGGAGTTCGACCGCGCGTTCGGGCCGGCCGGCTCCGACGGCGGCGGCCGCGGCGTCGACGGCGAGTTCGTGCAGGTCGGCGAGGAAGGTCCGCTGGTCGTGGTGGGCGACGCCGCGCCAGGCCACGAGCGGCATGAGTTCGACCGCGAGGCCGAGCCCTTCCGCGCCGGAGGCCCACAGCCGCTCCGCGGTGTCGCCGGCGACGTCCGGCGTGACCCGGCCGGCGGCGATGTCGACGGCGGTGGCCGCCGCCAGCAGGCCCCACATGCGGGCCGCGTACAGCCGCATCTGGGCGGGCAGGGCGGCGTTCTCCGCCGCCGAGCGGGAGGCGCCGGCGCACGCCTCCCACAGGGCGGGGACCGGCTCCGGGTCCTCGTCGATCTGTTCCAGCAGGACCATGGCGAGGAGGCTGTGGTACTCGCCCGCGCTCCTGCTGCCGGGCTTCGCCCGGTCGGCGAGGTCGCGGGCCAGTTCCTCCGCCTCGGCCAGGGCCGCGGCCCGCGGTCCCTCCCGGGGCGTCTCGAGCAGGGCGACGGCCAGCTGGAAGCGGCAGTTGCGTCCGCCGGTCCGCTCCTCGAGCGCGACGCCTTCGCGCAGGGCGGTGACGGCGGCCTGCCAGGCGGCCGGGGCGTCGATGCCCTCGCGCGCCGCGCGGACGTGCTGGGCGCCCAGGACGCGCAGGGCCTCCACGCTCGGCCCCTTGCCCAGCGGGCGGGAGCGTACGGCTCGTTCGGCCCATGCGACGGCCTCCCGCAGGTCCCGTTCGTCGCCGCTCGCGTCGAAGCGGGCGCCGAGCGCCTCGCTCAGCTGGAGCAGGTAGGGCCGGTCGTCGACGCCCTTCGTCCAGCGCGGTGCGGCCACGACCTCGCGGCGGATCAGGATCACCTCGTCGAGCGCGGCGGAGCTGAGCGTGTCCAGGTGCCGTTCCCAGAGTGCGTCGCCGAGCGCGTCGCGCAGTCGCCAGAGGAACTTCCTGGAGTAGCGCCCGGGCAGCGCCTGCATGCCGGCCAGTCCGTGGCGGGCCGCCACCAGGCAGGCGTCCAGGGACTCGGGCCCGTCGGGCTCGCCCAGGCGGTTGAGCAGGACGAGACTGTCGAGGGAGGCGACGACGGCCTCGTTGTACGCCGTGACGCTCGGCAGTCGCCGGGGCTTGCGGAGCGGCTCGGTGAGGCGCCGGATGGTGTCGGTGTCGCCCTCGTCGATCGCCTTGCCGGCCGCGAGGAACACGCCCGCCCGCAGCAGCAGTTGCGGGCCCTCGTAGTGGACCAGGGGCGTCCAGACCAGCATCGGCACGGCCGTGCCGATCATCAGCAGCCACAGGTGGCGGATGGGCTCGGACGATCCCGTCCACCACTGCCGCGGGCTGTCGAAGAGGTCGAACCCGGGGCCCAGGAGGGCGGTGCGCGCGGCGAGGGCCGCGAAGCAGAGCAGCGCGAACAGGGCGCCGTACAGGAGCGGAAGGAGGACGCGCAGCAGCGGCGGCGTGTGCCGCCAGGCCTCCGCGATCAGCGGGTCGTAGGCGGCGCGGAGCACCGTGCCGGCCACGACCGGGCCGAAGAGGATCATCGACGCGAGCTGAATCGTCGTCATGTCGGCGGGCGGGCCGTCGAGGTAGACGGACACGGCCGCCACGCCCGGCACCGCGGCGTAGACCGCCCCCAAGATCCATAAACCGATGCGCATGCGGGTCAGTGTCCCAGGGGCGGGCACTTTAGCAGGGGTGCGGGGTGCTCATCCGGGAAACCGACTACTCTCCACGCTCACGCGTGTTCGTAGGGTAGTCATGTGGACCAGGGAGGGAACACCTTGGTCTTCAGTCTGATGCGCCGCCGGAAGCAGGAGCCGACGCGGGAACCCGGGTCCGGGTCGCACGGTGTGGACCGGCGGGAGGCGGAGAGCTTCGTCCGGCAGTTCCACCGGGAGCAGCCGGAGGCGGGCGACGTGGAACGGCGGGTGCGTGAGGTGCTGGCCGAGATCGACCGGACCGGGACCTACGCCCACTCCCCCGCCGAGCTGGTCTTCGGCGCGCGGGTGGCGTGGCGCAACGCGGCGCGCTGCATCGGCCGGCTGTACTGGCGCAGTCTCGTGGTGCGCGACCTGCGGCACGTCACGGCCGCCGACGACGTCGCCGGCGCGTGCTTCGAGCATCTGCGGCTGGCCGGGAACGGCGGGCGGATCCGTCCGGTGGTGTCGGTGTTCGCGCCGGACCGGCCGGGCCGTCCGGGGCCGCGGATCGTCAACGACCAGCTGGTGCGCTACGCCGGGCACCGCACGGCCGGGGGCGGGTGGGTCGGCGACCCGCGGGCCGCGGCGACGACGGAGCGGGCGCGGGCGCTCGGGTGGAAGCGGGCGGAGGAGCCGTTCCAGGTGCTGCCGTTGATGGTGCGGGAGCGGCCGGGCGCGCGGCCGGAGTGGTACGAGCTGCCGGACGGCGTGGTCCTGGAGGTGCCGCTGCGGCACCCGGACCACGGGTGGTTCGCGGAGCTGGGGCTGCGGTGGTACGCGGTGCCGGCGATCAGCGACATGGTGCTGGAGATCGGTGGCGTGCGGTATCCGGCGGCGCCGTTCAACGGCTGGTACATGGGGACGGAGATCGGCGCGCGGAACCTCGCCGACACCGGGCGCTACGACCTGCTTCCGGTGGTGGCCGAGCGGCTCGGGCTCGACCGTTCGTCGGAGCGCACGCTGTGGCGGGACCGGGCGCTGGTGGAGCTCAACGTGGCGGTGCTGCACTCCTTCCAGGAGGCCGGGGTGACGATGGCGGACCATCACACCGAGTCCGAGCGTTTCCTGCGGCACATCGCGCAGGAGACGCGGCACGGCAGACCCACGCCCGCCGACTGGAGCTGGATCGTTCCGCCCGTCTCCGGTGCCGCGACACCGGTCTTCCACCGGTACTACGACCCGGTGGATCCGCGGCTGCGGCCCGCGTTCCTGCCCCGGGAACGCCCGGACGGCTGCCCGGCGGAGCGGCCGGGCGGTTGTCCGCAGGGGTGAACGCCCGGACGCTCGCGTAGTGGGACGAGCGACCGGGCGGCTGCCCGCAGGGACGAGCGACCGGACGCCCGCCCGCAGGGGTAAGCGTCGGCCCCACGGTGGCGGAGCCCGGGGGCCGGGCAGCGGCGGGTGGGTGCCGGTGCCCGGCCCGGACGGTCAGGCCGTCGGGGCGTAGCCCGCGGGCCGGGTGGTGAAGGTCGCCCGGCCCTGGGTGCGGCTGCGCAGGTGGGTGGCGTAGCCGAAGAGCGCCGCCAGCGGCACGGTGGCCGTGAGCACCGCCGTACCGGACTGGCCGGTGGAGTCGGTGATGCGGCCGCGCCGGGCCGTCAGATCGCCGAGGACGGTGCCGACCGTGCTCTCGGGCGCGGTGACGGTGACCTCGGCGACCGGTTCGAGCAGCGTCGTGCCGGCGGTGCGGAGCGCCTCGCGCAGGGCGAGGCGGCCCGCGGTGCGGAACGCGAGCTCGGAGGAGTCCTTCACATGGGTGGCCCCGTCGGTGAGGGTGACCCGGACGCCGGTGACCGGGTGACCGCCGAGCGGGCCCTCGGCCAGGGCGTCGCGGCAGCCGGCCTCGACCGCGCGGACGAACTCCTGCGGGACGCGGCCGCCCGTCACGGCCGACCGGAAGACGTAGTCGCTCGGCTCCTCTCCTTCCTCCAGCGGGGCGACGTCGATGACGACGACGGCGAACTGCCCGGCGCCGCCGTCCTGTTTGACGTGCCGGTAGGTCAGGCCGGTGACGGCGCCGGCGGGCGTCTCCCGGTAGGCGACGCGGGGCCGGCCGACCGTGACGTCGAGGTCGTGGGTGCGGCGCAGCCGCTCCACGGCGACCTCCAGGTGGAGTTCGCCCAGGCCGGACAGCACCGTCTGGCCGGATTCGGGGTCGGTGCGTGCCGTCAGCGACGGGTCCTCCTCGGTCAGCCGGGCGAGCGCGCCGGCCAGGCGTTCGGTGTCGCGGCCGTGGCGGGCCTCGACCGCGACGGAGAC
This sequence comes from Streptomyces sp. NPDC053493, assembly GCF_044544825.1. Classification (NCBI taxonomy): domain Bacteria; kingdom Bacillati; phylum Actinomycetota; class Actinomycetes; order Kitasatosporales; family Streptomycetaceae; genus Streptomyces; species Streptomyces sp. NPDC053493. The sequence continues at coordinate 14,421 of NZ_JBITXS010000012.1, forward strand.
CACCGGGTCGGCGCTGACGGGCGGTTCGAGCAGGACGGGCGCGCCGGGCGCGCACAGGGTGGCGCCGGTGCGGGCCGTCTTGGGTCCGACGACGGCGACGATGTCGCCGGCTTCGGCCCGGTCGGCCTCGGTGGTGCGGTCGGCCTGGACCCGCAGGATGCGGGCGATCCGTTCGGTGCGGCCGGTGGTGGAGTCGAGCACGGTGTCCCCCTTCCGTAGGGTGCCCGCGTAGAGGCGGAGGTAGGTCATGCGGCCGGTGGGTGTGGTGGTCACCTTGAAGGCGAGCGCGGTGAGCGGCGCGTCCGGGTCGGCGGGCCGCTCGCCGCGTACCGGCGGCCGGTCGGCGGGCGCCGGAAGGTAGGCGACGACCGCGTCGAGCAGCGGCTCGACGCCGCGGTCGCGGTAGGCCGAGCCGCACAGCACGACCACGGCCTCCCGGGAGAGCGTGAGGTCGCGCAGCGCGGCGGCGAGCGTGTCCGCGGTGAGCGTGCCGCTCGCGCAGAACTCCTCCAGGGCCGCCGGGTGCAGTGCGGCGACGGTCTCGGCGAGCTCCTGTCGTCGCCGGGCGGCCTCGTCGCGCAGCCCGTCGGGCACCGGGCCGGGCGTGTACGTGCCGGAGCCGGCCGGCCAGACGTACGCCCGCATGCGGACGAGGTCGACGACGCCGGTGAAGGCGTCCTCGCGGCCGATGGGGAGCTGGACGAGCAGCGGCACGGTGCCGAGGCGGGTGCGCAGCGAGTCGACGGCGGCGTCGAGGTCGGCGCCGGCGCGGTCGAGCTTGTTGACGAAGGCGAGGCGCGGGACGCCGTGCCGGTCGGCCTGGCGCCACACGGACTCGCTCTGCGGTTCGACGCCCGCGACGGCGTCGAAGACGGCGACGGCGCCGTCGAGGACGCGCAGGGCGCGTTCGACCTCGTCGGCGAAGTCGACGTGTCCGGGTGTGTCGATGAGGTTGAGGCGGTGCCCGGCCCACCGGCAGCTGACGGCGGCCGAGGAGATGGTGATGCCGCGGGCGCGTTCCTGCGGGTCGAAGTCGGTGACGGTGGTGCCGTCGTGGACCTCGCCGCGCTTGTGGATCGCTCCGGTGAGGTAGAGGAACCGCTCGGTGAGCGTGGTCTTGCCGGCGTCGACGTGGGCCAGGATGCCGAGGTTGCGGATGCTGTTGCGCATGGTGACAGGTCTTTCGCGTGCGATGCGGACGCAGGGCAGCGCGATTCCCGTGACATCGGGCGGTGTGGAACGAAGGAGGGTACGGCCGTTCGTCGCGGGTCAGCGGTGACGGCCGCGCAGCCGGCACCGGAGGGACGAAGAGGCCAGGATCACGTCGTACCGGGCACGGGAGACGACGGTGGCGGCGGCGAGGGCCGTGGCACGCATGGTCGTCTCCCTTCGGACGGTGGAGTGTTCACCGGTGTTCGCCGGTGGTCACGGGTGTTCGCCGGTCTTCGCCGGTCTTCGCCGGTGGTCACCGGTGTCTTCGGTACGGACGGGAGTCTAGGCAGCGAAGTGCCCGGCGGGACAACGGTTTTACGGCCCGGCCCGCGGGCCCCGCGTCATGGCGGCGGCGGTCAGGTCTTGGGCGCGCGACGCTGGAGGACGGCGCGGCTCACCCAGTAGGTGATGACCGCGCCCCAGAACAGCGGGAAGGCGAGCGCCCCGAAGCCGCCGGTCCGCCACAGCACCAGCGTCAGGACCGACTGGAGGGCGAGCAGGGCGACCGCGACCGCCATGGCGAGGACCGGCGTGCAGCCGCGGGAGACGAGCAGCAGCGGGCGGCGCAGCGGCGGCGGCACGCGCCGGCCGAGCCACAGGAACCAGCCGCCCCAGCCGCCGACGAGGACGGCCGTGGCGAGCAGGACGCCGACGAGGGCGCTGCCGGCGGAGGGCTCCGAGCGCAGATGGGCGGCGGCCATGGAGGTGGCCACGAACCCCGCGAGGGCCACCCAGCGCGAGGCGGCGACGGTGCCCCAGGCCATGGTCTCCAGGTTGTAGCGGGCCTGGCGGTCGTTCAGGTCGAGGGCGGCGGACCGGACGAAGCCCTGGGCGGCCTTCGTCCAGGATCCGGGCCGGCGCCAGCGGCGGCGCAGGTGGAGCAGCGAGAGGTTGTTGTGGGCCTCGCTGCTCTGCGGGTCGAGGCGCAGCGCGGTCTCGTAGGCCCGTTCGGCGACCTGGTGGTGGCCGAGGCGATGCGCGGTGAGGCCGACGAGGAAGTGGGTGTCGCTCTCCTCGGGCGCGAGGGCGACGGCGGTGCGGGCGGCCTCGTAGGCGGCGTGCCGGCGTTCGGCGCGGACGGAGCGGTCGAGGACGGTGCCGAGGGTGTAGTGCGTGGCCCAGTGGCGGGGTGCGAGGGCGACCGCGTGCCGGGCGGTCTCCTCGGCCCGGTCGTACTGCCGGGTCGCGAGCAGGATGTGGGTGAGCATCAGCCAGGCGGCGACGAAGTCGGGTTGGGCGCGCAGGGCCTGCTCGACGGTGGTGAGGGCCTGCTGTTCGTCGCCGAGGCGGTGCCGGCAGCGGGCGAGCAGGACGAGCGCGGCCGGGTCGTCGGGCTCGTCGGCGAGGTGCCGGGCGGCGAGCTCGGCGGCCTGCTCGAAGCGGCCGAGGTCGAAGAGGGCGTCCGCCTGGCGCAGCTCCCGGCTCATCGGACCTTGTCCCGGTCGTGGGTGATGCTGAGCAGGTTGGGCACGAGGCCGAGCCAGAACAGGACCTGCGGGAGGGCGCGGTCGGTCCACGGCACGAGGACGAGCAGCAGCGCGCACAGGGTGGCCCAGGCGGCCTGGCCGAGGACGACGCGGGGCCAGAAGGAGCAGGTGCCGGGTGCGCGGACGAGGGCGCGGACGGTGAGCTTGGCTCCGGTGCGCATCCGCAGGTAGCGGCGCCAGGCGCCGAAGCCCCAGACCGCGGCCATCAGGCCGAGGGCCCACAGCCGGGTGCCGAGGTCGACCGGCAGCTCCTTCGGTTCGCCGTCGGTGGGGAAGACGTCGGTGGTGACGGCGGCCATGAGCAGGCAGAGCAGGGCGAGCCAGCGGGTGCCGCGCAGCATGCGGTAGACGGCCTTGGCGAGGTCGTCGCGCAGGGCCTCGGAGTGGGGCGCGGCGGCGAGTGCGCCGGCGTACAGGTCGGCGGCGCGGGCGGCGGAGGTGCCGGGTCTCGCGGCCTCGCGTTCGGTGGTGACGGTGACGGCCAGCTCGTGCGTGGGATCGATGCGGATGATCCGGGTGAGGGCCTCCTCGGCGAGGTCGGGCCGCTCGTGGAAGGTGGCGACCCGGTGCAGGGTGGCCCAGGTGGAGGTGTCCTCGGGTCCGCTGCGCACGGCCACGTGGGCGTGTTCCAGTGCCTCGTCGGGCCGGTCCGGGGCGAGGTCGAGGAGCAGTTCGGCGAGCTGGCGGCGCGGGCCCCAGGCGTGCGGGTCGATGCGGACCGCCTCGCGTTGGGCCGCCTCGGCCTCGGTGAGGCGGCCGAGGAGGCGCAGCGCGTAGCCGCGGACGAAGTGGGCGTCGAGGAACCGGGGCTCCAGGCGGAGGGCCTCCAGGGCGGCGGCGTAGGCCTCGGAGGGCCGGCCGAGGGTGAGCAGGCACTGGCCGAGCAGGCTCCAGGCCCGGTGGTCGTCGGGGTCCTCGGCGAGGCGGCGGCCGACCAGCTCGTGGGCCTCCTCGGGCCGCGTCATCTCGTACAGGACGCGGGCCCGTTCGAGCTGCGGGTGGAGGGTCACAGCTTGCGCTTCTTCTTCAGGTACGCGACGAGGTCGTCGTACATGCCGCCGTCGTTGGCGAACATCGCCACGTTGCGGGCGGAGGCGAACCAGGACTCGCTGGACGGGCTGATCTGCCGGGCGGCGGTCAGGAGGTCCTTGGTGCCGATCATGCGGACGGTGCCGGTGCGGGCGGAGTCCAGGAGGGCGTACTCGGCGGCCGACTCGCAGACGTGGGCGAGGTCGGCGCCGGAGAAGTCCTCGGTCGCCTTGACGACCTTGCCGAGGTCGACGGACTCGATCGGACGGTCGCGCAGGTGGTAGCGCAGGATCGCCTCGCGGGCGGCCGCGTCGGGCGGCAGCACGAGCAGGGTGCGGTCGAGGCGCCCGGGCCGGCGCAGGGCGAGGTCGACGTCCCAGGGCACGTTGGTGGCGGCGAGCACGAACACGCCCTCGTTGCGGTCGCCGTCGATGCCGTCGAGCTCGGTGAGCAGCTGGTTGACGACGTTGCGCAGTCCGCTGTGGTGCATGCGCGAGCGCTTGGCGCCGAGGGCGTCCAGCTCGTCGAGGAAGACGACGCACGGGGCCTGGCGGCGGGCGGCCTCGAAGATGTCGTGGACGTTCTTCTCCGACGTGCCGATGTACATGTCGAGGATGTCGGAGAGCGAGATCGACAGGAAGCCGGCGCCGAGTTCGCCGGCGACGGCCCGTGCGATGAAGGTCTTGCCGCAGCCGGGCGGGCCGTACAGGAGCAGACCGCCGCGCAGCGACTTGCCGTACAGGCGGCGCAGTTCGGGATTGCGCAGGGGCGCGAGGAAGGCTGCCTCCAGGCGGTCCTTGACCTGCTGCATGCCGCCGACGTCGGCGAGGCGTACGGCTCCGGGCGCGTCGACGTCCCAGGCGGCGGCGCCCGCGTCGCCGCTGCCGTCGGAGGTCAGCGGCTGCTCGACGCCGGCGCCGTCGGGGCCGGCGGGGCCGCCGTCGGTGGCGAACCGGGGCCCGACGACGTCCGCGACCTCCTGCTCGGCGGCGGCCCAGTCGAAGGCCGGAGGCTCGGCGGGCGGAGCGGCCGGCGGAGGAGGTGCGTCAGCAGTCGGAGCGGCGGGCGGCGGAGGCGTGGCAGCAGGCGGAGCGGCCGGCGGAGGCGTGGGGGCGGGCAGGTGCAGGGCGCGGACCATCAGGTCCCGTACGGCCGGGTCTCCCGGAGCGTGCTGGAGCGCGACCGCGGCCTGGCTGACGGCTTCGTCGTCCCGGCCCTCCGCGAGCAGCAGTTCGGCGAAGTGCAGCCGCAGCGGTACGTCTTCGGGGGCGGCCGCGACGGCGGCCCGCAGGCTGCGGAGGAGAGGAGACTCGTCGGACATGGGGCCAGCCTAGAAAACCGGCCCCGGGCGCCCGCGCACCGGGTGCGGTCACGCGCCCGCCCCGGAGCGCGGGCGGACGCCCCGTACGACCGGGTGGGCGCCGGTCCCTGACACCGGGTCACGGCGGACGCCGGCCGGCGGGTGCGCTTGCGAAGGAGCCGCGCACCCTGGCGGTTCTGCTCTCGGGGCGGGGCGGGCGCACGCCCGGCAGCCCTGCCCACCGCGGGTGCGTCCGCTGCCTGGGCTCCGGGTCAGGAGCGGCCCCGGCGGGGGCGCTGGCCGTTCTGGGAGCCGCGGCCGCCCTGGCCGCCCTGGCCGGTGCGGCGGCCGCGGCGGCGCTGCGGTGAGGGTACGGGCGTCGCGGGACCGCCGGCCGCCTCCGGCGAGGAGAACATCATCGGCACCGCGGGCGGTGCCGACGGCGGCGGTGCCGACGGGTTCGCGGGCGGGTTCGCGGGCGGCGCGGCGGGAGCGCCGGCCGCCGCCGCGGCCGCTGCCGCGGCCCGTGCGGCGAGCGAGTCGCTTCCCGTGCCGCCGGCTCCGGCTCCGGCGAGGACGGTCGCGTGCGCGATGAGGGGCGCACAGGCCTGGCAGATCTCGGCCAGCGTCCAGACCTCGGCGACGGCCGGGTTGTGGATGAGGACCAGCAGCGTCCGGCCGGTGCACGTGGCGCGGGCGGTGTGGTGGCGGCAACCGGCGGCTCCGCAGGCACACGCGGCGCTCGGGCGCGGAGCGGCCAGGCGGGCGTGGGCGCGGGCGTGTTCGGCGGCGAAGGCGCGAAGCGCCGGGATGTCCCTGGACCGGGCGGGCATACGGCAGCCGGCCGTGGTGCAGGTGACCGTGGCGGAGTGGTCGGGATGACCGGTCAGACGGATGGTCCAGGTTCTGCCTGGAACACGTGATCCGGGAAGCATGCTCAACGCGCGCGTGTCCGTTCGAGTGAGAGAGGTGTTGGCCATCGTTTTACCCCGTGAGCGGTGAAGGTTCACCTCTGGGCGCCCGGTTCGCGGCGTGTCTGCCGCCGGCACTCCGGTGGCGGGCCGGGGCCCGGCCTCGGAGCATGGAAAGCGGAGCGTAACCGATCGAAGCACGGCTGAAGGGCCGGAGTGCTGGAAGGCTGGAGTGTTCCGCATGACCGAGAACGATGCCTGGGGCGACGACGTCTACCAGCCCGACGGCAGCGAGGTGCAGGACGACGCGGGACTGCTCGACGCCGAGGACACGCTGCTCGGGCCCGTCGCCGACCCGCTGGACGAGGGATTCGTACCGCCGGACCGGCCGTGGGCGGTGGAGCACACGGGAGTGACGGCGGCCGAGCGGCAGCGTGGCGAAAGCCTGGAGCAGCGGCTCGCCGTGGAGCTTCCCGAGGGCGGGCCCGACCCGGACTGGGACGGCATCGGCGACTCCGTGGACACGGACGGCGAGCCCTTGGACGAGGAGGTCGGCGGGCGTCGGGCCGGCCGGCTGGTCGCCCTGGACGGCGGGCTCGCGCTCTCGCCGCTGGAGGGCCTCGCCCGCGACGTCGGCATCGACGGCGGCGCCGCGTCCGCCGAGGAGGCCGCCGTGCACGTCGTCGACGAGGAGTGACGACCAGCCTCGACCGGCCGTACGGGAACGGGGACCCGGTACGGGTACGGAGCCGCGCCTCCGGCAGGGCCGGCCGGACGGGCGGACGGGCGGACGGGCGGACGGGCGGACGGGCGGACGGGCCAGGGTCAGAGCAGGGCGCCGGCGGAGAGCCAGAGGGCCACGGTGGCGGCGAGCAGCGTGAGCGGGACGGAGATCAGCCCGAGCCGGGTGAACTCGCCGAGTTCGACCTCGTGGCCGTGCGCCCGGGCGATGCGGCGCCACAGGAGCGTCGCCAGCGAGCCCGCGTAGGTCAGGTTGGGACCGATGTTGACCCCGAGGAGCACGGCGAGGACGGCGGCGGGCCCGGCGGGCGCCGCCAGCGGGGCCAGGGCGAGGACCGCGGGCAGGTTGTTGATCAGGTTGGCGAGGACGGCGGCCAGCGCGGCGATGCCGAGCAGGGCGGGCAGCGAGGTCCCGCCCGGCAGCAGGCCGCCGAGCGCGGCGCCGAGGCCGTTGTCGACCATGGCCCGCACGACCACGCCGAGCGCGAGCACGAAGCCGAGGAACGGCAGCGCCGCCGAGCGGACGAGGGCCACCGGCGTGGTGCGCCGCCGCAGCAGCGCGCGTACCGCCAGGACGGACGCGCCGGCCGCCGCGGCCCATGCCGGGTCGAGGCCGAGGGCCGAGGTCACTCCGAAGCCGAGGAGCGTGGCGGCGACGGTGATCAGGGCGAACAGCGGCAGCTCCGGGCGCTCCGTGGCGGCGTCGGCGGCCGGTCCGGCGTCGCCGGCCGCTGCCGCGGCGGCCTCCGCGGAGGGCTGGGTGGAGTGCTCGACCGTCCGCACGGCCCCGGCCCCGCCCTCGCCCTCGCCGTCGGCGGCGGGCCGCGCGGACCGCTCGGCCCGTGGCGCGACCGAAGACGCGACCGAAGGCGAGACCCGAGAGGAGACCGGGAGCGGGCCCGGCAGTCGCTCGGGAAGCTCGGCCGAGAAGAAGCGGCGGATGACGACGTACTCGACGGCGATCGCCGCGACCCACGGCAGGAGCATCACGAGGGCGAACCGCGTGAAGCCGAGGCCGGTGGCGGTGAACGCGAGCAGGTTCGTCAGGTTGGACACCGGCAGGAGCAGCGAGGCGGTGTTCGACAGGTGTGCGGCGGCGTAGGAGTGCGGGCGGGCGGCGGTGCGCATCCGGGTGGCCGTGGCGAAGACGACCGGGGTCAGCAGGACGACGGTGGCGTCCAGGCTGAGGGCGGCGGTGATCAGCGAGGCCAGGCCGAAGACGGCGCCGAGCAGACGGCGCGGGCGGCCTCGTGCCCAGCCGGCCATCCAGGTTCCGCAGGCGTGGAAGAGTCCCTCGTCGTCGCAGAGCTTGGCCAGGACGAGCGCGGCGGCCAGGAAGCCGACCACCGGCGCGAGCCGGCTCAGCTCCTCGTGGGCGTGGGAGAGGGATACCGCGCCGCAGAGGATCAGGAGCACGGCCGCGGGTATCGCGAAGACCGCCTCCGAGAGCCCGCGCGGGCGGGCGACCGCGCAGATCAGCACGGCGGCGAGCGCGGCGACGGAGAGTGACTCGGGGAGCATGCGGTCGATTCTGCGGCAGACGGCGGTACGGCACGGCGCGGCCAGCCCGTCCTTATGACCGCGCAGAGCCGGCCCAAACCCTGAGGAACGCAAGAGAGGCGGGTGTCTCATGAGCCGCCGGACGACCGGCGCGCCGCCCGCCAGTCGTTATCCAGCCGTTATAAACGGTCACTTTGCCCGACTGTGCCCCGGTTTTCCGGGGAGGAGGTTTCAAACGCCTCCGGCGACACACGTCCGCGCGCCTATCACACCGACCACCGGTCACGGAAGCCCGCAGCACGAGGAAGTTCACCTGATCGATCGGTAGCTTCGGCGCCCATGACCACAGCACACGTGACACCTCCGAGAGCCGACGTGACCATCGGCCCCGCCCAGGTCACGGACGGTGCCGACCTGTGGCGGCTGGCCCGCGGGTCCGGCGAACTGGACGTCAACTCGCCCTACAGCTATCTGCTCTGGTGCCGGGACTTCGCGGCCACGACCGCCGTCGCCCGCGACGCGTCGGGCCGGCCGGTCGGCTTCGTCACCGGATACCTGCGGCCGGACGCGCCGCGGACCCTCTTCGTCTGGCAGGTCGCCGTGGACGATTCGCATCGCGGATCGGGGGTAGCCGGTCGACTGCTGGACGCTCTGTCCGCCCGGGTGGCGGCCGAGCACGGGCCGCTCCGGCTCGAGGCGACGGTCACTCCGGGGAACGCGCCGTCCGACCGGTTGTTCCGCTCCTTCGCGCGCCGCCACGGCGCGACGGTGACCCAGGAGGTCCTGTTCCCGTCCGCCGCCTTCCCTGACGAGTCCGCGACCGGGACCGCCGGGCACGAGCCCGAGGTGCTCTACCGCATCGGTCCCGTGACGCCCTGATCGCGGCGCGACGAGCTCGTCGCGCCCCGGCGGTCCTCGTCGTACCGCGGCGCCCTGCCGCGGCGCGACCGCCACCCACACAGACCGACGACCGCCACCCGCACAGACCGAACCGAGAAACCGAGAAACCGAGATCCGGGAGAACCGTGACCCTGACCGACATCGCCCCGTCGTCCGTGTTCGAGACCGTCGAGTCGAAGGTGCGCAGCTACTGCCGTGCCTGGCCGGTGGTCTTCGAGCAGGCCCGCGGCAGCCGGCTGTACGACGAACACGGACGGCCCTACCTCGACTTCTTCGCCGGCGCCGGCTCGCTCAACTACGGACACAACAACCCGGTGCTCAAGCGGGCCCTGCTCGACTACCTGTCCGGTGACGGCATCACCCACGGACTGGACATGTCGACGACCGCCAAACGCGACTTCCTGGAGACCTTCCGCTCCGCCGTCCTCGAACCGCGCGCCCTGCCGTACAAGGTGATGTTCCCCGGGCCGACCGGCACCAACGCCGTCGAGGCCGCGCTGAAGCTCGCCCGCAAGGTGACCGGCCGCGAGACCGTCGTCTCCTTCACCAACGCCTTCCACGGCATGTCGCTCGGCTCGCTCGCCGTCACCGGCAACTCCGTCAAGCGGGCCGGCGCGGGCGTCCCGCTCAACCACGCCGCCCAGATGCCCTTCGACCACTACTTCGACGGCCAGGTGCCGGACTTCCTGTGGTTCGAGCGGCTCCTGGAGGACCCCGGCTCCGGCCTCGACCACCCGGCGGCCGTCATCGTCGAGACGGTACAGGGCGAGGGCGGCATCAACGTGGCCCGCGCCGAGTGGCTGCGCTCCCTCGCGGAGCTGTGCCGGCGGCACGAGATGCTGCTGATCGTCGACGACGTGCAGATGGGCTGCGGCCGCACCGGCGAGTTCTTCTCCTTCGAGGAGGCGGGCATCACGCCCGACATCGTCACGCTCTCCAAGTCCATCAGCGGCTACGGACTGCCCATGGCCCTGTGCCTCTTCCGGCCCGAGCTGGACGTGTGGCAGCCGGGCGAGCACAACGGCACCTTCCGCGGCAACAACCCGGCCTTCGTCACGGCGACCGCCGCGATCGACACCTACTGGCGCGACGACGCCCTGCGCGACCGCACGCTGAGCCGGGCCGGCCGCATCGAGCGGGCGCTCGGCGACCTGTGCGGCGAGGACGAGCGCGCGGCCCTGTCGTACCGCGGCCGCGGTCTCGTCTGGGGCCTGGAGTTCGCCGACGGCGAGCGGGCCGACGCGGTGTGCCGCCGGGCCTTCGAACTCGGCCTGCTCGTCGAGACGTCGGGGCCGCACGGCGAGGTGGTCAAGCTGCTGCCGGCGCTGACCGCGACGGACGACGAACTCGACGAGGGTCTCGGCATCCTGGCCCGTTCCGTCCGCCACGCCGCCGACGGCGTCGCCGCCGTCTGATCCACCGCACCACGAGAAAGGCCCTCTTCCATGATCGTCCGTTCCTTCGACGAGCTCGAGAACACCGACCGGCACGTCCGCTCCGCCTCCGGCACCTGGGAGAGCAAGCGCATCGTCCTGGCCCGCGAGCGGGTCGGCTTCTCCCTGCACGAGACCGTCCTGTACGCCGGGACCGAGACCTCCATGTGGTACGCGAACCACGTCGAGGCCGTCGTCTGCACCGCCGGCGAGGCCGAGCTCACCGACCACGAGACGGGCCGCACGTACACGATCACGCCCGGAACGATGTACCTCCTGGACGGGCACGAGCGGCACACGCTCAAGGTCAAGCAGGACTTCCGCTGCCTGTGCGTCTTCAACCCGCCGTGCACCGGCCGGGAGGACCACGACGAGAACGGCGTCTACCCGCTCCTGACCGAGCCCGAGCAGGCCTGAGGGACCCCGGCCACGCCGGCCACGCCGACCACGCCGACGACGCCGACGACGCCGACCACGCCGCGAGAGGCGGCACACGCTCCACGAGAAAGGCAGGCACCTTCCGTCATGACCTCCGCTCCCACCCGCCCCGTCGACCTCTACCCCACCCGTGGCACCGAGGAGGTGCTGATCGGCCGGAAGGACCCGGTCGTCTGGTCCGCTCCTGGAACTCCCGGGCCGTTCTGGGCCCGTGAGCTGGAGGAGTTCGAGCGCGACGGCTTCCTCACCGTCGACGCGCTCGTCACTCCCGACGAGGTCGTGGAGCTCCGGGCCGAGCTGGACCGGCTCGTCGCCGACCCGGAGGTGCGCAAGGACGAGCGGTCCGTGGTCGAACCGCGCTCGCAGGAGATCCGCTCCGTCTTCGAAGTGCACCGGATCAGCGAGGTGTTCGCCCGGCTCGCCGCCGATCCCCGGGTCGTCGGCCGCGCCCGCCAGATCCTCGGCTCCGACGTCTACGTCCACCAGTCGCGGGTCAACGTCAAGCCGGGCTTCGGCGCGAGCGGCTTCTACTGGCACTCCGACTTCGAGACCTGGCACGCCGAGGACGGCCTGCCGCGCATGCGCACGGTCTCCGTCTCGATCGCGCTGACCGCGAACCACACCACCAACGGCAGCCTGATGATCATGCCGGGCTCGCACCGCACCTTCCTCGGCTGCGAGGGTGCCACGCCGAAGGACAACTACAAGCGGTCGCTGCAGATGCAGGACGCCGGCACCCCGTCCGACGAGGCGCTGACGACCTTCGCGGACGCGTGCGGCATCCGCCAGTTCACCGGCGCGCCGGGATCGGCGACCTGGTTCGACTGCAACGCGCTGCACGGCTCGGGCGACAACATCACGCCGTATCCGCGCAGCAACGTGTTCCTGGTGTTCAACAGCGTCGAGAACCGGCCGGAGCAGCCCTTCGCGGCCCCGGTGCGCCGTCCGTCCTTCATCGCCTCGCGCGACACCACGCCGATCGTCTGACCTCGATCGCCCCACCCGGACGTCTGTCGTGACTTCGTGCAGCGGCGGGGGGGGGGGCGCCCCGGGGCCCCGCCGGGGATGGTGGGGGGCCGGCTCGACGGCGGGGGCACCGCGCCCCGGGGCCCCCCGCCCGCCCCAGGGGCCCAGCCGCCCCGCCACCCCCCCCCCCCCCCCCCCCACTTCCGTAGCCCCCCCCCCCCCCCCCCGCCGGGGGGGGGGGCGGGGGGGGGGGGGCGGCCCCCCCCCCCCCCCCCCCCCGCCGCTGTTCATGTCGCGTACGCGAAGCTCGCGAGGCTCACCGGCGACCGGGACCGCCGAGCCGGCCTGATCGGCCGCGTCCGGGCGAGGGACCGCTCGTCACGGTGGAGGCGACGGGGGTTCCCGTCGCAGCTGCGGGAGGCGCTGCCGCGTCCGGGCGAGGGACTGCTCGTCACGGTGGAGGCGACGGTGCTCGGGGCGGCGCTCGCGCTCGTACCTGCGCGATGTCTGCGCGCGGGGCCGTCGTCCGGTGCCCGGCGCGTGGCCGGCTTCGTCGCGGTGGCGCCACTGCTCGGGCTCGCGCTCGCGTCGGCCGGGCGGGCGGCTCTCCGCACCGAGCTTTCGACCGGTTCACCGCTGCGCGGCGCGGCCGCGTTCGTCCGTGCGACGGCGCTGTGGGCACAGCTGAACGCCGCGTGGTGCTGCTGCACACCACGCGGCGTCTCGTCCGACAAGACCGAGGGCCGGCGGCGTCGCCGGCCCTCGGTCCGCGGGGATCAGGCCCCGGAGTCGTCGGCGAGCATGCCTTCGCGCAGGCGGGCGAGGCTGCGGGCGAGCAGCCGGGAGACGTGCATCTGCGAGACGCCGAGCCGCGCGCCGATGTCCGCCTGCGTCATCTCCTCCACGAAGCGCAGGTGCAGCAGCAGCCGGTCGCGCTCGTCGAGGCGCTCCACGAGCGGGGCGAGGGTGTGGAAGTCCTCGAACAGCTCGATGGCCGGGTCCTCCTCACCGATGAAGTCGGCGAGGGACGCGTCCACGTCCTCGTCGTCCCCGTTGCCGATGGCGGCGTCCAGGGAGGCGGAGTGGTAGCCGTTCGAGGCGATCTGAGCCTCGATCACCTCGTCCTCGGAGATGCCCATCCGCTCCGCCAGTTCGGCGACGCGCGGGGACCGGCCGAGCTTCGCGCCCAGCTCCTCGTTCGCCTTGGCCAGTTCGACGCGGGCCTCCTGGAGGCGGCGCGGCACGTGCACGGCCCAGGTGGTGTCACGGAAGAAGCGCTTGATCTCCCCCACGATGTACGGCACGGCGAAGGTCGCGAACTCGACCTCGCGCGACAGGTCGAAGCGGTCGATCGCCTTGATCAGACCGACGATCCCGACCTGGACGATGTCCTCCATCTCGTCGCCCCGCGCTCGGAAGCGTCCCGCCACGTAGCGGACGAGCGACATGTTCATCTCGATCAGGGTGTTGCGGACGTACTGGTGTCCTTCCGTCCCCTCCTCCCGCACCGCCAGCTCGCGCAGAAACACCTTCGAGAGGGTGCGCGCGTCCTGGGGCGCCACCTCGTGAGGAGCCTCGAGCACGGGCAGGTCGTCGCAGGTACCGCCTGCCACGGCCGTGTTCGTCGCCTTGCCCATCTCGGTCTCGGTCCGCACGGGGACAACCTCCTGTATTTCGAGGATCGTTCGCCTATGGCGAATCGCCTACCCAGGCTTCGCCGATGCACGCCCCCTTGTTTTCGGGCATCTCCCGGGATTCGCCGGGAAGACGAAACGCGTCAGAAGCTGGACAACTGGGGAGAAAGGGAACCGCGATGAACGCTCGGGGCGACACTCGGTCGCACCCGTGGACGACGTCCGCGAGGACGGCTCACGGTACGGCGACGACGGCCGGCGCTCCGGTCCGCACCTCGGCGCAGGCCCGCACGGCGGTCCGACGCGCGCTCGCCGGGTACCGGCCCGCGTGGCCGGCGCAGGTGGACGACCTGCTGCTCGTGGCCTCCGAACTGGTCACCAACGCCGAGCGGCACGCCGGCGGTGTCACCGGCTTCGCGGTGCGGGTGGGACGGGGCAGCGTGACGGTCTCGGTCGACGACGCGAGCCGGCGGACGCCGCACCGCACCCGCCACGGGGAGCCGGGGCAGGAGCTCGTGCCGGGCGGGTACGGCTGGCCGATCGTGCTGCACCTGTGCCGCACGGTGACGGTGGACCTGCGGCCGGACGGCAAGACCGTGCACGCCGTGGTGCCGCTCGAACGCCGCGCCGGCCGCCCGTGAGCGGGCGGCCGGCGCGGCGGGTGGCCGGGCGGCGGGTGGCCGGGCGGCGGATGACGCCCAGGGCCCGTCCGGCGGTGACCGGCCGGACGGGCCCTGGGCTGGACGGGGACGCTGTGGTCTGGCTGGAATCTCATCGGAGGTCGCGGCGGTCGTCCTCCGTCACGGTCGGGGCGACGGGCGGGACCACCATCCGGCGACGGCGCAGGATGCTGGTGTACACGGCCGTGCCGATGATGCCCACCGCCATCAGGATCAGTCCGACGAGGTCGAGATCGACCCCGTCGAGCTGCCAGTCGGTGGCGAACGTGAGGATCGCGCCGACGGCGATCAGGATGATGCAGATTCCCAGTCCCATGATTCCTCCCTCGGGGGATCGGGCTCGAACGGGACCCGGGTACCCCGGCAGGCGCTCCTCATCCCGCGTTTGACGCGTGGATCGGAGGTGAGGCGAAGAGGATCCGACTCGTCAACACAACGACTGAGGAGCCATGGAGAGCGTTCTTCGACTGGCGATCGTCCTCGTCGGCTCGGCACTGGTGGCGCTGGCGGCCGTGCGCGGCGCCGACGTACTGGCCCGGCACGCGGACGCACGCCGCCCCGACACCCCGCTGTGGGGACTCCTGCGCCGCTGCCGGACCCCGCTGTACGTCGTCCTGTTCACCGCCCTGGTCGGCTGGACGTTCAGCGCCATGAACTGGGCTCCGCTGGCCGACCACGCGAGGGCGGTCGGCCACGTTCTGGTGCTCTGTCTGATCGGCGGCGGCGCCTGGCTGGCGGTGCGGGTCGCCGCGGCCGTCGTCGAGTCCTCGTACACCCGCTACGCGGGACGTTCCCGCGACGTGGCGCGGGTGCGCCGGGTCCGTACCCAGGTCTCGCTGATCATGCGGGTGGTCACGGTCGCCGTCGGGGTGCTCGCCGGCGCCGTCGCGCTGCTCACCTTCCCCTCCTTCCGTGCCGTCGGGACCTCGCTGCTCGCCTCGGCCGGGATCATCGGCATCGTGGCGGGCGTCGCCGCGCAGTCGACGCTGGGCAATCTCTTCGCGGGCTTCCAGATCGCCTTCGGCGACATGGTGCGGATAGGCGACACGGTGGTCGTCGACGGCGAGTGGGGGCTGGTGGAGGAGGTGACGCTGACCTTCCTCACGGTACGGACGTGGGACGAGCGCCGGGTCACGCTGCCGGTCTCGTACTTCACCTCGCGCCCGTTCGAGAACTGGTCGCGCGGCGGCGCGGAGCTGACCGGCTCGGTCTTCGTGTACTGCGACCACTCGGTACCGGTGGCGCAGATGCGGGCGCGGCTGCGGGAGTTCCTCGACAGCTGCCCGACCTGGGACGGCCGGGCCTGGGACCTCGCGGTCACGGACACCTCGCCGAGCTGTGTGGTGGTGCGCGCCATCGTGACCGCCAAGGACGCCGACGACCTGTGGACCACGCGCTGCGCGGTGCGCGAGGACCTGGTGGCCTGGCTCGCGCGGGAGCATCCCGGCGCACTGCCCCGGCTGGTGACGGCGCCGGGCGAGGAGCCGGAGCATCACTCCACGTGGCGACTTCTCGACAAGGAGTGAGAGATTCCGCATCGGCGGCCTCGGTGCGGGCACAACACGGGTGTCAAGACCTCGAGTTGTGAGGAGGAACCATGCCGACCTGGCCGCCGGACGAGGAGCCGGTGTTCACCGCCGACTTCGGCTCGTCGGAACAGTGGGTGGCGGGCCGCTCGTGGGCGTATCCCAACGGCGGGCCCGTCAACACCGGGGACAACAAGCTCGACCACCTGGTCGCCGATCCCGCGTACAGCCGCTCGGGGGTCTTCCGCGCGAAGCGGCGCCCGGACGGGCTGTGGGACACGGGACTGCTGACGACGGAAGGCAGCGCGCAGGAGTTCCAGCTGCGCTCCGGCGACGTGCTGGAGGCGCGGGTGCGGCTGCCCGAGGAGACGGGCGCCTGGCCCGCGATCTGGACGTGGCGCGACGGCGGCCAGGAGGTCGACGTCTTCGAGTACCACCCGGACAACGCCGATCTGCTGGAACTCTCCAACCATGTGCGCGGCACCCACCGCTATCACCGCGACCCGTCCGTGCGCCCGGGCGGCTGGATACGCCTGCGGACCGAGTTCGGCGCCCGCTCCGTGGTCTGGTGGCTCGACGACGTCGAGGTCTTCGCGGACGGCCATGGCGTCGGCCGCTCCTGGCACGCCTATCTGATCGTCAATCTGTCGGTCTGCGCGGGCCGCTACCACCCGGCCCCGTCGGACGGCACGGACGAGATGTCCTACGAGGTGCGCGACCTGCGGGTGTACCGGCCGAGGAGGCCCCGGCCCCGCTAGCCGGCGTCACGCCGGGCCGGCGGGCCGGCGGGCGGAGTCACCACCAGTAGGCGGGGTACTTCGGGGCGGCGCGGCGGAGACGGGAGACGGTGAACTCCATCAGGACCAGCAGGATCGTGGCCCCGAAGAGGAGCGGGACGAAGCGGGCCGGGGACGGGGACTGGAGGACGATGACGACGGCGGTCGCGCAGGCGGGCGAGTGCGGCGTGCGGGCAAGCGTCGTCAGGGCCAGGGTGACGCCGGCGGCCACGGCCGCGGCCCAGGCGCTGGCACCGGTCAAGGCGAGGGTCGCGTAGCCCGCGGCGGCCGCGAGGAGGTGGCTGACGACCACGCTGCGGGGCTGGGACAGCGGCATGGTGGGCGCGCTGTGGACCAGCGCGGCGCTGGCGGCCAGCGGCGGTATGAGAACCGGTTCGTGGATCACGGCGCCGATCGCGACCAGGCCGAGCAGGACCGCCGTGACGGCGCCGACGCTGTGGAAGGCGGCGGCGGGTGACGGGCGGGCCGGTGCGCGGCGGGCTGCGGCCGCGGAGGCGGTCGGGGCGGTCGGGGCGGTCGGTGTCTCGGGTGCTGCGGTGTCGGTGGGCATGGTGAGGCGTTTCCGGTGGGGGCGAGCGGGAAGGGCCAGGCGTACGGGATCCCGTGGTCGACAGTCGGCCCGCCATCGCGCCGACGGCTGCGCCCGCGCGCCCGGGTGCGGGCGACACGGTCTCCGGAATTGTATACAAAACGTTGAACGTGCGACGAGGCGGGCCACCCCGGCCGGCCCGCAGGCGGTCTGTGGCAGGGTGATCCCGTGACCTCGCCGACCTCGCCGACCTCGCCGATCCCGCCGACTTCGCCGATCCCGCCGACTTCGCCGAACTCGCGGACTTCGCCGGTCTCGTCCGGCACTCCGCCGACGGGCGCCCGCGCCGACCGTGTCCTGCTCGGCTGCATGGGCCTCGGCGGCAGCTGGGACACCTCTCCCTGGTCCCCCGCCGACGTCGACGCCGCCGAGGCCGTGATCGAGGCCGCCCTGGACAGCGGCATCACCGCGTTCGACCACGCCGACATCTACCGGCACGGCAAGGCGGAGGCGGTCTTCGGCGAGGTTCTCGCCCGCACGCCGGGCCTGCGCGAGCGGATCACGCTCCAGTCGAAGTGCGGCATCCGGCTCGCCGACGGCGACCGGCCCGGCCGCTACGACCTGCGCGGGCCCACCATCGTACGGAAGGTCGAGGAGAGCCTCGCCCGGCTGCGCACCGACGTCCTCGACGTGCTCCTGCTGCACCGCCCGGACCCGCTCGCCGACCCCGCCGAGATCGCCGCGGCCCTCGAGTCCCTCCACCGGCAGGGCCTGGTCCGCCGGTTCGGCGTCTCCAACATGAACGCCGCCCAGATCGCCCGGCTCCAGGCGCACCTCGCGCTGCCGCTCGTCGCCGACCAGCTGGAGATGAGCCTGCTGCGCCGGGACTGGCTGGAGGACGGCGTCCTGGTCAACACGCCCGCGTCGGCGTCCGTCGGCTTCCCGGCCGGCACGGTCGAGCACTGCCTGGCCCACGGCATCGCCCTCCAGGCCTGGGGTCCGCTGGCCCAGGGCCGCTACACCGGACGGCAGGAGACGCCGGAGCAGCACGCGACCGCCGCGCTCGTCGCCGAGCTGGCCGAGGCCAAGGGCACCACGCCGGAGACCGTCGTGCTGTGGTGGCTCCAGCGGCATCCGGCCGGGATCGTGCCGGTCATCGGCACCACGCGTCCCGACCGGATCCGGGCCTGCCGCGACGCCGCCGTCGACGCTCCCGCCCTCGGGCACGAGGAGTGGTACCGCCTGTGGATCACCGCGCGCGGCGCCGCCCTGCCGTGAACCGTGCCCGTGCCGTCCCGCGCCGCGTCCCGCGGCCCGTCCCTCCGGTCCGCCCGCCCGTCCCAGGAGACCGCCCATGACCGACGCCCCTGACGCGCCCTCCTTCGAGCTGCTCGCCGGCGCCCCGGACTCACCGGTGCTGCTGCACGTGCCGCACTCCTCGCGGACGGTGCCGCCCCAGGTGCGCGCCGGGATCGTCCTCGGCGACGCGGAGCTCGAGCGGGAGCTCGACCACATCACCGACTCCCACACCGCGGAGATCGCCGCCGTGGCCGCGGCGTCGGCCGCCACGCCGCCCTGGCGGTTCGTCAACCGGCTGTCCCGGCTGGTGGTGGATCCCGAGCGGTTCCCCGACGAGCGCGAGGAGATGCTCGCCGTCGGCATGGGCGCCGTGTACACCCGCACCACGCACCGCGCCGAGCTGCGGCCGGCCGGATTCGACCCTGCGCCGCTGGTGGAGCGGTACTTCACCCCGTACGCCGAGGCCGTGACGGAAGCCGTGGAGGAGCGCCTCGCGGCGACGGGCCGCGCGGTGATCGTGGACGTGCACTCGTACCCGACCGCGGCCCTCCCGTACGAACTGCACGGCGACGGCCCCCGCCCGCCCGTCTGCCTCGGCACGGACGCCTTCCACACGCCGACCGCCCTGCTCTCGGCGGCGCGGCGGGCGTTCGCCGGCTTCGGCGGGGTCGGGACGGACAGCCCCTTCGCCGGCACGTACGTGCCGCTCGCGCACCACGGCCGCGATCCGCGGGTCAGCGCGCTGATGGTGGAGATCCGCCGCGACCAGTACATGAGCGAGCCGGGCGGCCCGGCCGGGCCCGGGGCGCGGGCCCTCGGCGTCGCCCTGGCCGCGCTGGTCGACGCCGTGACGGACGAGGCGCTCCGGACGGTTCCCGAGGCCCGCTGAGCCGCCCCGCGGGCGGCTGCCCGGACCGCGGGTGCGATCCGCCGGACGCCGCCGATCAGGGCGTTCCGCCTGATCGGCGTAAAATGGTGCGGGTGAGCGCACTCCGGTACGAGCTGGTGTTCTCCGACGGTACGGGCACGGCCCGTGACGCCGTCGTCGTCGAGCGGACCCAGGCCAAGGGCCCCGGCGGCCATCCCGTCTACGCCGATCCGACCGGCATCATCCGGGCCGAGATAAGCGACCACGACGAGGTGCGCGTCCTCGCCACGGGCGGCCATCAGGAACCACCGCAGACGGTCGTGGCGCGTCGCCTGCCGGAGGCCCCGGACCCCGGGGTTCCCGATGTCGCTTGAAACAGGCCGTAAGCTTCGCGGATGACCACCATCGACCCCGCTTCCGAGCAGTCCGCCCCGCGTTTCGTGCGGGTCACCATCGAGCTCGTCGCCGAGATCACCGACGAGCAGGCACTGCGTGACGCCGCGCTCGCCCAGGTCCAGGACGACGAGTACCTCGAGGACTCCGAGCGCGCCGAGGCCCTCGAGGCGATCGAGATCGACCCGTCCGGCTCGCTCGCCCACTTCATCGACCCGGTCGAGCTGCTCGGCGCCGTGCCGGGCGTGGAGCTCGCCTCGGCCACCTGGGAGTCCGCGCAGACCGAGTACGACCCCGACGACGAGACCTGGGAGGAGCACGCGCTGGGCGAGTGAACCCGGCGGCCCGCGCCCCGGGGCGGCGCCGCGCTCGACCGGAAGGCCGCCCGGCTGATAGGAGAACCCTGCACGGTACGTCTTGCGAGGGGGCAGCATGAAGCCGCTGGAGGCGGGGGACCCGGAATCGGTCGGCGACGGCAGGTACCGGCTGGTGGGACGGCTGGGCCAGGGCGGCATGGGCGTCGTCTATCTGGGCCGCTCCCGGTCGGGCCGGGCGGTGGCCGTGAAGGTCGTACGGCCCGAACTCGGCACCGATCCCGAGTTCGTACGCCGCTTCGCCCGCGAGGTGGCGGCGGCCCGTCAGGTCGGAGGTTTCCACACGGCGCCGGTCGTGGACGCGGATCCCGACGGCGACCCGGCCTGGCTGGTGACGGCGTACGTGCCGGGGCCGACGCTCCGCACGGTGCTCGACGAGGTCGGCGCGCTGCCCGTGGACAGCCTCACCGTCCTGGCCGCGGGACTCGCGGAGGCCCTGGAGGCGATCCACCGGGCCGGAGTGATCCACCGCGATCTGAAACCGGCCAACATCATCGTGGCCGGGGACGGGCCGCGCGTCATCGACTTCGGCATCGCCCGGGCCCTCGACGGCACGTCCGCCCTCACCCGGACCGGGCTGCAGGTCGGCACGCCCGGCTATCTCGCGCCCGAGCAGCTCACGGGCGGCGCGATCACGCCCGCCGTGGACATGTTCGCGCTGGGCGTGGTGCTGTGCCAGGCGGCGGGCGGCCAGCCGTTCGGCGACGGCTCGTCGGTGGGCTGGTTCTACCGGGTCGTCCACGAGGAGCCGGACCTCGGGACGGTGCCCGAGCCGCTGCGCCATCTCGTCGCCTCCTGCCTGGCCAAGGACCCGGGTCTGCGGCCCTCGCCGGCCGCCTTCCTGGACCGCCTGACCGTCCGTCACCGGGAGGACGGCGGCTGGCTGCCGGACGCCGCCACGCGGCTGCTCGCCACGGTCGCGGAGCACCCGGCCACCTCCGTCGTACGGGAGGACACCGCCGCACCGCCGGCTGAACCGTCCGTACGGGAGGAGCGGCCGGCGCATGAGGAGCCGCCGGTGCGGGAGGAGACCGCCGTTCAGGACGCGACCGCCGTCCAGGACGAGACCGCCGCCGCCGAGCGCCCGCCGGTGCCAGTGCCCCCGCCTCCGCCCCCCGCTTCCGGTTCCGGTTCCCGTCCGACGGTGGCCGATGCGGCCGTGTCAGCTCCGGGAAGGCGACGGCCGCGCCGGCGGGCGGTGGTGGGAACGGTGCTCGCGGTGTGCCTGGCGGCCGTCGTGGGCCTCGTCGTCTGGAGCCCCTGGTCGTCGGACGACGGCGGCGGGACGAAGGACACCGGCGGCACGTCGGACTCCGCCGCCTTCCCCACCGCCCCGCTCCTCGTGCGCGAGGACACCGCGCCCGGCTGGCCGAAGACCTGCCACGCCGCGATCGCCGTCCGCCCGGCGGCGGCCGACGAGCCGCGGCGGCTGCTCGACGGCAGCGGGTGCGACATCCTGCCGCAGTGGTCGCCCGACCGGCGGTCGTTCGCGTTCACGCGGATGACGCCGGAGGGCGCTCAGGTGTGGACGGCGAAGGCCGACGGCTCCGACGCGCGCAGGATCACCTCCGTCGCGGGCGGCCGGGCCTCATGGTCGCCGGACGGCACCCGGCTCGCCGTGCTGCGCAAGAAGGACGGTGTGCAGCAGCTGTTCGAGGTGAAGGTCGCCGACGGTTCGGCACGCCAGCTCACCCACGGCAGCGACCAGGTGGAGGACCCGGCCTGGTCGCCGGACGGCACGCGCATCGCCGTCTCCGTCGACGTCGGCTCGGGCGACTGGCAGCTCCACCTGGTGGACCCCGAGGCCCCGGACCGGGCGCCCACGCGGATCACCTGGCTGCCGCACCCGGCGCTCGACCCGGCCTGGTCGCCCGACGGCCGGACCTTCGCCTACACGGCGGGCAGCTATCAGCGCGCCACGACCAAGGGCGACATCCGTCTGATCGGCACGGACGGCAAGGGAGACCGCGCGCTGGTGGCGTCCACGGCCCACGAGATGGACCCGGTCTGGTCGCCGGACGGACGCTGGGTGGCGTTCGTCCGCGGCCCGTACGAGAAGCCGGCCGTGTGGGCCGTACGCGCCGACGGGACCGACGAACGCCGCCTGACCACGGGCGAGGTGCCGGAGGGCCACCCTTCCTGGCGGTGACGGTCCCTCCGGCGTGACCGTACGACGAAGGCGGCGGTACGGGGCAGAGCCCGTACCGCCTCGCGACGGCCGGCGACCGGCCCGGCGCGGCCCCGGCAGGTCCCGGCACGGTCCCGGCCGGCTCTCGCCGTTCAGCTGGTGATCGAGAAGGCCTCTCCGTACACGCTCCAGTACAGGGGCGTGTTGAGGTCGAAGTTGTTCTCGTTCAGGAAGCGGCGCTGGGCCGTGCTCACGCGGGTGGTGTCGCTGTGCGCCTCCTCCTTGCGCATCTCCTCCTCGCGCGCGTCGAGGAAGGCGTTGAGGTACGCCTTCTCGTCGCCGCCGCGCGAGGGCGGCAGCGCCCGGGAGAGGGCGACGGAGCGGATGGAGCGGAAGCCGTCCTCGCCGTGCATCACGGCGGCGTCGTAGTAGGCGAACTGGCCGAGCGCGCGCAGTCCGTCCGCCTTGGCCTGGGAGACGGCCGGGTTGAAGTAGACCCGGTCGCGCTCCTCCTCCTGGGTCTGCTGGAAGACGGAGTCCTGGGCGGCCTGGCGCCAGGCGGACGTGAAGCCCGGGTCGAGGCCCTCGTGGGAGTCGGTGCCGTTCACCTGGCGCAGGGCGGGGAGGTAGCGGGCGAGCGGGTTGCCGGGCTTCTTGGCGGTGTAGCGCTCGACGAGGTCGAGCATGTCGCCGGTGCCGGAACAGAAGCCGATGATGCCGGCGGTGTAGCCGCGGCCGTCGTCGATGTCCTCGATGTAGGCGAACTGGGCGCGCCAGTCGAGGGAGGAGTTCTCGAAGGAGGACACCAGCTTCATGGCGACCTCCTTCTTGGCCGGGTCGTCGAGGTTCTTGCCGGTGGACGGCGGCGTGGTGGACCCGGTGCCGTACGCCTCGACCTCCCACAGCGAGTAGCCGTACGGGGTGCCGCGCTGGGTGCCGAAGACGCGCAGGTAGCGGCCCGTGCCGTTGACGGTGAGGTCGTCGGTGCCGCCGTCGCCGCTGGTGGTGGCGTAGATCTGGCGCCAGCTGGAGCCGTCGTCGGACAGCTCGACGCGGTACGCCTTCGCGTACGCCGCCTCCCACTTGAGGACGACGCGCTTGACGGCGGTGCCCGCGCCGAGGTCGACCCGTATCCACTGGTTGTCCACGCCCTCGGCGCTGGCCCAGCGGGTGGAGGCCGAGCCGTCGACCGCCTTGGCTCCTCCGAGCGTGCTGCTCTCCGTGGTGGAGGTGGTGACCGGGCGGCCCTGGGCGAGATTGCCGGCCGCGGCCTGGGCGGGCGCGAGGCCGGCGACGGCGGGAAGCAGGAGCCCGGTGGCCGCGGCGGCGACGAGCGCGGCGGTGCGGTGGCGCCGGAGTGCGTTGATGGTGGGGGGCATGCCACTCCATTCCTGAGCCGAAGAGAAGTATTAGGAAAGCTTCCTAACTTTCGGTGAGGCGAGAGTAGGGGGCCCTCTGGAGGGGCGCAAGAGGACGGTACGGAAAGGGAGTTGAACGCGCGCGTCCCGACGTCGGGGCGGGAGGCGGGAGAGGCGGGGAGAGGCGTGGAAAGGCGGCGCGATCCGGCCAGGTCGGGGGCCGGTCGGGGCGGGGCCGGTCGGGGCGGGGCCGGTCGGCCGTCAGTTCGGAGGGTCCGGTCCGCGTCTACGACGGTCGCGGGGCGGCGGCGCGACGGATGCGGTCCAGGAGGTGGTCCGCGTGGGGCCGTACGGCGGCGTGGAACGGGGACCAGTCCTCCGCGGCCCGGCCCGTGTACACGTCGCGCGCGTGGGCGAGGACGCGGCGCTGATCGGGCGGCAGGCGGGACAACGCCCAGTCGGCCGCCTCGTCCTTGGCGCGTATGCGGCCGGTCTCCAGGGTGGTCCAGATGCGGGCGAGGGTCAGCAGCACGTTGCGGGTGTCGGCGGCGAGGTCGGCCATGAGGTCCGGGATGCCGGCGAGGACGGCACGGCGGATGTCCGCGGCCGGCACCGGGTCCAGGAGCACGGCGGCGGGCGGGCCGAAGAACGGTGCGTCGCCGGTCCGGGCCATGTGGACCAGCGGCGCGAGGTCCGGCATGGGCGCCGCCCGGGGCAGTTCGCCGCGCTCGTACTCCGCGCGCAGCCACTCCCCGTAGAGGTAGTCGCAGACGGGCGGGTAACGCCAGGGCCGGACCTGTGCGGCGGTCACGACGATCAGTTCGACGGGCCGCGCGGGCCCGCCGTGCGCCCGGGCGCCGGAGAGGGCGAGCAGGCCGTCCGTCAGGGCGCGCCGCTCGACGGGCGTGAGGCCGCGGCGGGCGACGACGAGCACGTCGACGTCGCTGTGCGGCCCCAGTCCGCCGAGCACGGCCGAGCCGTGCGCGTAGGCGCCGAGCGCCGCGTCACCGAGGACGGTGCGGACGAGCGCGGCGACGGCGACGGTCTGGGGCGTGGTCACCGACGGAGCGTTCCGGCGACGGGCGGAGCCGGAAACGGAACCGGAAGTGGAGGTGGGTGCGCGGCGGCTCCGTCCGCCCGGGTGGGCGGACGGAGCCGGCGGTCGGGCCGTCCCGGTCGGTCAGCGCTGCTCGCGGAACTCGACGTGGGCGCCGAGGACCGGGTCGTACTTGCGCAGGACCAGACGGTCGGGGTCGTTCTGGCGGTTCTTGCGGGTCACGTAGGTGACGCCGGTGCCGGCCGTGGACCGGAGCGTGACCACGGGGCGCTGGGTGGTGCGGGGCATGGGTTTTCTCCTTCCGGCCGGCGCCGTCGAGCTCCTTTGACTCGGGCATGCCAGCCGCACGTTCCAACAGCGGCGTCCTGCTCCGCATTCCCGGACCTTCCGGGCCATCCCCCCTTCCCCTGCGACGGGGCGGATCCGGCCACTCCGTCGGAACGGATAGGGTGCCGGGCGAGTAACGGGATCAGCAGTTCCGCACGGGGAGAAACGAATTGATGAGTGGTCAGCAGCCGGGCCGCGACGCCGGCGCCTCCGCGGTCTTCCAGCCGCTCGCCGCCGACGACCCGACGACCGTCGCCGGGTACCGGCTGGCCGCGCGGCTCGGCGCCGGCGGCATGGGCAAGGTGTACCTGTCGTACACGCCCGGCGGCCGCCCGGTCGCCGTGAAGGTGATCCGTCCCGAGTTCGGCGAGGACGCCGAGTTCCGCCGCCGCTTCGCCCAGGAGGTGCGCTCCGCGCAGCGCGTGCAGGGGCTGTACACCGCGCCCGTCATCGACGCCGACGCCGAGGGCACCCAGCCCTGGCTGGCCACCGCCTACGTGCCCGGGCCGTCGCTCGCCGACGCGGTCGTGACGCACGGCGCGCTGCCCGTCGAGACGGTGCTGCTGCTGGTCGCGGGCATGGCGGAGGCGCTGCAGGTGATCCACGGCGCGGGGCTCGTGCACCGCGACCTCAAGCCCTCGAACGTGCTGCTGGCCGCGGACGGCCCGCGCGTGATCGACTTCGGCATCGCGCACGCCGCCGACGCGACCTCGCTCACCGGCAGCGGCGTCACCATCGGCACGCCGTCCTTCATGGCTCCCGAGCAGGCCGCCGGGCGCCGGGTGACCCCGGCCACCGACATCTTCGCGCTCGGTCAGGTCGCGGTGTACGCGGCGACCGGCGCTCCCGCGTTCGGCGAGGGCACGTCGCACGGCGTGCTGTACCGGATCGTGCACGAGGAGCCGGACCTGAGCGCGGTGCCGGAGCGGCTGGCCGAGCTCGTCACCCGCTGCCTGGCCAAGGACCCCGAGGGCCGGCCCTCCGTCCCCGAGGTCATCCGGCTCTGCCAGGAGGCGAACGCGGCGACGGTGCTGCGCCGTCCCGAGGACTGGCTGCCGGGAGCCGTCTCCGCGGACATCACGGCGCGGGCGGCGACTCCGGCGCCGGTGCAGGCGCCGCCGCCTCCGCTCACGCCTCCGGCCGGTGCGCCCGCGCCGACGGCGCCTTCCGCCCCGGCCACGGCCCCCTCCGTGGGCTACTCCCCCACGGCGCCCGCCCCGTCCGCGCCGGCCGCGGCGCCCGGCTATCCGCCCACCGCTCCGGCGGGTGCCGCGCGGCCGCCCGTCGTGCCGCCGCACCCGGCGCACGCCCAAGCCCACGCCCAGGCCTACGCCCCGACGCAGGGCCCCGCGCCCGCGCCGTACCAGGCACCCGCCGCGTACCCGCAGACGCACGTCCCGGCCGGCTACCCTCCCGTCCACCCGACCGGGCCCCAGACCGCCTACCGGCCCCCGGCCGCGCCGCGCAACCCGGCCCGGCGGACCCTGCTCGTGGCCCTCGCCGCCGCGCTCGTCTTCGGCGTGGGCGGCGCCGGCACCGCGTACCTGCTGATGAAGGACGACGGCAAGGACACCACCGCCGGCGGCGGCCACAAGGCCGGCGGCGCTTCGTCGGGCACCTCCTCCGGTGGGTCGAACGGCGGGTCGGCCGGCGGCGCGACGAAGGCGGCGGAGCCGGCCGCCAAGCCGGCGCCGAAGCCCGTCGACTTCACGAACATCGACCTCACCGCGGGCTATCACCTGACCCTCGGCGACGACGTCGTACGGCCGCAGGACGGCGAGGACGGCGGTTACGAACTGTCCTACGACACCGGCGGCTACCTCGACGCCGAGAGCAGCGGCGGCAACCTCGTGCTGCTCGACCCGGGCCAGCAGGGCTCGCTCGAGACCTGCCGCGCCGAGACCCGGTTCACCAAGGAGGTGTACGTGAACAAGCTGTCCCGGGGCCGGCAGGTGTGCGTCACCACCGGCTCGGGACACCTGGGCCTCGTCACGGTCCAGGGCTTCTCGCCAGAGGGCTCGCCCAGCACGTACATGACCCTGGACGTGACCGTCTGGCGCAACGCCGCCACGCCGAGCTCCGGAAGCTGACCGGCCGCCTCACGCGCCGGCCTCGTCCGTGACCGCCTTGCCGAGCACGGCGGAGGTGCCGAGGACGGTGCCGGCCGGGCCGGCCGCCGTGGCGCGGGTCAGGACGGTCCGTTCGCCGAGGAAGGCGGAGGTCGTCCGGTCGAAGATCCACTGGGTCTGCTCGCCGTGGGCGGTACGGGCCACGGCGACGCCCTCACGGCCCGCCGCGTCCGTGGCGGACGGCAGGCCCACGGTGCCCGGGATGCGGGCGGCGGCCTCGTACAGCGCGGCGGTCACGCGCGGCGGCGACCAGGTCTCGGCGAGGAGCGTGCCGATGGCGGTGAACGCCCGCTGGTGCGGGTCGCCGCCGGCGGGGCGGGTCTGGGCGTAGACCAGGTCGAGGAGCGTGGCGGGATCGGTGGGCAGGGCGGCGACGTACGCGGGTGTCGGCCGGGTGATGGACGGCGCCGGCGGCTCCAGCGTCTCGGGCCGGGGCGTGGCGCCGCGGTGGTCGAGGGCGTAGACGCGTCCGCGCGCGCCGAGCGGTGCGTCGGGCGCGCCGGCCTCGCGCAGCAGGCCCTCGCGGCTGCCGTCGACGGACTGCCACACCTGGCGGCGGTGGGCGGGCGGCAGCGTCGCGGCGCCGTCGCCGCCGGCCGCACGTGACGCGTGGGCGACGAGGCTCTCGACGTAGACGAACTGCTCGGGCCGGGCCGTCTCCTGGGGCGTGGCCGAGGCGGCCAGCGCCGCCCGTCCCAGCACCTGGGCGGCGCCGTCCGCCGTCCGCCCGTTCGGGGCCGGCCGTACCGGCGGCCCGTCCGTTGCGACGGTGACGACGAGGGCGGCGGCGAGCGCGGCACAGGCGGTCGCGACGGGCACGGCGAACCTCGGCGTCCACGGTGTACGACGCGGGGCCCGGCCCTGCGTGGCGTTCAGGACCGCCCGTCTGAGGGCCTGCCGGCGTGCGGGGTCGAGGTCCGGGACCTCGGGCGCGGGAAGCAGGGACACGAGCTCGGCACGGAGGCGGGCGTCGTCGGCAGAAGTCTTCACAGCGGGTTCTCCGTGGCGGGTCGGGGCGAGAGTACGGGCACGGGAGCGGTGACGGGCCCGGCCGCGGGTGCGCGGCGGACGGCGCCGAGCGTGGGCGCGGGCGCCGGGCGGGCGGCCCCGAGCGTGGGACGGGGCGCTGGGCGGGCGGCCGACGGGGCCGGGCCGGGACGGCCTGCCGCTCGCGCGGCGGGCCGGGAACCGACTACCGGCTCGAGGAGCCCGGCGAGGGCGTCCGTCCCGCCGCCGGAGGAGCGGACGCCCGGCGCGGCGCGTACCGGGCCGGCAGCGCCTTCGGCGAGGCCGGCGACCCCGAAGCCGCCGGCACGGACGACGCCCGGCTCCGGGCCGACACGTCCGGCACGTACGACCGGCACGGCGCGTACCGGACTGACCGTCCCTGCAACGCGCCCGGCCGGGCCGGTGCCCGGCTTCGGGCCGTCCCGCGTGGCACGGTCCGCTGAACCGACCCTCCCTTCCACGAGGTCGGCGCGGGCAGCAGGTGCTTCCGGTCCGAAGGCGACGGGCGGGTCGGCCGGGCCGGCCGGGGTGGAACCCGTACGGGAGGGGCGCCTGCGGCCGGTGCGCGGGGCGCGGAGTTCTGCGTCGGCCAGGGTGCGCAGGCGGTCGCGGGCGCGGGAGAGGCGGGAGCGGACGGTGCCCACGGGGATGTCGAGGGCCTCGGCGGCGGCCGCGTAGTCCAGGCCGGCCCACACCACCAGGGCGAAGACCTCGCGGTCGCGGCGGCGCAGCCGGCGCAGGGCCGCGCCGGCTGCGCGCAGTTGTTCGGCGCCGGTCAGGCGGGTGACGACCTCGTCGGAGAAGTCGGGCAGGACGCCCCGGTCGGCGAGCCGGGCGAGCGCGGCGTCGCGGCGGCGGGCTTCGCGGGCGGTGCCGCGCAGGATGTTGGTCGCGATGCCGAGCAGCCAGGGGCGGAGGCTGCCGCCGTCGGCGTGCAGTGCGCCCCGGCAGCGCCACGCCTCCAGAAACGCGGCCGACACGGCGTCCTCGGCCGCCGCCGGATCGCCGCAGACGCGCAGCGCGTACCGGTAGAGGACCTGGGCGTGCTCGTCGTAGGCCTCGCCGAGCGCCGCCGGGTCCCCGGCACGGAAACGATCTCTCATAGGTGATTCCACACCCAGCACTGGGCCCCGGTTCGTGCGGGTTCCCGTGACGCCCGCCACATCCGGGCACCGCCGCGCGAGGCTGTGACGCGGGTCACGGGAACGCGGGGCGCCGGCCGGGCCAGTGCAGGGCATGAACGATTTCCCTGCCAAGCGCCGGACCGTGCTGCGAGGGCTCGCGCTGACCGCCGCCGGCACCTGCCTGCCCGCCGTCACCACCACCGCGGCCACTGCGGCCACCGACACGTACGCGCTGACGTTCGTCCACCTCGACCGGTCCGGCGCGGCCGCTTCCGACTACGTCACCCATGTCATCGGCCTGTCCGGGACGGCCGCCGGGACGACGACGACCCTGGGGCCCGAGGAGGGCGACAGGTCCGGCACCGTCACCGTCCGCGTACCCAAGGGCCGTTACGTCTTCGACAGCATGCTCACCGCCTACGCCCAGGACGGCGAGACCTTCGTCGGGACGGACTGGCTGGTGCAGCCGCGCCTGGAGGTCGAGCGCGACACGACGGTGGTCGTCGACGCACGCGCGGCCGCCCCGGTGGACATCCGGCCGCCGGAGGAGGGCGCAGCGTTCCAGCACGGCGGCGCCTTCGTCGAGGTCTCCCACGCCGGCAGCCGCGCCCTGGTGAACGTTCTCAACCTCACCCCGACCCTGCGCGTGGCGCACCTCGGCCCGGCGGCGGAGGCCGGCTCGGTCCGGCAGTGGGTGGACACGTACTGGCAGGGCAGCAGCGACCGTTACGCGCTCGGCTACCTCTTCACCTCCGACCAGGCCCTGACCGGTCTCGTCCGGCGCCCCGCGCCCGGCGAGCTCGGGCGGCTCGTGGTGCGCGCCGCGGCCCCGGGGCCCGGCGGCGGTTACGGGATCGTCACCCTGCAGCCGTCCGACGGGCCGGCCGACGCCCTGCCCCAGGCCCTGCCCGTCCCGGTCGACGTGACCTTCCGGGTCACGCCGGATCGCGGGGCCTGGGACGTCCTCTACAGCGCCCCCGGCCCCGAGGAGGGCGAGATCAACCGTTACGAGGCGCTCGGGCTCCGGGTCAGCGCCGGCGGCACCGTCACCCAGACCTTCGACACCCCGGTCTTCGGACCGGCACCGGACTCCTCTCCCGGCGCCCGCCCGGCCGGTCTGCGGACGGGGAACACCATCGATCTGGCGCTCGCCCTGCTGGCGGACGGCGACGGCCATCTGCCGTCCGCGCCGCCGTACCGCGACGCCACGACCACGCTGCACCGCAACGGCGTCCTGCTCGGCACCCGGCACGGCACGCCGGGGCACGCGTCGTTCACCGTGCCGGGGGCCCGTGCCTCGTACCGGCTGACGAGCACGGTGACGCGGCCCGTCGGCCGCGTCACGGCGGCGTGGACGTTCACCTCCGCCGCGACCTCGTCCGCCACGGAACTGCCCCTCAGCGTCGTGCGCTTCGCCCCGGCCCTCGGTCCCGACGGCACGGCGCCGCCGCGCCGCGCGACTCAGGTGGGCGTGGCGGTACGAGGCGCGGCCGAGCGGTCGGGTATCCGGTCGCTCGCCGTGTCGGTGTCGACGGACCGGGGCGCCACGTGGTCTCCGGCTTCGGTCGGCGGCGGACGGTTCGGGCTCACCACGCCCGGCCCCGGTGGGACCGTGTCCCTGCGCGCCGTGGTGACGGACGCGTTCGGCAACACCCTCACCCAGACCCACATCGATGCGTACGCCACGAGCGATCTCCCCTCCAGGACTCCCTGAGATGCCTCTTCCTTCCTTATCATTCCCTATCTCTACGTGAACGGGTGGTACTTTACGGAGTGACAGGGAAGGTTGCGTGAGAAACGGTGCAGCGGTACTACACGGTCGAGCAGGTCGCGGATCTGCTCGGCCTGCACGTCAAGACGGTCCGGGGCTACGTCCGTGAGGGCAGGCTGCCGGCGACCCGGGTCGGTCGGCAGTACCGGATCGTCCGGGAGGACCTGGAGGCCTTCACGGGCCTGCCGGTGCCCGCCGCGGCCGAGCCGGCCGCACCGGCGCCGCACGGGGACGCGTCGAGCATCGTGCAGGTCGACGGTGTCGAGCGGCACACCGCCGACCGGCTCGCCAACGCCGTCATGGCCATGCTCCTCGGCCGCCATGGCACCGAGGGCGGCGGTGACGCCGAGGGCCGGCGGGACCGGCTGCGGGTGGAGACGGTGTTCGACGAGGAGCGGGAGTCGCTGAAGTTCGTGATCCTCGGCGATCTCGGCGCCACCGCCGACCTGCTCAAAGTGATCGACGCA
This sequence comes from Streptomyces sp. NPDC053493, assembly GCF_044544825.1. NCBI lineage: Bacteria > Bacillati > Actinomycetota > Actinomycetes > Kitasatosporales > Streptomycetaceae > Streptomyces > Streptomyces sp. NPDC053493. Next base: position 45,807 of record NZ_JBITXS010000012.1, read on the forward strand.
CTGATCGGAGGCACCCGGTGAACACCTTTCAGGACATCCACGGCACGACCGTCCTCGTCTGCCCGCCCGACGGCCCACTCCTGCACGGCGAGCGAGAGGCGACCGATCTGATCGGCGCGAGCGCGTACGGCGGGGCCACGTGGGTGGCGGTGCCGGTCGAGCGGCTGACGGACGCGTTCTTCCGGCTGCGCACGCGGGTGGCCGGGGACATCGTCCAGAAGTTCGCCCAGTACCGGGTCGGCCTGGTCGTCCTCGGCGACATCGCGTCGCACGTGGAGGAGAGTCCGGCGCTGCGTGACTTCGTCCGCGAGTGCAACCGGGGCACCCAGATCTGGTTCGTCGCCGACACGGAAGCCCTCGCGGAACGGCTCGCTCCGGCGAGCTGACGCGCCGCCGCGGGCCGCAGGGACCTCAGCCGCGGGCCGGCCGCGGCGGCGCCCGGCCCGCGGGCTCCTCGGCCCCTACGCCCTCACGCCCTCACTCCCCGAAGTCCAGCGCGCCGAACTCCATCGCCTCGAGCCGGTCCGGCTCCGCCACGACGTCGATGGCGGTGATCATTCCGTCCGCCACCGTGAAGGTGAGCACCACGCGCAGCCGGCCCAGCGGCGCCATCGCCAGGCCGATCGTTCCGTCGACGAGCGCGAGGCCGGTGAACCGGGCCCGGCCCACCGCCGCCATGGCCCCCTGGGCGACGGCACGGCCGCCGGAGACCGTGATCGGTTCGGGCGTCGGGACGACCATGCGGTCGGCGTGCAGCACGACGTCCGGGTGGAGGAGCGCGACGAGCGCCTCGAGGTCGCCGCCCCGGGTCGCGGCCAGGAAGGCCTCCACCACGGGCCGCTGCCGCGCGACGTCCGCCTCGGCTGCCGCCGCGCCGCCCTTCACCCTGCGGCGGGCCCGGCTCGCGAGCTGCCGTACGGCGGCCGGAGTGCGCTCCAGCAGGGAGGCGATGTCCTCGAAGGGAACGGCGAACATGTCGTGGAGGACGAAGGCGAGGCGCTCGGCGGGCGCCAGCGTGTCGAGGACGACCAGCAGGGCGACGCCGACGGAGTCGGCCATGAGCGCCTCCGCCTCCGGATCGCGCCCGGCCGGGCCGAGGCCGGAGTCGGGCCCGGCGTCCGGTTCGTACGGTCTCGCGTCGAGGGAGTCCTCGCGGCGCCGGTCGCGGGACCTGAGCATGTTGAGGCAGACCCGGGAGACGACGGTGGTGAGCCAGCCGCCGAGGTTCTCCACTCCGGCGATGCCGGCGCCGTTCGCCCGCAGCCAGGCCTCCTGGAGGGCGTCGTCGGCCTCGGCGAGCGAGCCGAGCATGCGGTAGGCCACCGCCCGCAGGTGTCCGCGGTCCCGCTCGAACCGCTCGGTCAGCCGCTCGCCGTCGTCGATCACCCGCATACCCCGCCACTCCCCCGGCCCACTCGCGTCACCTGCGCGAACGTCTCATCAAAGCACGGGTGTTCAGGCCTCGGGCACAGGGGTTCCCTGGTGGTAGTAGAGCCGCCAGGCGGCGTCGTCCACCTGGCGCCAGATCGAGCTGCGGCGGGCCCGGCGGCCCTCGACGACCGTCTCGTAGGTCAGGTGGACGAGGCCGGGCGCGAGGAGTTCACCGCGCATGCGGGACGGCTTGATGCGCGGGCCGTCCTCGGCGCTGCCCTCGAGCTCGGGGAGCGCGGCCAGCATCTCCTCGTAGGTCCAGCGTCGTCCCGAGGCGCCGACCTCGGTGAACGCGGGGTCGAAAAGGCGGCGGGCCTCGGTGGCGGAGAGGCGGACGGCGGGGTCCAGGAGGCGCAGTTCGCCGTCGATCGCGGCGGCGATCGCGGCCTGTTCGGCGCCGGTGGGCGTGCTGTCGATCATGGCGGCATCCTCACCGGCCGGTGAGTGGCACGGCAAACGAATTCGGTACCGACGGGTAGGCGCGCGGCCCGTCTTGCTATACCTTCCGTCCAACAGCTTGTTAGACAGACCATCTAACAAGCGTCGTTCGCCGTCGAGGTCCCGAAGGAGCCCCACCATGGCAAGCAGCACCGTCCCGCCGACGGACCAGGCCGGGCAGCCCCCCGAGCGCGACGCGGCCCGCCGGCTGCTCGAGTCGTCCGCGAAGCTCTCGTACGACCCCGCCACCGAGGTCGACTGGGACACCCCGCTCGACGAGGACTTCCACGGGATGAGCCCGGAGTGGAGCACCCTGTACGGCACCCGCTACTGGCAGGAGCTGACCGAGGCGCAGCGCAAGGAGCTGACCCGGCAGGAGTCCGCCTCGGTGGCGAGCACCGGCATCTGGTTCGAGATGATCCTGCAGCAGATGGTGCTGCGCGACATGTACGCCAAGGACCCGACCGACCCGCGCTTCCAGTGGGCCCTGACCGAGATCGCCGACGAGTGCCGGCACTCCATCATGTTCGGCCGCGGCGCGGCCAAGCTCGGCGCGCCCGCCTACCGTCCGCCGCGCCTCGTCCTCGAACTCGGCCGCGCCTTCAAGACGCTGGCGGTCGGCGAGGCCGCGTACGCCTCCATCCTCGTCGCCGAGGAGGTGCTCGACGTCATGCAGCGCGACTGGATGCGCGACGAGCGGGTGGTGCCGTTCGTGCGGACCATCAACAACATCCATGTCGTCGAGGAGTCGCGGCACATGAAGTTCGCCCGCGAGGAGACCCGGGCCCGGCTGCGCAAGGCCGGTCCGCTGCGCCGCCGGGTACAGGCGCTGGTCGTGGCCATCGCCTCGTACTTCATCGTCACCAGCATGGTGAACCGCGAGGTGTACGCGAACGCCGGTCTCGACCCCGAGCGGGCGCTGGCGGAGGCGAAGGCCAACGAGCACCACAAGGCCCTGATGAGGTCGAGCTGTTCGGGCCTGATGGAGTTCCTGGCCTCGGCCCGGCTGCTCACCCGGCCGGCCGTCGCGGTCTACCGGCGCGCCCACCTCATCTGAGCCTCCCGTCCGCCTCTCACCGGAGCCCCGCGAGCTGACCACGACATGACCTACGCCATCACCCAGACCTGCTGCAACGACGCCACCTGCGTCGCCGTCTGCCCGGTCAACTGCATCCACCCGACGCCCGACGAGCCCGACTTCGGCCGCACCGAGATGCTCTACGTCGACCCGAGGTCCTGCATCGACTGCGGCGCCTGCGCCGACGCCTGCCCGGTCGACGCGATCTTCCCGGTGGACGCGCTGACCGCCGGGCAGCAGGAGTACGCCGCCGTCAACGCGGCCTTCTACGAGCGGCGCGCACCGCGTCCGGCGCCGGAGGGCGGCCCCACCTTCCACGCCTGGGGCGCGCCGGCCTTCGAGCGCACCCTGCCCTCCGACTTCGCGCCGCTGCGGGTCGCGGTCGTCGGGACCGGCCCGGCCGGGATGTACGCCGCGGAGGACCTGCTCCTGCACACCAACGCCGAGGTGACCCTGGTCGACCGGCTGCCGGTGGCGGGCGGGCTCGTCCGCTACGGCGTGGCGCCCGACCATCCCGCGACCAAGCGGATCGGCGACACCTTCGCCCGTTTCCACACGCACCCGCGGGTCCGGATGTACCTCGGCGTCGACGTCGGTACGGACGTGACGGCCGAGGAGCTGGCCGCGCACCACGACGCCGTCGTGTACGCGGTCGGCGCCGCCGGCGACCGGCGGCTCGGTGTGCCGGGCGAGGACCGGCCCGGCAGCCTCTCGGCGACCGACTTCGTCGCCTGGTACAACGCCCATCCCGAGGTGGCGCCCGACGCGGTCGACCTGTCGGGCACCGAGCGGGTGGTGGTCGTCGGCACCGGCAACGTGGCCCTGGACGTCGCCAGGATCCTGGTCGCCGACCCCGAGGCGCTGGCGGCGACGGACATCGCGGACCACGCGCTCGCCGCGTTGCGGGCCTCCGCCGTACGCGAGGTGGTGCTGCTCGCCCGGCGCGGCCCCGAGGACGCCTCCTGCACCGCGTCCGAACTCCTCGCCCTCGGGCAGCTCCCGGGTGTGCACCTGGTCGTCGACGACCACGATCCGCGCGTCGGGGCCGCCCTGGACGCCGCCGGGCCGCACGAGAAGGCGGCGCTGCTGCGCGGCGCGGTCCGCGAACGGGTCGACTGGAGCGAGCCGCCGGGCCCGCGGCGGCGCATCGTCTTCCGCTTCCACTCCGCGCCCGAGGAGATCCTCGACGGGGCGGTGCGGGTGACCGGCGCCGGCGGCCCGGTGGAGATCCCGGCGGGGACGGTGCTGCGGGCGGTCGGCTACCGCGGCCTTCCGGTGCCGGGACTGCCGTTCGACGAGGCGAACGGCACGGTGCCGCACCGGGCCGGACGGGTCGAGGGCCGGCCCGGCACCTACGTGGTCGGCTGGATCAAGCGCGGCCCGTCGGGCGGCATCGGCGCCAACCGCGCCTGCGCGGCGGAGACGGTGGGCACGCTCCTGAACGACGCCGTCGACGGCGCCCTGCCGGTGCCCACCGGCACCGGCAGGGCCTTCGACCGGCTCGCCCGCGGCCGCGCCCGGCACGTGGTCGACGCGCGCGGGCTCGCCGCCATCGAGCGGGCCGAACGGGCACGGGGCGAGGAGACCGGACGACCGCGGGTCAAACTGGGCACGGTGCCGGAGCTGGTCGCGGCGGCACGAGCTCGACGCCGACTGCTGCGCTGACCTCCTGCGACGGGGCCGCTCCGGGCTGGCCTCCTCCGGCGACGGGGCCGCTGCGGGCCGGCCAGCCGCGGCGGCGCGGGCGGGGGCGCCGGCTACTGCGCTGACCTCCTGCGAGGGGGGCCGGCTGCTGCGCTGACCTGCGCGAGGGGGCCCGCTCCGGGCCGGCCTCCGGCCGGGCCGGCGTCCTCCGCGCCAGCTTCTTGCGAGCCGGCCTACTCCTGCGCCGGGGCCGCTCCGCACCGGCCAGCCGCGGCGGCTCGGGCGGGGGCGCCGGCAGCTGCGCTGACCCTGCGCGAGGGGGCCCGCTCCCGGCCGGCCAGTCGCGGCAGCGCGGGCACGGCGCCGGCAGCTGCCGCTGCCCCTGCGCGAGGCCCGCTCCGGGCCGGCCCTCGCCCGGGACGGCGTCCTCGTCGCGGCTTCTCGCGAGCCCGCCTCCTCCGGCGGCGGGGCGCGCGGGGGCCGGCCCCGCGCGCGCCGCCGTCGTCCGGTGGGTGGTCCGGCGTGGCAGCCGGGATCGCGGCATCGATCCCGATATGAGTGCGAAGCATGAGTGACACGTCAGCAGTCGTGGTGGGAGTGGACGGATCCGAGCACAGCCTGCGGGCCCTGGAGTGGGCGCTGCGGGCCGCGCGGAGTCTGGAGGCGCCGCTCACCGTCGCCCATGTCCGCTCCGAGGCGCTGCAGCTCGGCAGCGCCCGGATCGCCTCCCTCGGCCCCGCGCCCGAGCTGCCCGACACCGTCGTGGACGCGCTCGCCGTCGAGGTCGGGCCGCGCGCGGAGGGCCTGGACGTGCGGTACGCCTCGCTGGACGGGTCCGTCGTCGACGCGCTGCGCGAGGCGGCCCGCGGCGCCCGGCTCCTGGTCATCGGCTCGCGCGGGCGGGGCGGTTTCGCCAGCCTGCTCCTCGGCTCCGCCAGCCGCGCGCTCGCCTCCTCGGCGCCCTGCCCGGTGGTCGTCGTGCCGCACGAGGCGCGGGCCGCGTCGCTGGAGAGCGGCTCGGAGGCCGGGCGGGTGCTGCTGGGGCTGCATCCCGAGGAAACCTCCGACGAGGTCGTCGAGTTCGCCTTCGAGGCGGCGCGACGCCGCAAGGTGGCCCTGGAGGTGGTCACCGCCTATCCGGTGCCGCCCTCGCCCGCGCTGCTGATCGGCGCGCCCGCGCCGGCGATGCAGATCCCGCCGCCGCTGCCGGACGAGACGCCCGAGCTGGCCGACGAGACGGGCCACCGGCAGGAGGAACGGCTGCGGCCGTTCCGGGAGCGCTTTCCGGAGGTGGAGGTCGTCCCGGCGGTCACCCCGGCCGACGCGGCCGGCCGGCTGGTCGAGGACTCCGCGGAGGCGGGTCTCCTGGTCGTGGGCCGGCACCACCGGCACCGGGTCGAGACCCTGCTCGTCGGCTCGGTCGCGCACGCCGTCCTGCACCACGCGGCCTGCCCCGTCGCGGTCGTCCCGCCCGCGCCGAAGAGCTGAGCCCGCCGTGGTGCGAGCCCGGGCGGCGACGGAGCACGCGCGGGTGGAAATGCGCCGTATTCACCTCTTCGGGTGATGGCGGATGTGGAGAAACGTGTCTTCCTCCGGGCGGGCCGCGAACCTCGACTCACGGGGACCGATCCAGTGGAGCGTGTCCATGCATCTGATCCGACGCGGCGATCCGCACCTGGCCGTCCGGTCGAGCGAGGGCCTGACCACGGTCGAGCTGTACGGCGAGCTCGACCTGGTCCTGGTCCAGCGCGTCCGGCCCGAACTCGACGTGCTCGCCCGCGAGGCGGGCGCCCTCACCGTCGACCTGCGCCACGTCACGTTCTGCGACGCGTCCGGGCTCGGACTCCTGGTGCGCTGCGCCCAGCGCGTCCGGTCCCGCGGCGCGGCGTGGCGCCTGCTGTGCGACCACCCGATGACCCTCCGCCTGATCCGGCTCGCGGACCTCGACGACGTCCTGCGGCCCTCGCCGCCGTCCACGGCCGCACCACCGGCCCCGCGTCACGACGTCCCGGGCCACCAGCGCATCTGACGCGCCGCGTTCCGCCCGAGCGCCGAGCCGTCTCCGCCCCGCGGGCCGCCCCGAACCGCGGACGGACCGCCGGCCCGGGCGTGAGCAGACCGTGCTCACGCCCGGGCGGACCGGTGCTCAGGCCGGGAGGAGTTCGCCCGCGCCGCCGTGTTCGCGGAACTCGCCCGGCAGGACGGACTGCGGGCGCAGGCCCGGGAGGCGGAGCTCGATGATGCCGCGGACCGCCGACCACTCCTCGTCGAGAACGGAGTAGAACGCGGTGTCGCGGACCACGCCGTCCAGGCCCCGCGAGTGGGCCCGGCGGACGCCCTCGCACGTGGCGCCGAGGCGTTCGATGGCGACCCGTGAGCGGGTGTTGCGGGCGTCGGCGCGCATCGAGATCCGGCGGACGCCCCAGGTCTCGAACGCGTGGCGCAGCATGAGGTACTTGGCCTCGGTGTTGACGCCCGTGCCGCGCGCCTCGCTGGAGATCCAGGTGTTGCCGATCTCGGCCGCGTCGGGGACGGCGGTCAGCGGATCGCCGTGCGGGACGCCGGTGGTCGGCGGCCACACGAGGGGCCCGCGCCAGTAGTCGAGTTCCAGGAAGCGGGTCGACCCGAGGACCCGCCCGTTGAGCGGGTTCACCAGGGCGAAGGGCAACGTCCTGCCCGCCGCCTGTTCGGCGAGGGCGCGGGCGATGTAGTCGCAGGAGGCGTCAAGGCCGTGGGGCACGGCGGTGTAGGCATAGGCCGCACGATCCAGTGCGCCCGCCCAGGCGATGCCCTCGGCGTGGCGCATGGCCAGCGGCTCCAGGCGCACGGTGCGCCCGGCAAGGACTACAGGTACTGGCACGGAACCTCGGGTCTTTCACGGGCAGGGGTCATCGCACGCCGGATCGCGGCGAGGATGAAGGGGTGGGGTTCGCGCCCGATGCCGCCCACTTGGCCAGGGTGCAAAAAGGCAAGTGAAACGGTTCGCCATCGGTGGCGGGAGGAACAGTATGCAGCCCCGACGGCTCAGAGAACAGAACCCCACACGAACCCGCGGACACAGGTGAGTGAATGTCCGGTTTACCCCATCCCCCGTTCGGCCCAGAGGGGCCTTCCGGCACCCGTCAGGAAACGGCGTCCGCGCAGGTCGGATGGCCCCAGCCGGCCGAGTTCTTCATGATCGTCTCACCCTTCGCGTACGGCTGTCCGCACCGGCACCGGCCGGGGAACCGCGCCTTGAGCGTGGGTGCGCCGGATCCCGCGCGCCGGGGGGCGCGCCCGGCGGCGCGCGCACCGGTGGAACGCGCGCCTGCCGGGCGGGCGGAGCCCGGCTCGGGCGGCGGCAGCTCGGAGCCGGCGGCGGACCCGGCGGGCTCCTGGCTGCGCGCGCTGTGGCTGGCGGCGCGGTCGGCGGCGTCGTTGAGCGGGTCGCCGTCGACCTGGTGGGCCGGGGTGTACACGAAGTCGACGTGGCGGTCGGTGAGCAGCTCGTCGATGCGGACCACGAGCTCCTTGTTGGCGACCGGGGTGCCGGCCGAGGTCTTCCAGCCCTTGCGGCGCCAGCCGGGCAGCCAGGTGGTGACGGCCTTCATCGCGTACTGCGAGTCCATCCGCACCTCGGCGGGCACGGCGGGGTCGAGGCGCTCCAGGAGCCGCAGGAGCGCGGTCAGTTCGGCCACGTTGTTGGTCGCCGTGCCGAGCGGGCCGGCCTCCCAGTGGGCGATCTCGCCGCTCTCGGTGCCGATGACCCAGGCCCAGGCCGCCGGCCCCGGGTTGCCCTTGGACGCGCCGTCGCACGCCGCGATGATCTTCTCAGTCATCCTTCGATCCTGACATGACCGGGGAACGCCGACGACCACCGGCGTCGGCGCCCCGCGTCAGGCGGGCCGGCCCCGGCCGAGGTCGTCGAGGTCGTCGAGGTCGTCGAGCGCCCGGCATACCGGAGCGACTCCGTCCTCCTTCCGCAGGCGTTCGGCGAGGGCGGCGGCGCGGTGGCGGTAGGCCGGGTCGCCGGTGGCGGCGGTGAGAGCGGCGGCGAGCGGTTCCGGCGCGGTCAGCCGCCGCAGCGGTACGGGGCCGGGTGAGACGCCGAGGGCGGTGAGCCGTGACGCCCAGAACGCGCCGTCGAACCACACCGGCATCGGGACCGCGGGCACACCGGCCCGCAGGCCGGCGGCGGTCGTCCCCGCGCCCGCGTGGTGCACGACGGCCGCCATGCGCGGGAAGAGCAGGGAGTGCGGCAGCTCTCCGACGGTCAGCATGTCGTCGCCGTCGGCGCGCAGTCCGCTCCAGCCGGACTGGATCACTCCGCGCAGTCCGGCCCGGCGCAGGGCCCGCACGATCAGGTCGCTGACGCGTTCCGGGTCGGGGACGGTCGGGCTGCCGAGGCCGACGAAGACGGGAGCGGGTCCGGCAGCGAGGAAGTCGTGCACCCGCGGCGGGAGTTGGGCGGTCGGCGAGGTGTACGGCCACCAGTAGCCGTCCGTCGTCAGGCCCGGGCGCCAGTCGGCGGGGCGGGTCACGACCAGCGGGCTGAAGCCGTGGTGGACGGGCCAGTTCTGCCGTTCCCGGTGCCGGCGGCGGGCCGTGGAGCGGCGGGGCCGGTGGCCGAGTTCGCGCTCCAGGAGGCGGGCGGCGCTGTCGAAGACGAGGTCCAGCGCGGCATTGACGGCGTGCCCGGCCAGCCGGTTGCCCGCGCCGCCGTAGGAGCGGGTGCCGAGGACGGGCGGCGGGAAGGCCCGGGTGGGTGCGATCGGCTGGAGGTAGACGCCGCGGCTCGGCAGTCCCAGGCCTTCGGCGACGGCGTGGCCCAGGGGCGCGACCGACCCGGACAGCAGGAGTACGTCGCTCGCGCGGGCCGCGGCCAGCATGCCCGGGGCCATGCCGCCGACGAGGCGGCGGGCCATGGACAGCACCCTGGCCAGTTTTCCGGGGCCGCTGCGGCTCGTCAGGAGGCGCCGGCCGTGTTCCGTACGGAGTTCGGCCCGCGGGTCGACCGGGAGGCCGTGGAAGGAGAGCCCGGCCTCGCGGACCAGGCCGGCGAAGGACTCGTGGGTGACGACGGTGACGTCGTGGCCGGCGAGCGCCAGCCCGTGGCCGAGCCCGGTGAAGGGCGCGACGTCACCGCGGGAGCCTGCTGTGATCAGTGCGACACGCATCGTGACCAGTATGGCCCCGGAACGGCCGTCAGCTTCGCCGCCGCTCCCTGCGTGTTCTTCCCGCCGTGCGGTCGGCCGTGCGCAAACATACGGTCGCAAAGGCACCACCGAAACGCACGACCACATCGCACCACCGAGAAGAACGAGCACAGGAAGAAGGGGCGGACGTGTCCGGCAGCGAGAGCGAGAACCCAGCAATCCCCTCCCCCACCCCCACGCCGACCCGGCCGAGGACGAACAGGGACTGGTGGCCGAATCAGCTGGACCTTCAGGTTCTGCACCAGCACTCGTCCCGTTCGAATCCCATGGACGAGGATTTCGACTACGCGGCGGAATTCGCGACCCTGGACGTCGACGCGCTGAAGCGGGACGTCATCGCCGTGATGACGGACTCGCAGGACTGGTGGCCCGCCGACTACGGTCACTACGGGCCGCTCTTCATCCGGATGAGCTGGCACGCCGCCGGCACGTACCGCATCGCCGACGGCCGGGGCGGCGGCGGCAGCGGTGCCCAGCGGTTCGCGCCGCTCAACAGCTGGCCTGACAACGCCAGTCTGGACAAGGCGCGCCGGCTGCTGTGGCCGGTGAAGCAGAAGTACGGGCGGAAGATCTCGTGGGCGGACCTGCTGGTGTTCGCGGGCGACTGCGCCATGCAGTCCATGGGATTCAAGACCTTCGGATTCGGTTTCGGCCGCGAGGACATCTGGGAGCCCGAGGAGATCTTCTGGGGCCCGGAGGACACCTGGCTCGGCGACGAGCGTTACAGCGGTGACCGGGAACTCGCCGGCCCGTTCGGCGCCGTGCAGATGGGACTGATCTACGTCAATCCGGAGGGCCCGAACGGAAATCCGGATCCGCTGGCCGCCGCTCGCGACATCCGCGAGACGTTCGGGCGCATGGCCATGAACGACGAGGAGACGGTCGCGCTCATCGTCGGCGGCCATACCTTCGGCAAATGTCACGGCGCGGTCGATCCCGAGTACATCGGTCCGGAGCCCGAGGCCTGCCCGATCGAGCAGCAGGGCCTCGGCTGGCGCAACACGCACGGCACCGGCGTGGGCGTCGACGCGCTCACCAGCGGGCTCGAGGGCGCCTGGACGACGGCGCCGACGACCTGGGACAACGGCTACCTGGACAACCTGTTCCGCTACGAGTGGGAGCTGACGACCAGCCCCGCGGGCGCCCAGCAGTGGAAGCCCACCGACCCGGCGGCCCAGGGCACCGTGCCGGACGCGCACGACGCGTCGAAGCGGCACGCTCCGATGATGCTGACGACGGATCTGGCGCTGCGGGAGGACCCGGTCTACCGGCCGATCGCGAAGCGCTTCCACGAGAACCCGGACCAGCTGGCCGAGGCGTTCGCCAAGGCCTGGTACAAGCTGCTGCACCGTGACATGGGGCCGCTCTCGCGCTATCTCGGCCCGTGGGTCCCCGAGCCCCAGCTGTGGCAGGACCCGGTGCCCGCGGTCGACCACGAGCTGGTCGGCGACGAGGACATCGAGGCCCTCAAGCGCCGCGTCCTCGACTCGGGCCTGTCGATCCCGCAGCTGGTCTCCACCGCCTGGGCGTCGGCGGCGAGCTTCCGCGGCACCGACAAGCGCGGCGGGGCCAACGGGGCGCGGATCCGGCTCGCGCCGCAGAAGGACTGGGAGGTCAACGACCTGCCCGAGGTGACCGAGACGCTGCGCGCGCTCGAGGGCGTCCAGCGGGACTTCAACGCGGCGCAGAGCGGCGGGAAGAAGATCTCGCTGGCCGACCTGATCGTCCTGGGCGGCTGCGCGGCGGTCGAGCAGGCCGCGCGGAACGCCGGTCACGACATCACCGTGCCGTTCGCACCGGGCCGTACGGACGCCTCGCAGGAGCAGACGGACGTGGAGTCGTTCGCGGTGCTCGAACCGCGGGCGGACGGCTTCCGCAACTACCTGCGGGCGGGCGAGAAGCTCTCGCCGGAGACGCTGCTGCTCGACCGCGCCAACCTGCTGACGCTGACCGCGCCGGAGATGACGGTCCTGGTGGGCGGCATGCGGGCGTTGAACGCCGGCTTCCGGGGTTCCGCGCACGGTGTCTTCACGCAGCGCCGGGAGGCGCTGACGACCGACTTCTTCGTCAACCTGCTCGACATGGGTACGGAGTGGAAGGCGTCGGAGTCGGACGAGAACGTGTTCGAGGGCCGGGACCGGGCCACGGGCGCGAGGAAGTGGACCGCCACGGCCGTCGATCTGGTCTTCGGCTCGAACTCGCAGCTCCGCGCCGTCGCCGAGGTGTACGCCGCCGGTGACGCGGAGGAGAAGTTCGTCCGCGACTTCACGGCCGCGTGGAACAAGGTGATGAACCTCGACCGGTTCGACCTGCGCTGATCCCGGCGCCCGGCCGGCCGTCCCGCCCGCGGGTCCGGCCGGCCGGGCGCCGTGTACCCCGCAGCGGAGGCATGAGTCCCGGGGGCGGGGACATCCGCGCCCCTATGACACGTACACCTGAATCCGAGCACAGGGAGCCGCGGCACGCGAAGCCCGCACGCCGGGACACGGCTCCGGACCGGCCGGGCGACCTGCCCCGCGGGACGTGGAAGCGGGTGCTGCGCGGGACGGTGCGGGAGTTCAGGAACGACGAGCTGACCGACCGGGCCGCCGCGCTCACGTACTACGGCGTCCTCGCGCTCTTTCCCGCCCTGCTGGTCCTGGTGTCGCTGCTGGGCGTCGCGGGCGAATCCGCGACCCGGCAGGTCCTGGACAACCTCGAGCGGCTCGCTCCCGGCTCCGTCCGTGACGTCGTGGGCGACGCGGTCCGGCAGTTGCAGGGGAACGCCGGGATCGGTTCGCTCCTCGCGGTCGTGGGACTGGTTCTGGCGGTGTGGTCCGCCTCGGGCTACGTGGCCGCGTTCATCCGCGCCGCCAACGCCGTCTACGACGTGCCCGAGGGCCGGCCCGTCTGGAAGGTGCTGCCGCTGCGGCTGTTGCTGACCGTGGCCCTGCTGCTGCTCGCGGTCGCCAGCGCGCTGATCGTGGTCTTCACCGGCGGTCTGGCGCGGCAGGCGGGGGCGGCGCTGGGCGTCGGCGACAGCGCGCTGGCCGTCTGGTCGATCGCGAAGTGGCCGGTCCTCGTCCTCCTCGTCATGCTCATGATCGCGCTCCTGTACTGGGCGGCGCCCAACGCCAAGGGCCGCGGTCTGTGGTGGATCACCCCGGGGAGCTTCATCGCGCTGGCCGTCTGGATGGCGGCCTCGGCCGGCTTCGCCTTCTACGTCGCGCACTTCGGCTCGTACAACAAGACCTACGGCACGCTCGCCGGCGTGATCGTCTTCCTGGTGTGGCTGTGGCTCACCAACCTCGCGTTCCTGCTCGGCCTGGAGTTCGACGCCGAGCTGAGCCGTCGGCGCGCGGTCGCCGGCGGTCTGCCGGAGGGCGAGGAACCGTATGTCGAGCCCCGGGACACGCAGGCATGGACCGAGGACGAACGGGCGTGAAACGGACGTGAAACGGACGGGGGCGGGCACACGCGCAGAGAACGCACGAACGTACGAGGACGACGAGGAGGCGCTGTGCCGTGACTGTCGTGGCCGTTCTGCTGCTGCCCGTCCTGGGGCTGATGCTGTACGCGATGGACCGCATCGAGGACCGTCTGACGGGCCCGCCGCCGAAGCCGGCGCGGCACGCCCGGGAGCGTCACCTGCGCCTGGTGCCGCCGCATCGGGATCCGCCGGCGCGCGAGGAGGGCCGGGACGCGGCCTGAGGTCCCGGGCGGCCTCGAAGGTCAGGGGCTCGCGCCGCCGGTCAGCTCGGAGAGCGGCCGGTCCGGGGAGAGCGCGACGCCGAGGGCCCGCAGGTTGCCGTCGAGGACCGACCAGATCGAGCAGGTCAGCAGGTCCGCGAGCTGGGGCCCGGTGAGTTCGTCGTGCCGGTCGGAGAGCCAGTGGTTGACGGTGGCGTCGACGAATCCCACGATGCCGAAGGCGATCGACGGCGCCAGGGCGGAGTCCCGGCCGAGGGCCTTCAGCACCACCGCGAACAGTTCTCCCACCTGGACGGCGATGGCCGCCTTGGTGCCCGCGACGACTCCGGCGCCCTCACCCGGTGCGGGAGCTCCCGCGCCGAGGAAGGCGTGCAGCCGGGGATGCCGGCGGATCCAGTCGAGATAGACGTCGACCGTCCGGCGGATGGCGTGGATGACGGTGCCGTCGGGCTCCAGCGTGGGCGCGAGGTCGGCCATGAGGGAGTCGACGATGCGCCTGCGGATGAGTTCGTCGAGGTCCGCGCGGTCCTTGAAGTGACGGTAGACCACCGACCTCGGAAGCCCGAGCCGGTCGGCGACCTGCTTGACGCCGATGCCCGGCCCGTCCTCCTCGATGGCGGCCACGGCGGCGTCGACCAGATCGCTCTGGCGCCGGGCCTTGTGCGCGTTCCATCGTGTCGCGCGCCCGTCGGGCCCGGCCTCCCGGTTCGATGTCTCCGCCATCCCGGCAGGATACGTGCGCCCCGGCGGCCCGGCCGCGGGCGGGTGGGAGCCGTGGAGGCGGTTCAGGAGCCGCTCCGGCCGGAGCCGCCGAGCCGTCGCCCGGGCAGACGGCGCGGCGTGCCCGGGACCGCGGCCTTGGCGGAGTCCGGTGGCGGGACGGCGGAACGGGCGGTGGCGAGCAGCGCCGCACGGTCGGTGATCTTGACGCGCGGGCGTCCCTGTGCGGCGCCGGCCGCGCGCTCGGCCGCGTCGACGGCCCGCCAGCCGTCGAGGTCGACGGCGTCCGGGAGCGGCGCGGCGAGGGCCGTGGGGCCCTCGCCGGCCGGTGCGGTGAGCAGACCGGCCTCGAAGTCGTCGAGGAGCGCGGTGACGGTCTCCCCGGCGCAGGTCTTGTTGGTGCCGATGAAGCCGGTGGGTCCGCGCTTGATCCAGCCGGCGACGTACACGCCGGGCGCGACCCGGCCGCTCTCGTGCGGCACGGTGCCGGTGGTCTCGTCGAACGGCAGTCCGGGGACCGGCTGTCCGCGGTAGCCCACGGCGCGCAGGACGAGCCCGGCCTCCAGGACCTCGCGTCCGGCCGTGACGACGGCCCGTACCGTGCCGTCGTCGTCCGTGCGTGGTGCGGTCCTGGCGACCTCCACGCCGGTCACCCGGTCGTCGCCGAGGATGCGCGTCGGGGCCGTACGGAAGCGCAGGACGATGCGCCGCCGTCCGGCGACGGGCCTGCGGGCGGCGAGTTCGGCGAGCACGGCGGCCTTGGTCGGGGCGACGGACGCGGCGGGCGCGGACGGGACGGCGGGCGCGGCGGGCGCGGGCGGGGCGACGGACGCGGGCGGGGCGACGGACGCGGCGGGCGCGGTGGGCGCGGACGGCACGGCGGGCGCGGACGGGACCGCGGCGGGTGCGGGCGCCGGTGCCAGGTCGTCCGGGTGGCCCTCGACGAGGACGTCGACGTCGTCGAGCGCGGCGAGCGCGAGCAGCTCCGGCAGCGTGAACGCGGCCTCGGCCGGGCCGCGCCGGCCGAGGACGACCACCTCGCGGATGCGGCCGGCGCGCAGCGCCGCCAGGGCCCGGTCCGAGACGTCGGTACGGGCCAGGACGGCGGGGTCGGCGGTCAGGAAGCGGGCGACGTCCAGGGCCACGTTGCCGTTGCCGATGACGACGGCGCGTTCGCCTGCGAGGTCGTGCACGTCGGCGCTGTGGTCCGGATGGCCGTTGTACCAGGCCACGAAGTCGGTGGCGGAGACGCTGCCGGGCAGGTCCTCGCCCTCGATGCCGAGGCGCCGGTCGGTGGCGGCGCCCACCGCGTAGACGACGGCGTGGTACTCGCGAACCAGGTCCTCGTGGCGCAGGTCCCGGCCCATCTCGATGCCGAGGCGGTAGGCGAAGCCCGGCTGGGACTCGATCGCCCGGAAGAGCCGCGTGACCTGGCGGGTGTCCTGGTGGTCGGGGGCCACGCCGGTGCGCGCGAGGCCGTACGGGGTGGGGAGCCGGTCGTGGACGGTGACGCGCACTCCGGGGTGCCGCAGCAGCTCGTCCGCGGTGAACATCCCGGCCGGCCCGGCGCCGACGACGGCGACGCGCAGCTCGCCCGCCGGGAGCCGGCGCGGCCGGGGCACGAGGGCCAGCGGGGTGCGCTCGGCGTGCGGGTGCGCGTCGTAGTAGGCGGCGTTGAGGGCGAGGTAGGGCCGCTCGGCGGGCGTGAGCGTGGTGTGCGGCTTGAGCGCGTCCACCGGGCAGGCCGTCACGCAGGCGCCGCAGTCGACGCAGGTGCGCGGGTCGACGTACAGCATCTCGGTCTCGGCGAAGCCCGGTTCGCCCGGCGCCGGGTGGATGCAGTTCACCGGGCAGGCGAGCACGCAGGAGGCGTCGGCGCAGCACGACCGGGTGACGACGTAGGGCATGGCGGGCCTCTCTCCGCTTCGGGAACTCACACGGCTTCGGACGGGCGCGCGGGTCAGGCGGGCTGGCTGCGGTAGCGGGACGGGCGCCCGTCGATGCGCAGCATCCGCCACACCCGCCGGGACGCCTTGTTCATCAGACCGATGTCCTCGGCGAGCATGCGCACGTCGGCATAGAGGTCGCGCAGCAGCGTGCGGCCGTCCTCGGACCGCCAGAACACGTCCTTGATCACCTGCTGGGGCACGCCCATCTTCTCGGCGGTCCTCCGGTCGGGTATCACCATGACGTCGCCGAGGACCCGCATGATCACCGGGAACGTCAGGGACAGCGCGCCCCGGCGCACCTTGCCGTATCCGGGCACCTTGTCGCGCAGGAAGGCGTGGGCGAAGGAGATGTGCCGGGCCTCCTCGGCGACGTGGATCTGCATGATCCGGCGCAGCAGCGGATGGCCCTGTTCGCCGGAGCGCAGGATCGCCTTCTGGAGGTGGTCGATCGGCTCCTCGCCGGCGAGCACGCCGGTGAAGAACGCCTCTGGCAGTACGGAACCGGCCAGCGGCAGCAGGCGGCTGACCAGCCGGAAGGACAGGCGGCCGCCGTGGACGTCGACGCCGGTCCGGTTCACGAACTCCTGGAACATCTGGGTGTGATGGGTCTCCTCGGTGATCTCGTGGGTGAGGTAGCGGAATTCGGGGTCCTGGTTGGGCAGCGAGAAGAGGTAGTCGAGCGCGCCGCGCATGAGCACGTTCTCGAACTGCATGCCCACCTTGGCGATGTTGGCGTACCGCCACAGCCCGATCTCCGCCTGGCGCTCGGGTGTCTGCGCCCGGTACCAGGGGTGGCCGCCCAGCGGGTCGGCCTCGGGCAGCACCCAGCGCGGGTCCTTCGGGTCGACCGCGAAGTCGGGGTTGTCCCAGTCGATGTCGGTGAAGGCGTCGAAGTGGACGCGCACCGAGCCCTCGGACAGCGTCCGGAGCGTCTCGTCGTACGTCTGCCGGCTGGTCGTCATCACGGTCCTCGATCCCTGGGTGTGGTCGGGTGTGCCTTCCTCACGCCGCGGGCGCGCCCGCGGAGTCCTCGCGGTCCTCGCGGTCCTCGCCGCCCCGGCGGCCCTGGGCCTCCCGGCGGTCCTCGCCGCTTCGGCGGTCCCGGCCGTCCTCGTGCGGGGCGCCGGCCGGCCGGGTGCCGCCGAAGCGGAGCGCCGGGTCGTCGATCGGGGAGCGCCGCAGGGCGCGGCGGTCGCGGTAGTAGTCGTTCCTGATGCGCCACGGGGCGCGGGTGCCCTGGCGGGGCATGACCGCGTCGCCGCGGGCGATGTAGCCGGACGTCAGGGAGTCGCCCATGGCGGACTCCGCGGCGCGGTCGGCGTCGGTGGCCACGGGGGTGACGTGGGTGTGGCCGTGGGCGTCCATGTGGGCGATCAGGCGGCTGAGGTAGGCGGACGCCAGGTCGGCCTTGAGGGTCCAGGAGGCGTTGGTGTAGCCGAGGATGATGCCCAGGTTGGGGACGCCGTCGAGCATCACGCCCTTGTAGACGACGTGGTCGCGGGTGGTGACGGGTCGGCCGTCGACCTCGAGGCGCGCGCCGCCGGCGATCTGGACGCGCAGGCCGGTGGCGGTCACGACGATGTCGGCCGGGATCTCCTCGCCGGAGCGCAGGACGACGCCGGTCTCGGTGAAGCCCGCGACGTGGTCGGTGACGACGGACGCCCGGCCGCTCTTCAGCACCTTGAACAGGTCGCCGCCGGGCACCACGCACAGCCGCTGGTCCCAGGGCCGGTAGGACGGCGTGAAGTGGCGCATGTCGACGTGCGTGCCGAGCTGCGCGCGCACGCGGGCGAGCAGCAGCCGGCGCATGGTGCCGGGAGCGGTGCGGCACAGGGCGTAGAGGGCGCGCTGCAGGGCGATGTTGCGGGACCGGCCGAACCGGTGGACCAGGCCGGCCGGGACGCCGGCCTTGCGGAGCAGGACGGCGAGCGGGTCGTGGCGGGGCAGGCTCATGACGTACGTGGGCGAGCGCTGGAGCATGGTGACGTGGGCGGCGTCGTCGGCCAGGGCGGGAACGAGCGTGACGGCGGTGGCGCCGCTGCCGATGACGACGACGCGCTTGCCGCGGTGGTCGAGGTCCTCGGGCCAGTGCTGCGGGTGGACGAACGTGCCGCCGAAGCGCTCCTCGCCGGGGAAGCGGGGCCGGTGGCCGGCGTCGTGGTCGTAGTAGCCGGTGGCGTTGACGAGGAAGGCGCAGGTGTGGGTCTCGGTCGCGCCGGTCTCCTCGTCGCGGGTCTCGACGGTCCAGCGCTCCGTCCGGCTGGACCAGCTCGCCCGTACGGCCCTGCGTCCGAAGCGGATGTGCGGGCCGACTCCGTACTCCTCGGCGGTCTCCTGGACGTAGCGCCGGATGTCGGCGCCGTCGGCGAGGGTCTGGGTGCCGTGCCAGGGGCGGAAGCGGTAGCCGAAGGTGTACATGTCGGAGTCCGAGCGGATGCCCGGGTAGCGGAAGAGGTCCCAGGTGCCGCCGATCCGGGTGCGGCGCTCCAGGACGGCGTAGGTCTTCCCGGCGTTGTCCCGGGTGAGGTGGCAGGCGGCGCCGATGCCGGACAGTCCCGCGCCGATGATCAGGACATCGACATGAGGTTGCTGCTGCACGGGCCGTCTCCCTTGTCCACGTGTCCTGCTGTCCGTTCCTCGGCAATGTACCTGCGACACGATGTTTCAGATACCGCCGGTAACGTGATCTGGGTCACAGCATCCCGCCTTCCACCCGTCCCGGAGGAATGCCATGCGGCATCTCGGAGCAGGCGCAAAACTGGTCAATGCCATACCCAAGGGGCCAAAGCCGTGCGCCCGCGCCCGGGGCCCCTCGTCCGTGCGCCCGCCTGCCACCTTAGGAAAGGACCTCCGTCATGACCGCAGCGCCCTCGGCCGTCACGCTCGGCCCCGAAAGCGACCTCTCCGAGGTCTTCGAACTCGCGCAGCAGCTGAGGGTGGACTCGGTGCGCGCCAGCACGGCGGCGGGATCCGGCCATCCCACCTCGAGCCTGTCCGCGGCCGATCTGATGGCGGTGCTGATGACCCGCCATCTGCGCTACGACTGGGAGGCGCCGGACAACCCGGCGGCCGACCACCTGGTCCTGTCCAAGGGCCACGCCTCGCCGCTGCTGTACGCCATGTTCAAGGCCGCCGGCGCGATCGACGACGACGAGCTGATGACCACCTACCGCCGCTTCGGCCACCGCCTCCAGGGACATCCGACGCCCGTCCTGCCCTGGGTCGACGTGGCCACCGGCTCGCTCGGCCAGGGCATCGCGTACGGCGTCGGGATCGCGCTCGCGGCCCGCGACCTGGAGAAGCAGCCGTCGCGGGTGTGGGTGCTGTGCGGCGACAGCGAGATGTCCGAGGGCTCGGTCTGGGAGGCGCTCGACAAGGCCGGCCACCACCGGCTCGCCAACTTCACCGCCCTCGTCGACGTGAACCGCCTCGGCCAGAGCGGCCCGACCGAACTGGAGTGGGACACGGACGCCTACGCCCGGCGCGCCGAGGCCTTCGGCTGCCGGGCGATCGTCGTCGACGGCCACGACCTGGAGGCGGTCGACCGGGCCCTGACCGTGGCCGCCGACGGCACGGCGCCCACCGTCGTCGTCGCGCGGACGGTCAAGGGCCGCGGCGTGTCGGAGGTGGCGGACAAGAACGGCTGGCACGGCAAGCCGCTGCCCGAGGACATGGCCGAGCGTGCCGTCGCCGAACTCGGCGGCGTCCGCCGTCTGGCCGTGCGCGGTCCCCGGCCGCCCGCCACGCCGGACACCGCCCGGCCCGCGGACGCCTCGAAGGCGGCCACGGTCGAGCTGCCCCGCTACGAGATCGGGGACAAGGTCGCCACCCGGGCCGCCTTCGGCGCGGCCCTCGCCGCGCTCGGCGCCCGTCCCGAGGTGGTCGCCCTGGACGCCGAGGTCGGCAACTCCACGCACACCGAGGACTTCAAGAAGGCGCACCCGGAACGCTTCTTCCAGACGTACATCGCCGAGCAGCAGATGATCGCCGACGCCGTCGGCATGGCCGTGCGCGGCTACCGGCCCTACGCCACCACCTTCGCCGCGTTCCTCACCCGCGCCCACGACTTCATCCGCATGGCCGCCGTCTCGCAGATCACCATGGCCCTGTGCGGAACGCACAGCGGCGTGGAGATCGGCGCCGACGGCCCCTCGCAGATGGGCGTCGAGGACCTCGCCATGATGCGCGCCGTCCTCGGGTCCACCGTGCTCTACCCGAGCGACGCGACCTCCGCCGCCGCGCTGACCGCCGCCATGGCCGACCGCGACGGCATCTCCTACCTGCGCACCACGCGCGGCGCCTATCCCGTCCTCTACGCCGCCGACGAGACCTTCCCGGTGGGCGGCTCCAAGACCCTGCGGCAGAGCGACCGTGACCGGGTCACGCTGGTCGGCGCGGGCGTCACGCTCCACGAATGCCTCGCCGCCGCCGAGGAGCTGGCCGCGGACGGCGTGGAGGCCCGCGTCGTCGACCTCTACTCCGTCAAGCCGCTCGACACCGGTACCCTCGCCCGCGCCGCCCGCGACACCGGTGCGCTCGTCGTCGTCGAGGACCACCATCCCGAGGGCGGGATCGGCGAGGCCGTGCTGTCCGCGCTCGCCTCGGGCGGCCACCACCCGGCCTTCGCCCACCTCGCCGTCACGGACCTGCCCGGCTCCGGCACCACCGAGGAACTCCTCGACGCGGCCGGCATCTCCCGCGGCCACGTCGTCCGCGCCGCCCGCGCGCTGCTGGACCGCTAGGCCGTCTCCACCGCCAGGCCGTCTCCTTCGGATCGTGCCGGGCTCTCGACGTCCGGTTCCGGCCTGTTTGGGTACGGACGGAGCGGTCATACGGGACAGCAGGACGTCGCGGGAGGAGGAATGGGGATGAGCACCTACGTGTACGGCATCACGCACGCCGACCGGAGGCTGCCCGAGGACATCGAGGGGGTCGGGGACCCGCCGCGGCCGGTGCGGGCCGTGCGCAGCGGCGACCTGATGGCCCTGTGCAGCGACGTGCCGGCCGGCCGGAAACCCAAGCCGCGCGACCTGCTGGCCCACCAGCGGGTGGTGCTCCGGGCGGGCACGGACGGCCCGGTGGTGCCCTTGCCGTTCGGCGAGGTGTCGCCGGACGACGACACGGTCGCCGCGGTGCTCGACGAGCGGCACGACCGGTACGTGGAATGCCTGAAGTCCCTCGACGGCAAGGACGAGTTCCACGTCGAGGTGCACCACGACGAGGAGGCCGCGCGGCAGGCGGTGCTCGCCGATGACGAGGAGGTGACGCCGCGGACCCTGGTCGACCGGGCGAGGAGCGACGCGGCGCTCGTCGAGGAGCAGCTCGCCGCGCACGCGGCGAGCGTGCGGTACGGTCCGGGCGCGCGGCGCGTACGGCCGGCCGAGCCGGCGTTCGTGGCCGATCTGTCGTTCCTCGTCGAACGGGACGGGCAGGACGACTTCCTGGCCGCGGTCCGTCGCCTGCACCTGGAGCACGAGCACCTCCTGGTGCAGGCGACGGGTCCGCTGCCGCCGTACAGCTTCGGCCCGGCCACGCGGGACTGAAGGGGCCGAGTGCTGAACGGCCTTGGCCCTCGGGTCAGGAACGGCCCTCGTCGGCGTCGCGGCCCAGGAGGTCGTCGGCCTCGAGCTCGATCCGCTCCTTGCGGATCCGGCCGGTGACCGTCTCCTCCTCGGTGACCTCGTCCGTCTTCAGACTCACCCGCTCGACGGGAATGGCGCGGGTCTCGACGACGGGGCGCTCCTCGTGGAGGGTGACCTCGTGCTCGGCCTCGGAGATCTCCGGGCCGGCCATGGCCTGGTCGAGGTTGGCGTCCGTGACGGGCTCGCGCTCCACCCGGACCTCCTCGTGCCGGACCGGCACGGTCTGCTGGACGTCCTCGGTCACGACGTACTTGCGCAGCCGGACGCGGCCGGACTCCACCCGCTCGGTGCCGACGTGCATCCGTTCCTCGGACCGGGTCATGGCGTCGTCGGCCATGGTGTCGTCGGTCAGGGAGTCGTCGGTCAGGGAGTCGTCGGCCATGGCGCCGGCGCCCTCGCCGCGGGCGGGCATCGTTCCTGCGGCTCCGGCCGCGCCCGCGGTCCCGGCTGCACCGCCGGTTCCCGCAGCGCCGTGGGCCCAGCCGCCGTCGCCGGGCTCGTTGGCCCGCTGCCAGGCGTCGTCCCAGTCGATGCCGTAGTACTCGTACAGGCGCCTCTCCTCGCGCGAGGAGAGGTGTCCTCCGCCGTCGACGTCGACGTGCGGGGCGTCCTTGACGCGGTCCTTCGGGTACGGGACCTCCAGGTGGCCGTCGACGACCGTGGCGTCCTGGATCGGCACGAACGACTCACTGCCGCCGAACAGACCGGTCTTGACGGTGACCCATTCCGGCCGGCCGGTGACGTCGTCGACGAAGACGTGCTTGGCGTCGCCGATCTTCTTGCCCTGGGTGTCGTAAACCGGGTGGTCCACAACCGCGGGGATCTGTTCCTGGGCAATCATGGTGGCCCTCCTGTCTCTTTCGCGGTAACCGCGCGACTGTCCGGCCTCGGAGTGATGAAAACGCCTGAATCGCCCCGGAATTGGTTGATTCATCAGCGTTTGACCGGTCAACACACCCGGCACCGCGCGGTCCAGCGGCACCGCCCGGCGCACCGGCGGGCGGGCGGCGCACCGGCGGGCGGGCGGCGGCCGGTCAGGGACGCGGGACTCCGATCGGGTTGGGGACGGGGACGACGCCGGTGTCGACGAGGTGGCGGCTGAGCGGCGCGGCCAGGCGGATGGCCTCCTCGACGCCGGTGGTGCCGAGCAGGGCCACGGGATCGCCGGCCAGCCGGTCGGTGGCGTGCTCGACCTCCCGGCGCAGCGTGCCGCCGGCGCGGGTCAGCCGCCCGTCGCGGTCGAGCAGGATCCGCCCGGTCAGCCGGCGCCTGGCCCGCTCCCACGCGGCGTCACTCCAGCCGCGGCTGGTCTGGAGCAGTTCGCGGGAGACGCCGCCGGTGGCGACATGGACGAGCGAGGCTTCCAGTCCGGTCAGTCCGGCGTGGGCGACGGCGATGACGTGGCCGTCGCCGCGGTGCTCGCGCAGGACGGTGACGGCCAGCCAGAGCCGGCCGAGGAGTTCGGCGGGGCGCGGCACCGTGGACCACGCGGCGGCGAGCGTCCTGCCTTCGTAGCCGCAGCCCTCGACCGCGCGTTCGAGCAGCTCCACCAGCCGCTCCAGGTCGGCGCGGCGGGTGGCCGGCAGCGCGCGTTCCAGAGTGGCCCGGGCCGCGCTCATCCGGGTGTCGAGAACCTTCTCCGGCGGGGCGTACGCCCAGGCGTCGGGCAGCGCGCGGGCCACCCTGCCGGGCGCGAAGGCGAAGCAGAGCGCGTTGGCGGCCGGTGCGGACAGCGGGCCGAGCGGGGCGACCCGGCCCGCGAAGTAGCCCATCCAGAAGCCGACGAGTCCGATCGCGCGGGCGGCGGCCGCCGGCTCGGGCGCGAAGTAGACGACGGCGTGGATCGGTTCGACGGCCTCCCACAGGCGCCTGGCCAGGGTGGGGCTGGGTTCCACGAGCTTCTCCCTGTCTTCCGGCGGCCGGCCGGACGAGGCCGGCCGCGCTGCTCCGGTGATCAGGGTGCTCGCTGTCCGGCCCCTCGGGACAGTGCCAATATGACGGAATGGACCAGGATCTGGGGTGGTGGACGCGGGTCGCGACGGAAGGCTGGCGGGACCGGCCCGGCCCGCGCTACCGGCGGATCGCCGCGGTGCTGGCCGAGACGATCGAACGGCGGCGGGTGGGCGCCGGTGACCGGCTGCCCGCGGAGCGGCTGCTGGCCGACGCGCTCGGCGTGAGCCGGGGCACGGTGGTACGGGCCTACGACGAGCTGGCCCGGGCCGGACTCGTCGAACGCCGTCAGGGCGCGGGCAGCTACGTCCGGCCCCGGCCCGGCTGGACCCGGACTCCGCCCGAGACGTCCGGGTCGGCCCTGTTGCTGCGGCGGCTCGGCGGCGACGCCGACACCATCGACCTGTCGCTGTCGGTCCCGGCGGGCACCGGTCATCTGCCGACGGTGGACGGCACGTTCGAGGTGTCGGACCTCGACGGTCACGGGATGGACCCGGCCGGACTGCCGGAGCTGCGCAGCGCCCTCGCCGACCACCTCACCCACCGGCTGCGGCTGCCCACGACGCCCGACCGGCTGATCGTCACCTCCGGCGCCCAGCAGGCGCTCGCCCTGGTCGTCGAGGCCCTGGTCGCACCGCAGCGCCCGGTCGTCACCGGCTGCCCGGTCTATCCGGGCCTGACCGCGGCGATGACGGGACGTCAGGGGCGGCTGGTGCCCGTGCCGGTGGACGGCCTCGGCCTTCAGATTCCGGCCGTCGAAAGGGCCGTCGCCCGGCTGCGCGCGCCGCTGATCTACCTGGACCCGGCCGCCCACAACCCCACCGGCGCGGTCCTCGGCGCCGCCCGCCGGGAGGCCCTGCTCGCGCTCGCGCGACGCCACCACGCCGTCGTCGTGGAGGACCTCGCGCAGGCCGGTCTCGACCTCGACCCGGACCTGCCGCCGCACGTGCCGCTGGCCGCCGAGGACGACTCGGTGATCGCGCTGGGCTCGCTGTCGAAGACCTTCTGGGCCGGGCTGCGGATCGGCTGGCTGCGCGCTCCGGCGCCGCTGCACGCCTACCTGCTGCGCCTGCGCGCCGCCCACGACCTGGCCCCCGCCGTTCCCGCCCAGCTCCTCGCCACCCGTCTGCTGCGCGCCGCCGACCGCGCGTGGTACGACGAGCTGCGCGGCGCGCTGCGGGAGCGCCGGGACCTGCTGCTCGGCCTGCTCCGGGACCAGCTGCCGGCCTGGCGGGCCGCGGTTCCGCAGGCCGGTCCCTCGCTGTGGCTGACGCTGCCGGTGACCGACACCGAGTCCTTCGCCCATGTGGCGGCCCGCTACGGCGTCCTGGTCGCCCCGGGCGCCACCGCCTGCGTCGACGGCCGCCACCGCGACGGCCTGCGCCTGTCCTTCGCGGAGTCGCCCGGGACGTTGGAGCCTGCCGTCGACCGCCTGACCGCCGCCTGGGAGGACCACGCCCGGCATCTCGCCGCGGTCCGGGTCCGGTGAGGCCGGACGGCCCGGGCCCGCCGGGTCCGGTGAGGCCCGGCGGCCCGGGCCCGCCTCAGGACGAGGCCGGGTGGCTCGACACGACCTTGCCCGTCCGGTCGGCGGCCAGATAGCCCACGGCGCTGTACTCGTTGATGAGGTAGAAGCGGACCGTGGGACGGTCCTCGTTGAAGGTCCAGCGGTCGGCGATGACGTAGCGCATGTTCGGGTTCTCCACCTTCAGGTCCGCCTCGCCCCGCTTCATCAGCGCGGGCAGCGTGTCCCAGGCGAGTCCCGCGACGTCGAACGGCTGCTCGTCCGGGTCGCTGTCGATGGTGCCGCCGGGGCCCGTCTTGCGCACGACGCCGTCGCGGTACTCGTAGCGGTCGTAGGACTTGGCGCCGGGGCGGGTCGGGACGGAGGCGAGGGCGTACTGCTCGTAGACGGTGAGTTCCTTCACCGTCGTCGTGCCGGTGGAGGCGCGGAGCGCGGCGATGACGCCGCGCACGCCCGCCGGGGTGAGCAGGGTGCCGCGGGTCGCGGCGGGTGTGGCGGAGTCCGCGGGAGCGCCGCCGCCCGCTCCGCTCGGTGTGCGGGGCGCGGTCGAGGTGGTCGCGCCGCCCTTCGCGCGCGTGCCGGGATCGCCGTCGGGCAGCAGCTTCACGACGGCGACGACCGCGGCGGCGGTGAGCATGAGGGCGACGGCGGCCGTCACGACGCGGCGGCCGGTGCGGGTCGCCGTCCCGGGCCGGCCGGCCGGTGCCGGTACGGTCGGCGCGCCGCCCCACGGTCCCGGCGGCGGCGCGAGAGCGGGCGAGGCGGGCGAGGCCGGTGGCGCGTAGGCGGGATGGGCGTACGGCGGGCCGAACTGCCCGGGCGGCGCGGCCGCGTTCGCCGTCCGGCCGGCCGAAGCCTCCTCCAGGAGCCGGGCGAGCTCGGCCCCGTCGGGCCGTGCGGCCGGGTCGCGGACGAGCAGCCGGCCGAGGACGGAGGTCAGGGCTCCGGAACGCACCGGCGGCGGGATCGGGTCGTCGAGTACGGCGACCACGGTGGCCAGGCTGGTGGCGCGGCGCAGCGGGTGGTGGCCCTCGGCCGCGACATACAGGAGCATGCCCAGCGACCACAGGTCGGAGGCCGGGTTGCCCTCCTCGCCGCGCACCCGCTCGGGTGCGATGAACTCGGCCGAGCCGATCAGGTCGCCGGTCGAGGTGAGCCGGGACGTGGCCTCGTTCAGGGCGGCGATGCCGAAGTCCGTGAGCACGGCGCCGCCGTCGGGGCGCAGCAGGACGTTGGCGGGCTTCACGTCACGGTGCTGGATGCCGGCGGCGTGGGCGGCGCGCAGGGCGGAGAGGACCTGACGGCCGAGGGTGAGCACCTCCGGCACCGGCATCGGGCCTTCGGCGAGCCGCTCGTGCAGGGAGCGGCCCTCCACCAGCTCCATCACGATCCAGGGGTGCGAGCCGTCCCGGGGTTCGACGATGTGATGGATGGTCACGACGTGCGGGTGGGAGAGGCGGGCCAGGGCCCGGGCCTCGCGGACGGCCCGCTCGCGCAGCTGGGCGGCGAAGCCGGGACTGGCCTCCTCGACGGCCGGGTCCGGCGGGCGGACCTCCTTCAGGGCGACGTCTCGCTCCAGGGCGATGTCACGGGCCCGCCAGACGGTGCCCATGCCGCCGCTGCCCAGCCGCGACACCAGCTGGAACCGCCCGTCGACCAGCGGTCTGCCGCCCTCACCCTCACTCGTACTCATGGGCGGTCATGTTAGGCGGTCCCGGTGACATCCCCGTCCGCCGGTCCGGCCGTCCGCCGGTCCCGGCCACGACCTCCGGCCGGTCCGGCGGGAGTCCCGGCCGGGGCGGGCTCAGTCCTCGGCCGGCAGGCTGTCCATGAAGGAGCTGACGGAGAAGACGGCCCGGCCGGGGCCCGCGGGGCCGTAACCGGGAGGCGAGGTCAGTCCGTTGGCCTCCATGGTCGCCCGGTAGGCCTCGAGGAGCCGGATGTGGTACTCCAGCGGCGCGCCCGCCGGGTTGGCCTTGCCGAGCGGCGTGGTGGGCTCGGGGCACCAGGTGGTGAAGCGGGGCGTGATGCCGCGGGACATGAAGTACTCCAGGCCCTCGGTCGTCGACGCGATGGCCTCGTCGACGGTCGTGAAGCCGAACGGCTCGGCCATCTCCACGCCCGCGACGAAGTTGGGGATCACGTTGCGCGGGCCGAAGACCTCCGCGGAGTCCAGGATCCGGCGGTGCCACTCGTCGCGGCCCACGTACCGCTCCTTGCCGGGGCAGTACAGCTCGAAGAGCCGCTTGTCCCACACCTCGTAGTTGGGGTGGTAGATCTGGATGCCGTAGTCCTTGAAGCGCTGCACGTCCGCCTTGGGCAGCGCCTGGGCGACGACCTTGCCGATCCAGCGGCCGGGGAAGCGCTCCTCGATGGCCTGGGCGTACTCACCGTAGAAGTCGGCCTCGTCCTTGCCGCCGATGTGGGAGGTGACGGCGCCGCCGGTGAGGGTGTACGCGGTGGAGGAGCCGGTCGTGTCGTACCTGTCGATGATCTCCAGCGCCTCCAGGACCTCCTCCACCGGCTTCACCCCGGTGTAGGGGCGTCCGGCGGCCTTGTGCTGGCGCCAGTTGTGGTTGATGTCGCAGTACTGGCACTCCTCCTTGGCGCCGAAGTACTGGCAGACGCGGAAGACCGTGAGGTAGATGAGATAGCCCCACTGGATGGTGGGCGCGACCTCCATCACGGACTTGCCGTTGGCGAGGGTGTGCCGGTAGTACTCCGGCATCGGCGGCAGGCCGACGTCGGCGATCCGGCGGCCGTCGAGGTAGAGCCCGAGCAGACCGTCCTCGCCCGCCGCCACCCGGTAGGGCGAGGCGGGATTGACGCGGACGGAGACGACCGTGCGGCGCAGCTCGTACGGTCCGCCGGTGAGGACGATCTCCTCCGGCGGGCGGCGCAGCGCGGCCTGGCCGAGCTCGGGCAGGGTGCGGTGGTCGAAGGAGAAGATGAAGTACGACTTGGGCTTGACCTCGCCGGAGGCCTCGTCGCCCGACTCGGTGAGGGCGGAGTCGTCGAAGGCGATGCCGCCGCGCAGAAGGTCCTCCTTGATCACCGCCTCCTTGGGGACGTGCGGGAAGCGGTGCATGAGGTCTTCGACCTCGTCGGTGCGGCGGATCATGCGTGGAAACATCTCCTCGGTCGTGCGGATCGCGAGCCGTGGTGGGCCACCGACCACCCTAGGACGGCGCCGCCGCGACCGGCATCCGACCCCGGTCCCGGTCGGCCTCGGCCACGCGACGGAGGCCCTTCCGGTGCCGGCGGCCCTTCCGGCCCCGTGGCCGGGGTCGGGGTCGGGGTCGGGGTCGGGAGGCCGGGACGGCGGCCGGCCGGCCGCCGGGAGTCGCTCAGAAGTTGCCGTAGTTGACCTGCCAGGTCGGCAGGCCCATCCGGCGCCAGACGTCCACGACCCGGTCCCGGTCGTCGAGCGAGACCCGGACGGCGTAGCGGTGGCGGACATGGGTGTCGAACAGCTCCGCCTTGACGATGTCGTCGGAGCGGCCGTCGGCGGAGCCGCGCATCCACAGCTCGTCGTACGGGACGCCGTGGCGCTCCAGCCACGCCTCCGTCAGCTCGCGGTGGTCCTCGCTGCGTCCGGAGAGCAGCACGATCCGGTCCTGGTGGGCGCCCCGGAAGGCGCGCAGGGCGTCGCGCACGGGATCGTTCAGGAGGTCGAGGTCGCAACGGCCGAAGTCGTACGGTCCCCGGTCGCCGCGCAGGGCGAGCGTGCCGTCGATGTCGCACAGGACGGCGGAGGGCAGGGCGGGATCGGGGACGTAGGGAGTGACGGCCGGGCGGGCGTTGAGCCACTCGTCGGTGAGCCGCCAGCCGCCCTTCACCGCCTTGGCGTGCTTGTCGGCGAGCAGCCGGATGATGTCCTCGCCGACCGGCCGCTCGCGGGCGGCGTCGCGCCGGACGCACTCCTCGACGGGCACGCCGGTGAAGTCGTGCACGACGAAGGTGGCCTCGCGGCCGGCGACGGCGGCCTTGAGGCGGCGCGGGATGTGCGGCGTGAGGTGGGTGTTGTCGACGACGACGTCGAAGCCGTCGTCGACGGCGGCGCGGACCGCGGCGTCCTGGATGCCGAGGACGGTCTGCTCATGGGCGCGCGAGCGGCGGTCGCCGCCCGGCGGGCCGCCGGGCAGGTCGAGCATGGTGCGCAGGTCGTCGAGGTTGACGCGGCGCATCCGGCCCTCGGACCGCTCCTGCAGGGCGCGGGCGGCGGTCGTCTTGCCGGAGGCCGGCAGTCCGGTCATGACGTGGACCACGGGCACGGTCAGTTCTCCTCGTCGGTGGCGAAGGGGTCGGTGGCCTCGGGGCGCAGCGAGCGCCATACGAGGAGGTCGACGGGGCGCCCGTCGAGGCGCAGGAAGAGGGCGGAGCGCAGCTGCGGGTCGGGCAGCGCCTTGACCGCCCGGGCGAAGGCGCCGCGGTCGTCGGCGAGGTGCGCGAGCGACGCGTACGCCTCCTCGACGGCCCGCCGTCGCGTCGCGAACTCGTCCTCGAGGCGGGCGACGACGGACCGCACCCAGGTGTCGAACTCGTCGGGCACCTGCTCCAGGAGGGCGTCCAGCGGGCGTCCGCCGTCGGAGCGTATGCCGCCGAGCTCTGCCATGGACAGGCCGAGGCCCTGCGCGAGGATCTTGGCGGAGGTGCCGGCGAAGCGCTGGATGCCGTGGCCGCGCCAGATGTCGCGTTCGGTGACGCCGGTGAGGACTTTGTGGAGCCGTACGTACTCGGCGATCTTGGCCTTGGCGCGGACGCCGGAGGCGAAGCGCAGCACGAAGCCCTCGGCGTCGGTGCCGGTGGCGGCGGCGCCGTCGGGCAGCGTGTTCGTCTCCGTGAGCTTGAGCAGCTCGTCGAGGGCCATGGGCGGGTGGACGGTGACGACCGAGCCGACCGCGCGCCAGGCGTCGGCGGCCTCGGCGAGCGGCGTCTCGGTGCCGTCGGGCCCGAAGGCGGCGAGCAGGACGAGGTCGCGCCGGTCGCCGTAGTCGACGACGATGCGGTTCTGCGGGTAGACGATCTCCGCGAGGTAGGTGACACCGGGCACGAGGGCCGAGGTGTCGGCGGCGTCGAGGCGGCGCTGCGCCCAGGTGGCCTGGGTGCTGACGAAGGAGCCCTTGGAGGCGACCCGCCAGCGGCCGTCGTAGTGGAAGACGACGCCGAGGCTGCCGTCGACCTTCTCGTAGACCTCGAAGGGCTCGTCCGGCAGCGCGGGCGCGTAGGGCCGGCCGGCCTCGTGCTCGGAGACGTTGAAGAACTTGGGCAGCGGCAGCGCGACGATCCGGCCGGTGACGTCGTCGGCGACGAGACCGCGGCAGCGGGTGGTGACCTGGTTCCAGACGCCTTCGTACTGACAGACCCGCGTGTACGTGTAGATCGACAGCGGCAGCTCGGGGTGCGCCTTGCGCGTCACGTGCCCGGCTTCGACCGCTGCCGCCAGTTCCTCCGGCGGCAGCAGCGCGTCAAGAGTCAGGTAGGCCTGGCTCATGGGTCCCCTCCCGTGTTTCGTGAAGGCCCATTCTGGTGCGCCCGGGCGGCCCTGACCAGCGAATTAGCGGCGGGGACCGGCGACTTGGCGGCGGCGCCCGGCCCGGAGCCTCCCGCGTCCCGCGGCGCGTGACCGCGACCGGGAGGGCGCCGCCGAGGCGTACGGGACGGGGCCGGGCTGCCGGCGGCGGCGGGCCGGGCGCGCCGTCCACGGCGAGGTCCGGCATGCGGGCCCGGGCCCGGGGGCGGATGCCGGGCCCCGTAGACTCGCGGCCCGAAGCAGTCGCAGAAGCCGAGGAAGCGAGCGCAATGAATTTCGCGGACACCACCGCCCCCATCTACTCCGAGCTCATACGTGAGCAGGGGGACGTGCCCGGTGACGTGCGCCGGACCGCCGAAGAGGTGCTGCGCGACCTCAGCCGTGTGATCCAGATGCCGCCGTCCGGCCTCGGCCCGGCCGGTGGTCCGATGCAGTAGCCGCGACGGCGCGGCTCGGACGTCACGGGGGTTGTCGTCATGACGGGTACGGGTACGAACGCGGGCTCGGGTCGGGCCGCGGGCTCGGGTCGGGCCGCGGGCTCGGATCGGGCCGCGGGCTCGGGACGGGCCGCGGGCTCGGGTCGGGCCGCGGGTCCGCTGACGGGCGCGGACGGCGGGGCCGCCGGGCACGAGCGGGTACGGCGCAGCTATGACGTCGTCGCCGAGGAGTACCGGGCCCGCATCGGTGACGAGCTCGACGGCAAGCCGCTCGACCGGGCGCTGCTCGGCGCCTTCGCCGAGGAGGCCGGTGAGGGCGCGGTGATCGCCGACCTGGGCTGCGGGCCGGGGCACGTGGCCGCCTGGCTGGCCGGACGCGGGCGCGCCGTGGTGGGCGTCGACCTGTCCCCCGCGATGGTGGAGATCGGTCGTCGGCAGTATCCGGAGCTCGAGTTCCGCGAGGGCGATCTGCTGCGGCTGCCCGCAGGCGACGGGGAGTTCGACGCGGCCGTCGCGCTGTACTCGCTCATCCATCTCGCGCCCGGCGAACTGGCGCCCGCGCTCGCCGAGGCACGCCGGGTGCTGCGCCCGGGCGGCCGGCTCCTCGTCGCCTTCCACATCGGCGCGGAGGTGAGGAGCCTCACCGAGTGGTGGGGCCATGACGTGGACGTCGACTTCCACTTCCTCGAGCCGGCCGCGGTGTCCGCCGCGCTGGCCGAGGCCGGCTTCCGGGTGCGGGCCGAGCTCCAGCGGGCGCCGTACGCGCACGAGGCGGAGACGCGGCGCGCCTATCTGCTGGCCGAGCGCGTGGACTGACGGCACGGAGCAGCCCCGCGCGGGCGCCGGGGCCGCGGTACGGGAGCCGCGGCCCCGGCGTGGCCCTGCCGGGTCCGAGAGTCCGGCTCAGCCGGCCTCGGGGCGCAGGGTCCGCCAGAGGAAGGTGTGCTCCAGGGCGCTGTTGTACGCGGTCTGCTCGTGGTCGCTGGCACCGGCGTGGCCGCCGGAGAGCGTCTCGTGGAGCAGCACCCGGTGGCCGAGCTCGCGCAGCCGGGCCGCGGCCTTGCGGGCGTGTCCGGGGTGGACGCGGTCGTCGCGGGTCGAGGTGGTGAGCAGCACGGGCGGGTAGGGCCGGTCGCCGGCCAGCCGGTGGTACGGCGAGAGCGCGGCCAGGTGCGGCCGGTCGGCCGGGTCGTCGGGGTTTCCGTACTCGGCGGTCCAGCTGGCCCCGGCGAGCAGGGTGTGGAAGCGCAGCATGTCGAGCAGCGGGACGTGGGCGACGACGGCGCCGAAGAGTTCGGGGCTGCGGACGAGCATGGCGCCCATGAGCAGGCCTCCGTTGCTGGCGCCGGTGATGCCGAGCCGCTCGGGCGTGGTGACGCCCCGGGCGACGAGGTCGCGGGCGACGGCCTCGAAGTCCTCGTAGGCGCGGTGCCGGTCGGCCTTGAGGGCGCTGCGGTGCCACTCGGGGCCGTACTCGCCGCCGCCGCGGATGCCGGCCACCACGTACGTACCGCCGCGGGCGAGCCAGGCGCGGCCGCGCACGGTGTCGTACGAGGGCGTGAGGGAGACCTCGAAGCCGCCGTAGCCGGTGAGGAGGGTGGGGCCGGGGAGCCGGTCGTGGCGGCCGACGACGGTGTACGGGACGCGGGTGCCGTCGGCGGAGGTGGCGAAGTACTGGCGGGCGTCGAGGCCGGTCGCGTCGAAGCGTTCGGGTGCCTGCTTGATCCGTTCTCCGGGTCCGCCGATCTCGCCGCGGTGGAGGCTGGGCGGGGTGAGGTGTCCGGTGATCGACAGGAAGTACTCGTCGCCGGTGTCCGGGTCGGTGTCGGTGAGGGCGGCGGAGGCGAGCGGCGGGACGTCGGCGAGCTCGCGGATCTCCCAGCGTCCGTCCGGTCCGGCGCCGGGAGTGAGGACGTGCAGGCGGCTGGCGACGTCCTGGAGGGTCTCGACGACGAGGTGGTGGCGGGTCCAGGAGTGGCCGGCGAGGGAGGTGCGCGGGTCGGGCGTGAACAGGACGTCGGGGTCGCGGTGGCCGGCGAGGAAGTCGTCGAGGCGGAAGGCGAGGAGGGAGCCGGCGGGCCGGTCCAGCCAGGGTGCCTTGGGTGTGACGAGGAGCCACTCGCGGTGCACGGAGCTGTCCGCGTCGTCGGGGACGTCGAGGCGCCGCAGCTCGCCGTCCTGGTCGCGCAGGTAGGTCTCGTGGTGCCAGAAGTCGCGGTAGCGGACGACGAAGTCGCGCGCGAAGCCCTCGGTCGGGTCGTGCCAGGCGGACACGGCGAGGTCCGACGCGGCGCCTTCGTGGACGAGTTCGGCGTCGGTGAGCGGGGTGCCGCGGCGCCAGCGGCGGACGGTGCGCGGATAGCCGGAGGCGGTCAGGGAGCCGGGGCCCTCGTCGGTGCCGACGAAGACGTGGTCCTCGTCGATCCAGCCGATGTCGGTCTTCGCCTCGGGCAGCCGGAAGCCGTCGGCGACGAAGGCCCGCTGCTCGAGGTCGTACTCGCGGACCACGACGGCGTCGCCGCCTCCGCGCGCGAGGCTCACCAGGGCCCGCCGGAAGCCGGGCCGCAGGACCTGCGCGCCGGCCCACGTCCAGTCCTCGTCCTCCTCGGCGGCGAGGGCGTCGAGGTCGAGCAGCACGTCCCAGGACGGCTCGTCGGTGCGGTACTCCTCGAGCGTGGTGCGGCGCCAGATGCCGCGGGTGTGCTCGGCGCTCTGCCAGAAGTTGTAGAGATGGGCGCCGCGGCGCCGGGTATAGGGGATCCGGTCGGGCGCGTCGAGCACCTCGCGCAGCTCGGCGACGAGCGCGTCGAAGCCCTCGCTCGCGGCGAGCTCGGCCCGCGTCTCGGCGTTCCGCTCCCGCACCCAGGCCAGGGCCCGCTCGCCCTCGACCTCCTCCAGCCACAGATACGGGTCGGTCTCGCTCACGCCTGCTCCTCTTCCCGCACGCCGGAGGGCGCCGTGATCTCGCCGAGGTCCGTGCGGCTCTCCATGGTGGTTCCGTCCATGCCGACCATGGTGGACCACGCCTCTGACAACGCGGACCACCACCTCATTGGTTCGAAAATGGACCAATCGTCAGGCCCTGCTGGCCCAACACCGCGCCGTCCTCCGGAAGTTAACCAATCGATTACTGCACGGCCGTATACCTTTGCGCTCCGTTCCCTCATCCTGGCCTCGGCGTGCCACCGGGGCACCCGGGACAGGAGAGGCGGGGCATGATTCCCATCAGCCGCAGAGGCTTCGTAGGGATCGGCGCGGGGCTCGTCGCGGGGGCGGCGCTGCCCGGCGGGTCCGCGGGCGCGGTCGAGGCGACGTCGGCGGCCGCGCAGGCGGCCACCGGCACGATCACCGACGTGAAGCACGTGGTGATCCTCATGCAGGAGAACCGGAGCTTCGACCACTACTTCGGCCGGCTGCGCGGTGTGCGGGGCTTCGGCGACCGGGCCGCGGGCAACATCCCGGGCGGCTGGGGCACCTTCAACCAGCCCAACTGGGGCGGCCGGCAGTACCCGTGGAAGCTCAGCGCCACTCCCCCGGCGGGCGGCGTGGACGGCGAGACCCTCGCCCAGTGCAACGGCGACCTGCCGCACAGCTGGACCTCGCAGCACGCCGCCTGGAACAAGGGGCGGATGGACAACTGGGTCGCGGGCGTCGGCAACACCCGTTCCCTCGGCCACCTGGACCGCGGGGACATACCGTTCCACTACGCCCTCGCCGACCACTACACCGTCTGCGACGCCTACTTCTGCTCCACGCTCAGCGCGACCGGCCCCAACCGCACCTTCCTGTGGAGCGGCAAGGTCGACGCCTCCAGCAAGGACGGCGGCGAGGAGTCCGGGCTGACCTGGGAGTCGTACGCGGAGGCCCTGCAGCGCGCCGGCGTGAGCTGGAAGGTCTACCAGAACGCCCAGGACAACTACGGCGACAACGGGCTGGCCTACTTCAAGAGGTTCACCGACGCCAGGCCGGGCGACCCGCTCCACGACCGCGGCATGGCGTCGGTGCCGAAGGTCACCGGCTCCACGCCGGACGACATCGCGGCCGCGATCCGCGCCGACGTGGTCGCCGGCACGCTGCCGCAGGTCTCGTGGGTGGTGGCGAGCGAGGCCTTCTCCGAGCATCCGTACGCCCCGCCGGGCGACGGCGCGCACTTCGTCGACCTGGTCTACCGGGCGCTCGCCGCGAATCCCGAGGTCTTCGACTCGACCGTGCTCTTCCTCAACTACGACGAGAACGACGGCTTCTTCGACCATGTGCCGCCGCCCGTCGCACCGCCCGGAACGCCGGGCGAGTACATCGACGGAGTGCCGATCGGGCTCGGCTTCCGGGTCCCGATGATCGTCATGTCCCCGTGGACCCGGGGCGGCTGGGTCAGCTCCGAGGTCTTCGACCACACCTCCGTCCTGCGCTTCATGGAGGTCTGGACGGCCGCCCTCGGCACGCCCGCCACCTGCCCGAACATCAGTGCCTGGCGCCGCCGGGTCGTCGGCGACCTGACCGGCGTCTTCGACTTCGCCCACCCGGTGTACGGCGTGCCCGCGAACCTGCCGTCCACGGCGAAGGTCATCGGCCAGTCCACCTGCGGCCCGCTGCCCAACCCCGTCCCGCAGGACAACGCCCTGCCGCCGCAGGAGCCGGGCACGCGTCCGGCGCGCGCCCTGCCGTACCAGGTGAACGGCAACCTGGACCGCTTCGAGTTCGGCGCGGCCGGCAAGATCCTGGCCTGGTTCTCGATGACCAACCAGGGCCCCGAGGCCCGCCGCCCCGCGCACTTCTCGATCCACCCGCACCAGTACCGGGACACGGCGGCCTGGCAGTACACGGTCGACCAGGGCACCACCGCCACCGACTACTTCAACATCGGGCTCGGCTCCGGCTCGGGCAAGTACGACATCTCGATGATGGGCCCCAACCGCTTCCTGCGCCGCTTCATCGGCGACGCCTCCAAGGCCGGCAAGGACATCGAGGTCGCGGCGCGCTACGCGACGGAGCCGGGCACCGGCAAGACCGCGCTGTGGTTCAGGATGACGAACAACTCGTCCTCCGCCGTCACCTTCACCATCCGCTCCGACGCGTACCGCACGGACGGCCCGTGGACGTACACGGTCCCGGCGAAGTCCGCGCGCGAGGACTGGTTCAACGCCGTCGCGTACAACGACGGCTGGTACGACTTCACGATCCTCGCCGACCTCGACGGCACCTGGTCGCGCCGCTACACCGGTCACATCGAGACCGGCGCGCCCAGCGTCTCCGGCTGAGGCGCGCCCGCGCGCCGGCGCGTCGCCTCAGCACCGTCCCGCTCCCGCGCCGCCGCCTCGGCGAGGCACCTCCTAGCGCGGGGGCAGGACCGTGAGGACGCGCTCGACGAAGGCCTTGAAGTCCTCCATGAAGTCGGTGAGGAAGGCCTGCGTCGTCGGGTCGGTGACCTCGCCGTCCTCGCCGAACAGCCCCGGGGTGAACTGGATGTACGCCTCCGGGGCGTTCATCTGCGGCGAGTTGCAGAAGCTCAGCACCGACCGGAGGCTCTGCTGGGCCACCGCCGTGCCGATCTTGCCGGGCGAGGTGCCGATCACCGCCGACGGCTTGTGCAGGAAGGAGTTGGTGCCCCACGGGCGGCTCGCCCAGTCGATGGCGTTCTTCAGGCCGCCGGGGATGGAGCGGTTGTACTCGGGCGTCACGAAGAGGATCGCGTCGGAGGCGGCGATGGCGTCCTTGAGGGCCCGGCCCTCGGGCGGGTAGTCGGCGTCGTGGTCGTGGTTGTAGAGCGGCAGGTCCTTGATGGGGATCTCGCGGAACTCGAGGCCGGGCGGCGCGACCCGGATCAGCGCCTTGGAGAGGATCCGGTTGATGGAGTGCGCCGACAGGCTGCCGACGAAGTAGCCGACCTTGTACGTGGTCATGCGCGTGCCGTCCTTCTTGCCGTCCGTGGGCGTCGTGCGGGAGAGGCCCCTCGCGAACGTATCCCGGCCGGAACGCGTCGGCGACCGGGCCGGGCGGTCGCCGCCACACGTCCACCCGTCGTCCACGACGCGTCCACGCCCGCCCGGCTCCGCCCGTCCTCGCCCGTTCTCCGTCCGCCCTCGTCCGTCTCTCGTCCACTCATCGCCCTTTTGCCGGATATGAAGGGTTTACGGATGATGGGTTCGGTTAGGGAGGCTGGGAGGGCCGCGCCGACGGCCCGTACAGCCCGTACAGCAGGACAAGGCGTGGAAAGGCGGTCTTTCGCCGTGTCTCGACCCAGAATCCTCGTGGTGGGCGCCGGTTTCGCCGGGGTCGCGTGCGTACGGCGCCTCGAACGGCGGCTGACCGGCCGGGAGGCCGCGATCTCGCTGCTCTCGCCCTTCTCGTACCAGCTCTATCTTCCGCTGCTTCCGCAGGTCGCCTCCGGCGTGCTCACCCCGCAGTCGGTCGCGCTGTCGCTGCGGCGCAGCGAACGGCACCGGACGCGGATCATCCCGGGCGGCGCGGTCGGCATCGACACCGACGCCCAGGTGTGCGTGGTGCGCACCATCTCCGGCGAGCTGGAGACCGAGCCGTACGACCACCTCGTCCTCGCTCCCGGCAGCGTCACCCGCACCTTCGACATCCCGGGGCTCGCCGAGCACGCCCGCGGCATGAAGACCCTGGCCGAGGCGGCGTACATCCGTGACCACGTCATCGCCCAGCTCGACCTCGCCGACGCGAGCCAGGACGAGGCCGAGCGGGCCGCGCGGCTGCAGTTCGTGGTGGTGGGCGGCGGCTACGCCGGGACCGAGACGGCGGCCTGTCTGCAGCTGCTCACCCACAACGCGGTCAAGCGCTATCCGCGGCTCGACCCGAAGCTCATCAAGTGGCACCTGATCGACATCGCGCCCACGCTCATGCCCGAACTCGGGCCGAAGCTGGGCGCGGCGGCCCTGGACATCCTGCGCAAGCGCGGGGTCGAGGTCTCCCTCGGTGTGTCGGTGGCCTCCGTCGACGAGCACCACGTGACGCTCACCGACGGGCGGGTGCTGCCCAGCCGCACGCTGATCTGGACGGCCGGCGTCGCGGCGAGCCCGCTGATCGGGACGCTCGGTGCCGAGACGCTCCGGGGCCGGCTGGTGGTGGACGCGGACATGTCGGTGCCGGGACTGCCCGGCGTGTACGCGCTGGGCGACGCGGCGGCGGTGCCGGACCTGGCCAAGGGCGAGGCGGGCGCCGTGTGCCCGCCGACCGCCCAGCACGCCATGCGCCAGGGCAAGGCGATCGCGGACAACCTGGTCGCCACACTGCGGGGCGAGAAGACCCGTCCGTACGAACACAAGGACCTGGGTCTGGTGGTGGACCTCGGCGGCATGGACGGCGTCTCCAAGCCGCTGGGCGTCGAACTGCACGGCATGCCGGCGCAGGCGGTGGCCCGCGCCTACCACTGGGCGGCGCTGCGGACGAACGTGGCGAAGACGCGGGTGATGACGAACTGGCTGCTGAACGCGGTGGCCGGCGACGACTTCGTCCGCACCGGCTTCCTGGCGTCGAAGTCCGGCACGCTGCGGGACTTCGAGTACACGGACGCCTACCTCAGCCGCGACCAGGTCCGCGCCCACACGGCCTCGCTGCGGGCCGCGGCGTCCTGACGGCGTCGTGCCGCCCGCGCCCGGGTGTCCGGGCGCGGGCGGGTGCCGACGCCGGGCGGATCAGATGTCGATGACGCGGTAGGCGATCGTGTAGACGCCGCCGGAGCCCTCCAGGGAGCGGTACTGGACCTCGGCGCCGACCTCGCTGCCGGTCACCAGGGTCGCGCCGAGCTTGTCGTCGCCGCCGAAGGTGTCCTTGTCCCAGAGCGTGAGGGTGCGGGCCTGCTCGCGGCCGAGGATCAGGGCCGCGTTGCCGTTGCCGTCGGTCATGGAGCGGACGTAGCCGGGGCCCATCGTCTGGTACGAGATGCCGTTGCCGGGCCACACCTTGACCTGGTTGCCGTTGGCGTCGGTGGCCTTGAGGTAGGCCTCGTCGTGGTCGCCCTCGCTCTGCTGGTGGCAGGTCAGCTCCAGGAGCTCGATCTTCACGTAGTCGATCGGCTCGGCCTGGGCGGTGCCGGCGAAGACGCCGAGGCTGCCGAGTCCGAGCAGCGCGGCGGCGGCCATCCGGACGGTGCGGTTCCTGCTCATGTCGAATCCCCCTTGGTGACGTCACGTCAAGTGACGTCCAGTGGCGTCGTCCCG
This sequence comes from Streptomyces sp. NPDC053493, assembly GCF_044544825.1. Taxonomy (NCBI): domain Bacteria; kingdom Bacillati; phylum Actinomycetota; class Actinomycetes; order Kitasatosporales; family Streptomycetaceae; genus Streptomyces; species Streptomyces sp. NPDC053493. The sequence continues at coordinate 85,219 of NZ_JBITXS010000012.1, forward strand.
CCCTTCCGGCGGGCCGTTTCGTGCCGTTCCCCTCGGCACGTCCCTTACTGTGCCGGGCCGCGCCCGGCCCGTTCTACGCGCGTTCCGCTGGACGGAACATCGCGGCCTGAGCCACCGCGGGCACGCCACGGGCGAGGCCCCGGCTCAGGGCGGCGCCGGCCTCGGCGACCGCGTCGGCCAGCGGTTCGAGCCGCCGCCCCGCCCGCACCATCCCGGCGACGGCCGCCACCGTCCGCCCGTCCCGCGACCGTACGGGCACGGCCGCGCAGCACACGCCGTCCATCACGTCCTCCCGGTCGAGCACGGCGCCGGTGCGCCGCGGCCCGCACAGCGCGCGGCCCGCCGCCGTGTCGAGGCGGAAGCCCACACCGTCCCGCACCGGCAGCACGGGGTCGAGCTCGCCCGGCACCGACGAGACCGTCAGCGCCTGCTCCTCGCCCATCACCACGAGCAGCACGCTCGCCCCGGTCGCCGCGCGCAGCCGGTGCAGCGGCAGCCGGGCGGCGGCCCGCAGTCCCGGGTGCGGTTCCCAGGCGAGGCCGAGCCGGTAGAGCTGCGGTCCGACCCGGTAGCGGCGGTCACGGCGTTCGACGGCGCCGACCGCCACGAGCTGGTCGAGCAGCCGGTGCGCGGTGCCCTTGGGCACACCGCACGCCTGGGCCAGTTCGGTGACGCCCGCCGCGTCGTCGCCGTGTCTTCGCAACGCCTCCAGGAGCGCGAAGGCCCCTTCGAGCACTCCTCTGCCCCGGTTCGCCGCGGTCTCCTTCGTCGCGTGTCCCGTCCCGTTCATCTGTGTCCCCCCTGGACCTCTGACGCCCGGCCGCGGTCCCCCGACGGCGCGCGGCTCACGGACGCAGAGGACACCATGCGGCAGAACGGACGTACCGGCCAAGACCTTGCGCGCCGTGGCGTGCCGGGGCGGGTGACGGCCGCGGGACGCTCACGCGGCGAGCCGGGCCGCCGGTCCCATCACGACCACGGGCTCCCGGGCCGGGTCGAGGGCGCGCAGCAGCCGTCTCATGTCCTCGCGGAGCAGCGAGACGCAGGCCTGGGTGGGGCCGCCGTGGTCGACGTGGATCCAGACGCCGCCGCCCTTCTCGGGGCCGAGGGGGCGCTCCTTGTCGAGCGGGCTGGTGCCGGGGACCCGGTTGTAGTCGATGGCGACGACGTAGTCGAAGGAGCCTTCGAGCGGCTCGTCGAGGAAGCCGGTGCCGGTCACGGCGAACTCCTCGTCCTGGTCGTACGGGAGTCGCGCCCCGGGATCGGGCAGCCGGCCGCCGGCGTCGCCGAGCCGGAAGACGCCGATCGGCGAGCGCAGGTCGTCGGCGACGTGGTCGTCGGTCCAGCCGCGCAGGGCGTTGTGCCCGGTCCAGGGACCGGCCGTGCGGTGCCACCGGCCGGCCGCGGTGCGCTCGTAGAGCACGGCGGTGGCCACGCTGCCGTCGACGTCGTCACCGCTGACGACGAGGACCTGGCCGGTGCCGTGGGGAATCCGGGCCTGGGTGCGGGGGCCGACGCCGGGGATCCGGGAGGGTGCGCGGTTGGCGCCGTCGCGCCCGTCCGGCGTCCGGGCGCCGGGCGACGCGGAGGGGTGTGCGGGCGGGGCGGGCGCGCCGGCCGGCGGGGTGGTCGCGGCCGGCCGCTGCGCGGCGCAGCCGGTCAGCACCAGGGCCACGGTCAGGGCGCAGGTCAGCACCGTTGCGGTGCCCTTGCGGACGGGCATGGGTCGGCCACCTCCGGAGTGCGGGGCAATGCGGCCATCCGTACCCGGTCCGCGTCCGGGCCTGTCGCCCGGCCCGGTCCCCTCCCCCGTCCGGCGGAGGCGGGAAAGGAGTTGACGTGCCGTCCGCTGCCCGGTTCGCTGCGGTGGTGACCGAACTTCGCATCGCCCGTGTCGATCCCGCCGACCCGTCGGCGGCCGCGCTCCTCGCCGACTGGCGGATGATCCACAACGCGATCATTCCCACGGCTCCGCTCCGCGCCGACCAGGTCCGCGAGCGGGCTGCGCGCAACACCCTCGACGTGGCCTACGCGGACGGCGCCGCCGTCGGCTGCTCCACCGTCCGGCCGCCGGACGAGGAGACGCCCGCGGCGACCGTCATCTCCCGCGTCCTGCCCGGCCACCGGCGCCGCGGCTTCGGCACGGCGCTGTACGAGGCGGGTCTGGCGCACGCCCGGACGCTCGGCGGCGAGGGCGTGGAGACCGTGGTCCTGGCGAGCAACGAGGAGGGCCTGCGGTTCGCGCTGGCCCGCGGCTTCGTGGAGACCGAGCGGTACGTCCTGCCGGGCGACACCGTGCCGTTCGTGACGCTGCGTCTGACCTGAGCGTGCCGCTGCGGCTGACCTGAGCGGAAACTCGCTGGACGGCGGCCGGGGCGTGCGCGATCATCGGCGCGTGACCGACAGAATCGAGTACACCTCCGCCCGATGAGCGCCCGGACCGAGCGCGAAGCGCTCTCCTCCCGGCCCTCGCTGTACGCCTACGTCCTCGGCCGGCTCGGCGCCGACGCCGGCCCGGTCGGCCGCCGAGCGGTGGGCGGCTGCCCGCCACCGGAGGCGGATCCGCCGCCCGAAGGGCCCCGGTTGCGCGGCAGGAAGGCCGCCGCGGCCGTACGCACGGCCCTCGGCCCGCTCCTCGCGGGTCCCGACACACCGGCCGCGGCCGCCCTGCTCCAGCGCCGCCTCACCGAACTGCCCCTCGTCACGGGCTCCTTGGTCGGAGCCGTCCTGTCCCTGCCGCTCGACGACGAGGCCGCGGCCCGTGCGCACGGGCGCCGCCTGGTCCGCACGGGCACCACGATCCGTGAGGTGAGCGTGGGCCTGGCGCTGCTGCGGCGGCTCGGTGAGCCCGAGGACGTGCCGTATCTGAGGACGATCTCCCACCTGGACGGCCTGTCCTCCCTCGCCGTGGCGGCGCTGGAGCCGCTGGATCCGCAGGTCGCGGCCCTGTGCTGGCTGGACGACCGGATCAAGCGGCCCGAGCTGCGGCCGCTCGTGGACGCGCTCCTGTCCGGCTCGGCGCGGGAGGCGGGAAGGCTGCTCGTCGCGCGGCCGCTGGACGCCCGCACGCTCGGGCCCTCGGCGGCGCGGCGGATCGCCGAGGCCGCCGGCCTCGCCGGGCTGCTGCGCCGCGACCGGGTCGATCCCCGGCTGCTCGCGCAGGCGGGCCGGCTGCTGGTGCGGATGGCGAGCCCGCGCGACTACCGGACGGAGATCCTCGCCTACGGCGAGGCGGTGGAGGTCTGCGAGGCCTTCGTGCGGCGCGCCGCCGCGCTGCCGCCGGGCGTCGACCACGCGGCCGTCGTCCTTTCGCTCGCCGCCGATCTGCACAGCGGGCCGGCGCATCTGCTGCCGTGGCACCAGGGACAGCGCGAGCAGCTCCTCGACGCGCTCGGCGCGCTGCTCGCCTCGCCCGCGTGGCAGGAGGCCCTCGCGGAGCCCGGCCCGGACGCCGCGCCGGCCGTGCGGCGCCGGGCGGCATGGCTGCGCCACACCTCCGGGCTCGTCTTCGGCGCGCCCGCGCCGCCGGGCCGGCTGCGGATCGAGGTGCTCGCCCGCGATCCCGCCGAGGAGAACCACGTCGAGACCCGTTTCCTCGTCGACGGGCGGCCGCTCGTGCCGGAGGTGTTCGGCCGGGGCTCGGGCGACGCGCCGGAGGGGCTGCTCCACGAGGGCCGGCTGGTCGCGACGGAGGAGCCGCGTGAGGTCCGGCTCGCGGAGGCGTGGTGCAGCGAGGGCTGCTGCGGCGCGCTGCGGGTGACCGTCGTCCGCGAGGGCGGCGAGGTGGTGTGGCGGGACTGGCGGCACCCGGCCCGGCTGCCGTCCGGCGAGCCCGCGCCCGAGCTGCCGGAGTACCGCTTCGACGCGGCCGCCTACGACGCGGAGCTCGCCCGGGCGACCGCCGACATCGGCTGGTCGTCGCGGGCCCGGACGACGGGACGGCTGATCGCCGAGGGCCTGCGCGAGCGGCCGGCTCTGCTGGCCCGCTGGGACTGCCGGCTCGCGCACGCGGGCGCGGACGGCCGCACCGCGGACACCACGGAGGTGTGGTTCGACTACCGGCCGGGGACCTTCGAGGGCGAACCGGCCGAGGACGGGCCGTGGCTGCAGTTCGTCTGGCGCCTGCCGGACGACGGCAGCGCGCCGGCCGATCGGGCGGCGGGCGCCCTGCGCCGTCTCGCCGAGGAGGACCCGAGAGCGTACGCCGAGTGCCGCTGGGGCCGCCGCTAGGTCGTTTCTTTCGGATCAGGCCGGATCAGCGAGCGGCGTCCGGTGTCGTGCATCGCAAGGCGGAGGAGGGAAGCGATGCGGTGGGGGCACCGCCCAGCGGTAGCTGGGGGACATCGGCGACCGACGACAACGCGGCGAGGTGCGGCACCGGGCGTCGAGAGCCCGGCAAGATCCGGAAGAGTCAGCCTAGGGCGGGCGGTTCCGATCGGGCCGGCAGCGGCACGGCGCCGCCCGCGGACGCTGCCTGACAGGTCGTCAGATCGGGGCGGTCCCGGCTCTGGGAACCTCGCGGTCCCGGCGCTACCCTCCGCGCATGATTCCGACCGTGGTATGGGGAACCGGAAATGTCGGGCGCGCGGCCATCCGGGCCGTCGACGCCCATCCGGCGCTCGCGCTCTCGGCCGTCCTCGTCGCGGATCCCGCCAAGGTCGGGCGCGACGCGGGCGAGCTCGCGGGGCTCGGGCGCCACCTGGGCGTGGCGGCGCGCTCGGACGTGGAGGCGGTGCTGGCCGAGGGCCCGCGCGCCGTCGTCTACGCGGCCTCCGGCGACCTGCGCCCGGACGACGCGCTGGCGGACGTGGTACGGGCGGTGCGGGCGGGTGCGGTGGTGGTGACGCCCTCGCTGTATCCGCTGTACGACCAGCGGGGCGCGCCGCCGGAGTTCCGTGAGCCGGTGCTCGCGGCGGTGAAGGAGGGCGGCGGCTCGCTGTTCGCCTCGGGCGTCGATCCCGGCTGGGGCAACGACGTGCTGCCGCTCCTGGTGAGCGGGCTCGGCAGCACCGTCGAGGCCATCCGCTGCCAGGAGATCTTCGACTACTCGACGTACGAGCAGGAGGACTCGGTCCGCTACCTGGTCGGCATGGGGCAGCCCATGGACTACGAGCCGCCGATGCTGCTGCCGTCGGTGCCGACCATGGTCTGGGGCGGCCAGCTGCGGCTGATGGCCCGGGCGCTCGGCGTCGAGCTCGAGGAGATCCGCGAGACGCTGGACCGCCGGCCGCTGGCGGCGACGGTGCGGACCCGCACGATGGGCGAGTTCGCGGCCGGCACGCAGGGCGCGGTCCGCTTCGAGGTGCAGGGAATCGTCGACGGCGAGCCGCGGCTCGTGATCGAGCACGTGACCCGGATCCACCCGGACTGCGCCCCGGACTGGCCGGTGCCGCCGGACGGCTCGGGCGCGCACCGGGTGATCGTGGAGGGCCGGCCGCGGATCGAGGTCACCGTCGAGGCGTCGGACGAGGGCGAGAACCGGTCGGCGGGCGGGAACGCGACCGCCGTGGGCCGGCTGGTGGGCGCCGTCGACTGGCTCGTGGCGGCGGAGCCGGGGCTGTACGACGCGCTGGACGTGCCGTTGCGTCCGGCGGTGGGGAAGCTGGGAAGGAGAGCGCGGTGATCATCGACATTCCCGAGGGCCAGGAGCCGATCGGGTACGTGTGGGGCGACATGGTGCCCGGGATCGGGATGGCGGCGGCGAACTTCTCGCTGTCCGTGTACTCCCACACGACCCTCGGGCTGCGCGAGTTCGAGGCGGCCCGGCTGCGGATCGCCCAGATCAACGGGTGCCGGTTCTGTCTGGACTGGCGCACGGACCGGGACGGCGAGAAGGTCGAGGAGGAGTTCGCGGACGCGGTCCTGGAGTGGCGGACGACGGACGTCTTCGACGAGCGGACCCGGCTGGCCGCGGAGTACGCCGAGCGGTACGCGCTGGACCACCACCACCTGGACGAGGAGTTCTGGGCGCGGATGACGGCGGCGTACAGCCAGGTGGAGATCGTGGAGCTGACGATGAGTCTGGGCTCGTGGCTGGCGTTCGGGCGGCTGAACCGGGTGCTCGGGCTCGACACGGTGTGCGTGCTGCCCACGCACTGAGCGGCCGGGGCGCGCAGCGGGGCCGGCCGGGAGGATCCCGGCCGGCCCCGTTCGCCGTGTGTGCCGTCACAGGTCGGTGGCGATGATCTTCTCGATGTTGCGTTCGGCGAGCGCCGTGATGGTGACGAACGGGTTGACCGTCGTGCTGCCGGGGATGAGCGCGCCGTCGATGACGTAGAGCCCGGCGTAGCCGTGCAGCCGGCCGTAGTTGTCGGTGGCCTGGCCGAGGACGGCGCCGCCGAGCGGGTGGTACGTGAGGTGGTCGCCCCAGATCTTGTAGGAGCCGAACAGGTCCGTGCGGTAGATCGTGCCCTCCTTGGCGTTGATCTTGTCGAAGATGGTCTTCGCCGCGTCGATGGAGGTCTGCTTCCAGGCCCGGTCCCAGCCGAGGTCGACCCGTCCGGTGGCCGGGTTCCAGCTGAACGCGGCGCGGTGCGGTGTCCTGGTGATGGAGAGGTAGAAGGACGCGTAGGTCTCGATGCCGGTGGGCAGCGGCGCGACCTCGGCGAAGGCGCCGCCCGCGTCCCAGTTGTCGATGCCGGCGGTGGGCATGGCGGACTGGAGCTTGCCGGTGGGGTCCCACATGTGGTTGGCGCGGCCGCACATGACGTTGCCGTTGTCGCCCCAGCCCTTGCCGACCCGGTCGTTGAGGGCGGGCAGGGCGCCGGTGGCCTTCAGGCGGGTGAGGAGCTTGCTGGTGCCGACGCTGCCGGCGGCGAAGAACACCCGGTCGGCGGTGACGCACTTGGTCTCGACGGTGGTGCCGGTGGTGTCGAGCCGCTCGACGGTGACGGTGTAGCCGCCGCCCGGGGCGGGTGTGACCGTGGTGACCTTGTGGAGCGGTGAGACGGACACCCGGCCGGTCTCGGCGGCGCGGGCGAGGTAGGTCTTCCGGAGGCTCTTCTTGCCGTGGTTGTTGCCGTAGATGACCTCGCCCTCGAGGGCGGACTTCGGCACCGTCCCGGCGGCCTCCTGCTTCATGTACTCCCAGTCGTAGACGTTGGGCACGAAGACGAAGGGGAAGCCGGAGCGTTCGGCGTGCTTGCGGCCGACCCGGGCGTACTGGTAGCAGTCGGCGCTCTCCCACCAGGAGCGGTCCACGTCGGTGACGCCGAGGCCGGCGTTGGCGCGCGGGTAGTAGGTGGCGTACATCTCGGCGGGGTCGACGGTCGGCAGGACGTACGGGAAGACCTCGCGGCGAGGGGTGACGGCCATGCCGCCGTTCACGAGGGATCCGCCGCCGACGCCGCGGCCCTGGTAGACGGTGATGCCGGCGAAGTCCTCGGCGTCGAGGATGCCGGTGTGGAGCGGCACGTCCTTGTCGAGCGGGAAGCCGAGGAAGTTGCTCAGCGGCTGCTTGGTGCGGGTACGCAGCCAGAAGGACCGGTAGTCGGGTTTGGTGGTGTTCGCGAAGATCTTTCCGTCCGGGCCGGGAGTGTCCCAGGCCATACCCATCTCGACCATGTGGACGTCGACGCCGGCCTGGGCGAGCCGGAGGGCGGCGACGGAGCCGCCGTAGCCGGTTCCGACGACGAGGGCCGGGACGCGGGCGCCGTCGGCGAGCGGCATGAGAAGGGTGCGTGGGGCGGTGGCTTCGGCGGGGCTCGCGGCGTGCGCGGCTCCGGTGTGTCCGGCGAGCGCGAGGCCGCCCAGAAGAGAACCGGTTCCAGTGACGAACCGACGGCGGGTCAGGCCGCTGGAACCCGAGGCTGAAAAGGATCTATCACTCATGTGATGTTCCTCACCCTGGGAGTGAATGGGAACTTGTTCTACTGGCGTGTTCTTGGGAAGTCACGAGAAACCGCCGAGTAACTTCCGGCCGAAAATCACCGTTCTCGATCACCGGGCGCCCGACGGCGGGCCCGGAAGGGGACCCCGCGTGCGTGCGCCCGGCGGCGGCCTGATAGATGTTCACGTCTGGTCGTCGTAGCGCCGCCGCAGGCGGACGGGAACGGCGCCGGGGGGGTTCCACGCGTACCGGGCTCGAGCGCTGCCGCGCCGCGCCCGGAGGTCTGCAGATTCGTTTCTCCTTCCGGGGTCGCTTCCTGCCCGTGCCCTGCCCGCGCGGCCGTGCGACGCGGAACGTGAGAGGGAGCGTGTGCATGGGCCGAACCGCCCGTGAGAAGGCATTCAGATGGGGTGCGGCCACCGTCGCCGCCCTGGCCGTCGCCGCGGCCGCCGTCCCGGCGTCGGCCGCGACGCCGGCGCCGTCGGACGACCCGGGAACGCGCCGGGTCGGCTCGGCACCGAAGGCGCCGCACGGCGCCGTCCGCACGGCCGATCCGGCTCCCGGTGCGAAGCTCGAGCTGAGCGTCGTCCTGGAGCCCCGTGACCCGGCCGCGCTGCAGCGGTTCGTCACCGAGGTCTCCACGCCCGGCTCGCCGCGCTACCGCCAGTACCTCGGTACGGGCGAGTTCGCGAAGGTCTTCGGCGCCGAGCAGGCCACCGTCGAGCGGGTGCGGGCCGAGCTGACCGCGAAGGGCCTGACCGTCGGCGCGCTGGAGTCCGACGGCCTCACGCTGCCGGTCACCACGACCGTCGGCGAGGCGTCCAAGGCCTTCGGCACCGAGTTCGACGGCTACAAGCTGAAGGACGGCACGACCGGTGTCCTCAACACCGCCGCCCCGGCGTTCGCCGGCCGCGTGGCGGGCGAGGTGCGCACGGTCGTGGGCCTCAACACGCTGGGCTCCTTCAAGCCGCTCAACACCGGCCCCAAGGGTCCGCACCGGGTCCAGAAGGACGGCGAGGGGTCGGGCGACGGCGCGCTGCGTCCGCGCCTGACCGGGACCACCCCGGCCATGTGCAGCAGCATCAAGAACCTGTACGCGAGCGGCGACTACCCGCAGATCGACGGCCAGGACTACTGGAGCGCCCGTACGCTGGCCGGCCAGTACAACATGGCGAACCAGCCCAACGTGCAGACCGGCGCCACCATCGCCGTGTACGCGCTGGAGAACTACAACCCGAAGGACATCGCGGCCTTCCAGGCCTGCCACGGCACCAAGGTCCCCGTCACCGCGATCCGGGTCGGCAGCGGCCCGAGCGAGCCGGTGAACGAGGACGAGGGCGTCGGCATGGAGACCGCGCTCGACGTCGAGACGATCGTCGGCCTGGCCCCGCAGTCCAAGATCCTCGTCTACCAGGGCGAGAACACCTGGAACGACGCGACGGCCACGTACAAGAAGATCGTCAGCGACAACCGGGCCAAGGTGGTCTCGGTCAGCTGGGGCCTGTGCGAGGCGAACACCCCGGCCGACGTGGTGACCGCCCAGAACCTGGTCTTCCAGCAGGCCGCGGCGCAGGGCCAGAGCGTCGTCGTCGCCTCCGGCGACAGCGGCTCGACGGGCTGCTACGTCCCGTCCGACGCCAACGGCACCCCGGCTCCCGGCGTGCCCAACCAGGACCAGCTGGTGACGGACTTCCCGTCCTCCTCGCCGTACGTCCTCGCGGTCGGCGGCACCACCATGCGCGGCTCCGTCGCCCAGCAGACCACCTGGACCGGCTCCGGCGGCGGTGTCTCCCGCCGCTTCACCGTGCCCTCCGACGGCTTCCAGGCCGGCCGCAGCGGCGCGGGCTACTCGGACCTCTGCTCGGCGGCCTCCGGCACCACCTGCCGTCAGGTTCCCGACGTCTCCGCGGTCGGCGACGGCGCCACCGGCTACCCGGTCGCCTACGGCCAGACCGGCGGCCAGGGCTGGTGGGTCATCGGCGGCACCAGCGGCGCCGCGCCCGTGTGGGCCGCGCTGCTCGGCCAGGCCAACCAGGACCTCGCCTGCCAGGCCAACGGCTCCGTCGGCTACGTGCACCCGGCGCTGTACAAGCTGCCGGCGACGGCGTTCCGTGACGTGACCACCGGTCACAACAACGAGACGCTGTCCGGCAACTACAGCGGTCTCTACCAGGCGGGCGCGGGCTACGACCTCGCCACCGGCCTCGGCACGCCGAACGGCCGCGAGATCGTCGCCGGTCTGTGCAAGGCCGTCCCGGCCTCCCCGGCCGCGACGTTCAACGCGCTGCCGCCGTCCCGCATCCTCGACACCCGGTACGCGATCGGCCGCGCCGGCACCGCTCCGGTCCCGGCCAAGGGCACGGTCAAGCTGAAGGTCACCGGCCAGGGCGGCGTGCCGGCCACCGGTGTGACCTCCGTCGTCATGAACGTGACGGCCACCGCGCCGACCACCGGCGGCTTCCTCATCGCCTACCCGACCGGTGCCACCCGCCCGGACTCGTCCAACTCCAACTGGCTGAAGGGCGAGACCGTCCCGAACCTGGTGACGGTCCCGGTCGGCAAGGACGGCTCGGTCGACCTGTACAACGCGGGCGGCGGCACCGTGCACTTCATCGCCGACATCTCGGGCTACTACTCCACCGAGGCCGGCGGCGGCACGTACATGCCGACGGGCCCGGCCCGTATCCTCGACACCCGCTCCGGCATCGGCCGCGCCGGCACCTCGCCGGTCGCCGGCAAGGGCACCGTGACCCTGACCGTCGCGGGCGCGGGCGGCGTGCCCGCCACCGGCGCCACCGCGGTGGTGCTCAACGTCACCGCGACCGCGCCGAAGTCGAACGGCCACCTCATCGCGTACCCGAGCGCCACCGCCCGGCCGACCTCGTCGAACATCAACTGGCTCACCGGCCAGACCCGTCCGAACATGGTCGTCCTGCCGATCGGCCCGGACGGCAAGGTGAACCTGTACAACGCCGGCAGCGGCACCGTGCACTTCATCGCGGACGTGTTCGGCTACTTCACCGCCGGCGGCGAGGGCTCGACCTTCCACTCGGCGGGCCCGGCCCGGCTGCTCGACACCCGTTCGGCGCTCGGCACCGGCGCGGCCGCCCCGCTCAAGGGCGGCACGAACCTGGTGCTCAGCCTGAACGACGGGCACACCCTGGCCAACGCCAAGGCGGTCGTCCTGAACGTCACCGTCACCGCGCCGACCACCGGCGGCTTCCTGACCGTGTGGCCGGACGGAACGGCGCTGCCCAACGCGTCCAACGTCAACTGGACCACCGGCCAGACCGTCGCCAACCTCGTCACCGTCCCGGTCGTCAACGGCAAGATCGACTTCCGGGCGAACACCGGAACGGTGCACGTGATCGCCGACCTGTTCGGCTACTACTCCTGATCCGCAAGGACCACGGGATCCGGGAGCACTACTCCTGATCCCGGGAGCCCTCGGGCCCCGTCCCCGCCGCGTGAGCGCCGGGGGCGGGGCCCTCGGCCTTGCGGCCCGCGGTGGAGCACAGCCCGGCCACCAGGGCGCCGGCGAGCCCGGCCCAGGCCAGCGCGCCGGGACCGGCCGCGCGCACGGCGGGCCCGGCGAGGAGCAGGCCGGCCAGGAGACCGGCGGCGAGCGCGCGCCGGTCGCGCGTGAAGGCGAGGACGCGGCGGGCCGTGCCCGGCGCGCGCCGTTCGCGCAGCGCGAGGCGGCAGACGAGCAATGCCGCCGCGACCGCCGCCGTCAGGGCCAGGATCATGCCGTCAGTGTCCCCGCGCCGGGCCGTCCGCGCGCGTCAGGCCGCCAGAAAGGCCTCGATGGCCTCGGCGAGGGCCTCCGGGGTCTCCTCGGGCGCGTAGTGGCCGGCGTCCGGGATGACCTCGAGGCGCGCGTTGGGGTACCAGCGCAGCCAGGTGGCCTCCATCGCCTCGGCGCCGAGCGCCGGGTCGTGGGCGCCGACGACGAGGAGCACGGGCGCCGGGTTGTCCCGGACCCGCTCGTGGAAGTCGGTGCGGGACCAGGAGTCGAGGTAGGCCCGGAAGGCGGTGGCCGAGGAGCGCTCGAGCGACCGCTTCACCAGGCCGGAGAGCCAGGCGTCGTCGTACCGGCCGCCGGTGGTGCTGTCGATGATGGCCCGGCGGTTGCCGGGGCTCTCGGCGGCTCCCGCGAACAGCTCCCAGGTGTCCGCATCGAGCGGGAAGCCGGCCGCGGAGACCGGCGAGATGCCGATGATCGAGCGCACCCGTTCGGGCGCGTCGAGCAGCATCAGCTGGGCGGCCTTGCCGCCCATGGAATGCCCGACGACGGAGAACGAGTCCCAGCCCAGGTCGTCGGCGACGGCGAGGGCGTCGGCCGCGACCTCCTCCATCGTGTACGCGCCGTCCGCGTCGATCGCCTCGCCGTAGCCGCGGCAGTCGAGGAAGGCGTAGCTCCCGGAGGTCTTGTCCAGGTGGTCGCGCAGCGGCGCGAAGCTGGTGCGGTCGCCGAACCAGTTGTGCAGCACCAGGGCCCGGCGTGGACCGCTGCCCTCTACGTCGTACGGAAGAACCCGGCCCGTCATCACGCCCCCTGGTCACGAGGTGGTGGGGCTGCGCGCCCGGCGCGGCAGCCGACGACCGAGTCTCGCGAGCGGTGGCGGCCGAGGTCAATGCCCCCACCGGGTGGTTCCCGCCGGGGGCGGGCCGGGGCGGGCGTCCCGCGCGGCGGCGAGGCTGGGGATGCGTGGGGCTTCCGGGCGGGAGCATCCTGACTGTGTGACCTCGCACGGCGCGGCAGGCCCCACCCCGTCGGCCGCGCCCGGGCTGCCGCCCCGGGACGCCGGTGCCGACGGGCGGTCGGCGGACGCCCTGACGGTGGTGCTCGCGGAGTCCGTCCTGCGGGCCGTCGAGGCGGCGGGCGGGTACGCGGGCGGGGTCTATCTGCGTTCGGGTACGGACGGGCTGCTGCGGCTGGCGGTGCTCGCGGGCCTGCCGGGGCCGCTGTTCCGCCCGTGGTGGCGGATGCACCTGAACCGGCCGTTCCCGGTGGCGGAGGCGCACCGGTCGGGCCAGCCGGTCCACCTGGAGGACGTCGAGGAGGCCATGCGGCTGTTTCCGCAGCTGGTGGCGAGCCTGCCGTTTCCCTTCGCCTCGTTCTACACGCCGGTCGTCGGCGGCGGCGAGCGGTACGGCGTGCTCGTGGTGCTGCGCGACCCGACGCCCGGGGTGCCGGTGGACAGCCGGGACCGGCGCGGCATGCTGCAGGAGGCGCGGCGGCTGGGCGAGACCCTGACCGGGCTCGCCGGGCACGGGACGACGGTCGAGTGGCCCGGCGAGCCGGTCTCCGTTCAGCTGCCCACCCGGCACGGGCCGCCGGTGCGGATCGGCTACTTCGACTGGGACCTCGACGCCGGGATCGTCACCGCGGACGCCGGCCTGCGCGACATCCTCGGTGAGACCACGCCGTTTCCGTGGAGCGTGTCGGCACTGACCGCCCGGCTGGTGCCGGAGGACGCCTACGCGCTGTGGGCGCTCGCCCGGCAGGCGGCGGGATCCGGCGGTCCGGCGGCGCGCCGGATCCGGCTGAAGGGCCCGGACGGCGGCCTGCACCTGCTGGAGGTGACGGCCCGCCCGCTCATGCCGGGCCGGCCGGGGAACGTGCTGACCGGTTCGCTGGTCGACCTCGGCACCGGTCTCGTCGGCTCCGATGCCACCGACCGGCTGCCGCGGGCGATCCTGGCGATCGACCGGCTCGGGCGGATCACCTATGTCAACGAGCGCACGGAGGCGCTGCTCGGCCTGTCCCGCGGCCACCTGGCGGGCCGGCCGCTGTGGGAGGCGGTGTCCTGGTTCGCGCATCCGTACCACGAGGAGCAGTTGCGCGGCGCGCTGCTGTCGGACCAGCCGATCCACTTCCTGGCGCATCCAAGCCGCGGGCAGTGGCTGTCGGTGTCGCTCTATCCGGGGCAGGACGGGGTGACGCTGGTGCTCGTGCCGGAGGACGACCCGGCGCACCGGCCGCCGGGCGGCGAGGTCGACGAGGCCGACGGGCTCGCCTCTCCGGAGGGGCGGGCCGCGGCCCTGTACCGGCCGGTGGCCCTCGCCATCGCGCTGTCCGAGGCGGTGACGGCGCGCCAGGTGTCGGCGGTGGTCACGGAGGAACTGCTGCCGGCGTTCGGCGGGCGGCAGCTGGCGATCTATCTGCTGAGCGAACGGCATCTGTACCTGGCCTGGGAGACGGGCTTCCCGCAGGGCTTCCTCGAGCCCTTCGACGGGGTGGGCCTGGACGCCCATGTACCGGGCGTGGAGACGCTGACGACGGGCCGGCCGCTGTTCTTCGAGTCGATGGACCAGCTGGGCGCGGCCTACCCGGGGCTGCCGCTGGACGCGCACACGGGCGCCCGGGCGTTCCTGCCGCTGATCGCCTCGGGGCGGCCGGTGGGCTCGTGCATCCTCGGCTTCGACGGGCCGCGCGGCTTCACCGCCGAGGAGCGGACGGTGCTGACGGCCCTCGCGGGGCTGATCGCGCAGGCGCTGGAGCGGGCGCAGCGGTACGACACGGAGTCGGCGCTCGCCCGCGGCCTGCAGGACGCGCTGCTCCCCCACCGGCTGCCGGTGTACGACGGCGTGGACACCGTGGGCCGCTATCTGCCGGGCACGCAGGGCATGGACGTGGGCGGCGACTGGTACGACGTGATCGAGACGGGGCCCGGGCGGCTGGCGCTGGTCATCGGTGACGTGCAGGGCCACGGTGTCGCGGCGGCGGCGACGATGGGCCAGCTGCGCAGCGCGGTGCGGGCGTTCGCGCTGGGCGGGCTGCGGCCGCAGGACGTGGTGCGGGGCACGAACCGGCTGCTCATCGATCTGGACCCGGGCCAGTTCGCGAGCTGCTGCTACGTGGTCCTCGACCCGGAGACGGGCATGGCGCGGGCGGCTCGGGCGGGGCATCCGCAGCCGCTGCTGCGGCGGGCGGACGGCACCACCGAGGTGGTGGAGCTGGCGGGCGGGGTGGTGCTCGGCGTGGACGACACCGCGACGTATCCGGTGACCCGGCTGCGGCTCGAACCGGGCGAGGTGCTCGCCCTGTTCACGGACGGACTGGTGGAGCGGCCGGGCACGGACATCGACGAGGGGATCGAGCAGCTGCGCCGCGCGCTCGCCGCGACCGGGACCGCGCCGCTGGCGGAGACGGCCGACCGGCTGATCCGCGAGGCCCGGCAGTCGGCTGACCGGCCGGACGACATCGCGCTGCTGCTGGCGGCGCGGTGGGGGCCGCACGGGCGCGGTTCGTGAAGGCGCCGCGCGCGGGCGATGCGAGCGGTGCGGCGGCGAGGTCCTGGAGGCCGGGACCCGAGGGCCGGTCTCCGTGGAGGCCGGAGAGGCCGGGTCACCCGGTCGGGCGTGCGGCGCTGGTCGTGGGCGCGGCGCCCGGGGAGGCTGGGCGCACCGGGGGATGACTGGCAGGCCGTCCGAGGAGGACATGTGCAGCAGGACAAGCAGCCGGAGTACGGACCCGTGGTGTTCCGCGACCGTTCCGCCGGGTTCGCGTTTCTGACCCGGTCCACGGCGACGAGCGACCAGACCATCGAGTGGGACGACGGCAACACGTATCCGGTCGTGGACGTCGAGATCTCCTCGGAGAGCCACCCGTTCTACACGGGCAAGGCCCGGACCGTGGACAGCGAGGGCCGGATCGCGAAGTTCGAGCGCCGCTACGGCGAGGGCGACGGCTGACCGGCGTGCGACCGCCCCCGGCCGGTCGCGGCTCGGGGGCGGTGGTCGGCGCGCGGGCGAGCCGTGCGGTGGGTCAGGCCTTGACGACGCCGGACTCGGCGACGCGGATGTCGGAGCTGGTGGCGCCGGAGCGGGAACCGAGCTTCTCGATCGCGTCCACGACCTCCTGGCCCTCGACGACCTCGCCGAAGACGACGTGCTTGCCGTCCAGCCAGTCGGTCACGATGGTGGTGATGAAGAACTGGGAGCCGTTGGTGTTGCGGCCCGCGTTCGCCATCGACAGCAGGTAGGGGCGGTCGTGCTTGAGCTTGAAGTTCTCGTCCTCGAACTTCTCGCCGTAGATGCTCTTGCCGCCGGTGCCGTTCTCGTTGGTGAAGTCACCGCCCTGGAGCATGAACTGGGGGATGACGCGGTGGAACGGGGAGCCGGCGTAGCCGTAGCCGTTCTGGCCGGTGGCCAGCTCGCGGAAGTTGCGGGCCGTCTTCGGGACGTCCTCGTCGAAGAGACGGAAGACGATCCGGCCGGCGGCCTTGCCGTCGATGGTGATGTCGAAGTAGACGTTCTCGTTGCTCATGGGGACATCCTGTCATTCCCCGTACGCTCTGCGCGCACGGGCCACCCCCTCGCGGGTGTCGGCATGCGTCAGGGACGGCGACGGGCTTCCGGCAGGGCTCCGGGAAGCCGACGGCGCGGACGTGCCAGGCGGGCACGTCCGCGCCGAGCGAGCCGAAGGTCAGAGGAGGCCGCCGGCGTCCGGGGTCAGACCCTCACCGGCGGCGCCCGCGGTCTCGCCGAGGAGGGCGCCGACGCCCTGGTCCTCCTGGAGGAGACCGGTGACACCGTCGGCCGCGCCGCCCATCTCGGCGGCGGAGGCGTGCGGCGGCGGGGTGACGAGGGCGGTGACGACGCCTGCGGCGAGGGAGGCGATGGCGAGCATGCTGCGCTTCTTCATGACCGGGTCAACTGCCGAGGGCCGCGGA
Source organism: Streptomyces sp. NPDC053493 (assembly GCF_044544825.1). Lineage (NCBI taxonomy): Bacteria > Bacillati > Actinomycetota > Actinomycetes > Kitasatosporales > Streptomycetaceae > Streptomyces > Streptomyces sp. NPDC053493. Next base: position 101,728 of record NZ_JBITXS010000012.1, read on the forward strand.
GGTTACGGCGGGGCCGGCACCGATTCCGTACGCCATAAACTCCGCAATTCGGGTGGAACCATACGATAGAGGCGGATGTCTTTCCCAGTGACACCGCTGTCCCCGTCACAGAAGAATCCGGGGGACGTCATGCTTCATCGCCAGACCCTCGCGGCCACGGCCGCGGGCATCCTTCTCGCCGCCGGGATCGGCGCCACGATCCCCGCCGGCGCCACCGCCGCCCCCTCCCACCGCACGGCCCCGCCGGCCACGGCCCAGGTCGTCAACGTCCGCTGGGGCGGACACCCCTCCTTCGACCGGCTCGTGATCGACGTCCGGGGCGCCATGCCCTCGGTCGGCGTGCGGACGGTCAAGGAGCTGCGCTACGACGGCTCGGGCAACAAGGTGCCGCTCCCCGGGAAGTTCTTCCTGGAGATCAGGCTCTCGCCCGCCGCCGCCCACGACGACGCCGGCCGCTCCGTCTACCAGGGCCCCCGGCTCGTGAGGATCCATCTGCCCGCCCTCAAGGGCGTCGCCCTCACCGGCGACTTCGAGGGCGTGGTGACCGTCGGAGCGGCCTTCGACTCCAAACCCTCCTACAAGGTGGGCGCCCTGCACTCCCCCGAGCGTCTCGTCCTCGACATCGCCCACCACCCGCCCCACCACCCGACCACCTGCGGCAGGTGAGCCCGCCGTCCCAGCCGGGGCGGGACCGTCCCCCCGACGGTCCCGCCCCGGCGCGGCGCCGCGACCGGTGACGGTCAGCGCGGCTCGACCGCGGGTGGCTCGCGGTGCAGGCGGCGCAGCACCAGCACCTCGTGGACGAGGCGTCCGGCCAGGGCGCCTCCGTACACGACGAAGCCGACGCCGACGAGCCAGGACTGCAGCACGAGGACGGTGCCGAACTGGCCGTAGGTGATGGCGTTGGAGGCGATCAGCGGCGAGAAGACGAACTGGGAGAAGACCCGCAGGCCGAGGAGGCCGAAGGCGGTGAGGACGGCGCCGGGGATGAGGGCGCGCCAGCGGATGCGGCCGCAGAGCAGGAAGCGCTGCGACCACCAGAAGAAGAGGAAGGTGCCGGCGACGTCGCTCGCGGCGACGAGGACGGTGACGGCGGCGTGGGCGTGCTCGGGGGCCGGGTTCGCGACGAAGAGGAGGAGGGCGGCGACGAGGACCGCGAGCCACACGACATGGCGCCACATCGTGTGCCAGCGGGCGGTGGGCAGGTCCCAGACGCGCTCGTATCCGGTCTGGACGGCCGATCCGAAGGTCACACCGAAGGCGGCGAGGGCGGCGAGACCGAAGGCGGTGGTGCGCTGGAGCGCCGCGCCCGGCTGGCCGAAGAGCCGTTCGATCTGCTCCTGGGACACCTCGGAGACGCCGAGGCCCTGGACGAGCCAGCGGGCGAAGCCCTGGCCGCTGGCGAGGTCGGCGGCGGCGACCACGATGAGGAGGGGCACGAGGGTGAGGAGGCTGAGCGCGGCGAACCCCATGGCGCGGTGCATGAGTTCCATCTCGCGTCCCCGGTTCCAGGCGAGCCCGACCGGTGAGACGAGGATCCTTCGGTGGAGCCGGTGGAACCAGTGGCCGTGCTGGGTGGGGGCACCGTCGTGTGGCGCACCGGAAATGGGGGGCATGCCTCGTCGGTTACCCCGCCGGCCGGCCGAACCCGTCCGGCATGCCGCCGAACGGGTGCGTGCGCGGCGTTCAGGACCGCCGGCGGCGGGCGCCGGGTCCGGAGCGGACGGTGACCTCGTACGGCGTGAGGGTCGCGTGGTCCTCGCCGCCGCAGACGACCTCGACGCGGACCGGGGCGCCGCACGCCTCGTGGCGGATGTCGAGCGGGGTGCCCTCGGGGTCGGCGGCGTGGGTGTCGCCCCACTGCTTGAGGGCGAGCATCACCGGCCACAGGTCGCGGCCCTTGGGCGTGAGCCGGTACTGGGAGCGGGTGCGGGCGCCTGGCTCGCGGTAGGGCTCGACGCGCAGGACGCCGGCGGCGACGAGTTTGCGGAGCCGGTCGGCGAGGACGGCCTCGGAGAGCCCGAGGTGGCGGCGGAAGTCGTCGTAGCGGCGCACTCCGTTGAGGGCGTCCCGCAGGATCAGCAGGGACCACTTCTCGCCCACCACGTCGAGCGTGCGGCGGACCGGGCAGTTCTCGGTGTCCATCTCCAGGTACTGCATCGTCCCACTGTAGCCAGCTGGCTTCGGCATTGACAGCCAGCGCGGAAGACATCTAGCTTCGATCTTCGAAGCCAGATGAGGGGCGCGGGCCCCGGACGGAAGGACGGGACGATGGAGCGGTCACGGACGGTGCGGTGGCAGGACCCGGCGGCCACGGCCGGCGCCGCGAGCACGATGGCGGGCCTGGACTTCCTCCGCGAGCTGGTCGCGGGCCGTCGGCCCGGCCCGCCGATCGGCGCGCTGCTCGGCTTCGGCCTGGAGGAGGTCGAGCACGGCCGGGCGGTGTTCGTGTTCGAGCCGGGCGAGGAGCACTACAACCCGATCGGCAGCGTGCATGGCGGCGTCTACGCGACGCTGCTCGACTCGGCCGCGGGCTGCGCGGTGCACACCACCCTGCCGCAGGGCATGGCGTACACCTCGCTCGACCTGTCCACCCGCTTCCTGCGCCCGATCACCCTGGACACGGGCAAGGTCCGGGCGATCGGCACGGTGCTGAGCCAGGGCCGCCGTACGGCGCTCGCCGAGGCGGGACTGTACGACGACCAGGACCGGCTGCTGGCGCACGCGACCAGCACCTGCATGCTGTTCCCGGTCGGCTGACCCGGCCGGGGCGGGCGCGCGGCCCGGCCGCGGATCAGGAGCGGACGAACGGGCGTCCGGTGCGGGTGCAGTGGTCGGGAGCCAGGTCGCCGGCCGGATAGGGCGCACCGGTGGCCTGGAGGGCCGCGCTCACCAGGGTCGCGAGCAGGTCGATGTCCGATCCCATGTCCAGACGGACCGTCACCCACCCGGACCCGGCGCGCAGTCGCACGGCGCTGGAGCCGAGGATCGCCGGGCGGAGCCGGGCGATCATGGCGCGGGTGAGGTGGACATCGGCCTCGTGCTCACCGTGGAAGTGCACGATCTCCTGCGTCTCGGTGCGCAGTCCGAGTTCGGCGCCGCACGGTGCGCGGTCGGCGACCAGCGAGGGCCAGCTCATCAGGCGTTCACTGGCGTGCCTGGCTGTGTTCATACGGAGGAGCGTGCTACTCCTCGGAGGTCCGCACAAGGTCTGCGGACATATTCCCGCCACGCTCTGTGGGGCCCGACTGCCGGCGGGGGGCCGGAGGTTCGCGCACCGGGGCCGGAACCGGGCGGAACCGGGCGCGCCGCCGCCGGGCGGCGAGGCGATGTCGGTGGTGACCGCTACGGTGCCCGCATGATCGCGACGAACGACCGCACCTTCCCCGAGGCGCTCACCGCCGTGGCCGGGGCCCGCTTCGACTACGCCCGCGGCGAGGGCATCGACTACGAGCCGTACGCGGCCTTCCCGAGCGCCGAGGAGACCACCGACTGGATACGCGCCTGGACCGGGAACCAGGAGCTGACGGGCGACGCCTTCCTGCCCTTCGGCATGGACGGCTCCGGCGGCCAGGTGGCCTTCTGGCGCGTCCGCGCCGGCCGGCCGCCGGCGGAGCAGCCGGTGGTGTTCCTCGGGTCCGAGGGCGAGGTGCGGGTGCTGGCGCAGGAGCTGACCGGGTTCCTGTGGCTGCTGGCCGACGGCATCGGCCCGGTCGACGTGGTCTGGCACGAGGAGCGCACCCCGCGGCCCAGCGCGGAGCTCGCCGCGATCGCCGAGCGCCACGCGGGCACGGCCGCGCGCCGGCCGGCGGCGGAGATCCTGGCGGCGGCCGCGGCCGAGTTCCCCGGATTCGAGGAGGAGATCTTCGAGATGTGCCGCTGAGGACCGGTGCCCGGCGGCGTACCGGCCGGTAGGCTCTGACTACCAGCGGGTAACCCAGGTGCTTCTCGGGGGGAATCAGCCATGACGACCGGATACTTCAGCTCCGTCGACGACGTCGCCGCGCGGCTCGCCACCACCGGCTATCTGGCCTCGCCCGCCGTCGCGACCACGGTCTTCCTCGCCGACCGGCTGGGCAAGCCGCTGCTCGTCGAAGGTCCCGCCGGCGTCGGCAAGACCGAGCTGGCCAAGGCCGTGGCCGAGGTGGCGGGCGCGCGGCTGGTCCGGCTCCAGTGCTACGAGGGCGTGGACGAGGCCCGCGCGCTCTACGAGTGGAACCACGCCAAGCAGCTGCTGCGGATCACCGCGGGCCGCGACGAGAGCTGGGAGGAGACCCGTACCGACATCTTCGGCGAGGAGTTCCTGCTCTCCCGCCCGCTGCTCACCGCGATCCGCTCCGACGAGCCGACCGTGCTGCTGATCGACGAGACCGACAAGGCCGACGTGGAGGTCGAAGGACTGCTCCTGGAGGTCCTGAGCGACTTCCAGGTGACCGTGCCCGAGCTCGGCACCGTCACCGCCACCCGTCGCCCCTTCGTCGTCCTCACCTCCAACGCCAGCCGCGAACTCTCCGAGGCGCTGCGCCGCCGCTGTCTCTTCCTGCACATCGGCTACCCGGAGGCGGAGCTGGAGCGCCGGATCGTCCGCGGCAAGGTGCCGGGCATCGACGAGGCGCTGGCCGCGTCGGTGGTGCGGGTCGTCGGCGCGCTGCGCGCCATGGACCTGCGCAAGGCACCGTCGGTGGCGGAGACCGTCGACTGGGCCCGCACGCTCCTCGCGCTCGGCGCCGACTCGCTCTCCGAGGAGGTCGTACGCAGCAGCCTGGGCGTGATCCTCAAGCACCAGGAGGACATCCGGAAGGCGGCGGCGAAGCTCGACCTGGACGCGGTGTGACCGCGGCTCACGGGCCCGCGCCCGCGCCGCGCGACGCCGCCGCCGACACCGACACCGACACCGACACCGACACCGACGCCGACGAGCGGGTCGCGGACCGGGTCACCGGGCTGGTGCGGGCACTGCGCGCGCACGGCTTCGGCATCGGCACGGGCGAGAGCGTCGACGCGGGCCTGGCCCTCGCGGCGGTGGGCTTCGACGACCGGGAACGGATGCGGGCCGCGCTCGCCGCGGCCCTCCTCCACTCAGAAGCCCAGCGGCAGGTGTTCGACAAGGTCTTCGACCTGTACTTCCCGCTCGCCGAAGGACGCACGCAGGAGCCCGGCCCGGCCGGCGACGATCCGGCGGCGGACCTCGCCCGGCTGCGCGAGAGACTCGCGACCGCCCTCGCCGCGGGCGACGACGCCGCGCTCGACCGGCTGGCCGGCGAGGCCGTGGGGATGCTCGGCGGCTACGGTTCCGCGCCCGGCTCCGACGGCTGGTCCTCGTACCAGACGCTGTCCCGGCTGCGCCCGGAGACGCTGCTCGCCCGGGTCCGCGGCCTGCTGCGGGAGAACGGCGCCGAGCCGGACTTCGCCGACCGGCTGACCGACGACGAGATCCGCCGGCGCATCGAGGACCTCCGGGAGCGCGTGCGGACCGAGGCGCGCCGCCGGGTGGCCGGGCGCCGGGGTCGCGAGCACGTGGCCCGGCGGGCCGTCGCCGCCACACCGGACCGGGTCGACTTCCTGCTCGCCGGGCGGGACCAGTTGGACGAGCTCCGGCGCACCGTGCGACCGCTCGCGCGCAGGCTCGCGACCCGGCTCGCGGCGCGCCGCCGGCGGGCCGCCCGCGGCGAGATCGACCTGCGCCGCACCCTGCGCCGTTCGCTGTCGACCGGCGGCGTGCCGATGCGGCCCGTGCTGCGGCGACGGCGGCCCGGACGTCCCGAACTGGTGCTGCTGTGCGACGTGTCGGGCTCGGTGGCCGGCTTCGCCCACTTCACGATGCTGCTGGTGCAGGCACTGCACGACCAGTTCAGCCGCGTACGGGTGTTCGCCTTCGTCAACCGGGTCGACGAGGTCACCGACCTGGTCGCCCGCGGCCGGGCGGATCCGGCGGGGCTCGGCGAGCGGATCCTGGCCGAGGCGACGCTGACCGGCTGGCACGGGCAGAGCGACTACGGAACGGCGCTCGGAGAGTTCGCCGAGCGGTACGCCGACGTGCTCGGGCCCCGGTCCGTCGTGTTCGTCCTCGGCGACGCCCGCACCAACCGCAGCGACCCGAACCTGCCCGCCCTCAAGGCCGTCGCGGACCGGGCCCGCCGGGTGTACTGGCTCAATCCGGAGCAGCGCGCGCTCTGGTCCACCGGCGACTCCGTCGCCGACGCGTACGCGGAGCTGGTCGAGATGCATCCGTGCCGCAACGCCCGGCAGCTCGCCGAGCTGGTGGGTCGGCTGCTGCCGGTCTGAGCGGAGGGCCCCGGGCGGGAGGCTGAGCCTGGGCGGGAGGGCGGGACAGGAGGTCAGGGCGGGGCAGCGGGTAGCGTGAGGCCCATGGAACTCTTGGGTGAGATCACGACCGGCCGTCCCCTGCTCGTCCTGGCGGTCAAGGAGGAGGCCCAGCACCTCGACACGGACCTGCCGGTGCTGCTGACCGGCATGGGCAAGGTGAACGCGGCGTCCGCGCTCGCCACCGTGCTGGCCCGCGGCCCGCGGCCCTCCGAGGTCGTCAACCTCGGCACGGCGGGCGCGCTGCGCGCCGGCTGGACCGGCACCCATGTCATCGGCACCGTGATCCAGCACGACCTCGACGGCGCCCTGCTCGCCACGCTCACCGGCGAGACGTACGGCGCGCCGCTCAGCCTCCCGGGCGGCGGCGAGGCGGTCCTCGCGACCGGCGACGCCTTCATATCCGACGAGGCGGCCCGCGAGCGCCTCGCCGCCCGCGCGGCCCTCGTGGACATGGAGGGCTACGCCCTCGCCGCCGCGGCCGCCCTCGCCGGAGTCCCGCTGCGCATGGTCAAGCACGTCAGCGACGAGGCCGGCGACGGCGCGGCCCGCAGCTGGCGCGAATCGGTCGCGGAATGCGCACGAGCCCTGGCGACCTGGGCGGAGGCGAACACGCCGTACCGCGCCTGAGCGTCATGATCGGGCGCCGAGGCGCTCACCGGTAGGGCCCGGACGTGGAGGCACAGCGCAGGGCACGCGGAGGCGGCCACGGGCGGCTGAGGGCGCGCCACGGCCGTCGGCCGGGAGCGGGCCCGCTCGGGGCGGGTCGCCGCCGGAGTGCCCGGCGGCAGCCCGACGCGCCTCTGCCACCGACCACCGCCGTGGTCGTCACAGCACCGACGAGCCCCTGGTCGGGGAACCCGAACCGGTGACCGGCAGAACCACCACCGGGGCGTAGCCCGATGCGCCCCCTGCCACGGCCTTCGGCCGGTGCGGCCACGAGCCGTCCACAGCGCCCCTCGGGCGCCCGCACCGCCACCGAGCGCGGCCCCTCAGCGGGCTCAGCGCCGCGGCCCCTGCGGCCGCCACGGCCCTCGGCCCGGCCCGTCGCCCTGACGCGGCACGGTCCCGTGTCCGGCCACGGCGCCGCACGCGGGCCGGCCCCGTCCTCCCCCGCCGGCCGAACGCGCCCCGTGCCGGGTGGAGTTCACAGGCGGAGGCAGCCTCCGTCCCTTGACATGGGGGAACCGACCCTGCCTAAGCTGGGGCGTTCCCTTCCGGACCCGTGGAGGCTCCCCGTGCACGCACCGATCGCCGCGCAGCGTCGTGGTCGTCGTGCCCTGCGGGCGGGGGCGCTGTTGAGCTGCCGGCGGCATGTGGACTTCTGCCGCACCGCCTCCGCCATCTGTCCTTCCGCGCACCGCTGATCCGCATCCCGCCGCCGCGCGCTCGCGTCGCGCCGGCGGGTCGTCGTACGCCGTTGCCGCGCATCCGCTGACACGCCACCGCGCCGTCAGGTCACCTCGCCGTGCCGCTCCGCCGGCACGGCGACCCATCGACCTGTCGACGTATCGCCGTATCCCCGTATCGGTGTTTCGCCGCACCGCCGTGTCGCCATGGCGCCGTGCCGACGCCACCCTGCCTTCGGAAGGACCCTCATGCCTCACCCCGCCCTGCACCTCGCCGTCGAGATCGACGGTGACGGTGCCCATCCGGCCGCCTGGCGCCGGGCCGCCCACGCGCCCGGTGCACTGCTGACCCCGCGTCGGGTCGCCAAGGTCGCGGCCGTCGCCGAGAACTCCGGTTTCACCCTCGTCACGCTCGACGACGACATCCTGCCGCCCGCCTCCGCCGCGTCCGGCGGGCCCGCCGGGCGGATCGGGGCCGTCGAGCGGGCCGCGTTCGTCGCCGCGTCCACCAGCGTGATCGGGGTGGCCCCGGTGGTCGCCACCACCTACGCCGAGCCGTTCCACGTCTCCACCCGGCTGGCCTCGCTCGACCATGTGTCGGTGGGCCGGGCCGGGTGGGTCGTCGGCGTGGAGGACGACCCGGCGGCCGCCCGGGCCTGGGGCAGGCCGCTCGTCGAGGGCGCGGCGGCGCTGCGCCGCGAGGCCGTCGACGGCGTCCAGGTGGTGCGTGACCTGTGGGACTCGTGGGAGGACGACGCCGTCATCCGTTCGGTCGCCACGAGCCGCTATCTGGACCGCGGGCGGCTGCACTACATCGACTTCGCCGGTGAGACGTACAGCGTGAAGGGCCCGGCGATCGTGCCCCGGCCGCCGCAGGGCCGGCCCGTGGTGTTCGCGCCCGCCGGGCTCGTGCCGCCGGCGCTCGTCGACGTCGCCCTCGTCGAGGGCTCCTCGCCCGCGCTGCTCGGCGAGGCGGCCGCGGCCTCCGGCGCGCCGCTCGCCTTCGCCGAGATCGAGGTGGCCCTGGACACCCCGCGCGAGTCCGCCGCCGAGCGCATCGCCGACCTGGAGCGCTACGCCTCCTGGGACGACGCACCCGGCAGGCCGTCGAACCGCCTGCGCTACACCGGTCCGGCCGGCGGACTGGTCGAGCTGCTCGAGGAGTTGAGCGGCGTCGTCGACGGGGTGCGGCTGCATCCGCTCGTGCTCGACGAGGACCTGTCGGTGCTCTCCCGGCTCGTCCTGCCCGAGCTGTTCGTCCGGCGGGTCGCCGCGCGCCCGCTGCCGGGCGCGACGCTCCGTACCTCGCTCGGACTCCCCCGTCCCGAGAGCCGCTTCGCCACCGCGGCCGACGCCGCCGACGCCGCCCACGCCGCCACCGCCACCACGGCCGCCGCCGCTGCCGCCGCCGCGACCGCCCCGGAGGGGAACCGATGACCGCCACCGACCCGTACGACGTCCCCCGCCCCGACGCCCAGCTCCACTTCGGCGTCTTCTTCCAGGGTGTGAACCACTGGACCATCTGGTCGCACCCGGACAGCGGTTCGCAGATCGACCCGGCGTCCTTCCGCCGGGTCGCCCAGACGGCCGAACGCGGGCTCTTCGACGCCTTCTTCCTTGGCGACGGGCTGCGCCTGCGCGAGACCGGCGGCGAGATCCACGACCTCGACGTCGCCGGACGCCCCGACTCGCTCGCGCAGCTGTCGGCGCTCGCCGCCGTCACCCACCGGATCGGCCTGGTCTCCACCTCCAACACGACCTACAACGAACCGGTGGACCTCGCCCGCCGCTTCGCGAGCCTCGACCTGCTGTCCGAGGGTCGGGCCGGCTGGAACGTCGTCACCACCGACAACGCCTGGACGGGCGCCAACTTCCGGCGCGGCGGCTTCCTCGACCACGCCGACCGCTACCGGCGGGCCGAGGAGTTCCTGACCGTCGCCCGTGCCGTCTGGAACGGCTGGGCGGACGGCGCGGTGACCGACTCCACCGACGCCCGCCACTGGTCCGTGCCGGGCACGATCGGCCGGGTCCGGCACGCCGGGCCGCAGTTCGACGTGGACCTGGCGCCGACGCTGCCGCGCAGCCGGCAGGGCCATCCGGTGATCTTCCAGGCGGGCGACTCGCCGGACGGCCGCGACTTCGGTGCGCGCAACGCGGACGTCATCTTCTCCGCCCACGGGCAGGACTTCGACGACGCCCTGGCCTTCGCCGAGGACATCCGGGCCCGGCTGCGCGCGGCCGGGCGGCCGGAGGACGCGCTGCGCATCCTGCCGGGCACCGAGATCATCATCGGCGCGACCGAGAAGGAGGCCGAGGAGAAGGCCCGCTGGGTCCGGCTCGAGCAGGTCACCCCGGCGACCGCCCTCGCCATCGCCGGCCGGGTGTGGAACCTCGACCTGTCGGACCGGGACGCCGACGGGCCGCTGCCCGCCGAGGACCCGGTGGTGGTGGAGCACACCGGCGTGTTCGGCACGCGGCAGTTCCACGACCCGCGGGCCGTGGTCGCCGAATGGCGGGAGAAGGCGGAGGCCAACGGCTGGTCGCTGCGCGAGACGGTGATCGAACTCGGCCCGCAGCGCGGGCACGTCGGCACGCCGTCCGGGCTCGCGGAGAAGTTCACCCGCTTCGTCCGGCACGGCGCGATCGACGGCTTCAACATCTCGCCGTACCTGATCCCGGACGGTCTCGACGACATCGTCGACCTGCTGGTCCCGGAGCTGCAGGAACGGGGCGTCTACCGGACGGCGTACGAGGGCAGCACGCTGCGCGAGCACCTGGGGCTGCGGCCGCCGGCCTGACCCGGCCGCGTCCCCCGCCCCTTGCCTCCTGCCGGTCTCGGCCCGGCGGCGGCTCGGGAGCGGCCGGTGGGGGCGCCGGCGACGAAACCCCGTTCCCAGCTCGGCTCCGTCCCGTCCGCGTCGGCGGCCGGGACGAGCCGGCCTCCGCGCGGCAGCCGGACGGCCGCGACGGGGCGCACGCCGTCGGCGTGAAGGCTGGAGGTGGCGACGGCGGCATGGGTGACGGCCTCGCCGATGAGCGAGTTGACGCGGGAGTGGTGGACCTCGGGCACGTGCGGGCGTTCCTCTCGTCCGGTCGGGTGGTTCGCGTCGCGTTGCGGTCCGGCGGTGCCGGTCGGGCGGACCGCCGGGCCGGTGTGCGGGTCGGGCGGACCGCCGGGCCGGCGGTGCGGGTCCGGCGGTGCGCCGCGAGGAGCAAGCCTGACCCATTGCGGACAGAGCCGCCAGAGAGCGCACGAAGGGCGCGTGAGACACCCAACCGGGGCAGGGGCGACACCGGTTGCCCGGTTTCGCACGTTTGAAACGGGCCGGGCCCGTTACGGCAGTGCGGCCGGGGCCCCCGGTCCGGGCGGCACGGCGGCCGGTTCCGACGGTCGTACGACGAGCAGCGCGGCCACGTCGTCGTCGAGGCCGTCCGCGCCGTAGCCGGTGAGGTCCTGGTGGAGCAGGCTCAGGACGCGGCCGCCCGGCTCGTCCGCCCAGCGGCTCAGCCGCTCCTCCAGCGGATAGAAGTCGCCGTCCCGGTCGCGGGTCTCGCTGACGCCGTCGGTGAACAGCAGCAGCCGGTCGCCCGGCCCGAACGGAACCTCCTCGACGTGGTGGCGGGAGGTGTAGAGGCCGGCGAGGTTGACCGGCAGGGACGGGTCGGTGAACGGGACGGGCCGCACCCGGCCCTGCCGCTGGAGCAGCGGGGCGGGGTGGCCGCAGCTGAGGAGCCGTACGACGTTCCGGTCCTCGGGGATCTCCAGGAGCAGCACGGTGGCGAAGCGTTCGGCGGCGTCGGTGTCGGGGTCCCAGGCCCCGTAGCGCTCCAGGCCTTGTTCGAGGCGTTGGGCGAGGGCGGCCAGGTCGGGCGCCTCGGTGACGGCGGCGCGGTAGGAACCGAGCAGCACGGAGGCGGTCTCGACGGCGGAGAGGCCCTTGCCCTGGACGTCGCCGATCATCACGCGGACGGCGCCGGGGACCTGGACGGCCTCGTAGAAGTCGCCGCCGATGCGGGCCTTGGCCGCCGCGGCGACGTAGAGGAGGTGGAGTTCGACGCCGTCGAGCCGGGCCGGCAGCGGCCGCAGGAGCACCCGCTGGACGACCTCGGCGACGGCGGTGACGGCCCTCAGGTCGTCCTCGTAGCGGGTGCGGACCCGGCTCACCCAGACGGCGGTGGCGATCACGGCGGCCAGGACCAGTTCGGCGGCGACGGTGTCGGCGACCGGATCCTGCTGCGCCACGGCGAGGACGAGCCGCAGCACCATCGCCAGCACTCCGACGGCGACGGTGCCGCGCACGTTCCAGGTGACGGCGGCGAGCGCGGGTCCGATGACGAGGAGCCGGTCGAAGTGCTGCCCCTGCGAGGTGATGAGGTCGGCGACCACCACGAGGACGAGGGCCAGGAAGGGCAGCGCGAGGCCGACGTTGAACTGGGTGCGCGTCCCCGTCGTGGCGGGGAGCCGGTGACGACCACCTGAGGGCATTTCATGATCGTACGTACGGGGACGGGACGGATCGGGACGTTACGGCCCTACGGGCGTGTCCACCGCCCGCCGCCGGGCACCGTCCTTGTCCTCCGGGCGGGCCGCGCCGGGGCCGGGCAGGGCGAGCGCGGCGGGAACGGCGAGCGCGGCGACGAGCGCGAGCGCGGGCAGCGCGGTCCCGGAGCTGAGCAGCAGGGTCGCGAGGGCGACGCCGAGGACCGGACCGGTGTTCATGGCGGTCTGCTGGAGCCCGCCGGCGACGCCCGCGTGCTCCTCGGGAGCCCGGTGGACGACGACGGAGGTGGCCGTCACCATGACGGCTCCGAACCCGGCTCCGATCAGAGCGGCGCAGACGCCGGTGGCGAACGCCGAGGCGGTCACGGCCGGGCGGGCGAGCAGCAGCACTCCGCCGGCGAGGAGCACGGCGCCGGCGGTGGCGGTGCGCCGGGCGCCGAAGCGCTTCTTCAGCAGGGCGGTGACCGGCGCCCCGACCACGATGAACAGGGCGAGCGGCACCATCCGCCGGGCGGTGGGCAGCGGTCCGAGACGGAGGGTGTCCTGCAGCAGGTAGGTGGCCGTGAACAGGGTGCCGGAGAGCGCGGCGGAGGCGGCGAGCAGCGCGGCGAGCCCGGCGAGGACGGGGCCGGGCCGCAGCATGCCGGGCGGCAGCAGCGGCTCGGGGGCGCGCCGTTCGTGCCGTACGAGGACGGCGACGGCCGCCGCGGCGGCGACGAACGCGGGCAGGGCGGACAGGGCCGTGGGACGGACGAGGCCCTGGACGAGGCAGGCGAGCGCGAGGCCGAGCAGGCAGGCGCCGGGCAGGTCGAGCGCGGCCGCTTCCTCGCGTACGGACCGTCCGCGGGCGGCCGGGACGCGGCGGGCGCGCGGCGGCGCGGGCTCGGCGCCGCGATTCGCACGCCCGGCTGCTCGCCGTACGGCCGTCGGCCCTCCCGGCTCGGCGCGCGCCGCGTGCGGGCCGGGCACGGCGAGGCAGAGCAGGGCGATCGCGAGGGTGGGCGGGACGCCGAGGAGGAACACCGAGCGCCAGCCGTACGCGTCGACGAGCATGCCGCCGATCAGCGGCCCGGCGGCGGCCGACAGGCCGATGGCGCTGGTGCGCAGGGCCACGGGCATGCCGAGCCGGTCGGGCGGATAGGCGCCGCGCAGCATGCCGAGCGTGGCGGGCTGGAGCAGCGCCCCGGACACGCCCTGCGCCACGCGCAGGGCGACGACCCAGCCGATGCCGGGCGCGGCGGCGATGCCGGCGGAGGTGGCGGCGAAGCCGAGGCAGCCGAGGGTGAAGATCCGGCGGTGCCCGTAGCGGTCGCCGAGCCGTCCGGCGAGGACGAGGAGGCCGGCGACGGCGACGAGGTAGCCGGTGCTGGTCCACTGGACCTGGCCGGTGGTGGCGCCGAGGTCGTGCTGGAGGGCGGGCTGGGCGATCGTCAGGACGGTCCCGTCGAGGGCGACGACGGCGGCGCCGACGATGCTGCAGGTGAGGGTGAGCGGGCGCTGCAACCGTTGCTTCACCGGCCGGCCTCCGACGGCCCGAGGTGGGCGTCGAGCACGGCGGCGAGGAGCGGCTCCAGGTCGTCCGCGCCGGTGGCGAGGCGGAGGCTGCCCCAGCGCCACAGCTGGGCGAGGCCGTGGAGGTTGGCCCACAGGGCGCCGGCGAGGGTTGCGGGCTCGCCGGCTCCGGGGCGGGCCAGGGCGACGAGGTCGGCGAGGCGGGCGAAGAGCGGGAGGCTCGTGTCGCGCAGGCCGAGCCGGCCGCTTTCCAGCAGGTCGTGGCGGAACATCAGCTCGTACATCCCGCCGCGGGCGCGGGCGAAGTCGAGGTAGGCGCGGGCCAAGGCCTCGATCCGGGCGCGCGGGCGGTGGACGGCGAGGTCGGTGCCTGCGCCGGTGGCGAAGGCGGTGTCGGCGCCGGTGACGGTGCCGGTCCCGGTGTCGGTGCCGGCGCCCGTTGCGGTGCCGGTGGCCTCCGACGCGGCGATCCGCTCCGCGAGCTCGCGGAAGCCCTCCCGGGCGATCGCGGAGAGCAGGTCGAGATGGGTGGGGAAATGCCGGCGCGGTGCGCCGTGGGAGACGCCGGCCCGGCGGGCGATCTCGCGCAGCGACAGGGCCTGGACTCCTTCGGCGTCGACGAGTTCGACACCGGCCTTCACGAGCCGGTCCCGGAGGCCGTCCTCCGAGCTGCCCGTGAGGCCGGGGCCGGCTTTGGCGCTCGGGCCGTCCTTCGGGCCGCCGGTCGGGGTGTCCTCCCGGGCGGCGCTGGGTTCTGAGGTCATGGCGCATGTCTACACGATCTTGGTAGACACTGTCTACGCCGTTCGTAGACAGTGTCTACCAAGATCGGCGACGGCGTCCGTTACACTGAGGAGCAGCGAAGGGGAGTAGCCCTGCGAACCGGTCGTCGACACACTGGAACCTCCGGGTTCCCGGTGACCGGGCCCACGCGGACAGCGCGCGGGCGGGCGAGACCTTCGGCCAGGCAGTACCGCCACGTCCGCATTCCTGTGGGCGTGGTCCGTCATGCCGGGCCGAGTGGTCCTCCCGTCGCCCACCGAGGCGCCGTGTCGGTCCCGGGCCCGGTCCGAGCAGAGAGCCTCCCGGAATGCACCTCGACCCCTTGGCGATCGTCACCGCCTTCGGGCTGATCTTCCTCGCCGAGCTTCCCGACAAGACGATGTTCGCGTCCCTCGCCATGGGCACGCGCATGCGTCCGCTCTACGTCTGGTTCGGCACCTCGACCGCCTTCGTCGTCCATGTGGCCATCGCCGTCGGCGCGGGCAGTCTGCTCGGGCTCCTGCCCGGCTGGACCGTCAAGCTGGTCTCGGCCCTGATGTTCGCCTTCGGCGCGTTCATGCTGCTGCGCGGCGGCGACGACGAGGGCGAGGAGGACGCGGGCGGTAAGACCGTGACGGGCTTCTGGCCCGTCTACTCCACCGCCTTCATGGCCGTCTTCATCAGCGAGTGGGGCGACCTCACGCAGATCACCACGGCCAACCTCGCCGCGACCAACGGCACCTGGTCGACCGCGATCGGCTCCGCCGCCGCCCTGATGAGCGTCTCGGCCCTCGCCCTGGTCGCGGGCCGCTTCATCGCGAAGCGCGTACCGCTGAAGACGGTGCAGCGGATCGGCGGCCTGTGCATGGCGGCGCTCGCGCTGTGGTCCTTCGTGGAGGTCTTCACCGGCTGACGCCGCCTCCCGTCCGGGACGCCTCGGCAAGCCGGCCCCCGAGCGAACGCTCCCGCGGCCCGCTCTCCGAGCGGGCCGGCGGGGTCGGCGCGCAGTCTTGATGAAGCACTGAATCACTGCTTCACTCCTTCCATGCCCTACCGCCGCACGCCCGCCGTCCAGGCCCGTCTCGACGCCCAGCGCACCGCTGTCGTCGAGGCGGGCCTCGGTCTGCTCGCCGAGCACGGCTACGCCGGCTGCACCGTCGCCGCCGTCGCCGCGCGGGCGGGCATCGCCACCGGCAGCGTCTACCGCCACTTCCCCAGCAAGGCCGAGCTCTCCGTCGAGCTCTTCCGGACCGTCGTCGGGCGCGAGGTGGCCGCCGTCTCCGAAGCCGCGGCCCTGCCCGCGCACCGGACCGCCGCCGACCGGGTCGTCGCGGTCATCGAGACGTTCGCGAGCCGCGCCCTCAAGGCCCCGCGCCTGGCCTACGCGCTGCTCGCCGAGCCGGTCGACCCGGCGGTCGACGCCGAGCGGCTGGTCTTCCGGCGCGCCTTCCGCGACGTCTTCGCCGAGCGGATCGCCGCCGGCGTACGGGACGGCGAACTGCCGCCCCAGGACGCCCGGCTCACCGCCTCCGCGCTCGTCGGCGCGGGCGCGGAGGCGCTCATCGGACCGCTGACGGCCGGGTCCCCCGGACCCGGCACCGTTCCCGCCCTGGTCACCTTCACCCTGCGAGCCCTGGGAGTTCCCGATGCCGACCACGCATGAGGTCACCAACCAAGTCCCGCCGCTCACCGACTACGACGTCTCCGCCGACCCGGCGCTCCTGGAGGCGCTGCGCCGCGAGGGCGCGGGCTGGGCGGAGGCGGACGTACGCGAGCTGGGCGTGCGGGCGGGCGGCCGGGAGGCGCAGGAGTGGGGCCGCCTCGCCGAGCGCCACTCCCCCGTCCTGCACACCCACGACCGGTTCGGCCACCGCGTCGACGAGGTCGAGTTCCACCCGTACTGGCACGAGCTGATGACCGTCGCCGTGCGGCACGGCCTGCACGGCGCGCCCTGGAGCGACGGCCGGCCCGGCGCCCATGTGGCGCGCGCCGCGAAGGTGTTCGTGTGGGGACAGGCCGACCCGGGACATCTGTGCCCGATCTCGATGACCTACGCGGCCGTGCCCGCGCTGCGCGCCGAGCCGGAGCTCGCCGCGGTCTACGAGCCGCTGCTGACCTCCCCGTACTACGAGTTCGGGCTGCGGGTGCCGACGCGGAAGCGCGGCATCATCGCCGGGATGTCGATGACCGAGAAGCAGGGCGGCTCGGACGTCCGCGCCAACACCACCGGCGCGGAGCCGACGGGCGAGGCCGGGCTCTACGCGCTGACCGGGCACAAGTGGTTCACCTCGGCGCCGATGTCGGACGTCTTCCTCACCCTCGCCCACGCGCCCGGCGGCCTGTCCTGCTTCCTGGTGCCGCGGGTGCTGCCGGACGGCTCGCGCAACGCGATCCGCTTCCAGCGCCTGAAGGACAAACTGGGCAACCGCTCCAACGCCTCCGGTGAGATCGAGTACGAGGGTGCCCTCGGCCGGCTCGTCGGCGAGGAGGGCCGCGGCGTCGCCACCATCATCCGGATGGTGAACATGACCCGGCTCGACTGCGCGGTCAGCTCGGCGTCCGGGATGCGGCTCGGACTCGTCCAGGCCGTGCACCACGCCCGTCACCGCAGCGCGTTCGGCGCCCGCCTGGTCGACCAGCCGCTGATGACCAACGTCCTCGCGGACCTCGCGGTCGAGGCGGAGGCCGCGACGATCGCCGCGATGCGTCTCGCGGGCGCCGTGGACCGCGCGGCGGCAGGCGACGCCGAGGAGGAGCAGCTGCGCCGCCTGGGCCTCGCCGTCACCAAGTACTGGGTGTGCAAGCGCGCTCCGGCCCACGCGGCCGAGGCCCTGGAGTGCCTGGGCGGCAACGGCTACGTCGAGGACTCGGGCCTGCCCCGGCTCTACCGCGAGGCGCCGCTGCCCTCGATCTGGGAGGGCTCGGGCAACGTGGCGGCGCTCGACGTGCTGCGCGCCATGGCCCGGCAGCCGGCGGCCGTCGAGGCCTTCTTCGCCGAGGTCGACCGCGCGGCCGGCGCCGACCGCCGCCTGGACGCCTCCGTCGCCCGCCTGCGCAAGGACCTCGCCGGGCTCGCCGACCCGGCCGCCCTCCAGTACCGCGCCCGCCGCCTGGTCGAGCAGCTCGCCCTGGTCTTCCAGGGCTCCCTGCTGGTCCGCCACGGCCATCCGGCGGTCGCCGACGCCTTCTGCGCCTCCCGGCTCGACCCCGACCGGGGCATCGCCTTCGGCACCCTCCCGACCGGCCTGGACACCACCGCGATCGTCGAGCGCGGCGCGCCGGGCTTCCCGGTCGCGTAGCCGGGAGACGGACGGGCCGGCGTGCGACGCTGGTGTGCCGGCGTCATCCCCCGGGCGAGACGGAGGCCTTGGTGAGCACGGAACCCGCGCACGACGAGGTACGGGCGGAGCTGGACCGGGCCGCGGAGGCGGCGGCCGAGCGGGTGATCGCCTGGCGGCGTCATCTGCACCGGCATCCGGAGCTGTCCAACCGCGAGGAGAGGACGGCCGCCTACGTGGCGGACCATCTCCGGTCGCTCGGTCTGGACGAGGTGCGCACCGGCATCGCGGGCCACGGCGTGGTCGGCGTGCTGCGCGGCGGGCGGCCGGGTCCGCGGGCGGTCGCGCTGCGGGCGGACATGGACGCGCTGCCGGTGAAAGACCTGTGCGGGGCCGCGTTCGCGTCCGAGGTCGTCGACTCCGCCTATCCGGGCGGCCCGTTCCCGGTGTCGCACGCCTGTGGGCACGACTGTCACACCGCGATGCTGATGGGCGCGGCGAGCGTGCTCGCCGGGGCGCGCGCACGGCTTCCCGGCACCGTGCTGTTCGTCTTCCAGCCGGCCGAAGAGGGCCCGCCGGTCACCGAGGACGGCGGCGCGCGGGCCATGGTGGCCGCGGGCGCGTTCGCCGGCCCGGTGCCGACGATGGTGTTCGGGATGCACGTCACGCCGTATCCCAAGGGCTACGTGGGCTGTCGCGTGGGCAATCAGTACGCCGCGTCGACGCTGGTCAGGATCGTCGTCACGGGCCGGCAGGTGCACGGCTCCACGCCCTGGCAGGGTGTGGACCCGATGTCGGCGGCGGGCGCGATCCTCACCGGCATCGGGCAGATCTACCGTCAGGTCTCGGCCTTCGACCCGGTCACGGTCACCATCGGGCACGTCGAGGACGTCGGCCGCTTCAACATCATCGGCGAGACCGTCACCCTGTGGGGAACGGTCCGCTGCGCGGTGGAGTCCGACATGGCGGAGGTGCAGCGGCGGCTGACGACGCTCGCCGAGCACACGGCGGCCGCGTATCACGCCACGGCGGCGGTGGACTGCCTCCAGTCGGTGCCGCCGGTGCACAACAGCGCTGCCTGGGTCGCCGCGGGCCTGCCGACGCTGCGCCGGGTGGTCGGCGCGGACCGGGTCGTGGAGACCGGGGCGACGCTCGGCTACGACGACGTGTCCGAGTTCGTCAACCGCTTCGGCGGCCTGTACGTGATGCTCGGCGTCCAGGACGCCACGCTGGACGACCGGGGCCGGCCGGTGCCGGTGCCGGGCGGCCGCGGTCTGGTGACCAACCACCATCCGCGCTTCTACGCGGACGACGACACCCTGGTGACGGGTGTGCGGCTGCACGCGCACGTCGCGTACGACCATCTGACGGGCGCGCTGACGGCGCCGCCGCCCACCGGACAGCCGCCGCCCGCGTCGCCGGACCGGTCCGCGGGATAGTCGGGGTGTTCACTCGTTCGTGAGTTTGCCCCGCGCGGCGGGCGGCGCCTGACCAGGCTTGATCCCATGGCGATGGGGAACGGACACGAAGGCCGGGACGACCGGGCGGTGCTGCTGGTGGCGGGGCTCGCCGATCTGGCGGTGAGCACGCTGGGTTCGGCGCTGGGAACGGTACGCGGGCTGTTACGGCGCTCCGACACGGCGCAACTGGTCGAGGAGGCCGAACAGGAGCTCGTGGCCCGCGGGCGGCTCGCCCTCGACCGCCACGCGGCCGGGCCTCCGGCCCACCTGGAGGTGCTCGCCCGGCACGTCCTGGCCCGGCGGGCCGGCGACGATGGCTGAGCCGGCCTGGGACCCGGGTGCGTTCAAGGCCCGGGTCGACGCGGTGCTGCGCGACTTCACCGCCCGCGAGGCCGACGGCCTGACGGACGTCGACGCCTCGCTGGCCCCGGTGGCCGAGCAGCTGGAGACGGCGGTCGCGCACGGCAAGCGGCTGCGGGCCGCGTTCTGTTACTGGGGCTGGCGCGGCGGCGGGCAGCCCGACAGCGACGCCCTGGTGCGCGCCGCGGCGTCCATGGAGCTCGTGCACGCGGCGGCGGTCGTGCACGACGACCTGATCGACGACAGCCCACTGCGGCACGGCCGGCCCAGCGCGCACCGGGCGCTGCGCTCCGCCGTGCCGGACCATCCTCGGCCGGCCGGGGCCGCCCGTTCGCTCGCGATGCTGGTGGGCGACCTGCTGATGTCGCTGGCCGGGCAGCTGTTCGTCACCAGCGGTCTGCCCGCGGCCTATCTCGGGCGGGCGCGTCCGCTGTGGGCGGCGCTCGCGCGGGACCTGGTCGCGGGCGAGTGCCTGGAGATCCTCCGTACCGGCACGGTCCCGGACACGGCGGCCTCGCTGAAGGTGATCCGCTACAAGACCGCCAAGTACACCGTGGAGCAGCCGTTGCTGATCGGCGGGGCCCTGGCCGGGGCCGGGCCGCGGCTCGCCGAGGGCTACGCCGCGTACGGGCTGCCGCTCGGCGAGGCGTTCCAACTCCGGGACGACCTGCTGGGCCTGTTCGGCGATCCGGAGCGCACCGGCAAGGCGACCGCCGACGACCTGCGCGGCCGGCGGCCGACCGCCCTCCTCGCGGAGACCTGGCGGGCCGCGGACACCGGCGAACGCGCGCGGCTGGGCGTCCTGCTGGGCCGGGAGGACACCGACCCGGAGGACGTGCGCGCCCTGATGCGCGGCCTGAAGGCGCCCGAGCGCGTGGAGGACCTGATCGCCGCCCGGGTCGAGGAGGCCCTGCGCGCGCTCGACGAGCTGGACGCGCCGCCGGCCGCCGTCGCCGCGCTGACCTCCCTGGCGCACTCCGCCTCGACACGGCTGTCCTGACACCCGCCCCGGCACCGAAGCCGCACCCAGCCCCGAAGGAGCACCCCGCATGATTCCCACCGAGGCGTCGATGGACGCCCTGCGCCAGGCCGGCGACGAACTCGCCGACGCCACCGTCGCCACCCTCTTCGAGCGCGGCGAGGTCGGCACCTTCAACACCTTGATGCGGTACGTCTCCACGGCCGGCGCTCCGCTGCCGGACGGGCTGCCGGAGGTCGCCCGGGAGTATCTGCGGGCCACCGCCGCGCCGCCGAGCTGGGTGGACTGGGGCGAGATGGAGAAGGCCCGGCTCTTCTTCACCGACAACGACGTGCACATCACGACCGCGCTGTCGTTCGCCGCGATGCCCGCCTGCTACCTCGTCCCGCACGTCGCGAAGCTGCTCGCGACCACGCACGGACTGCGCTACCCGGCCAAGCGGATGGCGGAGACCGGCCAGTTCACGGTCTATCTGATGCGGCCGGACGCCTTCGAGGCGGGCAGCCGTTTCGTCCCGGCCGCGCAGAAGGTCCGGCTGCTGCACGCCTCGATCCGGCACCATCTGCGGCGCGAGGACCGCTGGGACACGGCGGCGCTCGGTGTGCCGATCTGTCAGGAGGACATGATCGGCGGGCAGATGTTCTTCTCGATGCTGGTCCTCGACAGTCTGCACCGGCTCGGCATCCACATGTCCACGGAGGGCGCGGAGGCCTACTTCTACGCCTGGCGGGTGGTCGGCGCGATGCTCGGCGTCGACCAGGACGCCGTGCCCCGGGACCTGGACGAGGCGCGGCGGTTCCTCGACCTGTACATGATCCGGCACATGGGTCCGTCGGAGGAGGGCGCGCTGCTGACCCGGCAGCTGATCGACCTGTACGAGGAGGTGGTGCCGGGGACGTTCTTCGACCCGATCGTCTCGGCCCTGATCCGCCATCTCGTCGGCGACACCTGCGCCGACTGGCTCGAGGTGCCGCGCACCCCCTGGGACACCGTCGTCAAGGCGGTGCCTCCGCTGCTGGGCGTGCTGGAGACCGTCGAGGACCGTTCGCCGCTCGGCGCCTGGATCCTGGACCGGCTCGGCCATCTCACCACGCTGTTCGAACTGTCGTCCCTCACCCGTGGCCGGGTCATGCACTACGCGATCCCCGAGCACCTCAAGAAGGACTACGGCGTCTCGTCCTCGGTGAGCCGCGCCCGCCGGTGGAGCCCGCCACCGGCGGTGCTCGAGCCCTAGGCGGTGTCCGTAGGGTGCCGCCGGGGCCGGCGCCGCAGCGCTCCCACGTAGACGCCGGCGAGGATCAGCGGGGTGCCGAGGAGCAGGGAGGCGGTCAGGGGTTCGTCGTCGAGCCAGGCGGAGAGCACGATCGTGACGACCGGGATGACGACGAAGACGTACGCGGCGCGGGACGCGTTCCAGCGGTGCACCACGAACAGGTAGAGCACGAAGGTGACCACGGAGCCGGCGACGACCAGGTAGGCGAGCGCCCACCAGGTGGCGGGCCGGTCCGGGAGGCGCCAGGTATCTCCCGCGACGGCCGAGCCGGCGAGCAGGACGACGGCGCCGGCGGTCATGCCCACGGCGTTCATCGTGACGGGATGGACGTCGGGCAGCCGCCGGACCAGCACCGTGGCCTGGGCGAAGCCCAGCACGGCGCCGAGGATCGCGAGGAACGACAGCACGGGCACGTCGCCGGTCAGCGGTGTGCGGCTGATGAGGGCCACGCCGCCGGCGGCGAGGACGGTGCCGACGGCGGCGGCCGGCCGGAAGCGTTCGAGGCCCTGGGCGACGGCCAGGAGCAGGGTCGCGAGCGGCGTGAGCGCCAGGATCGTCTGGCCGAGTCCGGCGTGGAGGTGCACGAAGGCGTAGTACGCGAGGGCGGACGTCACACCGAAGTTGAGGACGCCGAAGAGGGCCGCCCCGGCGAGGGCTCTGCCCCTGGGCAGGGGCATTCTTCTCAGGCCCGTCACGGCCAGCAGCAGGAGGGAGGCGGCGCCGAAGCGGAGGGCGGCGCCCCACAGGGGCTCCAGTTCACGGTTGCTGAAGCGGACGCCGACCGCGTTGCCTCCCGCGAGGAGCGAGGCGGCGGCGAACGCGGCGAGCGCCTGCCGGTCCTCGGTGCGCTCCACCGCCTCACCGTAGCCCCGAAGGATCCGCTCCTGTGCCGGGGACACGCGCCGCCGTCTCGACGAAGGCCCTGATCAGGGCGTTCTCGTTCGCGGTCGCCCACACCAGGCCGTACTCCAGCGGCGGGGCGTCGTGGAAGGGCACGTAGGCGATGCCGGGGCGCGGGTGGTAGCGGGCGCCGCGCGCCGCGCCCGGGGCGACGCCGCGGCCCGCGCCGACGAGGGACAGCAGCTCCTCCCAGGTGGCGGCCGCCGGGCCGTGGTGGACGGTGGCACCGGACGGCGTGCGGGTCGGGTAGTGGGCCTCGCGCCAGGCGCGGGACTGCGTGCGGCCGGTGGTGACCAGGGTCTGCCCGGCGAGGTCCTCGAGGCCGAGGGAGGCGCGGCCGGCCAGCGGATGGGCGGCGGGTACGAGCAGGACCCGGTCGTCCCGCACCAGGACCGGCCCGGCGGTGAGCCCGGGGACGGCGACGGGGAAGGTCGCGTACTGGACGTCGAGTGCGCCGTCCTCGACGGGCCGGGTGCCGGCGTCGACAGGCACCTCGCCGAGGGTGAGTTCGCAGCCGGGGTGGCGGGCCAGGAAGGCGTCGGCGGTGGCGGTGAGCAGTTCGCCGCCCCAGGGCGAGCCGAAGCCGACCCGGAGGGTGCCGAGCAGGCCGCGGCCGGCGGCGGTGGCGCGTTCGAGGGCGGCCAGGATCCGGGCGTGGGCGGGGCGGAGCTCCTCGTGGAGGCGGCGGCCGACGGGCGTGAGGGCGACGCTGCGGCTGGTGCGGGCGAAGAGCGGGGTGCCGACGCGGCGCTCCAGCTTCTTGACGGTCTGGCTGACGCGGCCCGTGGTGACGCCGAGGCGTTCGGCGGTGCGGCCGAAGTGCAGTTCCTCGCCGAGGGTCAGGAACGTCTCGAGTTCGTGCCGTTCGAGCACCGGTCGCCTCCGGTCGGTCCGCGATCGTTGAGTTCCGCTCAACGCCGCTTGCATTCTTTCACCTTGTTCCCCGCATGCGCCCGGCGGGAGCCTGGTGCGCGTGCCCCTCCTCTTCTCCCGCCGGCGCACCGCCGCCGCGCCCGCCCCGGTGTCCGCACCCGCTCCGGCGCCCGTGCCCGCCCGCGTGAACGTCCTTCTGTTCGCCGTGGCCGGGGCCGTGACGGTGGCGAACCTCTACTTCCCGCAGCCGCTGCTCGCCGCCGTCGCCCGCGGGCTGGCCGTCTCCGACCGGACGGCGGGCCTGGTCGCCACGGCCGCGCAGGCCGGCTACGCGCTGGGCATCCTGCTGCTCGTGCCGCTCGCCGACACCGCCCGCCTGCGGCGGCTCACCCGGGTGCTGCTCACGGCGACCGCCGCCGCCCTGCTCGCGGCCGCCGCGGCCCCGAACATCCTGACGCTCGTCCTCGCGACACTCGCCCTGTCGACCACGACGGTGCTGCCGCAGATCCTCACGCCGGTCGCGGCCGCCCTCGCGGGCCCCGAGCGGCGCGGCCGGGTCGTCGGCGTCGTCGGCCTCGGTCTGACGCTGGGCTCCACCCTGTCCCGTACGGTCTCGGGCGCCGTCTCGGACGCGAGCGGGAGCTGGCGGACGGCGTACGTGTGCGCCGCCGTGGCGACGGCCGCCCTGCTGTGGGTGCTGCCGCGTGCGCTGCCGGAGCGGCTCGCCGCACCGGGCGCGCGCCCCGTCCCGTACGGCAGGATGCTCGCCGGACTGCCCCGGCTGCTGTCCGTCCATCGCGCGCTGCGGGTCTCGGCGCTGGCGGGCGCGTGCGTGTTCGCGGCGTACAGCGTCTTCTGGGCGGCGTTGGTCTTCCATCTGGCCGCGCCGCCGCTCGGGTACGGGCCGGCGGCGACGGGGCTCTTCGGGCTGCTCACCGTGCCGGCGGCGCTGGCCTCGGCGTACGCCGGGCCGCTCACCGACCGGTACGGCGCGGGGCCGGTCGCCCGCCGGGCGCTGGGCTGCGTGGGTCTGGCCCTCGTGACCGCCGGCGCGGCGCCGGTGTCGCCGGTCGCGCTGGTCGCCGCCGCGGGCCTGGTGGTGCTGGGGACGAGCGCCTGTCAGATCGCGAACCAGTCGCGGGTCCTCGGGCTCGGCCGGGAGGTGGCGGCCCGGGTGAACACGGTGTTCATGCTGTCCACCTTCGGCGGCGGCGCGCTCGGCTCCCTGACCGCGGCCTGGCTGTACGAGGCGTACGGGTGGACGGCGACGCTGCTCGCGGCGGCCGGCTTCGTGCTGCTGGGGACGGCGGCGGGCGGGCGGCGACGTCGAGTTGCGTGACGCGCGGCAGGCGCAAGGCTGGGGAGTACCGGTCCGCCACCTTGCAGGGAGAGACGATGCAGCAGCCCGAACCCTTCGACCTCGGCGCCCTCGTCGACGAGCACCTGGAGAAGGCCCGCTCCGACGCGCACGGCCGCAGCGCCCATCTGATCGTGCACGACGGAGTGCTCCGGCAGAGCGTGATCGCCCTGGTCAGCGGCATGGCCCTCGACGAGCACAACGCGCCGCCGGCCGCGAGCCTCCAGGTCCTGCGGGGCCGTGTCGAACTGACGGCCTCGGGCCGCACGCAGGTGCTGGCGTCCGGCCGGCTCCAGATGCTCCCGAAGGAACGGCACGGGCTCACGGCCCTGGAGGACGCGGTGGTGCTGCTGACGGCGGTGAACGACTAGGCAAGGGGGCAGGGGCGGGCGCGGGCGGCGTCGGCCTCGCGGCGGGCCTCGGGCGGCGCCGGCTGCCGGTGGGGCACTCCGGCTCGTCATCGGGATCGCGCTGTCCCCGGCCCGCGGCGACCGGGCCGGGGCCGGCGCGAGCTGCTGCCGGCTCCGGTGCTGGACGGCGTGCGCGCACCGCGTCGAAGGACGTGATCGCGAGGCGGCGCCGGGCGTGTCCTTCCAGGTCGTGGAGCGCCATACTCCGGGCCCGCGTTTGTGGCGGCCGGGCCCATAGGGGTCGCGTCGGTGTCGGCCCTACGCTCCGGCGCATCCCCACCCGTTCGAGCCGCACGGAGTCCGTATGCGATCCTCACGCACCACGGCCGGGCCACCCCGGCGGCGCCTCGCGGCGCTGCTGGTGTCGGCCGCCACCGCCGCCCTGCTCCTCGCCGCGCCCGCGGCACCCGCCGAGGCCGCGGCGCCCGCCCCGGTGCCGGGTTCCCTCACGCCGTACCACGTCGGTGCCGTGTACACCGCCGGAGTCTCCTCGGGCGGCTACATGGCGACCCAGCTCCATGTGGCCTATTCCGGGACGGTGTCCGGCTCGGCGGTCTTCGCCTCCGGGCCGTACGACTGCGCCCGGGGCTCGCTGGCCACCGCGCTCAACGCGTGCATGAACACCACCCAGGACCTCCAGCTCGCGCAGCTGGAGCAGACCACCCGCGACCGGTCGGCGCAGGGGCAGGTGGATCCGGTGTCGCATCTGACGGGCGATCCCGTCTACGTCTTCAGCGGGACCGGCGACACGACCGTGAAGCAGCCGGTCGCGACCGCGCTCGCCGACTACTACGGCCACTTCGGCGCCCGCGTCCGCTACGACCGGACGAGGGCCGCCGGCCATGCCTGGATCAGCCCGCTCGGCCCCAACGCGTGCGGGGTGACGCAGAGTCCGTGGCTCAACGACTGCGGCTTCGACGCGGAGCGGGACTTCCTCGGCCACCTCCTCGGCTCGGTGGCCGCGCCCGCCGCCGCGCCCTCGGGGAGCCTGATCCGCTTCGACCAGAACGCGTACGTGCCGGGCGGTTCGGCGGCCGCGGTGTCGATGAGCGAGGAGGGCTTCGCGTACGTGCCGTCGTCCTGCGCGGGCGGGGCCACCTGCTCGCTGATGGTGGCGCTGCACGGCTGCAAGCAGGGTTACGGCTATCAGGGCTTCGGCACCCGTTTCGTCGAGGGTTCCTACCTCAACGAGTACGCGGACACCAACGCCATGATCGTGCTCTATCCGCAGGCGGCGGCCACGAGCACGCTGGAGAACCCCAACGGCTGCTGGAACTGGTGGGGTTACCTCGGCGACTCGGCGTACGCCCGGCACGGCGGGCGGCAGATCGAGGCCGTGATGGGCATGGTCCGCGCGCTCGGCGGCGGCGCCGGCACCACCCCGCCGCCCGGCGGCGGCTCGGTGACGCTGTCGAGCGTGGACGCGCAGGACGGGTACGTGAAGGCGGCGGCCGACGGTTCGGGCGCGGCGGTCGGCACCCTGGAGGACACGTACGGCTACGCGCTCGGCCGGGGCACGGACGGGAAGGTGAACCGGACCGTGCTGTCCTTCGACACGTCACGGATCCCGGCGGGGAAGGAGATCACCCGGGCGTATCTGACGGTGACGAGGGCCGGCGGCTCGGGCGACCCGTGGTCCTCGCCGGCGGACAACCGGCTGCTCGTCGACGTGCGGACGGGCTGCTTCGGCGGGTGCGCGACCGAGGCCGGGGACTGGTCGGCGCCGGCGACGGTGGCGGGTGCGGCGCAGATCGGGGCGTTCTCGTCGGGGAGCGCGGTGTCCACGGATCTGTCGCCGGCGGCGCTCGCGGCCGTGGACCGGAGCGGGACGACCCAGCTGCGGCTGGGCTTCGCGTCGGCGCCGGCCGGGGCGGCGTACCTCTTCGTCAACCAGGCGGCTCCGGCGGCCTTGACGGTCGAGTACCGCTAGGCAGCGCCCGCGGGCGGCCGTTCACCGCGCCGGGCGGGCGCTCCGGACGGGTGCCGGGGTCACTCCGTGGTCACGAGGACCAGCTCGGTGCCGGTGCAGGGCGTCAGGCGCAGGGCGCCGTGGCGGTGGACGGCCGGCGGGGCGGCGAGGACCGCCGCGAAGTCGGGGCCCTTGGTGAGGTCGCCCGCGAGATGGGCCGGGTCGGTGGAGGCGGCGACCCGGCCGCGCGCGTTGACCAGGCGGGCCGGGACGGGCAGTTCCTGGAGGACGGGCAGGACGGCCGCCTCGAAGTGGCGCAGATAGACGTCGGCGGCGGCGACTCCGACGAACGTGTCGCCGAGGTGGACGGGGGCCGAGAGCGTGAGGCCGTACTCGTCGGAGCAGAGGTAGTCGACGTAGGGACCCGCTACGGCCCGGCGTCCGGTCTCGCGCGGCAGCGCGTACCAGTCCCAGTGGGTGTAGTCGGAGTACGCGGAGTGCTCCGGGTCCAGGTCGAGCAGCAGCGGACGGACCGTGCCCTCGGGTCCGCGCTGCCACCACTCCAGCCAGGCGGGCACGTCGCCGAGGAGCCCGGGCGCGGCGACGAAGCCGACGCCGGAGACGAGCGGCTGCCGCGCGAGCCGTCCGTGCAGGCCGGGCCGGAGCGCGGCCAGGTCGGCGGAGACGGGGGCGCGGCCGTCACCGGCCACCCGCGCGAGCAGCTCCGCCGTCTCGGCACCCACGGCGGCGACCACCGCGAACACGCCTTCGAGCGTCTCTCCGACCCGCGCCGGGACGGTGTCGTCGGTGTCAGGCGCGAGGCCGGTGGGGTGGGCGGGACCGGTGGGCCGGGCCATCGGTGTCCTCCTCGGGTGCGCGAGTGGGGGGCGCGAGCCGCAGGGCCACCAGGCGGCCCACGGACTCGCGTACGCACTGCTCGGCCAGCGTTCTGGCCCGCTCGTCGGCCTCATCCTGCACGGCGGAGATCACGGAGCGGTGACGATCCGCCACGGATTCGACATACGCGGGGTCCTGGAGCACGAGCAGCGGCAGGGCGCCCAACTCGGCCTGGAGGGCGATCTCCTCGCGGGTGAGGCGTGCGGACTGGGCCGCGGCGGCGAGTTCGACGTGGAAGCGGCCGTAGAGCCGGCTGCGCGCCGCCGGGTCCTCGGCCCGGGCGAACTCGTCGACGGTACGGGTGAGCTGGCGCAGGTCGCCGGGCTGGGTGCGCTGGGCGGCGAGCAGGGCCGCGGCCCCGGAGACCGCCGCCCAGTGGTCGCCCAGGTCGCGCAGCTCCTCCGTGGACCAGTCGGCCAGCCGCCCGCGCAGCCGCTCCTCGGGCGGCCCGTCGGGAACGGTGACGAAGCTGCCGCCGCCGCGCCCGCGGCGGGTGGTGACGAGCCCCTGCTGCCGCAGGGCCATGAGGGCCTCGCGCAGGGTGACGGTGGAGACGCCCAGCTGCCCGGCGAGTTCGGTCTCGCCGGGCAGTTGCTCGCCGTCGGCGAGGAGGCCGAGTTCGATGGCGTCGCCGAGGCGGCGCACCACGGTGTCGACCCGGGCCCGGGTGTCGACGGGGGTGAACACGGCTCGGCGGGCGCTCCCCTGCGCGCCCTCGCCCCGTCTGCCGTCTGCTCTCACGGTCTACCACCTCGCGCGTTGACTCAGGCTTTACCTTACGGGGGTCTTGAGATTTGAACTATGACTTCATATGTTTACGCCCACCCGTCAGACGGCTCCCGCACGAGAAAGGTTCCCGCCCATGGAGGGAATGGCGATCCGGCTCTCCGGACTCCGCAAGAGCTACGGCCGGACCGAGGCGGTCGCCGGAGTGGACCTGGAGATCGCCGACGGCGAGTTCTTCTCGATGCTCGGCCCGTCCGGCTCGGGCAAGACCACCGTGCTGCGGATGATCGCCGGGTTCGAGACGCCGAGCGCGGGCACCGTCGAACTCGCCGGCCGGGACGTCACCCGCCTCGCGCCCTTCGAGCGGGACGTGCACACCGTCTTCCAGGACTACGCCCTCTTCCCGCACATGACGATCGAGCAGAACGTCGCCTACGGCCTGAAGGTGCGCGGCGTCGCCAAGGCCGAGCGCCTGGTGCGGGCCCGCGCGGCGCTCGCGCAGGTACGGCTCGAAGGGCTCGGCCGGCGCCGCCCGGGCGAGCTGTCGGGCGGCCAGCGCCAGCGGGTGGCGCTCGCCCGCGCGCTCGTCGGCCGCCCGCGGGTCCTGCTCCTCGACGAACCGCTGGGCGCCCTGGACCTCAAGCTGCGCGAGCAGATGCAGGTCGAGCTGAAGGCGATCCAGCGTCAGGTCGGGATCACCTTCGTGTTCGTCACCCACGACCAGGAGGAGGCCCTGACGATGAGCGACCGGATCGCCGTCTTCCACCAGGGCCGGATCGAACAGGTCGGCTCGCCGGCCGAGATCTACGAGCGGCCCGCCACCCCGTTCGTCGCCGGCTTCGTCGGCACCTCCAACCTGCTCAGCGGGGACGCGGCGCGGACCGTGCTCGGCGCCTCCGGGACGTACAGCATCCGCCCGGAGAAGATCCGGGTCGTCAAGGACCCGGCCGCGGCCGTCGAGGAGGGTCACGCGCACGCCGCCGGCACCGTCGCCGAGGTGGTCTACCTCGGCGACGCCACGCGCTTCCTCGTCGACCTGGACGCCGGCGGCCGGCTGACCGCTCTGCAGCAGAACCTGGAGACCTCCTCCGAGGACCTCGCCGCCTTCCGCGGGGCCCGGGTGGCGCTCCACTGGCACCCACGGCACGCCGTCCCGGTCCCCGCCCCGGCCCCGCGCGCGGCCGCCGGCCCGGTCCCGGCCTCCTCGGCCCCGTAAGCCCCCGATCCGCTTCCCTTCGTCCCCCGCTCCTGCACCACTCCCCGTACCGCACCCTCACGCAACGGAGAACCCCGTGCGCCTGCACCGCTCGCTCCTGACCGCCGCCGCCGTCTCCGGCCTGCTGCTCGTCACCGCCTGCGGCTCCGCCGACCAGGCGGGATCCGGAAAGTCCGGCGGCCTCAACCCGCCCGCCCTCAAGGCGCCCACCGCCCTCGGCGCCGCCGAGGGGCAGGTCAACCTGATCGCCTGGGCCGGCTACGTCGAGGACGGCTCCAACGATCCCGAGGTCGACTGGGTGTCCGGCTTCGAGAAGCAGACCGGCTGCCAGGTCAACGCCAAGACCGCCGCCACCTCCGACGAGATGGTCGCGCTGATGAAGACCGGCGAGTACGACGCCGTCTCCGCCTCCGGGGACGCCTCGCTGCGCCTGATCGCGTCCGGCGACGCCGCGCCCGTCAACACCGCGCTGGTGCCGAACTACGCCGACGTCTTCGCCGGCCTGAAGAACAAGGAGTGGAACTCCGTCAAGGGAGTCGCCTACGGCATCCCGCACGGCCGCGGCGCCAACCTCCTCATGTACGACACGACGAAGGTGACGCCCGCGCCCGACTCCTGGTCGGCCGTCTTCGACAAGGCGTCCGCCCACAGCGGCAAGGTCACCGCCTACGACTCGCCGATCTACATCGCCGACGCGGCCCTCTACCTCAAGGCGACCAAGCCGGAGCTCGGCATCAAGAACCCGTACGCGCTCGACCAGAAGCAGTTCGAGGCCGCCGTCGCGCTGCTGAAGGCGCAGAACGAGCACGTCGGCGAGTACTGGAGCGACTATCTGAAGGAGATCTCCGCCTTCAAGAGCGGCGACTCGGTCGTCGGCACCAGCTGGCAGGTCATCGCCAACCTCGCGAAGGCCGAGGGCGCCAAGGTCGAGGCCGTGCTGCCGAAGGAGGGCGCCACCGGCTGGTCCGACACCTGGATGGTGTCCGCCAAGGCCAAGCACCCCACCTGCGCCTACAAGTGGCTCGACTGGATCGTCTCGCCCAAGGCCAACGCCCAGGTCGCCGAGTACTTCGGCGAGGCACCGGCCAACGCCAAGTCCTGCGCCGAGACCGCCGACAAGGCCCACTGCACCACCTTCCACGCGAGCGACGAGGGCTACTGGAAGAACGTCCACTTCTGGACCACGCCCATCGAGCAGTGCCTCGACGGCCGCACGGACGCCCGTTGCGTGCCGTACGCCAAGTGGGTGCAGGCCTGGAACGAGATCAAGGGCTGACGACACCGCATGACCTCGCTCGCCACTCCCCCGCGGGCCGCCGACCGGGCCGCCGCCGACCGGGCTCCCGGCCCGGTCCGGCGGCTCGCCGGAGCCCTGCACCGGCGGCCCCGGCTCCGGCTCGCCGCGCTGCTCACCGCGCCGCTGCTGTGGCTGGTGCTCGCCTATCTCGGCTCGCTGGCCGCCCTGTTCCTGTCCGCCTTCTGGACCACCGACTCCTTCACCTCCGAGGTCGTCCGGGTCTGGTCGGCGCAGAACTTCCAGGAACTGCTCGCCTCACCGGTCTACAAGGTGGTCGCCCTGCGCACGGTCGGCGTCGCCCTGGCCGTCACCGTGCTGTGCGCCCTGATCGCCTTCCCGCTCGCCTTCTACACCGCCCGGGTGGCGAGCCCGCGGCGCCGCCCGCTGCTCGTGGTCGCGATCCTCACCCCGCTGTGGGCCAGCTACCTCGTCAAGGTGTACGCGTGGCGGCTGATCCTCTCCGAGGGCGGGCCGCTCGACTGGGCGCTGCGCCCGCTCGGCCTGGACGGGCCGGGATACGGGCTGACCGCCACCGTCCTGGTGCTGACCTACCTCTGGCTGCCGTACATGATCCTGCCGGTGCACACGGCGCTCGAACAGCTCCCGGACAGCCTGCTGCACGCCTCGGCCGACCTCGGCGCGCGGGCCGGGCGGACGTTCTTCTCGGTCGTGCTGCCGCTCGTGTGGCCGGCCGTGGCGGCGGGCTCGGTGTTCACCTTCTCGCTCAGCCTCGGCGACTACATCACGGTGCAGATCGTCGGCGGCAAGACCCAGCTCATCGGCAACCTCGTCTACTCCAACGTCACCCTCAACCTGCCGCTCGCCGCCGCGCTCGGCACCGTGCCGGTGGCCGTCATCGTGCTCTACCTGCTCGCGGTGCGCCGCACCGGGGCGCTGCGCAGCCTGTGACCGGGCCGCACTCGCACGGCCGGACCCGTCCGCGGAAGGACCGCCTCCGATGAACCTCTCCCGTCCCGCGCGGATCGCGCTGCGCACCGCCGCCGGGCTCGGCTTCGCCGTGATCTACCTGCCGCTGCTCCTGGTGCTCGTCGGCTCCCTCAACCCGGACCGCTCGGCGAGCTGGCCACCGTCCGGGCTCACCCTGAAGTGGTGGTCGGCGGCCTGGGCCAACGAGGGCGCCCGGGAAGCGCTGTGGACGTCGGTGCGGACCGGGCTCGCGGCGACCGCCGTCGCGCTCGTGCTCGGCACGCTGATCGCCTTCGCGGTGCAGCGGCACGCGTTCTTCGGGCGCGAGGCGGTGTCGTTCGCGGTGGTGCTGCCGATCGCGCTGCCCGGCATCGTCACCGGCATCGCCCTCAACTCGGCGTTCGGCACCGTCCTCGCACCGCTCGGTGTGGGCCTCGGCCTCTTCACGGTGATCGTCGGGCACGCGACCTTCTGCATCGTCGTCGTCTTCAACAACGTGGTCGCGCGGCTGCGCCGGCTGCCCGGCTCGTACGAGGAGGCGGCGATGGACCTGGGCGCGCACACCTTCCGTACCTTCTGGGACGTCACCTTCCCGCTGCTGCGCTCGGCGCTGCTGGCCGGCGGACTGCTCGCCTTCGCGCTCTCCTTCGACGAGGTCGTGGTGACCACGTTCACGGCCGGTCCCGGTGTGCAGACCCTGCCGCTGTGGATCTTCGACAACATGACCCGTCCTCAGCAGGCGCCGGTGGTGAACGTGGTGGCGGCGCTGCTCGTGCTGCTGTCCGTGATCCCGATCTACGCGGCGCAGCGGCTGTCCTCGGACACGGCGGGCGGCGGGCGCGTCTGACGGGCCGGCCCGCCCTCAGAGGGCGGGCGGCGGCTGCGTCGGACCGGCCGGGCCGTCCCGTCCCGTCCTCAGAGTGCGGGCCGCAGCGCGGTCGCGCCGGGAGCGGCGCCGGAGGCGGCGGGGCCGAAGGCGCTGCCGCGGCGCCACGCGGCCCAGCTCAGGTTCCAGTCGCCGTAGCCGTTGTCGAACGGGCTCATCTCCTCGCCGTACCCGTTGACCACCCGCACCAGGTCGCCCACGCGGACGGTGCGGAAGAGCCAGGCGGCGTCCTCGGTGCTCATGCCCGTGCAGCCGTGGCTGACGTCCTCGGTGCCCTGCGCGTCCAGCGACCAGGGAGCGGCGTGCAGGTACTCGCCGCTCCAGGTCACGCGGGTGGCCC
The DNA here is from genome assembly GCF_044544825.1 of Streptomyces sp. NPDC053493. Lineage (NCBI taxonomy): Bacteria > Bacillati > Actinomycetota > Actinomycetes > Kitasatosporales > Streptomycetaceae > Streptomyces > Streptomyces sp. NPDC053493. The sequence goes on from NZ_JBITXS010000012.1 coordinate 135,264, forward strand.
AGCGCACCTTCAGGTCGTAGAAGTCGCGGCTGCCGCGGGCGATGCCGATGCTGTCGCCGCGCATGCGGACGGTGGGCTCCTTGCCGAGCACGACCTTGACGCCGCTTCGGGTGCGGTAGCCCGCCTTGCCGGTGGTGACGGGGACGGTGCGGAGCACCTCGCCGTCCCGCAGCACGGTCAGGGTGTGGGCGGCGACGTCGGTGACGGCCTCGATCCGGTCGCCGGTGGTGAAGGTCAGCGGCTCCGAGGGCCCGCCGTAGAGCCGCTCGGTGACGTGCACCCGGTCGAGGGCGCTGCGGACCCGGACGGTGGCGTGGGCGGGCCAGTAGGCGCGGGGACGGTAGTGGAGGGTGCTGGGTCCGACCCAGTGCCAGGCGCCTTCGACGTGGGGCTCGGAGTCGACGTGCAGGGCGTCCTCGACGGCGCGGCGGGCCTCGGGGTCGTCGGCGGGCACGGAGTGGCTCAGCTCGGCGGTGACGGGCTGGCCGACGCCGTACGTGCCCGCCGACGGCCCGAACGCGGCGGTGAGCCGCTCGCCCTCGGCCGCGGGCGGGGTACGGAGTTCGAGCCGGGCGACGCGGTGCGAGGGGCGGCGGCGGGCGGCGGCGGCCTCCGGCGGCGCTTCGAGCGTGAGGCGCGCGGTGTAGCGGCCGTCGGCGCGCAGCGGCACGGTGCTGGTCCAGTGGTTTCCGTCGGCGCTGACGGCACCGGCGATCCGGCGGCCGTCGCGGTCGGTGACGGTGACGTCGGCGAACCGTCCGCCGGTGCGCAGGGTGAGGTCGAGCGGGCCCGCGGCGCGGGCGTCGAGGGTGAAGGGCCGGCCGTCGAGGACGACGTTGTGGCGGGGTGCGCCGCACATGCGGCCGGTCGCGGGGCAGGCCTCGACCGACACGAGCACGGCACCGGCACCGGCACCGGTCGCGGCGGCGCCGACGGGGGCGGCGGGCGCGGAGGCGCCGGCGGCCGGCGGCTGGGCGGCGTTGAGGGCGAGGACGGCCCCGGCGGCGACGGACAGCGCGCCCAGGCCTCTGAGGGGGCCGATGCTCCTGCTGTTCCCGCGTGACGGCACGTCGGTCACCCGCCCTTCTCGCCGGTGCTGAGCTGGTGTGACCGGTGCATCAAAACGGATCGGAACCGAAAAGAATGATCAACTGACCGGGCGTGGCGCGGGACAGGCCCGAGAGACGACTCGAATGCATCAACGGGAACACGTGGGCGGGGCGGTCAGCGCGGGACCTCGGGAAGTTCCTCGCCCGTCTCGAGCAGCGACTTGAGGCTGGAGACGAGCGCGGGCCAGCCCTCGCCGACGAGGCCGCGGACGGTGCCACCGGGCGCCAGGTCGTCGTGGACGACGGTGAGTTTGACCATGTCGCCGGCCGGCTCGATCCGGTAGGTGACCTTGGAGCGGCCTTCGTCGGCGAGCCGGGCGCAGACGTCCTCGCCGATGCCGACGGCCCGGGCCCACTCGGGCGTGAAGGTGTGCCAGGTGTAGGAGAGGAGCCGGCCGGGCTCGGCGGCGAGGACGACCTGCTCGGGGTCCGCGGTGACCCGTCCGCCCTCCTCCCAGGCCATGGGCGATCCGGCGTTCCAGTCGGTGTCGAAGGCCACGCCCCAGTAGCGACGGGTGAGGTCGGGGTCGGTCAATGCCTTCCACAGGTCGTCGGGAGTGGTGCGGATGTAGGTCGTGTAGACGTACGCGTCGCTGTCGGTGTGTCCCATGCTGTCCATCGGAGCCTGCTCCATCGGTGAGGTGGGCCGGTTGCGCCGGCGTCGGACCCCCTGAGGACGGGTCGGCCGGTGTCCGGTCGGCCGAGGCCGGGTCGACGGCCGGCACGCGCCCGCGCCGTCACGGTCGGAGGGCCGCGGCGACCAGCCCCTCGACCTCCTCGGTCCCCCCGCGCAACGCCTCCTCTCCGGCGACCACCCGGTCCAGGACCAGCCCGTCCACACAGGCGAGCAGGGTCAGCGTGCGGGCTTCGGGATCCGCCACGCCCCGGGCGGCGAGGAAGGCCCGTGCCGCTTCGCGGGCCGGGTTCTCCCTCGGCACCAGGATGTCGCGCAGTTCCGGGTCTCGCACGCTCTCCAGGACGCAGGCGTAGCGGGCGAGGGAACGGCGCCGTCCCTCGCCGGTGGTCCGCGCGGCGACCAGCGCGGTCAGTCCCCGCACCAGGTCCTCGGGCGTGCGGAGGGCGGGAGTCTGCTCGGCGGCGGCCGTCAGCTCCGCCTGGTCCAGTGCGACCAGGCGCCGGACCAGGGCGGTGAGCAGAGCCGAACGGGTGCGGAAGTAGGCCGAGGTCGTCCCGGCCGGAAGCCCCGCGGCGGCGTCGACGGCCCGGTGGGTGAGGCCGCGCATTCCGGCGTCGGCGAGGACGCCGAGGGCGGCGTCGGCGAGCAGGGTGCGGCGGGACGGGGGCGGCGATGCGGAAGTCACCCCCTCTTTCTACACCTGTAGAGGGTGGGTCTACGCTTCCGAACGCGCCTTCTACAGATGTAGAAGGCAACGAAGGTGCGTACACGCGCACGCAACAGCCCGTACCGGCGAAGCGGGGACGGGAGAGGGGAAGGGACCATGGGACTCCACGCCGTCGTCGTGGGCGCCGGGATCGGCGGGCTCGCCGCCGCCGTCGGACTTCAGCGGACCGGCTGGGAGGTGACGGTCGTCGACCGCGCGTCCGTCCTCGCCGACGAGGGAGCCGGGATCTCGCTCGCCGCCAACGGCATCCGCGCCCTCGACGCGCTCGGCGTCGGCGCGGCCGTGCGGGCCGCCGGCCGCGGCCAGTACACCGGAGGCACCCGCACGCCACGCGGCTCCTGGCTCGCCCGGATGGACGGCGCCGCGCTCGAACGCGCCCTCGGCTCGCCCATCGTGGGCATCCCGCGGGCCGAACTCCACCGGCTGCTGCGCGCGGCGCTCAGGCCAGGAACCCTGCGCACCGGTGTGACGGTCACGCGCGCGACGACGCTCCCGGGCGGCGCCCGGGCGCGGGTGGAGTACGAGGCCGCGGACGGGCCCGGGGCGGCGGCGGAGGGCGGATGCGCGGAGGCGGATCTGGTGGTGGCCGCCGACGGGATCGGCAGCCGGCTGCGGACCGCGCTGTTCCCGGCGCATCCCGGCCCCGTGCACAGCGGTTCGACCGTGCTGCGGGCCGTCACGGACCGGCCGCTGGACCTGCGTACCGACTTCGAGATCACCTGGGGACGCGGCGCCGAGTTCGGGCACATCGCGTTCGCCGACGGGCGGGCCGAGTGGCACGCCGTCCTGAACGCGCCCGCCGGCGTACGGCACGCGGATCCGCTCGCCGTGCTGCGCCGCCGCTTCGCGCACTGGCACGCGCCGATCCCCGAACTGCTCGCCGCGACCCGCCCCGAGGCCGTGCTCCACCACGACGTCGGCGAACTGGCCACTCCCCTGCCGTCCTTCGTCTCCGGCCGTGTCGTGCTGCTCGGCGACGCCGCCCATGCGATGACGCCGAACCTCGGCCAGGGCGCCTGCCAGGCCCTGGAGGACGCGGTCGTCCTCGCCGCCGAGCTGGAAGGAGCGGCGGACGGAGGCGGCATCGACACCGCGCTCGCCCGGTACGACGGCGTGCGCCGCCCGCGCACGACCGCCGTCGCCGCGGCCGCCCGGCAGGCCGGCCGGATGGGCCAGCAGCTCAGCCATCCGCTCGCCGTGCCGCTGCGCGACGCCCTGATGCGGCTGGCGCCGTCGGGCCTCGCGGTGCGCGCGATCCTGCGTCACGCTGCCTGGACCCCGCCCCTCACCAGGGGTTTCGCGGGTGAATAGGTGCCGAGGAAACTATTCAACGGACTGCTAGCGTGTCCGGATGTCTCTCAAGCACGCGGTCCTGGCGGCTCTCCTGGAGGGCGAGGCGTCGGGGTACGACCTGGCCAAGCTCTTCGACGTGTCCGTGGCCAATTTCTGGGCGGCGACGCCGCAGCAGCTCTACCGGGAGCTCGAGCGGCTCTCCGAGGCCGGGCTGATCGCGGCCCGTGTGGTGCAGCAGGAACGGCGCCCCAACAAGCGCATGTTCACGCTCACCGATTCGGGTCTCGCGGACCTCGTCGCCTACACCACCCACCCGCCGAAGCCGACGGCCGTGCGCGACGAGCTGATGGTGCAGGTGCAGGCGTGCGACGAGGGTGACACGGCGGCCGTACGCGCCCATGTGCGCGAGCGGATGGAGACGGGGCGCGGGAAGCTCGCTCGCTACGAGCGGCTGCGGGAGCGGTTGCTGGACGGGCGCGACGAGGAGACCTATCTGCGCGAGGCCGGGCGCGTCGGGCCGTATCTGACCCTGATGCGCGGCATGGCCTTCGAGGAGGAGAACCTCCGCTGGGGCGAACGGGTCCTGGCGGTGCTGGCGGAGCGGGAGGCCGGCCGGGGAGCCGGCGGACGCCGGTCCGTCGGCCCGTCCGCCCGTACGGGTGACGCCGGTACTACCCTGCGGTAACGTCCGTGCCCATGAACGTCGGTGACATCGTCGAGGACTTCACCCTTCCGGATGAAACGGGGCAGCCTCGCTCCCTTTCCGGGCTGCTGGCCGAGGGCCCCGTCGTCCTCTTCTTCTATCCCGCCGCCCTGACGCCCGGCTGCACGGCCGAGGCCTGCCACTTCCGCGATCTCGCGAGCGAGTTCCGGGCGGCCGGCGGGCGTCCGGTCGGCATCAGCACGGACGAGGTGGAGCGCCAGCAGGAGTTCGCCGACCGCCACTCGCTGGGCTATCCGCTGCTGTCCGACCCGTCGGGCGAGATCCGGGACCGGTTCGGCGTGAAGCGCGGCTTCTCGCTGGCGCCGACCAAGCGGGTCACCTTCGTCATAGACCAGGACCGCAGGGTGCTGGAGGTGGTGCGCAGCGAGCTGCGGATGAACGCCCACGCGGACCGGGCCCTGGCGGCGCTGCGCGCCCGTACGGCCTGAGCGCCCGTACGGCCTGAGCCGGGCGCCGAACGGTCGGGGCCTCCTTCGCCGGGGCCGCGCGAGGCGGTCACGGCGTACGCGGTTCACGGCACGCGGTACGTCACGACACGCGGCGGGCCATGACGTGCGGCGACGCGGCGGGTCGGCAACACTCGTGGCGTGCTGAAGGCGAAGACCAAGGTCCTGTCCTGACCGGCGGCGGAGAGGAGACGCCGGCCCGGCTCTCCCGGTCGCTGCTGCGCGCCGGAATCGCCGAACCGGGCCGGCTGCCGGAGCTGCTCGCCGCCTTCGCGGCGCGCCGGCACGGCCCGCGGGCGGAGCGGGAGGTCCGGCGGCTGCGCGAGGCCGCGCCGGACGCGAGCCCGGACGAGCTGCGCGCCCGGGTGGTCGCCCGCGGCATCCGGCGGGTGGCCGCGGAGGGCGCGTTCGTCGGCGGTCCGTTCCTCCTCCTCGTACCGTTCGCGTTCTGCGGGGCGCTGCTCTCGCAGGCGCGCACGATCCTGGAGCTGGCCGCGCTGGAGGGCCGCGATCCGGTCGATCCCGAACGCGCCGCCGAGCTCCTCGTCCTCCAGGGCGTGTACGCGGACACCGAGGCGGCGGCCGCCGGGCTGGCCGCTCCCGGCGCCGGCGGGCCGGACGGGCCGCGGCCGGGGCGCACGGCGGCGCTGTGGCGCCTGGTCATGCGGATGGCGCGACTGCTCGGCATCATCACTCCGGCCGACCCGAAGGCGAGCCGGCTCGACCGGATCGGCCAGTGGGCCCTGCTGATCACGGTGTTCCTGCTGGGGCTCGTGGCGCCGCTGGTGTGGCTGCCGTACCTGGCGTGGTCCTACCGCCGCTCGACGGCCCGGCTCCTCGACCGGGCCGTCCTGTTCTACGCGGCCACGCCCGGCCCGCGCCTCACGACGCGGGTCGAGCCTTCCTCCCTGGTGGCGTTCACGCGGGCGGTGCTGTCGCTGCTCCTTCCGGCGATCGGGCTCGCGCTGGTCGTCGCCGGGGACCTGCGGCTGGCCGGCAGCCGGTGGCCGGTCTTCGCGATCGTCGTGTTCAGCACCTCGGTGGCAGTGGGCGGCTGGTGGGTGTGGCGCCAGACACGGCGGGACGACCGCGCCGCCCCTTGATGCGAGGGAGCGGCGATCGTCGGCGTCCGTGCGTACGGTCACCGCGCCCGGCTCCCCCGTGTCGGCGAGGGGGACGGACGGGTGACCGCCGTGCGCGGGCGGGATCAGCAGCCGGTGGACCAGATGTGGGAGTCACCCCGGTCGTTGGCGGCGCCGTTGTAGCCGACCTCCTGGCCGGGAGCGAGACAGATCGTCATCGCGCCGCCCTGCCAGGCGGACTCGTAGACCTGGACGTAGTCCTTGATCCCTGGGCCCGAGATGCCGTGGTTGGCCCAGGAGGAGTCGGTGTCGGCGATCCAGCTCTCCCACCAGCCGTCGTCGCCGCTCCAGTTGGCGCGCTGGCCGCCGAAGTCGGCGTCCTGCCAGGCGCAGAAGTTCCCGGAGGGGCATTCGGCGGCCGTGGCGGGCGCGGTCAGGGCCAGCCCGCCGGCGAGGGCGAGGAGAGCCGCGGCGGGGCCGAGAAGTCGCTTCATGAAGCGTCGGTGCCTTTCTTCTGCGTGGTGTTCGCGGGCAGTTCGGCTGCCCGCAGCAGTGCGCGGGCGCGCAGCTGCTCGTAGGTGGCGACCTGGTCGCGGTGGAGGGTGCGTACGGTGGCGAGCGCGGCCGGTTCGAGCCGGGCCCGCACGTCGGAGAGTCCGCTCTCGCGGGCGCAGCGCTCGGCGACGACCGGGTCGGGGCGGCCGGCGCGCGGCACGCCGGCGGGTGCGGCGCAGCGGGTCCAGCGGTCGAGCGCGGCCCGGTGGGCCGGGTCCTCCTTCATCCGGGCCTGGGCCTCGGCGCGCAGGTTGTCGACGGTGACCTGGGCGCGGAACCACCGGGTCTGGTCGCCGTACAGGCGGCCGCGGGCCGCGGCGACGCAGCCGTCACTGTTGGCGGTGACGGTGAGGCCGGTGGCGAGGGTGACGGAGAGCTCGCGAGGATCCTTGCCGAAGAGGGCGGTCCGGAGCCGCTCGTCCCGGTCGTCGGGAGCGCGCGCCTGGGAGGCCGGGGCGAGGGCGAGGCCCTGGGCGTGGAGACACTCGGCGACGAGACGTTGTTCGGCGGCCTTGAGGAGCCGGTCCTGCTCCGGCCGGGCGGCGGGCGCGGCGCCGGGCGGTCCCGCGGACTCGGGGCGTACGGTGGCGCAGCCGGCGAGGACGAGCGCGGCGGCGGCCGTGAGGAGTGCGCGGCGGGTCGCGTGGCGCATGATTCCCCCTGGTGACGGGCCTGATCGGCGGTGTCCGGCGGCTGATCGCGCCGGTTTCGTGGCGATCAATGCCCGGTGCGGGGCGGGCCATGCGGAGGCTCGGCGCGACTCACTCGAAGGGGTCGAACGCGCCGGAGTGCGCGCCGCCGACGGGGCGTCCGAGCGGCGCCCGGCACGAGGTCGGGGCGGCCCGGGCCGGGCCGGGTCGGGCGCACGACGCCGTGGGCATGACGGCGTGCGCATGACGGCGTGGAGACGACAGAGCCCCGGTTGGACGGGGGATTCCAACCGGGGCCGTTTGCCGTGACGTGGGAAGGGCGGTCGCCTCTTGGGGGGGACCTTGGGGACCGGGCCCCTTCGGCGTCACATAAGAATGAACGGTAAACCTTCACCCAATGTTCCGCACTGTCCCCTGTGCCGGATGTGAGTCACCTCACCCCGTTTGGGAGCCTCAGTCGTCTTCCTTCTCCGGGCGGTAGACGACGCCGGGCTCGGCCTTGCCGGGAGCCAGGAGCTGCGGGACGGTCACGAAGGTGTAGCCGCGACGCTTGAGTTCGTCGATGATGCCGGGAACGGCCGGGACCGTTCCGTCGTAGATGTCGTGGAGCAGGATGATGCCGTCGCCGTGGGCCTGCTCGAGCACGCGCCGGCGGATGAGCGCGGTGTCCTCGGTGGAGTAGTCCTTGGCCGTGATGCTCCACAGCACCTGCGAGAGGCCGAGTTCGCGGCTCACGTCCGAGACGGTGCCGTCGGTGCGGCCCTGCGGCGGCCGCATGAGGGTGGGCTTGCGGCCGGTGATCTTCGCGATGGCCTCCTGGGTACGGGAGAGCTCGTCGCGGACCTCGTCGGCGTCCAGGTCGGTGAGGATGCGGTGGGACCAGGTGTGGTTGGCGACCTCGTGGCCCTCGTCCGCTATGCGCTTGACGACCTGCGGGTAGCGCTCGACGTGCTTGCTGCCGAGCAGGAAGAACGTCGCGGGGACCTGCTTCTCCTTGAGGACGTCGAGGAGGTGGGGCGTGTCCTTGCCCGGTCCGGCGTCGAAGGTCAGGGCGATGCACTTGGCCTTGGCGCAGTCGACGGGCGCCGCGGCCCGGCCGGGCGATGCCGCCCTGCCGTCCGTCGCCGCTCCTCCGCCGTCCGATCCGGCCTCGCCGCGCGCCTGTCCCGGGGTGACCGTGTCGACGGAGCAGCCGCCGAGCGCGAGGACCAGCGACGCCGCGGCCAGGAGGGCGAGGGCCGGTCCCCGACGCCGGCCCTGCTTGGTTCGGAACATGTGCAACCCGCTTTCCCCGACGATGGTTCGACCGCCGGGGCCCACACCTGGTCATGGCGCGGCCCTCCGGCTCGCCGAGAACTCTACACACGGTGTATAGCTGGGGAGCGGGAGGGGCAGGTGGGAGGCGCGGCTGCCTACGGGGCGGGCCGCGTGTGCGGCGGGCCGGAGGGGTGACGAGGGCGCGGGCGCCGCCCGGGCACGACGGCCCCGGGCGGCGCCCGTCCGCTCCGCCCGGGGGTCCTGGGGCGTCCGTCAGCGGGACGCGAGGAGGAGCCTCGCCTCGGTCTCCTGGTCACCGGAGACGGACTCCAGGGACTGGACGTCGAACGCGCGGGCCAGCACCTTCTCCACCTCGTCCACGGCGTGGTAGCCACCGGTGAGCACTGCGCCGACCGTGCCGGTGAGCGGCGCGGGCGAGAACTCCTCGTGGCGGCCGTCCGCCGTGTCGAAGGTGGCCATCCAGACGGTGGGGGCGGGCGCCGTCGCCGCGCTCGGGCCTGGCGCCGTCCTGTCCTCGCGCTGGTAGGCGTGGTCGAGGACCTCGAAGACGGCCTCGGCGTCCTCCCGACCGCATTCGCTCAGCTGCACGGTGACATCGGTGTCGATGTGCAAGTCGTACACGTCGATCATCTCCCTCGTGTGCCGGCTTCCAGCATGCCCCCGGACGGGCCGTCCCGCGAGGTTGTGCCACCGTGGAAGGACCAGCGACACGGGAGGCATGTGTGACCGAAGGAGGCAAGGGGCCCATCGGGCCCGAGGCGCCCAAGGGCGACGGCAACGGCAACGGCAACGGCGATACGATCAAGGGCCGGCACGAGACGCCCGAGGAACGGGCGGACCGGCGCTGGATCGAACTGATGCAGGAGATCCGGGTCGCCCAGACCGGCGTCCAGATCCTGCTGGGCTTCCTCCTGACCGTCGTCTTCACTCCGCGCTTCGCGCAGCTGCCCGACAGCGACCGGATCATCTACATCGTCACCGTCTCCCTCGGCGCCGCCGCGACCGGGGCGCTGATCGGCCCGGTCTCCTTCCACCGGATGGTCGCCGGGCGCCGGATCAAGCCCCGCGCGGTGATCTGGGCCTCGCGCCTGACCTTCGTGGGTCTTCTGCTGCTGCTCGCGACCATGGGCGCCGCGCTGCTGCTGGTCCTGCGTGTGGCCACCGGCGCTTCCTACGTGCCCTGGCTGGTGATCGCACTGATCCTCTGGTGCCTGCTGTGCTGGTTCGTCCTCCCGCTCTGGGTCCGCCGGCGCCACACCTCCGACGACCGCTGAGCCGCGCTCCCGGGGCCCGGTCAGGCCACCAGGCCCCGGCCGATGGCGAGGACGTGTTCCACGGTGTCCGCCTCGGAGGCGCGCTTGTCGGGGCGGTGGCGCAGGACGCGCGCGAAGCGGAGGGTGACGCCGGCCGGATAGCGGCTGGAACGCTGGAGGCCGTCGAAGGCGATCTCGACGACCAGCTCGGGCCGTACGCGGACGGTGAAGCCGTCGTCGGAGACGGCGAGTTCGCCGAGGCGGGCGGTCTGCCAGCGCAGCATCTCGTCGGTCAGGCCCTTGAACGTCTTGCCCAGCATGACGAACGAGCCGTCCGCCGCGCGGGCGCCCAGGTGGAGGTTGGAGAGCGTCCCGGTCCGCCGGCCGTGCCCCCGTTCGGCGGCGAGGATCACGAGGTCGAGGGTGTGGACGGGCTTCACCTTCAACCAGGTCCTGCCTCTGCGGCCGGCGACGTAGGGCGCGTCGAGGGCCTTCACGAGGACGCCTTCGTGGCCGCGGGCGAGGGTGTCGCGGAAGAACCGTTCGGCTTCCTCGACGGCGTCGGGGGCCGCGGGGTCGTCGACGACGGTGCGGCGCACCCGGAGCGGTTCGGGCAGCAGCCGGGCGAGGACGGCGTGCCGCTCGTGGCCGGGCCGGTCGACGAGGACCTCGCCGTCCGCCGCGAGGACGTCGAAGAAGACGGGCGACACGGGCACGCCGGCCCGTGCGGTGTCCACGTCGAGCCGGGAGCCGACCCGCGAGGCGATGTCCTGGAACGGCAACGGCCGGCCCGTCGCCGGGTCGAGCGCGATCACCTCCCCGTCCAGGACGATCCGGTCGCCGCCCGCCTCCCGGGCGGTGGCGACGACTTCCGGCAGCCGTGCGGTGATGTCGTCGAGCGAACGGGTGTACACCCGCACCTCGTCGCCCCACCGGTGGACCTGGACCCGGATCCCGTCGAGCTTCTCCTCGACGACGCACGGCCCGAGGGCCGCGACGGCCTCCGTGACACTGCCCGCGGTGTGGGCGAGCATCGGCTGCACGGGACTGCCAACGCGCAGGACGAAGCTCTCCAGGACCGCCGGGCCCTCCGCGAGGACGGCCCGGGCGACCCTCGGCAGCGATCCCTCGAGCATCACGGCCCGGCGCAAATCCTCCGGCGGGACCTTCGCCGCCCGGGCGACGCCTTCGAGGGCGACGGCGTCGAGGGCGCCCTGGCGGACGTCGCCGGAGAGCAGCCGGAGCAGGAACTCCTGTTCCGGAAGGGTCGCGGCGGCCAGCAGATCGCGCATCAGACCGAGCCGCCGGGCCTGAGCGCCCGATCCGGCGACGGAGGCGAGTTCGGTCATGACCGCGTCCGTGGCGGCCAAGGTGAGCGCCGGCCGTTCCGCGGCCGGCACCGCCGGCGGCAGTACGTGTTTGAGCACGCTCCAGCCGACCCCGATCCGCCCCTGCGGCAGCCGCCCGGAGAGATAGGCGATGACGAGCGGGCTCTCCTCGGGCTCGGCCTCCGCGAACAGCTGGGCCAGCAGGTCGGTCTTCCGCGACCGCGCCGACGTCGCGGCGACCTGCCCCGACACCTCGGCGACTCGGGCTAGGAGCATGCGCCCATCGTGCCCGCGCCCGCCGCGCCCCGCACCCCGACCCGGGCACCGAATCCGGTCCGCCCCGCCCCGGGCACCGGTCCCGGCCCGGGCACCGAATCCGGCCCGCCTCACCCCGCACCCCTACCCGGGCACCGATCCCGCCCCGGCCCTCACACGGTCGGGCGCGGCGCGCCCTCCTTCCTTCTGCGCAGCCGGTCCAGCAGTCCGCGTCGGAGCCGCCGGCCGGCCGGCCGGGCCACCGCCGCCGGCCGCACCACCGGGCTCGGAGCCGGCACCGGGCCCGGCACCGGCATCAGCGCCGGCGCCGTCTCCGGGTGCCCCGTGGCGCCCGGGGCAGGGGCCTGGCGGTCGGCGCGGGCCTCGTCCAGGGCGAGGGCGAGGCTCATGCGGTGCCACAGGGTCTCGTCCGGGTCGTCCGCGAGGAGCAGCCGGTCGGCGATCTCCCGGGCCGCCGCGGCGTGGGGCCGCCAGACGGGCGGGTCGGGGCGCAGCCGGTCCAGATAGAGCCGTTCGTAAGGGTCGTCGACGACCTCCGCCAGATGGACGGGATCGAGGAGGGCGGCGATGGCCGCCGCCCGCACCCATGGATCGTGGCTCGCCCGCAGCAGCATCCCGAGCCGGCGCGCCCGCCAGTTCCGCGGCCGCCAGTCCTCGCCCTCGTCCGCCCTCGCGCGGACGTCCAGGGGAAGCCGGCCGGTGAGCAGTCCGCGGTGGGTCAGGGCGAACTCGGCCAGCTCGGCGGCCGGGTAGAGCCAGACGACGGACCGGTAGCGGCTGACGTAGAACCGCACGGGGCTGAAGTGGCCCGTGCGCGCGAGCCGGGCGAACCGGTCCAGGGTCACTCCCATGAGGCGCGCGCCCTCCGTCGCCCCCACCGCCCGGACCCGTTCGCGCAGTCCGACGGGGAAGTCCGGGGCGGCCTTGTGCCGTTCGATCTCGCCGCGGGCCACGCGCCGGCGTCGGGGATCCGCGGTCCGGTCACCGGTGCCGGGCTCGGGGCCCGGCACCGTACGGACGATGCCGAGGTCGACGGCGAGCTGGAACTCGTCGCGCCGCAGCCCCAGTTCCCGCGCGGCCCGCCCCGGAGCGAGCATGGACGCGAGGTCCACGTCCCCCGGCGCGGTCCGCCCGGTCGGCATCGTGTCCGTCGTTCGTGTCGTCGTCGGTTCGATCGTCATGCGGTCGGTCTCCCCCGTGTGCCGTGTCTCGTCGGTTCGAGCACTCTCGGTGATGACCGTAACGCGGAGTGACGACCCCTCGCACGCCCTGTGGATAACTCCCTGTGGACGACGCTCAGCGCCCGGGCTGACGCGCCGACACCCCCAGGTGTTCACCGACCCTGTTGACCAGCAGCGTCATCTCGTACGCCACCTGGCCGACGTCGGCCTCGGCAGCGCTCAGCACGCACAGGCAGCTGCCCTCGCCCGCCGCCGTGACGAACATCAGGGCGTCGTCGAACTCGACCATCGTCTGCCGCGCCCGCCCGGCCTTGAAATGCCGGCCCGATCCCCGGGCCAGGCTGTGCAGGCCGGAGGAGACCGCGGCCAGGTGCTCGGCGTCCTCCCGCTCCAGGCCGCTGCTCGCGCCCGTCACCAGGCCGTCGTTCGACAGCACCAGCGCGTGCCGTATCGCGTCGACCCGGCGGGTCAGGTCGTCCAGAAGCCAGTCGAGTCCTCTGTCCAGCGCCATGCGTGGTCCTCCCCCAGTGTGGTGCGTCCCCGTCGCCCCGTGGTCCCCCGTCGGTCCCCGTGGTCCCCGTGGTCCGGGGAGCGCGTGTCCGCGGTCGGCCGCGTACCGGTCGACCGTCTTCCGGTCAGCCTTACGCACTGTCGTGGACAGGGCAAGCACCCGTGACCACCCGCGTGCCGCCACCCCGCCCGACACCGACCGACACCGACCGCAAGCGACGGCAGCGACGGCAGCGACGCGTCAGCCCACCGAGTCCAGCAGACGCGCGGTGTGCATCCGTCCCGCGTACTCCACGAGCCGGATGAGCACCTCCTTGCCCGAGTCGCGGTCCCGCGCGTCGCAGAGCACGACGGGCGTGCCCCGGTCGAGGTCGAGCGCGCGCGACACGTCGTGGGCGCCGTAGGAGCGGGCGCCCGCGAAGCAGTTGACGGCCACGACGAACGGGATCCCGCGGTGCTCGAAGTAGTCGACCGCGGGAAAGCAGTCCTCCAGACGCCGGGTGTCGGCGAGCACGACGGCTCCCAGGGCGCCCTGCGAGAGGTCGTCCCACAGGAACCAGAAGCGGTCCTGTCCCGGTGTCCCGAAGAGGTAGAGGGAGAGGCCGGAGCGGATGGTGATGCGGCCGAAGTCCATGGCCACGGTCGTGGTGGTCTTCTGGTCGACGCCGCCGGTGTCGTCGACCGACTCCCCGGCGCGGCTGAGCTGTTCCTCGGTCCGCAGCGGCCGGATCTCGCTGACGGCGCCGACCAGCGTGGTCTTGCCGACGCCGAAGCCGCCGGCGACCAGGATCTTCAGGGCGAGTGCCGTGGTGTCCACGTCGTCCGCCGCGTCGCTGCTCTCAGAGCGCTCGTAGGCCATCGATTACTTCCCTCAGGATCCGTTCGTCAGGCAGCTGCGCGGGCGGTACGGGCCTGCTGACCCGGACGAAACCCGCTTCGAGGAGGTCGCCGAGGAGCACCCGGACGACTCCGACGGGGAGATCGGCGTCAGCGGCCAGTTCGGCGACCGACTGGGTCTCCGCCCGGCACAGCGCGAGCAGGGCCCGGTGTTCCGGACCGAGGAGGGACTCCTCGGCCGGGCCGGGCGGGTCGTCGTCCACGACGACGAGCGCGATGAGGTCGAACCGTACGTTGCTCGGCCCGGGTTTCGTCCGGCCACCGGTCATGGCGTACGGCCGGACGAGCGGTCCGGCGTCGGCGTCGTACCACCGGCTGTCCGGGCGCGGGCCGGCGGCTACGGCCCGGCCCGCGCCGCTGCCGGCCCCACCGCCGACGGCCGGACCGCCGACCGCCGGACCGCGGACGGCCGTACCACCAACGGCCCCGCCACCCGCCTCGCCGATACCGCCGCCGGCCCAGCCGGCACCGCCACCGGCCCCGCCACCGTTCCAGCCGGACTCGGTCCCGCCTCTTCCTCCTCCGTCCGCCTCCGGGCCGTCGGCGCCGGGGCGCACCGCTCCGGTGGTGCGCTCACCGGCGCCGCCCTCGCCGCTTCGGCCGGCCGCGCCGGTGCTGTGCTCGTTCATGGGAGTCTCCGGGACTGGACGGGTCAGCCGGCGGCCGGCGGAGGCACCGTCAGCCGCGGCGGGGTGTACAGGTGCTCGCCGACCCGCTTCACCAGGCGGGCCATCTCGTACGCGATGAGGCCGATGTCGGCGTTGGCGGCGCTGAGCACCGCCAGGCAGGAGCCGTCACCGGCGGCGGCGACGAAGAGGAAGCCGTCGTCCATCTCGACCATCGTCTGGCGCACGCCACCGGTGTGGAACTGACGTCCGGCGCCCTTGGCGAGGCTGTGGAAGCCGGACGCGATCGCCGCCAGGTGCTCGGCGTCCTCCCTGCTGAGCCCGCTGGACGCGCCGACGGCGAGCCCGTCGTTGGAGAGCACCACCGTGTGCCGGACCTCGCGGACGCGCATGACGAGGTCGTCGAGCAGCCAGTCGAGTTCGCCCGAGCGGTGGTGGGAAACCCTTTCGTGGTCGATCATGCGTCGTCTCCTTCACTGCCTTCACTGCCATGGGCGGGGTGTCCGGTGCCGAGAGGGCGCCTGGTGGCGGTCGGGGTGCCCGGAGCGGGGCCGCCGCCGCGCCGCCAGCCGTCGCGGTAGGCGGTCATGCGGTCCCGTACCTGCTCGGGAGTCCGCCCGTCGGGGTCGGGCGCGGCGCTCGCGGGTACGCCGTACGGGCCGGGCGGCGGCGCGGGCGCCTCCCGCAGCTGCGGCACGAGGCTGGCCTGTCGCACCCGTCGCGGCAGGTCCGCACTCGTGTCCTCGCCCGGGTCGGGGGCGGCGTCGTCGCCGGAACGGGAGGACCCGCGCGGTACGCGCAGCGCCGTGACGGCGGCAGGAGGCCGGGCGGGTTCCTGCTCGGGCCGCGGGGCGAGGGCGGAGGCCCGGGCCGGGCCCGCCGGTTGCGGCGTGCCCGCGGACGAAGGACCGGCGGACGGGCCGGCCTCGCCGCCGTGGCCGGCCGTCGCACGCAGGCGGCCGGGCGCCTCGGGCTCGTGCCCGGCCACGGCGACGGGACCGAAGGCGCGGGTCACATCGGCGCCTGGCGTGTCCGAGGACGGCGCCGACGACCGCGCCGACGCGGGTGCCGACGTCGACGTGGATCCCGGCGGGGACGGCGGCGGCGCGCCACGCCCGGGTGGGAGGGCGCTCTGCAGCAGGTCGGTGGGCAGCAGGACGACGGCGGTGGTGCCGCCGTAGGGCGAGGTGCGCAGATGCACCTTGATGTCGTGCCGCGAGGAGAGGCGGCTGACGACGAACAGCCCGAGCCGGTCGCTGTCGAAGAGGTCCAGGGCCTCGGACTGGGCGATACGGGCGTTCGCCTCCGCCAGGCTCTCCCGGCCCATGCCCAGGCCCCGGTCCTCGATCTCCAGGGCGTAGCCGTTGCCGACGGGTTCCCCGCTCACCCGTACCTTGGTGTGCGGCGGTGAGAACTGGGCCGCGTTCTCGATGAGTTCGGCGAGCAGGTGGGTGAGGTCGGCGACGGCGCCGCCGACGACGGCCGTCTCGGGCAGTTGGCGCACCTCCACGCGCGCGTAGTCCTCGATTTCGGAGACGGCGGCGCGGACGACGTTCGTCAGGGGCACGGGCGTGCGCCAGGCGCGGCCGGGTGCGGCGCCCGAGAGGATGATGAGGCTCTCGGCGTGCCGCCGCATGCGGGTGGTGAGGTGGTCGAGCCGGAAGAGGTCGCCGAGCTCGTTCGGGTCGTCGGCGCGCCGTTCCATGCTGTCGAGCAGGTTGAGCTGGCGGTGCACCAGGACCTGGCTGCGCCGGGCCAGATTGACGAAGACTCCGGAGATGCCGCTGGCGAGCTCGGCGCGTTCGACGGCGGCGTAGAGCGCGGCGCGGTGCACGGTCGTGAGCGCCTCGCCGACCTGGCCGATCTCGTCCTGGGGCGCGGGTCCCGGCGGCGCCTCGGCGCGGACGTCGATCTCCTCACCGGCGCGCAGTCGGCGCATGGCGGCGGGAAGTTTGCGGCGGGCGATCTCCAGGGCGGTGTTGCGGAGGCTGACGAGTTCGACGACGAGCCCGCGGCCGATCCGTACGGAGATGACGAGGGAGGCGACGACGGCGCTCAGGCCGAGCAGCACGGCCGCGCCGCCGGCGCTGAACACGCCTCCGCCGAACGGGTCGTAGCGCTCCGCCGCCCGGGCGCGGGCGGCCTTCTCGACGTCGCGGGCACCGTCGCGTACGGCGGCGTGCGCGGCCTCCCAGTCGCCGGAGGTGACGGCCTGGGCGGCGCGCCGGCCGGGCTCGGCGGCGCTCACCCGGTCCTCCGCGGCGGCGAGCTGGAGGAAGGCGGGCCGCCCGGCGAGGTCGCGCCAGGCGGTGCGCTGGGCCGCGGGCAGGTCGGCGGTCGCGGCCGCGATGAGCGTACGGCGGGCCGCGACGGCCCCGCCGAACTCCCGGAGCCGGTCGGCGTCGAGGCGGCCGGTGAGATGGGCGGCGCTCAGGAGCGCGTCCTCGCGGGCGAGCATCTCGCCGGCGCGGGCGAGCTCCAGCAGGACGCGGGCCTCGGCGCCGCCGCCGGTGTCCTCGTCGGCGGCGAGGGCGCCCCCGACGGCGAAACCGGCGGTGACGGCCGCGGTGTACGCGTCGTAGACCCGGTCCGCGTCGGCGTGCCCGTCGGCCGCCGCGGTGCGCAGCCGGCTCAGGCCCTCGACGCTGACGACGAAGGCGGCGACGCGACCGGAGACGTCGGCGCTCAGACCGCCGCCGTCGCCGACCGTGTGCCGGTCGTCGAGGCGGAGCCGGGCCACGGCGGCGTCGGTGGCCCTGGCGCGGTCCTTCAGCTCGGCGGCGCGCCCGCCGCCGGGCGCCGCGGCCTGGCGGACGGCGGCGCGGCGCTCGTCCTGGAGGGCGGCGACGGCGAGGGCGACCGGCTGCCGTACGCCGGTGTCCACGGCTTCGAGATGGCGGAGCCGGGCGACGTCCTGGGCGGTGGTGACGGTGGCGAAGCCCCAGAGGGCGAGCAGCGAGACAACCGGGACCATGAGCAGCGAGACGATCTTCGCGCGGACGGTCCGTGGCCGAAGTCCTCGGCGCCGGCCCTGGACCCGCTCCGGACCTGACGCCCGCCCGGCAGCCCGGTCGGATCCTCGCGCGGGTGCGACGGTCGCCGGCTCGTCCTCAGGCGTCCGTACGTCGTCGCCCGGCGCCGTCTCGTCGGCGGGCGGTCCTGCGTGGGCGCGGCGTCCGCGGGACGCCGGGTGTGGCGCTGCGGAGTTCACGGAGGCCGGCCCGTTCGGTGCGTCCGGCCCGTTCGGTGCGTGGGAGCCGTCCGGCCCGTTCGGTGCTTCGCGCCCCTCGCGGGTGCCCGGTCCGTCCGGTCCGTTCCGTCCGGCGGATCTGGCCGGGCCGGCCGATCCGGACGCTCCGTCCGGGGTCCTGCGGGGAGTTCGCATGGCCTCCTCGTTCCTCGTTCCTGGTGCCTTGTCCGCCGTGCGCGCGGTGCGCCTGCTTGTGCCGACGTCGCTGCCCGCGTCGCTGCCTGCCTCGGTGCCTGTGTCCGCGGTTGTCGCGGTGTCCGCGCCTGTCTCGCTGTCCGCGCCTCGTCGCGGCTCACGGGTTCCGCAGCTGCCGGCTCCCGGGCGGCGGGGCCGTCGGTCGCAGGCCGGCGGGTGCCACGTCCACGGCGCGTTCGTCCGGTTCGGTCAGCCGCTCGGCGGACGCGTAGGCGGCGCGTTCGCTCGCCGTCGGCGAGAGGGCGACGAAGGCCGAGGTGATGAAGAGGTAGGAGCCGAGCCCGACGGCGAGCGGGAAGATGAACTGCATGACGGTGGCGCCGGGCAGGTCGGCCGGGGACGGCGCGACCTGGACCCGTACGGCGAACATCCCCGTGTAGTGCATGCTGCTGACCGCCGCGCCCATGACCAGGGAGGCGAGGGCCACGGCCGCCGGCGCGTGGATGTTGAGCGCCGCCCACAGCGCCGCGGTGGCGGCCACGACCGCGATGACGACGGAGAGCGCGACGAGTGCCGGGTCGTAGCGCACCTGACCGTGCAGCCGCAGCGCGGCCATGCCCATGTAGTGCATGCTCGCCACGCCGAGGCCCGTGGTCAGGCCGCCGATCAGGAGCGATCGGACCCGGTCGCGGCCGTGTCCGACGGCGAAGACGCCGACGCCCACCACGGTCATGGCGACGAGCAGGCTGAGCAGGGTGAGCGGTACGTCGTAACGGATGTCGGTGCCGGTGACGCCGAAGCCGAGCATCGCGACGAAGTGCATGGTCCAGATGCCGGTGCCGATGGCGGAGGCGGCGGTGAGCAGCCAGTTGCGGCGCGAGCGGCCGGTCGCGTCGAGGGCGCGTACGGTGCAGCGCAGTCCGAGGGCGGCGCCGACGCAGGCCATCGCGTACGACAGCACGGGTGTCAGCCAGCCGTAGGTGGCGTGGTCCAGGTGTCCCATGACCCCGGGACGCTAGGCGCCGTCGGGGGCGCACCAGGGGCGCATTTCGAAAGCTGATGGAATATGACACAGAGATGTTCCTGAACGATCGCGACGGACTCGAACGGGTGCGCAGATCGCTCACTCGGTCGAGGGAACGCGACGCGGGAAACTCACACCTGTGGGTGATCCTCGCGTGAGGGATCATGGGCGCATGAGCGATGACCCCGCACACGTACGCGAGTTCTTCGGCGTCCGCGCCGCCGGCTGGGACTCCCGGTTCCCCGACGACGGACCCGCCTACGCCGCCGCCGTCGCCGATCTCGGCCTGCGCCCCGGCGACGCCGTGCTCGACGCCGGCTGCGGCACGGGCCGCGCGCTGCCGCCGCTGCGCGCCGCGGTCGGGCCGACGGGCACGGTGCTCGGCGTGGACCTGACGCCGGAGATGCTCGCCCAGGTGGTGAAGGAGGGCCGCGACCAGGACGGCACGCCGGTCCTCGCGGACGTGGCGCGGCTGCCGCTGCGCGACGGCGCGCTCGACGCCGTCTTCGGGGCGGGGCTCGTCTCGCACCTCGCCGATCCGGCCCGGGACCTCGCCGAACTCGCCCGGGTGGTACGGCCCGGCGGCCGGCTCGCGCTGTTCCATCCGATCGGACGCGCCGCACTCGCCGCCCGCCACGGCCGCCGGATCACCGACGACGACCTCCGGGCCGAGCCCCGCCTCCGGCCCCTGCTCGCCGGCTCCGGGTGGGAGCTGACCGCATACACGGACGAGGACCACCGCTTCCTGGCGCTGGCCGTGCGCCGTACGGACTGACCCGACCCGGGTTCCGGAAGAGGCTCAGGTCACCGTGCGGAGACTCTCGACGTGCGCGTTACTCACTGGTTAGGGTGCGCCGACGGCCAGAAGGACGGCGAGAACGACGACCAGAAGGGGAGGCTGACGTGGGCGAACCGGAACCCGCCTCGATCGGCGCGTCCGACGACGACGGCGACGCGCTGTACGTGCTGACGGCGGCGCTGCTCACGCCCGCGCAGTTCCCCAGTGTGCTCGGCGACGACTACCCGGCGTCGTGCGCGGCGCTGGGGCTCGAGCCGTACGCGGAGGGCTACGGGCTCGTGCTCGGCCAGGACGGCACCGGGGCGCGCTGGACCGTGATCGTCGACGACGTGTCCCTCGTCGCGGTCGCCATCGCCTCCTGGGACTGCGGCATGGAGTACGACCTGTCGCCCGACGAGCGGTCCGTGGTGTCCGCTCTGCCCGGCTGGCCGCTCGCCGTCGCCACGGCCGCGCCCGGCCTGCCGGCGCCTCACGACCCGGTTCCGGAGGAAGGCGACCTCGCGCCGCTCGCCCCGCCGGACGGCACGCGGTGGGGCCCGGCCCAGCGGCGCCTCGGCGCGGACATGGTGGCGCTGCAGTGGAGCGCGTGGCGGGCCCGCGTCGGCGACGACGACGCCGGCGCCGGGACGGACCGCGCCGGGGCGGACGGCGCGGCCCCGGTCGAGGACGGCGCCCGGGCGGGCGGCGGCGTGACCGCCGCACCGCACATCGGTGTCCGGCGCGCGCTCGACGAGCTGGGCTCGTACGTGACGCAGGCGCCGCCCGTCGGGCGCGTGCGGTCCAGCTTCGCCGGCGGCGAGGCCCGGATGCTGCGGGCCGACGGTCCCGGCTGGTCCCTGGTGGCGCGGACCGACGACATGGCGTTCGTGCTCCTCGACGACGAGCCGAACGAGGTGCTGCCGGTGACGCGCGGCCCGAAACTCCCGGCGCTCCTGGAGGCGCTGGAGGCGATGGCGGTACGGCCGAGCTGAGCGTGTCCCACACCTCGCGGACCGAGGAGGTGTGGTGCGAGCCCATGGCCCGCCGGCCGGGGCGCGGCACAGGATGCCTGCGCATCCGTACCGTCGTCCCACCGGAGGCCCTCCATGCGCGTGCCCCTGTCCCGAGGCGTTCCGCTGTTCTCGGCGTTCGCCGCACTCCTGACGGGTCTCACCGTCCTCGGTCCCGCCGCGCCGGCCTCGGGCGCCGGGCCGCGGGAGTCAGGTCACTGCGCGCGCCAGGACCGGCTCGCGGTGCCCGGGGCCGAGCACCAGGAGACCGCGTGTCGGGCCGATCTGACGACGGCGGGGCTCGCCGGGACGCCGTACACCGACATGGCGGACCAGGCGGGACTCTCCGCCAAGGGCACGGTCAACCCGTCCGGCGTCCCGGGCGTCCAGATCGACGGCTACTTCCCGGACGACTCGCGGCTCAACGCCACGCACGGCTGGGCTCACGACGCCCAGTTCGTGATCCGGCTGCCCGACCGCTGGAACGGCGGTCTGGTCGTCACCGGTGCGCCCGGCACCCGCCGCCAGTACGCGACGGACGCCCTCATCTCCGACCAGGTCCTGGCCCAGGGCTACGCGTACGCGGCGACCGACAAGGGCAACACGGGACCGGACTTCTTCACCGACGGGCGCGAGCCCGGTGACGCCGTCGCCGAGTGGAACCGCCGGGTGACCGAGCTGACCAGGGCCGCGAAGAAGGCCGTGCGGCAGCGGTACGGCACGGCGCCGCGGCGCACGTACATGACCGGCATCTCCAACGCCGGCTATCTGACCCGCTGGCAACTGGAGAACCGGCCCGAGCTGTACGACGGCGGGGTGGACTGGGAGGGCGTGCTGTGGACCACCCGCGGCCCCAACCTGCTCACCAGCCTGCCCGTCACCGTCGCCCGTCACTTCGGCACGGCCACGGACGAGGACCTGATCGGCGCCGGCTTCGCGCCCGGCTCGCGCTTCCTGTGGCCGTACCACGACAAGGCCTACTGGGGACTGACGCAGAAGATCTTCCGGGCCGAGTTCGACCCGACGTACGACTCCGGCTGCCCGGGTGCGACGGCCGGTTCGAGCCTGGAGCAGATCCTCGCGCCGTGCGCGTCGGACGCCGCGTACGACTACGCCTCCCGGCCCGCGGCGGTGCGACGGGCGGTCGCGAAGGTGGCGCTGACGGGACGGATCGGCAAGCCGCTGATCACGCTGCACGGCGACCTGGACACGCTGCTGCCGATCGCCACCGACTCGGACGTCTACGCGCGGATGGTCGACGGCCGCGGACGGGGCGGCCTGCACCGCTTCTACACGGTCCAGGACGGCACCCACACCGACGGTCTGTACGACACCTTCCCGGACCGGCTGCGGCCGATCCTGCCCTGCTACCGCTCGGCGTTCACGGCGCTGACGCGGTGGGTGGAGGCCGGTGTGGCGCCGCCCGCGGACCGGGTGATCGCGCGGCCGGCGGGCGGTGACGTGGTCAACTCCTGCGCGCTGGATCAGCGCTCGTAGGGACCGGAGCCCGGACGGGCCGGAGCGGTCGGGCGGTCCTGGGGTGCGGTCCCGGCGCGGAGCCCCGCCGCGCGGTCCGGTCGCGCGGTCCGGTCGCGAGGTCAGACCATTTCGAGCGCGCGGTGCGGCGGCGCCGGCAGTTCGACGCGGATCGCGTCGCCGGGCCGCACCTCCCCGCCGGTCAGGACGACCGACATGATGCCCGCCTTGCGGACGATCCGGCCGTTCTCGTCGCGGCCGAGGACCTGCTTGAGCAGCCCGTGCCGGAAGTTGTCGATCTGCGCGCACGGGTTGCGCAGTCCGGTGACCTCCACGACGGCCTCGGCGCCGAGGTGCAGCCGGGTGCCGGTGGGCAGGCCGAGCAGGTCGATGCCGCGGGTCGTGATGTTCTCGCCCAGGTCGCCGGGAGCCACCTCGAAGCCGACACCCGCCACGTCGTCGAACAGCTCGGCGTGGATGAGGTGGACCTGGCGCAGGTTCGGGACGGTCGGGTCCTTCGCGACCCGGGAGCGGTGCTTGACGGTGACGCCGGCGTGCACGTCGCCCTCCACGCCCAGGCCCGCCAGGAGCGTGATGCTCTCCCGGTTGGGCTTGGTGAACGAGTAGACGCCGTTGCTGCTGACCGTCGTGACGGTGCCGGTCCCGGTGGCGGTGCTCATGACGTGGGGCTCCCCTTCTCCCAAGTGCGTGCGTGTCGCGCCTGTCGACCCTACGCGACGGCCTCCTCGGCCCGGAGCGGTGCTCCGACGTCGTGCAGGTGGCCGAGCGCCTGACGGTAGGAGTCGACGAAGCCGGTCTCCGTGTACGGGATGCCGACCGTCCGGCAGTGCGCGCGTACGGCGGCCTGGGCGAGGCGCAGGTGCGGGCGCGGCATGCTGGGGAAGAGGTGGTGCTCGATCTGGTAGTTGAGCCCGCCGAGGAACCAGTCGGTGAGGGCGCCGCCGCGGATGTTGCGGGACGTCAGCACCTGGCGGCGCAGATGGCCCCAGGAGTCGCCGTCCGGGTGGGCGTCGGGCATCTCCATGCCCTTGTGGTTGGGCGCGAAGGCCATGCCCAGGTGGACGCCGAGGAGCATCTGGTGGAGCAGGGCGAAGACGAGCGCCTGGAGCGGGTGGAGCAGGGTGAGGAGCAGGGTCGCGTAGCCGGCGACGTGGGCGAGGAGCAGGGCGCCTTCGGTGAGGCGTTCGCGGCGGGTGCGGTAGGGGCCGGTGCGGGAGAGCAGGGCCTGGATTCCGTACACCTTGAGGGCGATGCCCTCCAGCGTGGTCAGCGGGAAGAACAGCCAGGCCTGGTGGCGGGTGAGCCAGCGGCGCAGGCCGGTGCGGTCGGCGGTCTGGTGGGCGGCGAAGACGAGGACGTCGGCGGCGACGTCCGGGTCCTTGTCGAGGTGGTTCGGGTTGGCGTGGTGGCGGTTGTGCTTGTCGTTCCACCACTCGCGGCTCATGCCGAGGAGCAGGTTGGCGTGGACGAGCTGGATGACCCGGCCGAGCCCGCGGCGGTCGGTGATCTGGGCGTGGCCCGCGTCGTGGCCGACGAAGGCGGCGCGGGCGGAGAACAGGGCGAGCGGGAGGGCGAGGGGCAGCGCCCACCACGACGGGCCGATGAGCGCGAGGGCGGTGAAGACGGCGGCGAGGCCGAGGAGGTTGGCGGCGATGTCGCGGGCGTACCAGCCTGCGCGGCGGGCGAGGAGTCCCTGTTCCTTGACGGTGCGCAGGAGCGGGGAGAACTCGCTGGCCCCGCCCGTGCCGTGACGGCGGGTGGGGCGCGGTCGGTGCGCGGCGGAGGGCGGCGCGGCGAGCGTCGTGGCGGCCTGGGGCATGGCGGTCTCCGGGTCCGTGGAAGTGTCCGTGGAGGTGTCCGTGGAAGAGGCCGTCGCGCGGGCCGCGCCGGCTCCCAGAAACGTACGGACCGGCGATCGCCCGCGACCATGGCGTCACCACCCGGACCGGGTCGGGGGCCGCCCCGGGTGCCGTGGTGGGGTCTTCCCCACCCTCCGGCGAGCGGCATGACGCACGTCACACCCCGATCGCGTGCGCGGCGAGGAAGGGTTCGGGTACCCTCGGCCGCTCGACCCAGTAGTCAAATTTGAGGAATGCGTTGTCGCCGTCGCCGTCGCCCTCCCTCCGCACCGACGAACTCGCCCGCTGTACCGCCCTGTTCCTCCCCGCCGATCCGCCAAGGACCGGCCGGATCGCCTTCTGGTCCCCCGATGCCGACCTCGGCACCGACGCCGTCGACGACCTGACGGTCGTCGACGAGGACGTCCGGCCGCGCACCGTACCCGCGGTCCTGTTGTCCGTACGAGAGGCTCTGCCCGTCCTCACCCGCGCGCGGTTCGCGCCGGACGCGACCCCGTCGGCCGCCTTCTGGGGCGCGGCCTCGCTGTTCGCGCTCGACCTGGTCGCCCGGGGCCTGCTGCTGCCCGGGCTCACCGCCACCGACCTCGACGCCTGGCGGGCCGGGCCGCTCGGGCCCGAGGACCTGGGCGCGCTGCGCGACCTCGCCGCCGCCATGCCGCCGTCGGCGCACGCCGTACCGCTGCCGATGCCGGAGTCGGAGCCGGGTGCGGACGGCGACCTGCTGCTGCCCGAACCCGAGGGGCTGCTGCGGGCGTTCGCCGACGCCGTCGCCGACGTCCTGCCCCGCACTCCGGCCGCTCCGCTCGCGGCCGGCGGGCCCGCCTTCGCCGCCGACGAGCACCACGACGCGCGGGCCCTGCCGCACCAGCGGGCCTGGGCGGCGGACGTGGCGGCCGGACACGACGCGGGCGTACGGCTCTCGCTGCGCGTCGAGATCGTCGAGCGGGGCCGTGTAGAGCCGAGCGAGACCGAGCCACGTCGTGGCGAGCCCGGCCCCGAGCAGCCGCAGTCCGTCGCGGCGGACCTCACCACCGGAGGCCCCGTCGCGGCGGACCTCGCCTCCTCGGAGCTCGGCGCGTCGGACCTCGCCTCCTCGGACCTCGCCTCCTCGGAGCTCGCAGCGTCAGACCTCGCCGCGTCGGACCCCGCCGCGCCCCGGCCGGAGGTTCCCGCCTTCCGTGCCGTGCTGCAGATGCACGCCGCGGCCGACCCGGCGCTCGTCGCGGACGCGGCCGAGGTGTGGGCCGGAACGGCCTCGGCGGGCGCCGCGTTCGGGCCGCGGGCCCGGATGGACGCGCTGCTCGCGCTGCGCCGCGCCGCCCGCGCCTGGCCGCCGCTGTCTCCGCTGCTCACCGCCGCCGTGCCCGACGCCGTCGAGCTGGCCGACGAGGAGATCGCCGAACTCCTCGGTCCGGCCGCCCGCGCCCTCGCCGCCACCGGCGTCCGCGTGCACTGGCCGCGCGAGCTCGGCCACCGGCTCACGGCGCGCGCCGTGATCGGGCCGTCCGACGAGCCCGCCGCCGCCCGCGGCCGCGGCGACGCCCTGCCGTCGTTCCTCTCCGCCGACGCCCTGCTCGCCTTCCACTGGCGCTTCGCGATCGGCGACGAGGAACTCACGCGCGCGGAACTCGACCGGCTCGCCGAGGCAGGACGGCCGCTCGTGCGGCTGCGCGACCAGTGGGTCCTCGTCGACCCCGAGGAACTGCGGCTGGCCCGCGAGTCCCAGGAGCACAAGCTGACGCCCGTCGACGCGCTCGGCGCCGTGCTCACCGGCACCACCGAGGTCGGCGGCCGGTCCGTCGAGGTGCAGGCCACCGGCTGGCTGGAGCGCCTTCGGGCGCGGCTCGCCGACCCCGAAGGCGACACCGGCGGCGCAGACACCCGTGGGGACGGAGGCGGCGGCGAGGAAACGGCGATCGCTCAGCCCGCCGCGCTCGCCGCCACGCTGCGCGACTACCAGCTGCGCGGTCTGCGCTGGCTGCACCGGATGACCTCACTCGGGCTCGGCGGCTGCCTGGCCGACGACATGGGCCTGGGCAAGACGATCACGCTCATCGCCCTCCATCTGCACCGGCAGGGCGACGAGACCACCGCCGGCCCCACGCTGGTGGTCTGCCCCACCTCGCTGATGGGCAACTGGCAGCGCGAGATCGAGCGGTTCGCGCCCGGCACGCCGGTGCGCCGCTTCCACGGCGCGGCGCGCAGCCTGGACGGACTCGCCGACGACGGCTTCGTCCTGACCACGTACGGCACGATGCGCCTGGACGCGCCGCGGCTCGCCGCCCACCGCTGGGGCCTGGTCGTCGCGGACGAAGCGCAGCACGTCAAGAACCCGTACTCGGCGACGGCGCGCGCCCTGCGCACGATCGGCGGCACGGCGCGGGTCGCGCTGTCCGGCACGCCGGTGGAGAACAACCTGTCCGAGCTGTGGGCGATCCTCGACTGGACGACGCCGGGGCTGCTCGGCGGACTCGGCGCGTTCCGGAACCGGTACGCGTCCGCCGTCGAGGGCGGCGGCGATCCGGCCGCGGCGGCGCGACTCGCCGCGCTCGTCCGGCCGTTCCTGCTGCGCCGGCGCAAGTCGGACCCGGGCATCGCGCCCGAACTGCCGCCGAAGACGGAGACCGACCACCCCGTGGCGCTGACCAAGGAGCAGGCCGGACTGTACGAGGCGGTGGTGCGCGAGACGCTGGCCGCGATCGCCGAGGCGGACGGGATGGAGCGGCGTGGTCTGGTGGTCAGGCTGCTGACCTCGCTCAAGCAGATCTGCAACCATCCCGCGCAGTATCTGAAGGAGACCGGCCGGCCGCGCCTGTCGGGCCGTTCGGGCAAGCTGGAGCTGCTCGACGAACTTCTCGACACGATCCTCGCGGAGGGCGCGAGCGTGCTCGTCTTCACGCAGTACGTGGCGATGGCGCGGCTGCTCGAGGAGCATCTGGCGGCGCGCGGCGTGGCCGGCCAGTTCCTGCACGGCGGCACGCCGGTCGCCGAGCGGGAGGCCATGGTGGCCCGCTTCCAGGCGGGCGAGGTGCCGGTCTTCCTGCTGTCCCTGAAGGCGGCGGGCACGGGCCTCAACCTGACCCGCGCCGGGCACGTGGTGCACTTCGACCGCTGGTGGAACCCGGCCGTGGAGGCGCAGGCCACCGACCGTGCGTACCGGATCGGGCAGACGCAGCCCGTGCAGGTCCACCGGCTGATCGCCGAGGGCACGGTCGAGGACCGGATCGCCGACATGCTGCGGCGCAAGCGGGCGCTGGCCGACTCGGTGCTCGGCGGCGCCGGCGAGGCCGCCCTGACGGAACTGACCGACGCGGAGCTGGCGGAACTGGTGCGCCTGCGCGGGGAGGACGGACGATGACGGAGCACATGCGGGACGACGACGCACGGACGTTCGCCGCGCTGCCGCCCGTGGCGGGCGGGGCGTTCGCCCGGACCTGGTGGGGCCGGGCGTGGCTGAAGGCGCTGGAGGACACGGCGCTCGACGGGCAGCAGCTGAAGCGGGGCCGGCAACACGCGCGGGCCGGGGCGGTCGGCGCGGTGTCGGTGCGGCCGGGCCGGATCACGGCCCTGGTGCGGGATCCGGACGGCACGACGCATCGCAGCGACGTGCTGCTCCAGGAGTTGTCCGACGAGGAGTGGGACGGCTTCGTGGACCTGGCGGTGGACAGCGCCGGTCACATCGCGGCCCTCCTCGACCGCGAGATGCCGCCGCACCTCGTCGAGGACGCGGCGGCGGCCGGTCTCGAACTGCTGCCGGGCATCGGCGACCTGGAGCCGGAGTGCGGCTGCGAGGCCTGGGACCACTGTCCGCACACGGCGGCCCTGTGCTACCAGGTGGCGCGGCTGCTCGACGAGGATCCGTTCGTCCTGCTGCTGATGCGGGGCCGCGGCGAGCGGGCGCTGATCGAGGCGCTGCAGGAGCGCAGCGCGCGGGCGGCGGCCGGCGGGTCGGACCCGGTCGGCGCGGTGTCGGACGGGGCGGCCTCGGACGGGAGCGGGTGGCACGTCGGCGTGTCGGCGGCGGAGGCGTTCGCGGCGCGGGACATCCTGCCGCCGCTGCCCGGCCCGCCGTCCGCGCCGGCCGCACCCGGCGAGCCGCCGTCGCTCGACACGGAGACCGCGCCCGAACCGGGGATCGATCCGGCCGCTCTGGAGTTCCTGGCGGCCGACGCGGCGGCCCGGGCCCAGCGGCTGCTGTCGGGAGCGGCGTCCTTCGACGAGCCGCCGCTGACACCGAACGAGGACGCGGTACGGCTCGCCGCCGGGTCTCCCGCGCCGTGGCTCGCGGCACGGCTCGCCGAGGGCTCCGGGCGTGACCGGGACGGCCTCGAACTCGCCGTACGGGCCTGGCGGTTGGGCGGGCCCGCGGGCCTGGCCGTGCTGGAGGAGGACTGGTCTCCGGGACCGGAGGCGCTGCGGCGCGCCGAGACCCGACTGGCGGAGGCCTGGGACGACGACGAACGGCCGGCCCTGGTGCCGGCCGGCCAGACCCGCTGGACGGTCGCCGGCTCGACGGCCCAGCTCCGCCTCGGCGAGGACGGCCGCTGGTGGCCGTACCGCGAGGAACACGGCCGCTGGTGCCCGGCGGGCCCGCCGGAACACGACCCGGCGGCGGCGTTGGCAGTGGCGGTGACGGGGACGGTGACGGCGGTGCCGTAGGACCGGCGGGACCTGGCGGGCCCTCGCACGCGTCGCGCCCCCGCCAGGTCCCGCCGGCCACCGGAGCGGGCCACCGGGCGGAAGGCCGGCACCGCGCCCGGCCCGGCACGCCGGCCGCCGTACGGGCGGGCGGCCGGCGTCGGGCATCGCTTGCCCGACGGCCCGGGGCCCGCCGGAGCGAGCCCCTGCCGTCCCCGCGCCGTCAGGGAGCGGTGGCGCCGGGGCGTACGGAACGGGCGAGGGAGTCCGTCAGCCACAGGTGCGACGCGCCGAGCGTCACGGGGTCGCCACCCGCGCGAGCCACGAGCTGCCAGTAGCGGCGCATCCTGGGATCGCGGTCGGCGGCGACGTGGGACAGCAGCCGGCGCCGGAAGTCCGGCGTGTCGCGGCTGCGCCGCGCCACGGCGTGGGCCTCGACGAACCGGTCGAGTCCGGGGCCTGCGCGAGGCGCCTCGCCCGCCCGGACGAACGGCTCGGCGAGCGTGCACGCTTCACCGATGCCGGCCAGCAACGCGTCCTCGTCGACGACCAGTTCGGCGTTGTCGCGCGCCATCGCTTGTAGCAGACGGATCAGTTCGCGGTCACGCGCCAGGGCGAACAGCTCGGCGAAGGCGACGACGTGCGGCGGAGTCGGGTCGGCGGGCGGCTCGGGCACGGCCATGGCCACGAAGGAGGCGAACATCGCGTCGGACACCGGGGCGGCGAACGTCCGCTTCCAGAAACCGATCAGCGTGTCCCGGGCGGCGGCGCCGTCCGCCACCGCCGCCAGCAGCTCCAGCCGTGCGGCCCGTTCGGCCGGCCCGGCCTCCTCGACCGCCCGCAGCGAGGCCCGGCGCCAGGCCAGCTCGGCGAGCCGTACGTCGAGTGCCGCGCGTTCCGCCGCGACGGCCTCGGGCAGCGAGCGTTCGCCGGCCACCACCTGCCGCACGGCGGTCAGTCCGAGGCCGAGCCCGCGCAGCCGTCGGACCAGGTCGAGGCGGTCGACGGCCGCCCGGTCGAACCTGCGGTGCCCGCCCGTGCTGCGGACGCAGTCGAGGACGCCCTCGTCGCAGTAGAAGCGGACGGTGCGCACCGGGACGCCGGTCAGCCGGGCCAGGTCGCCGATCCCGAGCGGCGACTCGTCACGCAACGGCACTTGAACCTCCACCGGACTGGAGCTCCTACCGTAACCGCGAACGAGCGAGAGGAGCCTCGGAGATGACGTCGACCCCGGACACCGCCCGGCTGGTGGCGGGACTGCGCGAGCAGACCGCCGCGTTCACGCGCGCGGCCGCCGGACGGGATCCCGGCACCGCGGTGCCCACCTGCCCGGACTGGCCGCTGCGGACCCTCGTGGCGCACGTCGGCCAGGAGCACCGCTGGACGGCCGAACTCGTGCGCCGGCGCGAGCAACTGGCCGTGCCCGACCCGTGGCAGGCCGATCCCGGCGCGCCGGACGAGTGGGCCGCATGGCTGCGCGATGGCGTGGAGGAGCTGATCGGCGCGATCCGGGAGACCGGGCCGGAGACCGGGATCCAGACGTTCTTCGGGCCGCGGCCCGCGGTCTTCTGGCTGCGCAGGATGTTGAGCGACACCGGCGTGCACCACTTCGACGCGGCGGCCGCGACGGGCAGGGTGTTCACCATCGCCGACGACCTCGCGGCCGAGGTGATCGAGGAGGGTCTCGACCTGCTGGCCGAGCCGGCGTTCGAGACGGTGAAGCCGGAGGTCGCCGGGCTGCGCGGCCGCGGCGAGCGGATCGCGCTCCGGCCGGCGGCCGGGCCGGGCTGGCTGATCACGCGGACGCCCGACGGGCCGCGGTGGGAACGCGGGCCGGGCCGGGCCGACGTGGTGGTGTCGGGTGCGGTGGCGGACCTGATGCTGGTGTGCGCACGGCGCGTTCCGCCGCACGACGAACGGGTGACGGTGACGGGCGATCGGGCGCTGTTCGATCACTGGCTGGCCCACACGGCGCTCTAGCCGCCGGGTCCGCTCAGGCGCGACCCGTCCCGCCCTGTTCCGGTCCCCCGCCCGGGTCCGGCCCGTCCCGCCCGGTTCCGGCGCGTCTCGCGCACCGCACGGGGGCGGCCGCGTCACTGCAGCGGCGCGGTGAGGTGCCGGCCGGTGGCCGAGGGCGCGGCGAGGCTGCAGGTCACCGTGTCGTCGCCGAGCAGAAAGCTGGTGCGGTACGGGTACTGGACGAAGGTCGTCCAGCGGGTGCCGAGCGGCTGCTCCGCCGCCTTGGCCCGCAGCCGTGGCCGGCACAGGGCCGCCGCCGCGTCCCGTACCGCCCGGTCGTCGGCGAAGGAGCCGGTGAGCCGCAGCCGGGCGACTACCTCGGCGTCGTGCGGCGTGTCGCAGGCCCGGCGGACGACGGTGCCGGGCGCGTCGCGGTCGATGTCGAAGCAGTCGCCGACGCGCAGCCTGTCGTACGGCGTGCCGGCGGGAGCCGCCGGTGTGCGGCGGGTGGTGGGTGTGGTCCGCGGCCGTGGGCTCGTCGTGCCGGGCCCGGCGGTGCCGGCGCCGGGCGTGCCGGTGGACGGGGCGCCGCCGGTGTGGTCCCGGCCGGTGCGGGGCGCCGGGCCGCGGTCCCGGGTGGGCGTGGGCAGCGGTGAGGGGCTCTCGCCCTGGGCCGACGGCTGCTGTCCCCGCGTACCGGCGGACGTGCCGTCCGTACCCGCGCCCGTGTTCGTACCCGCCCCGGCGCCCGGCGGCGTCGGCGTGTCGGACCCGGCGGCGGCCGGGAGGGCGGGCGTGGCGCGCGGGTCGCCGCCGTCGGTGCCGCCGCCCACGGTGAGGGCGACGGACAGCGCGACGAGCGCGGCGAAGGCGGAGACCGGCAGGACGACGACGCCCGGCCGTCGCGGTGGCCGGGCGTCGCGGGACGGGGAATCCGTCGGCGGGCGGAGCATAGGAATCAGGTTCACCCGTCCGCGCGCGTGTGGCGAGCGATACCGGTGAGTTCGGACCCGCTCGTACAGAACCGTGACAATCCCGCGGCTCGTACGAGACCCGGTACCGGTCGCCCCATGACTACCGGCCCAGGTCCAGACCCAGCTGGCGCTCGGCGGCGTCCACGGTCTGGGCGAGCAGGACGGCGATGGTCATCGGGCCGACGCCGCCCGGGACGGGAGTGATGAGGGAGGCGCGCTCGGCGGCGCTGTCGAAGTCGACGTCGCCGACGTTGCCCGGGTTGTAGCCGGCGTCGATGACGACGGCGCCGGGCTTGATGTCCTCGCCCTTGATGAACCGCGGCTTGCCGACGGCGGCGACGAGGATGTCGGCCTCGCGGACGGCGGCGGACAGGTCGGTGGTGCGGGAGTGGCAGTAGGTGACGGTGGCGTCGCGGCCCAGGAGGAGCAGGCCGGCCGGCTTGCCGAGGATGGCGCTGCGGCCGACGACCACGGCCCGCTTGCCGCTCGTTTCGACGTCGTAGGCGTCGAGCAGGCGCATGATGCCGCCGGGCGTGCAGGAGACGAAGCCGGGAAGGCCGAAGCCCATGGCGGCGAAGGACGCCATGGTGACGCCGTCGACGTCCTTCTCCGGGGCGATGGCCTCGAAGGCGGCGCGCTCGTCGATGTGCGGTCCGACCGGGTGCTGGAGCAGGATGCCGTGGACCTCGGGGTCCTCGGAGAGCGCGGTGATCGCCGCGACCAGCTCCTCGGTGGTCGTCTCGGCGGGCAGCTCGACGTGCCGGGACCGGATTCCGGCCTTCGCGCAGCGGTTCTGCTTCATCTTCACGTACGTGACGGAGGCCGGGTCGGCGCCGACGAGGACGGTCGCGAGACAGGGAGTGGTGCCGGTGCGGCGGGTGATGTCGGCGGCGCGGGCCGCGGTCTCCTCGACCGTGCGGCGGGCGAGCGCGGTGCCGTCCATGAGGCGTGCGGTGCTG
The DNA here is from genome assembly GCF_044544825.1 of Streptomyces sp. NPDC053493. Classification (NCBI taxonomy): domain Bacteria; kingdom Bacillati; phylum Actinomycetota; class Actinomycetes; order Kitasatosporales; family Streptomycetaceae; genus Streptomyces; species Streptomyces sp. NPDC053493. The sequence goes on from NZ_JBITXS010000012.1 coordinate 167,919, forward strand.
GTGGACATGGGCCACTCCTGGGCGTCGAGGAGGAACGGTGGATCGCCCAGGCGCACGGCTGCGACACGGTCGCGCGCGGTACGCGCGTCCGCCGGGCCGCTCCCCGGTGGTGATCCACCTCAAGCGCCAGTCACGGCCCGGGCTCCACTCTACGTGACGGGTGCGGGCCGGACGCGGGGCGGGTACCGGCCAGGACGGGCGGGCGGGCGCGTCCGTGCGCTTGTCGGCGGGATCGGGGGCGCACCACGATGACGTCCTCGGGACGGACGACCTCGACGGGGAGGCCGAGTTGAGCGATGCCAGCCGTGCGCCGGGCACCGACACGGGCACCGGACCCAGGAGCGGGACCGGGCGTGGGACCGGCTCCGGGGCCGGGGCCGGGCGGCGCGGGGCCCGGCCGGACGGCCCGGCCGCGGTCCGTCCTCTGGTCGCCGACTCCTGGCGGCGTTCCGTACGGGCGCGGGTGAGTCCGGAGGGCGCGGCGCCGGTCGAGCTGGACGAGGAGGAGCTGGCCGGGCACCGGGAGGAGCACCCGCTGGCGGCGGCGATGCCGGTGATCCGGGAGCTGATGGGCGCCGACGCGCGGGACGGCGAGCATCTGCTCGCGGTCTGCGACGCCGCGGGCCGGATGCTGTGGGTGGAGGGGCATCCCGGGACGCTGCGGAAGGCCCGCGGGATGAACTTCGTGGCCGGCGCGCGCTGGTCGGAGGCGGCGGCCGGGACGAACGCGCCCGGCACGGCCCTCGCCGTCGACCGCCCGGTGCAGGTGTGCGCGGCGGAGCACTTCCGGCTGCCGGTGCGGTCCTGGACCTGTGCCGCGGCGCCCGTGCACGACCCGCACAGCGGGCGGCTGCTCGGGGCGGTGGACATCACCGGCGGGGACGGGCTCGCACATCCGCACAGCCTGGCGTTCGTGCAGGCGGTGGCGCGGGCCGCCGAGTCGCAGCTCGCCCTGGTGGCGCCCGCGCCGGCCGCCGGCCGGCCGCGGCTGACGGCGCTCGGCCGGGACGAGGCGTTGCTGCATCTGGGCGCGGGGCGGCGGCTGCGGCTGAGCCGCCGGCACAGCGAGATCCTGGTGATCCTCGCGCAGCGGCCGGACGGCGTCGGCGGCGACGAGCTGCTGACCCTGCTGTACGAGGACGAGTCGGTCACTCCGGTCACGCTGCGGGCGGAGCTGTCCCGGCTGCGGAGCCTGCTCGGGCCGACGCCGCTCGGACCGGACCTGCTCGCCTCCCGCCCGTACCGGCTGACCCTGGCCGTGGAGGCGGACTTCGCGAGGGTGGACCGGCGGGTCGGTTCGGGGGCGCTGGCGACGGCGCTCGGGGAGTACGCGGGTCCGCTGCTGCCCGGTTCGTGCGCGCCCGCGGTCGTACGGCTGCGGGAGCGGCTCGCCGGGCGGCTGCGGGCGGCGCTGGTGGAGCGGGGCGATCCGGGGCTGCTCGCCGACTGGGCGTACAGCGTGTGGGGCGAGGACGACGTGGTGGTGTGGCGGGCGCTGGCCTCGGCTGTTCCGGCGGCCGAGGCCCCGGCCGTACGGGCCCGGCTCGCCGCGCTCGACGCCGAACTGTCCGGCGGCGCAACGGGGTTGCAACGTCCTGGCGCGCACCATCGGCGGTGAGCGCGGGCCAGGGACGGCCGGCGCGGCCCGAGGGAGGACATGCCCATGACCCGTTACGCCGCACCCGGGACCGAGGGTTCGCTGATGTCGTACGCGGCCCGCTACGACCACTGGATCGGTGGTGAGTACGTCGCCCCGGCGCGCGGGCGGTACTTCGAGAACCCGAGCCCGGTCGACGGGCGGCCGTTCACGGAGGTGGCCCGCGGGACCGTCGAGGACGTGGAGCGCGCGCTGGACGCGGCGCACGCGGCGGCGCCCGCCTGGGGCCGCACGTCGCCGGCCGAGCGGTCGCAGGTCCTGCTGCGGATCGCGGACCGGATGGAGCAGCATCTGGAGGCGCTGGCGGTCGCCGAGAGCTGGGAGAACGGTAAGCCGGTCCGCGAGACGCTGGCGGCCGACATCCCGCTCGCGATCGACCACTTCCGCTACTTCGCGGGCGCGCTGCGGGCCCAGGAGGGCGCGCTCAGCCAGATCGACGACGACACCGTCGCGTACCACTTCCACGAGCCGCTGGGTGTGGTCGCCCAGATCATCCCGTGGAACTTCCCGATCCTGATGGCGGTCTGGAAGCTGGCGCCGGCGCTCGCCGCGGGCAACGCGGTCGTCCTCAAGCCGGCCGAGCAGACGCCGGTGTCCGTCCACTACTGGCTGAGCCTGGTCGCCGACCTGCTGCCGCCCGGTGTGGTCAACATCGTCAACGGCTTCGGCGAGGAGGCCGGCAAACCGCTCGCCTCCTCCCCGCGGATCGCGAAGATCGCGTTCACGGGCGAGACGTCGACGGGCCGGCTGATCATGGGTTACGCGGCGGAGAACCTCAAGCCGGTGACACTGGAACTGGGCGGCAAGTCCCCGAACATCTTCTTCGACGACGTGTCGGCGGCGGACGACGACTTCCTCGACAAGGCGCTGGAGGGCTTCACCATGTTCGCCCTCAACCAGGGCGAGGTCTGCACCTGCCCGTCCCGCGCCCTGGTCCAGCGCGGCCACTACCACGCGTTCCTGGAGGCGGCGATCGCTCGTACGGAACGCATCGTTCCCGGCCACCCGCTGGACACCGGCACGATGATCGGCGCCCAGGCCTCGGCGGAGCAGCTGAAGAAGATCGTGTCCTACCTGGAGATCGGCCAGCAGGAGGGCGCCAAGATCCTGACGGGCGGTCAGCGCATCGAGTACGACGGTGAGCTGGCGGGCGGTTACTACGTCCAGCCGACCGTCTTCGAGGGCGACAACCGCATGCGGGTCTTCCAGGAGGAGATCTTCGGCCCCGTCGTGGCCGTCACCTCCTTCGCCGGCTTCGACGACGCGATGCGCACGGCCAACGACACCCTCTACGGCCTGGGCGCGGGCGTCTGGACCCGCGACACCACCACCGCCTACCGCGCCGGCCGCGCCCTCCAGGCCGGCCGCGTCTGGACCAACTGCTACCACGCCTACCCGGCCCACGCGGCCTTCGGCGGCTACAAGCAGTCGGGCGTGGGCCGTGAGACCCACAAGATGATGCTGGACCACTACCAGCAGACGAAGAACCTTCTGGTCAGCTACTCGCCGAAGAAGCTCGGGTTCTTCTAGAGCAGTGAAGTCCATCGTCTGAGCTGGCCGTTACCAGCCGACGGTAGCCTTATCCATAGGCGCGCACAGTAGTGGCCGGGCCACCAAGAGCGATGCCCGGTGCATTCGGGCGCCTGATTGCGGACCGGTCACGGACCAGGACCGTGCTCTCGCCGGCCGGGCCTTGGCGGACCGCCCCACAGCCCGGCCGGCGCTCAGAGCAGGGCCTCCAGCCTGACGGGGAGGTCGGTCAGGCCCTCCTTCGTACTGTTCGTAGCGCGAGGTCTCCGTGCGCACGTCGTAGACGAGGCTTTCGATGCGTCCCTTCGCGCCGGCCCCGAGCGCGAGGCGCCGGCGGCTGGCGTCGCCCTGCTCGACGAGGGCTTCGACGACACGATCGGCGACTGCCCCCGCTTCGTGCGCGAGCACCCGTACGCCTCCCTCACCGACATGCCACTGCTCGAACAGGGGCTGCGCGGGCTTGAGGAGACGCCCCGCGCCAACGGCAACCTGGTCCCCCGCCACCTCGGCATCCCGACCGTGACCGTCCCCGTGGGCACCATGACGGACACCGGCATGCCCGTCGGCCTGACCTTCGCGGGCCGCTCCTACGACGACAACGCCCTGCTGTCGCTCGCCGCGGCCTTCGAGAAGACCGGCAGCCGGCGCACGGAGCCGCCGCGCACCCCGCGCCTGCCGGCCGAGTGACCTGACTGCGACGTCCCGCCCCGAAGCAGCCCGCAGCCCCGGGTCCGGGCTTGGAGGAAGCCCGTGAGGTGCGCATACGTCAGCCGCGGTCCTTGGGGCCGCCGTGGTGGCGGGTGTCCTTGCCTCGTTCAGGAGCCGGGCTGGGCGAGGGAAGTTCGGTGGGGTGGCCGTCGTCGCTGTGCGCACGGAGCGCTGCGACGGGCTGTCCGGTCCAGCGCTGGACAGCGCGGCGCAGCCCGCCGGGGTCTGCGTAGCCGGCGTGTCTGGCGACGGAGCCGAGGGTCATGTCGGTGGAGGTGAGCAGACGGAGGGCGCGTTCGCTGCGCATGGCCTGGAGTTCGTCCGACCACGTGGTGTGGTGTTCTCCCAGGCGGCGCTGGAGGGTGCGGGTGCTGAGGGACATGCGTTGGGCGGTGGCGCGCAGGGTGGGGATCTCCGTGTCCGGTGTGGCCCGGAGTGCGGTGCGGAAGATGTCGAGCCAGGTGTGAAGGGGGATGGCGTCGCTGAGGGTCTGATCGGCGTGTCTTCGCAGGAGTGCGGACAGGCCGGGGGCATGGGGCTGGGGTGTGGTGAGGTCGGCGGCTTTGAACGTGAGGGAGTTGACGGGGCTGGTGAAGTCGATGGCGCGGGTGCCGTACAGCTCTACCAGGGCTTGATGAGTCCGGGGAACTCGTGAGGCGAGGGTGACCCGGGTGGGGGTGATCGCGCGGCGAGCGGTCTCGCGGACCCGCTGCAGGAACAGGCCCAGAGCGTAGGCACGTATCGCGGAAGCGACTTCGTCGCTTAAGTCGGCCGCGTTGACGTGGCTGATGGTGACGTGCCGTTCGGTCTCCTCTATATGGAGGGTCTCGGTGCCGGAGTCTCCTAGAGCGGCAAGGTAGCGGGCGGCGTCGCGGAGTCCTTCCAGTGGTGTTGCCGCCTGGGTGGCGAGGTAGTCCCACAGCCCGAAACTGCCCAGGGCGCTCTCCTGGGCCATGCGCAGCGCGGCTTCATGCCACGGGGCCTGCAAGATCATGAGTTCCCAGAGGCGGATGTTGGTGGACGCCGGAGTGCGGTAGCGGTCACCCGCCAGAAGCGCGGGGGCCGTGCCGAGCAGGTCCGCGTACTTGGCGGGAGTGACTCCGATCCGTCGGGCTGCCGCGATGTTCACGCGGGTGAAGGCTGCCGGGGTGGTGCCGTGGTGCTGTGGGACGCCCCCGACGCGGAGGCTCGCCTGCTCTCGGGGGCGGGCCGGTGAGCTGTGGCGCGTCAGGCTCTGTTGGTGACGCGTGAGGCCCTTCGTGAGCTGAGGGATGCGATCTAACGTCATGTCCGTCCTCGTGGGCTTGGGCTGCGGTGCCGTTGCGCTGTGGTCCTCCGCATGAGGCGTTGCGGGGGCTTGGTGATTGCTGGTCCTCGGTACAGCACTTGTTAAGTCGATCCGTATCGACTGCACATGTTAACTAGGTTCACAGCGTTCCCGAGGGGACGTCTGGGTAGGCAAAGGACATGAATTGCGCCTGATGAGAAGAATCGCCACGCTGGGCGGGGTCGCGGCACTGGGGGCGGCGGCCCTCGTATCCGCCTTGTCCAATCCGGCCGCCGGGGCGCCGAACGCCCTTGCCGCGGAAGAGATTCCGGGGTTCGCGGTGGAGGATTTCCGCTACCCGAACGCGGACAGCGTCCTGCGGGACAAGGGAATTGTGCTGAAGCGGGGGGACGGGCACATCACCCTCGCCGACTGCGGGAGCGAGTCGGGACTCCTCCAGATCATGCGGCGCCCCGAGGACGCCGTGCCGGTCTGCTTCAAGGTGACCGGCGACTCCGGCTTCCTGACGATGGAGATTCCCTCCGTTTACGGGGTCAAGGGCAACGCCTACGACGCCACGGTCGACATGACCGTGGGCACCGAGAAGAAGTCGTTCGCCGTCACTCCGAACCAGTGGACGGCCGTGGGAGAGACGACGGATCCGGAGGCGCGCGAGTACATGCTCGTCGAGATCCGGACGCAGAAGTAGCACCTACCGCTCAGCGTGGGGCCGGACGGCCCGCTCGGCATCGCCTCGCCGGCTCGGTCGGCCCGGTGCGCCCCATCGGGCGGTTCCCTCGGCCCGGTTCGCCCTCGACGGGCAGCCGGCGGTAGCGAGGCCCTCGCCCTTCGGTGCGCGGCCTTCGCGCGCCCAGCCCCTCCGGCATCCCGACCATTCGACCGAACGAAGGTGCTTTCGTGCAGACAACCTTCTGGAGTCGTCGGCGTTTCGTCACCGTCGTGACAGCCACAGCGGCCGCCGCTTCCACTCCAGCCTTTCTCAGTTCAGCGGCTCATGCGGCCGCCGTTGCCGGCGACACCGGTGGCTTACTCGACCTCCCCGGCACTGCGCGCGCACGGGCCGTGCGGGCCTACATGCTCGGCGGCAAGGCCACCCGGGCCGCTGCGGGCCAGGCTCTGAGCGGCACGGACGACGACGTCGCCGTCTTCCTCGCCGAGACGCTTCCCAAGACGACGGCGGAGGACAATCGCGTTGCCGTGTTCTCCTACCTGGCCCGAGGTGGAAAGGCTGTCCGGCGCGATGCCTCGGCCGCACTCGACGGGGGCGACGGGACCATTGCCGCGTTCGTGCAGGCCGGCTACCGCTCCGCGATCACCGAAGACCTCCGTGTCGCGGCGCTCGCGGTGGTCGGCAACGGCGGAAAGGCTGTCAAGCGCGACGGCTCGGCCGCCCTCGACACCGGCACACAGAGCGCGCTGGAGACGTTCCTGGCGACCGGTCAGTACACCGCGCGTCTCGAGGACATGCGCATCGAGGTCACGGCGAGCCTCGTCAACGCGGGACCGGAAGTGACCAAGTACGCGAACCGCGCCCTCAGCGGCAGCGCGGACGACATCCAGTGGTACCTCGACACAGGCCAGCACATCGCCCGTGCCCGGGACCAGGAGGCCGCCTCCATCGAGCAGCTCGTCGCCGTCGTGCTGCGGGAGGCACAGCGCGCCCAGGCCAAGACCGATCTCGCCGTCGAGGCGTCGGAGCGGGCCGTCACAGCAGCGGCCAAGGCGAAGGCCGCGGCGGACACGGCTGCCGCCGAGGCCGCGCTCGCGAAGGACAACGTCACCAAGTCCGCCGCCGCGGCGACGAAGGCGGCCACGGCCGCCCAAGGTGCGGCCTCGGCCGCCAAGACGGCGATCCGCTCCTCGAACGCGGCGGTCGAGGCCTCGCGCCGTGCCTCCTCGGCGGCCACCGCAGCCTCCCAGGCGGCGGCCACCGCCGGAGCGGCCGCCTCCCGGGCCTACAACGCCGCCATCGCCGCCTCGAAGGACGCCTCCAAGAGCGGCGAAGCCAAGAACGCCGCGGTGGCGGCCCGCAACGCGGCCGCCCAGGCGCGCAACTCCGCCGCGGCCGCGGACCAGGCCGCCGTCGCCTCCCAGCAGTCGGCCAGCGCGGGTGCGGCGGCCGCCGCGGCCGCTCGCAACGCGGCCGCCGCCGCCTCCGCCTCCGCCCAGGCCGCCGCGGCGGCCGGCGCGGCTCAGGGGCAGGCAGCGGAGGCGAAGCAGCAGGCGCAGCTGGCCGGCACCGCCGCTCAGCAGGCGACCGACGCCGCAGTCGCGGCCCAGAGCCTGGCCACCACCGCCGCCGCGTCGGCGCGCGCCTCACGTGACGCCGCGAACGCGGCGGCCGATCACGCGGAGAACGCAGCAGCAGCAGCCGAGGACGCGGTCAGGTACGCGGGACAGGCCATCGACTTCGCCAACAAGTCCACCGCCTTCGCCGCTGAGGCGGTGAAGGCGGCGGACGCGGCCACCAAGGCCGTCATGGACGCCGAGAAGGTGGAGCAGAAGGCCCGCGAGGCCGAGTTCGCGAACCTGGAGGCGGACAAGAAGCAGGCCGTCGAGGAGGCTGCCGCGCTGGCCAGGGCGGACGCCGTTGACCGGGCTGCCGCCGCGGGCAGGCGAGCCCAGCAGCAGCAGATGGAGGCGGCCACCAGGGATCTGATCAGCCAGGCGGAGCAGGCACTGAACGGCAGCGACATGAGCCTCGCCGCCACGCTCGGCCGCAAGGCCGCCATCGCCCTGCTCGACTCGAAGGGCACCTGGACCCGTGAGGCGGCGCAGTTCGCGCTCTCGGGCAGCGACTGGGACGTCTGCTCCTGGATCGACCTCGACCGCTCGCTCGCCGAGGCACAGGACGACCGTGAGACCGCCCTGTACATCGCCCAGGTCTCCGACCCCACGGTCGCCGCCGCGGCCGCCGCGGCGCTGGCCAACGGCAGTGCGCAGGCGGTCGGCGACTTCAACACGTCCGGCGTGCTGAGGGCCCGGGCGACCGAGAACCGAATCAACATCTTCCGGATCCTGAACGCCAAGCCGGGAAAGGCCGTAGCCCGCGCAGGCAACGACGCCCTCAACTCCAACACCCCGCAGTCACTGCAGAAGTTCTTCGACACCGAGCTGGAAACTGCGGTGCGAGAGGACGACGCCGTCACTGCCACCAACCTGCTCACCACCGGCGGCCCCTACACCCGGTCCTACTCCGAGGTCGCACTGGAGGGGCCCGGCTGGATGAAGCGCGTGTTGGTCGACGTCCTTCAGCACAAGGCCGCTCAGCTCGACCACGACTCCCTGAGCCACCAGTCGGCCATGAAGGGCGCCATAGCCGCCGCCTACAAGGTCGCGCTTGAGGCCCAGCGGGACGCGGCCCTCGCCTCCGAGGTCGCCGCGGATGCCCGCAAGGCCGGGCAGGAGGCCCAGACATGGGCGGCGAAGGCCGTCACCGCGAGCCAGGATGCCTCCGCCTACGCCGGCCAGGCCAAGGCCAACGCCGACGCCGCGGACAAGTCGGCCGCCGACGCGCAGGCGTCCGCGGCCAAGGCCAAGACCGCCGCCACCACCGCACGAGGCGCCTCCCGCGCGGCGAACTACTCCGCCAACCGAGCCATCGACGCCGCGCGCAGCGCGGTGGCGTCGTCCGCGCAGGCCCGCGGTTCGGCGGCCGGCGCGCACAACGCTGCCGTGACGGCGGGCCAGAACGCCAACGAAGCCGCCAACGCGGCGAGTCAGGCCCGGCAGATCGCGCTGAACATGCGCGCCCAGGAGGTCGCGGAAGCGGCGGCGCGGGCCGCCGAACAGGCGAAGAGGGACCGGGACACCCAGACCAACCCGTCCGACGCTCCTCAGAACGACCAGGTCAATCCGAACGGATCGCAGACCGAGGAGGAGCAGTGGTGGGAGGACGCGAAGTGGTGGGCTGACACCGCCGGAAAGGTCGGCACGGCCACCGGGCTCCTCGCGGCCGGCTTCGGCGTCGCCTCCCTCTTCCTCCCGGCCGCGCCGATCACCCTCACCATCGGCGCCGTCCTCGCCGGCGTCTCCCTCGTGGCCGGCGGCATCAGCGTCGTCGCCACCGGCATCGAGTACGGCTTCACCAGCAGCGAGTTCCTGAACTCCGCCGGAGGATTCGCGCTCAACCTCCTCACCCGCGGAGGTGGCGGAGTCGTCGCCCCGGCGGTGAAGTCCGTCGCGAAGAAGGCCGGGGAGGTCTTCGAAGACGTCGTGTCCCCGGTCCTCACCGAGTTCGTCCGCCGATGACTCCGCGCGCCGGCCACTGAGCTCGCGCTCCCGGCTCCGCCTCGGTCGGGCCCCCCCGACCCTTGCTCGCGCCTGAACGCGGGCCTGGCTCAACCCTCCCAGCATCCTTTCGGAGAGAAAACATGTCACAGTTCACGAGACGCGCCCAGGTCTCCGCCGCCGTCGCCTTCGGCGCCATCGGCCTGAGCCTCATCGCGTCCCCTTCCCAGGCCTTGCAGGGTCCCGACGCCACGGCGGCCTACAACTTCACCACCCGCATCCTCGTAGGCGACTCCGAGCGCGCCTGCACCGGGACGCTCGTCTCCCAGCGCTGGGTCCTGACCGCGGCCTCCTGCTTCGCCGCCGACGGCAAGCCCGCAGCCGGCAAGCCGGCCGTCGCCACCACGGTCACCGTCGGACGCACCAACCTGGCCCAGACCACGACCGGCGCCGTGCGCAGCGCCGTGGAGCTCGTCCCGCACCCTGACCGCGACCTCGTCCTGGTCAAGCTGAACGCCGGCGTGGCAGGCGTGAAGCCCCTCGCCCTGGCCGCCGCCCCGGTCACGTCCGGCCAGGCCGTCACGGCGGCCGGCTTCGGCCAGACGAAGACCACCTGGGTCCCCGACACCCTGCACACCGGAGCGTTCACCGCCACTGGTGACAGCTCCGCGAACATCGCCCTTACGTCGGACGGCGACGCCGCGATCTGCAAGGGCGACGCCGGTGGCCCGATCGTGCGCACCAACGGCCAGACCCAGGAGCTCGTCGCGGTCGCCAGCAGGTCCTGGCAGGGCGGCTGCCTGGGCACCCCCGCCACCGAGACCCGTACCGGCGCCGTCGCCACGCGCGTCGACGACATACGCACCTGGATCACCCGCAACGTCACCCCCGTCGCCGGTGACATGAACGGCGACAACAAGCCCGATCTCGTCGCGGTCGAGGACACCGGGAAGCTCTTCCTCTACCCGGGCACCGGCACCGGCGCGCTGGGCGCCCGGATCCAGATCGGCTCCGGAGGGTGGGGCGGAGCCTCGGTGACCCACCGCGGCGACTGGACCGGTGACGGCATGGAGGACATCGTTGCCGTCGTCGGCGGCGAGCTGCGCGTCTACCCCAACCGTGGCGACGGCACGCTCGCGGCACCGATCAAGATCGGCTCGCTGCCCACCACCGCCCGCATCGTCGCCATCGGCGACACCACCCTCGACGGCCAGCCGGACCTCTTGGCCACCTACGACGACAAGCTGTACCGATACGCCGGCACCAGCGCGCCCACCCCGTCCGTGAGCGCACCGCTGCTCATCGGCACCGGCGGCTGGAACGTCATGACGCTGACCGCTCCCGGTGACGCCGACAAGGACGGCCGCGTCGATCTCCTCGCCCGTGACACCCGCGACGGCATCTTCTACAGCTACCTCGGTCAGGCCAACGGCACGTTCAGCGACCGCACCGAGTTCGGCCGCGGCTACACCGTCACCAACCGGCCGCTGGTCGCCGGAGCCGCCGACGCGGACCGCAACGGCGTCGCTGACCTGTGGGCGACCGCCGGCGACGGCACCCTGAAGTTCTACAAGGGCGGGGCCGACATCCACGGCCCGATCGACGGCCCCAGCATCGAGGTCGGCAGCGGCGGCTGGGGCACCATCCAGTCCATCAGCTAGCCCGTTCCCGCTCGGATCCGGATGACGTCTCGCGTCGTGCCGGACGACGACAGCTGAGGGAATTCCCCCGTACCAAAAGGCTGTTCAGCGCCACCTGATCGCGCGGCCGATCAGGTGGCGCTGGAGTGATCTCCCACCGAGAGAAGAAATGATGCCCTCGCGCATGAGACGAATATCTTTCAGCCTCCTCCTCGTTCTGAGTCTCACTGCCACAGCGACCGGGACCGCTGCTGCCGGCAGCGGCCACACCTTTCAGCCCCATTCCTCGACCTCCCCGGCCCGGAACAGTGCCGGCAAGGCGCCCTTGGACCAGCCAAAGGACTTACCCCTCCGCAAGACCGGCAGAATCGCCTCGAGCGATCGGCCTCCCCTTCCCGCTCCGGCCAAGACCCGCCCTGTCAAGGCGAGCTCCAAGGAGAACTGCGAGCCCACGCCGGCGGGATCCCGTGAGCGCAAGGCGGGCGCTGTACAGGCCTGCGTCACCACGAGCACCGCATCGGCGCCCCTGAGCGGGCCCCGGGCCTTCGCCGTGCAACCGTCCGCCGCCGACTCCGGCTCGTGCACGATCACGGACCCGGGCACGTGGTGGTACGGCCGCTTCGGATACTGCGTGTACGGCCTGACCGTGCTGTACACGCTGAAGGACAGCAACGGAAAGCCGATCGGCACCGGAACGCTCAACGTGTCGAGCAGCGCCGTCCTGTCGGCCACGGACACCAAGTGGAACGAACTGGTCACGGTCACGATGACGGAGGCGACCGGGGCGGTGACCACCTTGAACGTGAAGTTCAGGGCCCTGTGCACGGCCGGCTGCACGGTGACCAGAACCGCTCCGTGGGTCGGGGCGACCGGGACCCTGATCAAGGGCAAGGTCGCCAGCGGCAACGTGTCCTACGCCTCCAGCCCGGCCGCCGGAACGAAGGTCGACTTCACCACGTCGTACGAGATGTACGTGACCGCTCCCGGTACCCAGGTCACGGACCCGAACGCCTCGTGGAGCAACCCGGAGAAGATCCGCTGCGACGACGCCGTCCGGGACACCACCAGCCCCACGAGCACGCCCGCCGCCGGCTGTGTCGTGCCCGGCGTCATGCCGGTCGTCAGGATGAGCGATTCACCGAGCGCGCCGGGTGCGGGCGCCGCGGCGGCCGGCTACCTGTGGGCACAGAACGAGCTCGCCGACGGCTGGGGACGCGCCAAGCCGCTGACCCGGGCGAAGAACGACGCGGATGCCCGAGCCGCGCGAACCTGCGGGTCCTTCCAAGCCCGCACGGACATCGTCGCGACCGACACCTGTGACACCTTCCCTTTCGCGGCCACCCATGAGGGCGGAGCAGACGGCGCTCTCTGCGCCGAGATCATCCCCAACTACAGCACGGGCGGGTGGGATGTCTACCAGCTCAAGGGAGATGCGAACGCGCCTTGCATGCGTGCCCACGTCCCGGCCGCGGACAAGCAGGCTGCTGCGAGCCGGCTCGCCGAGGGTTACGCAAACCAGCGCGTGCTGGAAGCGGAGCAGTTCAAAGTCGACATCACGGGTTCGACTGCCGAGCCGCAGGCCGCCTGTCTGAACAATGCCCCGGCCGGAGCGCTGCCGTCGGGCAACGGATGGATCACAAACACGACACATTCGGTCCCGCAGGTCAACAAGACCACCACCCCGCCCGGTCCTCCCGGCACTCGGGCGGCCATGGCACAGGCCTGCCTGGGTGTGGTGACCGGCGACGGCTCTCCCGCAGCGGGGGACATCACCGGCTGGCAGGACGCACAGGAGTTCGCCCGGATCAACTCCCCGGGGACGCAGCTGGCTCGGTGCCACCTCATCGCCAACATTCTCGGCGGAAAGGGTGGAACCGGCGATGGCGGTCCGGACAATCTCGTCCCCTGCTGGCAATCGGGGATGAACACCGGAACACCCAGTATGCGAACGTACGAAGCCGTCACGCAAAAGGCCGTGAAGGAGCCGAAGGACGGCGGAATCCTCGGGCCGAACGACGCCGTCTTCTACCAGGTGACGCCCGACTATCGGGACAGCACAAGCACCATTCCCCAGGGGGTCACCATGACCGCCCGTGTCGAGCGCGCGGACGGATCCTCGCAGCCGCTGTTCCCTGACATCTACATCACCAACACCAAGGGCAACACCGGTCTGCTGGACCTCGGAAACTAGCCGGCCCCGCATCACCGCCATCGGGAGCACGAATGAGCCGTACCACCCCGCCGCGCACGGTCGACGTCGCCGCGGTCTTCCCCTCACTGGTCCCGCTGGCACGCACGGCGACCCGTCTGCACCCCCGCCCCGGGTCTCCGACACCGCACGACAGCTCGATCGGCGGGCCACTGCTGTGGCCCGCCGACGAACCGTGGCCGTACTGCCGCGAGGGGCACGAGTGGCACGACGGCCGGGTTGACGACTGGTTCGAAGGGTGGCACGAGGGACCGAACGCCATGCTGCCCCTGGTTCAGCTGTATGTGCGCGACGTGCCCCTGCTGCGACCGCCGGGGCAGGCCGATCTGCTCCAGGTGCTGTGGTGCCCCTGCGAGCACCCGCCGGAACACAAGCCGCCGACCGCGCTGTTCTGGCGCTCCTCCACCGAAGTCACCGACGCCCTCGTCACACCACCGAAGACATGCGCGGTGGAGTACGACGAGTACGTTCCAGAGCCGTGCGAGCTCGCTCCCGAACAGATCACCGAGTACCCCAACCTGCTGGAGCTGACCGAGGGTGTGCGGCAGCAGCTGGGGGACTGGAGCAGGTGGCAGGCAGCCGGAAGCGACGTGGACAGCACCTACGCCCCCTACCCCGAAGCCTTCTACACGCGCGAGTTGTCCGTGGCCCCCGGCTGGAAGGTCGGCGGCTGGCCCCCCTGGGGCCTGACCGATCCCGTCGCCCAGCTCTGCGCCGTGTGTGGCACGAAGATGGACCCGTTGCTCACCGTCGCCTCGAACGAATGGGACAGCAGCAATCGCGGTTGGATCCCGTACGAGGACCAGGCCCTTGCCGGCATTCCCCGGGCCGGCGTGGAGAACTCGCCCAGGGTCCAGGTTTCCAGGGGCAACCATCTGCAACTCTACGTCTGCCCGACCTCTCCGGCTCATCCGCACGCCGACCTGATCCAGTAACCCTCGACGTCAGGCCGTCGGACCCGCTGCCGGATGCGACGGAGGCGCGGTGACGTCCTCTTCGGTCATGTCGGCAATCTTCCGCGCCTGTGAGGGCGGCCGGGCTCTCGCGCCCGGCCGCAGCCGTCAGTGATCGTCAGCGCACACGCCAGGTCAGCGAGTTGCCCGTCGCCGCGCGGACCTGGGGGTCGCGGACGGCCTCCGTGGTGTCGGTGACCGTGGCGGTGACCCGCTGGCCGCTGCGGACCGCGCCGAGTTCGGCAGGGGTCACCGACAGGTCGCCGGTGGCCCAGGTGACCTGCTTCCCATCGACGTACCAGGTCAGGAGCGGACTCGCCAGGCCGGACACCGAGGCGAGCTGGACGCTGAGGGCCTGGGACGCGCGGACCCGAGTCCCGGTCGGAACGGTCGAGGTCAAGGCGTCCGCGTAGGTGTAGAAGCCCTTGATCATCGCCTCGCGTCCGACGTGGTTGAACTGCGCGGAGGCCAGGGTCCGCATGAGAGAGGTGCTGGTCGGGCGGTAGACGCCCGTCTCGTAGTAGTCGCCGCCCTCGTAGGTGCCGATCACGGAGCCGGTCGGGTCCTGCTCGCCCAGCCAGCGGTACCACTTGCTCGTGCCGAGGTTGGCGGTGACGGAGATGTTGGCACTGTCGGACGAGGGGTACGGGTAGGCGCCGTAGCCGGCGTACTGATACTCGTCTGCCAGCAGGCCTATCGAGTGGCCGAGTTCGTGGGCGCCTATGAGGTACGACTGCGGGTTGTCGGAGGACATGGTCGCGATGCCGTGGTACGACGCCCCGGCCGGCGGGGTGGAGAAGCTGTAGCCCGCGCCGCCGTACTTGGTCGAGTTGGCGATGACGAAGACGATGTCGGAGGCGGGCGCCTGGTCGGCGTAGGCGGTGACCTTCGACGTGTCGAGGCAGAGGAGCCGCTCCGTGTCCTCGCAGAAGAAGTAGGAGCTGAGGGCCGTGTTCTTCACGACCCCTGCGGTCGGGTCGCCGGAGACGCCGGTCTCGGCGGAGGCGGCGTCCACCAGCCAGATGTTGAACAGGCCACGGTAACTGGCGTACGGCTCGATGGCGAAGACCGCGTCGACCGTGGCCTGCGCGTCCGCGTGGAAGTCGGCCTGCTGCCCGGCGGTGTAGCCGTCGCCCATGACGACCAGGTCGAGCCGCCCGGAGACCGGTCCGGTCTCCTGAACGGGCGTGACCGCGGCAGCGGTCGGGGCGGGCGCGGTCGCCGACCGGTGACCGGTGATCCTCGCCGGGGCCTGGGCCGGAACCCTCTTGTGTCGGGGTTCGGCTCCGGGGCCGTCGAAGTACTCGACCTCGTGCGTCGCCACCGGGCCGGAGCCGGCGACGGAGACGGGCTCCGCGGCGGACGCGCTCGCGCCGGCCAGCAGGGCGGCGGCTGTGACAGCGGCGCCGACGGAGACGATCCAGCGGGTGCGGGTAGATCCGTGTCTGGGCACGACGACCTCTCTCAAGCCACGATGTAAATCCACTTAACTGGCCGCTTAAGCTAGGGGGTTGAGAGTCGGGGACACAAGGCCCCGGGCGGAACGAGCAAGGTGGGTGAGCGGCGTGGAACCGTCACGGCAGCGCTCTCACCGGCGATGACAGGGGGAGGCACTGGCATGATGGAGCACATGGCGAAGCGGGACGACCCCGAGATCATCGGCCGCAGAGTGCAACGGCTGAGGCGCGAACGGGGGCTGACACAGCGACAGCTGGCCGAGCCCTCCTACACGCCCGCCTACGTCTCCACCCTGGAGGCCGGCCGGGTACGCCCCTCCGACGAGGCGCTGCACCATCTTGCCGACCGGCTCGGCGTCGCCTTCGAGGAACTCGCCACCGGACGGTCCGCCCACCTCGCCACCGACCTGCGACTCCGGCTCACCGAGGCGCAACGCGTCCTCGCCGACGGCGAGGCCGAACAGGCCGCCCTCCAGTACGCCGAACTGCTCGCGGAGGCCGTGGCGCACGGACTCGTCGACGAACAGGCCACCGCGCTGCTCGGACTCGGCGAATGCCGTCTCGACACCGGCGACCTCACGGCCGCCCGCGAACACTTCGAGCACGCCGAACACGCCCTGGCCGAGGCCTCGCTGCCCGCCCGCGTCCCGGCCCGACGCGGCCGCGCCGTCACCCACTACCTGGCCGGCGAACTCCGCTATGCCGTCTACCTCCTGGAGTCCACGCTCGACGAGATCAACCTCGCCGGACTGCATGACCCCGACGCCCTGCTCCTGCTGCACACCGCCCTGATCAGCCCCTACATGGACATGGGCGCGCAGGCCCGCGCCGCCCAGGCCGCGGAACTGGCCCTCGCCCTCGCCCCCCAGGCCGGCGACCCGGCGCTGATCGCCCGGATGCACCGCTCGGTGGCCCGCACCCTGCTCGCCGAGGGCAGGATCGCCGAGGCAGACGCCTCACTCGCCAAGGCCGCCGAGATGTACCACCAGCTGAAGATCCGTACGGAGCTCGCCAACTGCCGCTGGATGCGCGGGTACGTGTACGCACAGAACGGCGAACTCGCGCGCGCCGAGGAGGAGTTGCGCGCCGCCCTGGCCATGCTCGACTCCCACCGCGCCACCCTCTACAGCAGTCAGGTCGCCGTCGAACTCGCCGACGTGCTGCACCGGCGCGGCGAGTCCGAGAAGGCGTCGGACCTCCTCCGAGGGGTGCTCGGGAGCCTCTCCCCGGAACGCGGCGCGGTCCACTCGGCCGCCGCCCACCGGCTGCTGGGCATCATCGCCGAGGACGCCCACGACACCGAGGCGGCCGAGCAGCACTACGTCCGCGCACTGGGCCTCCTGGAGCGGGCGGGCGCCGCGGGCGACCTCGCCGACCTGTGCCGGCTCCTCGGCGACTTGCTGCGCCGCACCGGCCGGGTGGAGGCGGCCCTCGACGCGTACCGCACGGGCCTCGGTCACCGCACCGCCGGCACCACCACCCTCGGCCCGGCACCCGCCCAGCCACTCCTGTAGAGCGGCACCGGGCGCATCCAGGTCACGGCTGATCGGGGTCTTGGGCCGGCCCGACGTCGGTCGGCGCGCGGGGCGGTGGCCGGCAACCCGGCCACCGCCCCTCACCCACCCGCGTTCAGCGCCGTACGGGTCAGGCCTTGACGTTCACCCCCGCCCAGGCGGCGTCCACGGCCCGGACCTCGGCGCTGCCCGCGCCGTAGAGGTCGGCGGCCGCCTTCAGGGTGCCCTCACGGGCACCGTGGTAGTCGGTGGTGGAGGTGAAGTACGCGGTCAGCGCCTTGTACCAGATCTGCACCGCCTTGTCGCGGCCGATGCCGGTGACCGTGGAGCCGTCCACGGTCGGGCTGTCGTAGTGCACGCCGTTGATGTCCTTGGCGCCGCTGCCCTCGGACAGCAGGTAGAAGAAGTGGTTGGCGACACCGGAGGAGTAGTGCACGTTGAGGTTGCCGACGCCGGCACTCCAGTAGTCGGCCGAGCCGCGGCCGTCCTTGCTGGGCTGGTCCTGGTAGCGCAGCGGCTTGCCGTTGCCGAAGATGTCGATCTTCTCGCCGAGCAGGTAGTCGCCCGGGTCCTGGGCGTTGTTCGCGTTCCACTCCACCGCGGTGCCGAAGATGTCCGAGGTGGCCTCGTTCAGGCCTCCGGACTCGCCGGAGTAGGTCAGGTTCGCGGTGGCGGAGGTGACGCCGTGGCTGAACTCGTGGCCGGCGACGTCGAGCTGCGTCAGCGGGTGCTGGTTGTTCGCGCCGTCGCCGTAGGTGATGGTGAAGGACTGGTCGTTCCAGAAGGCGTTCTGGTAGGCGTTGCCGTAGTGGACCCGGGAGACCGGGGCGCGGCCGTCGTTCTTGATGCCGTTGCGGTGCAGGACGTCCTTGTAGAAGTCCCAGGTCTTGGCGGCGCCGTAGGCGGCGTCGACGGCGGCGGTCTGGTTGTTGCCGGGGGTGCCGTCGCCCCACGCGTTGTCCGCGTCGGTGAACAGGACGCCCTTGCCGCCCGTACGGTGCTGGAGGTCGACGACACTGGCGCCGCCGCGCACGGTGTCGACGAGGTCGAAGCCCTTCGACGACGTGGTGGAGTTGAGCGCGACGGTGCCGCTGTACTGGCTGACTCCGGTGCCGGCCGCGCCGACCTGGGGGCTGCCCGGCTTGGCGGTCGCGGAGCCGGCCTTGGCGGTGATGCCGCCGGCTATGTCGTCGATCAGCTGCTGCTCGTACAGCTTCTTGCCGGTGTTCGCGTCGGTGACGACGCGCAGCAGGCTCGGCGTGACGCCGTCCTCCTGGATACCGCTGACGACGGTCTCGTAGGCGAGGACGGGCTTGCCGTCAGCGGCCCAGATGACCTTGCGGGGGGCGTCGTCGGTGGCGGCGTCCGTGGCTCGTGCGGCCTTGGCGGCCTTGACCGCGGCGGACTTGGCGGCGGTCGGAGTGAGCTTCGGGGTGAGGGAGGGGACCTTGACGGCCGCCTTGACGGCCTTGGTGACGTCCTTGACGGTGCCGTCGGGGGCGCGGTGGACGACGAGGTCGCCGCCGAGGACGGGAAGGCCGGCGTAGGTGCGCTCGTAGCGCGTGTGGACCGTGCCGTCGGCGTCCTTGACGACGTCCTTGACGACCAGCTCCTCCTTGGCTCCGAGACCGAGCGACGAGGCGGTGGCCGTGACGGAGGCCCCGTCGTGGGGCTCCGGAGCGGCACCCGCCGACGCGGTGGCGGCACCGGCCGCGATCAGGGTGCCGGTGAGGACGACGGCGCCGGAGGTGAGGGCGAGTCGCCGTGCCGTGCCACCGGCGGAGGAAAGCGAAGACATGTGGTTTCTCCAGGGGTTCATGGGGAGTTGGGCGGGATCGCCGCCCACCCGTTCAAGGCGGACTGCCGTGATGGGCAGGGACATTCGCAGCCCGTCGCGCACATGTCACGTGAGACATAAGGTGATTGGACCGGTCGTGACGGATTTGCCGCCCGTCTCTTCACGAGAAGGACGAGCCCACGACACACGGCGACACGCCGGCACGGAATTCCGAAACGCGGGCGAAAGAAGACCGGCGGGGCGCACCCGCCGCGCCAGGTGCACCGCGGAGCCCCCCGTAAGGGAATCGGACTGTGATGCCCGTCTCTCCCCTTCAGGTGATTCGCGGTAGTTGGTGGGCATTTTCATTGCGAAGACATGAACAGGGAAACACTCTAGACATCCAAGGAAATGGCCCTGATTAACCTTCGAATCTGACGCGTTGCGACCGTCTCGATCTTTCGATCTAATGCTCGATGTCCGGAGCGGTGACCCCGTCTCCGACGTGATCCAGGGCGCTCCTCCACAGTCGGCGCGCCCCGAACGAGCGGGAGTGCGGCAGCGTGGCAGTGGTATCGGTGGTGGACGCGTTCCGGCGTGATCGGGTCGGGATCGTCTCGTTCCACGTCGTCGGGTTCTTCGTGCTCCTCGCCCTCGCGGCGCCTCTGATCACCGCCCTCTACGGCAAGAACCCGACCGAGCACTACGGCCAGAACGGGGCCGGCCTGCTGAGTCCGGAGGGCCTGCCCCTGCTGCCCAACGGCGGCATCTCGGCGGAGTACTGGTTCGGCATCGAGCCCGGCCTCGGGCGTGACGTCCTCGCCCAACTTCTGTACGGCATCCGCACCTCGCTGCTGATCGCCTTCACATCGGCCACCGTCGTGGCCGTCATCGGCGTTGTCGTCGGAGTGGCCGTGGGTTATCTCAGCGGGCTCGCCGACCGGGTGTTCACCTTCGTGTGCAACGTCCTGCTCGCCTTCCCGAGCCTGCTGTTCCTGCTCACGCTGGGCCCGGTCATCCAGACCCGCTTCGTCGCGCCCGACGAGAACGAGCCCGCCTGGATGCAGTTCACCGTTCTCGTCCTGGTCTTCTCGGCCTTCGGCTGGGTGCCGCTCGCGATGGTGCTGCGCACCGTCGTACGGTCCCTGCGCGAGCGGGAGTTCGTCGAGGCGGCCCGTGCCCTCGGCGCGAGCCGACGGCACATCGTCTTCCGCGAGCTGCTGCCGAACGTCTGGGCGCCGGTCCTCGTGCACATCACTCTCACCGTGCCCGCGATCGTCACCACCGAGGCCGCGCTGTCCTTCCTCGGGGTCGGGATCAACGAGCCCATCCCCGACTGGGGCCGCATGATCTCCCGGGGCGCCGACGTCTTCTACGACGACCCCACCTACATGGTCTTCCCCGGCGCCTCGCTCCTCGTCTTCGTCCTCGCCTTCAACCTCCTCGGCGACGCCGTGCGGGACGCGCTCGACCCGCACACCATCCGCTGAGCCACGCACCTTCTCTCACCCTCATCTGCAACACCCGCACCACACACTGGAGTTCGTCATGCCCGCAATCACCCTGCGCGCCGCAGCCGTACCGGTTCTCGCCACCACCGCCGCCCTGCTGCTGTGCTCCTGCTCCGCGGGTGCGGGCACGGGCACAGGCGCCGGGCAGGGCAGAAACAGCACCGCCGCCAAGAGCGGCCAGCGGCTGACCACCACCCTCGGCACCGCCAAGGACAGCCAGGGCCCCGCCCCCGAGATCCCCGGCGCCCGCAAGGGCGGCACCGTCACCGTCGCCAACCAGGCGGACTTCCCGCACCTCGACCCGCAGAAGATCTACGCCGGCGAGCGGTACAGCACCTCCCTGCTGTGGGGCCGGCAGCTGACGCAGTACCAGATCGTCGACGGCAGGCCCCGGCTGGTCGGCGACCTCGCGACCGACACCGGCACCTCCTCCGACGGAGGCCGCACCTGGACGTACCACCTGAAGGACGGCATCGCCTGGGAGGACGGCAAGCCCGTCACCGCGCAGCAGGTCAAGTACGGCATCGAGCGCACCTTCGCGCCCGGCTTCGAGGTCGGCCCCTCCTACTGGCAGCCGTGGCTCACCGGCACCAAGGACCTCACCGAGGCGGTGAAGAAGTACGGCGGTCCCAAGAAGGACGGCGATCTCAAGGCGATCGAGACGCCCGACGACAAGACCGTCGTCTTCCACTTCCCCCAGCCGCAGTCCGACGTGCCGTACATGGCCGCCCAGTCCTCCTCCTCACCGGTCCGCGAGGACAAGGACACGGGCACCGGCTACGACGTGAAGCCCTTCGCCACCGGGCCGTACAAGATCGTCGAGCACAGGCAGAACCAGAGCCTCACCCTGGAGCGCAACCCGTACTGGAAGCCGGAGACGGACTCGATCCGACACGCCTACCCGGACCGCTTCGAGTTCACCTTCGGCAAGGAGGCCCTCAACACCGCCCAGGAGGTGTTCACCGGCCAGGGCGCCGGTGCGACCACGCTCACCACCAAGGACCAACTGCCGCCGGAGCTGATCTCGACGGTCGAACGCGACCCCGCCAAGCGCAAGCTGGTCGTCTCCGGCAGCAAGGGCGCCTACACCCAGGACCTGTACATCAGGAACGACCGGGTCAGCGATCCCGAGGTCCGCAAGGCCATCCACTACCTCTTCCCGCGCGAGCAGGCCCGCCAGGTCCTCGGCGGCCGTTACGCCGGCGACTTCGCGACCACCCTCTCCTCGCCGGCCGTCGTCGGCTGGAAGAAGTACGACCTCTACCCCGTCTCCCCCGCCGGCGACATCACGAAGGCCAAGGAACACCTGGCCAGGGCGAAGACGAAGGTCACCAAGCTGACGTACGCGTACCCCACCGAGAGCCCGGCGGACGACCAGGTCGCCCAGGTCCTCGCCGACGCCTTCGCCAAGGCCGGGATCACGCTCGTGCTGAAGGGCCTTCAGCCTGGCGCGTTCAACGACCAGATCTTCGGCGGCGAGGACAGCCCGTACGACCTGTTCCTGTCCACCAACTCCGTGGACTGGCCCACCCCGTCGACCCTGCTTCCCCTCGGCTACGAGAGCCACCTGGACGCGGTGTCCAACACCATCCGGTACGCGAACCCGCAGGTGGACGCGGAGCTGGCCCGCATCGCGCGGATCGGTGACGCCCAGAAGAAGGCCGAGGAGCTGATCGCCCTGGAGACGACGGTCATGAAGGACGTCCCCCTGGTGCCCTTCCTCTACAAGAGCGTCTCCCAGTTCCGCGGCGAGAAGATCGGAGGCGCCGCCATCCACCCGATCTACGGCGTCACGGCCCTGGCCAACGTGTACGTCAAGAACTCCTGACCTCCTGCGACCATGACCCGTTACCTCATCAAGAGGGTCGCGCAGGCCGTGGCGGTGCTCTTCGCGATCACCGCCACGGCCTTCGGGCTCTTCCACGCCGCCCCCTCCGACCCTGCCCTGATCGCCTGTGGCCCCAGGTGCACCTCCGCGCAGCTCGCGGCCGTCCGCACGAGCATGGGACTCGACCAGCCGATCGTCTCCCAGTTCACCGACTACGTCGGCGGCATCGTCACCGGCCGCACCATCACGGACGTCGACGGCACCCCGATCCCCTGCCCCGCCCCCTGCCTCGGCTACTCCTACACCCTCCACCAGCCCGTCCTCGCCGCCATCCAGGACCGTCTCCCGGTGACCGTCTCGATCGCCGTCGGGGCCCTCGCGGTGATCCTGGTCCTCGGCGTCGGCTCGGGCCTGGCCGCGGCGCTGCGCCGGGGCACGGCGACCGATCGTCTGCTGTCCGGCTTCAACCTGCTGGGCGCCAGCGTCCAGATCTACTTCCTCGGCTACGTGGTCCTGTTCGTGCTCGTCTACTCCACGGGCCTGTTCGCACCCCCGCGCTACGTCCCCTTCGCCGACGGACCCGGCCGGTGGGCCCTGGGCCTGGTCCTGCCGTGGCTGGTCCTCGGCTTCGTCAACGCCGCCGTCTACGCCCGGCTGACCCGCGCACAGATGCTGGAGACCATGCATCACGGGTACGTCCGCACGGCTCGCGCCAAGGGCCTGGGCACCCTGCGCACCCACCTCAGGTACACGGCGCGCGGAGCGGCCGGCCCGCTGGTGCAGCTGCTCGGCCTGGAGGTCGGGGCGTTGCTCGGAGGCGCGTTCATCACGGAGACCGTGTTCGGTCTCGGCGGCGTCGGAAAGCTGGCCGTGGACGCGGTGACCGGCAACGACCTGCCCACGGTCGTCGGCACCGTCCTCGTCGCCGCGTTCTTCGTCGTCGTGTTCGTGGCCGTGGCCGACCTGGTGGTGGCCTGGCTGGATCCCCGAGTGAGGCTCGCATGAGCGATCGACCCGCATTGAGCGTCCGCGACCTGGCGGTCACCTTCCGGACGCCGCACGGCCCGGTCGCGGCCGTCCGGGACGTCTCCTTCGACGTGGCACCGGGCGAAGTCCTGGGCCTCGTCGGGGAGTCGGGCTCGGGCAAGTCGACGATCGGCCTGGCCGCCCTGGCCCTCCACGACCCGGCGCGCACCCTCGTCCGGGGCAGCGTCCGACTCGGTGGCGACGGCTTCGAACTGGTCGGCGCACCCGAACCCGCCCTGAAGCGGATCAGGGGCTCCCGGGTCGCGATGGTCTTCCAGGACGCCCTGGACGCGCTGTCGCCTTACCACACGATCGGCGCACAGGTGGCGGAGGCGTACCGCGTCCACCACCCACAGGCCGGCCGCAAGGAGGCGTCGGAACGGGCGGCGGCGATGCTGGAACGGGTGGGCATCCCGGCCGCTCGCGCCTCGGACCGCCCCCACCAGCTCTCGGGCGGCATGCGCCAACGCGTCGTCATCGCCATGGCGCTCGTCAACGACCCGGGCGTCCTGATCGCCGACGAACCCACCACGGCACTGGACGCCCGAGTCCAGCACCAGGTGCTCGACCTGATCCGCGAACTCCAGTCGGAGGCCGGGACGGCCATGCTCCTCATCACGCACGACGTGGGCGTGGTGGCGAGGGCATGCGACCGCATGCTGGTGATGCGCGACGGCGAGGCACTCGAGGAAGGCCCCACCGGACGTCTCCTGGCCGCCCCCGCCCACTCCTACACCAAGGCCCTCATCGGAGCGGCTCCCACCCTGGACACCGTTCCCGGCACGCGTCTTCCCACGGTCGACGACCCGGAGCCGAAGCCACGCACCAAGGCCCGCCTCCGCGCCGCCCCCGATCCCGGAGTCCTGGCCGAGGTGCGCGAGCTGCGCGTGGACTACCCGGGCCGCCGTCGCGGTCGCCCCCACACCGCGGTGAAGGGCGTGAGCCTCCACGTGGCACGCGGGGAGACCCTGGGCCTGGTGGGCGAGTCCGGCTCGGGCAAGTCCACCCTCGCGCGAGCCCTGACCGGCCTGCGCCGTCCCACGAGCGGGGAGGTCCGCTTCGACGGCCGGGACGTCTCCGGGGCGGCGACGGACACGCGGCTGCGGCGGGAGCTGAGCCGGGACGTCCAACTGGTCTTCCAGG
Source organism: Streptomyces sp. NPDC053493 (assembly GCF_044544825.1). Lineage (NCBI taxonomy): Bacteria > Bacillati > Actinomycetota > Actinomycetes > Kitasatosporales > Streptomycetaceae > Streptomyces > Streptomyces sp. NPDC053493. The sequence continues at coordinate 192,390 of NZ_JBITXS010000012.1, forward strand.
ACCCGTACGCGTCGCTGAACCCGCGCCACACGGTGGAGCAGATCGTCACCACGCCCCTGCGCATCCACACGGTCCTGGACCGGGCGGAACGCCGGAAGCGGGCGGCGGAACTCCTGGAACAGGTGGGCCTGTCGCCGTCGCACCTCTCCCGCCACCCGCACGAGTTCTCCGGCGGTCAGCGTCAACGCATCGGCATCGCCCGTGCGCTGGCCGTCCGGCCGCGTCTGGTCATCGCCGACGAGCCGGTGTCGGCACTGGACGTGTCGGTCCAGGCGCAGGTCCTGAACCTCCTGATGGACCTGCGCGAGGAGCTCGACCTGTCGCTGCTCTTCATCTCCCACGATCTGGCGGTGGTGCGGCACTTCTGTGACCGCGTCGCGGTCCTGAAGCAGGGCGAGCTGGTGGAGGTGGGTCCGAGGGACACCGTCTTCGACTCACCGGCCGCCCCCTACACGAGGGAACTGCTGGCCGCGTTCCCGCACCACCTTCCGGCCGCCGCCGGCCGGCCCGCGCAGCTCGTCTGATCCCCGCGTCGCCCCGTCGCCCCGTCGCGGACGGGACGAACGCCTCTCATTCACCAGAAGGAACCCTCATGACGAACACCCCGACCGAGCCCGACTCCGTCCCCGAGCTTCCCGACAACCCGGCGGAGAGAAGGAACGGTCTGATCACCTGGCTCTCCATCGCCGCCGTGGCCGTGATCGCGGCGGTGGCCGTGCTGATCTCCCACTTCTCGGGTGGCTCCTCGCGGGCCGACGCCTCCGGGCGCGTCACCGTGAAGATCGGCACGACCGACCGGAGTTCGGACTTCTGGCCCGTACTGACCCGGCGCGCCGCCGAGGAGGGCATCGACATCGAGCTGGTCAACTTCACCGACTACACGCAGGCGAATCCGGCGCTGTCGCAGAAGCAGATCGACCTGAACCTCTTCCAGCACCTGCTGTTCCTCGCGAACCACAACGTCGCCGACAAGGACACCCTGACACCGATCGGGTCGACCGTCGTCGTGCCCCTGAGCCTCTACTCGAAGAAGCACACGACGCTGCAGGACATCCCGGCGCACGGCCGGGTGGCGATCCCCAACGACCCGACCAACCAGGCTCGGGCGCTCCTCGTGCTTCAGCAGGCCGGCCTGCTGAAGCTGAAGGGCGGCGGGTCGGTGCTCGCGACGCCCGCGGACGTGGACACCGCGACGTCGAAGGTCACGGTGACGCCCGTGGACGCCGCCCAGACCGTCGCCTCGCTGCCGTCCGTCGACGCGGCCGTGATCAACAACAACTTCGCCCTGGACGCCGAGCTGGATCCGTCGAAGGCCCTGTACGGCGACGATCCGTCGAAGCCCGAGGCCGAGCCGTACATCAACGTCTTCGTCGCCCGCGCGGCCGACAAGAACGACCCCACCTACCTGAAGATCGCCAAGCTCTACCACGAGGAAGCCGTGAAGAAGGCGGCGATCGACGCCTCGAAGGGAACGGCGGTGGCCGTGGAGCGTCCGCAGGCCGACCTCGAACGCATCCTCGCCTCTCTGGAGAAGACGGTGCGCGCGGCGCACTGACGGCAACGTGACGGGGGTGCCCCACGCGGGCGCCCCCGCCGTACCCAGGTCCGACTCGAAACAGGGACTCATGGCACCACTCATAGAACTTCGCGACGTCAGCAAGACCTTCACCTCACGATCGACGACCGTCTCCGCGCTCGACTCGATCGACCTGGAGATCGAAGCGGGGGAGATCTTCGCGATCATCGGACACTCCGGCGCGGGGAAGAGCACGCTGGTGCGGCTGATCAACGCACTCGAACAGGCCACCTCGGGCACGGTGAGCGTCGACGGCGTGGTGATCACCGAGCGGCGTGAGAAGGACCTCCGCCACGTCCGCTCGCGGATCGGCATGATCTTCCAGCAGTTCAACCTGTTCCGCTCCCGAACGGTGTTCGGGAACGTGGCCTACCCTCTGAAGCTCGCGGGCTGGCCCAAGGAGAGACAGCGGGCCCGAGTCGCCGAGCTCCTCGCCTTCGTGGGCCTGACCGACAAGGCATGGGCCTATCCCGACCAGCTCAGCGGTGGACAGAAACAGCGGGTCGGCATCGCACGGGCGCTGGCCAACAATCCCGCGGTCCTCCTGGCCGACGAGTCGACGAGCGCGCTGGATCCCGAGACCACCCAGGACGTCCTGAGGCTGCTCCGGCGCGTCAACTCCGAGCTGGGAGTGACCGTCGTGGTCGTCACCCACGAGATGGACGTGGTGCGGAGCATCGCCGACCGGGTCGCCGTACTGGACGCCGGCCGGCTCGTCGAGGTCGGCACGGTCCACGACGTCTTCTCCGCACCCCGGACCGACACCGGCCGCCGTTTCGTGGAGACGGTTCTGAGAAACCGACCCGACGCGGACGATGTGGCACGGCTCCGGAAGCGGTACGAAGGCTCCCTCGTGTCCGTCACGGTCGACGGCGACGCCGTGATGGGCCAGGTCCTGACCGACGCCGTACGGCGGCACGACCTCCGTTTCGAGATCGTGCACGGCGGGATCGACACCCTCCAGGGCCGCTCGTTCGGCACCGTCACGCTCGCACTGTCCGGAGTGGAGCGGGACATCGAAACGGCAGTGGCACGTCTCCGCACGGTGGCCACGGTGGAGGTGCTCACGTGAACACGGACTGGGACACGCTCTGGCCGGTCTTCACGACCTCCATGGGCCAGACCCTGTGGATGGTCGCCGTGACGATGGTCTTCGGCGGCTTCCTCGGCCTGCTCCTCGGCGTCCTGCTCTACACGACGCGCCGCGGAGGACTGCTGGAGAACAGGCCGCTCTACACGGCCCTGAACCTTCTGGTGAACTTCGTCAGACCCATTCCCTTCATCATCTTCATCACCGCCGTGGGCCCGCTGACCCTGAGGGTGGTGGGCACCACCATCGGCACCGCAGCCGCGACGTTCCCGCTGATCGTCGCCACCACCTTCGGCATCTCCCGCATCGTGGAACAGAACCTGGTCACCGTCGACGCCGGAGTGATCGAGGCGGCCCGGTCCATGGGCGCCGGCCCGGCACGCATCATCACCACCCTCCTCATCCCTGAGGCGCTGGGCCCCCTGATCCTCGGTTACACCTTCGTCTTCGTCTCCGTGGTCGACGCGACCGCGATCGCCGGCGCGGTCGGCGGCGGAGGCCTCGGCAACTTCGCCATCGCCTACGGCTACCAGCGCTTCAACTGGACGGTGACCTGGATCGCCGTGCTCACCATCGTGCTCCTCGTGCAACTGGCGCAGTTCCTGGGCAACTGGCTGGCAGGGAGGACACTGCGGCGGTGACGCCGGGACGGCCAGGGCTCAGGTCGCCGGCGTTGCCGTGCCCACCGTGGCGGACAACCGGTCATCGACGCAGGACACGATCGCGGGAGCGATGACTTCGGTCGCCTCCGGGCGCCAGCCCGGGACTGCGTTGACCTCGCAGATGGTGTAGGAGCCCTCGGCGGTGAACAGCAGATCGACCCCGGCGATGTCCAGGCCCAGGACACGCACCGCGGCCAGCGCCAACCGTTCTGCCTGTGGATGGCGGCCCACGCACCTCGTGGCGGTCCCACCCTTCGCGATGTTGGCGGCGAGAGAAGCGTTGTGAGACGTGTGAACCACGGCGTCCACCACCGTGTCGTCCACCACGACCACGCGCATGGAACGACCGTGGGAGTGGGCCACATGCTCTTGGAACAGGAACGGCGATGTCTGCGCGAGGCTGCCGGCCATCTCGTGCAGCAGGTGCGAGTCGGCGGCGAGGAACACCTGAGCGCCCTTGGTTCCGCGGACGGACTTCACGACCGACGGTGTGGGCAGGTGGGGACTGCGGACGACGCCTTCCAAGGGGGCGGTCGCGTAGGAGAGTGTGTCCGGCACCGGCAGCCCGGCCAGAGCGAGCTCCTGCACCTGCCACACCTTGTTCCGGCAGGTGAGCTGCGCGTCCAGAGGGTTGACCAGGCGACTGCCCAGGCGTTCGAGATGCCGCAGGAGTGTCACCTCGCGGTCGTCGCGCATGGTCCCCGGCAGGTGCCGCACGCAGACGACCGCCGGGGGCGGCAGGGCCGTGCCGCCCAGGGTACTGAGCATCAATCGCCCGCCCCGAACCCCGAACAGCAACTCATCCGTGTGCCATACGGCGAAACGGCGGCCGTACCGCTGTGCAAACGCCGTCGCCAGATCGCGGCTGCAGCGGCGGAGCGCGGTCGGCTGCTGCCGCACCAGCATCCACACATCGGCAGGCCCGGCACATGCCGACTCGGCACGACGGTACGTCACCAAGGGGAGCTCCTCACATGTCCGCGGCCGGCCGCCCACTCCGCGACGGCCCCTGGGCTTCCCCTCACCTTGGGCCACCTCTCCGACGCCCTCAAGGGGACCCGTGACGGGAACGGCTAAGCGGAGTGGTCCGCCCGCCCTCACCGTTGCCAGACGGTTCCGACGGGATCCTGCAGTCCGAGCAGACCACTGCACCGCCCCCACCCGCTTCCTGGTCCACGCCCGCATTCACGACGCCTTCCTGGACGCCCTCGCCGGCGCCGCCCGCACACTGTGCCCCGGCACCGACCTCGGTCCGCTCAACAACGCCGCCCAGCTCGCCTCGGTCCGCGCCCTGCTCGACCGACTGCCCGACCACGCCCGGATCGTGGCCGGCGCACCACGCCCGCCCGGCCCGGCTTCTTCCACGCCGCCACCGTCGTCGCCGGGGTCCGCCAGGACGACGAGATCGTCCAGGAGGAGATCTTCGGACCCGTCGCAACCGTGCAGCCCTTCACCGACGAGACCGAGGCCCTGCGCCTCGCCGACGACGTCCGCTTCGGACTGGCCGCGAGGGTGTGGACCAGGGACCACGACCGGGCGATGCGGGCGACCAGGGCCCTGCACACCGGGATCGTGTGGGTGAACACGCACGGCACCACGGTCTCCGAAATGCCGCACGGCGGAGTCAAACACTCCGGCTACGGCAGCGACCTCTCCCTCTCCGGGCCTCCTCGACTACACCCGTCCCAAGCACGTGATGGTCTGAGCGTCGGTCTCGCTCAGACGCGGACCGCCTTCGTCCGGCACGGCGGACGAATCGACAGGGCGGTCCGGGAGCGCACAGGAGAGGCCGTACGCCCCCTGGCCGGTAGATACCGTCGAACTGGGCCTCTCGAAAGGCGAGTTAGCGGGCTGCTGGGGGCGCGAAGATCTTGTGCACCCGATCGGATGGTCCGGTTGCGCCATCCGGGTGGCGCCCGGACGGGGCGCCACGTCGGTGCTCTTGGATGGCGTCCATGATCTTTTCAGCAGCGACGCGGGCGCCCGCCCATCCGGTCGGCGACACCGGTGTCCCTCTGCCCGTGCACCGTGCCGTCGCCGCGGCAGCACTCCGCGAACCGGACCGGACCGCGGTCGTCGAAGAGGGCGGCAGGAGTTGGTCCTACGGCGAACTCTGCGCGTGGGCAGGACAGTTGGCCGGTCACCTGCGTCAGGCCGGGGCCGCTCCTGGGGTGACGGTCGCGGTGCGGCTGCCGCGCTCGGCCCGGCTGATCGTCGCGTTGCTCGCGGTCTTCGAGACGGGCGCCGCCGCCGTGGTGCTGGACCCGCGGACGCCGGCCGAGCGGCTGGCGGCCGTCGAGGCCGACGCGGGATGCGTGGCGGTGCTCGTGCCGGCCGGGGAGACCCCACGCCCGGGCGGTCCGCGGCCCGTCACCGTGGCCGCTTCTCCCGGTGCGGCACGCGTCGCGGTGGAGGCGCTGTGTCCGGCGGCATGGGACGGCGAACTCGACCGTGCGGCCTGCGTGTTCTACACCTCCGGGTCCACCGGCCGCCCCAAGGGCGTCCAGATCACCCACCGCAACCTGGCGCGTTTCGCCGCGGATCCGCACTGGGACGGGCCCGGGCACCGGGTGACGGCGCTGGTCTCCGCGCTCGGTTTCGACGCGCTCAGCCATGACCTGTGGCTGCCGCTCACGCGGGGCGGCACGGTGGTCGTCCCGGGCGAGGACCGGGTGGACGCGCACCGGCTGGCCGCGCTGGTCGCCGCTCATGGCGTCACCGGCGTCTTCCTCACCACCGCCTGGTTCAACCAGATCGCCGCGGACGACCCGGGCGCGCTGCGAGGGCTGCACACGGTCCTCACCGGTGGCGAGGCCGCCGACCCGCGGGCGTTCGCGCAGGTCCGGGCCGCCTGTCCACAGCTGGCGCTCGGTCACGTCTACGGCCCGACGGAGTGCACCACCTTCACCACCCTGCACCCCTTGCCGCCCGGGCAGCCGGTACTGGAGGCACGGGTGCCGATCGGCACCGGCCTGCCCGGGGCCGCCGTGCGGCTGCTCGGTCCCGATCTGGCCGAGGTGCCGGCCGGCGAGGCCGGCGAGGTGTACGTGGCGGGGGAACAGGTCGCCCGGGGCTATCTGAACCGGCCCGGCCTGACCGCCGAACGCTTCGTCGCCGACCCGTACGGCCCGGCCGGTGCCCGCATGTACCGCACGGGCGACCTCGCCGTACGCGGCCCCGACGGCGCCCTCGCGTACCTGGCGCGCGACGACGACCAGGTCAAGATCCGCGGCCACCGGGTCGAACCGGGCGAGGCACGCGCCGCCCTGGCCGCCCTGCCCGAGGTCGCCCGGGCGGTCGTGGTCGCGCGGGACGGGCGGCTCGTCGGCTACGCGGTTCCCGAGCGGGACGCGACCGCCGTCACCGGGGAGCAACTCCGCGACCGGCTCAGCCGTGTGCTGCCCGAGTACCTGGTGCCGACGGCCGTGCTGCTGATCGACGACATCCCGCTGACCGTGAACGGCAAGGTGGACCGGGCGGCGCTGCCCGCGCCCGCCGCCGTGCGGGTGGGCGCCGGCACCGCCCGGACCTCCGCCGAGCGTGCGCTGTGCGCGGCCTTCGCGGAGGTGCTCGGCCTGCCCGGGGCGGGCACCGACGACGACTTCTTCGCGCTCGGCGGCGACAGCATCACCGCGATGCGCCTGGTCAGCCGGGTACGCCGGGAGAACGTGGCCATCAGCTCGCAGGACGTCTTCCGGCTGCGCACCCCTGGCGCCCTGGCCGCCGCCGCGCAGGCGGCCGCTCCGGCCGCCGACCTGCTGCACCAGTCGGCCACCGGCAAACTCGGCCTGCCACCGATCGCGCTGTGGCTGCGCGAACAGGGCGACGGCGTAGCCGAGTTCGTCCAGTCGGTGCTGGTCGAGACGCCTGCCGGTCTGCAGCAGGGGACGCTCGTGACGGCCCTGCAGGCGGTGCTCGACCGGCACGACGCCCTGCGCACCAGGCTCCCCGACCCGTCCGGCGAGGCCGTGTGGCAGCCCGAGGTGCTGCCGCCGGGCGAGGTGGCGGCGAGCACGCTCCTGGAGGTGGTGGACGTGCGGGAGCTGCCCGGCGCTCCCTCCGCCCGCACGGTCCGGAAGGCGGTGGGGCGTGCGATGCGGTCGCTGGACCTGCCCGCGGGGCGGACGCTTCGCGCGGTGTGGTGGGACGCCGGCCCCGCACGGCCGGGCCGGCTGCTGCTGGCCGCACACCACCTCGTGGTGGACGGAGTCTCCTGGCAGGTGCTCGCCCAGGACCTGGCCCGGGCCGCCGAGGACCCGCACGGTCTGGGCGCCTGGGGCACGGCCACGCCGTACCGGCGCTGGGTGGAGACGCACAACGCCCGGGCGGACAGCGCAGAGGTGCTGGCGACGCTGCCGCACTGGCGGGCGGCGAGCGTCCCGGCGGCCACGCCGTGGCCCGCGCGCGGGCCGCTCGACCCGTGTCTGGACACCATCGCCACCTCCCGCACCCTGGAATCGGTGCTCCCGCCCGAGGTCGGCCGGGCCCTGCTCACCACGGCCCCGGCCCGCTACGGCGTCACCACCCAGGAGCTCCTGCTGGCCGCGCTGACGGTGGCGGCGGCCCGCCGCGGCGGACCCCGGACGCTGGTGCTGGACACCGAGGGGCACGGCCGGGACGCGGTGGCGGGCGCTGCGGACACCGAAGTCTCCGCCACCGTCGGCTGGTTCACCTGCATGTTCCCCGTCCGTCTCGAGTGCCCCGCGCGGGCCGCCCGCCCGGCGGCGGACCCAGGGGCCGAGGAGTCGGCCCTCGCCGAGGCGGTGCGCTCCGTCCAGGAGCAGTGGCGGCGGTTGCCGCAGGACCGTGCGTCGTACGGCCTGCTGCGCCACCTGCACCCCCAGGCGGCCGGACTCCTGGCCGCCGCACCGGGCCGGCCGGTGCTCTTCAACTACCTGGGCCGTTACGCCGTTCCGGGCCGCGACCCGTGGCCGTACGCCGCCGAGGCGCCCGTCCTCGGCATCCACCGGGCCGCCCGGCAGCCCTTGTCCCACCCGCTGGAGGTCAACGCCGTCGTCGACGAGCGCACCGGGGAGCCGTTGCTGACCGCCGTCTGGCGCTGGTCGACCCGGCTCGTCGACCACGACGACGCGGCGGGCCTGGCGGCGGAATGGGCCGGGGTGCTCGCCGCACTCGCCCGCGCGGCGGACGCCGGCACGCGGGAGCGGGAGCGGGCCGGTGCACCGGCCGTGCCCGCGCAGCGCACGGAGGAGCGCTGGCCGTGCTCCCCGCTCCAGGAAGGGCTGCTCTATCACGCCCACCAGAGCGGCGGGACCGCGGACCCGTACCACGTCCAGACCGTGCTGGACCTGGAAGGGCCGGTGGACTCGGCCGCGCTGCGCGGGGCGCTGGCCGCGCTCACCGACCGGCATCCGGCTCTGCGGGCCGGGTTCCGCTGGGACTGCCAGGGGCGGGCCGCGCAGTTCGTGCCGGGGACGGTCGAGGTGCCGCTGAGGGAGGCCGACCTGACCCGGCTGCCCGTGCCCGACCGGGAGCGGGCCGCCGACGAGGAGACGCGCCGGGACCGGGACGAACCGTTCGACCTGGCCGCGCCGCCGCTGCTGCGGGCCGTGCTGCTGCGTCTGGGCGAGGGGCGGTCCCGGCTGCTGCTGAGCTATCACCACATCCTCATGGACGGCTGGTCGATGCAGGTGGCCCTGGCCGACCTGGCGGACCTGTACGGCCAGGCCGCCTCGGGCGGCGTGCCGAGGCTGACGGCCCGGCCTTCGGCGCTTGCCTATCTGCGCCATGTCGCCGATCAGGACGTGGAGCTGGCCGGCAAACACTGGCAGGCCCTGCTCGGTGACGCGACCGAACCGACGCTGCTGACCTCGCCCGGCGGCGAGGGCCGGACGCGCCCGCACACGGTGCTGCTCGAACTGCCGGCCGAGCGCACGGCCGCCCTGCGGGCGAAGGCCCGCGAGCGGGCGCTGTCCTTGAACACCTTGGTCCTGGGCGCCTGGGCTCTGGTCCTCGCCCAGCTGACCGGCCGCACCGACGTGGTGTTCGGCACCGTCGTCGCCGACCGCCCGCCCCACCTGCCCGGCGTCGAGTCCATGGTCGGCCTGATGAACAACGCCGTGCCGGTACGGGTGGACACGGCGACGGCCGGCGACCGGGGCGGCCTGCTGGCGGCCCTCCAGGAGCAGCGGACCGAGATGATGCCCTTCCAGCACCTGGGCCTGGCGGAGATCATCCGGGCGGCCGGGCTGCGCGAGCTCTTCGACACCGTCGTGGTGCTGGAGACCTACACCGACTCCTTCGCCACGCGGTGGGGAACGGATCTGCGGGTGACGTCCAGCCGGGTGGAGAACGGCACGCACTACCCGCTGTGCGTGCTCGTCTCGCCCGGCGAGCGGATGAGCATCCGGGTCCAGTACCGGCCGGACAGGCTCGGCGAGGACGGAGCACGGGAGATCGGCGCGCGGTTCGTCGAAGCTCTGGACGCGCTGGCCGACGATCTGTCCGTGCCCGCCACCCACCCGGTCGCGCCCGCGGTCGCCGCGGTCCGGCCGCCGGCGGCCGAACGGCTGCCCGAGGCGGTGCCGGTGCTGGAGCGGTTCGCGGCGCACGTGCGCACGGCGCCCGGGCGGGCGGCCGTGGTGGACGGGGACGGGGTCCTGGACTACCGCGGTCTGGACGCGGCCTCGGACCGGCTGGCGGAAGAGCTCGCCGCCCGGGGCGTGGGGGCCGAGGACGTGGTGGCCCTGTGCCTGCGGCGGGGCCGGTACGCGGTGACCGCGATGCTCGCGGTGCTCAAGGCCGGTGCCGCCTACCTCTGGTTGGACCCGCGCCATCCCGCTCCCCGGGTGGCGGCCCTGGCATCGGAAGGGCGCCCCGCGCTCCTCGTCCGGCAGCCCGAGTTCGACGAGGCCCTCGCGCTGGTCGACGCCGCCGTGCCGCGGATGTCCCTGGAGCCCCGCCATCTGTCGCCCGAGCCCCTCGCCGGCAAACGCTCGATGCGACCGGCGCGGCTGCCCGGTCACCCGGCCTACGTGGTGCACACCTCCGGGACGCAGGGCACGCCGAAGGCGGTGGTGATGCCGGGCACGGCCATGGACCGGCTGGTGGACTGGCACGAGCGTCGCTTCCCGGCCGAACCGGGCGCGGTGACGGCCCAGTTCACCTCGATGGCCTTCGACGTCGCGACCCAGGAAGTCCTCACCGCGCTGTGCACGGGGCGGACGCTGGCCGTGCCGGACGCGGACACCCGGGCTGACGCCGCCGCGTGGACCGCCTGGCTCCGGGCCCACCGGGTGACCGAGTTGTTCGCCCCGACGCCCGTGCTGGCCGCCCTGTGCGAGTTCGCCGACGGTGACCGGGAGGTGCTGCCCGACCTGCGGCATCTGGTGCAGGCCGGTGAGGCGCTGGTGGTCGGACCGCAACTGCGCGCCCTGTGTGCCCGCGGGGACAAGCGCCTGCACAACCACTACGGCCCGGCCGAGACGCACGTGGTGACCGCCGGCGAGGTCACCGGGCAGCCGGCCGACTGGCCGGCGCGTCCCGGCATCGGCGTTCCGGTGCCCGGCTCCCGGGTGATGCTCCTGGACGCGGGGTTGCGGCCGGTCCCCGACGGACTGGCGGGCGAACTGTATCTGGCGGGCGACCAGGTGGCCCGCGGCTATCTGGGCCGGCCGGGGCTGACCGCCGCGCGGTTCGTCGCCGATCCCTGGGGGCCGCCCGGATCCCGGATGTACCGCACGGGCGACCTGGCCCGCAGGCTGCCGGACGGCACGCTGGAATTCACCGGCCGCAACGACGACCAGGTCAAGATCCGTGGGCACCGGATCGAGCCGGACGAGGTGCGGGCCGCCCTGGCCGCGCTCCCCGGCGTGGTGCAGGCCGCCGTGGTGGCCCGGCCCGACGGACGCGGCGGCAAGGAGCTCACCGGCTACGCGGTGGGCGCGTCCGGGACCGGTGCGCCTCTGGAAGGCGGGGCTCTGCGCGACGCGCTGGCCCAGGTGCTGCCGGACTTCATGCTGCCCGCCCGGGTGATCGTCCTGGACGGCATGCCGCTGACCGTCAACGGCAAGGTGGACCGCCGGGCCCTGCCCGAGCCACAGCGCACCCCGGCCCTGGTCCGGGAGCCGCGCACACCGGCCGAGAGGGTGGTGACCGAGGCGTACGCCGACGTCCTCGGCCTGGAGCGGGTCGGCGTCGACGACAACTTCTTCGACCTGGGCGGGCATTCGCTGCTCGCGGCCCGCCTGCTCCAGCGCGTGCGGGAACACCTGGGCCCCGCGGTCACCTTGGACCAGGTGATGCGTCGGGCCACACCGGCCGCCCTGGCCGCCGCCCTCACCGCACCACCCTCGCCTTCGGGGAAGCCGGGCATCGCGCCGGCCGCGTCCACCACGCGCACCGTGCCGCCCGCTCCCGGCGGAGTCCCCGCGTCCCCACGCCACTGACCGGGAGCCGGTCCCTGCCCGCGACGGCGGGGACCGGCCGTGCCCGCCGGCACCATGACGCTCCTCCCTTGACCAGTCCCCGCACCCACCGATGGCGGAACGAGCCGCCCCCGACCAAGGAGACCCATGAACCCCTTCGACGACCCCGACGGCACGTTCCTCGTGCTCGCCAACGACGAGGACCAGCACAGCCTCTGGCCTGCCCACATCGCCGTCCCGGACGGCTGGCGCGAGGTGCACCCCCGCGCCGACCGGACCACCTGCCTCGCCTGGATCGAGACGTCGTGGACCGACCTGCGGCCGCGTTCCCTGCGGACCGCCGAGGCCGCTCGATGACCGCCCCGCATCCACGACAGGCGGCGACGCGGCCCGCTCAGGACGCCCCCGCACTGGACGTCGCCGTCGTGGCGGCGCTGCCACAGACGGCGCCTGCGCTGGTCGACGCGCTGCGCACCCTGGGACACCGGGTCCCGGTCGTGATCGGCTACCGGCGCCCCGCCGACTGGCCCGGGCACGTCCTGGGCGAGCAGGACCTGCCACCAGGGGTGGACCTGGCCGTGCCCTCCCGCACGGAATCCGTTGCCGGGCTGCTGCGCGCCTACGGAGTGGACGTGGCCGTCAGCTACGGCTATCCCAGGAAGCTGCCCGCCTCGGCCGTGGCCGCCCCACGCCTCGGAACGATCAACTGCCACCCGTCCGACCTGCCCTCCTACCGGGGCCCGAACCCGGTCGGATGGGCCGTGCGCAACGGCGAGCGCCGGATCGGCGTGACCTGGCACCGCATGGACGCGGAACTGGACACCGGCTCCGTCCTGGCCCGTACGACGATCGCCCTGGACGAACAGCTCTGGTCGTTCACCGGAGTCAACTCCCGGGTGCTGGAAGCGGCTTCGCAGATGCTGCCGCAGGTGCTGCGGCGCCTGGTGCGCGGCGACGCGGGCGAACCGCAGCCGCGGCGCGAGGCCACCTGGGCCGGATTCTTCTCCGAGGACTACGCCACGGTGGACTGGTCCGCTCACGCGGCGCACATCCACACCCAGGTGCGCGCGTGGAACATCGCGGGCCATCACCCCCGCGTGCAGGGACCGGTGGCGGTGATCGACGGAACACGCTGGCGGCTGCGCCGTACGACGCTGGAACAGCCACCGGCCGGCACCGGACGCCGCATCACGTGCGGCACCGGTGACCTTTGGGTCCTGGCCGCTGACCCGCTGGACTAGGACCCATCCGGGCTCGACGGCGGCGAGCCGTACGAGATGCGGGCGTCGTGCCCTCCGGGCAGAGTGGGGAAGGACCTGTTCGTACCGAGGTGGTCCCCTTGGTTCCGCGTGCTGGAGACGGGACGGACTGATGCGAGGATTGTCGTGACGTCGGAGTGATCGATGTTCCGCAGACGGCCGGCCGACGACAGCGAGGACCTTCTGGTCCGGCTCGGGTCGCTGATCGCCAGGGCTCGGGAGCTGGCCGAGACGCAGCGTTCCCGCGTCGAGCTCGCCGTGGCCCTGCAGCGCGGCATGCTGCCCTCGGACCTGCCCAGTTTCCCGGGCGCCCGGCTGGCCGTCCGCTACGAGCCCGCCAACCACGGGCTCAACGTCGGCGGTGACTGGTACGACGCCTTCGCCCTGCCCGACGGGCGGATCGGCATGTCCATCGGTGACGTGCAGGGGCACAACATCGAGGCCGCCGCCTTCATGGGACAGGTCCGCGTGGCACTGCGCGCGCTGGCCTCCGTCACCGGAGACCCGGGAGAGCTGCTCGGTCGCACCAACGACCTGCTGATCTCTCTGGGCGCCGACCTCTTCGCCACCTGCACCTTCCTGCGGCTCGACCCCGCTGCCGGCACCTTGGAGTGCGCCCGGGCCGGTCACATCCCCTACATCTGGGCCACCACCGACGGCCGCTCCGGCATCGACGACAGCGAGGGCGGGCCTCCGCTCGGTGTGGTCCGCGACGTCGACTACCCGTCCACGCGCCACCGGCTCTCGGCCGACGGTGTCGTCGTCCTCCTGACCGACGGGGTGGTGGAGGGGCCCTCGCTCCACGTCGACGAGGGTCTGGACCGGGTGACGCGGCTCGCCGGGATCACCGCCGTCGCCGGGCTGGACGTCGACGCGCTCGCCACCGCCGTCATGAAGCTGGCGGCCACGGTGGGGCACGAGGACGACGCGGCCGTCCTGGTCGTCGGCCATGACGGCGGTCCGGTCCGGTCGACGGTCGAGGGGTGAAGGGCGGCCCGCCCCGGATCGGCCCACCCCGGTTCCGACGCGGCGGCCGACACGCAGGGGGTCCTTGCCCGGTCGTGGCGGCCCGGCCGGTGTCTGATGGCTGGCGTGTTGGTTATTCGGCAGTTCCGGCCCTTTACCGAGGCGGCACTGATCTCGCTGGCCGTGGCGGTCTGCTACTACGCGGCCGGACGGCTCGGCCTGCTGGGCCGCCTCGTCGTCGAAGGCGTCGTGGCCACCCCCATCTGGCCGCCCACCGGCGTCGCGGTCGCCGCCCTGCTGCTGTTCGGCGCGCGGGTCTGGCCCGGGATCGCCCTCGGCTCCTTCCTCGTCATCGCCTCCCTCACTACCCCTGGGCCCATGACGGTGGTCACCGTGGTGAGCAACACCGTCGCGCCGCTCTGCGCCTTCCTGCTGCTGCGACGGGTCGGCTTCCGGCTCGACATGGCGCGGCTGCGGGACGGTCTCGCGCTGGTCTTCCTCGGCGGATTCGGCGCCATGCTGATCAGCGCGACCGCGGGAGTCGGACTGCAGGTGGTGACAGGCTCCCTGGACAGCAGCGAGTTCTGGGCCGTGTGGCTGGCCTGGTGGGCGGGCGACACGATGGGGGTTCTGCTCGTCGCTCCGCTCCTGCTCGTCCTCGCGGGGCCGGCCGCACGGTTCCGGGTACGGCGCTGGAAGGAGGCGGCCCTTCTGGGGCTGACGACCCTGGTTCTCGTCCCCCTGGCCGTGCTCAGCCCGATGAGCCTGCTCTTCCTCGTCTTCCCCCTGCTGGTCTGGGCAGCGCTCCGCTTCCAGCTCGCCGGCAGCGTGCTGTGCGCGCTCTTCGCGTCCGTGTGCGCCACCTTCGCGGCGACCTCCCACCGGGGCGCGTTCTTCCGCCTGTCGGACGTCGAGATCATGGTCAAGCTCCAGGCGTTCAACGGTTCCGCCGCCCTGACCGCTCTGCTCCTCGCCTCCGTCATCACCGAGCAGCGTGCGACCCGCCGTTCGGTACGCCGCGCCTGCGAGGAACTGGTCGAGGTCCTGGAGCACCTCGCGGCGGGCGAGCCCGCGCCGGGTCCACCCGCCGAGATCCCGCCCGAGCCCACCGAGAGCCGGACGGCCCCGCCCGGCGGACCCCGGGATCCGTGACCCTCCGGATCGGTCCACCGCCTCTGGCGAGACGGCGGTCTCACCGTCAGGTGCGGACGAGCTCCGCGGCGCCGAACGAGACGTCGAAGCGGTCGCACCAGATGCTCACGCTCGTGTAGGCCGACAGGTCGAGGTCCGCCGGCAGCGGATAGTTCTGGTCGCCCTTGTTCCCCTTGAGCGGGGCGAGGTTGACGTACTTCCCGTCGTCGAAGACGCCCCAGCCGGCCTTCCCCTCCTTCACCGGCGCATCGCTCAACCACACCCGGACGTCGGGGCCGCTGCTCGTGTCCAGCCCTTCGAGGCGGAGCGTGAGGGTGCCGTCCGCGAGCCGGACGATCTTCACCGCGCCCGTCGTGGTGTGTTCGTGGCTGATGAACGAGCCCTGGGCCACGGTGGTGGGACCGGCGGGCACCGTCCCCTTCGCCGCCGGCGCGGCCGCGGCGGGCAGCGCCTCGTGGACGGTCTCGTCCGCCCACAGCGCCCACGGCTCGAACCACAGCAGGCCCGCTCCCACGATCACCGCGGTGAGGACCGCCGCACCCGTCCGCCGTTGCTTCTTCGTGACGCGCCCCACGGCGCACCTCCTTCACCCTTCGTGTCTTCTCCGGACCATCCCACGCGACCGCGACGGCAGGCGGAAGGTCCTGCCTGATGACGAAAGGCTTACGGCCCCGCGTGGCCGGTTCCGGGAATCCGGCGGCGGTCCGTAGCGTCGCGCCCATGCGCGTACTCGTCACTGGAGGAGCCGGTTTCATCGGCTCGCACATCGTCACCTCGCTCCGCCGGGCAGGCCACGAGCCGGTCGTGCTGGACGCCCTGCTGCCCAGCGCGCACCCCGTCGTCCCGGACCCGCCGGAGGAGGAGTTCCTGCACGCGGACGTCCGTGACGCGGCACGCGTGCGGGCGGCGCTGCGCGGCGTCGACGCGGTCTGCCACCAGGCCGCCATGGTCGGCCTCGGCAAGGACTTCGCCGACGCTCCCGCCTATGTGAGCTGCAACGATCTCGGCACGGCCGCCCTGCTGGCGGCCATGGCGGAGAGCGGCGTGCGGCGGCTCGTCCTCGCCGGGTCGATGGTGGTGTACGGGGAAGGGCGGTACGAGTGCTCCCGCCACGGCGTCGTACGGCCGGGCCCCCGCCTCCCCGAGGACCTGGAGGCGGGGCGTTTCGAACCTCGTTGCCCGGCGTGCGGCCGCGCGCTCGCGCCCGGTCTGGTCGGTGAGGACGCGCCCGCCGACCCGCGCAACGTGTACGCCTCGACGAAGCTCGCCCAGGAGCACCTGGCCGCGGCCTGGGCGCGGGCGACGGGTGGATCGGCGGTCTCGCTGCGCTATCACAACGTCTACGGGCCGGGGATGCCACGCGACACCCCGTACGCCGGCGTGGCCTCCCTGTTCCGCTCGGCCCTCGCCCGGGGCGAGGCTCCCCGTGTCTTCGAGGACGGTGGTCAGCGCCGGGACTTCGTCCACGTCCGTGACGTGGCGGCGGCCAACGTCGTCGCGCTGGAAGCCGTGGGCGGGCTGCCGGCCGGCACCCTCACCACGTACAACGCCGGCAGCGGGCAGCCGCACACGGTGGGGCAGATGGCGGCGGCGCTGGCCCGTGCGCACGGCGGCCCGCGTCCGGTGGTGACCGGGGAGTTCCGGCTCGGGGACGTCCGGCACGTCACCGCGGACTCGTCCCGGCTGCGGCGCGACCTCGGCTGGCGTGCGGAGGTCGGCTTCGACGAGGGGATGGTGGAGTTCGCCCGGGCCGGGCTGCGGGCCTCGGCGGCCGCGGGCAGCGGATAGCGCGGTCAGCCGGCGGCCGCGGGCAGCGGATGGCGCGGTCAGCCGGCGGCCGCGCGGCGGACAGCGCGGTCAGCCGGCGGCCGCGGGCAGGGTGACCTCGAAGCGGCAGCCGCCGGGCACGTTGCGCACCTCCACCCGGCCCGCGTGCGCCTCGACGATGCCGCGCACGATGGCGAGGCCGAGGCCGGCCCCGGCCGGCGGGGTGCGGGCCTCGGTGCCGCGCCAGCCGGTGTCGAAGACGCGGTCGAGATCCTCGTTCGGGATGCCGCCGCAGCTGTCCGTGACGGAAAGGACGACGGCGCCGTCCCGGTGTTCGGCGGCCACCGCGACCGTGCCGTCGGCGGGAGTGTGGCGGATGGCGTTGACGAGGAGGTTGGCGAGGACGCGGGTCATCTCCTTGCCGTCCACCTCGACCGGGACCGCCGCGACCTCCTCGCCCAGCAGCCGGACGCCCTGTTCGCGGGCGAGCGGGTCGGCGCCGCTCAGGGCGTCGCCGACCAGGTCGTACGCGGACATCCGGCTGGGGCTGACGGTCAGCGCGCCGGCGTGGATGCGGGAGAGTTCGAAGAGGTCGGTGACCATGGCGGCGAGGCGCACGACCTCGGTGCGGATCTGGCGGTGGTAGCGGGCGGGGTCGGCGGCGATGCCGTCCTCCAGCGCCTCCGCCATGGCCCGCAGCCCGGCGAGCGGGGTGCGCAGATCGTGCGAGATCCAGGCGACGAGTTCTCGGCGGGAGGTCTCCAGGGCGCGTTCACGGGCTCGGGAGGCGTCGAGTTTGGCGCTGGTGGCGGCCAGTTCGCGGGTGAGGGCGGCGAGTTCGGCGGTGGCGGCTCCGTCGGGCGCGGCGAAGGTGCCCCCGTCGCCGAAGTCGCGGGCGGCGCGGGCGAGGGCCCGGCTGCGGCCCACGACCCACCGGCCGAGGACGAGAGCGGCGCACAGGGACACCAGGGCCGCCATGGCGGCCACGACGGTCACCACCCACAGGTCGTGCGCGGACAGGAACATCGCCTGGGCCACGGCGAGCGTGCCGGCGAGCATCGCCGACACCGTCACGGCGGCCACCACGGCCAGGGAGACCGCGACGGAGCGGTGGCGTACGAGACGGAGCACGACCGCCCCGGCCAGCCCGGCGCAGACGGCACCTCCGAGGGCGAACGCGGCGATGAGCAGTACGTCCTTCATGCCGTGGTCTCCTCCGTCCGCCCGGGCTCGAACCGGTAGCCGACACCCCAGACCGTCTGGATCAGGGACGGCCGGGCCGGGTCGTCCTCGATCTTGGCGCGCAGGCGGCGGACGTGCACGGTGACGGTGGACAGGTCACCGAAGTCCCAGCCCCACACCCGGCGCATCAGGTCCTCCCGGCTGTGCGCCGTGCCGGGGCACTCCAGGAAGTACGCGAGAAGGTCGAACTCCCGTAGGGTGAGCGCGAGTTCCGCGCCGGCACGGCTGGCCCTGCGGGTCGCGAGGTCGACGGCCAGGTCGCCGGCGCGCAGCACGCTCCGGGCCGCGGGCGGTGCCGCCGCGCGGCCGCGGCGCAGCACGGATTCGACGCGCAGGACGAGTTCGCGCGGGCTGAACGGCTTCGTGACGTAGTCGTCCGCTCCCACCTCCAGTCCCGTGATCCGTTCCTCCTCGTCGCCACGTGCCGTCAGCATGATCACCGGAACGGGTCCGGCGGCCCGCAGTCGACGGCACACCTCGAGGCCGTCCAGGCCGGGCAGCATCAGGTCGAGCACGACGAGGTCGGGCCGGCGCTCGGTGGCCCGGCGCACGGCGTCGAGGCCGTCGGCCGCGTGTTCGACGGAGAAACCGGCCCGTTCCAGGTAGCCGGAAACGACCTCGGCGACCGTCGGGTCGTCGTCCACTACCAGGATCCGGCCCCCGTTTCCCGGGAAGCTGCGCTCGCTCATGCCGCACAGCCTCGCATCCGCCTCCGTACGGCGGCCACGTCCACCCGGGCAGACGTCGCACGGCGTCCGCGTTTCGTAAGGACTTCCACGGCCCTGAGCGGCTCGCGGATTCCTACGGTGAGAGGCGTGACCTCCATGACCGCAGATGTCGTCCTTCCCTGTCTCGACGAGGCCGAGGCCCTGCCGTGGGTGCTGGCCCGCGTCCCCGCCCGGTGGCGGCCGATCGTCGTCGACAACGGCTCCACCGACGGTTCCGCGGCGATCGCGGCCGGCCTCGGCGCCACCGTCGTGCGGGAGCCCCGACGCGGCTTCGGCGCCGCCTGCCACGCCGGGCTGCTCGCGGCCGAGGCCGAGTTCGTCTGCTTCTGCGACTGCGACGCCTCTCTCGACCCCGGCCTGCTGCCCGGCCTCCTGCGTTCCGTCGCCGACGGCTCCGCCGACCTCGTCCTCGGCCGCCGCCGCCCGACCGCGCGCGGCGCGTGGCCGGCCCACGCCCGGGCCGGGAACCTCGCGCTGTCCCGACTGCTGCGCCGCCGGACCGGACTGCGGCTGCACGACCTGGGGCCCATGCGGGTCGCCCGGCGCGAGGCGCTCCTCGGCCTCGGCCTGACCGACCGGCGCAGCGGCTACCCGCTCCAGATGGTCGTCCGGGCCGCGGACGCCGGCTGGCGGGTACGGGAGGTGGACGTGCCCTACCTTCCCCGTTCCGGCCACTCCAAGGTCACCGGCACCTGGAAGGGGACCTGGCAGGCCGTGCACGACATGCGTCGCGTGCTCGACGAGCCGACGCCGGCCGGTGGTGAGCGCCGGTGACCACGCTCCTCGTCATCGCCAAGCAGCCCCTGCCGGGCCGGGTCAAGACCCGCCTCACTCCGCCGTTCCCGCCCGAGGAGGCCGCCGCCCTGGCCGAGGCCGCCCTCGCCGACACGCTCGCCACGGCTCTCGCGGTCCCCGCCGACCGGCACGTCCTCGTGCTCGACGGGCAGCCCGGCGGCTGGCTGCCCCCCGGATTCCAGCTGGTCCCGCAGGCGTCGGGCGGCCTCGACGTACGCCTCGCCGCCGCGTTCGCCGCCTGCGACGGTCCGGCGCTGCTGATCGGCATGGACACCCCGCAGGTCACTCCCGACCTGCTGGCCCCGGCCCTGTGTTGGGACGCGTACGACGCCTGGTTCGGCCCCGCGGCCGACGGCGGCTTCTGGGCCCTCGGCCTCGCCTCCCCCGACCCCGCCCTCCTGCGCGGTGTCCCGATGTCACGCCCCGACACCGGCGCCGTCCAGCGCGAGCGGCTGCGCGCGGCCGGCCTGCGCATCGGCGGCCTGCCGGTGCTGCGGGACGTGGACACCGCCGAGGACGCGCGCCTCGTGGCGGCCGGGGCGCCCGGCACCCGCTTCGCCGCCCTGCACCGCGCGTTGACCGTGACGGCGGCGGGAGCGGGCTCGTGACGGCGACGACGGCCTGGCGTGCCGACCCGTACAGCGACGCCCTGCGTACCGGGCGGGGCCCGCTGTTCCTGCGCCGCGACGACGGCTGGCTCCTGCCCCTGGAGGTCGAGCGCTGGTGCGAGGCGCCCGACCGCGCGGACCGGTCCGTACTGGACCGCTGCCACGGCACGGTCCTCGACGTCGGCTGCGGTCCGGGGCGGCTCGTCGCCGCCCTCGCCGCCGAAGGGCGTCGCGCGCTGGGCGTCGACGTCAGTCCGGAGGCGGTCGCCCGTGCCGTACGGCTCGGGGCGACGGCCCTGTGCCGCTCGGTCTTCGACTCCCTGCCCGGGGAAGGACGCTGGGACACGGCCCTGCTCATCGACGGCAACATCGGGATCGGCGGGGACCCGGCCGCCCTGCTACGCCGGATGCGACACGTCGTCTCCCGGTCGGGGCGGGTCATCGCGGAGTGCGTGCCGGTGGACGTCGACGAGCGCTGCGAGGTGCGGATGGACGACGGGCGGGGCGGGCGCGGCACGCCGTTCCCGTGGGCCCGCGTCGGGATACCCGCGCTGACCGCTCACGCGGCCGCCACCGGCTGGACGGTGTCCGAACGGTGGGAGCTATGGGGCCGTCACTTCGTGACCCTGGTCTGCCGGTCGTCGTCCGTGCCCCGCTGAGGACGCCCCCGCCACCGCCGTACGAGGATCACCGTCACCGCGACCACGACCACCGCCGCTTCGACGATCACGAGGTTGCGCCCGTACGGCAGCGGCAGGGCGGAGGGGTTCGGCGGCTCTCCCGGCCGGACCAGCAGGGGCAGCGTGACCAGCAGCAGGCTTCCCGCCACGACCAGCGCGCAGCGCAGGACACCCCGTTCGGGGCGGCCGACGACCAGCAGCCCGACGGCGAGGACCAGCGGGGCGATGATCCCGTCGTGCAGGACGACCGCCCCGGCCAGCCACACCAGCACGGCCGGCGGGTCCGGCTGCTCGGCCACGCACCACGCGCCGATGCCGATCAGGACGAGACCCAGGCCGCCGGCCCCGTAGCGGAACACGCTCGCCGTCCTCACAGCACCTCCAGGCGGTGCACCCACTTGGTCTGCAGCACCCCGGGCCGGCCGGGGGCGATGATCCGCGCGGGAAAGCCGTGGTCGAGAGAGAGGGGCTGTCCGTTCAGGGTCAGGGCGAGGAGCGTGAGCGGATCGTCCGCGTAGCCGGCGCCCATCTCCATCACCCGGTAGGCACCGCTCACCTCCAGCGAGGTCACCCGCACGGCGACGGCGCCGGGCCGCGCGCCGGCCCGCTCCACGAGGTCCCGTACCCGCACTCCTCCCCAGTGCGCCTCGACGCTCCAGCCCTCGACGCAGGCGATCGGCAACCGGACCCGTGCCTGAGGAAGGGCCCGCAGCGCGTCGAGTGACAGCGTGTACGGGCGGGGCCCGGCGACCTCCAACCGCCACTCCCCCAGGCCGCGAGCCGAGACGCCGGCCGCGGCGGCGGTCCGGTTGACGGGCAGGCCCTGCGGGCCGTGGCCGGGGTGGCGCGGGGCGAGCAGGTCGAACGTCCGCAGCGGCGTGAAGGACTGCCCCACCGTCGTCAGCGTCACCACACCGACGGCAGCGCCCGCGCCCAGCAGCAGAGAGCGGCGGTCGCGCGCGTCCTCGGCGGGCAGCGCGAGCGTCCCGGCCGATCTCCGGCCCCAATGGGCGCCGATCTGCCGAGCCTTGACGGCGATGTGGAGCAGGATCGAACCCGTCGCGATCCAGGCGACGGCGAAGTGCACGGGCACGAACGAGAAGGGCCAGGGATACCACTCGACGATGTTGAGCAGCCCGGTGAACACCTGGAACACGGCCGAGGCGACCAGGACCGCGACGGACAGCCGTTCCAGCGCGTGCCGCACGGACCGCACCGGCGGCCAGACGAACAGCCGTGGATACACCGCCCAGAGCTTGACCAGGAGCAGCACGATCGCCGCGAGCCCGGTGGCGACGTGCAGGCCCTGGGTGAGCCGGTAGCCCCACACCGGCCGGGTGGGCAGATCGTCGGCGAGCCAGTCCGGCGGGTGCTGGAGGTAGTGGCTGACGAGTCCGGTCGCGAAGCAGACGGCGAAGGCCGCGCCGAGCCACCGGCCGACGGCGGTCGCCGTTCGCGCGTCGTGGAGACGGCCGGTGAGGGCGGGCGGCCGGAGTGCGGGCAGGGCGGGCCGCCGCGGCCGTGGCGTGCGGGAGGTCATGCGTCCATGACACCGCCGCTCGCCGCCGTGCGGGCGGTTCGACACCTTACGAAACCCAAACGCCCCGACGGGACTCCCGCCGGGTGGCGGTGGGTGCTGCCAGGCTACGGCCATGCTTCGTGCCCGTCCGCTCGTCGTGACCGCCCTCCTGCTCGCGGCCCTGACCGCCGCCCTGGCCGTCCTGCTCCGCTCGGACGCCCGCGGGGTCTCCTTCCTGACGGGCGACGCGGCGTGCTGGGCGCTGTTCGTGGCCGGCGTGGTCGCCCTGCGCGCGGTCCCCGCCCGCGCGGTCGTCCCGCTCGTGCTCGCCGGGGCGGTCGCGGTCACGGCCACCGGGCTGCTGGCGGCGCCGCGTACGAGCACCGACTCCTACCGTTACGCGTGGGACGGCAGGGTGCAGGCCGCCGGCCTCTCGCCGTACGACCACGCGCCCGCCGACCGAGCACTGGTCCCGCTGCGGGACGCCTGGCTCTTCCCGGACCGTGCCGACTGCGTCCACGGCGGCGACCTCGCCCCGCTGGCCGACGGCGGCTGCACGCGCATCAACCGGCCGGCCGTCCACACGATCTACCCGCCCGTCGCCGAGGGCTGGTTCCTGCTGGTCGACGTCCTCTCGCCGTCCGACGTCCGTCACAAGGCGCTCCAGACCGGCGCCGCCGTCCTCTCCCTCGCGGTGACCGGTCTGCTGGTCGCCGTCCTGCGCCGGCGGGGCGACCCTCGGCAGGCCGCCTTGTGGGCCTGGTGTCCGGCCGTCCCCGTCGAGGCGGTCAACAACGCCCATGTCGACGTCCTCGCCGTGCTGTTCGCGGTCGCCGCTCTGAGCGTCGTCGCCCGCCGCCGGGTCACCGCCGGCGTCCTGCTGGGCCTCGCGATCGCCGCGAAACTGCTGCCCGCCGTCCTGCTGCCGGGCGCCGTGTCCGGACTCCGCCGGCCACGGACGTTCCTGGCGGTCGTGGTGCCGGCGGTGACGGCCGTCGGGGTGGCGTACCTCCCGTACGTCCTGCTCTCCGACGGGTCCGTCCTCGGCTACCTGGGCGGCTACGCGCAGGAGGAGGGATACGACCGTGCGGGAGCCGGCGGCCGGTACGCCCTGCTGCGCCTCGTCCTGCCCGACACGTGGGCGCCGCCGGCCGTCCTCCTGGTCATGACAGCGGTGGCGCTCACCGCCTGGTGGCGCGGCGACCCCGAACGCTCTTGGCGCGGCGCACTGCTCACCACCGGAACGGCCTTCCTTCTCCTGACCCCGGGATACTCCTGGTACGCGCTCCTGCTCGTCGCCCTCGTCGCGCTGGACGGCCGAGGGGAATGGCTGGGCATCGCGTTCGCCGGCGCCGTCGCCTACCTCGCGGGACCCGCCATCGGCGCCGGCTGGGTGACCGGGGCGTACGGAGCGGCGGCGCTGCTGGTGGCCGCGGGCTGGTGGGCGCGACGGAAAGTGCCGACACCGGTCCGGCTCCGCAGCGGAGCCGGACCGGTGTCGCGTCGTCAGCGCTGCAGCGTCAGCAGACCCGGCCGGTAGGGCCACTGGCCGTAGTCGCCTCCGGAGCGGGGATCGCGCCCCTGGTAGAGGAAGCGCAGGTGGCACGGATCGACCGTGAAGGTCTGGTCGGCGCCGGTGCGGATCAGTTCGCCATGGCTGATGTCGTTGGTCCAGGCGGCGCCGCTGTTGGCCTTGCCGGCGAAGGGGTTGCTCTCGGTCGCGGCCTGGGGCGTCCAGGAACCGTTCAGGCTGGTGGCCGTGAACGAGCGGAAGTAGCGGCCCTGCGAGCCGACCGCCTCGACGATCATGAGGTAGCGGTCCTGGCCCTGGAGCTTGTAGACCTGTGGGGCTTCGAAGAGGTTGTCGGCCGTGTCGCTCATGACCACGGTCGAGGCCGTGCCGAAACTGCCCGGGAAGTTCCCGATCGGCATGCCGGCCCGGTAGATCTTGCCGTTGTCACCGGCGAAGAACAGGTACATGGTCGTGCCGTCACCGATGAGCGTCTGGTCGATGGGGCCCGTTCCGGAGCCGGCGATGCCGCCGGAGAAGAGCTCCCGCTCCGCCGACCAGCCGTTCGGGTCGGCGGGGTCGGTCGACGTCCGGTAGGAGAAGGCGGTCCGGCCCCACTGGTAGGCGAGCACCCAGATGTTCTTCGGCGCGAAGTGGAAGAGCGTGGGGGCGACGGCGGAGTTCGCCATGGTGTTCTGGCCGGCCGAGGCCATCTCCGGCCAGTCGGTGAACGGCGCGAAGTTCATCGAACCCCAGCCCGCTCCGGTTCCGGCGGCGCCGTGCGTCGTCGCGTAGACGAGGTGCTTGCCGTTGTAGGGGGCGACGGTGAAGTCCTTCAGCGAGGCCCACCCCGCCTTGGGCTGCGCCAGCGCGCCCGTCGACGACCAGCGGTACGTCGACGGAAGGGCGCAGGTGCCGGAGGTGCCGGTGACCTTGACGAGCTGCCACTGCTGGTTGGCGCCGCCCCAGTCGTCGTACTGGACGACGTTCGCGCCGTCGGCGGTGGAGGCGCCCTGTACTTCGAGGGCCTTGTCGCTGTGGCGGGCGACGAACCGCACGTAGCCGTCCGCGCTGTCGGCCAGCCGCCACTGCTGGTTGGTGCCGTTCAGGTCGGTCCACTGGACGACCGGGGCGCCGTTGGCGGTGGAGAGGTCGCGGACGTCCAGGACCTTGCCGGAGTGGCGGGACTTGACGCGGTAGTAGCCGTCACCGGAGGCGACGAACTGCCACTGCTGCTGGTTCTGGTCGTTCCTGGTCCACTGGGTGATGCGGGCGCCGTCGCCCGTTGCCAGGTTGTAGACGTCCAGGGCCTTTCCGCTGGTGCGGTTGACCAGCACGTACCAGGCGTTGGTGTCGACGGTGGCCGCTGCGGCGGGCGGGGCACCGAGGACGGTGGCCCCGAGCAGCAAGGACGACAGGACCGCGAGCACGAGACCGAGGACCAGGGGTGGTGGACGACGTGTCATCAGAAGGCTCCTTCGGGGGAGGGAGGTGGACGACTCCGACGGACCGCGCGGCGGGAGCCGGGACGATCCCGGCTCCCCTCGGTGCGGTCAGCGGTGTCGTCAGGCGGAGGAAGGGTTGCCGTAGTAGGCGTCGGGGCCGTGCTTACGGGTGAAGTGGCGGTCCAGGACGTGCCGCGGGGGTTCGACCGCGCCCAGCGCGATGGTGTGAAGGGCCATCTCGGCCACCGCCTCGCAGATGACGGCGTGCTCCAGGGACGCGGTGGCGTCGGCGCCCCAGGTGAAAGGACCGTGGTGGGCGACCAGGGCGCCGGGCACCTCCCGGGCCCGGGTGTCGTCACGGCCCAGCAGGTCCACGATGACCTGACCGGTGTGGAACTCGTAGTCCTGGGCGCACTGCTGAGGGGTGAGGGCCGCGGTGACGGGGACGGGGCCGTTGAACGTGTCCGCGTGGGTCGTGCCGAGCACCGGTATGGGACGCCGGGCCTGGGCGAAGGCGACGGCGTGGGTGGAGTGCGTGTGGGTCACGCCTCCGATGGAGGGGAAGGCCAGGTAGAGGCTGCGGTGCGTCTCCGTGTCGGTGGACGGCCGCAAGTGGCCTTCCACGACGCTTCCGTCGGACAGGGAGACGACGACCAGGTCCTCCTCGCCGAGGACGTCGTAGGGCACGCCCGAGGGCTTGATGACGAAGACGCCGGCTCGTCGGTCCACACCGCTCACGTTGCCCCAGGTGAGGGTGGCGAGGCCGGCGCGCGGGATGCGGAGATTGGCCTCCAGTACCTCGCGGCGCAGTTTCTTGGAGACGGCGGTGCTCACGGAGGGCTCCGTCCTCGTGGTGGTGGACGTCGTGGTGGTGGACGTGGTGGCGGGGCTGTTCACAGGCTCTGGGCCAGACGGTGGTACGCCTGGTTCCAGCGCAGCTCGCGCGTGAAGCGGCGTACGGTGGTGTCCTCGTCGATGACGGCGAGTTCGGTCCGCAGCATCTCGGCGAGGTCTTCGAGCTCCTCGCCGCCGAGGGCCGTGGTCAGGACGGTGTGGTGCGGGGCCCCGGCCGTCAGCCAGGCCTCGGTGGAGGTGCGCAGGTCGGGGCGGGGGCGCCAGACGGCCCGGGCGACGGGGAGCCGGGGCAGCGGCTCGGGCGGGGCGACGACGTCGATGCGGTTGGCGACGAGACGGAACCGGTCGCCCATGTCGGCGAGGCCGACGACGACGGCCTCGCCGGGATCCGCGTCGAAGACGAGGCGGACCGGGTCCTCGCGTCCGCCGATGCCGAGCGGATGGATCTCGCAGGTGGGCGTCGCCGTCGTGAGCGAGGGGCAGACCTCGAGCATGTGGGCGCCGAGGACGAGTTCCCGGCCGGGCGTGAGGTCGTAGGTGTAGTCCTCCATGAAGGAGGTGCCGCCGGGCAGGCCGTGGGCCATCGCCTTCACGGTGCGCAGCAGGGTGGAGGTCTTCCAGTCTCCTTCGCCGCCGAAGCCGTAACCGTCCGCCATCAGGCGCTGCACGGCGAGGCCGGGCAGCTGGCGCAGGCCGCCGAGGTCCTCGAAGTTGGTGGTGAAGGCCCGAAACCCGCCTTCGGTGAGGAAGGTGCGCAGGCCGGCTTCGACGCGGGCGGCGTAGCGCAGGGACGCGTGGCGCTCACCGCCGGGCCTCAGCTCGGGCGCGAGGGCGTAGAGCTCCTGGTACTCCTTGACGAGGGCGGTGACGGTGTCGTCGGGAGCGGCGTCGACCGCGGCGACGAGATCGTTGACGCCGTACGTGTTGACCGAGACCCCGAACCGCAGCTGGGCCTCGACCTTGTCGCCCTCGGTGACGGCGACGTCGCGCATGTTGTCCCCGAACCGGGCGAGTCTGAGGGTGGTGAGTTCGGCGCGGCCGACGGCCGCGCGGGCCCATCCGGCGATGCGGTCGACGACGTCGGGGGCGGAGACGTGGCCGGCCACGGTCTTGCGCGGGACACCGAGGCGGGTCTGGACGAAGCCGAACTCGCGGTCGCCGTGGGCGGCCTGGTTCAGGTTCATGAAGTCCATGTCGATGGTGGACCAGGGCAGTTCGCGGTTGGCCTGGGTGTGCAGGTGCAGCAAGGGCTTGCGCAGGGCGTCGAGGCCGGCGATCCACATCTTGGCCGGGGAGAAGGTGTGCATCCAGGCGATCAGGCCGATGCATCGGTCGTCGGCGTTGGCCTCCAGACAGACCGCGCGGATGGCGGCCGCGTCGGTCAGGACCGGCTTCCACACGAGACGGACGGTCATCCGGGACCGGCAGGCGAGGGTGTCGCAGATGGCGCGGGACTGGTCGGCGACCTGGGCCAGGGTCTCCTCGCCGTAGAGGGCCTGGCTGCCGGTGAGAAACCAGATCTCGCGGTCGGGCTGGTCGGGCGTCATGTCGGGTGTGCTCCTCGGAGGTGCGGGGGCGGAGAGGTCGGGCCGGTGAGGCCGGGGCGGCGAGGTGGCCCGAGTCAGTCGCTGACGGCGGCCCGCGCGGCGTTGCGGATCCGTCGCAGGCGGTGCAGGAGGAGGTCCGCGCCGGTGCCGAAGTACTCGTGCAGGGCGCGGTACTCGCCGAACAGCGCGTCGTAGGCGTCCGCGCGTGCGGCGTCGGGCAGGTACGCGTGGCGCCGGACGCTTCCCATGACGGCGGCGGCGGACCGGACGTCGGGGTAGGCGCCCGCGGCGACGGCGGCGTGGATGGCCGAGCCGAGCGCCGGCCCCTGGTCGGAGGTGCCGACGGAGACCGGGCGGCGCAGGACATCGGCGTAGATCTGCATGAGCAGGGCGTTCTTCTTCAGTCCACCGGTGACGATGAACTCCTCGACGGGGATTCCGCCGTCCTCGAAGGCCTCGATGATCATCCGGGTGCCGTAGGCGGTGGATTCGAGCAGGGCCCGGTAGACGTCTTCGGGCCGGGTGTCGAGGGTGAGGCCGACGACGACTCCGGAGAGGTGGTGGTCGACCAGGAGGGAACGGTTTCCGTTCATCCAGTCCAGGGCGACCAGCCCGTGCGCGCCGACCGGCCGGCCGGCGGCCTTGCGGGTCAGGAACCCGTGCAGGTCCTCGCCCGACGCCTCCGCCTCGGTGCGGTAGTGGTCCGGTACGCCCTGCCGGAGCCACCAGGCGAAGAGGTCGCCGACCGCGCTCTGGCCGGCCTCGTAGCCGTAGGCGCCCTCGACGATGCCGCCGTCGACGACCCCGCAGATTCCGGGGATCTCGACGAGGGCGGCGCCGTTGAGGACGTGGCAGGTCGAGGTGCCCATGATGGCGAGCATCCGCCCGTTCTCGACGGCGCCCGCGGCGGGAGCGGCCACGTGGGCGTCGACGTTGCCGACGGCGACGGCGATGCCTTCGGGGAGGCCGGTCCAGTGGGCGGCCAGGGAGCTCAGCCCACCGGCCCGGGAGCCCAGAGGAGAGAGCGGGTGCTCCAGACGCGTGGCGGGGAAGTCGGCGAAGTCCGGGTGGAGCCCGGCGAGGAAGCCCGGCGAGGGGTACGCGCCGTCCTGGTGGATGCCCTTGTAGCCGGCGGTGCAGGTGTTGCGGGACTCGCTGCCGGTGAGCTGCCAGACGATCCAGTCGGCGGCCTCGATCCAGCGGGCGCAGGCGGCGTAGACGGCGGGGTCCT
Source organism: Streptomyces sp. NPDC053493 (assembly GCF_044544825.1). NCBI lineage: Bacteria > Bacillati > Actinomycetota > Actinomycetes > Kitasatosporales > Streptomycetaceae > Streptomyces > Streptomyces sp. NPDC053493. The sequence continues at coordinate 221,409 of NZ_JBITXS010000012.1, forward strand.
CCTCCAGGACCTGCAGGGCCTTCGCGTACTGCCACTCGGAGGAGATCTTGCCGCCGTACCGTGCGATCCACTTCTCGCCGTGGGCGTGGGCGAGGGCGTTGATGCGGTCGGCCTGCTCCTGGGCCGCGTGGTGCTTCCACAGTTTGGGCCAGGCGTGCGGGCGGTCGGCCCACTCGGGCAGCAGGGCGAGCGGGGTGCCGAGCGCGGTCGTCGGCAGGACCGTGCAGGCGGTGAAGTCGGTGGCGATGCCGATGACGCGGGCAGGGTCGACCCCGGCGTCGGCGACCGCCGCCGGAACGGCGGTGCGCAGGACGTCGCGCCAGTCCTCGGGGTGCTGCAGGGCCCAGTCGGGGGGCAGGGGGGCGCCGGTGGTGGGGAGGCGGTCCTCGATGACGGCGTGGCCGTACGCGTGGACCGCCGAGCCGAGTTCGGCGCCGTCCCGGACCCTGACCACGACGGCGCGCCCGGAGAGGGTGCCGAAGTCGACTCCGATCGTGCAGGCCTCGGGATGGGGAGGGGCTGCGGGGCCCGGAAGGGCGTGTGTGGTCACCATGCGGTCTCTCTCGTCATGAGCAGGGGTCGGAGGAGCACCCGCATTGTTAACGCTCACAATTGAGAAGGACAAGAGTGATGTGCAGTTCTGTCGAACATTCGGCCAGGGGTGACGCCTCTGAGGTGAGCGCTCACCTGCACGCTGCGCACGGCCGCGCACGGCCCTCGGAGCCGGGACCGGGCCGGGAGGAGGCGGCCTGTCGCGGAAGGGCGCGCCGAGCGGCGGGGCGACCGCCGGCCTCGCGGTCGGCTCGCGGCTGGCGGCTGGCGGCTGGCGGCTGGCGGGTGTCGGCCGGTGGCTGTCGGTCGACCGGTGGCTGTCGGCGGTCGGTCGGCGACCGGCGCCTGCCGACTGGCGGTCGGCAGCGGCCCGCCAGCCGGGACCGTAAGGCGACGGCGGGAGCCGCCCGGCGCGTCAGGCCTCGCCCGGAGGGCGGGTGCTCGCCCGCATGATGAGTTGCGGCTCCACGAGGAGGTGCTCGGCCTTCCGGGCGCGGCCTTCGATGTGGTCCACCAGCAGCCCGATGCTCCGGCGCCCGATCGCGGCGAAGTCCTGGCGGACCGTCGTCAGCGGCGGAGGGAAGAACTCGGCCTCGGGAATGTCGTCGAAGCCGGCGACGGCCACCTGTGCGGGCGTGCGGATCCCGCCCTCGCGCAGCGCCCGCAGGACGCCGAGCGCCATCTGGTCGTTGGCGACGAAGACGGCCGTGACCGGTGTCGCCCCACGACGGGCCAGGGCGAGTCCGGCGAGTTCCTGCCCTGCCCGGTACCCGGACAGCGGGCTCCAGTCCCCCGTCAGTACGCGCGGAGGCCGGATGCCGCTCTCCTCCAGGACGGCGCGCCACCCGGCGGTGCGGGCCTCGCTCTCCAGCCAGTCGTCGGGCCCCGCGACGTGCCAGACGTTGCCGTGCCCGGCGGCGAGCAGGTGCTCGGTGACCATGCGGGCCCCGAGTTCCTGGTCGAGGGAGACGCCGGGCAGGTCGAGCTGGTGACCGCCCTCGACGGTGACCACGGGGAAGGGTGCGTCCAGTTCGGCGAGCGCCTGGACGTGCGAGCGCTGCGGGGTGATGGCGACGACGCCCTCCACGCCCCAGGCCGCGAGGTGGTCGATGGCGTCCTTGAGCCCCTGGCCCGCCCCGGTGCGCAGACTGACGGTCGAGACGAGGTAACCCTCCTCCCGGGCCGCTTCCTCCAGGCCGGTCAGCGTGCTGGCTGGGCCGTACAGGGCGGTGTTGACGGCGATGACGCCCAGCGTCCTCGTTCGGCGCGTCACGAGGGCGCGCGCGGCGGAGTTGCGGCGGTAGCCGAGCCGTTCGATGGCCAGGGTGACCTGCTCGCGGGTGGCCGCGCGCACGTTGGGGTGACCGCTCAGCACCCGGGAGACGGTCTGGTGGGAGACCCCCGCCTCCCGTGCGACGTCGGCCATCGTCGGCGGGCGGACGTCTTCCGCGGGCTGCGCCACGTTCGCCTCCCTTCTCCCTTACGGCTGCGTATCGATGCGAGAAAAACCTTAGCGCCTCTTGTTTCCCGCTGTTGTGAGCGCTAACAATCTAGCTCGACCGAGGCGCCGACGTCCCGGTCACCCAGCCGGAACGGTGCCGTCCCGGTGGTGCGAGGACACGCGCTGCCGTCGAACCCGTCCCCGGTCGGAGCCGCCCTCGACGACGGGATGGGTATCCCCATGAAAAAGTTCCGGTCCGTATCCGCCCTCCTGGCCGTGACCACCGGCTGCGCCCTGCTCCTGACCGCCTGCGGGCAGAACAGCGAGGGCGGTGGCAAGGAGTCGAAGGACAAGAAGGACGTCACCATCGGCATCGCCATGCCCACCAAGTCCTCCGAGCGGTGGATCGCCGACGGCCGCAACATGACCGCGAGCCTGCAGAAGGCCGGCTTCTCCACGACCCTGCAGTACGGCGAGGACGACCCCGACCAGCAGGTCGCTCAGATCGAGAACATGATCACCCAGGGCGTCGACGCCCTGGTCGTGGCCGCCATCAACGGCGAGGCGCTGTCCAACGTCCTGCAGCAGGCGGCGGACGCCCACATCCCGGTGATCTCCTACGACCGGCTGATCCTGGGCTCCCCGCACGTCGACTACTACGCCTCCTTCGACAACGAGAAGGTCGGCGAGCTCCAGGCCACGTACATCGTCCAGAAGCTGGGACTGAAGGCCGGCGCGAAGAAGGGCCCCTTCAACATCGAGCTGTTCGCCGGGTCGAACGACGACAACAACACGAAGTACTTCTTCGACGGCGCCATGAAGGTGCTCAAGCCCTACCTGGACAACAAGCAGCTGGTCGTACGCTCCGGCCAGACCCGGCTCAACCAGGTCACCACGCTGCGCTGGGACGGCGGGACGGCGCAGAAGCGCATGGACGACCTGCTGACCTCCTCGTACGCCACGACCCGGGTCGACGCCGTGCTGTCCCCCTACGACGGCATCTCCATCGGCATCCTCTCCGCCCTGAAGTCCGACGACTACGGCAGCGCGGCCAAGCCGCTGCCGGTCGTCACCGGCCAGGACGCGGAGGTCGCCTCCGTGAAGTCGATCATCGCGGGCCAGCAGGCGCAGACCGTCTACAAGGACACCCGCGCCCTCGCGCAGGTCGCCGCCGACATGGTGACGGCCGTCCTCGCCGGCAAGAAGCCCCGGATCAACGACGACACCACCTACGACAACGGCAAGAAGGTGGTTCCGGCCTTCCTGCTCCCGCCGGTGAGCGTCGACAAGTCGAACTACCAGAAGGTCCTGGTCGACTCCGGCTACATCGACGCCGGGGCGCTGCGATGACGGCCCTCCTCCAGATGCGGTCCATCGTCAAGACCTTCCCCGGCGTCAGGGCGCTCTCCGAGGTGACCCTGTCCGTGGAGCGCGGCGAGGTGCACGCCCTGTGCGGAGAGAACGGTGCCGGAAAGTCGACCCTGATGAAGGTCCTGTCCGGCGTCCATCCGTACGGCACCTACGAGGGCGAGATCCTCTTCGACGGCGAGCCGTGCCGCTTCAAGGACATCAGAGCCAGTGAGCGGCGCGGAATCGTCATCATCCATCAGGAGCTCGCGCTCGTTCCCCACCTGTCGATCGCCGAGAACATCTTCCTCGGCAACGAGCCGTCCCGGCGGGGGATCATCGACTGGCACGAGGCGCTGCGCCGTACCTCCGAACTGCTCAGGCGGGTCGGCCTCGACGAACACCCCGAGACCCGGGTCGCCGACATCGGGGTCGGCAAGCAGCAGCTCGTGGAGATCGCGAAGGCGCTGGCGAAGGACGTCCGCCTGCTGATCCTCGACGAGCCCACCGCGGCGCTCAACGACGAGGACAGCGCGAAGCTGCTGCGGCTGATGCGGGAGCTGAAGAGCCAGGGCATCACGTCGATCATCATCTCGCACAAGCTGAACGAGATCGCCCGGATCGCCGACTCCGTCACCGTCCTGCGCGACGGGCGCTCCATCGAGACCCTGGACGTCAGGGATCCCGCCACCACCGAGGAACGCATCATCCGCGGCATGGTGGGGCGGGATCTCGACAGCCGTTTCCCCGACCGCACGCCGTACGAGGGCCCGGCCGGCGCCGGCCCCGTCCTGGAGGTCCGGGACTGGACCGTCCGCCACCCGCTGGACCGCGGCCGCAAGGTGGTCGACGGCGTCTCGCTCCGGGTCCGCCGCGGGGAGATCGTCGGCGTCGCGGGACTCATGGGAGCCGGCCGGACCGAACTCGCCATGAGCGTCTTCGGCCGTTCCTACGGGCACTACGAGCGGGGCTCCGTGCTCAAGGACGGGCGTGAGGTCCGCACCCGTACGGTCCCCGAGGCGGTCGCCCACGGCATCGCCTACGTCACCGAGGACCGCAAGCACTTCGGTCTCGACCTCGGCGACTCGGTCAGCCGGAACATCTCGCTCGCCTCGCTGGGCGCCCTCGCCCGCCGCGGGATCGTCGACGGGCACGAGGAACGCAAGGTGGCCGAACGCTACCGGCGGACGATGAACATCAAGGCGCCGAACGTCCTCGAGCCGGTCGGCCGCCTCTCCGGCGGCAACCAGCAGAAGGTCGTCCTCAGCAAGTGGATCCTCGCCGGACCGGACGTCCTCATCCTCGACGAGCCCACCCGCGGAGTCGACGTGGGAGCCAAGTTCGAGATCTACACCGTGATCGACCGGCTCGCCGCCGAGGGCAAGGCGATCCTCTTCATCTCCTCCGAGCTGCCCGAACTGCTCGGCATGTGCGACCGCATCTACACCATGGCCGCCGGACGGCTGACCGGCGAAGTCGCCCGCGAGGACGCCACCCAGGAAGTGCTGATGCGGCACATGACGCAGGACTCCCCCGCGCCCGCGACGGTCACCGCGGGCGCCGCCCCGAACGAAGGACACCAGGCATGAGCACCGACGTCAGCACGGAAACGACCACCCCGGCGCCCCCGGGCAGCCGGTCCCCGTCCGCCGGGGCGTCGACGGCCCGGGTGCTCCTGGACGGCGTCCGGCGGAACATGCGCCAGTACGGGATGCTCGTCGCGCTCGGCCTGATCGTGCTGCTGTTCCAGGTCTGGACGGGCGGCGACCTCCTGCTGCCGCGCAACGTCTCCAACCTGGTCCTGCAGAACAGCTACATCCTCATCCTGGCCATCGGCATGATGATCGTGATCATCTCCGGACACATCGACCTGTCGGTGGGCTCCCTGACGGCCCTGGTGGGCGGCGTCGGGGCGGTGCTCATGGTCGAGCACCATGTCTCCTGGCCCGTCGCGGTGCTCCTCGCCCTGCTCCTCGGAGCCGTCGCCGGCGCGCTGCAGGGATTCTTCATCGCCTACGTCGGCATACCCTCGTTCATCGTGACCCTCGCGGGCATGCTGCTGTTCCGCGGGCTCACGGAGATCTTCCTCAAGGGGCAGACCCTCGGCCCGTTCCCGAACGGGCTGCAGAAGATCGCCAACGGCTTCCTGCCGGAGGTGGGACCGCGGACCAACTACCACAACGTGACCCTGCTCCTCGGCCTGGGACTGATCGCCTACGTGGTGTTCCAGGAGGTACGGGACCGCCGCCGTCAGCGCGAGTTCGCGCTGGAGCCGCTCCCCACGGGTCTGTTCGCGCTGAAGGTGACGGCGCTGGTCGCCGCGGTCCTGGTCACGACCCTGCTGCTCGCCAGCTACAAGGGCGCACCCGTGGTGCTGCTGATCCTGGCCGTACTGCTCGTCGGCTTCGGATACGTGATGCGCAACGCGGTGATCGGCCGCCACGTGTACGCGATCGGCGGGAACCTGCCCGCCGCGAAGCTGTCCGGGGTCAAGGACAAGAAGGTCACCTTCGCCGTGTTCCTCACCATGGGAATGCTCGCGGCGCTCGCCGGACTGGTCTTCGCGGCGCGTTTCAACGCGGCCTCGCCGAAGGCGGGCGTGAACTTCGAACTGGAGGCGATCGCCGCCGCGTTCATCGGCGGGGCGTCGATGAGCGGTGGCGTCGGGACCGTCCTCGGAGCCATCATCGGCGGCCTGGTTCTCGGCGTGCTCAACAACGGCATGAACCTCGTCGGTGTGGGCACCGACTGGCAGCAGGTCATCAAGGGCCTGGTGCTGCTCGCGGCGGTCGGCTTCGACGTGTGGAACAAGCGCAGGGCAGGCGCCTGACGCCCCTGCTGCCATGGCCGTGGCCGCCGGGTGCGCCCCCCCGCGGGCCCCGCCGGGGGGGCGTGTTGGTGCGCGGGGCGCGGGGGGTTGGGCCGGGGGCGGTGGGGTGCGCGGGCCGCCGCGGGGGGGGGACCCCCCGGCCCTCCGCGACA
>NZ_JBITXS010000013.1:0-25908 GCF_044544825.1 Streptomyces sp. NPDC053493
ACCGCCGCGGCGAACGGCGTGATCTTCGCCTCCGCCAGCGCACGGACCGTCTCCCGGAGCATCTCGTGCTCCTCCGACGGGCGATACAGGTCGAAATCAGCGGATCCCGCCACCGTCACACACTCCCACGCTTGCTAACTACCGTTAAGTAACCCAAATGGTAGGGCGTGACCGGGCCCCGATCCAGGCCCCGACTATGCTCGGGACGGCATTCCGCCCGACCCCCAACGGAGCCACTGGAGTCCGCATGGCCCTCAAGATCACCGTGATCGGCACCGGCTACCTCGGAGCCACCCACGCCGCGGCCATGGCGGAACTCGGCTTCGAGGTGCTCGGCCTGGACGTCGTGCCCGAGAAGGTCGAGATGCTCGCGGCGGGCCGGGTCCCGATGTACGAGCCGGGCCTCGAGGAACTGCTCGCGCGACACGTCGACGGGATCGAGGGCTCCAGCGGGCGGCTGCGCTTCACCACCTCCTGGGAGGAGGTCGGCGCCTTCGGCGACGTCCACTTCGTCTGCGTCAACACGCCGCAGAAGCACGGCGAGTACGCCTGCGACATGAGCTACGTCGACGCCGCCTTCACCTCGCTCTCGGGAGTCGTACGCGCGGGCGCGCTCGTCGTCGGCAAGTCGACCGTGCCCGTCGGCTCGGCCCAGCGCCTGGCCGCGCTGCTGCCCGACGGCGTCGAGCTCGCCTGGAACCCGGAGTTCCTGCGCGAGGGCTTCGCCGTACGGGACACCCTGCACCCGGACCGGGTCGTCGTCGGCGTGCCCGAGGGCGCGCGCGGCGAGCGGGCCGAGAAGGTGCTGCGCGAGGTCTACGCGGTGCCGGTGGCCGAGGGGTCGCCGTTCGTCGTCACCGACTACCCGACCGCCGAGCTGGTGAAGACCTCCGCCAACTCCTTCCTCGCCACCAAGATCTCCTTCATCAACGCCATGGCGGAGGTGTGCGAGGCGGCCGGCGGCGACGTCGCCAAGCTGGCGGAGGCGATCGGCCACGACGAGCGGATCGGCTCGAAGTTCCTGCGCGCCGGCATCGGCTTCGGCGGCGGCTGCCTGCCCAAGGACATCCGGGCCTTCATGGCCCGGGCCGGCGAGCTGGGCGCCGACCAGGCGCTGACCTTCCTGCGCGAGATCGACTCCATCAACATGCGGCGCCGCGCGTCCATGGTCGAGATGGCCCGCGAGGCGCTCGGCGGCGGCTTCCTGGGCAAGCGGGTCGCGGTGCTCGGCGCGACCTTCAAGCCGGACTCGGACGACGTCCGCGACTCGCCCGCGCTCAACGTGGCGGGCCAGATCCACCTCCAGGGCGGCCAGGTCACCGTCTACGACCCCAAGGGCATGCCCAACGCGCGCCGGCTCTTCCCGACGCTCGCCTACGCGGACTCGGCGCTGGACGCGGTGCGGGGCGCGGACGTGGTGCTGCACCTGACGGAGTGGCGCGAGTTCCGGGACGGTCTCGACCCGGCGGAACTGGCGGGCGTGGTCTCCTCGCCCGTCGTCCTCGACGGGCGCAACGCCCTCGACCCGGCCCGCTGGCGCGACGCCGGCTGGACCTACCGCGCCATGGGCCGCCCCCGCGCCTGACGGCCCGCCCGGCCGGTCCTCGGCGGAGCGGACGCGCTCAGTCCTTGGTGGCCCAGACCCACTCCACCCCGAAGCCGTACGCCCGGTCGACGAGCTGCTGGTTGCTCACGCGCGGCGTCGCGGTGAACCAGCGCACCTCGCGCCGCAGCGCCATCCCCTCGGCGCCCGCGGTGATCAGGGCGATCGCGCAGGCCGTGGCACCGGCCGGGGCGTCGTCCAGGAGGATCCGGAAACCTCCCGACGGCGCCGTCACGGTCACGGCCGCGCCCAGGCTGCGGAAGTCCACCGCGCCCTCGTAGACGAGGGTGTAGACGAGCATCCGGCGGATCAGACCGCGGTACTCCAGGTTCGTCCGCAGCGTCTCGCCGTCCGAGGACGCGCCGGTCCGGTCGTCCTGGTCGAGCTGGGTGTACGGAGGCGCGTCCAGGGCGCCGAAGGTGTCGCCGAGCGCCTGGACGACGTGCACCGATCCGTCCACGAGTTCGACCAGGCAGCCGAGGTCCAGGTCCGCGCCGGTGGTGGCCGACCAGTTGAGGTTGGCCTGGAGCACTCCCCTGCCGACGACGAGCCCGCGCGGCGCCGCCTTGGTCAGCAGGGACTCGGTCCGGCGCGCGGGCCGCTCCTCGCGTCCGTACGAACGATCCTGCGGCTTCCTCGGCTCCGAGCGCTCCGAGGGCACCGAGGGCACCGAGGGCTCCTTCGGCCTGAGCCGGACGACTCCTCGCGGGCGATCTGACGGCATGTCTGTTCTCCCTGGCAGAGCGGAAGTTCGAGAGGCACAGTATCGGTGAGTGGGCTACGATCTGCTCCCATCCGGGGGACGGCAAGGTGCTTCAGGCGCGCTGGGGAGCGCGCGGGCACCCACGGCGGCGCCCCCTGATCTCTCACGTGGGGGTGGGCATGCCCGTCAGTTCTCCGGCGGATCGTCACACGGTGGCCCGGGACATCGAGAATCTGGCCGGCGAGGCCGAACTCGCCGCGCGCGCGGACGAGTTGAGGGAGCTGAGCCGGGCGCTGCGGGCCGCGGACGCCGACTCCCGCCCGCTCGACCCGTGGACCGACCTCGATCTGCTCGGCGCGTACGCCCGCCCGGAGAGCATCACCGTCCCGCAGACCCGCGAACACGCCGCCTGGAGCTGGCTCGAGACGCTGCTCGGCGGCCTGGTCTTCGTGCCGCTCGCGCTGACCTGGCTGGGGCTCACCCGCGCGTCCAGCGCGTACGAGGCCCTGACCGGCACGGACCCGAAGGCCGCCACCCGGCCCTTCCTCCAGCTCTGGCAGTCCGGCTTCGAGGGCCGGCTGACCGGCTTCTTCACCTTCGGCCACGTCGCCGGCTTCGCGACCGGCGCGATTCTCCTCCTGCTCGTGCTCGCCGTGCTGCACGGCTGGCGGCGGGCCGAGACGGCCCGCCGCGACAAGGCGGCCGAGCAGCGCGCCGACGACCTGCTGCGCCGCCTGGTGCCCGTACTGACCCGGGCGCAGCTCCACCTCCACGCCCACCGGCTGTCGTCCCCGGTGCGGTTCGCCGAGGAGCTGACGAAGTCCGCGCGCACCCTCGACCGGCTCGGCACCCGGGCGGCCAAGACCCAGCAGGTCCTGACGCAGGCGGCGACGCTGGTCGGCGAGTCGCTGGACAAGGCGCAGGAGCGGCTGGCCGGCGTGGACGGAGCGGTACGGCCGCTGGAGTCGGCCGCGAGCCGTATCGAGGCCGCGGTGAGCGACGGCGGCGTCATGGTGCGCAAGGCACTGGAGGACGTACGGGGCACGAACGGCGAGGTCCGGGAGGTCCTGGAGAAGGCCGGCGGGCGGGTCGAGGACTCCGTCCTGACCCTGGCCGCCGCGCAGCGCTCCTTCACCACGGGCCTCGAGGTCTCGGGCGACCTGTCCGGGCAGGTGCTCGGCCGGCTCACCAAACTCGTCGAGGCCTCGGCCCGCGACGGCGAGGACGCGCGGGCGCTGCTGGGCCGGTTCGCCGACCAGGCGGACGCGCTGGCCGTCGTGGCCGAGCGGCTCGGCCGGGCGGCCGAGACCCTGGAGGCCGCGCTCGACCGCGACGAGGAGCGCGCGGCGGCCGAGGTGCGGGGCGCGGCCGTCGAGATGCGGGGCGCCGCGCAGGTCGCCGACCGGAGCGCGGCGCAGGTCGCCGACCGGCGCACCGAGCAGGTCATCGAGCAGGTCGCCGATCGGGCCGAGGCGCGGTGAGGGCGCCGCGGTTCAACCCGCTGCACCTGGCCGGCTGGCTGTTCGCGGACATGCTGCTCGTCCTCGCCCTCGTCGCGATGGGCGACCAGGGCGACCCGCTGGCGGCCGCGAGCCCGCGCCCCGGTGCCTCCGCGAGCCCGAAGCCCGGTGCCTCCGCGAGCCCGAAGCCGAAGGGGCCGCGAGCGGTCACCCGTACGCCGGTGAAGGTGTCCATCGACGCGGCGGCGGGCGACCGGGCGGCGATGCGCGCGCGGCTGCGGGAGGTCACCGCGCGCTACGAGGGACGCCAGGCGGCGTTCGTCCTCACCTTCGGCCGGCATCCCGACCCGGGCGCGGGCGGCGACTACGCGGGCGAGGTCAACGCCCAGCTGGCCAAGGCCCGTCCGGGCATGTTCAAGGGCGCGACCACGCGCGACTTCTGGAAGGGCGGCGCCTCGGGAGGGCACGCCGACATCGAGATCTACTTCTACACGTACTGAGTAGGGAAGCGAACCATGCAGATACTTCCGTTCTACCTGCTGTGCGACGAGTCGGGTTCGATGGCCGGCGACAACGTCGACGCCCTGAACACCACCCTGCCCGACCTGCACCACGAGATCAGCACCAATCCGACCGTCGCCGACAAGACCCGCTTCTGTCTCATCGGCTTCTCCACCGACGCCCAGGTGCTCCAGCCGCTGGTCGACCTGAGCGACATCGACGAGGTGCCCGCGCTCTCGGCCGGCGGCCTCACCTCGTTCGGCAACGCCTTCCGCACGCTGCTGCGCTGCATCGAGGCGGACGTCGCCGCCCTGAAGGCCGAGGGCCACGAGGTCTACCGGCCGGTCGCCTTCTTCATGTCGGACGGCATCCCGACCGACGACGACTGGCAGCAGGCGTACAAGGACCTGACGGAGTCGCGTTACTGCCCGAAGATCATCGCCTTCGGGGTCGGCGACGCGGAGGAGTCCACCATCGCCCAGGTCGCGAACTTCCGTGCCTTCATCCAGCAGGACCGGAACGTCTCGCCCGCGGCCGCGCTGCGCGAGTTCGCCTCCAGCCTGACCCGGTCCATCGTGAAGTCGGCGACCAGCATCGCCGCCGACGGGACGTCGGACTTCACGCTGACCGTGGAGGAGAGCGTGCCCGGCTTCGCGACCGTGTCGCTCGACAAGCTCTGAGGACGAGGTCATGGAGCAGCAGCCGGAACAGCAGAAGACGGCGGACGGGCCCGCGCCCGCCGTCCCGGCCCAGGAGGCCCCGCCCGTGGAGGCCGCCGGCGAGGCCGTCGACGACGCCACCGCACAGGACGGCCCCGCCCTGCCCGACCGACCCGCCCAGCCGGACGGCCCGGCCGTCCTCGACCGGCCCGCGCACCCGGACGGCCCCGCCGTCCCCGACCGGCCCGAAGCCCTGCCGGAGACGGCCGCGGCTCTGCCGGACAAGCCCGCAGCCCTGCCGGAGACGCCCGCGGCTCAGCCGGACCGGCCCGTCGCCCTGCCGGAGACGCCCGCCGCCCGGCAGGAGACGCCCGCCGCCCCGCCGGACCGGCCCGCCGGGCCTCCGGTGCTCGGTGTTCCACGGCACAGCGGGCGCAAGCCGCCCAGTTATCCGCCCGGGCCGCAGGGCCGGCCGCGGGTGGCGGACGGGAACGCCTCCGCGGTGCTGCCCGACACCGTGCTCGACGGCGCCGCCTACGGTCCGCTGACCGTAAGGGCGGCCTCCGTGCGTGGCGACTCGCACCGCTATCTGGGCGAGCCGCGGCAGGACGCGCTGACCCTGGCCGCGCTCGGCGAGCCGGGTGCCGGCGAGCTGCTCATGCTGGCGGTGGCCGACGGCGTCGGCTCGCGGCGCCTGTCCCATGTCGGGGCCTACCTGGCCTGCCAGATCGCCGCGTGGACCCTCGACCCGTGGGCCGGCGAGGTGTACGAGGCGCTGGCCGCCGGCCGCGCGGACCGCTTCGCGGAGGTGGCGGACCAGACCGTGGAGCGCATCGCCACCCGGCTGCAGCACACCGCGTCCACGAGCGGCGGCGACCCGGCCGCGTACTCCACGACCCTGCGGGTCCTGCTCGTCCCGCTCGATCCGGGCGTCCGCACCCGGGGCCTGTTCACGGTCGGCGACGGCGGAACGGCCCTGCTCCGCGACGGGCGGTGGGACCTCGCGCCCGGCGAGCCCGCACGCCCCGCGCGGGAGGAGGCGGACTCGGGAATGATCGACACCCGGACCGCGGCGCTGCCGCTGGCCCGTACGGCGTCGGCCCGGCTCCTGACGACCCGGCCCGGTGACGTCCTCGTCCTGTCCACCGACGGGCTGTCCTCACCGCTGGCGGGCGAGGCGGACATGCGGGAGTTCCTCGGCTCCGCGTGGGGCGGCGGCACGGTGCCGGAACCGGCGGACTTCCTCTGGCAGTTCCAGTACCGGGTGAAGTCGTACGACGACGACCGCACCGCCGCCGTGCTGTGGGAGGCGCTGCCGTGACGGCGGGCGACGGGGCCGACGTGGAGCAGTCCGCCCTCACGCTGCCGCGGAAGCTCGCGACCGGCGGCCAGGGCGAGGTGCACGAGGTGGGCGGGCCCGAGGGCCTGCTCTTCAAGAAGTACCTGGAGCCGCACAAGGTCGACGGGGCCGCGCTCGCCGCGCTGGTGGCGCTGCGTCAGGGACTCGCGCCGGCCGACCGGCAGCGGCTCGACCGTGACACCGCCTGGCCGCTGTGCCGGGTCACGGACGGCGGCCGGACGGCCGGTTTCCTGATGCGCCGGGCGCCCGCGGCCATGACCTGGCGGTCGGCGAAGGGCGACGGCAGGCTCATCGAGCTGTCGTATCTGCTGCGTCCGCCGAAGGCCGCCTGGCAGGCGGTGCGCCAGCCGACGCCCGCCGAGCGGTACGCGCTGGTGGTGTCGCTGGTGGACCTGTTCCAGTGGCTGCACACGATGGGGCTCGTGGTCGGCGACCTCTCGCAGGCCAATGTGCTGTGGTCGGTCGATCCGCATCCCGCCGTGCACCTGCTCGACTGCGACGGGGCACGGATCACGGGCCGGCCGCCGGTCCTCGCCCAGGCGGACACGCCCGACTGGCTGGACCCGAAGGCTCCGCCCGGCATGGTGAGCGTCGACAGCGACCGCTACAAGGCGGCCCTGATGATCGGCCGGATCCTCGCCCAGGACGCGTACGTCACGCCGGCGCAGCCGTTGTCGCCGCTCGCGGGGCTCCTCGACGAGCGGCGGGAGACGGCCGTGAGGCGCTTGTGGGAGCTGGCGGACGGGCCGTACGGCACCCGGCCCGATCTCGGCCAGTGGCGTACGGCGCTGGCCGGGCGGGACACGATCAGGCTGATCGCGGCGCAGCCCGCGCCGCGGCCGGCCGTGGACCGCTCGCGGTTCGACGAGGACGTGAACCGCAGGCGGGGCACGATCCGGCTGCGGAGCGAGGACGAGGCCGGGACCTGACCGGGCGGCCGAGGCCCGGACCTGACCGGGCGGCCGAGGCCGGGGCCTGACGCGGCGGGCCAGGCCGGGACCTGGCCTCGCGGGCCGGCCGGCTCCTCGCCGGGCGAGCCGCCCGCGGGTGGGCCGGCGCGGCCAGCCGGGTGCGCCGGCTCTCCGGCGGTGTTACGAGGACAGGGACGCGAGCGTCGCGACGGACGGGCCGCGCAGCGCGCGCTGCTCGCGGGCCACGGCCTCCGCGTCCCGCAGCACGCGGACCGCGTTGGACCAGGTCAGCTTGGCCAGGTCGGCCTGTGACCAGCCGCGGTGCAGCAGCTCGGCGACCAGGTTCGGATAGCCGGCGACGTCGTCGAGGCCGGACGGCGTGAACGCGGTGCCGTCGTAGTCGCCGCCGATGCCGATGTGGTCGATGCCGGCGGCCTCGCGCATGTGGTCGAGGTGGTCGGCGACCGTGGCGGCCGTGGCGACCGGGCGCGGGTTGTCCGCCTCGAAGGCGCGGTGGATCGCCATCGCCTCCGGCGTGGTGGCGAGGTGGTGCAGCCCGTGGGCGCGCATGTTCTCGTCGGCGCGGGCCGTCCAGTCCACCGCCGCGGGCAGGATGAACTTCGGCACGAAGGTCGCCATCGCCACACCGCCGTTGGCGGGCAGCCGCTCCAGGACGTCGTCCGGGATGTTGCGCGGGTGGTCGCAGACCGCGCGGGCCGAGGAGTGCGAGAAGACGACCGGCGCGGCCGTGGTGTCCAGCGCGTCCCGCATGGTCGAGGCGGCGACGTGCGAGAGGTCGACGAGCATGCCGGCGCGGTTCATCTCGCGGACGACCTCGCGGCCGAAGGCGGTCAGACCGCCGTGCCGCGGCTCGTCGGTGGCCGAGTCCGCCCAGTCGTTGTTCTCGTTGTGGGTGAGCGTCATGTAGCGCACGCCGAGGGTGTGCAGGGCGCGCAGGGTGGCGAGGGAGTTGTTGATCGAGTGGCCGCCCTCGGCGCCCTTGAGGGAGGCGATCCGGCCTTCCTTGCGGGCCGTCTCCACGTCGTCGGCGGTCAGCGCGGGCGCGAGGTCCGCCGGGTAGCGGGCGAGGAGCTGGTCGACGACGTCGATCTGCTCCAGGGTGGCGCTGACGGCGGCGTCGCCGGCGAGGCGGCCCGGCACGTAGACCGACCAGAACTGGGCGCCGACGCCGCCGGCCCGCAGCCGGGCCAGGTCGGTGTGGAGCGCGCCGCGGAGGTCGCCGGCGATGTCGAGCCGGTCGAGGTCGTAGCCGCAGTGCTCGCGCAGCGCCCAGGGCAGGTCGTTGTGCCCGTCGACCACGGGAGCGGAGGCGAGGAGTTCCCGCGCCTCCGCGAGGCGCTCGGCCGCGCTCACCGGGCGAACCCGAAGGACTCCGCGCCCTCGACCTTGGCCCGCAGCCGCTTGCCCTTCTCGGTCGCCTGGTCGTTCAGCTCCTGCTGGAAGTCCCGCATGCGGGTGAGGAGTTCGGCGTCGTGCGCGGCGAGGATCCGGGCCGCGAGCAGGCCCGCGTTGCGGGCGCCGCCGACCGAGACGGTGGCGACCGGGACGCCGGCCGGCATCTGCACGATCGACAGGAGCGAGTCCATGCCGTCGAGGTACTTCAGCGGCACCGGCACACCGATGACCGGCAGCGGGGTGACGGAGGCCAGCATGCCCGGCAGGTGGGCGGCGCCACCGGCGCCCGCGATGATCGCCTTGAGGCCGCGGTCGGCGGCCTCCTCGCCGTACGCGATCATCTCGCGCGGCATCCGGTGCGCGGAGACGACGTCGACCTCGTACGGGATCTCGAACTCGTCCAGGGCCTGCGCCGCGGCCTCCATGACGGGCCAGTCGGAGTCGGAGCCCATGACGATGCCGATGAGCGGGTTCGCAGCGGGCGTGTTACTCAACGATCGTTCCTCGCAGGTAGTCGGCGGCGTGACGGGCGCGCTCCAGCACGTCGTCCAGGTCGTCGCCGTAGGTGTTGACGTGGCCCACCTTGCGACCGGGCTTCACGTCCTTGCCGTACATGTGGATCTTGAGCTGCGGGTCCCGGGCCATGCAGTGCAGGTACCCCTGGTACATGTCCGGGAAGTCGCCACCGAGAACATTGCACATCACGGTCCACTTCGCGCGCGGGCGCGGATCGCCGAGCGGCAGGTCGAGGACGGCCCGCACGTGGTTGGCGAACTGCGAGGTGACCGCGCCGTCCTGGGTCCAGTGGCCGGAGTTGTGCGGGCGCATGGCCAGCTCGTTCACGAGGATGCGGTGGGTGCCGTCGGCGTCGACGACCTCGAAGAGCTCCACGGCCAGGTGGCCGACGACGTCGAGCTCCTTCGCGATGCGCAGCGCCAGCTCCTGCGCCTGGCCGGCCAGCTCGTCGTCCAGCTCGGGCGCGGGCGCGATCACGGTGTCGCAGACGCCGTCGACCTGGCGGGACTCGACGACCGGGTAGGCGACGGCCTGGCCGTGCGGGGAGCGGACGATGTTCGCGGCGAGCTCGCGCACGAAGTCGACCTTCTCCTCGGCGAGCACCGCCACGCCGGCCTTGAAGGCGTCGTGGGCGTCGTCCGGCGTGCGGACGAACCAGACGCCCTTGCCGTCGTAGCCGCCGCGCACGGTCTTGAGGATGATCGGGAAGCCGTCGCCCTCGGCGGCGAAGGCCGCCGCGTCGGCCGGGTCGGCCACGATGCGGTGCCGCGGGCTCGGCGCGCCGATCTCGTCGAGCCTCGCCCGCATCACCCCCTTGTCCTGGGCGTGCGCGAGGGCCGCGCGGCCGGGCCGGACGGCGATGCCGTCCGCCTCCAGGGCCGCGAGGTGCTCCGCGGGCACGTGCTCGTGGTCGAAGGTGATCACGTCACAGCCGCGCGCGAAGTCACGCAGCGTGTCCAGGTCGCGATAGTCGCCGATGACGACGTCGCTGACCACCTGGGCCGCGGAGTCCTGCGGGGTGTCACTGAGGAGCTTGAACTTGATGCCGAGGGGGATGCCCGCCTCGTGGGTCATACGGGCGAGCTGACCGCCGCCGACCATGCCGACTACCGGAAACGTCACCCTCTTAGGGTATCCGCACAAGTTCCGGACCCTCGTCCGGCTGTGTTTTGTCACAGTCGGAGTGGGCTCGCGCACGGATCGCGAGCATCACAGGCGGGTGACAGGCCGGGTGGTTAGCATGGCTGGGTTGACGTCGTAGCGGCGTCGGCCGCCCCATCCGGAACCGACAGGACAGAGCCATCACGATGAGTGAACCCGGCGCGCTGCGCCTGCGACTGGACCGGCTCGTCCGCGAGGTCGCCAAGTTCGGCGTGGTCGGCGGACTGGGCGTCGGGGTGAACCTGGGCGTCTTCAACCTCGTCCGCCACGTCACGGAGCTGCCCGTGGTGCGGGCCAGCGTGATCGCGACCGTCGTGGCGATCCTCTTCAACTACGTGGGGTTCCGCTACTTCACGTACCGCGACCGCGACAAGTCGGGCCGCACCAAGGAACTGGCGCTGTTCCTGCTGTTCAGCGTCATCGGCATGGTGATCGAGAACGGCGTGCTGTACACGGCGACGTACGGCTTCGGCTGGGACACGCCGCTGCAGAGCAACTTCTTCAAGTTCTTCGGCATCGGCGTCGCGACCCTGTTCCGCTTCTGGTCGTACCGCACGTGGGTGTTCCGGGCGCTGCCGGCGAAGGAGGCGGTACAGACCGCCGAATCGTTCCTGGAGCAGGCGCCCCGCCAGGCCACCCGCAAGCAGCCCGACCGGGTCTGACGTCGTACGCGGGCCGGCGGGCCGGGCGCGTCAGCGCACCGGGCGTTCCGGGGCCGGTTCCGTACGGCTCCTGACCTCGCGGCTCAGGAACAGCGCGAACACCGGCGGGTGCTGCTGGAGCAGCTCCAGACGCCCGCCGTCCGCCTCCGCGAGGTCCCGGGCGACCGCCAGGCCGATGCCGGTGGAGCTGCGGCCGCTGACCGCCCGCTCGAAGATCCGCGCGCCGAGGTCGGCCGGGACGCCGGGGCCCTCGTCGGTCACCTCGATCACGGACTGGTTGCCGGTGACCCGGGTGCGCAGCGCGACCGTGCCGCCACCGTGCATGAGCGAGTTCTCGATCAGCGCGGCGAGCACCTGGGCGACCGCGCCCGGGGTGCCGACGGCCCGCATGCCCTGCTTGCCGGAGTGCACGATGGCCCGGCCCGCGCTGCGGTAGGCCGGCCGCCACTCCTCGATCTGCTGCTTGATCACCTCGTCCAGGTCGAAGGCGACGGCGGAGCCCGTGCGCGGGTCGCGCGAGTTCGTCAGGAGCCGCTCGACCACGTCGGTGAGCCGCTCGACCTGGGTGAGCGCGATCGTCGCCTCCTCCCTGACCGTGTCGAGGTCGTCCGCGACGGCGACCTCCTCCAGGCGCATGGAGAGCGCGGTCAGCGGCGTACGGAGCTGGTGGGAGGCGTCGGCGGC
The DNA here is from genome assembly GCF_044544825.1 of Streptomyces sp. NPDC053493. Classification (NCBI taxonomy): domain Bacteria; kingdom Bacillati; phylum Actinomycetota; class Actinomycetes; order Kitasatosporales; family Streptomycetaceae; genus Streptomyces; species Streptomyces sp. NPDC053493. The sequence goes on from NZ_JBITXS010000013.1 coordinate 11,637, forward strand.
GAGCCGGCGCTCGGCGGTGAGCATCCGCGCGATCCGCTCGGCGGAGGCGTCGAGCACGTCCGCGACCCGGTCCAGCTCGGGCACCCCGTACCGCTTGTGCCGCGGCCTCGGGTCCCCGGACCCGAGCCGCTCGGCGGTCTCGGCGAGGTCGGTGAGCGGCGAGGCCAGCTTGTTCGCCTGCCGTACGGCGAGGAGCACGGCGGCCACCACGCACAGCAGGGCCACGGCGCCGGTGGTCAGGGAGGTGCGGAGGACCTCGGAGGTGATCGCGGAGCGGGACTCCTCGACCACGACCGTCTCGCGGCGCTCGCCCTCGGCGACGCCCCGGATGACGCGGCCGGTGGGCGGGGTGCCGATCTCGATCGGCTCGCGTCCCGGGATGTGGATCCGCGCGTACCGCTTGGCGCCGCTCTGCTCGGCCAGGATGTCCGGGTTGACCGGCTCGCCGCCGACCAGCCGGCTGTCGACGATGGAGACGATGCGCAGCGCCTCGGAGTCCACGCTCTCCTGGGCGCTGCTGGAGATCGTGCGGGTCTCGACGATGACGAGCGAGCCGCCGAAGACGGCGATGACGACGAGCACCACGGCGAGCGTGGAGTTGATCAGACGGCGGCGCATGGCGGGATCGGGTCAGCTCTTCTCGAAGCGGAAGCCGACGCCGCGGACGGTGGCGATGTAGCGCGGGTTCGCCGCGTCGTCGCCGAGCTTCTTGCGCAGCCACGAGATGTGCATGTCGAGGGTCTTGGTGGAGGACCACCAGGTGGTGTCCCAGACCTCGCGCATCAGCTGGTCGCGGGTGACCACCCGGCCGGCGTCGCGGACCAGGACGCGGAGCAGGTCGAACTCCTTGGCGGTGAGCTGGAGCTCCTCGTCGCCCATCCAGGCGCGGTGCGACTCGACGTCGATCCGCACGCCGTGGGTGGGGGGCGCGGCGGCCGGCTCGGTGGCGCCGCGCCGCAGCAGGGCCCGGACGCGGGCGAGCAGCTCGGCGAGCCGGAAGGGCTTGGTGACGTAGTCGTCGGCGCCCGCGTCGAGGCCCACGACGGTGTCGACCTCGTCCGCGCGGGCGGTGAGCACCAGGATCGGCACCGTGTGGCCGTCGGCGCGCAGCCGCCGGGCGACCTCCAGGCCGTCCATGCCGGGCAGGCCGAGGTCCAGCACGACCAGGTCGACTCCGCCCTGGAGTCCGGCGTCGAGGGCGGTCGGGCCGTCCTCGCGCACCTCGACCTCGTATCCCTCCCGCCGCAGGGCGCGGGCCAGCGGTTCCGAGATGGAGGCGTCGTCCTCGGCGAGCAGTACACGGGTCATGAGGTGATGGTAGTCCGCGGCGCGGGGCGGTCGGGGCGTGATCCACGGGGCGGCGGGGAAGCCTGTGGATCTTGGAGCGTAACTTCCTCATGACCTTCGAATGAGGGAAGTTGGTTCCAGAACCGCCTGTGATCCATCTCTCAAGTCCTTCCATATCAGGCAGTGTCGTGCCGTATGGTGGCGAGAGTTCTGTAGCGGTAATCGGGGACCTTTGGTCGTGTTGGTGCGCCAAGGGTCTCTTTTCTGCACAAGGCGGCCCAGGCGGCCTTGAGGACAGTGAATGACCTGTGGGCCGGGTCCTACGGCGCGAAGAAGGCGCCAGGGCGTGGATCCCGGAGGGGCGCGATCGCTCCCCGCCGGTGCCGGCCTCCCCCACCGGGCGCTCTCCGCTCACAAGGCGCGCGTCCCGACAGAGCAAGGATCGACATGGCGTCCAGCCTGACGACGGCTTCCACCGGAATGCCCCGGTACCAGAAGACGTTTCTCGGCCACCCCCGCGGCCTGACCACCCTCTTCTTCACCGAGATGTGGGAGCGTTTCTCCTACTACGGCATGCGGGCCCTGCTGGTCTACTACCTGGTCTCCGGCGGCGTCGACGCCGCCAAGGGCAGCCAGGGTGGCGGTCTCGCCATGACGGCGGCCACGGCCACGGCCATCTACTCCGTGTACGTGTCGATGGTCTACCTCATGGCCATGCCCGGCGGCTGGTTCGGCGACCGCGTCTGGGGCGCCCGCAAGACCGTCGCCATCGCCGGCTTCGTGATCATGGCCGGTCACATCTCGCTGGCCCTGCCCGGCCAGGCGATGTTCTTCGTGGGCCTGGCGCTCGTCGCCGTCGGCTCCGGCCTGCTCAAGGCCAACATCTCGACGATGGTCGGTCACCTCTACAACGGCCCGGACGACCCGCGCCGTGACGGTGGCTTCACGCTCTTCTACATCGGCATCAACCTCGGCGCCTTCGTCTCCCCGCTGCTCATCGGCACGATCGGCAAGGAAGTCAGCTGGCACCTCGGCTTCGCGCTCGCCGCGGTCGGCATGGGCCTGGGTCTCGCCGTCTTCCTCGCCTTCGGCAAGAGCCTCAACCCGAAGAGCAGCGAGGTCCCGAACCCGCTGACGCCGGCGGAGCGCAAGGGCATCCTGGTCAAGGTCAGCCTCGTCCTGGTCCTCGCCGCCGTCTTCTACGGCGCGGTCGTCGCCCTGGGCATGTACACCCTGAACTGGGCCCTGGTGCCGCTCACCCTCGCCGGCCTGATCATCCCGATCGCCGTCCTCGCCCGCATCAAGCGCGACAAGGACCTCGACCGGTCCGAGCAGTCCCGTGTGACCGGTTACATCTGGTTCTTCGTGGCCGCCGCGGTCTTCTGGATGATCTACGACCAGGGTGGCTCGACCCTGTCGCTCTTCGCCGACGACAAGACCGCCGACACGGTCTTCGGCCTCGGCTTCTCCGCCACCTGGTACCAGTCCCTGAACCCGCTGTTCGTCATGGCGCTGGCCCCGGTCTTCGCCTGGCTGTGGCTGTGGCTGGCCCGTAAGAACCAGGAGCCGAACACCATCGTGAAGTTCGCGATGGGCATCGTCCTGGTCGGCATCTCCTTCTTCGTCTTCATCGTCCCGATGAACATGGCGGGCGACGGCACCAAGGTCTCCCCGATGTGGCTCGTCTCGATCTACATGATCCAGACCATCGGTGAGCTGTGCCTCTCTCCGGTCGGCCTGTCCGTCACCACGAAGATGGCGCCGAAGAAGTACGCCTCCCAGATGATGGGTGTCTGGTTCCTCGCGGTCACCGCCGGTGACTGCACCACGGGTCTGCTCTCCATCGCGGGCGTGGACCTCAACGGGACCGGGATCATCGCCCTGCAGGCGGCGCTCGCCGTCGTCGCCGGATTCGCGATCTACATGTACCGCAAGAAGGTCCAGGCGCTCATGGGCAGCGTCCACTGAGCTCGTAGGTCCGTACGGAGGGCCGCCGCACCGGATTCGGTGCGGCGGCCCTCCGCCGTTCTCCCGGGAGCGTCAGCGGCGCAGCCGCGCCCACGGGGTGAAGGTGAAGACCGCGCCGCCCAGCAGGATCACCGTGCCCGCGACGAGGGCGAGGGCGCGCAGGGCGCCGTCGTCGGCGGCGCCGGTGTCGGCGAGTCCGCCGCCCGAGCCGCCGGAGGCGGTGGTCGCGCCGCCGCTGCCGCCGGAGGCGCCGCCGGCCTGCTTCTCGGTGTCCAGGGTGAGCGAGGCCTGGACGGAGCCCTTGACCTCGCACGGGATCACGATCGGCGAGCCGCCGAGCGAGACGCTGATGGTCAGCTTGCCCGGGCTGAGCGTGGCCTTGCCGCTGGCGCCGGGCTTGTACGTGCCGGTCATGTCGGTCAGGTCGACGGGCTTGCCCGCCTCCAGCGGGGCCGGGTTGGGCGCGCCGGTGACGGTGACCGTGCCGCTGTCGGCGCCGCCGATCCTGACCGCCATGGAGGGCTTGAGCGCGCCCTTGGGCAGGGCGGCCGGGCTGTTCATGACGCCCTTGGCGGTCTTGACGGTGAGGTCGTAGGAGCCGCCGTTCTTCCTGGCGTTGACGGTCACCTTGGAGGTGATGGAGGACGGGCCGGGGGCCTGGCAGGTGAAGTTCACCGCGACCTCCTTGCCGGGGAAGTCGGTCTGCCCGCCGCCTCCGCCGGAGGCGGACCCGCCGGAGGTGCTGCCTCCGGAGGACGTCGTACCGCCGGAGGACGTCGTACCGCCGGAGGAGGTGGAGCCGCCGCCGGAGGTGCTGCCGCCGGAGGTGCTGCTGCCTCCGGAGGTGCTCCCTCCTGAAGAGCTGCCTCCCGAGGAACTGCCGCCGGAGGCGCCGCCGCCCGCCGTCACCTTGATCGTGGCGCCGACCGCCACCGTCTCCTTCGGCGAGCACTTCGTGTCCGTCGACATCGGCTTGGACACGTTGATCGTGTACTTGTCGGGCGTCAGCGTGATCTCGCCCGCCTCCTCCAGCTTCAGCTTGCCCTTCATGTCCGGCAGGACCATCGGACTGTTCTTCGGGATGGGCGGGTTCTGCCGCGGGCCGTCCACGGTCAGGGTGCCGCTCGCCGCGCCGCCGATCTTCACGACGCCGGTCGGCTTCACCGTGTCCTTCTCCAGGTCGAGGATGTCGGGGTTCTTGGAGGCGGCCTGGACCGTCTTCCACACCACCTCGACCTCGTCGCCCACCTTCGCCTCCGCGGGCGCGGTGATCTGCACCTTCGTGGTGCCCTGCACCGGCGGCAGGCCGGAGATGGAGGGCGGGATGCACTCGGTCTTGTACGAGACCTCGGCGGCCAGGGCGGGGCTCGCGGTCAGCAGGATCCCCGCGCCGCCGAGCATCAGCGCGACCCCGGCCGCGCTCATCCTCCGTTGCGTGCTCACTGGTGTCCCTTCGTCGTCGGGCTGTTCTCTGACGGTGCGGAGTCGGGGGTGAACCACGGCAGGACCGCGGTCGGCCGGTCCTCGGCGGTGGCGGCCACCGCCTCGGGCGCGGGTCCGGCGGCGGCGCCCTGTCCGGGCCGAGGAACGGCGCGGAGGGTACGGACGGGGCGGACGGCGCGGCGGGCGCGCGGGCGGCGCACGGCGGGCGCCGGCCGGACCCGGTCCACGACCGCCATGCCGATACGGAACAGGGCGGCCGGCACGACGACGGCGAGCAGCAGCCAGAAGAGCGTCACGCCCCACGGGCGTCCGACGCCCCACGGCTGCTCGACGATCACCTTCCCGCCGTAGCGGACCGAGACCTGGTAGTCGCCGTGGGCGCCCGCCGTCAGTTCGACCGGGAGTCTCACCAGCGCCTTGCGGCCCGGCTCGATCGTGCCGCGCCACTGCCGCTCGTCGTACCGCGGCGCGAACACGCCGTGGCTGCTGCCGACTTCGAAGACCGGGTCCTTGACCGGCGTCTGGCCGAGGTTGCCGAGGGTGAGGACCACCTCGCGGCGGGCGGGCGCGCCGAACCAGACCAGGACGCCGCTGGAGCCCTCCAGGCGGGCCGAGGTGAGCACGACGAGCCGGCCGCCGCTGCCGGAGTCCTCCGGAAGCGGCGCGGTCGGATGGCCGGCGACCGTGAACGCCACGTCCACCGTGTCCGGTTGGCCGGTCACTCCGGCGACGTGGACCACGCACGGGCACGGCTTGGGCGGTTCGGCGACCGGCAGCTTCTGGCTGAAGGCGCCCTTGGCGTCGACGGTGGCGGCGCGGCCGTCGGTGTTGGCGCAGGAGTTGGTGCCGCCGATGACGCCCTTGCCGGGCGCGGACTGGCCGCAGATCAGCAGCATGAGCAGCGCGCCCGGCTTCCAGCCGGAGCCGCTGACGGTGATCTCGCCGCCCTTGCCGCCCTGGTCCTGCGAGAGCGCGACCTCGGGCCGCCCGGCCGCGGCGGCGGGGGCCGCGGGCAGCAGGACGAGCGGGACGAGAAGAAGGGCGGCGAGCAGGGCGGCGAGCAGGGCGGTGAGCAGGGCGGTGAGCGGCGCGCCCGTCGCCGTACGCGGGTACGTCATCGTTTCCTCCGTATCGCGTACGTGGCCGCGCCCGCCGCCGCGAGGAGGACGGCCGCGGCGGCGCCGAGGCCCGTCGGAGAGGCGAACGCGGCGTCCGTGCGGGCCGTCGCGGGCGCGGCTCCGGGCGCGCCCGCGGTGAGCCGGACGGTGACCGAGTCGAGCGCGGGCGGGTCGGGCCAGGGTTCGGTGCGGGTGACCCGCTCGCCGGGGCGCAGGACCAGCGCGAGGGCGCGTTCGGGGCGGTCGAGCACGATGCCGAGCAGGCCCTCGGCGCGTACGGCGAGGCGCGGGGCGAGCACGGTGTTGCCCCGGTTGACGAGCGTGTAGCGCACGCCCGCGCCCGAGCCGTCCGAGCGGTCGACGTGGACGTCCTCGACGGTGAGCGCGCCGAGCCGCGGCCCGCTGACGCGCAGGTGGAGCGGGACGACGGCCTCCCGGCCGCCGGCACTCGCCCGTACCGCGCCGCGGTGCTCGCCGGGCGGCGTGTCCGCGGTGACGGTCACGGCGAAGGGCACGTCCGCCCGGGTCCTGGCGGGCACGGTCACCGCACGCGCGGCGAAGGCGACGCTCGCGCCCTGGCCGCTGAGCCGTACGGTGAGCGGCTCGGCGCCGGTGTTGGTGACGGACAGCGTGTCCTGGAGGACGCTGCCGGCCGCACCCTCCAGATAGACGTACGGCCGCCCGGCGGCGGCCGCGACGCTCCAGCGGGCCGCGGCGGGAGAGGCCGGCGCGGCCACCTCGGGCGGCGCGACCGGGGTCGCGGCCCAGGCCGGGGCCGGGGCGAGGAGGGCGGTCAGCAGGGCGGCGCCGGCCGTGGCCGCCCGCATCAGCGGGCCGGGCGGCGGGTGAGCCAGAGGACGCCGGCCGTGCCGGCCAGGAGCACGGTGCCGCCGAGGGTGCCGAGCGCGGTCGCCGAGTCGAGCGGGCCCGTCTTCGGCAACTGGCCGCCGTCGCCCGTTCCCGTACCGCCGGAGGGGTCGTCGGACCCGCCCGCCGCCGTCACGTCCAGCTCCAGGGAGGGCTTGGGGCTGTTGGTGGGCTTGCAGACGGCCGCGTCCATGCCGAGCGCGTGCACGGTGAGCGTGCCGGCCGTGAAGGTGACCTTGCCGCTCTTCCTCGGGGTGTACGTGCCCGTCAACTGCCCGATCTTGATGGGCGTGTTGGCCGGGATCAGCGCCTCGTTGGGGACGCCCTTGACCTGGACCCTGCCGCTGCCGGCGCCGCCGAGGACGAGTTCGGCGCGGGGCGTCATGACGCCCTTGGGCAGCTCGACGGGGCTGTCGGAGACGCCTTTGTCGAAGGACATCGTGATCGTGTACGCGTCGCCGTTCTTGACGGCTTTGACGTCGACGGGCGAGACGGCGCTCTTGGGGCCGATCTTCGTCTCGCAGGCGTAGTCGACGTCGACGACGGTGGCGTGGGCGGCGGGGGCAAAGAGCAGGACGGCCGAGCCCGCCACCGCAACCGCCGCCGTCAGCACACTGGCTGTTCTCCTCCGGTACGGCACCTCGAGCACCCCTCACCGCAACATTGCTGACGGTCTATCAGATTGGCCGTCAAGGTACGCCCGAGGCGTTGTGGAGGGAAGAGAGAGGCGTGTGAAAGTACGGCGCAGGGCCCGGGGCGGGGCCGGGGTCACGGGGCCGACGTCACGGGCCGGGTCTACGGGCTGGCCTACGGGCTCCGGTTCAGGAGCCGGCGGGCCACGCGCTACGCCGGGGCGGCGAGTTCCGCCCAGACCGTCTTGCCGGGAGCGCCCGGCACCCGATCGACGCCCCAGTCGCGGCAGAGCCGCTGCACGATGAACATGCCGTGCCCGCCCGGCCGTCCGGCCCGGTGCGGGGAGCGCGGCGCGGGCTGGCCGGCGCCGCGGTCGGCGACCTCCAGGCGCAGCACCCCGTCCCGGCGGACCACGCGCAGCGCCTCCGGCCCCTCGGCGTGCAGGCAGGCGTTGGTGACCAGTTCGGAGACCACGAGCAGGACGTCCTCGGCGGCGGCCCTGCGGTCGGCGGTGGCGGCGGGCAGCCAGCCCCAGTCGTACAGCGCCTGCCGGGTGAAGTCGCGGGCGAGCGGAACGGTGCCGCTGGCCTCCCCGAGGGCGAGGGTGCGGACGTCGGGGTCGCCGGAGGCGGACTCCATCAGCGCTTCACCTACCTCACCGATTCAACTGGTTGACGAGTTCAGGACACAGGGACCCCGGAAGGCCGGGGCGGAGAGCGGGCGGGCGGGGCCGCGGGAGGCTCAGTCGGGAAGGGCCGAGTCGAGCGTGGCGTGGACCGTGAAGACCGCGTCCGCGCCGGTGATCTCGAAGACCCTGGCCACCGCGGGCCGCATCGCCGCCAGATGGACCCCGCCGCCTTCGGCGTCGGCCCTCAGCCGGGCGCCGAGCAGGACGTTGAGTCCGGTGGAGTCACAGAACTCGAGCCGTGAACAGTCGAGTACGAGGCGTGTCCGTCCCTCGTCGAGCGCCCGGTCGAGTGGCGCACGCAACAGCTCGGCGGTGTGGTGATCGAGCTCACCCACCGGGGTGAGCACTTCGCTCGCCCCGACGGTCCGGACCTCGACCCGGAGTCGCTCGGGCGTGCTGCCGATGTGTTGGCGGTACATGCGTCGAACCATACAAGCGCACCGGCGTCCGCCGCACACAAGCTCCACCCTAAAAGCTCCCAAACAGGACAATTGCCACTTGCAACCATCCCGCTCGACCAGGTAGGGCTAGAAGCACACCTTCCACATAGCCGGCCACGGAGGCGCCGCACACCGCACCCAGTCCAACGATGGAGGAGAGCATGTCCCCCCGGCTCGACGTAAAGGAACGCCTGGAACTGCCGCGGATTCCGCCCGTCGACGAGATCGCGCCGCAGGACGCGCGCGCTCTCTCGAAGACCCTCTTCGCCCGCCTGGGCGACCTGGAGGAGGGCACCCACGAGTACGCGTACGTCCGCAACACCCTGATCGAACTCAACCTGGCCCTGGTCAAGTTCGCCGCCTCGCGGTTCCGCACCCGCAGCGAACCGATGGAGGACATCGTCCAGGTCGGCACGATCGGCCTCATCAAGGCCATCGACCGTTTCGAACTGACCCGTGGCGTCGAGTTCCCGACGTTCGCGATGCCGACGATCATCGGCGAGATCAAGCGCTTCTTCCGGGACACCTCCTGGTCGGTGCACGTCCCGCGCAGGCTCCAGGAACTCCGCCTCGAGCTGGCCAAGGCCGGCGACGCGCTCGCCCAGCGCCTGGACCGCGCGCCCACCGTCGAGGAGCTCGCCCGCGAGCTGGGCATCGGCACCGACGAGGTCGTCGAGGGCATGGCCGCCGCCAACGCGTACACCGCGAGCTCGCTCGACGCCCCGCCCGAGGAGAACGACTCCGACAGCGGTGTGACCCTCGCTGACCGGCTCGGCTACGAGGACCACGGTCTGGAGGGCATCGAGTACATCGAGTCACTCAAGCCCATGATCGCCTCGCTGCCGGCCCGCGAGCGCCGCATCCTGTCGCTGCGCTTCACCGCCGGCCTCACCCAGTCGGAGATCGGCGAGGAGCTCGGCATCTCCCAGATGCACGTCTCGCGACTGCTCGCGCGGACGCTGAAGCGGCTGCGGAAGGGCCTGACGGCGGAGGACTGAGCCCGTAGGGTGGGGAGGCCGCCGGAGGGAGCCCACGTGTCCGTACGCCGCGTCGTACCGAATCTGCGCGTCCGCAGACCGGAGGAGAGCCGGGACTTCTACGCCCGGCTCGGCCTCGAGCCGGTCATGGACCACGGCTGGATCTCCACCCTCGCCTCCCCCGCCGTCCCGGCCGCGCAGCTCAGCCTGATGACCCGCGACGCCACCGCCCCGGTCGACCCCGACCTGAGCGTGGAGGTCGAGGACGTCGACGCGGTCTACGAGGCCGTGCGCGCGGCCGGCGCGGAGATCGTCCACCCGCTCCAGGACGAGTCCTGGGGCGTCCGCCGCTTCTTCGTCCGCGACCCGGACGGCCGCGTCGTCAACGTCCTCTCCCACGGGTGAGACACCGCTGAGACCAGCACCCGCACGCCACCCCACCCACCGCCCCGCGCCCGGCGACGGGCCCGTCGGCTCGGCCGGCCCTCCGGGAAAGCCCCGGCGGATCCTGCCCACGGAGGCCCGGTGTCCCGCACCGCCCACCACTTCCGCCCCACTCGCGGACCCGCCGCCGACGCACGCTGCGGCGGCCCTTGGCATTCCCACGTGCTGTACGGCCTGCGGTACGACGCACGGGGCCGGGTCTCCACGGTCCGCCGCGCGGTGGAGGTGCGCTCCTTCGCCCGCTATGGTCGGGACCCGTCCGTCGCCCGATGGGCGGCGGAGGAAGAACGGCGGGCCAGGCAGCGGCTGCGCGCGCGGGCCGGGCGGCTCGTGGGTCTCGTGAACCGTCCCGGCCGCGCCCTCGACGTCGAGGCGGCGGACCGGGTGGACGTGCCGCCCGCGCGGCACCGGCGGGCGGCTCTGTGGATGGCCTGAGCGCCTGGTCAGCCGCTGGAGCGGGCCGGCGCAGGCCCCGTGGCCCGGCGCGGTGAGATCTTCCCGCGCGCGCCGGGCTGAGGGCCGGGTCAGACCGTGCGTACGCCCTTGCGCCAGACCTCGGCGACCAGCGGCACGCCCGGCCGGTAGGCGAGGTGGACGTGGGACGGGGCGTCGAGGACGGCGAGGTCGGCGCGGGCGCCGACGGTGAGCCGGCCGACGTCCGTGCGGCGCAGGGCCGCCGCGCCGCCCGCCGTGGCGGACCAGACCGCCTCGTCCGGCGTCATCTTCATGTCGCGGACCGCGAGCGCGACGCAGAAGGGGACGGACGAGGTGAAGGACGAGCCCGGGTTGCAGTCCGTGGACAGCGCGACGGTCACGCCCGCGTCGAGCAGCCGGCGCGCGTCCGGCCACGCGGCGCGGGTGGAGAACTCGGCGCCGGGCAGGAGCGTCGCGACCGTGTTGCCCGAGGCGAGCGCGTCGACGTCGGCGTCGGTGAGGTGCGTGCAGTGGTCGGCGCTGGCCGCGTCCAGTTCCACGGCGAGCTGCACACCGGGGCCGTACGACAGCTGGTTGGCGTGCACCCGGGCCCGCAGGCCCTTCGCCTGGCCCGCGGTGAGGATCGCGCGGGCCTGGTCGCCGTCGAAGGCGCCCTTCTCGCAGAAGACGTCGACCCAACGGGCGTACGGGGCGCAGGCGTCCAGCATCTCGCCGGTGACGAGGGCGACGTACGCGGCCGGGTCGTCGGCGTAGTCCGGCGAGACGATGTGGGCGCCGAGGTAGGTGACCTCGTCCGTGTGCTCGGCGGCGATCCGCAGGGCGCGGGCCTCGTCCTCGACGGTGAGGCCGTAGCCGGACTTGGTCTCGAAGGTGGTGGTGCCCTGGCGGAGCGCCTCGGCCATGAACCGGCCCACGTTCGCGGACAGTTCGGCGTCGGTGGCCGCGCGGGTGGCCGCGACGGTCGTGCGGATGCCGCCCGCCGCGTACGCCTGGCCGGACATCCGGGCGTTGAACTCGGCGGTGCGGTCGCCGGCGAAGACGAGGTGCGAGTGGGAGTCGACGAAGCCCGGGATCACGGCCCGGCGGCCGGCGTCGACCCGGTTGTCAGTGGCGGGTGCTTTGCTGGATTCACCGACCCAGACGACACGGTCGCCCTCGATGACGACGGCCGCGTCCTGGATCAGGCCCAGGGGGGTTCCATCACCGAGGGAGGGATCGTTGGTGACGAGGCTGGCGATGTTGACGATGGCGGTGGCGTTCGTCGCCACGGCACTGTTCGCGCTCGTGGGAGCGGAGGTCGCCGGCGGGTTGTTCGTCGCCGCGGGGCTGCTGTCCATGGTGAGGGGTGTCTCCTTCAGCCGCGCAGGGCGGCGATCGAGTCCGCGAGGGCCCGGGCCACGTCGGGTACGGACCGGTGGACCCCGTCCCGTACGACATGGCGGCCGCCCACGATCGTGTGCCGGACGTCCGCGGCCGACGCTGCGAATACCGCCGTCTCGGCTGCCAGACGCGGCACCGGTCCCGCTGTCCTGACGGAGTCCAGGGCGATCGTCGTGAAGTCGGCGAGCGCGCCCGGCTCGAGCCGGCCCGCGTCGGTCCAGCCGAGCGCCGCCTGACCGTCCTCCGTGGCGGCCCGCAGCAGCGCCGCCGCGGTCCAGTGGCCGCGGGTGCGGGTGCGCAGGCGCTCGTCGAGTTCCATCGCCCGCGCCTCCTCCAGGAGGTCGATGACGGCGTGGCTGTCGCTGCCCAGGGAGAGCGGGGAGCCGGCGCGCTGGAGGGCGACGGCGGGGCCGATGCCGTCGGCGAGGTCGCGTTCGGTGGTGGGGCACATGCAGGTGCCGGTGGACGTGCCGCCGATGAGCGCGATGTCCTGGTCCGTCAGGTGGGTGTTGTGGACGCCCGTGGTGCGCGGGCCGAGGACGCCGTGGTCGGCGAGCAGCTGTGTCGGGGTGCGGCCGTGGGCCGCCTGGCAGGCGTCGTTCTCGGCGGTCTGCTCGGAGAGGTGGACGTGCAGCGGCGCCTGCCGGTCCTGCGCCCACCGGGCCACGGTGGCGAGCTGGTCGGCGGGGACGGCGCGCACGGAGTGGACGGCCGCTCCGAGTCGTACGCCCTCGCGTTCCTTCAGGGCGCTCACCCGCTCGGCCCACTTCTCGGCGGTGCCGTCGGTGAAGCGGAGCTGGTGGGGTTCGGGAGCCGCGCCGAAGCCGGAGGAGAGGTAGGCGGTGTCGAGGAGGGTGATGCGGATGCCGGCCTCGGCGGCGGCCGCGATCAGGGCCTCGCCCATGGCGTTGGGGTCGGCGTAGGGCGTGCCGCCGGGCGCGTGGTGGAGGTAGTGGAACTCGCCGACGGAGGTGATGCCGGCCAGTGCCATCTCGGCGTAGACGGCGCGGGCGAGGTCGAAGTAGGTCTCCGGCGTGAGCCGCTGGGCGACCGTGTACATGACCTCGCGCCAGGTCCAGAAGGTGCCGGAGCCGACCTGGACGGTGCCGCGCAGCGCCCGGTGGAAGGCGTGCGAGTGGGCGTTCGCCAGGCCCGGGACGGTGAAGCCGCGCAGGACGACGGCGCCGGGCGGCGGGGCGTCCACGCCGGTGCGGACGGCGGCGACCCGGCCGTCGGCGGACACGTCCAGGGCGACGCCCGGCTCGGCGTTCGTGCCGAGCCAGGCGTGCTCCAGCCAGTAGGTGGTCACCTGCACGCCAGGCCCTCCAGTACGTCGGCGAGTGCGCGGACGCCCGCCACGCAGTCGTCCTCGGCCGCGAACTCGGCCGGGGAGTGCGAGACGCCCGTGGGATTGCGTACGAACAGCATGGCGGTCGGGATCGAGGCGGACAGGATGCCCGCGTCGTGTCCGGCGCCGGTGCCGAGGACCGGGACCTTGTCGCCGGTGGACTCGCCCAGGATCCGGCTCATCTCGTCGCGCAGCGCGTGCCCGAACTCGACGACCGGCGTGAAGGACTCCCGTACGACGGCGAGGTCGACGCCGCCGCGGACGGCGTGCTCCCGGGCCGCCGTCTCGATGCCGGCGACGACGGCGTCCAGGGACTCCTGGTCGGCGGCGCGCGCGTCGAGCCAGCCGCGCACGAGCGAGGGGATGGCGTTGACGCCGTTCGGCTCGACGGCGATCTTGCCGAAGGTGGCGACGGCGCCGGCGAGTTCGGCCTCCCGACGGGCGGCGAGGACGGTCTCGGCGTACGGCAGCATCGGGTCGCGCCGGTCGACGAGCCGGGTGGTGCCGGCGTGGTTGGCCTCGCCGTGGAAGTCGTAACGCCAGCGGCCGTGCGGCCAGATGGCGGAGGCGATGCCGACGGCGTCGCCGGACAGGTCCAGGGCGCGGCCCTGCTCGACGTGGAGTTCGACGAAGGCGCCGATGCGGGCGAGCCGCTCCGGGTCCGCGCCGATCGCCGACGGGTCGAGTCCGGCGGCCTCCATGGCCTGCGGGAGGCTGACGCCGTCGGCGTCGCGCAGTTCGAAGGCCTTCTCCTTGGTCAGCTGCCCGGAGGTGAGGCGGGAGCCGACACAGGCGAGCCCGAAGCGGGCGCCCTCCTCGTCGCCGAAGTTGACGATGGCGAGCGGGCGCCTGAAGGAGACGCCGCGGGCCCGCAGTTCGTCGAGGGCGGCGAAGGCGGAGACGACGCCGAGCGGGCCGTCGAAGGCGCCGCCGTCGGGTACGGAGTCGAGGTGGGAGCCGGTGACGACGGCGTCGCCGGCGGCCGGGTCGCCGAGCCAGGCCCACTGGTTGCCGTTGCGGTCGGTCTCGACGTCGAGCCGGCGGGCCTCGGCCTGCATGCGGAACCAGAGCCGGCAGTCGGCGTCGGCGCCGGTCCAGGCGTAGCGGCGGTAGCCGCCGGAGGCGGGGGGGGGGGGGGGGGGGGGGGGGGGGGGGGCCCCCCCCCGGGGGGGGGGGGGGGGGGGGGGGGGGGGAACTGCATGAAGACGGAGCTCCAGGCGCCGGGGGCGAGGCTGGAGAGGTCG
>NZ_JBITXS010000013.1:25916-37227 GCF_044544825.1 Streptomyces sp. NPDC053493
GCCCGCCCCCCCCCCCCCCCCCCCCCGGCCCCGGGGGGGCCCCCCCCCCCCCGGGGGGGGGGCGGCCCCCCCCGGGGGGGGGGGCGGGCCCCCCGCCCCCCCCCCCCCACGCCCACATGGCGTGGAAGCTGTCGCTCACGCGGAGCCTTCCTCGGTGCCGCCCTCGCGCATCGGGACGCGGACGCCCTTCTCGTCGGCGACCCGCTCGGCGATGTCGTAGCCGGCGTCGACGTGGCGGATGACGCCCATGCCGGGGTCGTTGGTGAGCACGCGGCGGATCTTCTCGCCGGCGAGCTTGGTGCCGTCGGCCACGGAGACCTGGCCGGCGTGGATGGAGCGGCCCATGCCGACGCCGCCGCCGTGGTGGATCGACACCCAGGACGCGCCGGAGGCGACGTTGACCATGGCGTTGAGCAGCGGCCAGTCGGCGATGGCGTCGGAGCCGTCGAGCATGGCCTCGGTCTCGCGGTACGGGGAGGCGACGGAGCCGCAGTCGAGGTGGTCGCGGCCGATGGCGAGCGGCGCGGCGAGGGTGCCGTCGGCGACCATGTCGTTGAACATGGCGCCCGCCTTGTCGCGCTCGCCCTGGCCGAGCCAGCAGATGCGGGCGGGCAGGCCCTGGAAGTGGACGCGCTCGCCGGCCATCTTGATCCAGCGGTGGAGGGACTCGTTCTCCGGGAAGAGGTCGAGGATCGCCTGGTCGGTCTTGGCGATGTCGGAGGCCTCGCCGGACAGGGCGGCCCAGCGGAACGGGCCCTTGCCCTCGCAGAACAGCGGGCGGATGTAGGCCGGGACGAAGCCGGGGAAGGCGAAGGCGCGGTCGTAGCCGGCCAGCTGGGCCTCGCCGCGGATCGAGTTGCCGTAGTCGAAGACCTCGGCGCCGGCGTCCATGAAGCCGACCATGGCCTCGACGTGCCGGGCCATCGACTCGCGGGCGCGGGTGGTGAAGCCGGCCGGGTCCTTGGCGGCGGCGTCGGCCATGTCCTCGAAGGCGATGCCGACGGGCAGGTAGGACAGCGGGTCGTGGGCCGAGGTCTGGTCGGTGACGATGTCGATCGGGGCGCCCTCGGCGAGCATCTGCGGGAGCAGTTCGGCGGCGTTGCCGAGGAGGCCGATGGACAGCGGGCGGCGGGCGTCGCGGGCCTCGGTGGCCAGCTGGAGGGCGTGGGCGAGGTTGTCGGCCTTGACGTCGAGGTAGCGGTGCTCGATGCGGCGCTCGATGGCGCGCGGGTCGCAGTCGACGCAGATCGCGACGCCGTCGTTCATGGTGACGGCGAGCGGCTGGGCGCCGCCCATGCCGCCGAGGCCTGCGGTGAGCGTGATCGTGCCGGCCAGGGTGCCGCCGAACTTCTTCGCGGCGACGGCGGCGAAGGTCTCGTAGGTGCCCTGGAGGATGCCCTGGGTGCCGATGTAGATCCAGGAGCCGGCGGTCATCTGGCCGTACATGGTGAGGCCGAGGGCCTCCAGACGGCGGAACTCCTCCCAGTTGGCCCAGTCGCCGACGAGGTTGGAGTTGGCGATGAGGACGCGCGGGGCCCACTCGTGGGTCTGCATGACGCCGACCGGGCGGCCGGACTGGACCAGCATGGTCTCGTCCTGCTTGAGGGTCTTCAGGGTGCGGACCATGGCGTCGAAGGAGCGCCAGTCGCGGGCGGCCTTGCCGGTGCCGCCGTAGACGACGAGCTTGTCGGGGTGCTCGGCGACCTCGGGGTCGAGGTTGTTCTGGAGCATCCGGAGGGCGGCTTCCTGCTGCCATCCCAGGGCGCTCAGTTCCGTACCGCGCGGGGCCCGTACGGGGCGGGGTCCTGACATGGCGTGCCTCCTCGAATGTGATTCAGATATTCACATCCTGACCGGCTGAATAGTCTTAGTCAACAGCTGCGCCGCCCTCCCACCCGGTGGTGGGATGGACCCATGGTTGGACCCATGGCTTCCTCCCGCCGCGACCGGGCCGTCCGCGCCGCCGTCGAACAAGGACTCCTCACTCCCGCCGAACCCGTCGTCGCCCTCCTCGACACCACCGGCATCCGCGCCTCCGCCGCCGCCCTGACCAGCGCCTTCGCCGCCGTCACCGACGCTCCCGTGCTGCACGCCTTCGCCGTCAAGGCCGCCCCGCTCGTGCCCGTCCTGCGCCTGCTGCACGAGGCGGGACTCGGCGTCGAGGTCGCGAGCCCCGGCGAGCTGGCGCTGGCCCGCGCGGCCGGGGTGCCGCCGGCCCGTACGGTCCTCGACTCGCCCGCCAAGACGCCCGACGAACTGCGCCAGGCCCTCGCGCTCGGCGTCGCCGTCAACGCCGACAACCTCCAGGAGCTGGCCCGGCTCGACGGTCTGACCGCCGCCGCGCCCACCGCCTCACCGCTCGGCCTCCGGGTGAACCCGCAGGTCGGCGCCGGTTCCATCGGCGCGCTGTCGACCGCGACCGCCACCTCCAAGTTCGGCGTGGCGCTGCGCGACGAGGGCGCGCGGGAGGCCGTCGTCCAGGCCTACCTGGACCGGCCCTGGCTCACCCGGCTGCACACCCACACCGGCTCCCAGGGCGTCCCGCTCGCCCTGATGGCCGAAGGCGTCGGCGCCGCCTACGCGCTCGCCGAGGAGATCAACACCAAGGCCGGCCGGCAGCAGATCGACACCCTCGACATCGGCGGCGGCCTGCCGGTGAACTTCGCCTCCGACGAGGAGACACCGACCTACGACACCTACGCCCGGCTGCTCGCCTCGACCGTGCCCGGCCTCTTCGACGGGCGGTACGCGCTGGTCACCGAGTTCGGCCGGTCCCTGCTCGCCAAGCACGGCACGGTGCTCGCCCGCGTCGAGTACACCAAGACCTCCGGCGGCCGCCCCATCGCCGTCACCCACGCCGGCGTCCAGCTCGCCACCCGCACCGTCTACGCGCCCGAGTCCTGGCCGCTGCGCGTGCTCGCCTACGACGCCGAGGGCCGGCCCCGCACGGGCGAGGAGGTCGTCCAGGACGTGGCCGGGCCCGCCTGCTTCGCCGGGGACCTGATCGCCGTCGGCCGCGCGCTGCCGCCGCTGCGGCCCGGCGACGTGGTGGCGGTGCCGGACACCGGCGCGTACTACTTCGCCCACCACTACGCGTACAACAGCCTGCCCCGGCCCGCCGTCCACGGATTCACCCCGACGGACGACGGCGGCATCGCCTTCGCGACCGTCCGCAGGGCCCAGAGCCTGGAGGAGATCGTGGCCGAGTCGGGCGGCGACCGGCCCGACGCCCTCCTCGCCCAGCCGCTGCGGGAGCCGGCGCACGGTGCTCCCATGGAGCCATGACGCACAGCACCTCCGTGGTCGTCGAACGCCGGGTGGCCGCCTCGCCCGGCCGGGTCTGGGAGTCGATCACCGACCTGCGGAACATGCCGCGGGTGCTGTCCTCGGTCGAGCGGGTCGAGGTGCTCACCGAGGGCGGCTTCGCCGTGGGCACCCGCTGGCGCGAGACCCGGCGGATGATGGGCCGGTCGGCCACCGAGGAGATGACCGTGACCGTGTGCGAGCCGCCCGACCGCTACGTCACGGTGGCCGACTCGCACGGCATGCACTACGTCTGCGAGATCGCCCTCGTGCCCGACGGGCCGGCCGTCGCCGCCACCGTGACCACGCTGCGCATGACCTTCACCGCCCGCCCCGCCCACGACCGCGCGCCCGGTCTGCTCACCCGCCTGGTCAGCCGGCTCGGCGCGCGGGCGGTCGCACGGGCGCTCGCGAAGGACCTGAACGAAATCCGGCGGGCGGTCGAGAGCCGGGGCTAGGTCGCCTCCGGACCCGGCCCGGACCGAGCCCCGCCGTCGCTCGGACCCGGCCTGGGCCGAGGCTCGGCGCCGCCCCCGGCCCGGCCTGACGCCTGCGGGGCGTCCGTCGGCCACCTCTCTGACAAATTCCGCTGGAAAATGCCAGAACTCGCCCCGGCGATCACGACGTTGAGTAGCGTCACCGTTACTGCCGTACGTCCGCACGCCGCATCGGGAGGGGATCACGCGTGCCCGGAATCGACGAGTGCCTGCTGGAGGCCATGAGCCTGCCCGGGGCACGCGGGGCCTGGCTGGTCGACTGGACCAGCGGACTGGCCCTCGGGACGGCGGGCGAGTCCCCGGTCGGCGACCACGAGACCACCGCCGCCGAGAGCGCCGAACTCGCTCGGGCCGCGGCCGAGTTCGAGTCGCCCGCCGGCGAGGAGGCCTCCTCCTCCGAGGACCTCCCGCCCGTCGAGGACCTGATCGTCACCACCCGCGCCGGCTATCACGTGATCCGCTTCGTCGAGACCGCCTTCGACAGCAGTGTCTGCCTCCACCTCTGGCTCGACCGGACCACCGGCAACCTCGCCCTCGCCCGCATCCGGCTCGGCGACCTCGCGCAGCGGCTGGTGCTCGGATGACGGCGACGACGGTCCCGGGCACGGCCACGCCCGTCTCCCCGATGCTCACCCGCCTCGCCGCCGAGCGGGCCACCGGCGCGCTGCTGCGCGACCACGGCACGCTCTACCTCGTCGACGGCCGCGTCGTGCACGCCGAGAGCCCCAGCGCGCCCGGCGTCGACGTGCTCCTCACGGCGGCCGGCCGGCTGCCGCGCGAGGGCTGGGAGGAGGCCGTCGACCGGGCCGGAGCGCTCGGCGCCGTCGGCCGCTTCCTGGTCGACAGCGGCCGGCTGCACGACGGCGAACTGGAGATCTGCCACCTCGGCGCCGTCTTCGACGCGGCCTTCTTCGCCCTCGCGCCGGCCAGCGGCCCGACCCGCTTCCGCTACGGCGTGGGGCACTGGTTCGGCCCCGTGCGGCCGGTCGACACCGGAGCCGTCGAACGCGAGACGCTGCGCCGCCGCGAACTCCTCGACAGCGTCTGGCCCTACGCCGCCGTCGACACCGCGCCGGTCGTGCCCCGGCCCGCCGCTCCCGGCCGGCCGGTGGGCGTCCGGCGCCGGGCGCTGCTCGCGGCCGCCGACGGCGTACGGACACCGGCGGACATCGCCCGGCTGCTGGGCAGGCCCGCCTTCCACACGCTGCTGGAGGTACGGCGGCTCGCCGCGGACGGCCTGGTGGAGACGCCGTACGAGGCGCCGCCGCCCGCGCCGCCCGCCGTGCCCGCCTGGATCGGCGAGGCCGCCGCCACCACCGACCCCGACGTCGCCCTGCTCCGCCGGCTCCGTGACGCCCTGGAGGCAGCACTGTGATGAGGCGTGCCCTGCGCCTGCGCGCCGAGAGGAGACAACTGATGACCGCAGAAGCCGAGGTACTCGGCGAACTGAGACGGCTGCGGGCCCGGCTGCCGCAGCTCACCGGCGCCCTCGCGGCCAGCGCCGACGGCCTGGTGCTCGCGCAGGAGGCCGTGGACGGCGAGGCGGAGAGCGTGGCCGCGCTGACGGCCGCCGCCCTCGGCGTCGGGCAGCGCCTCGCCGACACCACCGGGCAGGGCGGCTTCCGGGAGCTGCTGGTGCGCGGCGAGCACGGCTACGTGGCGACGTACGCGGCGGGCGGCTCGGCCGTCCTCACGCTGCTCGCCGAGCCGCGCATCAACGTCGGCCGGCTCCACCTGGAGGCCCGCCGGTCCAGCGCGCGGATAGGCGAGCTGGTGGACGGCGCCCTGGAACGCAGAGACCTGAACTGAACCGATCGCTCACCCACTCCCGACACGACCGCGAAGGAAGAACCATGGCGAACACCGAGACCTCCCTCAAGGAAGCGGCCCAGATCGAAGGCGCCATCGGCGCCGCCCTCGTCGACTACACGAGCGGCATGGCGCTCGGCACCATCGGCGGCGGCAACGGCCTCGACCTGAACGTGGCGGCGGCCGGCAACACGGACGTGGTGCGCGCCAAGGTCCGCACGATGGAGATGCTGGGCCTCAACGAGGAGATCGAGGACATCCTCATCACCCTCGGCTCCCAGTACCACCTGATCCGGCTGCTGAAGTCCCGTTCGGCCAACGGCCTGTTCCTCTACCTGGCCCTCGACAAGAACCGCTCCAACCTGGCGATGGCCCGCCACCAGCTGAAGCGGATCGGCGACGACCTGGAGGTCTGAGCCCGAAGCCCTCAGGCCCCGGGCCCGCGGCCCCGCCGTCGCGCCTCAGTCGACGAACAGGCTCCGCGCGGCCGCCTTGGTGTCGAACTCCTCGAGCCGGGCCTGGGCGTCCGGGAGTTCGTCCGCCATCGCCTCCAGGAGCACCCGCCCGAGCAGCATCGGCGCGCAGGCGGTGTCGAAGGCGAGGCCGGTGCCGACGGCGGCCGGGATGAGCAGGTCGCTGTGCGCGGCGACGGGCGCGAAGGCGGACTCGGCGACGGTGACCACCGTGAGCCCGGCGGCGCGGGCGTACGCGAGGGCGTCGACGACCTCGCGCGGGTGCCGGGGCAGCGCGAAGCACAGCAGCGCCGTGGCCCCGGCCCGTACGGCGGCGTCGATGCGGTCGTCGAGCATCGAGCCGCCCTCGTCGAGCAGCCGGACGTCCGGGTGGACCTTGCCGGCGAAGTACGCGAAGCCGCGCGCCTGCGAGGAGGCGGCCCGCAGCCCGAGCACGGGCAGCGGCCGCGAGGCGGCGAGGAGCCGCCCGGCGCGCTCGACGGGCGCGGGATCGGCGAGCAGTTCGGCGAGGTGCCTGAGGTTCTCGATCTCGCCGAGCACGGCCTGCTGGTACTCGTTGTGGACCGCGTGCTCCTCGGCGACCGCCGGCACGCTCTCGCGCAGATGGCGGCGCAGGGCCGGATAGCCGTCGAAGCCGAGGGCGACGGCGAAGCGGGTGACGGACGGCTGGCTGACTCCGGCGAGCTCGGCCAGCTCCACGCTGGACAGGAAGGGCACGTCGGCGGCGCGGCGCACCATGCAGTGCGCGATCCGCCGCTGCGTCGGCGTCAGCCGGTGCCCCTCGAAGAGCGCCTGCAGCCGTCCGGCCGGGCTGTCGCTCATGCCGTCCCCCTTCCGCCTATTCACTCACCCAGAACTCTGTATGAGGATATGCAGGAGGGCAAGGGGAAGGATGGCGCGGGGACCGCCGCACCCCCGTTTCCGGGGGGCGGGACGACGGCGGTCCCCGCGTGGGACACGGGCCCGGGTCAGGGCCGGTCCGCGTCCGGTGGCGTGTGTGGAGTTCCGGGAGCCGCTCCGGGTGTCCGTGACGCCGACAGGGACTACTGTGCCCCGGCGTTGTTAAGCGGGTGCTGCGGGTACGTGTCGCGCTCGTACCGATTGCGCGAACGTACCCGCCCACGGCCGGCGGGCCCGCGCGGCTCCCCGGGCGCCCGGCGAGCCGGTGACCTCAGTGCTGCTTCGTGCCGCCGTTGGCGGCCAGGAAGGTGAGCAGGTCCTGACGGCTGACCACACCGGTCGGCTTGCCCTCGACCAGCACGATCGCGGCGTCCGCCCGGCCGAGCGCCGACATCAGGTCGGCGACCGGCTCGCCGGAGCCGACCTGCGGCAGCGGCGCGGACATGTGGTCCTCCAGCGGGTCCTCCAGCGAGGCCTTCTGGGTGAACAGCGCGCTCAGCAGCTCGCGCTCCACGACCGAGCCGACGACCTCGGCGGCCATCACGTCGGGGTGGCCGGCGCCCGGCTTGACGACCGGCATCTGCGAGACGCCGTACTCGCGCAGCACCTCGATGGCCTGGCCGACCGTCTCGTCCGGGTGCATGTGGACGAGCGAGGGCATGCCGCCCGACTTGTGGCGCAGCACGTCGGCGACGGTGGCGGAGGAGGTGTCCTCCAGGAAGCCGTAGTCGGCCATCCACTCGTCGTTGAAGATCTTCGACAGGTAGCCGCGGCCGGAGTCGGGCAGCAGCACCACCACGACGTCGTCGGGGCCGAGCTCCTTGGCGACCTCCAGGGCCGCGACGACCGCCATGCCGCAGGAGCCGCCGACCAGCAGGCCCTCCTCCTTGGCGAGGCGGCGGGTCATCTGGAAGGAGTCCTTGTCGGAGACCGCGACGATCCGGTCGGCGACGTTCTGGTCGTAGGCGGTCGGCCAGAAGTCCTCGCCGACGCCCTCGACCAGGTACGGGCGGCCGGAGCCGCCGGAGTAGACCGAGCCCTCCGGGTCCGCGCCGATGACCTGGACCTTGCCGCCGGACGCCTCCTTCAGGTAGTTGCCGGTGCCCGAGATCGTGCCGCCGGTGCCGACGCCCGCGACGAAGTGGGTGATCTTCCCGTCCGTCTGCTCCCACAGCTCGGGACCGGTGGTCTCGTAGTGCGAGCGCGGGTTGTTCGGGTTGGAGTACTGGTCGGGCTTCCAGGCGCCCGGCGTCTCACGGACGAGACGGTCCGAGACGTTGTAGTACGAGTCCGGGTGCTCCGGATCGACGGCCGTCGGGCAGACGACGACCTCGGCGCCGTACGCCCGCAGCACGTTGATCTTGTCCGTGGACACCTTGTCCGGGCAGACGAAGATGCACTTGTAGCCCTTCTGCTGGGCCACGATCGCCAGGCCGACGCCGGTGTTGCCGGACGTGGGCTCGACGATCGTGCCGCCGGGCTTGAGAGCGCCGCTCTCCTCGGCCGCCTCGATCATGCGCAGGGCGATGCGGTCCTTGACCGACCCGCCGGGGTTGAAGTACTCGACCTTGGCCAGGACCGTCGCCTGAATGCCCGCGGTCACGTTGTTGAGCTTCACCAGCGGGGTGTTGCCGACGAGGCTGATCATCGAGTCGTGGAATTGCACCGTAGTCTCCGGGGTCTCCGTAATGGTGCTGCCAGCGTATTCCGTGCGATGCGTAGGCGGAGCCGCTTACGGGGCAGTGAGTAACCACGGGACGGCGAGAAGGAGGTGGCGGCCGACGATGTCCAGGGCGAGAGTGGCACGGCGGATCGCGGCGGGCGCGGCGTACGGCGGCGGGGGCATCGGCCTGCTCGGCGTGGCCGGCGTGGGGGTGCTCCTGGCCGAGGCGGCGCTGGCCAAGCGGTCGGTGGGCGGCGGAGTGGCACCGATGCCGCCGGGCGCGGACGGGCGCTACGGGCGGGTCTACGGCTCCGAGGAGCCGCTGCGGCTGGCCCTTCTGGGTGATTCCACGGCCGCCGGCCAGGGCGTGCGCCGGGCCGGCCAGACACCGGGCGCGCTGCTCGCCTCGGGCCTCGCGGCGGTGGCCGAGCGGCCGGTGGACCTGCGCAACGTGGCACTGCCCGGGGCGCGCTCGGACGACCTGGAGCGGCAGGTGTCGCTGCTGCTCGCCACGCCGGGCTCGCCGGCCGGACCGCCGGACGTGTGCGTGATCATGATCGGCGCGAACGACGTGACCCACCGGATGCCGGCCACGCAGTCGGTGCGCTGTCTGGCGGCCGCGGTCCGCAGGCTGCGGACCGCGGGCGCGGAGGTGGTGGTCGGCACGTGCCCTGATCTGGGCACCATCGAGCCGGTCTATCAGCCGCTGCGCTGGCTGGCCCGGCGGGCCTCGCGGCAGCTCGCGGCCGCGCAGACGATCGTGGTGGTCGAGCAGGGCGGGAGGACGGTGTCGCTGGGCGACCTGCTCGGCCCGGAGTTCGCGGCCAATCCGCGCGAGATGTTCGGCGTCGACAACTTCCACCCGTCGGCCGAGGGCTACGCGACGGCGGCGATGGCGGTGCTGCCGACGGTGTGCGCGGCGCTCGGGGTCTGGCCGGAGGCCGACCGGATCGACGTGGACCGGCGCGAGAACATGCTGCCGGTGGCGAAGGCGGCCGCCGAGGCCGCGAAGGAGGCCGGCACGGAGGTCACCGGCGCCCGGGCGCCCTGGGCCCTGCTCAAGCACCGCAGGCGCCGGCGGCTGCCGGAGCCGGGCGTGCCGGCGACGGAGGGGACGGAGACGGGCGAGGCCGGGGCGGCGACGGACGCGGCCGGGGCCGGGGTCGGGGCCGGCGGTGGGCAGGGACCCGGTGCGGGCGCGACGGACGCGGGCACGGCCGATACGGCCGGGGCGGCCGGGACGGAGGCCTCGGGCCCGGGCGGCCGGACGCGGCGGGCGGAAGGGTCCGGCGGCGGGCCGCGCAGCATGCCCCTGCCCCGGGACTGAGCGAGCGCTTAGAAAAGAGGTCCGCATCACACACCGAGGCCGGTGACCCGCGCGGTACGTACAGGTAACTTCCCTTTCTGTCCGCTCACCCAGCACCCTCCTGGAGCCGTGATGCCCGAAGCCGTGATCGTCTCGACCGCCCGTTCGCCGATCGGCCGGGCCTTCAAGGGCTCCCTGAAGGACCTGCGGCCCGACGACCTGACCGCCACGATCATCCAGGCCGCCCTCGCCAAGGTCCCCGAGCTCGACCCGCGCGACATCGACGACCTGATGCTCGGCTGCGGTCTGCCCGGCGGCGAGCAGGGCAACAACCTGGGCCGCATCGTGGCCGTGCAGATGGGCATGGACCACCTCCCGGGCTGCACCGTCACCCGCTACTGCTCCTCCTCGCTGCAGACCTCCCGGATGGCGCTGCACGCGATCAAGGCGGGCGAGGGCGACGTCTTCATCTCGGCCGGTGTCGAGATGGTGTCCCGCTTCGTGAAGGGCAACTCCGACTCGCTGCCCGACACGCACAACCCGTTCTTCGCCGAGGCCGAGGCCCGCACCGCCGAGGTCGCCGCCTCCGAGGGCTCCACCTGGCACGACCCGCGCGAGGACGGCCTGGTCCCCGACGCGTACATCGCCATGGGCCAGACCGCCGAGAACCTGGCGCGCTGGAAGGGTGTCACGCGCCGCGACATGGACGAGTTCGGCGTCCGCTCGCAGAACCTCGCCGAGGAGGCCATCAAGAACGGCTTCTGGGCGCGCGAGATCACCCCGGTGACGCTGCCCGACGGCACGGTCGTGTCGAAGGACGACGGCCCGCGCGCCGGCGTGACCCTGGAGGGCGTCGAGGGCCTCAAGCCGGTCTTCCGCCCCGACGGCCTGGTCACCGCCGGCAACTGCTGCCCGCTCAACGACGGCGCCGCCGCGCTCGTGATCATGTCCGACACCAAGGCGCGCGAGCTGGGCCTGACCCCGCTCGCCCGGATCGTCTCCACCGGCGTCTCCGGCCTGTCCCCCGAGATCATGGGCCTCGGCCCGGTCGAGGCGTCGAAGCAGGCCCTGAAGCGGGCCGGCCTGACCACGAGCGACATCGACCTGGTCGAGATCAACGAGGCCTTCGCCGCGCAGGTCATCCCGTCCTACCGCGACCTCGGCTTCGACCTGGACAAGGTCAACGTCAACGGCGGCGCCATCGCCGTGGGCCACCCCTTCGGCATGACGGGCGCCCGCATCACCGGCACGCTCATCAACAGCCTGCAGTTCCACGACAAGCAGTTCGGCCTGGAGACCATGTGCGTGGGCGGCGGCCAGGGCATGGCCATGGTCATCGAGCGGCTGAGCTGAGTCGCAG
>NZ_JBITXS010000013.1:37325-110005 GCF_044544825.1 Streptomyces sp. NPDC053493
CGCGGAGGGTAGGGGTCGCCCGAGGAACGAGGGCGGCACCTGCCCGCAGCGGAGGCGAAGCTCAGCGCGACCAAAAGAGGCGAGCGGCTGAGCTGAGTCGCAGCGGAGGGTAGGGGTCGCCCGAGGAACGAGGGCGGCACCTGCCCGCAGCGGAGGCGAAGCTCAGCGCGACCAAAAGAGGCGAGCGGCTGAGCTGAGCTGACGAGCTAACCCCTCCGCGTCCAAGCCGTGACCGAATCTCCCCCAGGATGTGACATACATCCCGGGGGAGGTCCGTTTTCCCAGGTCACGGCAGCATCGGGACTAAACACCCGGCACAAATACCTGTCCATTTCGTGACGTAATGCACTGACAGGTGGCGCGCCCTGACCGCAAGCTGATGTAGGAAGTCGGGGGATCGACTCGGAATCGGGAGTACGTCAGTGAGCGCACTGTCTCTTGCCCTGCTGGTGACCACGGCCGCTGCCACGGCCGTCGGTGCCGCCGCCCTGCACGCTGCCCACGGTCTCCGCAAGCAGATCACCGCGCTGCGTGACGAGCTCGCCACGAAGCCGGCCGGCCCGACCGTTCCGGCGGCCCGGCAGGCGCCCGTCGCCGAGATACGGGCCGCGGTCGCCGAGGCGCTGGCCGAGGAGCGCGAGCGCGAGCTGGCCGAGGCGCGGGCCTTCTGGGCCGCGCAGGAGGCCAGGGACGCCGCCGACGCCCCGTCGCTGCTCGGCGGTCTGGCCGGCCCGTCCACCGAGGACGGCCCGTACTACGTGCCGCGTCAGGCCGACTTCGTGGGCCTCGAGGCGATGGCCCTGGAGGCCATGGAGGCGGAGGCCGCCGCGCTCGACGGCCGCGAGGCGCGGGAGACCCGCGAGGGCCGCGAGGCCTTCGAGCCCCGGGAGGCGCTCGACGCCTTCGACGCGTTCGACACCTTCGACGCGCTGGAGGAGTTCCCCGAGCTCACCGGCGCCGGCGAGTACCCCGAGGACTCCCCCGAGCTGGCCGCGGCCCGCCGCCGCCACCCCTCGCACCCGGACTTCGTGCCGGTGCAGACCCCGGTCGTCACCGACCACGAGCGCACGGTGGCCCGCCTGGAGGAGCTCGCCGACACCGGCACGGCCCTGACCGACGTCCGTCCCGGCCCGCTGGGCACGCTGGACGTGTACGTCTTCGCCGACGGCACCACGCTCTGTATGACGCCGGGCCACCGCGAGACCGCCGAGCGCCTCGCCGAGGCCCTGCGCGCCGGTCACACGCCGGTCCTGCTGGGCGGCTCGGGCGTCTCCGGCGCCTACGCCCTGACCTTCTCGTGCGGCGAGGCGGCCGAGGACAACGTCTACATCCTCGCCGACCGCGTGATCGCCAGCCTCTGACGCCACTAGGCCCCTACTCCTCCGGCGGCCCCGCCGCCGCGACGAGGCGGCTCCGCAAGGCCTTGCAAGGCCCTCCGGGCGCTACAGGCCCGAGCGGGCCTCCGCCTCCCGTACCAGCCTCACGGCCTCGTCCAGGTCCCTCTCAGGGGCACCTGCCGCCGAGGCCGTTCGCAATGTTTCGGCCAGATCCGTCGCGGCGACGACCAGTTGGTCCGCGACCGCGAACATCCCCGCGTCCGGCATGATCCGCGGCTCCCGTCCCGGGAACTCCAGCCGCTGCGCGCGGACGGCCAACTCCCTGGCCAGCGCCAGTCCGGCCGCGGCGGCACCACGCTGGAGGCGGCTCTGCGGGGCGGCCCGCAGCCGGTCGGCGAACCGCTCGGCGGCGGCGGTCAGGTCACTCGTATCGCGCACGCCGCGACCCTACGCGCCCTCCGGGGACCATTGCCAACGGGCGGACGCTCGGGCACGGTGGCGTGAAGGAGCACACGGCACAACGCGTCCGGAGGCGCCGATGTCCCACACATTCTCCGAAGAGACCCACCGCAATCTGCTCGCCCGCATTCCCCATTGCACCGGTCGTGAGATCTCCGACTGGCTGAAGACCGTGGAGGAAGGCCCCTCCCTCATCCGCTTCGAGGAGAAGGTCAGCTGGCTGCGCGGGGCGCACGACCTCGCCTACGGCCACGCCAAGGCCATCATCCACGAGTACGACCTCCGCCGGGCGGCCCGCCGCATGCTCTGACGGTGACGCGGAAGGGCCCGCCCGGCGGTCGCCGGACGGGCCCTTCCTTCACCTGCCGGAGCGTCAGTCGTCGCCCTGGAGGATCGACAGCAGACGCAGGAACTCCATGTAGATCCACACCAGCGTCGTGGTGAGGCCGAGGGCGGCCAGCCAGGCCTCCTCGCGCGGAGCGCCGTAGGTGACGCCGTCCTCGACCTGCTTGAAGTCGAGGGCGAGGAAGCACGCGCCGATGATGATGCCGACGATGCCGAACATGATGCCGAGGCCGCCGCTGCGGAAGCCGAGGCCGTCGCCGCCGCCGAAGACCGCGAACAGCGAGTTCACCAGCATCAGCAGCACGAAGCCGATCGCGGCCGCGATCGTGAAGCCGTAGAAGCGGCGGTTGACGCGGATCCAGCGCATCTTGTACGCGACCAGCACGCCGGCGAAGACCGCCATGGTGCCGAGCACGGCCTGGGCGACGACGCCGTCGGCGATGTACGTCGAGACGGCCGACGAGATCACGCCGAGGAAGACGCCCTCGAACGCCGCGTAGCCGAGCACCAGGGCCGGCGACGCCTTGCGCTTGAAGGACTGGATCAGCACCAGGACGAAGGCCACGAGGCCGGCCGCGATGCCGATGCCGTACGACTTGCCCAGGTTCGCCGGGTCGACCGGCAGCAGCAGCCAGGACAGGACTGCCGTGACCACGACGGTGCCGAGGGTCATCGCCGTGCGGCTGACCACGTCGTCGATGGTCATCACATTGCCGCGGGCCTGCTGCGGGGCGCCCGACTGCGTGTCCTGCGGCGCGTACGGGTTGGTCGCGTACGGGTTCGCCGCACCCTCGGCATACGGGTTGCCGGTGGCGTAGGGGTTGGTTCCGACGGCGGGGCCCCCGGCCTGCGGCTGCTGCGCGTTGAAGCCCGCGTAGCCGTTGTCGCGGCTGAACCCCCGTCGCGAGAAGACCGGGTTGCTGCTCCTCATCTCACTCCTCCATGGCCGCACTGCGCGGCCTTGCGTCAAGAGTAATGGGAGGGCAAAAGGAACTCCCTCGTGCTGGGGGAGGATCTTTATACGATCGTGTCGAGGTCGTGTCGAGGAGTGCCCGGAACCGGATTCGAACCGGTACGGCCAAAGGCCAGCGAGGTTTAAGCTCGCCGTGTCTGCATTCCACCATCCGGGCGTGTCGCGAGGCTCCGCGTTCGCAGAGGAGCCTATCGGGGCACGTCGCCCGTTCAGCGGAACAGCGGCCCGATGTTGTCTTATTTTATTGACACATGAGGGTGCGTCAGTGCAGGTGGGGTGGCCTCTGACGAAGGGCGACGGGGCTCGCGGGGGCAGCGGCCGGGTCGCCGGATTGACGAAAACTCGCCGCAGAGTCGGACCCGACTTCGTCACCTCTCCCGGACCGCCCGGGGCCGTGCCCCGGCCGGCCCACGCGGACGGCCGCGCGGCCCGGTCGCCTCAGGGTCGCCGTCATACCTCAGGATGACGGCGGGCGGGCCCGGTCCGACTCGAGACGGCCCCGGGAACGGGCACGTGGGCGGACGCCGGGGCCCTTAACGCTCGACACGATGGAGTGGTTCCCGAACAGCCGCAGTGACAGGAGTCGCCCTCGTGACCACCACCCCCACCGTGCCCCGCGCCACCGCGGTGGCCGCCCGCGCCACCGACCTGTCGAAGGTCTACGGACAGGGCGAGACCCAGGTGGTCGCCCTGGACCGGGTCAGCGTGGACTTCCGGCAGGGCGAGTTCACCGCGATCATGGGCCCCTCGGGCTCCGGCAAGTCGACGCTGATGCACTGCGTCGCCGGTCTCGACTCCTTCAGCTCCGGCTCGGTGCGGATCGGCGAGACCGAGCTCGGCTCGCTGAAGGACAAGCAGCTGACCCAGCTGCGCCGCGACAAGATCGGCTTCATCTTCCAGGCGTTCAACCTGCTGCCGACGCTGACCGCGCTCGAGAACATCACCCTGCCGATGGACATCGCCGGCCGCCGGCCCGACAAGCAGTGGGTGCAGCAGGTCATCGACATGATCGGCCTGTCCGGCCGGCTCAGCCACCGTCCCTCGCAGCTCTCCGGCGGCCAGCAGCAGCGGGTGGCCGTGGCCCGCGCGCTCGCCTCCAAGCCCGAGATCATCTTCGGTGACGAGCCGACCGGAAACCTGGACTCGCGCTCCGGCGCCGAGGTCCTCGGCTTCCTGCGCAACTCGGTGCGCGAGCTCGGCCAGACCGTGGTGATGGTGACCCACGACCCGGTCGCCGCGTCCTACGCGGACCGGGTCGTCTTCCTGGCGGACGGCCGGATCGTCGACGAGATGCTCCACCCGACGGCGGACGGCGTGCTCGACCGCATGAAGGCCTTCGACGCCAAGGGCCGTACGAGCTGAGGCCCGGGGCCCCGCCCCGCCGCCCCGGTCCCCTTCTCCGTCCCACCTTCCGTTCAGGACCTCCCATGTTCCGTACCGCCCTGCGCAACGTGCTCGCGCACAAGGCCAGGCTGCTGATGACCGTGCTCGCCGTCATGCTCGGCGTGGCCTTCGTGTCCGGCACCCTCGTCTTCACCGACACCCTCTCCCACGCCTTCCGCAACCAGTCCGCGAAGAGCTACGACCACGTCGCCGTCGCGATCAGCGCGGCTCCCGACCAGTCCGACCCGAACGCCACGCCCGGCCTGTCCGAGCAGACCCGGCAGAAGATCGCCGGGCTGGACGGCGTCTCCGGCGCGACCGGCCGGGTCAACGGCTTCGCCGGCGTGCCGGACAAGGACGGCAAGCTGATCGGCGCCGGCTGGTCCAACAAGGGCACCAACTTCGCGCCGGGCGCGGACGGCAAGGACGCCGCGTACACCTTCACCTCGGGCGCCGGCCCGGTGAAGGACGGCGAGATCGCGCTCGACCAGGACACCGCCGACCAGGGCGGCTACCAGGTCGGCGACCGCGTCCGCGTCGCCACCAACGGCCCGGTCGAGACGTACACCCTGTCCGGCGTCTTCACCACCGAGGACGGCGCCGTGAACGCCGGCGGCAGCCTCGTGCTGTTCGACACCGACGTGGCCCAGAAGCTCTACCTGCGGCCCGGCTACTTCTACGACATCACCGTCAGCGCCGCGCCCGGCGCGGACGCCGACAAGATCCTCGCCGCCGTGAAGCCGATCGTCGGCGACAAGGCCGACGCGCAGACCGGTCAGGCGCTCGCCGACCAGCAGGCCAAGGACATCGAGAGCGGTCTCGGCAACCTCAACACGATGCTGCTCGCCTTCGCCGGCATCGCGCTCTTCGTCGGCGTCTTCCTGATCGCCAACACCTTCACCATGCTGGTCGCCCAGCGCACCAAGGAACTCGCGCTGATGCGCGCCGTGGGCGCCTCGCGCAAGCAGATCACCCGTTCCGTGCTCGCCGAGGCCGGTCTCGTCGGCCTGGTCGCCTCCGTGATCGGTTTCGTCCTCGGCATCGGTCTGGCCGCGGGCCTCCGGTCCGCCATGGACGCCTTCGGCCTGAAGGTCCCGGCCGGTGACCTGGTCATCGGCGCGAGCCCGCTGGTCTCGGCGCTCGCCGTCGGCATCCTGGTCACCATGCTGGCCGCCTGGCTGCCGGGCCGCCGCGCCGCGAAGATCCCGCCGGTCGCCGCCATGAGCAGCGTCCACGCGGTGGCCACCACCAAGTCGCTGGTCGTGCGCAACAGCATCGGCGCGGCCGTGACCGCGCTCGGCCTGGCCGGCATCGTCGCCGGCGCGGGCAAGGGCGGCGACGAGGGCCGGATGCTGATCGCCGGCGGCGCGTTCCTCGCGCTCGTCGGGGTGATCGTGCTGATCCCGCTGCTGTCCCGGCCGGTGATCGCGCTGGCCCGGCCGTTCCTGAAGCCCTTCGGCGTGGCCGGCGCGCTGGCCGGCCAGAACGCGGTCCGCAACCCGCGCCGCACCGGCGCCACGGCCTCCGCGCTCGCCATCGGCCTCACCCTGGTCACCGGTCTGTCGGTGCTCGGCGCCACGGTCGGCTCGGCCGTCGACCGGATGACGACGGACCAGATCAAGGCCGACTACATGATCACCATGGCGAGCGGCGACGGCCTGAACCAGGCCGCGCTCGACGCGGTGCGCAAGACGCCGGGCGCCACCGCGGTCTCGCCGCAGCAGGCCGGCTGGGTTCAGGTGAAGGACGACTTCAAGTCGGTCTCCGGCGTCACCCCGGGCGACGTGGAGAAGGTGCTCAACCTCAAGGTGACCGACGGTTCGCTCGGCTCGCTCGCGGACGGCCGGGTCGCGGTCGCCGAGAAGACGGCGGACAAGCAGGGCTGGAAGGTCGGCTCGACGCTGCCGGTGGAGTTCTCCGACAAGAAGAAGGGCACGCTGACGGTCGGCGCGGTGTACGAGGACAGCGAGTTCGTCTCGTCGCTGGTCTTGGACGCGAAGATCCTCAACGCCCACGACCCCAAGCCGTACATCCCGCAGATCTTCGTGAAGATGGACGGCGGTCCGTCGGCCGCGGCCGAGAAGGCCGTGACGAAGTCGCTCGGCGACAACCCGGCGATGACGGTGATGGACCAGAAGGACATCCGCGACTCGTTCGGCGGCGTCATCAACATGATGCTGAACATCATGTACGGCCTGCTCGCGATGGCCCTGATCATCGCGGTCCTCGGGGTCGTCAACACCCTGGCGATGTCGGTCTTCGAGCGGCAGCAGGAGATCGGCATGCTGCGGGCGATCGGTCTCGACCGGCGCCGGGTGAAGCGGATGGTGCGTCTGGAGGCCGTGGTCATCTCGCTGTTCGGCGCGGTGGTCGGCATCGCCCTCGGTTCCTTCCTGGGCTGGGCGATCGGCGAGACGATCGCCAGCAGCCTGCCGGACTACGAGCTGGTGCTGCCGTGGGCCCGGATCGGCGTCTTCCTGCTCCTGGCCGGACTGGTCGGCGTGCTGGCCTCGCTGTGGCCGGCCCGCAGCGCGGCGAAGCTGAACATGCTGGCCGCCATCAAGGCCGAGTAGTCCCGTCCGTACGCCGAAGGGCCGGGCTTCCCTGCTGGGGAGCCCGGCCCTCGCGCGTACCCACGGATCACGCGGCTACGGGTCAGCTGCCCGCGCAGTAGGTCATCAGGTACTGGTGGTTGGCCTTGAACTGGTCGTACAGCGCGGCGTTGTCGATCTTGAGCAGGGTCTCGTCGTTGGCCCGCAGCGCCGGGTAGGTGTAGTTGTGGCTGCCGGTCCACACCAACTTCCGGCCGGCCACGCCGTCGTACGTGCCTTCCACCAGCAGGTACTTGGAGTGCAGGCCCGCCTTGGCGACGCCGGTGCCGCGGTCCTCGTAGCACTGGACGCGCTGGCTGAGCTTGCCGGAGACGACCGACTCGACGCCCGCGCTCATCGAGCCGGGCGCGCCGTCGTGGGCGAGGATCACGGTGCAGCCGGCGTTCTTCAGGGCGACGAGCTTGCTCGCGACCTCGTCGCGGGTGAAGAGGTTGGCGGCCATCCGGACCTGGGTGCCGCCCGCGCAGCCGACGTTGTCGAGGATCAGCTTGACGGTGTCGGTGGAGGCGTCGCTGTCGTACGTGGTGCCGGTGGCCTCCTTGCGCGGGAAGAAGTACGCCTTGTACGGGCCGCTGGCCGGCGTCTTGTAGTAGTGGGACAGTCCGCTGCCCGAGCTGCCGTGGGCGAGCAGGTCGGTGAAGTAGTCCTGGTAGATGCCGTAGAGGCCGGTGTCGACGATGGTGACGGCGTTGTTGAAGAGGTCGGTGCGCTGGACGCCGGTCATGTTGGCGGAGGTCTGCACGACGACGTCCTTGGCGCCGCCGGTCTCGGAGAACAGCCAGAACTTGTTGTGGTTGATGGCGCCGTCGGTGTCGCCGGGGATCTGGCGCGAGCCGATGCAGCCGCGGCCGGCGGGACAGGCGAAGACCCAGGAGCCCTGGGTGCGGTCGGTGCCGAGGCGGGCGACGAGGTGGTCGTACTCGCCGCCGGTCATGGTGACGGTGGTGTGGTCGACGATCACCCGGATGTTCACGCCGCGGGTCTTGGCGGCGCCGAGGGCGTCGGTGACGGCGTCGTCGGTGAAGGTGTAGAGGCCAGCGGTGACGGTGGAGCCGGCGGGCGCCTTGCCGATGAGGTCGACGATGCGGTCGCGGACCCGGTTCTGGGCGGTGGCGTCGCCCGACGGGTCGTTGAAGGTGGCGGTGGTGGTCACGGCGGCGTCGGCGTCGGCGGCGCCGGCCGGGGACGGGACCGCGAGCAGGCCGACGGCGACGGCCAGGGCGGACAGCAGACGGGCGGGACGGAGCAAGGTTTCCCCCTCGGATCGGGCGAACCGACATAGGCATGACAAACCGGACGGCAAAGGAAACGGGGTGCCGGTCGTCACCGGCACCCCGCTCACCCGGAGCCTGAGCCTCCGAACGTATCAGCGCCCCTCCGGCCCCCGGGACTCGCGCTCGGGCTCCCGGGACTCGCGCTCGGGCCCCTGGGGCTCGCTCCACACCCGCGACCGGCGCGGCAGCCCCGAGACACCCGACGCCGGCGTCTTCACCGCCAGGAACTGGTTCACGCCGATCCTGTTGCGCTCGAAGGAGACCGCCGAGGCCGCCATGTACAGCCGCCAGATGCGGGCCCGGCCCGGCGAGGTCAGCCGCACCGCCCGGTCCCAGTCCCGCTCCAGATTCGCCACCCACTCGCGCAGCGTCAGCGCGTAGTGCTCGCGGATCGCCTCCACGTCGCGCACCTCGAAGCCCGCGTCCTCAAGGGTCGTCAGGGTCCGGCCCATCGGCGCGAGTTCACCGTCCGGGAAGACGTACGCGTCGATGAACTCGTCCACCCGGTAGGCGTCCTCGTCCGCCTCCGGACGCCGCGCGATCTGGTGGTTGAGCAGCCGCCCGCCCGGCTTGAGCAGCCGGTACAGGATGTCCGCGTACTCCCGGTAGCGCACCGCGCCCACGTGCTCGGCCATGCCGATCGACGAGATGGCGTCGTACGGCCCGTCGACGACGTCCCGGTAGTCCTGGACCCGGATCTCGATCCGGTCGGTCAGGCCCTCCTCGGCGATCCGCTTGCGGGCGAACGCGGCCTGCTCGCGCGAGAGCGTGATGCCGACGACCCGCGCGCCGTACTCCCGGGCCGCGTGGATCGCCATCGAGCCCCAGCCGCAGCCCACGTCGAGCAGCCGGTCACCCTCCCGCAGACGCAGCTTGCGCGCGATCAGGTCCAGCTTGTCGTGCTGCGCCTCCTCCAGCGTCCCGCCGTCGCTCCAGTACGCGCACGAGTAGACCATCGACGGGCCGAGCACCAGCTCGTAGAAGTCGTTGCCCACGTCGTAGTGGTGACTGATCGCCTGCTTGTCCCGGCGCCTGGTGTGCCGGGCGCCGCTGCGCCCGC
This sequence comes from Streptomyces sp. NPDC053493, assembly GCF_044544825.1. Lineage (NCBI taxonomy): Bacteria > Bacillati > Actinomycetota > Actinomycetes > Kitasatosporales > Streptomycetaceae > Streptomyces > Streptomyces sp. NPDC053493. Next base: position 46,769 of record NZ_JBITXS010000013.1, read on the forward strand.
GCATCTCCTCCACCGGCGGCTTCGGCGGCGGCAGCGGACCGGCCAGCTTCAGCAGCGCCTTCGCCGCGGCCCGCACCTTCGGGTCGCGCACGGCCTCCAGGGCACCCCGGGACTCCTCGCCGCGCTCCCAGATCAGCCCGGCGAGCCGGTCCAGGACCTCGTAGAGGTCGCCCTCGACGTCGATCTCGCCGGCCACCCAGGCCCGCGCGAGCCCGAGCTCACCGGGCTTCCACAGCAGCCGCCGCAGGGCGCGCCGCTCGCGGACGATCAGTACGGGACCGTCGGCGGGGCCGGCTTCGCTGCCGTCCCAGGCGCGCAGCCGCACCGGAAGCCGGGCTCCCAGCACGTCCTCGGCAAGGGCGGTCAGCCGCGACGCGGCGTCGGCCATGGTGCAACACCTCCGTGATCTCGTGCCCCAGAAATGCCTGTCACCAGGAGAACACCGTCCGTAGACGAACCCATCCCCTCCCGCGCGTAAACGCTGTGAAAAACACGCGAAGGGCCGTCCGCACCACGGATGGCGGACGGCCCTTTTACGGCCTTGCGTGTACTACGGGTCCTGCTGTTCCTGCTGGTCCTACGGGTACTGCGGTGGTGCTACGCGTCGGGCGCGGGCCTCAGGAGGCCTTGGCCTTCTCCTGCGCCGGGGCGGCCGGCGCCGGGGCGGGCTTGGCCGCCTCGTAGAACTCCTCGCGCGGGGTCTCCATGGCGCCCAGGGAGACGACCTCACGCTTGAGGAACATGCCGAGCGTCCAGTCGGCGAAGACGCGGATCTTGCGGTTCCAGGTCGGCATGGCCATGCCGTGGTAGCCACGGTGCATGTACCAGGCGAGCCGGCCCTTGAGCTTGATCTTCATCTTGCCCATGACGATCATGGCGACGCCCTTGTGCAGGCCGAGACCCGCCACCGCGCCCTTGTTGGAGTGCGCGTACTCCTTCTGCGGGAAGCCGCGCATGCCGGCCACCACGTTGTCGCCGAGGACCTTGGCCTGGCGCAGGGCGTGCTGGGCGTTCGGCGGGCACCAGGCGCGCTCGCGCGGGACACCGGCCTTGATCGCGGCCAGGTCCGGGACCTGGGCGTTGTCGCCCGCGGCCCACACGTAGTCGAGGCCGTTGACCTGGAGCTTCTCGTTGCAGTCCACGTGGCCGCGGGGGCCGAGCGGCAGACCGAAGCGGGCGAGCGCCGGGTTCGGCTTCACACCGGCGGTCCACACGATCGTGTTGGAGTCGACCTCGAGGCCGTTCTTCAGCACGACGTGGCCGTCGACGCAGGAGTCCATCGAGGTCTCGAGGTAGATCTCGATGCCGCGGCCCTCGAGGTGCTCCTTGCCGTAGAGGCCGAGCTTCGGGCCCACCTCGGGAAGGATCTTGTCGGCGGCGTCGACCAGGATGAACCGCATGTCCTCGCGGTTCACGTTCTGGTAGTACTTCGCCGCGTCGCGGGCCATGTCCTCGACCTCGCCGATGGTCTCCGCGCCGGCGAAGCCGCCGCCCACGAAGACGAAGGTCAGCGCCTTGCGGCGGACCTCCTCGTCGGTCGTCGAGTCGGCCTTGTCGAGCTGCTCGAGGACGTGGTTGCGCAGGCCGATGGCCTCCTCGATGCCCTTCATGCCGATGCCCTGCTCGGCGAGGCCGGGGATCGGGAAGGTGCGGGAGACGGCACCCATCGCGATGACCAGGTAGTCGAACGGCAGCTCGTACGCCTCGCCGACGAGCGGCGCGATCGTGGCGACCTTGCGGTCCTGGTCGATGGTGGTGACCCGGCCGGTGAGCACCTCGGCTCCGCGCACGACGCGTCGCAGCGGGACGACGACGTGGCGCGGCGAGATGCTGCCGGCGGCGGCTTCGGGGAGGAAGGGCTGGTAGGTCATGTACGACCGCGGGTCGACGACCGTGACGGTCGCCTCCGCGTAGCGCATCTTCTTGAGGATGCGCCGAGCTGCGTACAGGCCTACGTACCCGCCGCCTACTACGAGGATCCTGGGACGCTCCGTGGTGCTCATGCCATCGAGTATCCACCCCTCCAAGGGGGGGTGCTCGTGCGCCCCTTCACAAGGATGCGAGGCACCTCTGCTACACTCCGCCGCCCACGTGACCCATGTCATGGTCGAGCAAAGGAACCACGGTGCCGGGGCGGACGTTGTTCACCCCCTGTGAACTGGCCCGGAGAGCCTTCCTTAACGCCGTACCAAGGGGAGCGTTCACACGATGGAAACATCGAGCGAAGTGGCCTCCACACCTGCGAAAGGGCCCTGAGGAGGCCCTTGGAGGGCCCCAAGACCTCCCTCGGACGCCCTCAGGGCCCTTTCTCTTGTGAAGAACTTCACGAACTTTCCCGACAGGCCGTCGCCGGGGCCGTTCCGGAGCCCTCCATAGCTGTCCGCTATGCCACGGATAGGGCGATCCCATCGAGGATGTCGTGCTCGCTGACCACGACCTCGGCGGCCCCGGTGCGCTCCATGATCTCGGCGAGGACCAGCGCTCCGGCGATGATCACGTCGACCCGGCCGGGGTGGATGACGGCGATCGCGGCCCGCTCGTCGTGGGTCGAGGCGAGCAGCCGGGCGAGCACCTCGTCGACCTGGGCGCGGGAGATCCGGGCGTGGTGGATCTTCGTGGAGTCGTACTCCTCCAGGCCCAGCGCGATCGCGGCGACCGTGGTGACCGAGCCGGCCAGGCCGACCAGCGTCTCGGCGTCCGCGAGCGGGACGGTCTCGGCGGCCAGGTCCATCGCGGCCCGCACGTCGGCGCGGATCGCGGCGATCTCCTCGGCGGACGGCGGGTCGTGCCGGACGTGCCGCTCCGTCAGGCGTACGCAGCCGATGTCGACGCTGCGGGCGACCTCGACGTGCTTGTTGCCGACCACGAACTCGGTCGAGCCGCCGCCGATGTCCACGACCAGGCGCCGGTCGTCGCCGTGCAGCTCGCCGGTGGCGCCGGTGAAGGAGAACTCGGCCTCCTGGTCGCCGGTGATGACCTCGGGCTCGACGCCCAGGATCTCCACGACGCCGTTCACGAAGTCGGCCCGGTTCTCGGCGTCGCGCGAGGCGGAGGTGGCGACGAAGCGCACGCGCTCGGCGCCCAGCTCCTCGATCACCGCCGCGTAGTCGCGGCAGGCGGCGAAGGTCCGCTCCAGCGCCTCGGGCGCGAGCCGGCCGGTCTTGTCGACGCCCTGGCCGAGCCGGACGATCGTCATCCGCCGGTCCAGCTCGATCAGTTCGCCGGTGTCGGGGTGGACGTCGGCGACGAGGAGGCGGATGGAGTTCGTACCGCAGTCGATTCCGGCGACCCGGGTCACTTCTGCTCCTCGTCCTGGTCGGCGCAGGGCGTGACGCACGGGCCCTTCGCCCACCACTCCGGCAGCATCGCGATCGCCTCGTCGCCCAGCGGGTTCACGCCCGGGCCGGCGGCCAGCGAGTGGCCGACGAGCACGTGCAGGCACTTGACCCGGTCCGGCATGCCGCCGGCGCTCGGGAAGCCCTCCAGGACCTCGATGGCGTCCCGGCGGGCGATGTAGTCCTCGTGCGCGGCGCGGTAGGCGGCGGCGAGTTCCGGGTCGGTGCCGAGCCGGGCCTGCATCTCCTTCATCACGCCGTTGGCCTCCAGGGTGCCGATGGCGGAGGCGGCGCGCGGGCAGGTCAGGTAGTACGTGGTCGGGAACGGCGTGCCGTCGGGCAGCCGCGGCGCGGTCTCGACGACGTCCGGGTTGCCGCACGGGCAGCGGTGCGCGATGGCGCGCAGGCCGCGGGGCGGGCGGCCGAGCTGGGCCTGGAACGCGGCGACGTCCGCGTCGGTGGGCTCGGTGCGTTCGGTCTGCGGAGGGGGCGTGTCCATGTCTGCCTTGCTCGGGTCTCGGAGTCTCGGTGTGCGGGTGGGGCGGGGCGTCACGGGCGGTCGGCTCGGTCCACGCCGTCCCACAGGTTGTCGTACCAGGGGCGGTCCGTCGCGCCCTGGTCGGTGCGGGGCCGCTGCTCCGCGTCGGGGTCGTTCACGGTGAAGCCGGTCTCGCCGGGCATCACGTAGTGCAGGTGCTCGCGGGCCAGCCGGCGCACATAGGCCGGGTCCCGGAGGCGGGCCTTCTCGTCCCGCAGCTCCTCGACCCGGCGGGCGGCCTCGGCGGCCTTGCGCTCCTGGTCGGCGATCTCGCCCTGCTGGGAGACGTACTGCCGCATGGGATAGGCGAGCGCCACCACGAGCGAGCAGACGACCAGGGCCAGGAAGGCCGCGCGGCCGGTGAGCCGGGAGCGGCGGGCCTGGCGGCGGGTCTGGGAGCGGTAGACACGGGCGGCGGTCTGCTCGCCGAGCAGCCTGATCCGGGTCGCGGTGGAGAACCGGTCCCGGTCCTTCACGGCCATGTCGTCCGCCTCCCCTTCGTGGCCTCGCGCTGTCGGCCCTGTTCACACGTACGTCCCCGCACACGGTACGGGACCGAGTGCGGGGACGTACGGATCAGAGCTGTGTCAGCCCGGTGATCGGATCAGCCCTTGAAGCGCGGGAAGGCGCTGCGGCCGGCGTAGACCGCGGCGTCGTCGAGGATCTCCTCGATGCGCAGGAGCTGGTTGTACTTGGCGACGCGCTCGGAGCGGGCCGGGGCGCCGGTCTTGATCTGGCCGCAGTTGGTGGCGACGGCGAGGTCGGCGATGGTGACGTCCTCGGTCTCGCCGGAGCGGTGGGACATCATGCACTTGAAGCCGTTGCGCTGGGCGAGCTCGACGGCGTCCAGGGTCTCGGTCAGCGAGCCGATCTGGTTGACCTTGACCAGGAGGGCGTTCGCGGTGCCCTCCTCGATGCCGCGGGCGAGGCGCTCGGGGTTGGTGACGAACAGGTCGTCGCCGACGAGCTGCACCTTGGTGCCGAGCTTGTCGGTGATGACCTTCCAGCCGGCCCAGTCGTCCTCGAACAGCGGGTCCTCGATGGAGACCAGCGGGTACGCGGAGACGAGCTCCTCGTAGTACTCGGTCATCTCGGCGGCCGAGCGGGACTTGCCCTCGAACTCGTAGGAGCCGTCCTTGTAGAACTCGGAGGCGGCGACGTCGAGCGCGAGCGCGATGTCCTTGCCGGGCACGTAGCCGGCCTGCTTGATCGCCTCGAGGATGAGGTCGAGGGCCTCGCGGTTGGAGCCGAGGTTCGGGGCGAAGCCGCCCTCGTCGCCGAGGCCGGTGGACAGGCCCTTGTCCTTCAGGACCTTCTTGAGGGTGTGGTAGACCTCGGTGCCCCAGCGCAGGGCCTCGGAGAAGGACTCCGCGCCGATCGGCGCGATCATGAACTCCTGGATGTCCACGTTGGAGTCGGCGTGCGAGCCGCCGTTGAGGATGTTCATCATCGGAACGGGCAGCAGGTGCGCGTTCGGGCCGCCCAGGTAGCGGAAGAGCGGGAGGTCGCTGGCCTCGGAGGCGGCGTGCGCGACGGCGAGGGAGACGCCGAGGATGGCGTTGGCGCCGAGCGAGGACTTGTCCGGGGTGGCGTCCAGGTCGAACATCGCCTGGTCGATCAAGCGCTGCTCGGTGGCGTCGTAGCCGACGAGCTCCGGGCCGATCTGCTCGATGACGGCGAGAACGGCCTTCTCCACGCCCTTGCCCTGGTAACGGTTGGGGTCACCGTCGCGAAGCTCGAGGGCCTCGAACGCACCGGTGGAGGCACCGGACGGGACGGCAGCACGGCCGGTGCTGCCGTCGTCGAGGCCGACCTCGACCTCGACCGTGGGGTTGCCTCGGGAGTCCAGGATTTCCCGGGCTACGACGACGTCGATGGACGGCACGAGCATCTCCTTCTGGGATGTGACGCTGGTTGTGACGCATGCGGCAAGGTCTCGTTCGCCTTGCGACAAGAGCCTAACCGGCCCGGGGGCTCCGACCGGCCGGGCGCCCGCCCGCTGGGACGAAAAAGGACCCGAGGGCATGCATCTCGGGACGAAAGACCCGGTTACCAATCAGTAGATTCCGGTCGTAAGAAACCGGTCCGGAGCAGCTGCTCCGGACCGGTTCCTTCCACTCACCGCGGGGTCTGCCGCCGGCCGGCGCCGGCGGGCGGTACTACTTCAGGTGGAGCTGCTGACCCGGGTAGATGAGGTCGGCGTCCTGGACGATGTCCTTGTTGAGCTCGAAGAGCTTCTGCCAGCCGCCCTTGACGCCGTGCGCCTGGGCGATCTTGCTGAGGGTGTCGCCGGAGACGACCTTGTACTCGCCGTCGCCCTTCTTGACCTTCTTGCCGGTCGGGGTGGTGACAGTCTGCTTCGAGGCGGCGCTCTTGGGAGCGGTGCGCTTCTCGCTGCGGGTGGTCGGCTGCTCGGTGGAGCGCTTCGGGGTGGTCTTCGGGGCGGCCGGCTTGGGGGCGGCGGCCGTGGCGGAGCCACCGTCGTAGGAGGCGCCGGACAGGCCCACGCCGCAGCTCGGCCAGGCACCCTTGCCCTGGCTCGCGAGGACCTTCTCGGCGACCGCGATCTGCTGGGACTTGGAGGCCTGGTCGGCGGTCGGGGCGTAGGCGGTGCCGCCGTACGCGGCCCAGGTGGAGGCCGAGAACTGCAGGCCGCCGTAGTAGCCGTTGCCCGTGTTGATGGACCAGTTGCCGCCGGACTCGCACTGGGCGACGGCGTCCCACTCGGCGCTGGTGGCGGCCGAGGCGGTGCCGGCGGCCATCAGCGGGGCCGCGACGGCGACGCCGGCGGCACCGGCCAGCGCGAGGGCGCGGGCGGCCTTGGAGGAACGACGGTGTTTGCCCTTGCCGGAAAGCAGCATGGAGGTTCTCCTCACCGACGCCTACGAGGTGAGCTGTCGGGTTCGGGCCTGTGAGTTGCCCGGCCGCGTGACCTAGCACGCGGCTTCACCCCAAGCCGATCGTCGGCCGTCTGTCTCAACGGCCGGGGCCGGCGCTTACCTTGGGTCCCCCGCTCCTGCCTTCGGCGCTTGCGCGACGACTGTTCCCGTCGGTCGGCGGCAGGATTCGGCGGACCGGTCGACGGGGCCCGCGGTGGCGAGCGGTCCTGACCGTAGACACAGACCCGGGGGAAGTTCAAAGACCATCAACCCGGAAAAATCGCCCCTACTTGCGCCCCGTCAGGGTGTGTTTGCGCAGGTGAGGGGCGATTCGGACAAACTTTGCGGACGTGACACGCCAGTTCGGGAAGAGAGACCCATGTCTCACTTGCACAGAACGGACATTCAGGGCCGGTTCGCCGTCCTGACTAGGCGTCGGACCCGGCCGTCCCGAGGTTCAGTTCCAGGCTCTGACCAGGGAGGATGAGGTCGGGATCGGTGCCGACCGTCTTCTTGTTGTGGTCGTAGAGGGCGGTCCAGCCGCCGAGCAGGCCGTTCTCCTCCGCAATGCCCGAAAGACTGTCACCCGGCTTGACGGTGTATTCGTCCGCCTTGTCCGAGGTGCCCGTATTTCCGGCCGGCGCGCCGTCGGTCGGAGCGGCGTGACGTCCCGATTCGGGCGTGGTGTCCGTTGCGCCCGGTTCTTCTGTCGCGGCGTCACCCCGGTGCTTGCCGGTGCCGGGCGTCGTCGACTCCGGCGCACCGGGCGTAACGGATGCGTCCGGCGTGACGGGCGTACCGGGCGCGGCGGGAGAGGTGGGGCTCGTGGGCGCCTGGGGCGCGGTCGTCGCCTGGCCGGGCGTGACGGTGGATCCGGCCGAGGGCGCCGTGCCCGGCGCGGACGGGGTGGCCGGGGTCGCGGGCGTGGCCGGCGTGGTCACCGGCGCCGAGGGCGCCGCGGAGGTCGCACCGGATCCGGCCGGCAGGCCGTCGGTGCGGTTCGACTCCGGAAGCGGTCCCGTGGACTCCTTGGGCGCGGCGCCCGGGCCCGGGTCGACGCCCGGCGCCTTGCCGTCCTTCTTCAGGCCGGCGATCGGGGCGCAGGTGGCCCACTGGGTGTCGCCGGCGGCGAAGGCCTTCTCGGCGACGGCGATCTGCTGGGCGCGGCTGGCGAGGTCCGCGCTCGGGGCGTAGGCGAGGCCGCCGTGGCGCTCCCAGCCCTCCTGGGTGAACTGCAGGCCGCCGTAGAGGCCGTTGCCGAAGTTGGCGCTCCAGGCGCCGCCCGACTCGCACTCGGCGACCCGGTCCCATGTCGCCGCGTCTGCTGCGGAGGCCGACCCGGTGGCGAGCAGCGGCAGCGCCATGGCCGAGCCGGTGACCCCCGCCGCGACGACGAGTGCGGGGGCCTGGCGGGGTCTGCGGTGACGTCCGTTCCCGGAGCGCATGCGGAGTGCCTTTCGCGTGACTGCTGAGACTGCGGGTGAACGTAGCGGCATTCGAACGCGCGTCACAAGTCGATGCAGCAGAGATCACGCGAAGATCACATTTCTGACGGAGCGTCAATTTTCTTCGGTGCGACGCTCCGGGGCGAACTCCACCGGAAGGGTACGAAGGCCGCGCATGATGAGCCCGCCGCGCCAGCGCAGTTCCGCCGGATCGGCCCCAAGTCGCAGGTCCGGCAGGCGTTTCAGCAGCGTCGCCAGCGCCGTCTGCCCCTCCAGCCGGGCCAGCGGCGCGCCCAGGCAGTAGTGGATGCCGTGCCCGTAGCCGAGGTGCTGGTTGTCGCGCCGCGCCAGGTCCAGGGTGTCCGGCTCCGCGAACCGCGCGGGATCGCGGTCCGCGGCCGCCAGCACCACTAGGACCGGGTCGCCGGCCCGGATCTCCTGCCCGCCGACGGTCAGGTCCTCGGTGGCGAACCGCCAGGTCGCCAGCTCCACCGGCCCGTCGTACCGCAGCAGCTCCTCGACACCGGTCTCCAGCAGGCCCGTGTCGCCCGCGGCGAGCGCGTCCTGGAGGCGGCGGCGCTGCTCCGGGTGGCGCAGCAGCGCGTAGACGCCGTTGCCGATCAGGTTCACGGTCGTCTCGAAGCCGGCGAAGAGAAGGATGAAGGCCATCGCGACGACCTCGTTCTCGGTCAGGTGCTCGCCGTGGTCCGAGGCCCGGATGAGCCCGGAGATCAGGTCGTCGTCCCCTTCGTGCCGCAGGCCCTCCCGCTTCTTGTGGATGAGCTCGGCGAGATAGCCGCGCATCTTCTTCACCGACCGCGCCACCCCGCCGCGCGGTCCGCCGCCGTGCCGGATCATCATCCCGGCCCAGTCCCGGAAGTCGTCCTGGTCCTCGCGCGGCACGCCCAGCAGGTCGCAGATGGCGTAGATCGGCAGCGGGAACGCGAACTCGTGGATCAGGTCCGCCTCGCCGCGCTCCGCGAAGCCGTCGATCAGCCGGTCGGTCAGCTCCTGCACCCGCGGCGCGAACTCCGCGACCCGGCGCGGCGTGAACGCCTTCGACACCAGCCGGCGCAGCCGGGTGTGGTCCGGCGGGTCGATGTTGAGCAGATGCGTCATCAGCTCGGCCTTGCGCTCGCCCGGGATCCCCGTCCTGCCCCTGGCGTGCGCCGGCTCGTCGTGGTGCGCCGGGTTCTTCGAGAGCCGCTGGTCCGCCAGCGCCTGCCGCGCGTCCGCGTACCGCGTCACCAGCCACGCCTCCACCCCGCTCGGCAGCGTGGCCCTGTGCACGGGCGCGTGCTCCCTCAGCCAGGCGTACGCCGGATACGGATCGGTGGCGAACTCCCAGGTGAACAGCTCGGGCGCGGGAGGTACGGAGGGGTTTCCTGGGGTGGTGCTCACCTTCCGACCGTACAACTGTCAGTGCCGGTGTGTAGCGTCCAGCCCCTCGACAGCACACAGGGAGAAAGGGATCTTCATGAACACGGACACCGTGATCTCCGCGGACGGCACGGCCATCGCCTACGAGCGTCAGGGCTCCGGTCCGGCCGTCGTCCTCGTCGGAGGGGCCTTCATGACCCGCCACGACTCGGCCGCGCTGGCCGGGCTGCTCGCCGGGCACTTCACCGTGATCACCTACGACCGCCGGGGCCGCGGCGACAGCGGCGACACCGCCCCGTACGACGTGCGGCGCGAGATCGAGGACCTCGACGCGCTCCTCCAGGGCCCGGCCGGCGGGTCGGCGATGCTCTTCGGGATGTCGTCCGGCGCCGTCCTCGCCCTGGAGGCCACCGCCCGTGGCAGCGCCGTCTCCCGCCTCGCGCTGTACGAGCCGCCGTTCGTCACCGACGACAGCCGTCCGCCGCTGCCCGCCGACTACGTGGAGCGGCTGACCGCCCTCGTCGAGCGCAAGGAGTACGGCGAGGCCGTCGCCCTCTTCATGACGGCCGCCGTCGCCCTGCCCGACGAGGTCGTCGCCGGCATGCGCCAGGCCCCGTTCTGGCCCGCCATGGAGGCCGTCGCTCCCACCCTTTCCTACGACGGGCGGATCATGGGCGACACCATGTCCGGCCGGCCCCTGCCCGTCGAGCGCTGGGCGGCCGTCACGGTGCCCGTCCTCGTCGGCAGCGGCGACGCCGGCGCGCCGCACATGCTCACCGGCGCCCGCGAACTCGCCGCCGCCGGCGACAACTTCACCCTGCGGGTCTTCCCCGGCGAGGAGCACACCATCGCGCCGGACGTCCTCGCCCCGGCCCTCGCCGACTTCTTCCGGGCCGGGGAGGCGTGAGCACGGGCCGGGCGTCCCGCGCGGGAAGTACCGCGTCCGCCCTGTGAGACGGCGGCCGGTGGCTTAGATTCACCGCGTGGATGCCGAGTTGCTCAGAAGCACCTTCGCGGTCGTCGAGAGACGGGCGGAGCACGCCGTCGCGTTCTTCTACTCCCATCTCTTCTGGCACAACCCGGGCCTGCGCGAGCTCTTCCCCGAGGACATGGCACCGCAGCGCGACCGGATCTTCGCCGCGCTCACCCACGTCGTGACCCGTCTGGAGGAGCCGGGCCTGGCTACCTACCTCGGCGAACTCGGCCGTGACCACCGCAAGTTCCTGGCGGCGCCCGCGCTCTACACCGCGGTCGGCGTCAGCCTGCTCGCCGCCTTCGGGCACGTGGCCGGCGCCGCCTGGACCGTGGAGGCGGAGAAGGCGTGGACCGAGGCCTACGGGCGCGTCGCCGACCTGATGCAGGCGGGCGCCGAGGAGTCCGCGGCCGAGGGCCAGCCCGCCTGGTGGGACGCCGACGTCGTCCGGCACGAGCGGTACGGCCACGACCTGACCCTGCTCACCCTCCGGCCCCGCTGCCCCTACCCGTACCTCCCCGGCCAGTACGTGAGCGTCAGCTCGCTGCACGTGCCACGGGTCTGGCGCACCTACTCGCTCGCCAACGCGCCCCGCCCCGACGGCACCCTCGACCTGCACGTCAGCCGGATCGAGGGCGGGCTGATGAGCACCGCGCTCACCGACCTGCTCCGGCCCGGCGAGACGCTACGGCTCAGCACGCCGGGCGGCGCGCTCACCGCCCGCACCCCGCCCGGCAAGCCCCGCACCTACATCGCCGCCGGCACCGGCTGGGCGCCGGTGCGGGCCCTGCTCGAAGAGGCCGCCGAGGACGAGCCCGGACTGGAGGGACGGCTCTTCGTCGTCGCCCGCGCCAAGCAGTACCTGTACGGGCGGGCCGACGCCGAGCGGCTGACCGAACGGATACCCGGGCTGCACGTCACCTACATCACCGCCGCGCCCCAGCGGCCCCGCGACCAGGCCACCGAACGGCTCCTCCAGGCGCTGCGGGCCGCCGTCTGCTGGCCCGCCCACGACGTCTATCTCGCGGGCCCGCCCGCCTTCCTCACCGAGGTCGCCGAGGAGCTGGCGGAACTCGGCGCCGACCCGGACCGGATCTTCCACGACCGGCTGCCGGCCGTCGGCCGCTTCACCCGCCGCCCCGGCACCCGCGCCGAGTGGCTGATCGAACCGCCGCAGCTGCACTGGCACAATCCCGAGGCCCGCGCCCCGCGCGAGCCCTGAAAAACGTCAGGCCTCGTCCGGCTCCCCGGCCTCGTAGGGCTCCTCGGCATCGTCCGGCTCCCCGGACTCCTCCTGCTCCCCGGGCTTCCCGGGCTTCTCGGGCAGGCCCTCCGCCGCGCGGATCGCGTCCCGGTACAGCCGCCCCGCCGCCCGCAGCGCCGCCTCCGGGTCGACCCCGGCGGCCTCCGCGCGTACGGCCAGGGCGAGCAGCTCGTCACCGATCCCGCCCCCGGCCGGCAGCGCCACGTCGAGCCCGGCGGTGCGCACCCGGCCGGCCAGCTTCGCCGCGAGCGCGAGGCCCGGCTGCCCCAGCGGCACACCGTCGGTCACGGACTCCCGCCGCTTCTCCACGGCCTTGGTCCGCAGCCAGTGCTCCTTGACCTCCTCCGGCGTCCGCGCGGTCGCGTCACCGAAGACGTGCGGATGGCGGTGGACGAGCTTCTCCACGATCGTCCCGGCCACGTCGTCCACGGAGAACGGCTCCTGCGCGTCCTCCTGCGCGATCCGCGCGTGGAACACGACCTGGAGCAGCACGTCGCCGAGCTCCTCGCGCAGCGCCTCCCGGTCGCCGTCCTCGATCGCCTCGACCAGCTCGTAGGCCTCCTCGATGCCGTACTTCGCGAGGCCCTCGTGCGTCTGCCGCGAGGACCACGGGCACTCGCGCCGGATGCGGTCCATCACCTGCACGAGGTCGAGGAGCCGGGCGCCCGGCAGGTCGTAGGAGCCGGGCAGCAGCTCCAGGTCGGGCATGGTGACGCGGCCGGAGCCGGCCATCCGCGCCAGCCCGTCGGTCAGCTGCCGGTCGCCCTCGCCGGACGGCAGCACGAGGACCGTCCGGCCGCCGGCGCACGCCTCGACCAGCTCCTCGGCGGACGGCCGCAGGAGCTCGACGGCGACCCCGGCCTCGCGCAGGTACGGCAGCTGCGGATGGCCGGCGTCGGGACACAGCACCCGGTCGGCGTCGTGCAGCGCCTGCCAGGCGGGCCAGGACAGCAGTCCGGGCGCGACGCGGTGGCTGGCGGTGAGCAGGACGATTCGGCCGGGGCCGGCGCCGGGGGTGTCGGTAGTCACCCCTCGACGATACGTCGTGGTCAGGCCCCGGCCGCCGGGGCCTTGCTGATCTGCCGCACCCACGGAGCGGTGTAGGTCGCCAGCTGGATCTTCTCGCTGTCCCAGGCCCCGTAGCGCGGGTTGACGTCGATCTTCAGCGCCTTGGACGCCCGGCTGAAGGCCTCGGTCAGCTTCTTCTGGCCCTCGGGGCCGTCGGTGACGCCCAGCTTCGCCGCGATCTTGTTCATCAGGACGGCCCGCCGGGCGACGTCGTCGATGCGGTCGGGCGCCACGCCCTGCTGCTGGAGCAGCACGGCGGCCAGCTGCTCCTCGCCGCCGCTCTGGCGGGCGAAGTCGGCGCGGGTCCTCTGGATCTCGGCGCGGGTCGCGTCCACGCCGTTGTCGGCGGCGACCCGGTCGACCACCCGGTCGAAGATCATGCCGTGCAGCTTCTGCCGGCTGAGGTCGCCGGTCTCCCTGATCAGCTGCGCGGCCTGCGGCGAGGCCTGCTGCGCGGCCCGCACGTCCGCGACCTGGGCCTGCAGACTGGACACCTCGATCCGCTGCCCGCCGACGACGGCCGCCGCGCCCGGGTGGGCGTCGCTGCCGCAGGCGGTGAGCAACGGAGCCGCGGCGAGCAGCGCGGCGGCGGAGACGGAGAGCGCGGTGCGGCGGTGCAAAGGAGCCTCCCGGCGTGGGTCGTGCGTCAGTGGGACGACCGTGCGGTGATCGATGTTAGGCAGTCGCCGTGGCCCGGGCCACTACTTGGAAGCGACTGTTTCGGTCAACGACGCGCGTGTTCGGCTGGTGTCGGGTCCCAGCATGATCGTTCGGGAGAGGAGGAAGGTGACCGGGATCGCGGCGGCGGCGGCGATCAGCGGGGCGTAACGCGGGTTCGCGCCGAGCAGGTCGACGAGGACGTAGACGCCGACGGTGGTGAGGACGAAGTTGGCCGCGTTGGTGAGCGGGAAGAGGAGGAACTTCCGCCAGGTCGGGCGGGTGCGGTAGGTGAAGTACGAGGTGAGGAAGAACGAGCCCACCATGGACAGCGCGAACGCGACGACGTGCGCGGCGATGTACGGCAGGCGCAGGCCCAGGAGCAGGTAGAGCCCGTAGTACGTACCGGTGTTGACGACGCCGACCAGGCCGAAACGCACCACCTGCCAGGTCACTGTCATCGTCCGATGAGCTCCTCGTCGTGCCGCGGGGCGCGCCGGCGCCGCGGGCCGGGGACGGCCGCGTTGCTCGCCTTCACCAGGTAGTGCGGGCGGCGCTTCACCTCGTAGTAGATACGGCCGACGTACTCTCCGACCAGTCCCAGCATCACCATCTGGACGCCGGCGAGGGCCGTGACGGTCACGAGCAGGGTGACATAGCCGGGCGTGTCCACGCCGTTCACCAGGGCGACACCGACGATCCAGGCGGCGTACGCGAATGCGACGGCGACCAGGGCCATTCCGAGATAGACGGCGGCGCGCAGCGGCTTGTTGTTGAAGGAGAGCAGGCCGTCGAGCCCGTAGTTGAGCAGTTTTCCGAACGTCCATTTCGAACGTCCCTGCTCGCGCACCGCATTCTCGTACTCGAAGGTCGTCGTGCGGAATCCGACCCAGGCGAACAGGCCCTTGGAGAAACGGTTGTACTCGGTCAGTTCGAGAATCGAGTCGACCGTGCGGCGCGACAGCAGCCGGAAGTCGCCGACGCCGTCGACGAGCTCGACGTCCACCAGGCGGTTGATCGCCCAGTAGTAGGCGCGGGCGGTCAGCGTGCGGGTGACCCGGTCGCCGGTGCGGGTGCGGCGGGCGATGACCTGGTCGTATCCCTCGGCGTGCAGCGCGACCATGCGGTGCACCAGCTCCGGCGGGTGCTGGAGGTCGGCGTCCATGATGACGACGGCGTCACCGGCCGCGTGCTGGAGACCGGCCAGCATGGCGGCCTCCTTGCCGAAGTTGCGGCTGAAGGAGACATAGCGCGCCCGGGGATCGCCGGCGGCGATCCCCTCGAGCAGCGGCAGCGTACGGTCACGGCTTCCGTCGTCCACGTAGACGATCTCGAATTCTCCGTCGAAACGGGAGAGTTCCTTCGTCACATGGTCGTGGAAGCGACCGATGATCTCTTCTTCGTTGAAGCACGGGACCACGATCGAAAGCAGCACGCACCACACGACAACCGGTACGGATGTCGGTGCCGGATTCCACCGGTGACGGTCAGGCGACCATTGAATGAACTGAGCGGCCGGCCGGGCCTTTTCGCGCGTGCGCGCTGTCATATTCGAAGAACGATGAAGATCCGGATTCCGCGCGCGCCCGGTCTCGCGGCGCTGCTCACCGTCGTCGCCGTGTGCGCGGGCGACGCCGTCGCGACCACCTTCCCGTTCGGCCGGCACCGGCGCAGCGTCAACGACCTGGGCAACGAGTACCTGCCGTTCCACGCCCATCTCTGGGACCTGCTGCACGGGCGGGCCGACGGCGGGCTGCTGCTGAACTGGCAGTCGGGCTGGGGCACCAGCTTCCTGCCCGACCTCGGCACGTATCTGACCAGCCCGTTCGCCCCGCTCGTGGCGCTCTTCCCGCGCGCGGACCTGGCCTACGCGCTGTACGCGATCACCGTCTTGAAGATGGCGGTCGCGGCGGCCGCCATGGCCTGGGTGCTGCCGCGGGTGCGGCCGGCCGCCGACCCGCGGCTGTGGTGGGGCGCGGGGCTGCTCGGCGCCGCGTACGGGCTGTGCGGCTGGGCGGTCCTGGAGGCCGTCTACAACCCGATGTGGATGGACGGCCTGATCGCCTTCCCGCTGCTGTGCCTGGTGGGCGTGTGGGCACGGGAGGGCCGGCGGCCGCTGCTCGGGCCGCTGGTGGTCGCGGTGTGCTGGACCGCCAACTTCTACACCGCGTACATGGCGACGCTGGGCGCGGCACTGGTCCTGGTGGTCACGGCGCCGCGGGGCCGGGTGTGGCGGGTCATCCTGCGGGGCTCGGTGACCGTGCTCCTCGGGGTCGGGCTCGCGGCGCCGGTCCTGGTGCCGGTCTTCCTCGGCACCCGGTCGGCCTACCCGGGCGTCGTGCGGGACTTCGCGGCGGCGAGCGGGCCCGATCTGGCCGCCCGGCTGCTGCCGGTCACGTACGGCTTCTCCACTCCGGCGCTGTTCGTCTTCACGGCCGTGCCCGTGCTCGCCGCCTCGCTGCTGTTCCGCCGGGAGCGGCGCGCGTGGGTGTGGCCGGCGGTGGTCGCGGGCGTCGCGCTGTCGCTCCAGTGGGGCCCGACGCACCTGGTGTGGCACGTCTTCGCCACGCCGAACGGCAGCCCGTACCGCCAGACCTTCGTCCTGACGGGCGTGACGGTCCTCGCGGCGTGGGCGGCGCTCGCGGACGGACCGCCCACCCGGCGCTCGGTGCTCGGCGGCGTGGGCGTGGTCGGGCTGCTCGCGCTCGCGGCGCTCGGCAGCGAGGAGGCGACGGCCCTGGGCGGTGCGCTGTTCGCGGCGGCGCTCGCGGCCGTGGTCGCGGCCGTGTACGTACGGCGGAGCCGGCTGGTGGTCCTCCTGCTGGCCGGTGTGCTCGTGGCGCAGGCGTCGGCGACGACGGCGTGGGGCGACAAGGAGCGGCTCGCCCGCCTCGACGACTATCCGGCCTGGAGCGCCGCCGACGGCCGCCGGGCCGCCGCGCTCGCGAAGGCGGACGGCTGGCCCGCCTACCGCACCGACAGCGGCCGGCCGCAGACCACCGGCAACGAGCCGCTCCTGCTCGGCGGTCAGGGCGGCTCCTACTACAGCAGCCTCACGCCCGACGTCCTCACCCGCACCATGGCCGCGCTCGGCGCCGGCTGGACGTCGCGGGGCCGCAACCTGCAGAGCCTGGACAATCCCGTCGTCGACGCCCTCTTCGCGGTCGGCGCGCGCGGGCGGGACGGCAGGGTGGTCCGTACGGGCCCGGCGCTGCCGCTGGTCTCGCTCCGGCCTCCGGGCCCGGCGCCCCGGTACGGCCCGTCGGCCTTCCGCAACCAGGAACTCCTCCTCGGCGCGCGGGTGTACGAGCCTCCGGCGGCCGACGGCGCCTGCCGGGTCGGCACCGAGGTGTTCTTCTGGTCGCCCGACCACACCGGCACGGTCCGGCTCGGCGAGCGCACGGTCAGGCTCCGCGGGCAGCTCCAGAAGTGGCGGGCCGCGCTGGTGTCGCTGGGCGTCCAGAAGGTCCCGGGCCTGCGGCCCGAGGTCCCGCCGAAGGGCGAGCTCGCGTGTCTGGACCACACCCGGCTGCGGGCCGCCGTCGCCGCCCTCGGCGCCCTGGCGCCGGCCTCGGTCCAGGTCACGTCCACCGGCTTCCACGCCGTCCTGCGCCCCGGATCCGCCGGCACGCTCGTCCTGTCCGCGCCGGCCGTCCCGGGCTGGACCTGCGAGGGCCGCCAGGCCTCCTCCTACGGCGGCCTGGTCGCCGTCCCGGTCGACGCCGGCCGGCGGGAGGTCTCCTGCGCCTTCCGCCCGCCGGGCCTGAGCGCGGGACTCGGCACGGGCGGGGCGGCGGCGCTGCTCCTGGCCGGGTGGGTGGTCCTGCTCGCCCGGCGGCGGCGCGCCACGGGCGCGGCGGCCGGGCCCGGGCGGCCGGCTGCCGTACCGCCGGAGCCGGGCGGGACGAAGGCACCGGAGGCCCTTCCCGCCCGGTGACCCGGGCCGGCCGCCGTCACGGCCGCGGCGCCTGCGCGTGCGGCCGGTTCGCCCGAGGCGTCAGCCGAGCGGCAGGTCCAGGTGGGCCGGTCCGCTGTCGGGCGAGGTGATCGTCGTGGTGCTCCCGGCCACGCTCGCGGTCGAGTAGAGCTTGTCCCTGCTGGTGACGACCAGCATCAGACGGTGGTCGGCGGCCAGGTCGTAGCCGGCGGCCTGGAGCCGCCAGGTGACGGCCCGGTCCTGGCCGGGAGTCAGCTCCGGCAGGGTGAGCGGCTCGTGGGTGACGATGCGGGCGGTGCGGTCGGCGGCGACGTCGAACACGTACGCGACCAGGGTCGTGGCGGCGGCGGAGCTGCGCACGGTCAGACTGAGTTCGGGGACGCCGCGGATCCGGCGGGGCTCCGGGAGCGGGCCGCTGGTCCACACGGCGAGGTGCGAGCGGTCGAACTTGTCGGTGGGGTAGCTCTTCGGCTCGCCCCTCCACTCGGCCTGGCCGGTGACGAGGATGTCGTCGACGGCGGAGGCGTCGGTGAGCTCGCCGGCGGTGAACTCCCGCTTCCAGCCGGTGTCCGGCACGGTGGTCGCCAGACCGCCGTCCCGGCGGTCCTCGGCGCCCGAGGTGAGATACCAGCGTTCGGTGCGCCGCGTGACCTCCGCCCAGGAGGCGGCTTCCTCGCGCACGCCCGAGGCGCCGCCGGTGTGGGTGAACATGATCTGGCTGCTGACCGGCGCCCACGCGGAGACGCCGTTGTCGGCGCCCAGCAGATGGTGGTCCAGCCAGGCGAAGGCCTCCTCGACGGGCGTGTCGGTTCCGCCGGACGGGACGGTCAGTCCGGGGCCCTCGGGCGCGGCGTGGTCGCCGATCCACAGGTTGAGCCGCTTGGGCACGGTCAGCCGGTCGACGTGCTCGACGATCTGTCGGGCCGGGAACAGCGTCTCGTGCCAGGTGTGGGAGAAGAAGGTGGGCACGCCGCGGGCGTTGGTCAGGTCGGCGTACGAGGACGGCGAGCGCTCCTTGGCCCAGGCGACCACCTCGTCGAGGTTCCGGCCGTCCTCGAAGTCCTCCAGGAGCTGCCGGGTGGCCGGGTCGAACTTCCGCTCGGCGGGGCCGCCGGTGAAGCCGACCAGGGCCCTGACCAGCTCCCGGCGCCGGGTGTCGTACGCGGCGAGGCTGTCGGCCAGGTCGGCCCAGGTGCTCAGCGCCACGACGGCGTCCACGCGCGCCTCCGGGTCGTGCGCGGCGACGAGCTGGCCGATGCCGGAGCCGTACGACTCGCCCAGGAAGGCGATACGGCTGGGCGCGAAGTACTCGCAGGCGTAGTCGATGACGGTCGAGCCGTCGTACCGGTCGAGCGGACCGGCGACGTCGACGGTGCCGCCGGAGGTGAAGGGCGCGTCGACGTACCGGCCGTCGGCCACGGCCATGGTGTAGCCGATGCCGCGCGGGGTGTAGGCGAGCACGTGGCAGCCGCGCAGGGCCAGCCGGAGGTACGCGTACTCGAACAGCACCCAGCCGAAGGGCGTCCAGCCCGACGGCACGATGACCACGGGGCGGGGCTCGTCGCCCTTCAGCTTGATCGTGTGCGCCGACAGGCGCACTCCGTCGTGGGCGCAGATGCGGGGGAATCCGACGGTCGCCCGCTGCCGCACCTGGTCGGTCAGCTGCTGGAGTTCAGGAGTGAGCAGCGGCTGCGAGGCCATGCCGTTCAGCGTGGCCACCAGGGCCTCGGCGACGCCGACGGCGGCCGGGTCGACGGCCGAGGCCGAGCGGAAGATGCCCTGCTCGGCGACCCGGCGGGACTGTGCTGCGGTGACCGCGCCGATCGCCCGGCCCTCCTGCGGGTTGCTCACGAAACCTGTCCTCTCGCCGTCGTCCTTCTCGCGCGCTCGCGTGCTCTTGATCCTTTCCTCGGCCGTGGTCCACGGCACGGGCGTGCGGAAGCGCGCCCGCCCTGCCCCACACCTCCCACGCGCCCCCGGGAACGCGGAAGGGGCCGGCCCCGCCGGGCCGGCCCCTTCCGTGTGCGTTCGCGACGGCGCGTCAGGCCTTCTTGACCTCGTCCAGGCAGAGGACGAACTTGTCCGAGCCCAGCTGCTGCGCGAGCGCCGAGAGCTCCTCGCCGCACTTGTTGAGGTCGAAGGTGTTGTCGTGGACCTGGACGACCTTGAAGAGGTCCTTCTTGCCCGAGGCGCAGTCCTGGGTGTCGACCTTCGGGTCGTTCTCCGGGCCGCTGACGGTGACGCAGTCGCCGACCTTGGCGTGGACCGGGGCGTCGCCGGTGAGGTGCGGGAGGCCGACCTTCACCGCGACGGCGATGATCGCCAGCACGACGAAGCCGCCGATCTTCTTCAGCGCGCCGCCCTTCTTCTGCGGCGCGGGAGCGGGCGCGCCCGGGGCGGCGGCGAACGGGTCGGCGGGCTGCTGCGGAGGCGTGGTCATGAGGGATCCTTGAACGGCGACGACGTGGACATGATCGAACGCGCACGTTACACAGCGCGAATCGACCAAATCGGACCCTTCGCTTTTGTTACCGAATCAGATACGGACTCGTGACCCTGGCGAGGTGTCAGAGCACCGCCGTGCGGGCAGAAGGAATCCTTTCGGCGAGGCTCAGAAACCCCGTCCCATCTGCTGCTGGTGCTCCAGCGCCCGCCGCAGCTCGCCCGCGAGCGGGTGATACGGGCCGTATGTCCGTTCCACGTCGAACAGCAGCGTCCGCAACTCGCCCTGCCCCGCGGCGTGGTCACCGATCGCGAGCAGCAGGAGCCCGATCCGGTGCCGGATGTCGAAGGCGCGGGAGTCGCCTTCGTGGTACGGCAGCAGGGCGCGGTACTCCGCGAGCGCGCCGGACGGGTCGCCGAGCTGCTCCAGGCACAGGGCGGCGTCGTAGCGGTACTGGAGGGTCTGCGGATCCGCCGGACCCGCCTCCGCCGTACGGTCCTCGGCGAGGCGGCGCAGCTCGGGCAGCGCGCGACGGTACTGGCCGTCGTCCATCAGCGTCGACGCGTACTGCTTGCGCAGGATGCGGACGACCGGAGACCGCTCGCCGTGCTCCGCCGCGGCGGCCGGGAGGATGCCGCCGAGGATGTCCACGGCCTGGGTGAGCGATCCCTCGCCGAGCAGCCGCTTCACCTCGTCCACGGCCGCCGCCACGTCCGGCTTCGCCGGTGCGTGCGCGGGCGGCGGCGGCGCCACGGCCTGCGCCGACCGGTCGGGCCAGGGCGCGTGCGGCCGGCGGAAGGGCCGGGTCGGGTCGAGCGGGCCCGTGGGGCCCGGCGCGCCGCGCGCCGGCAGGAGCGGCAGCAGCAGCTCGTACACCTCCTGGGCGCCCGAGGGCCGGGCCTGCGGGTCCTTCGCCAGCAGCCGCAGCACGAGCGCCTCCAGGGCCTCGGGCACCTCGGGGCGCAGCCTGCGGACCGGGACGGGCGGCTCGTAGAGGTGGCGGTGCAGCACGCCGAGGGCGGTGGAGCCGGCGAAGGGCACGTTGCCGCTGAGGAGTTCGTGCAGCAGCACGCCGAGCGCGTAGAGATCGGTGTACGGGCCGACGGCACCGCCCATCGCCTGCTCGGGCGCCATGTAGGCCGGGCTGCCGATGGGCGAGCCCGTGTGGGTGAGGCGGGTGGTGTCGGTGTCGAGGACGGACGCCACGCCCAGGTCGAGCACGGTGACCGTGCCGTCGGGGCGGACCATCACGTTGCGCGGCTTGAGGTCGCGGTGCACGATCGGCACCGCGTGCACGGCGGCGAGGACGCCGCACAGCTGGGCGGCGACGGACACCGCCCAGGGCCAGGGATACGGCTCGTGCTCGGCGAGGTGGTCGGCGAGGTCGGCGCCCTCCACGTACTGCATCACCAGGTACAGGTCGTCGCCGTCGCTGCCCGCGTCGTGGACGGTGACCAGGCCCGGATGGCCGACCTGCGCGGTGACCCGGCACTCGCGCACGAAGCGGCGCCGCAGCTCGTCGGCGGCCGTGGCCGGGCCGCTGATGGCGGCGGGGCTGAGCAGCTTCACCGCGACCCGCCGGTCGAGCCGGCCGTCGTAGGCCGTCCACACCTGGCCCATTCCGCCCTGGCCGATCAGGGTGGCCAGTTCGTAACGCCCGCCGACGACCCGGCCGTTCACCGCCCGCCTTCCCTGGGGTCCTTGCGGAGCAGGTCGCTGAGCTCGTCGAGCTCGACACGGACCTGGTCGATGCGCGGGTTCGCGGGCGCGACGGGCTGCGGGTGAGGGTGGGGCTGGAGGTGGGGCTGGGGCCGTGCCTGGTGCGGGGGCTGCGGCTGGGCCTGGAGGTGGGGCTGGGGCTGCGGGTAGCCGTAGCCCTGGTGGTGGCGCGGGACCGTGGCCGCGTACGGGTGGTACGGCGAGAGCGGAGGCGGCGGCACGGCGCCGGGCGCGCCCGCCGCGCGCGTGTGGTCGTGGCGGATGTCCACGACCAGGAAGTACGCCGTGAACGCCACCGCGTTGAGCAGCACCATGCCGACGACCAGATCGCCCTTGAGGGACGTGTCGTTCTCGTCCGGCATCAGGATCAGGCCCGCCACGACGACCGCGACCGACAGCCCGAGCAGGATCCAGTCGAGCACCCGGCGGGTCAGCAGGCCGATCCGCAGCGCCGTCACCCAGGCGAGCAGGCCGAGACTGAGCAGCGGCAGCACGGCGAAGAGCACGCGCAGCACGATGACGGACGCCGGAACACCGCGCGGCGGTGGCGCGGGCTGCGGATAGCCGTGGCCGTACATTCCTGCTCCTGGTCACCTGAAGGGGCGCATCGCTGTCGGGGACGAGCGTATACACCGACTCCGACAGCCACCCAGGGGTTGTCCGGGCTCGCGGAGGTCAGGGCGCGACCGTGCCGTCGGCCAGGCCGTCGTACATGCCCTGCACCAGCTGCTCGCCGAGCCGGCCCGCGAGCCGCAGGGCCTCCTCGAACTCCGCGAGGGCCCGGAACCGGGCGCCGTAGCGTCGCTGTTCGGCGAGCGGGAGCCGCGGCAGCTGGAGCCGGCGGACGTCCAGCCGGGTGGCGGTGGAGGCGTAGGAGCTGGCCTGGCGGCTGTTGGCGGTGGCGCGCAGGAAACCGGCCAGGAACCACGGGTCGACGGCCGTCGGGTCGGGGCGCAGGAGGTGGACGTTGCGGCCGAGGGCGGCGCCCGTGGCGGCCGCGTCGACGACCCGGGCCACCGAGCCGCCGCCGAGGACCGGGACGACGACGTCTCCGGCGGCCAGCAGCACGGGCTCCTCGGCGGGGCCGTGGGGCGGGGCCTCGGGAAGGCTGCCGGAGGGCGCGTGGCCGGCGAGGACGTCGGTGTCGGTCAGGACGGGCACGACCGTCCCCGGGGCGGCCGCGCCGGTGCCTCCGGCGCGCAGGGTGAGCGCGCCGGCGCGGGCGAGTTCGCCGACCGTCGTCGAGGGCCAGCGGACGCCGCCGGCGGCCGCGCCGGAGTCGGCGGCGGGCGGCGGGGTCAGCTCGCGGGTGCGGCGCAGGGTCTCGGTGAGGCGTTCGCGCACACCGGCCAGCTGCGCCGCGCCCTCGGCGGCGGCGGGCGGCGGGAGGTGGCGGGCGGGGGCCAGGTCGACGTCGTCGTCGAGGAGTTCGACGACCGGGACCGAGCGGCTCGCGCCGGGCGCCCCGGCGATCGTGCCGTCCCGGTCGAAGGGCCGCCAGGCGGCCAGGACGGCGCTCTCGACGGCCGGCCAGTCGAGCCGGTCGCGGCCGCCGCCGGACACGCCCGCGCCCGCGCCGGGTGTCGGCTCGGACGCGGTGTCGACCAGGAGCAGTTCGGCCGGCGGGCGGGCGCCGGGAGCGGGCCTGCGCAGCACCCACAGGTGGAGCGGGATGCCGTACGGCGGCGCGGCGCCGGCCGGCAGGGCGACGACGGCCCGCAGGGCGCCGCGGCGCAGCAGGTCGGCGCGGATGCGGCGGCCGGAGCGGCGGGAGGCGGCGGCGGGCGGCATGAGCAGGACGGCGGTGCCGCCGGGGCGCAGCCGGGCCAGGGCGTGCTGGACCCAGGCGAGCTCGGATTCGGTACGGGCCGGGAAGCCGTACTCCCAGCGCGGGTCGTAGGCCAGCTCGTCGTGGCCCCAGTTGCGCTCGTTGAACGGCGGGTGGCACAGCACGGCGTCGGCGGCCAGGGCGGGGAAGGCGTCGGCGCGCAGGGTGTCGCCGGCGAGGACGCGGACGTCGACGGCGGTGTCGGTGGCGAGCGCGAGGCGCAGGGCGGTGAGCGCGGCCAGGTCGGGATCGGCGTCCTGTCCGTACACCGCGGTCGCGGCCGGCGGCGCGTCCGTGGCGGCGGCCGCGGTCGCCGCCGGGCCCGCCGGCGCCGCCGCGGCCGCCGCGCCGAGGAGGGAGCCGGTGCCGCAGGCCGGGTCGAGGACGGTGGTCGCCGGGCCGGCGAGGGCGGCCATGAGGGCGGCGGGGCCGGGCGGAGTGAGCGTGTACTGGCGCGGGTTGGCGTCCAGGTGCCGGCCGAGCAGGAACTCGAAGGCCTCGCGGGGGCTCGTCCCTTCGGCCAGCTCGGCGGCGCCGCGCAGCAGCGGAACGGACGGCAGGAGCGCGACGGCCGTGGGCGTGCGGACGGCGCGCTCGGCGCCGAAGCGCTCGGTCAGCGTCTCCTCCAGCGGCACCGGCAGCACCTCCGCGAGCCGCTCGCCGGGCGCGGCGGCGAGCGCGGGCCAGGCCGCCGCCCGCTCGCGTACGAGGAGGAGCGCGCAGCCCGCGTGCACGAGGGCGGTGACGGCGCCGGCGGGATGGCCGGCGATCTGCTGCCAGACGCGCTCGCCGAGCGGCACCTCGGCGAGTTTGCCCTGGGCGCGCAGCCAGGCCTCGACGTCGGCGAGGGCGAAGGACGGGCTGGTCTCGGTGCCGCCGACCGGCTTGGGGAAGTCGGCGTGCCGGCGGCGCCAGTTGCTCACGGCCGCCC
This sequence comes from Streptomyces sp. NPDC053493, assembly GCF_044544825.1. NCBI lineage: Bacteria > Bacillati > Actinomycetota > Actinomycetes > Kitasatosporales > Streptomycetaceae > Streptomyces > Streptomyces sp. NPDC053493. The sequence goes on from NZ_JBITXS010000013.1 coordinate 71,166, forward strand.
GGCCGACCCCGGCGAGGCGGGCGATGCCCGCGGCGGTCACCTCTGCTGCGCTGTCCGGCACCTGCCGCTCCCCTCGTCGCGTCCGGCGTGACGTGTGACGTGTGGCCCGATCTTACTGACGAATGACGGCGACACCACTTCACAGCGTGAGCCGATCTGTTTTTCGTGAACGGTGTTGACTCGGTTCACAGGCTCTGCTGTGATTGATCCATCGCGCCAGACCATCTCACCGTCCGGGAGGACACACTCATGTCGTACGACACGCAGCTCCCGCACTCCCCCGCTCCCGTCGCGCTGCGCAACGGGCTCGGCACCACGGCCCTGATCCTCGGCATCATCGGCACGCTCTCGGGCTTCATCCCGCTGTTCTTCTGGCTGGCCGGCGTCCTCGGCCTGATCGCGCTGATCCTCGGCCTGGCCGGCAGAGGCCGCGTCAAGCGCGGCGAGGCGAACAACAAGGGAGTCGCGCTCACCGGCACGATCCTCGGCCTCGCGGCCCTGGTCCTCTCGGTGGTCGGCGCGGTCATCACGTTCACCGCCGTCAGCGGCGCCGTGGACGAGCTCGAGAAGATCGACAAGGGCCTCAAGGACTCCGCCCCGAAGAACCCGGGCGGCAAGGGCGGCAAGGGCGGCACGGTCAAGGCGCTCGCCGCCGGCGACTCCTCCGTCTACGACGACAAGCTGCAGGTCACCGTCTCCGCCGCCAAGCCGTACACGCCGAGCGAGTTCGCCGTCGGCCACACCAAGGGCAACAAGGCCTACCAGGTCACCGTCACCCTCGAGAACGGCGGCACGAAGGCCTTCGACAGCGTCCTGACGACGCTGACCGCCCGCGCCGGCGAGAAGGGCACCGAGGCCGAGCAGATCGCCGACGGCGACACGATCGGCGGCTTCAACGGCACCGTCCTGCCCGGCAAGAAGGCCACCGCGACCTTCGCCTTCGACGCCCCGGCCGACGCCAAGACCCTCACCGTCGAGGTCTCGCCCGGCCTGGACCACGACGCCTCGCAGTGGGAGCTGAAGATCGGCTGACCCGGCCCGTCCCCGCCGGCCCCCACTCCCCCGCCGGCCCTCGGTCCGCCGACGGCTCCCACACCCCCCGTACGGCTCGCACCGCCGCCGTACCGCCGCACCTCCCTCGTACGACCCGATCCCCCCTCGGAGAACCACCATGTCTGCCACCGCCCGCTTCCGCCGCTCCGCCCTCGCCGCCGCCGGCCTGTGCGCCGTCGTCGCGCTCGGCGCGACCGCCTGCGGCCCCTTCTCGGACTCCGGCTCGGACTCCGGCTCGGACTCCGGCTCGCACTCCGGCTCCAGTGGCTCCCCGAAGCCCGCCGGCCCCTTCGCGGGGATGAGCGCGGCCCAGATCGTCGACAAGGCGGTCGCCACCACGAAGAGCGCCAAATCCCTCACGCTGGACCTCGACACGAAGACCACCGACGGGCCGGTCAAGGGCTCCCTGTCCACCGATGTGCAGGGGCAGTGCGCCGGGACGATGACCCTCGGTGCGACGGGCAGCGCCGACCTGGTCCGGCCCGCCGGCAAGGCCGTCTACCTCCGCTTCGACGAGGCGTTCCTGAAGGAGCAGGCCAAGGGCGAGGCGCCGGAGGTCCAGGCGGAGGTGATGCGGCAGCTCAAGGGCCGCTGGGTGAAGACCGACGCCAAGGACCCGGACGCCAAGGACATCCTCGACATGTGCGACCTGAAGGCGCTGCTCGCCGACTTCGAGCAGGACACCGCGGGCGCGGTGAAGGGCTCCGAGACCACGGTCGAGGGCCGGAAGGCGCTGACGCTGTCGATCGACTACCGGGGCGGCGAGAAGGACACGTTCTACGTGGCGACGGAGGGCGCGCCGCATCTGCTGCGGATCGTGACGACCGGCGGCAAGGAGCCGGGCACGGTCACGTTCTCGGACTACGACAAGCCGGTGGCGGCGAAGACGCCGCCGAAGAAGGACGTCGTGGACGCGAAGACCCTCGGCTGACGGCCGCGGGACAAGGACACGCAGGGCGTGCGGGCCACCGGAGGGGGGCGGCCCGCACGCCCTGCGCCCGTCTCAGTCGGTGCGGTGGCGGACCCAGACGTTCGGCTCGACGTACACCGCGTAGCCGCCGCGGGTGTCGCAGTGGACCGGCACCAGGGCGCGCTCGACGTGCACCGGGCCGTCGGTGTCGAAGGCCGCGCCGGTCCATCGGCGCCACTGCTCGACGGACCCGGAGACCGTCATCGAGGCCGGCGCGACCTTCTCCACGCGGCCGCCCGCGCGGACGTGGACGCGCAGCCACGGGTCGTGCGGCAGCCCGTCCGACGCGCGGGTACGGAAGGCGTACTCGTGGATCGAGGCCTCGGGCTCCAGGTGCTTGGCGTTGGGACGCACCGGTGCCACCAGCTCGGAGAAGCCGAGGCGGCGGGCGTTGGCGCGCATCTCGGCCAGCATGCGTCCGGAGAGGCCCTGGCCGAGGGCGCTGTTGTCCACGGTGATCTCGATGGCGCTGACGGTGTCGGGCGTGCGCCCGTGCCGCAAGTCGGAGAACGCCCAGAGCAGGACCTGGTCCCAGCCGGTGTCGGGCAGTTCGCCGCGGCCGGCGGCCTGGAGCTGGAAGGGAACGCTGAGCGCGCGGGCGACGAGCGGCGCGTCGGGGCCGCTGCCGTCGGTGGCGACGAGGACGTACTCGGGGAACTCGACGACGATCCGGCCGATGTTGGCCCAGCCGACCGGGTCGTACATCAGGAACTCCGGCCAGAGGTCCTTCATCTGATAGAGCCGGGCGGCGTACTCGGGGCGCTCGGCGAGGGTCGTGACGTGGAGATCCATGCGGCCGAGGCTAAGCGGCCGCCGCCGGAACGCGGAAACGATTATCCGCAGGTGCGGGGCCCGCGGACGAGCGCGGGCCCGCGATCCGACCCCGGTTCACGGCCGCGCCGCGGCGAGCGCCGCGTCGCCGAAGGCCCGTACGCGGGCGGTGGCGCCGTCGGCGAGCCGGACCAGGCCCCACTCCACCGGTGCGGCGTCCTCGAACGGCACGTAGACCACGTCCGGCCGGGCGTGGTAGCGCCTCGTGTGGGCGCCGACCGTGCACACGCCCTCGCCCGCGCCGACGAGTGTCAGCATCTCGTCGACCGTCGTCGCCGACGGGCCGTGCGTGACCGGCCGCCCCGCCGGTGTACGGCTCGGCGCGCGGTCCTCGCGGAGGGACCGGGGCAGCGTCTCGGGCATCCGCAGCACGGTCACCCGGGCCAGGTCCTCCACGGAGACGGTGGCCCGGCGGGCGAACGGATGCTCCGCCGGCACGGCGAGCATCCGGGCCTCCCGCACCAGCACCGGCCCCGCCACCAGGCCCTGTTCGCGCATCGGAAGACCGGTCAGCGCGAGGTCCGCCTCGCCGTCGCGCAGCCACGGCACGACCTCCGCCGGCCGGGCCTCACGGATCTCCACCGCGCACTCGGGGTGCCGCTCGCGGAACGCCTGCGCGGCGCCGACCAGCAACTGCCCGGCCGCGGGCCCGGTGAACGCCACGCGCAGCAGCCCGGTCAGGCCGCGTCCGGCCTCGACGGCCCGGGCGACCGCGTCGGTGATCCGGTCCCAGGCGGGCCGCGTCTCCTCGTACAACCGCCGTCCCGTCGCCGACAGTTCCACCCGGCGGCTCGTGCGGTGGAAGAGCGGCACACCGATGCGGCGCTCCAGTTTGGCGATCGTCTGGCTGACCCGGGCCGTGGACACGCGCAGCCGCTCGGCGGTGCGGCCGAAGTGCAGTTCCTCGGCGAGTGTCAGGAACGCCTCCAGCTCGTGCCGCTCCAGCATGTCTCGTTCACCTCCGTCGTCAAGCGAGGCTTCACGAACGTTGCGCAGGTGCTCGTTGATGCCCCTGTCGGCCCGCAGCAGGATCGAAGGCGTCGGAACACCGCCTGACCTGCACCGTCACACCGTCACAGGAGAACATCATGTACGTCACCCATGACCGCGCGCTGGCCGCCCCCGCCCACGACAGCGCGGCGACGGTCGCGGAGCTCCGGGACCGGGTGGAGATCGTCGACGCGCTCCACCGCTTCGCCCTCGGCCAGGACCTCAAGGACGCGGACCTGTTCGCCTCGGCCTTCACCGCCGACGCCGAGCTGGACTTCCGTCCGGCCGCGGCCAGGTGGGGCGCCGAGCCGCCGCTGATGTCCGGGCGCGACACCATCGTGTCCACCGTCCTCGGCCTGTTCACCGGCCGGGTCGACACCACCCACCAGGTCACCAACGCCCGGATCGCCGTCGACGGCGACACCGCCCGCCTCACCGCCCTGGTGGAGGCCCAGCATCTGCTCAGCGCCGACCGCACCCGGCACGCGCTGCTGAAGAACCCCTACGACGTGGAACTGGTCCGCGACGGCGGGCGCTGGCTCATCCGCAGGCTCGTCATCGACAACACCTGGTACGTCGGCGACCCGGCGGCCGTCTTCGGCTGACACCCGAACCGGCCGTCCCACCAGGTCACTTGAGGAAGTCCGGCGGGCGGGGCGAGTCGGGCCGCGCCGCGGGTCGCCGGCGCCCGGCGGCGCGCTCAGATCTTGCCGATGCCCAGCGTGTTCTCCGAGGGCAGCAGGCCCGAGCCGATGATCGTGAGCCACAGGCCGCCCACGAGGGCGTCGAGCCGGGCGGTGGCGTCGGGGCCGAGGGCGATCCAGGGGCCGGCGGCGAGTTCGTCGGTGCGGCGCTCGACCTCGGCGCGCAGCGCGCGGCCCGCGTCGGTGGCGGTGCCGTCGGCGTGGACCAGGCCGCGGGCGGCGAGCCGGTCGCGGGCGGCGGCCCACTCCCGCGGGTCCCAGCCCCGGCTCTCGAACGTGGCCTCGGCGGCCGCGCCGACCGCGGCGAAGGAGACGAGCGACTCGACCGGGTCCAGGCCGGCCTCCCTGAGCGCGACGAGGTGCCCGTCGCCGCGGTGCTCGCGCAGGATCGTCGCGGCCTGCCAGAGCACGAGGTGCGGGGCCTCGGGCCAGGGCAGGGCGGCGTGGGCGGCGGCCAGGGGGCGGCCGGCGAGGTCGGCCGCCTCGGCGGCGCGGCGGGCGAGGGCGGCGGCCTCGGCGAGTTCGGGGCTCGTGAGGACGTCGTCGCCGAGCAGCGCGCGGTAGGTGGCGTCGACGGCGCGCAGCCGGGCGGCGAGCACGTCGGCCGGGGCGGCGACGTCCCAGGCGGCGGGAACGTGCCGGGCGACCTTGGCGGGGCTGAAGCTGTAGAAGGCGGAGGCGACGCGGTCGGCGTCGACCGGGCCGAGGGCCGCGGCGCGCCAGGCGAAGTAGCTGGGCCAGCGCTCGGTCACGTCGTAGCCGAGGGCGGCGGCCTCGGCGAAGACCTCGGGCGCGTAGTAGATCACGGAGTGCAGCGGCTCGATCAGGTGCCACATCTGGCGGACGCGGGCGGGCTCGACGGTCAGGGTCTCGGCGGTCACGGCTTTCCTCCTCCGGCTCACTATCTTGTCACCGACAAGATTGCTCCCGTCCGTCGAACTTGTCAATGCCTAGATTCCGCGTACGCTGCTGCCATGACCACTCGGCGCACCTATCACCACGGCGACCTGCGGCAGGCCGTCCTCGCCGCCGCCCTCGACGTCATCGCCGCCGACGGCCCCGGCGCGCTCAGCCTGCGCGACCTCGCGCGCCGCGCCGGCGTCTCGCACGCCGCCCCGGCCCACCACTTCAAGGACCGCACCGGACTGCTCACCGCGATCGCCGCCCAGGGCTACGAACTGCTCGCCGAGGCCCTCACGGGCGCGCCGGACCTGCGCGAACGCGGCGTGCGGTACGTACGGTTCGCGGCCGCGCATCCCGCGCACTTCCAGGTGATGTTCCGGCCCGACCTGCACCACGCCGACGACCCGGAGCTGCTCGCCGCCCGCGAACGGGCCTCCGTCGAACTGCGGGCCGGCGTCACCGCCCTCGGGCCCGGCACCGCCGCCCCGCGCGACACCGGCATCGCCGCCTGGTCCCTCGCCCACGGCTTCGCGACCCTGCTGCTCACCCACAACCTGGACGCCCCGCTGGACGGCCGGGACCCGGGCGAGGTCTTCCGCGCCCTGACCGGACTGCTCGGTTCCGCTCAACTCGCCGACGCCACAGGGGAATAGCCCGGACCGCACCCGACTTGATCATGTCGCGCGCACAGGAACGACCACGGACCCGGCAGGGTCCGGGCACAGCACACGACAACGGGCGGAACACATGAAGACCACCAGCACGCTCCGGCGCGCGGGCATCACCCTGCTCGCCGCGACCACCCTCACCGCGATCCCCACCGCCGCCACGGCCGACCCGTCGCACGGCGCGCGGGCCGCCGGATGGCACGGCGCCTGGGCCGCCTCGCCGCAGTCGGCGACCGCCCCCTTCGCGCCCAACTGGTCGCAGACCGGCTTCGCCGACCAGACCGTCCGCCAGACCGTGCGCGTCACCGCCGGCGGCACCCGGGCCCGCATCGAGCTGTCCAACCGCTACGGCTCCACGCCGCTGAAGGTCACCGGCGCGACCGTCGCCCGCGCCGCCGAGGGCGGCGCGGTGCGGCCGGGTTCGGTCCGCACGCTCACCTTCGGCGGCCGCGACTCGGTCACCGTGCCCGCGGGCGGCACCCTCATCAGCGACGGCGTCCCGTTCCGTACGACGGCCCTCGAACCGGTCACCGTCACCCTCTACCTCGCCGGTCCGACCGGCCCCGCCACCTTCCACCACATGGCCGCCGCCACCAGCTACCGGGCCGCGGGCGACCACCGCGCCGACACCGCCGGCACGGCCTTCACCGAGACCAGCGGCTCCTGGTACTACCTCTCCGGCGTCGAGGTCTCCGGCGGCCCGCGCACCGCCCGCCGGGACGGCATCGTCGCCTTCGGCGACTCCATCACCGACGGCGTCGGCTCCACCACCGACGCCGACAACCGCTATCCCGACGAGCTGGCCGAGCGCCTCGCCGCCACCGGCCGGCCCCGCGCCGTGCTCAACCACGGCATCGGCGGCAACGAGGTCACCAACGACACCACCTGGGCGGGCGAGAAGGCCGTCGCCCGCTTCAAGAAGGACGTGCTCACCGAGAAGGGCGTGGGCACCGTGATCCTCCTGGAGGGCATCAACGACATCGGCGGCAGCGGCCCGGCCTTCCCCGGCGGCCCGACGCCCGAGGTCTCCGTCAACCAGCTCATCGAGGGCCACCGCACCCTCATACGCCAGGCCCACGCCCACGGCATCAAGGTCGTCGGCGCCACGCTCACCCCGATCAAGGGCTCCTTCTACTTCACACCGGAGAACGAGGCCAAGCGGGAGGCCTTCAACGCCTGGGTCCGCACCTCGGGCGCCTACGACTCCGTGGTCGACTTCGACCGCGCCGTCGCCGACCCGTCCGACCCGGACCGCATCCTGCCCGCCTACGACTCCGGGGACCACCTGCACCCGGGCGACGCGGGCTACCGCGCGATGGCCGAGGCACTGGACGTCGACCGGCTGTGACGCCCTCCTTCCCTCCCGGTCCGGCCGATCCGCCGGACCGGGAGGGAAGGCCGGATCACGAACCGAGGATCTCCGCGAGGAACTCGCCCGTCCACGCCAGCAGTTCGCGGCCCACCACCGGCTTGCCGCCGATCTTGCCGGTCGTCGGACGCGGCACCAGGATCTGGTGCACGGCCGGCTTGATGACCGTGCGCGGGTGGAGCCGCTTCAGACGCAGCTCCTGCGACTCGCGCAACTCCACCGGCGCGAAACGGATGTTGGGCCCCTGCAGGACGATCTCGCCGACACCGCAGGCGCGGGCCAGCATCCGCAGGCCGGCCACCAGGAGCAGGTTCTCCACCGGCTCCGGCAGCTTGCCGTAGCGGTCGGTGAGCTCCTCGCGCACCGCCTTGACGTCCTCCTCCGAGTTGGCCGAGGCGATGGCCCGGTAGGCCTGCAGGCGCAGCCGCTCGCCCGGCGCGTAGTCGTGCGGGACGTGCGCGTCGACCGGAAGCTCGATCTTGACCTCCAGCGGCGGCTCCTCCTCCACACCGCCCTCCAGCGAGGCCCGGTAGTCGGCGACGGCCTCGCCGACCATCCGCACGTACAGGTCGAAGCCGACGCCCGCGATGTGCCCGGACTGCTCGCCGCCGAGCAGATTGCCCGCGCCGCGGATCTCCAGGTCCTTCATCGCCACGTACATGCCGGCGCCCATCTCGGTGTGCTGGGCGATCGTCGCCAGCCGCTCGTGGGCGGTCTCCGTCAGCGGCTTCTCCGGCGGATAGAGGAAGTACGCGTAACCGCGCTCGCGGCCACGGCCGACCCGGCCGCGCAGCTGGTGCAGCTGCGACAGGCCGAAGTTGTCGCCGCGCTCCACGATCAGCGTGTTGGCGTTGGAGATGTCAATGCCGGACTCGACGATCGTCGTCGACACCAGCACGTCGAACTTCTTCTCCCAGAAGTCGACCACGACCTGCTCCAAGGCCTGCTCCGACATCTGGCCGTGCGCGGTCGCGATCCGCGCCTCCGGGACGATCTCCCGCAGCCTCGCCGCCGCCCGGTCGATCGACTCGACCCGGTTGTGGATGTAGAAGACCTGGCCCTCGCGCAGCAGCTCGCGGCGGATGGCCGCACCGATCTGCTTCTCCTCGTACGGGCCGACGAAGGTCAGGACCGGGTGCCGCTCCTCCGGCGGCGTGGTGATCGTCGACATCTCGCGGATGCCCGTCACCGCCATCTCCAGCGTGCGCGGGATCGGCGTCGCGGACATGGTCAGGACGTCCACGTTGGCGCGGAGCTTCTTCAGCTGCTCCTTGTGCTCGACGCCGAAGCGCTGCTCCTCGTCGACGATGACCAGACCCAGGTCCTTGAACTTGGTCTCGGACGAGAACAGGCGGTGGGTGCCGATGACGACGTCGACCGCGCCGTCCTTCAGGCCCTCCAGCGTCGCCTTCGCCTCGGTGTCGGTCTGGAAGCGGGACAGGGCGCGCACGTTGACCGGGAACTGCGAGTAACGCTCGGAGAAGGTGCCGAAGTGCTGCTGCACCAGGAGCGTCGTCGGGACGAGCACGGCGACCTGCTTGCCGTCCTGGACGGCCTTGAAGGCCGCCCGTACCGCGATCTCCGTCTTGCCGTAGCCGACGTCGCCGCAGATCAGCCGGTCCATCGGGACCGTCTTCTCCATGTCCTCCTTCACCTCGGCGATCGTCGACAGCTGGTCGGGCGTCTCCGCGTACGGGAAGGCGTCCTCCAGCTCGCGCTGCCAGGGCGTGTCCGGGGCGAAGGCATGGCCGGGAGCCGCCATCCGGGCGCTGTAGAGCTTGATCAGGTCGGCGGCGATCTCCTTGACCGCCTTCTTCGCCCGCGCCTTCGTCTTCGTCCAGTCCGCGCCGCCGAGCCGGTGCAGGGTCGGGGCCTCGCCGCCCACGTACTTGGTGACCTGCTCCAGCTGGTCGGTCGGGATGTAGAGCCGGTCGCCGGGCTGGCCGCGCTTGGCCGGCGCGTACTCCACGAGCAGGTACTCGCGGGTCGCGCCCTGCACCGTCCGCTGCACCATCTCGATGTAGCGGCCGACGCCGTGCTGCTCGTGCACGATGTAGTCGCCGGCCTCAAGCGTCAGCGGGTCGATCGTCTTGCGCCGCTTGGCCGGCATCCTCTGGCCGTCCTTGCCGGCCGCCTTCTGCCCGGACAGGTCGGTCTCGGTCAGCACGGCGAGCTTGAGCGCCGGGTCGACGAAGCCGTAGTCGATCGCGCCGCACGCGACGTGCACGACGGACGGGGCGATCTGCTTCAGGTCGCCGTCGAGACGGGCGGCGATGCCCTCGCCGCCGAGCACCTCCACGGTGCGGGAGGCCGGGCCGTGCGCCTCCGTCACGTACACCGTGCGCCAGCCGTCGGCCAGCCAGCCCTTGGTGTCGGCGAGCGCGCGGGCGGTGTCGCCGCGATACGTCTCGGGCGCGTGCATGCCCAGCTTCAGGGTGTCGCCCGCGTCGTCGCCGGCCGTCTCGTCGGCGGCGAACGGCGACACCGACCACCACATGATCCCGAGCTCGCGCGCCCGGTCCCGGACGTCGGCGATGCCCCACAGCGAGGCCGCGCCGACGTCGATCGGCGCCTCGCCGCCGCCGGCCGTGGCGGCCCAGGAGGCCTGCAGGAACTCCTGCGAGGTCGCCACCAGGTCCGCGGCCCGCGTGCGGACCCGCTCCGGGTCGCAGACCACGGCCATCGAGCCCTTCGGCAGCACGTCGAGGAGCAGCTCCATGTCGTCGACGAGCACCGGCGCGAGGGACTCCATGCCCTCGACGGCGATGCCCTCGGCGATCTTGCCGAGCAGCTCGCCGAGCTCCGGATGCCGCTCGGCGAGCACGGCGGCCCGCTCCCGCACCTCGTCGGTGAGCAGCAGCTCCCGGCAGGGCGGCGCCCACAGGCCGTGCTCGGCGACCTCCAGCGACCGCTGGTCGGCGACCTTGAAGTAGCGGATCTCCTCGACGTCGTCGCCCCAGAACTCGATGCGGAGCGGATGCTCCTCGGTCGGCGGGAAGACGTCCAGGATGCCGCCGCGCACGGCGAACTCGCCGCGCTTCTCCACGAGCTCCACCCGGGAGTACGCGGCGGCCGCCAGGCCCGCGACGATCTCCTCCAGATCGGCGCTCTGGCCGCTCCTGAGCGCCACCGGCTCCAGGTCGCCCAGGCCCTTGACCTGCGGCTGGAGCACGGAGCGGATCGGCGCGACGACCACGCTGACCGGGCCGGCAGCCGGGTCGTCGTCCCGCGGGTGGGCGAGCCGGCGAAGGACCGCGAGCCGGCGTCCGACGGTGTCGGAGCGCGGCGAGAGCCGCTCGTGCGGCAGCGTCTCCCAGGAGGGGTAGTCGACGACGGTGTCCGGGTCGAGGAGCGAGCGCAGGGCGGCGGCCAGGTCCTCGGCCTCCCGCCCGGTGGCGGTCACCGCGAGCACCGGCCGGCCCGCCTCGCGGGCGAGGGCGGCGACGGCGAAGGGCCGGGCCGCGGGCGGCCCGACCAGGTCGACGTGCATCCGGTTCCCGTCGCGGGCGGCGGCCACCGCTTCGGCGAGGGCCGCGTCTTCGACGACGACGTCAAGCAGACCGTGCAGGCTCATGGAAGGTCCATCCCGGCGGAGGTGGGCAACGCGAACGGCCCGACACGTCGTACGGGCCGGGGCCTCCAGACTACGACGGCCCGCTGACGATCACCCGTTCGCCGCCCTCCCCGCCGCCCCGCCCGCGGCGGGGCTATTCGCTCGCGATCGCGTTCAGGACGTTCATCCGCCCCGCCCGGAAGGCCGGAACCAGCGCCGCGAACAGGCCCACGAAGGCCGAGCCCACGAAGACCGCGCCGATCGTCGGCCACGGGATCTCCAGGACGCCGAGGCCCTCGAGCGCCAGGAGTTTCTGGGCGGCGGTGCCCCAGCCCATGCCCAGGCCGAGGCCGAGGAGGGCGCCGAAGAGGGCGATGACGACCGACTCCAGGCGGATCATGCGGCGCAGCTGGCGGCGCGAGAGGCCGACGGCGCGCAGCAGGCCGATCTCCCGGGTGCGCTCGACGACCGACAGGGCGAGGGTGTTCACGACACCGAGCACCGCGACGACGATCGCGAGGGCCAGCAGCCCGTAGACGATGTTCAGCAGCTGTCCGACCTGGTCCTGCAGGTCCTTCTTGTAGTCGGCCTGGTCGGCGACCCTGTACTGCGGGTACGGCGCGAGCGCGTCCTTCAGGGCCTGGTAGGCGGCCGCCTCCTGGCCGTCCTTCGCGGTGGCGAAGACGACCGTGCTCTTCGGCATCCGCTCCGCCGGCAGGTAGCGACCCGCCGTCGTCAGGTTCGTGTACTTCACGCCCTTGTCGATGGTCTCGGCGTCGGAGGTGATGGCCGCGACCCGCAGCGTCGCGGACCGGCCGCCGTGGAAGGCGACGGTGAGCCGGTCGCCGACCCGGACTCCGTGCTCGGCGGCGTAGTCGCTGCCCACCGACATGGCGCCCGGCCCGTACGCCTCCGCCAGCGTGCCCGCCGTCGTGTCGCGCCGCACGTCCTCGGCGTACGTCGGGTCGGCGGCGACCAGGCCGGTCTTCTCGGCCCTGCCGTGCGGGTCGGTGACCGTCACCTCGAGCCACTTGTAGGCGGTGACGTGGTCGAGACCGGGCGTCCTCGCCACCGCGGCCTGCGCCTGCGGCACGATCGGCTGTCCGCCCGCCGACCGGACGATGAAGTCGGCGCCGACGGACCGGTCGAGTTCCTCGGTGGCCGAGGCGACCATCGAGGAGCCGACCACCGACAGGCAGGCGACGAGCGCGAGCCCGATCATCAGGGCGGCGCCGGTGGCGCCGGTGCGGCGCGGGTTGCGCAGCGCGTTGCGCTCGGCCATCCGGCCGACCGGGCCGAAGACGCGCAGCACGACGGCGCCGAGCATGCGGACGAGGGCGCCGGCGAGCAGCGGGCCGACGACGACGAAGCCGAGGAGCGTGAGGACGACGCCGAGGCCGAGCCACAGCGAGCCCGCGGCCGCCTCCTCGGCCCGCGTCGCCGTCCACAGCGCGCCGGTGCCGGCGGCGGCGAGGAGCACGCCGACGCCACCGCGTACGGCTCCGGCCCGGCCGTCGGCGGGAGTGCCGGCGTCGCGCAGGGCCGCCATCGGGGAGACCTTGCCGGCCCGCCGGGCGGGCACGAAGGCGGCGACGACGGTGACGACGACACCGAGGACGAGACCGACGACGGGCGTGGTCCAGCGGACGGTGAGGTCCTCGGTGGACAGCTCCATGCCCATCGACGACATGATCTTCATCAGGCCGACGGCGAGGCCGACGCCCGCCGCGACACCGGCGACCGAGCCGACGACGCCGAGCAGCAGCGCCTCGAGCAGGACGGAGCGGTTGATCTGGCGGCGACTGGACCCGAGGGCCCGCATCAGGCCGATCTCGCGGGTGCGCTGGGCGACCAGCATCGAGAAGGTGTTGACGATCAGGAAGATGCCGACGAGGAAGGCGATCCCGGCGAAGCCGAGCATCGCGTACGTCATGACGTCGAGGAAGCCCGCGATGTCCTCGCGGCCGGCGTCGGCGGTCTCGGCGGCGGTCCGCAGCCGGTAGCCGGAGCCGATCTCCGCGGCGATGCGCGCCTTCAGCGTCTCGTCGCTGACGCCGGGCGCGGCGTCGGCGGTGATCTGCGTGAACAGGCCTTCCTTGCCGAGGAGTTGGCGCTGAGCGGTGGCGGTGTCGAAGTAGACGAGGGTGGCGCCCGGGTTGGTCACCTTGAAGGCGACGACGCCGGAGATCCGCGCGGTGAAGTCGCCGGTGACGGCGATGGTGCGCAGCTCGTCGCCGATCTTCAGACGGTGCTTCTCGGCGGTGTCGCTGTCGACCATGACCTCGGTGGGACCGCGGGGCTCGTGGCCGGAGGCGATCTCGACCGAACGCAGCTCGTTGGGGTTCCAGTTGGCGGCGATGGTCGGGCCGCCGGAGGACGGGCCGACGTTCTCGTTCCCGGCGTCGACGACGGTGACGGCCAGGGAGACGACCTGGCCCTGGGCGGCCTTGACGCCGTCGGCGCCCCTGACCCGCTCGACGAGCGCGGCGGGCAGGGTCTCCGGGCGGCCGCTCCCCGGTATCTCGTCGTCCTCGGCGGCGTCCTTCGGGCTGACGGTGACGTCGGAGGAGGTGGTGGCGAAGAGCTTGTCGAAGGTGGTGTTCATGGTGTCGCTGAACACCAGGGTGCCCGCGACGAAGGCGACGGACAGCAGGACGGCGACGGCGGACAGCGCCATGCGGCCCTTGTGCGCGAGGACGTTGCGCAGCGAGGTCTTGAACACGGTCACGACGTGCGCCCCCGGGCGTCGAAGTCCTTCATGCGGTCCAGGACCTGGTCGGCGGTGGGCGCGCGCATCTCGTCGACGATCCGCCCGTCGGCGAGGTAGAGCACACGGTCGGCGTAGGAGGCGGCGACCGGGTCGTGGGTGACCATGACGATGGTCTGGCCGAGCTCGTCGACGGAGCGGCGCAGGAAGCCGAGCACCTCGGCCCCGGCCCGCGAGTCGAGGTTTCCGGTCGGCTCGTCGCCGAAGATGATCTCGGGCCGGGCGGCGAGCGCCCGGGCGACGGCGACCCGCTGCTGCTGGCCGCCGGAGAGCTGGGCGGGCCGGTGCCGCAGGCGGCCGGCCAGGCCCACGGTCTCGACGACCCGGTCGAGCCAGGCGGTGTCCGGTCTGCGGCCGGCGATGTCCATGGGCAGCGTGATGTTCTCGAGCGCGGTGAGCGTCGGCAGCAGGTTGAAGGCCTGGAAGATGAAGCCGATGCGGTCGCGCCGCAGCCGGGTGAGCTTCTTGTCCTTCAGGCCGGTGATCTCGGTGTCGGCGAGGTGGATCCGCCCGCCGCTGACGGTGTCGAGACCGGCGAGGCAGTGCATGAGCGTGGACTTGCCGGAACCGGACGGCCCCATGATGGCGGTGAACCGGCCACGCTCGATGTCCACGTCGACATGGTCGAGCGCGACGACCCGGGTCTCCCCCGATCCGTACGCCTTGACGACCTGCCGCGCCCGCGCGGCGACGGCCGTACTCCCTCCGGGATCCCCGGGCCTCAGGACGCTCACAGCCGACGTCACGATATGTCTCCTCTGTACGGGTACGTACGCGTTGGTGCGGAACGTGTACGAGTCTGGTCGGGCCCCGGGGCCGGGACAGTGGTGTCCGGCGCACTCTTCGCCCTGCGGTTTTCCGCAGGGCCTCGCCCGTAAGACCACGCTAGGGACGCGGGCTTCGCGGCTCGTCCTCCGGCGGAAGGAACGGCCCCTGGCTCGTATGAGGGAGAAGCCCCTAGGGGTTCCTCCACCCCAGGTCTTGGTGAGAGGCTGACCCGGGCGCATTTAGATGTACGAAGCATCCGTGCACCCGTCAGGGTGAGGAGAGAGGTCAGCGTGTCCGAGTCCGGGTCCGGGTCAGCGTCCGGGTCGGCTTCCGGGTCCGCGTCAGGGTCCGGGTCCGGGGCGGCGGGGAGGGCGAGGGCGAGGCAGGTGGTGGAGGGCCCAGGGGCGGACGTCACGCGCCGCGGGCCCGTCGTCGCCGCGCTGATGCTCGGCATGGCGCTCGCCGCGCTCGACGGCACCATCGTCTCCACCGCCGTCCCGCAGATCGTCGGCGACCTCGGCGGGCTCTCCGTCTTCTCCTGGCTGTTCTCCGGCTATCTGCTCGCCGTGACCGTCACCCTGCCCGTCTACGGCAAGCTCAGCGACACCTTCGGCCGCAAGCCCGTCCTGATCGCCGGCATCGTGCTCTTCCTCGTCGGCTCCGTGCTGTGCGCCTCGGCCTGGAACATGGGCTCGCTCATCGCCTTCCGCGTCGTCCAGGGCCTGGGCGGCGGCGCCCTGCAGGGCACGGTCCAGACGATCGCCGCCGACCTCTATCCCCTGAAGGAACGTCCCCGCATCCAGGCCCGGCTCTCCTCCGTCTGGGCCACCTCCGCCGTCGCGGGCCCGGCGGCCGGCGGTCTGCTCGCCGGATACGCGGACTGGCGCTGGATCTTCCTGGTCAACCTGCCGGTCGGGGCGGCGGCGTTGTGGCTGATCGCCCGTTACCTGGTGGAGCCGGGCGCACCGGCGGTACGGGGCGGGGCGCGGCGGGGCCCGGCGCCGCGGGTCTCCGTCGACTGGGCCGGGGCGCTGGCCGTCTTCGCGTCCGGCACCCTGCTCCTGACCGCGCTCGTGCAGGGCGGAGTGGCCTGGCCATGGCTGTCGGCGCCCTCGCTCGGCCTGTTCGGCGGCGCGGCCGCGCTGGCCGCCGTGACCGTCGTCGTCGAACGGCGGGCCGCCGAGCCGATCATCCCCGGCTGGGTCTGGCGCCGCCGCACCATCGCCGCCGTCAACCTGGCCCTGGGCGCGCTCGGCCTGCTCATGGTCGCGCCGACCGTCTTCCTGCCCACGTACGCCCAGGCCGTGCTCGGACTCGGCCCGATCGCGGCCGGTTTCGTGCTGTCCGCGATGACCCTGAGCTGGCCCGTCACGGCCGCCCTGTCCAACCGGGTCTACACCCGGATCGGCTTCCGGCAGACCGCCGTCCTCGGCATGAGCCTCGCGCTCCTGGTCCTGCTCGCCTTCCCGCTGCTGCCGTTCCCCGGCGAGCCCTGGCAGCCCGCGCTGCTGATGCTGCTGCTCGGCGGGGCGCTCGGCTTCTTCCAGCTGCCGCTGATCGTCGGTGTGCAGTCGACCGTCCCGTACGAGGAACGGGGCACGACCACCGCCTCGGTGCTGTTCGTCCGCCAGATCGGCCAGAGCGTCGGCGCCGCGCTGTTCGGCGCCGTCGCCAACGGCGTGCTGGCGGCCCGCCTGGGCGGCGGAAACGGGAACGGGAGCGGGAGCGGTGGGGATCTGGACGGGCTGGTCCGCGCCCTGGAGACGCCCGGCGCGCTGACCGGTCCGGCCGCCGACCAGCTGCGACGGGCGGTGGACGCGGCCGTCGACTACGTCTACCTGGGCGCGGCGGGCGCCGCCGCCCTCGCCCTCGTCGTCCTGGTGACGATCGCCCCGCGCCGCTTCCCGGTCCTGACCGAACTCAAGGAGCAGGACGAGCCGGAGCCCGAGGAGCCGGGATCAGACGATCCGAAGTCGGGCGAGCCGGGGCCCGAGGAGCCGGGGTCCGTGGCGCGGAGGCCCTCCGACGCCGCGGGCTGATGCCCTGACGGCCGGCTAGTCGCCGGAGTCCCCGGCCCCGGCGCCCTCGCCCTTCTCTCCGTCCACCTCGTCCTGGGCGCGGGCGCGGCCTCCCGTGAGCGTGGCGAGCGAGGCGCGGATGTGTTCCATGTGGGAGTGGATCTCGTCGCGGGCCTCGTCGTGCTCGCGCAGCACCCGTTCGGTCTCGCGCTCGGTCCGTTCCCGCTTCAGCCGCGCGGCGGCCAGCAGTTCCGCCGCCTCCGCGTCCGCGTCCTCCCGGCCGTGCCGGGCGGCCTCCTCGGTCTCGGCGAGCGCGCGTTCGGCCTCGGCGAGGCGCTCGCGCGCGGCGGACAGGAGTTCGTCGTGCCGGGCGGTCTGCTCGGCCGCCCGCGCCGCGGCCGCCCGCTCGGCGTCCTCCCGTACCGCCCGCTGCTCCTCGCGCTGCCGGGCGAGGAGGTCCGCGGCCTCGCGTTCGACGGCCTCGAAGGCGGCGGCGGCCTCGGTCCGCTGCTGCTCGGCGTCGCGGCGGGCGTCCTCGCGCAGCGCCTCGGCCCGCTCGCGGGCCTCGGTCAGCGTCGCGCGGGCCGCCGCCTCGGCCGCCGTGGTGACCTCGTCCGCGTACGCCTTCGCGGCCTCGGCCACCTCCTTGGCGGCCGTGTCCGCCGCCTCGGCGAGCGACTGCGCCTCGGCCTCCGCGGCCCGTACGAGGGACTCGTCCTCGGCCTCCGCGAGCTCCAGGATCCGGCGGGCCCGCTCGCTCAGGGACTCGTAACGCTGCGGGGCGAGCGAGGCCACGGCCTCGCGCAGCCGGGCGGCCTCCTGCGCCGTCTCCTCGGCCAGGGCGGTCAGCCGCGCCGCCCGCTCGAACGCGTCGTCGCGCTCCGCGGCGAGCGCGGCGAGGCGGCGGTCGACCTGCTCGGGCCGATAGCCGCGCCCGCGTCCGACGGAGAAGTTCATCCCTGACGCCCTTTCGACTGCTTCGTCCTGAGGTCCTTATGTCCTCAAACATCAAGGATGCGCCATGAGACGTCATGAGAACGGACAAAAGGCGCCCGACGTGAACACACGTCGGGCGCCTTTTGTCACATTCGGTCGGGCGTGGCTACAGCAGGCCGTCCCACATCTGCTCGAGCAGCACCGACCACCAGTTCTCCGGCGACGCCAGTGCCGCCGGGTCCAGCATCGCCAACTGCGCCTGGAAATCGACCGTCCAGCGGCCCGCCTGCTCCGGGTTCAGGCCGAAGCGCAGCCGCCACATCCGGCCCAGCAGCGCCAGGCAGCGCACGAACTCCGGCAGGCCGGTGTTCACGAACTGCGGCGGCACCGACTGCCCGCCCGGCCCCGCCTCCACCGGGACGGCCACGATGTGCGCCGTCCCGTACTGGACGCAGATCGCCCGGCCGAAGTCCGAACCGAGCACGAGGTACGAACTCGCGTCCGGCGCCGGCTGCACCTGCCGCTGGCCCGCCAGCTCGGCGAGCGTCGGCACGACCGGCACGGCCGGCTGCGCCCAGAAGAACGGACCGAAGTCGGCCGGCAGCCCCGCCCACATCAGCGTGACCGCCACCACCTCCGGCACGCCCTGCCGCGACACCGCGCGCTGGTCGAAGCGCAGGATGCCCGGACCGAACGCCCCGGCCAGCTCCTGCGCCACCCCGTCCGGTGGCAGCGGCGGCGCCGGCTGCACCTGCGGCAACGGCGCCCGCACCGGCGCGGGACGCGCCGGGCCGTCCGCGACCTGGTGCAACTCGCCCTGGTGCGTGAGCAGTTGGCGCATGCCCTGCTGGCGGCCCGCGTGATCACGGCCGTACGGCGCGATGTTGGTGATCCGCGCCTGCGGCCAGGTCTCACGGATCATCCGCGCGCAGTAGCCGCCCGGCAGCTCGCAGGACTCCAACTCGGTGTGCAGTTCGAGCACTTGCTGCGGCGGCACGTTCATGGCGCGCAGCTCGTGCAGGATCTGCCACTCGGGGTGCGGCGTGCCCGGCGCGGAGCGGCGGATGAGCTGCTGCTCCGAGCCGTCGGGCGCGCGGTAGCGCAGCACGGCCTGGTAGCCCGGGCCCACGATGGGCAGGCCGGCGGGCGGCTGCTGCGGATAGCCGTACGAGGGCGCCGGCGCGGGTCCCGGCGGCGGAGGCGGTCCGGCCGGGCCGGGCTGCGCGAGCATCGTCGCGGCGTGCGCGACGCCGCCCGGAGGCGTGCCGCCCGCACCCGCACCGGGCACACCCGGCGGCGGAGGCGGAGGCGGCGGCGCACCGGGACCACCCTGACTCGGATGCGCGAGCATCGTCGCGGCCTGTGCGACCCCGCCCGGAGGCGTACCGCCCGCACCCGCACCGGGCACACCCGGCGGCGGAGGCGGAGGCGGCGGCGCACCGGGACCACCCTGACTCGGATGCGCGAGCATCGTCGCGGCGTGCGCCACCCCGCCCGGAGGCGTACCGGGCGCACCGGGCGCACCGGGCATGCCGGGCGGCGGAGGCGGCGGCAGCGGCGTGCCCGGACCGCCCTGGCTCGGGTGCGCCAGCATCGTCGCCGCCTGGTGCACGGCCGGCGGCGGCGTGGGCGAACCGGGCGGCGCGGGCGGGGCCGGCGGGCCGTCGGGCAGCTGCGACACGAGCTGCGTCCGCACGTAGCCACCGGCGGGGGCGGGAGCGGGAGCGGGCGGTGGCGTGCCGTCCGCGACGCCGGCCGCGCCGGGCGCCTGCTGCCCGAACGTGCCGTCCTGGTTCAGCCGCGGCGCGATGGCGGTCGGCGGCAGCGCGCTCCCGCCCTTCATCAACGCGGTGGGCGCGTCGGCTCCCACCGACGGCGCCGGCGCGTCCTCGTCGTCCGCACCGGACAACGGCGGCGCGAACACGGTCGCCGGCAACGGCACGGCCCCGTCGGCCCCGCCCGCGCTCGCATTGGCATCGGCCCAGGGACTCTGCCCGCCGCCTCCCGGCGAGGCCGCGGGCGGTGCGGCCGCGTCCGCCTCCGGCGCGGTGGGCTCGTCCGGCGAGGAAGCGCCGCCGTCGGCCACGGGAGCGGCAGCCGCTGAGGTCTCGGCGGAGACGGCAGCGGAGTCGCCGCCGGAAGCGGCGTCCGGCCCGGCCGCCGCAGGCGGCGTCACCGACGCGACCTCGGACGCACCCGCATCGGACGCACCTTCCGGCGCCGCCGCCGCCGGCGAGGCCGACACCTCGGCTCCGGCCGCCGCGACCGGCCCCGCCCCGGTGTCACCGGAAGCGGCGAGACCCTCGGTCGACGACTCCGGGCCGGCCGACGCACCCTCCGGCGCCGCCCACGGCGACGCCGACGCAGCGGCGCCGGGCACCTCGGCGGACCCCGACGGAGCAGCCGCCTCACCCGGCACCGGCGGCACCGAAGCCCCCGCAGAGGCGCCCGACGCACCGGACTCGTCAGCACCCGAACCGGCAGTCCCGGCCGACGCGGACGAAGCCGCCTGCGGCGCGGCCCACGGCGAAGCCGACGCATCGGACTCGGCAGCGTCGGCCGGCGCGGACGAAGCGCCCTGCGGCGCCCACGCATCGGCCTCCGCAACACCCGAACCGGCAGCGCCCGCAGGCCCGGACGAGGCACCTCGTGGCGCCGAACCGGCGTCGGGGGACGCGGGCCCGGACGCGGCGCCCGGGGACACGGGCGCCGGGGCGCCCTCCGGCGCGGCCCACGGCGAGGCCGACGCGTCCGCGGCCGGGCCGTCAGGGCCCGTCGGCTGCGCGGGGACCGCGCCCGTCGCCTGGGACGCGTTCGAGGCGACCGGCGGGATGCCCGCCTTGTCCGCCGCCTCCTGGAGCCACTCCGGCGGAGTCAGCAGGAACGACGTCTGATTCAGGTCGATCCGCGCCGGCTGCGGCGGAACCGGCGCGGCCGGTTCCGTAACGGAGCCGTACTCCTCCTCGTACCGCCGGATCACCTCACCCACCGGCAGCCCCGGCCACAGCGTCGCCTCCCCGCTGTCCCGCGCGATGACCAGCCGCAGCCGGTCACCGTCCGGAGTCCGCGTCTCCTCACGGTCCTCCGCCCACACCACGAACCCGAGCCCGAACTCCCGCACCCGCACCTCACGGTGCAGATACGCCGGCACATCGCCGTTGATCCACTCCTCGGCGCGCTCCTGCGCCTGCGCGAACGTCACCACGGCCAGCTCACTCCCCCACCGGAACCACGGGCACGGCGCGCGCGAAGCCGCCGTCCACCATCAGGTTCGCCACCGTCTCCAGCTCCGGCGGACTGCCCGCGAGCCGCTGCAGGAACGCGTCGAAGTCCGCACCGCACGGCAACAGCAACCGCTCCACCCGCTCGTTCACCGTCCAGCCGGCCGCCACCGCACCCGCGTCCCGGGCGTCGTCGTACGGGCAGAACCACACGGACCCGACCGCCTCGCCCTTCACCTTCACCGCCAGCAGACCGCCCTGCACGAACGCCACACCCAGGAAGTCCTTCGTCAGATGGTCCCGCAGGCACTTGTTCACGTAGACGAGGTCGTTGATCCCCGCCTCCTCACGCACCGTGAAGAACGGCTGGTCCACCAGCAGCCCCAGCTCCGCGTCCAGCGCCGTACCCACCGGCGCCGAACCACCCGCCGCCTTCAGGAACGCGCGATACGCCCCCGGCAGCCGGTAACCCAGGTCCTCCTCCACGCCCTGCACCTGCTGCTCCGACACCGACACCACACGCTTCGGCAGCCCGAAGTGCGCCGGCCGGGTCTCCTGCAGCGGACGCGTACCGCGCTTCGTCTGGTCCACCGACGTCGACGTCGCCACCCCGCCGTGGTGCCGCAGCAGCGCCTTCACCTCCACCGGAACCAGCTCCAGGCGACGCGAATGCGCCACGTGGTGCCACGTCCAGCCGTGCGGCGTCGCGACCGCCGGGATCGTGTCCCACAGCTCGTGCCCCGTCGCGGCCAGCGCCGCGTTCGCCGACACGTAGTCCGTCAGCCGCAGTTCGTCGACGCCGAAACCCTCCGGAGGGTCGGCGATCTCCGCCGCCGCCCGCGCGTACGGAGAGAAGTCCGGGTAGCCGCGCTCGTCCACCCGTACCCCTCGGGGATGACGGGAGGCCCGGACCGGGTCCGGGAAATGCACGACCTGCCCGGCGTACGCCGCGTTCGGCGGCGCGGTGTCCTGGCCGAGCCGACCTGTCGTCATGGCGGTATGCCCCCTGGTATCCACTGGCTGGTCCGCACAGCCTATGCGCTGGCACAAGCCCACGGACCGGCCCGCCCCGCCCCGACCGAGCCCCCGGCCGGGCCCCGGGCCGGGTCCCGGACCCGACTCGCCGCGCCACGGCCCCGTCCCCACCCCAGACCTCCACGGACGGTGACCAAGTGTCACGACGGCATGACAGCACCGCCATCATTCCGACACACCGAAGACACCATTGCGCGCCCCAGCTTCCCCATCCGGCACCGCGTTTGGCAGGCTGTTCACGCAACTCGGGGGATTGCAGGAGGGGAAGACGAGCACCATGCACGCAAGCACCACACCGGCACCAACGCCCACTCAGGGTGACCCACGCCTCAGCTGGGGCAGCGACGCCGACACCCACCGCGCCCCCTTACTGCGTCACCGCCGCGACGGCATCCTGCCCACCGTCGGCGCCGCCCTCTCCGTCCGCGGCGAGACCACCCTCACCTGCACCGCCGCACGCGGCGACCAGGCGCCCGCACTCCACCCGCTCGTCCAGGACTTCCTGGACACCCTCACCAGCGGCCAGCGCGAACGCTTCACCGGACGCTGCCCGGAGGCGATCCTGCTCTCCCGCCACCTCACCGCCACCGAGAACGCCCGCTCCCGGCGCGCCCAGCGCAAACCGCTCACCCACAGCGAGGCCCGCCGCTCCCTCAAGCACGCCAAACTCACCGCCCGCCGCATCCGCGAGGACGGCGACCCGCTGCACGGCAGCTACGCCGCGCCCTGCCGCTCCTGTACGGCGATGCTCGCGCACTTCGGAGTCCGTACGGTCGACCCGACCACCGTCCAGAACGGCTGACGCCCGCCCATGCCCGACCTGACCAGCACCCGCTTCCCCATCAACGTCGACGCCGCCCTGCGCCAGGCCGGCTGGCAGCCCGGCCGCTGGGACATAAAGCTCGCCGAACACTGGGCCGACACCCTGCGCGGACACATCTCCCCGGCCGGACACCGCCACAGCGTCTTCCCCGCCGTCGTCGAAGCCTGGGCCGAGTTCGGCGGCCTGCGCGTCACCGCCCCCGGCCAGGGCCGCCAGATCGCTCCCGCGACCGTGCGCTTCGACCCGCTCGCCGGCCTCCACCTCGCCCGCACCCTCGGCGACCTCGGCCGCGCCCTCGACAGCGAACTCGCCCCGCTCGGCGAGGAGGGCGAGGACGGACAGCAGCGGGCCGTCCTGGCGATGGACGTCGAAGGCCGCGTCTACAGCATCGACCACACCGGCGACTGGTACCTGGGCCGCGACATCGACACGGCCCTCGCGACGCTGATCACGGGAACGCAGCCGACCCGACTGGTGGCCGGCCGCTAGGCCCGCATACGAGCGGCCGGCGCCCGAGCGTCCTACGCGGGCGCGCGACCCGCACGGACCGCACCACGGCCTACGCCGGCCGCGCCACCGGCAGCACCGCGCTCACCCGGAAACCGCCCGCGTCCGTCGGACCCGACACGAACACCCCGCCCAGGCCCGTCACCCGCTCCCGCATCCCGACCAGCCCGTTGCCGCCGCTCGGCAGATGCGCGTCCGCCACCGCCGCGTCCGACGGACCGTTCTCCACCTGCATCGCGACCTCCGCCTCGCGGTGCGCCAGCCGCACCACGACCTTCGCGCCCGCCGCGTGCTTGTGGACGTTCGTCAACGCCTCCTGGACCACCCGGTACGCCGTCTGCTCCACCTCGGCGCCGTACACCCTCGCCTCACCCATGACCACGAGCTCCACGACCGCCCCGGCCTGCCGGGACTGCTCCACCAACGCCTCCAGCGCGTCCAGACACGGACCACCCGACGCCTCGTCCTCCGCCGCCGCCTCGGCGGCGGCCGCGGCCGCACGACCCACCGCCGCCAACGGCAACGCCGAGGACGCCGTCGGAACCTCCTCGCGCAGCACGCCCAGCATCTCCCGCAACTCCGTGAGCGCCTGCCGGCCCATGTCGCCCACCAGCGCCGCGTTCCGCACCGCCTTCTGCGGATCCTTCAAGGCCACCGCCTGCAACGCCGCCGCGTGCACCACCATCAACGACACCCGGTGCGCCACCACGTCGTGCATCTCGCGCGCGATCCGCGTCCGCTCCTCCTGCCGCGCCCACTGCGCCCGCTGCTCCGCTCGGTCCGCCAGCAGCGACAGCTCCTGCTCCAGGCTCACCGCCCGCTCCCGCAACGACTCCATGAGCCGACGGCGCGCGCCTATGTAGAGGCCGAACAGCACGGGCGGGGCGTTGAGGCCCAAGGTCATGAACAGCGACACGACCGGCACGTACCAGCCGCTGGGATCGAAGTCCTGCTGACCGGCGTCCGCCTGCGCCACGTCCTGGCGCATCCGCACCACGGTCACCAGATACACCGCGACCGTCGACATCCCGGCCAGCGCGGCCGTGTAGCGCCGGGGCACCTCGGACGCGGCCAGCGAGTACAGGCCGACGACGCCCATGAGATAGCCCATCTCGGCGGGCGTCACCGCGATCGAGACCAGCACCACGGTGATCGGCCAACGCCGCCGCACCAGCAGCACCGACCCGACGACCAGGCCGAACAGCACACCCACGGGCACCGGCAACGACGCCTGCCCCGCGAACCCGACCCCCTCGAGCCCGCACTCCAGCGCGGACACGACGGCCAGCGTCACGTCCAGCACCACGCCGCGCCGTCTTCCCCACCACCACCAGGTACGCGGAACCACCGCGTCCCGATCTGCCCCCGTTGTGGTCATGCCTCCCACCCTACGGGCGAGGGCCACCGATTTTCCCGCCTCCCACCGGCCCCGGGGCCCCACCCGTCAACACGCACGCACACCAGTCCCTCGAACTGTTGAATCGACCGCGTTTTCGACCCGGACGTCCGCATTCCGGACGACGCTCGTCCCATGACTCCCGAAACCAGTCGCTACGCCGACTTCGACGGACTGCGCACCCAGGCCGTCGCCTTGCGCCGCCAGGGCCTCAGCCTCCGCCAGATCCGCGACCGCCTGCAGGTCTACAATCACGACCTCCTCCACCGGCTGGTGAACGGCGAGCAGCCACCGGAGTGGACGAAACGCCCTCGCGCCAAGGACGACCTCCGCGCCCGCGCCCGCGAGCTGCGCATGGAGGGCAAGACGTACGACCAGATCCAGCTCGAGCTCGGCTGCTCGAAGAGTTCGATCTCGCTCTGGGTACGCGACCTCCCGAAACCGGAGCGCCGCGATCCGGCCGGGCAGGCCAAGATCGCCGCTCGGAAGCGCTGGGAGCACGAGCTGGCCGTCCGCGACGTGGAACGGCGGAAGACCAAGCAGGCCGCCAGCGCGGAGATCGGCGCATTGAGCGAGCGCGAGCTCCTCCTCGCCGGGGCCGCGCTCTATTGGGCGGAGGGCGCGAAGGACAAGCCGTACGCGCGCCGCGAGAACGTTCAGTTCGTGAACAGCGACCCCGGTGTCATCCAGGTCTACCTGGCTTGGCTGCGCCTTCTCGAGGTCGAACCGGAACGACTGGCGTTCCGCGTCATGATCCATGCGACGGCCGACGCCGAAGACGCGCAGCGCTATTGGGCCGAACTCGTCGGTATCGAGCCGAGCGCTTTCCAGAAGACCACGATCAAGACGCACAACCCGAAGACGATCCGGAAGAACGTGGGCCCCGACTACCGGGGGTGCCTGGTCATCCGCGTCTCGCAAGGCGCCGAGCTGTACCGTCGCATTGAGGGCTGGTGGTGCGGCATAGTAGGTGCCGTCGACTCGATCAACAGGGCCTAATGTCCGATTTAGTCGACTTTGCTATCCCCTGTGGTGTAATCGGCAGCACTGGGACCTTTGGAGTCCTATGTCCGGGTTCGAGTCCTGGCAGGGGAGCTGCTCAGTTCGGGTCCCGACCTCCCAGGTCGGGACCCTTACTCGTGGGCCGCTCGGCACCCCCCGGTATCCTTCGGTGGTCCACCACCCGAAGCCGAAGGGCATTCCCGTGAGCGCCAACCGCCCGGCAGCCGTCGTCGTCCTCGCAGCGGGTGAGGGCACCCGCATGAAGTCGAAGACTCCCAAGGTCCTGCACGAGATCGCCGGACGGTCGCTCGTCGGGCACGTCGTGTCCGCCGCTCGCGAGCTGGAGCCCGAGGACCTGGTCGTGGTCGTGGGGCACGCGCGGGAGCAGGTGCGGGCGCATCTGGACGCGCATTACGCGGGGACGCGGACCGCCGTGCAGGAGGAGCAGAACGGGACCGGGCACGCGGTGCGGATGGCTCTCGGAGAGCTGGGGCGGGCGCCGGAGGGCACCGTGGTCGTGGTCTGCGGCGACACTCCGCTGCTGGCCGGCGAGACGCTGCGGGCGCTGGCGGCCACGCATGCGGCGGACGGGAACGCCGTGACGGTGCTGACGGCCGAGGTGCCGGACGCGACGGGTTACGGGCGGATCGTGCGGGACGCGGCGTCCGGTGCGGTGACCGCGATCGTGGAGCACAAGGACGCCTCGGAGGCGCAGCGGGCGATCCGGGAGATCAATTCCGGGGTGTTCGCGTTCGACGGGGTGTTGCTGGCGGATGCGCTGGGCAAGGTGCGGACGGACAACAGTCAGGGCGAGGAGTACCTGACGGACGTGCTGTCGATCCTGCGTGAGGCGGGTCATCGGGTGGGTGCGTCGGTGGCGGCGGACCACCGGGAGATCTTGGGGATCAACAACCGGGTGCAGTTGGCGGAGGCGCGGGCGCTGCTCAACGAGCGGCTGCTGGAGCGGGCGATGCTGGCGGGTGTGACGGTGGTGGATCCGGCGTCGACGTTCGTGGATGTGACGGTGACGTTCGAGCCGGACGCGACGGTGTTGCCGAACACGTTGCTGCTGGGTGCGACGCATGTGGCGGAGGACGCCGTGGTGGGTCCGAACTCGCGGCTGAGGGACACGACGGTGGCCAGGGGTGCGCGGGTGGACAACACGGTCGCGGAGTCGGCGGTGGTGGGCGAGGGTGCCTCGGTGGGGCCGTATGCGTACTTGCGTCCGGGGACGGTTCTGGGCGAGAAGTCCAAGGCGGGTACGTACGTCGAGATGAAGAACGCCGTGATCGGTGAGGGTACGAAGGTCCCTCATCTGTCGTATGTGGGTGATGCGACGATCGGCGAGTACACCAACATCGGTGCGGCGAGTGTCTTCGTGAACTACGACGGCGAGGCGAAGCACCACACGACGATCGGCTCGCACTGCCGTACCGGTTCGGACAACATGTTTGTGGCTCCCATCACCATCGGGGACGGTGCGTACACCGCTGCGGGGTCGGTCATCACGAAGGATGTGCCGCCGGGATCGCTGGCTGTGGCCCGTGGCCAGCAGCGGAATATCGAGGGTTGGGTGGCCCGGAAGCGGCCGGGCAGCGCTGCTGCTCAGGCCGCTCAGGCCGCCAGTGAGAAGTCCGCCGGCGAAAGCTGACCGGAAACGGGTACGTCGAACTCGGCGTACCGTGATACGTGCACACAAATTCGGCTGGCTCGCACACGCGCACGGGAGCGCGGGGATTCGCGGCCAGAGAACCCGTCGAGGAGACAGTGCTGTGACCGGGATCAAGACGACCGGCGAGAAGAAGCTGATGCTCTTCTCCGGCCGCGCCCACCCCGAGCTGGCCGAGGAGGTCGCACACCAGCTGGGTGTCGGCATCGTTCCCACCAAGGCGTTCGACTTCGCCAACGGTGAGATCTACGTCCGCTTCCAGGAGTCCGCGCGCGGTGCGGACTGCTTCCTGATCCAGAGCCACACGGCTCCGATCAATAAGTGGATCATGGAGCAGCTGATCATGATCGATGCTCTGAAGCGGGCTTCCGCCCGGAGCATCACGGTGATCATTCCGTCGTACGGCTATGCCCGTCAGGACAAGAAGCACCGTGGCCGTGAGCCGATCTCGGCCCGTCTGGTCGCCGATCTGCTGAAGACGGCGGGTGCGGACCGCATCCTGACCGTGGACCTGCACACGGACCAGATCCAGGGCTTCTTCGACGGTCCGGTGGACCACCTGTCGGCGCTGCCGGTGCTGGCGGACTACGTGGGCGCGAAGGTGGACCGTTCGAAGCTGACGATCGTGTCTCCGGACGCGGGCCGGGTGCGGGTGGCGGACCGCTGGTGCGACCGTCTGGACGCGCCGCTGGCGATCGTGCACAAGCGTCGTGACAAGGACGTGGCGAACCAGGTGACGGTCCACGAGGTCGTCGGTGACGTGCGTGGCCGGGTGTGTGTGCTGGTGGACGACATGGTCGACACGGCGGGCACGATCTGCGCGGCGGCGGACGCGTTGTTCGCGCACGGCGCGGAGGACGTGATCGTGACGGCGACGCACGGCATCCTGTCGGGTCCGGCGGCGGACCGGCTGAAGAACTCGAAGGTGAGCGAGTTCGTGTTCACGGACACGCTGCCGGACCCGAGCTCGCTGGAGCTGGACAAGATCAAGGTGCTGTCGATCGCGCCGACGATCGCGCGTGCGGTGCGTGAGGTGTTCGAGGACGGTTCGGTGACGAGCCTGTTCGAGGAGCACTGAGCGCCGCGTACCGGGCACTGAAGCGTTGAGCGCCGGGGCCAGGTGAATGGGCCGCTTCCCTTCGGGGAGGCGGCCCTTTTGCGTGTCTCAGGGGGTCAGGGGCGGTCGATGGTGAAGGGCGGTGAGGTCCAGGTCTCGGTGTCGGCGGGCTCGGTGCCGAGTGCCTTGAGGACGGTGAGTCTGAGGACGTAGCGCCCGTCGGGGACGGTGAGGGGCCGGTTGCCGCGGCGGGTCTCGCCGTTGAAGGGGAAGTAGTAGTAGGCGGTGGGGGTGGCGTCGCGGGCGAGGTACTGCAGGTCGACCGCGGTGTGCCAGGGCCGGCCGGTGTCGGCGTCGAAGACGTCGACGCGCAGGCGGCGGACGTGGTGGTCGAGGTGGGCGAGCACGTAGGGGACGTCGTTGTCGCCGGCCAGGGTGAAGGTGGCGGGGGCGGGCGGGACCTTGCGGAAGTCCGTGCCGTCCCAGCGGGCGAGCCAGGGGAATCCGTTGGGTGTGGGGGTGAGCACGGGGATGGACTGGTAGTCGCCCTTGAAGCCGGTGTAGGGGACGCGGTAGGTCTCGGCGGGCTGCTGGGTGTCGGTGAGGGTGAGGTAGCCGCCGTAGAGGCCGCGGTCGGCGAGTGTGGTGGGCGCGGTGATGGTGGCGGTGACGGTGGCGCTGCCGCCGCGGGGCACGGTGATCTGGGTGACCGGGTTGCCGGCGGTGGTGAAGGTGACGGTCGCGGGCGCGTCGTGCTGGGTGACGTCGTGGGTGTTCGGTCCGGTGGCGCGTGCCGGGGTGTGGGTCAGGTGGTAGGTCCTGGTGGTGGTGCTCTGGTTCCGGATGGTGAGGGTTCGGGTGGCCGGGCCGTTCTGGCTTTCGCCGAGGGAGAGCTTGGCGGGTTCGATCCTGGCCTTGGCGAGGACGGCGGCGGGGATGTCGAGCATGCCGGCGCCTTGGCGGTGGACGTTGTCGAGGGCGCCGGGGTCGTCGGCGGGCGGTTTGGGGTCGGCGGTGTTCTGGAGGATGGTGCGTACGGCGGCGGCGGGCGTGTCGGGTTTGGCCTGCAGGAGCAGCGCGACGGCGCCGGCGACGTGCGGGGAGGACATGGAGGTGCCGCTGAGGGTGGTGTATCCGCCTTGTTCGAGCGGATAGGTGGAGCGGATGTAGCCGCCGGGTGCGCCGAGGTCGGGTTTGAGGGTGAGGTCGGGGGCGGGGCCGTAGGAGCTGAAGGGTGAGATCTGGTTGCCGGTGGCGTTGGGGAAGGGCTGGGTGTCCGGGGTCCAGGTCAGGGTGACGGGGCCGGCGGCGAGCCGGCTGTCGATGAAGGCGCCTTCGGTGTCGGAGATGCTGACGGCCGGGATGGTGAGGGGTGGTTCGCCGGTGGCGTCGGCGAGGAAGCGTCCGGGCGCGTTGTTGTAGAGGACGACGGCGGCGGCTCCGGCGTCCTGGGCGTTCTTGATCTTGTCGTGGAAGGCGCAGCCGCCGCGTCGGACGAGGGCGGCCTTGCCGGTGAGGCTGCCGGCGGGCAGGGCGGTGCAGGCGTCGTCGGTGACGGCGGGTGTGCCGGTGCGGGCCATGGGGAGGCTGCCGCTGGTGGGTGGCGTGGGTGTGCCTTCGACGGGTGAGTAGCCGATCTTGGTGCCGTCGGGTGTGACGGTGAGGACGGGCAGGCTGATGTGGGTGTTGTCGTAGGAGGCGACGCCGATGGTCTGGGCGCCGACGCCGGGTGCGCTGCTGGAGTAGAGGCCGTTCTCGCCTTCGTTGCCGGCGGAGGCGACGACGGGGATGCCGCGGCGGACGAGCCGGTCGGCGCCTTGGGCGAAGGGGTGTTGCGGCCAGGCGAAGGGGGCGCCGAAGGACATGTTGACGATGTCGACGCGGTCGGCGTAGGCGCGTTCCATGGCTTGCAGGGCGATGTCGACGGTGACCTGGCCCTGGCATCCGAAGACTTTGTAGGCGCGGAGGGTCACGCCGGGTGCGACGCCTTTGACCTGGCCGTTCGCTCCGATGATGCCGGCGACGTGGGTGCCGTGGCCGTCGCAGTCGTCGGGGTCGGCGTCGGGGACGGGTGGTGTGGTTTCGCCGGTGAAGGCGTCGCCGACGAAGTCGTAGCCGCCGGCGACGCGGCAGCCGGGGCCGAAGCAGCCGCCGAGGTCGGGGTGGTCGTGGTCGATGCCGGTGTCGATCACTCCGACGGTGATGCCGGCGCCGGTGAGTCCGAGTTCGTTCTGCGCGACGTCGGCGCCGGTCATGGCCGTGGCGGTGGCGAGCTGGAGGTCGGCGACGTTCTGGCGGGGCGGGAGGGTGATGGTGTCGACCGGGTAGACGGCCTTGACGCCCTCGAGCCGGGTGAGGGTGCCGAGCTGGGCGGTGGGCAGGGCGACGGACAGGCCGTTCCAGAGGGTGTCGAAGGAGCGACGTTCGCTCCAGCGCAGTCCGTGTCGGCGGGCTTCGGTGCGGAAGGCGGTCTTCTCGCGGCGGGTGGTGCTCAGGCTGGTGCCGTCGCTGGTGGGCGGGCTTTGGAGTTCGACGAACCAGAGGCGGGGGTTGTCGGCCGCCGTCCCGGGGACGGCGCGGCCCTCGTGCGCGGAGGCGGCGGGTGCGGCGAGTATGACCGCGGTCGCCGACAGGAGCGCGAGGGCGCGGACCAGGGGGCGGGTTCTGCTGGGCATGTCTTCTCCGTGGCGAGGGGGCGCCGGGTGCGGGCGCCGGTGTGGTCTGCGAAGGGGTTTGTGCCTGGGGCGGCGGGTTTCGACGCGTGGCGGTGCGGCATGCCGCTCCGATGACGCAGCGGATGACGCCGGTGGGAGGACCTCGTACGGAGGAGCGGGCCGCGGCCGGGGCCAGCGGCCGGACCTGCTGCTGGGCCTGCCGGGACGGCCGCCTGCGTGACCCGGTGCGGGCCCGGGTGATCCATTTGGGCGGCCGGGGAGCGGCCGCTAGACTGTCGTGGTTGCTCGGCGAGGGAGGCCGGCTCCGTGCGTATGCCGCACGTGGTGCCCGGCGGTCCGTTATCGACGCGCTCTTCGTAGCAGGCCATCGCCAGTCGTGGCCGGGTGACAGCCGTATACGTCACCACCTACGAGGAGTGCACATGTCCGAGGTCAAGCTCGCCGCTTCGATCCGCACCGAGTTCGGCAAGGGCGCCGCCCGCAAGATCCGCCGTGACGCCAAGGTTCCCGGCGTCCTCTACGGCCACGGCTCGGACCCGATCCACCTGACCCTCCCGGGCCACGAGCTGCTCATGGCGCTGCGTACCCCGAACGTCCTGCTGTCGCTGGACATCGAGGGCAAGGGCACCGAGCTCGCCATCCCGAAGGCCGCCCAGCGCGACCCGCTGAAGGGCTTCCTGGAGCACGTCGACCTGCTCCTGGTCAAGCGTGGCGAGAAGGTCACCGTCGAGGTTCCGGTCGTCGCCGAGGGCGAGCTGGCCGCCGGCGGCAACCTGCTGGAGCACGTCCTGAACACCCTTTCGGTCGAGGCCGAGGCCACCCACCTGCCCGAGGCCGTCACGGTCTCCGTCGAGGGCCTGGAGGCCGGCGCCTCCGTCCTGGCGCAGGACATCACCCTCCCGAAGGGCGTCACCCTGGTGACCGAGGCCGACGCCGTCGTCCTGCAGGTCCTGGCCGCGCAGGCCGAGGAGCCGGCCGCCGAGGGCGAGGCCACCGAGGCCGCCGAGGGCGCCGAGGCCTGAGCCGTAGGCTCTGCCTGACGTGACGGGGTGACGGGCCGGAGACGGCCCGCCACCCCGTTTCTTTCTGTCCACGGACAGGTACGGACACGCTGTACGGACACGAGGAGACGAGACGCAGATGACGGACGACGCGAACGCCCCCTGGCTGATCGTCGGCCTCGGCAACCCGGGCCCGGACTACGCCGGCAACCGGCACAACGTGGGCTTCATGGTGGCGGACCTGCTGGCCGAGCGGATCGGCGGGAAGTTCAAGCGGGCGCAGAAGGCGCAGGCGCAGGTGGTCGAGGGCCGCATGGGCCCGCCCGGGCCCGCAGGCCGCCGGGTGGTGCTCGCGAAGCCCCTGTCGTACATGAACCTGTCGGGCGGCCCGGTGACGGCGCTGCGCGACTTCTACAAGGTGCCGACGGCGCACGTGGTGGCGATCCACGACGAGCTGGACATCGACTACGGCGTGCTGCGGCTGAAGATCGGCGGCGGCGACAACGGCCACAACGGTCTGAAGTCGATGACCAAGGCGATGGGCGCGGACTATCACCGGCTGCGCTTCGGCATCGGCCGGCCGCCGGGCCGGATGCAGGTCGCGGACTTCGTCCTGAAGGACTTCTCGTCGACCGAGCGCAAGGAGCTGGACTACTTCGTCGACCGGGCGGCGGACGCGGTGGAGTGCCTGGTGACGGAAGGCCTGGAGCGCGCCCAGTCGGCGTACAACTCCTAGATCCCTGCCCACCCGGCGTACGACTGTACGATCGCGGGTCATGACGCATGCCCGTAACGCCGCCATGGCCCTCGTCGTCCTGCTTCTCCTCGTCGCGGGCGCCTGGTCGTCCTGGGACACGGCCCAGCACGTGCTGTTGTCGAAGGGCCGGGAGCACGGGACGCTCACGGTGACCGGCTGCAACGAGGAGACGTGCAGCGGCCGTTACGTGCCGGACGATCCGGCGGCGTCGGCGCACCGCACGCTGCGGATCGCGCATTCGGTGGCGGCCGAGAAGGGCGAGACGCTGCCGGTGGTGGTCAAGCCGGGCACGGACGAGGCGGTGCGGGCGGGCTGGGGCGGCGGTCTGCACGCCTGGCTGCCGCTGGGCGGTGCGCTGCTGCTCGCGGCGCCGCTGATCGGCGGCGGGATGCGGCTGGTGCGGACGGCGTGGTCGGTGGCGGGCGTGGGAGCCGCGGTACTGGTGGGGACATTCTTCGCGATCTGACCGAACGGCCGTCAGCGGGCCGGATCGTTATCGCCCTTGGGTTAAGGGTGACTTAAAGCTACGGATAGGCTGCCCCCGCCATCCCCCACGGCATCCCTCATCCCAGATGGACGACTGCACATGCGACGATCCCTCATTCCCGCCGGCGCGCTTGTCGCGGCCATGGCGGGCTCCCTGGTGCTGGCACCGGTGGCCTCGGCGACCGGCAACCCCAAGGGCGACAACGGCACCGTGAAGATCCACGATGCCAAGACCGGCGAAGAGCTGAAGAAGAACGAGCCGCACGTCTGCTCGTTCTACCTCGACGCCTTTAAGTTCGACGGCGCCCAGAAGGTGACGTGGCACATCGACGGCCACCCGCCGACCGCCGACCTCAAGGGCACCGAGGGCACCATCACCCTCGACGCCACCGGTCACGGCCGCACGGCCGACCTGTCGCTTCCGGACGGCCACTACAAGCTGTACTGGAACTTCGACGGCGAGAACGGCAAGGCCAAGCACAAGGTCTTCTGGGTCGACTGCGACGGCAAGCCCGGCGAGGAGAACCCCGGCGGCCCGGGCACCCCGTCCGGCACCCCGAGCGGTACGCCCTCCGGCACGCCGTCCGGCACCCCGAGCGGTACGCCGTCGGGCACGCCCGGCACCGAGACGCCCGGCTCCTCCGAGTCGCCGTCCGCCTCCGCCTCGACGCCCGGCTCCACCACCGCTCCCGGTGGCAACGGCGGTTCGAACAGCGGCACCGAGGGTGACCTCGCCCAGACCGGTTCCAGCGCCCCGGTCGGCATCCTCGCCGCCGTCGCCGTCGCCCTCGCCGGCGCCGGTGCGTTCCTGGTGAGCCGGCGCCGCAAGGCCCAGCAGCACTGACGTCACCCCGTCATGACGGTGCCCCCGCGGGATTCCCGCGGGGGCACCGTCATGTGTGCGCCGGTCAGCCGGTGTTGCGCAGGCCCGCGGCCACGCCGTTCACCGTGAGCAGCAGGGCGCGGGCGAGCAGCGGGTCGGGCTCCTCGCCGCGTTCGGCGGCGGTGCGCTGGCGGGAGAGCAGGGCGACCTGGAGGTAGGAGATCGGGTCCAGGTAGGCGTCGCGGATGGCGAAGGTCTGCTGGAGGACCGGGTTGGAGTCCAGCAGCTTCTCGCCGCCCGTCACCTTGAGGACCTCCTCGACGGTGAGCGCGTGCTCGGCCTCGATGGTGGCGAAGACGTGCTTGAGCTCGTCGGGGACGAGGGTGTCGACGTAGTGGCGGGCGATCCGCAGGTCCGTCTTGGCCAGCGTCATCTCGACGTTGGAGAGGAAGTTGCGGAAGAAGTGCCAGCGCTCGTACATCTCGCCGAGGACGGCGTCGAGACCGGCCTCGCGCAGCGCCTTGAGACCCGAGCCGACGCCGTACCAGCCGGGGACGATCTGGCGGGACTGGGTCCAGCCGAACACCCACGGGATGGCGCGCAGTCCGTCGAGTCCGGCGCCGGAGTCGGGCCGGCGGGACGGGCGGGAGCCGAGGTGGAGGTCGGCGAGCTGGTCGACCGGCGTGGAGGCGAAGAAGTACGCGGGCAGGTCGGGGTCCTCGACCAGGCGCCGGTACGCCGAGTGGGCGGCGTCGGAGACGGTGTCCATGGCCGCGTCCCAGCGGGCCAGCGCCTCGTCGGACTGGCGGGGCGCGGTGTGCAGGGCGGAGGCCTGCAGGGTGGCGGCCACCGTGAGTTCGAGGTTCTCCCGCGCGAGGGACGGGATGAGGTACTTGTCGGAGATGACCTCGCCCTGCTCGGTCACCTTGATCTCGCCCTCGAGGGTGCCCCAGGGCTGGGCGAGGATCGCGTCGTGCGAGGGGCCGCCGCCGCGGCCGACGGTGCCGCCGCGGCCGTGGAAGAGGCGCAGCCGGACGCCGTAGCGGTGGGCTACGTCGCGCAGCCGGCGCTGGGCGCGGTGGATCTCCCACTGGGAGGTGGTGATGCCGCCGAACTTGGAGGAGTCGGAGTAGCCGAGCATGACCTCCTGGACGTCGCCGCGCAGGGAGACGAGGCGCCGGTAGGAGGGGTCGGCGAGCATGTCGTTGAGGATGACGTCGGCGGCCTTGAGCTCGTCGGTGGTCTCCAGGAGCGGCACGATGCCGATCTTGGCCCAGCCGGCGTGCAGGTCGATCAGGCCGGCCTCGCGGGCGAGGACGGTGGCGGCGAAGACGTCGTCGGCGCCCTGGCACATCGAGATGATGTAGGACTCGATGACCTCGGGGCCGAAGCGCTCGAAGGCCTCCTTGACGGTGTGGAAGACGCCGAGGGTCTTCTGGCCGGCCGCGTCGAGCGGGGCGGGCGTGGGGGCCAGCGGGCGGCGCGAGCGCAGCTCCTTGGCGAGCAGCCGCTGCCGGTAGTCGCGCGGCATGTCGGCGTAGCGCCAGGACTCCTCGCCGAGCCGGTCGAAGAGCTGGCCGAGGGCGTGGTGGTGGGCGTCGGCGTGCTCGCGGACGTCCATGGTGGCGAGCTGGAGGCCGAAGGCGGCGAGGGTGCGGATGGTGCGGTCCATCCGGCCGTCGGCGAACAGGCCGCCGCGGTGCTCGCGCAGCGAGGTCTGGACCAGGGTGAGGTCGCGCAGCAGTTCGGCGGTGCCGAGGTAGTCGCGGCCTTCCTGGTGCGGGGTGCCCTGGGCGAGGCGCTCGCGGGTGTTGAGGAGCTTCTGCCGGATGCAGGTGACCTTGAGCCGGTAGGGCTCCTCGGCGTTGAGGCGCTTGTAGCGGGGGCTGATCTCGGGCAGCCGGTCCAGGTCGGCCTGGAGGGAGTCGAGGAGTTCCTGCGTGGCGCCGGCGTAGCGGATGGAGTTGGAGAGCAGTCCGCGCAGGTAGTCGATGAGTTCGAGGGCGTCGGTGATGCCGTGCTCGTGCTGGAGGATCAGCACGTCGCGGGTGACCTGCGGGGTGACGTTGGGGTTGCCGTCGCGGTCGCCGCCGATCCAGGTGCCGAAGGTGAGCGGGCGGGTGCCGGCGGGCAGCTCGAAGCCGACGCGCTCCAGCTCGGCGGCGAGGTCCTCCAGGACGTCGCCGACGGCGCCCGCGTGCAGCTCGTCGAGGTAGTAGATGGCGTTGCGGGCCTCGTCGGCCGGCTCGGGCCGGACGACGCGCAGCTCGTCGGTCTGCCAGATGAGGTCGATGTTCTCGGCGAGCCGGAGGTCGTGGCGGCGCCGGTCGGCCTCGATGACCGGGGTCTCCAGGAGGACGGCGATGCGGCGCAGCTTGTTGAGGACGGAGCGCCGGGCGGCCTCGGTCGGGTGGGCCGTGAACACGGGCCGTACGTTCAGGTTCTTGATCGTCTCGCGGACGTGGGCGGGGTCGCCGTCCTTGAGCATGTCGGCCGTGCGGGCGAGCAGGCTGCCTTCGGCGGCGCGCTTCTCGCGCAGCTCGCGGCCGCGGTGCACCTGCTCGGTGACGTTGGCGAGGTGGAAGTACGTGGAGAAGGCGCGCACGAGCCGGCCCGCGGTCTCGAGTTCGACTCCGCGCAGCAGCTCGGCGGCGGCCTCGCCGTCCTCACGGGTGAGGCGGCGGACCTTCTCGACGAGCTCCAGGAGCTCGGGGCCTTCCTGGCGGACGAGCGTCTCGCCCAGCAGGTCGCCCAGTCGGCGGATGTCGGAGCGCAGCTCGGCGCTGGCGGTGGAGGTCTGGTCGGCACTGCTCACAGGTGCGGCTCCTTGCAGTGTTTGAGCACGTCTGGAGGGGTACTGGAGGCTTGCGGACCGCGCTGTCCGACGCACCCAGGATAGGTGTCCATTTCCGCGGCGTGGGCAACGCCCCCGGCGGTGGCGCTCTTGCCGCGGGGCGACGCGCTGCCATACTTACGTAGCCGTAGGTTACGGAGGCGTAGCCACGACCTTCTTTTCTCGTTCGTACCCTCTCCCTCACCCCCCAGGGGACAGCCATGACCACAAGCCCCGACGTGACCTCGGAGTCCGAGGTGCGCGGCACCGACCAGGCCGCCGTCCTGCCCTCCGCCACCCTGGGCGGGGACAACAAGCGTTCGATCGAGCAGATCACGCTGCTGCTGTTCATCACGGTGCCCTTCCTGGCCCTGGTCGCGGCGGTGCCGCTGGCCTGGGGCTGGGGCGTGAGCTGGCTCGATCTGGGCCTGATGACGGCGATGTACTACATCGGCTGTCACGGGATCACGATCGGCTTCCACCGCTACTTCACGCACGGCTCGTTCAAGGCGCGGCGTCCGCTGCGGATCGCGCTCGCGATCATGGGTTCGCTGGCGGTGGAGGGTCCGCTGGTGCGCTGGGTGGCGGACCACCGCAAGCACCACAAGTTCTCGGACGCGGAGGGCGACCCGCACTCGCCGTGGCGGTTCGGCGAGACGGTCCCGGCCCTGATGAAGGGCCTGTGGTGGGCGCACATCGGCTGGATGTTCGACGAGGAGCAGACGCCGCAGCACAAGTACGCGCCCGATCTGATCAAGGACACGGCGATCCGCCGGATCTCGCGCCAGTTCGTGCTGTGGACGGTCGTGTCGCTGCTGATCCCGCCGGTGGTGGGCGGTCTGGTGACGATGTCGTGGTGGGGCGCGTTCACCGCGTTCTTCTGGGGCTCGCTGGTCCGGGTG
This sequence comes from Streptomyces sp. NPDC053493, assembly GCF_044544825.1. NCBI lineage: Bacteria > Bacillati > Actinomycetota > Actinomycetes > Kitasatosporales > Streptomycetaceae > Streptomyces > Streptomyces sp. NPDC053493. The sequence continues at coordinate 108,883 of NZ_JBITXS010000013.1, forward strand.
GGGCTGCTGCACCACGTCACCTGGTCGATCAACTCGATCTGTCACGCGGTCGGCAAGCGGCCGTTCAAGTCGCGTGACCGGTCGGGCAACGTGTGGTGGCTGGCGGTGCTGTCGTGCGGCGAGTCGTGGCACAACCTGCACCACGCGGACCCGACCTCGGCCCGGCACGGCGTGCTGCGCGGCCAGGTCGACTCCAGCGCGCGGATCATCCGCTGGTTCGAGCGGCTGGGCTGGGCCTACGACGTGCGCTGGCCTGCCAAGTCGCGGATCGACGCCCGCCGCCAGGGCGTGCCCGCCGACGCGGCATGATGGAGGATGTGGCGATCGACGGCAGTTCCAGCAGCACGAGCGAGCAGAAGCCGCGGCGTGGCCGCCGGGTGAGGATGACCGGCGCCGAGCGCCGGGAGCAGCTCCTCGACATCGGTCGCACGCTGTTCGCGGAGAAGGGCTTCGAGGGCACGTCGGTGGAGGAGATCGCGGCGAAGGCCGGGGTGTCCAAGCCGGTGGTGTACGAGCACTTCGGCGGCAAGGAGGGCCTGTACGCGGTCGTGGTGGACCGGGAGATGCGGCAGCTGCTCGACATGGTGACGGGCGCCCTGACCGCCGGCCATCCGCGGGAGCTGCTGGAGCAGGCGGCGTTCGCGCTGCTCGACTACATCGAGCGCTACACGGACGGTTTCCGCATCCTCGTGCGCGACTCGCCGGTCGCCCAGTCGACCGGCACCTTCGCCTCGCTGATCAGCGACATCGCCACGCAGGTGGAGGACATCCTGGGCCTGGAGTTCAAGGCCCGCGGTTTCGACCCGAAGCTGGCCCCGCTGTACGCCCAGGCGCTCGTGGGCAGTGTGGCGCTGACCGGGCAGTGGTGGCTGGACGTCCGCAAGCCGAAGAAGGCGGAGGTCGCGGCCCATCTGGTGAATCTGGCCTGGCACGGTCTGGACGGCCTGGAGCAGAAGCCGCGCCTGATAGGGCACCGCAAGAGCTGACCCGCGAGGGGAAGTACGGGGGTGGGGGGGGGGGGGGGGCGGGGGGGGCCCCCCCCCCCCCCCCCCCGCGGGGGGCCGGGGCCCCCAAGCAGCTGCATAAGAAACTGAGGTTTGAAGCCGAGCACCGGCAAGGGCTC
>NZ_JBITXS010000013.1:110015-170029 GCF_044544825.1 Streptomyces sp. NPDC053493
TCGGATCCCGCCCCGTCCGGGCGCGCCTCCACCACCCCCCCCCTCCCCGGACCCCCCCCCCCCCCCCCCCCCCCCGGCGGCGGGGCGGGGGGGGGGGGGCCCCCCCGGGGCCGCCCCCCCCCCACCCCCGTGTCACTCCATGGGCTCCAGGAACTCGAGCCGGTTGCCGACGGGGTCCTCGGAGAAGAAGCGGCGGTGGCCCGGCAGCCCGTCGTCCCAGACGACCGGGCCGCCGTGTCTCTCCACCCGGGCCGCGAACGCGTCGATCCCGCTGACTCTGAGCCCGGGATGCGCCTTGCGCGCGGGCCGGAAACCGGCTTCGACTCCCACGTGCAGCTGGACGGGCCCGGCGGCGAACCAGCAGCCGCCCCGGGCGGCGAGCGCGGGCGGCTTCGGGATCTCGGTCATCCCGAGCACGCCTTCGTAGTACGCGCGCAGCAGCGGCTCGCTGCCGGCCGGAGCGGCCAGCTGGACGTGATCGATGGCCCTTAACATCAGGCGGTGGCCTTCCTGGCGACGGCGAAGATCCTGCGGAACGGGAACAAGGTGCCGTGCGGACCCGGCGGATAGGCCTCGCGCAGCCGTTCGCGGTACTGGGCGAGGAAGGCGTCGGCGGCCTCCTGGTCGTCCCGCAGCGCGGTGAGCACGGGCCGGAGGGCGGTGCCCTTGACCCAGTCGAGGACCGGGTCCTCGCCGGCGAGCATCTGGTGGTACGTCGTCTCCCAGACGTCCGTCTCGCAGCCGAGGTCGGTGAGCCGCTGGAGGTAGGCGCCCGGGTCCAGGATGTGGACGAAGCGCCGGCCCTGGTCGCCGACGCGGTCGCGCCACTCGGGGCTCTCGCACAGCTCGCCGAGCAGGGCGTGGCTGGGCGAGGTGAAGTTGCCGGGCACCTGGAAGGCGAAGGTGCCGCCGGGCCGCAGTCCGTCGATCCAGAGGGCGAAGGACTCGGGATGGTTGGGGACCCATTGCAGGGCCGCGTTGGACACGATGAGGTCGTACGGCTCGTCGGGCGTCCAGTGGGCCGCGTCGGCCGGCCGGAAGTCGAGCCAGCCGCCGCCGGCGGTGGTGCCCGCCCAGTCCTTCTCGGCCCGCTCCAGCATCTCGGGCGAGAGGTCGTAGCCGGTGATGTGGGCGCCGGGCCAGCGGTCGGCGAGGAGAGCGGTGACGTTGCCCGGTCCGCAGCCGAGGTCGGCGATGCGGGCGGGGTGGTTCGGCAGCTGCGGTATTCGGGCGAGCAGATCGAGGAACGGCCTGGTGCGGTGGCCGGAATGGCGGAGGTACTGCTGTGGGTCCCACGTCGGTGCGGCGGAGTCCACGGAATACATGTTCGAAGCCCCCTTGCTGGAACGAGTTGCCGAAGCGGAACGGAGTTCCGGCCCGGTCCCTTCCCCATAGTCAAGAAGACTATATCTCTACGTCAAGATACTTGATGTCAAGAAACTCAAACCCAAGAGACTTTATGTCAACAGACCCTCTACACTGATCGCCATGGAGGACGAGGTCGACCGACTGGTCGCTGCATGGCGCCGCGAGCGCCCGGACCTCGACGTGGAACCGCTCGAGGTGCTCAGCCGTGTCTCACGGCTGGCCCGCCACCTCGACCGCGCCCGTCGACTCGCCTTCTCCGAGCATCAGCTCGAGCCCTGGGAGTTCGACGTCCTGACGTCGCTGCGCCGGGCCGGCGCGCCCTACCAGCTCTCGCCCGGCCAGCTCCTCACCCAGACCCTGGTCACCTCCGGCACCATGACCAACCGCATCGACCGGCTCGCCAAGAAGGGCCTGGTCGAACGGCTCCCGGACCCCAGCGACCGGCGCGGAGTCCTGGTCCGCCTCACGCCCGAGGGGCGCGACCGCGCCGACCAGGCGCTCGCCGGGCTGCTCACCCAGGAGCGGGCCATCCTGTCCCGCCTCTCCCGCGGCGAACGCGGCGAACTGGCGGCCCTGCTACGCCAGTTGACCGCCCCGTTCGACAACATCCCCGGCTGAGGCGAGCGCTGGGCCGGCCGGCTCGTCGGCCGGGCCGACACCGGCCCGGCGGGCCAGCGCCACCGCCGCCAGTGTCGAGTGCACGCCCAGCTTCCCCAGCACGTTCTGCATGTGCGTGCGCACCGTGTGCGGCGACAGGAAGAGCCTTTCGGCCACGGCCTTCCGGCCGAGCCCGGCCACCATGCAGCGCAGCACCTCGCGCTCCCGCGGCGTCAGCGACTCCACCAGCCGCTCGCTCTCCGTACGGTGCCTGCGGGCCTCCGTCAGCTCCCGCAGCACGCCCGTGAGCAGCGCGGGCGGCAGATGCGTCTCGTCCCGCAGCACACCCCGTACGACCGCCAGCAGCCGCTGCAGCGAACAGTCCTTGGCCACCCAGCCCGAGGCGCCCGCCTGCAGCGCCAGCGCCGCACGGTGGGCCTCGTCCTTCTCGGCGAGCACCACGGCCCGCAGCCCCGGCCTGCCCTCGCGCAGCTGCGCCACCAGCGCCACGCCGTCCGCCCCGCCCAGCTCGGCGGCCATCAGGACCACGTCGAAGCGCCGGCCCTCGGCGACGGCCCGGTCCAGACAGCGCACGGCGGCCGGCCCGCTGCCCGCGGCGGCCACGTCGACATCGGGCTCGGCCGCCAGGGCAGCGGCCAGCGACTCGGCGAAGACGCGGTGGTCGTCCACCACGAGAACCCGGATACGGGCCACGGAACCCCCAAGTGGTCGAGGAACGCCCCGGCGCGGGCACGGCACTTCGGGAGCGGGTCCGTCGCACGGCCGCCGCCGTGCTCTGACAGTTACCCCGCCCCGGGTGCCGTACCCGGCCGGTCTCGATACCCCTGATCAGCACCGGCCCCCACCGGCACTGCGCACCAGAGTAGGGGTCAAGTCCGCCCGCCGCGGCAAAACGCGGATGTCCACGGCCCGTTGGAGTGAAGCCGGCCCGTCGGCCCGACGGCCGGCGCCGTGAAGCGGGCCGGCCGCCGGGTCACGACAGGCGACGGGCACCCGGCGCCGGAACGGCCGGGAAGACGCGCGGAGGCGCGAACGCGGCCGTCTCGAACGCGTGCGTCACCGCCTTCGCGACGGCGTCGGCGCGCGCGTCCTCCACGAGGACGACGGCGGAGCCGCCGAAGCCGCCGCCCGTCATGCGGGCGCCCAGCGCCCCGGCTTCGTTCGCCGCCTCGACCGCGAGGTCGAGCTCCGCGCAGGACACCCGCAGGTCGTCACGGAGCGAGGCGTGGCCCTCGGTCAGGACCGCGCCGACGCCCCGCACGTCGCCCGCGTCGAGCAGCGCGAGCGTGCGGGCCACCCGCTCGTTGTCGGTGACGACGTGCCGGACATAGCGGCGAACCGTTTCGTCGCTCAAACGCCCGAGGGCGTCGGACAGGTGCGCCGCGCTCACCTCGCGCAGCGCGCGCACACCGAGCGCCCGCGCACCCGCCTCGCACCCGGCGCGCCGCTCGGCGTACGCGCCGTCGCCGAGCGCGTGCGAGACGCGCGTGTCGACGACGAGCAGCCGCAGCCCGACGGCCGCGAGGTCGAACGGCACCTGCCGGTACGACAGATCGCGGGTGTCCAGGTGCAGCGCATGGCCCTCGGTGGCGCACGCGGAGGCCATCTGGTCCATGACGCCGCACGGCACGCCGACGAACGCGTTCTCGGCCCTCTGGGCGAGCACGGCGAGCTCCGGCCGGGACAGGCCGAGACCGAACAGGTCGTTCAGGGCGAGCGCCGTCACGACCTCCAGGGCCGCCGAGGACGAGAGCCCGGCCCCGGTCGGCACGGTCGAGGCGAGGTGGACGTCGGCACCGGTCACCCGGTGCCCGGCCTCCCGCAGCGCCCAGACCACACCGGCCGGATACGCGGCCCAGCCGGGCACGCCGCCCGGCGTGAGCGCCGCCACGTCGAGCCGTACGACACCGTCCGGCACGTCACGGGAGTGCAGCCGCAGCACGCCGTCGTCCCGGCGGGAGACGGCGGCGACGGCCGTGTGCGGCAGGGCCAGCGGCAGCACGAAGCCCTCGTTGAAGTCGGTGTACTCCCCGATCAGGTTGACCCGGCCGGGCGCGGCCCAGACCCCTTCGGGCCCGGCCCCGTACAGCTCACCGAACTCCGCCGCGACACCGCTCATCCGCCGTCCCCGCTCCTTCTTCGCGCTCTTCGCGCTACTGCTTCTTCTTCTGCTGCTCCTGGGCGAAGGCCCAGGCGTCCTCGACGATGGCCGCCAGGTCCGGGCGCGACGGCGTCCAGCCGAGCCGCTCGCGCGCGGAGTCGGCGGAGGCGACGAGCACGGCCGGGTCGCCGGCCCGGCGCGCGGCCATGACCTCGGGCACCGGGTGGCCGGTGACCTTGCGGACGGTCTCGACGACCTCCCGCACGGAGAAGCCGTTGCCGTTGCCGAGGTTGCAGATCAGGTGCTCGCCCGCGGTCATCGCGTCGAGCGCCTTCAGGTGGGCCTCGGCGAGGTCGGCGACGTGGATGTAGTCGCGGACGCAGGTGCCGTCGGGCGTCGGGTAGTCGTCGCCGTAGACGTTGATCGCGTCGCGCTGCCCGAGGGCCACCTGCAGCACCAGCGGGATGAGGTGCGACTCGGGGTCGTGGCGCTCGCCGCACGTGCCGTAGGCGCCGGCCACGTTGAAGTAGCGCAGCGACACCGCGGCGAGGCCGTGCGCGGCGCACTCGCCGCTGATCATGTGGTCGACGGCGAGCTTGGTCGCGCCGTACGGGTTGGTCGGCGCGGTGGGCGCGGACTCCGTGATCGGCACGGTCTCCGGCTCGCCGTAGGTGGCGGCGGTGGAGGAGAAGACCAGCTTGCGCACGCCCGCCGCGCGCATCGCGGCGATCAGCGCCATGGTGCCGCCGACGTTGTTGTCCCAGTACTTCTCGGGCTGGGCGACGGACTCGCCGACCTGCGAGAAGGCGGCGAAGTGCAGGACGCCGTCGTAGGAGGAGTCGAGCCAGTTCGCGGCGTCCTGGATGCGGCCCTCGATGAACGCGGCCCCGGCGGGCACGCCCTCGCGGAAGCCGGTGGAGAGGTCGTCGAGGACGGTGACCTCGTGTCCCGCCTCCAGGAGGTGGGCGGCGACCGTGCTGCCCACATAGCCGGCTCCACCGGTCACCAGGTACTTGAAAGTCACGCGCTCTTCACCTCTCGGAGTCTGTCGGCCGCGGACTCCGGAGAGACGTCGTTCATGAAGGCGCCCATGCCGGATTCGGTGCCCGCGAGGTACTTCAGCTTGCCAGAGGCCCGGCGGACGGTGAAAAGCTCCAGGTGCAGCGCGAACTCGTCCCGGTCGGCGTGGGTGGCCGGCGCCTGGTGCCAGGCGGCGATGTAGGGCGTCGGCGGCTCGTCCGTACCGAAGATCCGGTCGAAGCGCCGCAGCAGTTCCCGATACATCCGCGGGAACTCGGCGCGCGCGTCCGGGCCGAGCGCGGTGAGGTCGGCCACCCGCCGGTGCGGGTAGAGGTGGACCTCGTACGGCCAGCGGGCGGCGTACGGCACGAAGGCGGTCCAGTGCTCCCCGGCCAGCACCACCCGCTCGCCCTTCCGCTCCTCCTCCAGGCGGTCCTCGAAGAGGTTGCGCCCGGTGCGGGCGCGGTGGGCGGCGGCGTTGCGCAGCATGGTGGCGGTGCGCGGGGTGGCGAAGGGGAAGGCGTAGATCTGGCCGTGCGGGTGGGCGAGGGTGACGCCGATCTCGGCGCCGCGGTTCTCGAAGCAGTAGACCTGCTCGACGCCGTCGCGGGCGGAGAGTTCGGCGGTGCGGTCGGTCCAGGCGTCGAGGACGAGGGCGGCCCGCTCCTCGCTCAGGTCGGCGAAGGAGGCCTGGTGGTCGGAGGTGAAGCAGACGACCTCGCAGCGGCCGTTGGCGCCGGACAGCGAAGGGAAGCGGTTCTCGAAGACCACGACCTCGTAGTCGTGGGCCGGGATCTCGCTGTGCCGGCCGGTGGTGGAGGGGCACAGCGGGCAGGCGTCGGCGGGCGGGTGGTAGGTGCGGCCCTGGCGGTGGGAGGCGATGGCGACGTGCTCGCCGAGGAGCGGGTCGTGGCGGATCTCGGAGGCGGAGACGACGGGTTCGAGCGGCCGGCGGTCGACGGCGTCGCGCCCGGCGCCGTCGTGCGTGTCGAAGTAGATGAGCTCGCGGCCGTCGGCGAGGTGGGTGACGGTCTTCTTCACGGCGGGCGGCCTCCAGCAGCCTCATCCAACAGAACCACCCATAAAAAACCACAATCAAACATCACTGGTCAACACTCGGCAGCCCGCCACCACCTCAAGGAAGTACGGCCCGGGCGCCCGTGCGGACCAGGAGCGCTGGGGGCGAGCGGGGCGGAGACGGCCTAGCCGCGCTGCACCGGCACCCGGTCCAGCAGTCCCGTCCGCGCCGCCAGCGCCGCCGCCTCCAGCCGCGAACCCACGCCCAGCTTCATCAGCACCCGCTGCACATGCGTGCGCGCCGTGCTCGGCGCGATGGCCATGCCGGCCGCGATCAGCCGGGTGTCCTCGCCCTCCGCGACCCGGACCAGTACCTCCGCCTCGCGCGGCGTGAGCAGCCGCAGCAGCAGCTGCCCCTCGTCGTCGGGCTGCGCGGCCGGGTTCAGCAGCTCCGCGAACGCGCCCTGGATCAGCTGCGGCGCCACCGCCGCCTCGCCCGCCCGGGCCTTCACAAGTGCGCGCTCGACGCCCTCGATCCGCTCGTCGTGCCGCACGTATCCCGAGGCCCCGGCCGCGAAGGCGGCCGCGATCCCGCGCGGCGAGGGCACCGGACCGAGCACCACGACCGCCACCTGCGGCCGCTCCCGCTTGATCCGTACGACCGGGTCGAAGGCGCCCGGCTCGGCCGGCGCGGCCGTGCCGAGCAGGCAGACCTCCGGCGCGCGGCTCACCACCAGCTCCGCGGCGCCCGCCACCGGCGCCGTCGCGGCGAGCACCCGGTGCCCGCGCAGCTTCAGCGCCGAGGCCAGCGCCTCCGCGTGCAGTCGGTGGTCGTCGACCACCATGAGCCGAACGCCCATCGGTCCTCCCCCATCTCCGGGCAGGCCTTCCCCAGGCCGCCCTGCTGCCCGGCAAGCTACACACTCCCCCGCCCCGCTTTGCCCCAATCGCACGTGGGGCCCCTCCAAAGGGAGGGGCCCCACGAGTGAACGCCGTCCGCCGCGGCGGGCGGGCGGGCGGGTCAGCCCGCGGTGGTGAAGCCCACCGCCAGGTAGCGCTTGCCGTACGAGGACGTGGACGCCGTCGTCTTGCTCACCAGCGTCTCGGCGACGAAGAAGTGCCCGTTCGCGTACTGGAACTCGGCGCCGGTCTGGCTGAAGCTGGTCTCGGCGTCGCGGTTGGCCTTGTCGCCCGGGTTCTCCATCAGCAGCGTCGACTTCATCGTGCCGCCGTCGATGGAGACGATCTGCCCGCCGCGGTCGTAGGGCGGCCACTTGTAGGCGATCAGGTTGCCGCCGTCCATGCGCAGCGGCATCAGCGTGTAGCGGTCGCCCGCGTCCGCCTTCTCCGGCGCCGACTGGCCGGTGGCCAGGTCGAAGGCGACGATCTCGTTGGTCTCGTCGCCGTACTCGCCGGTGCTGCCCTCGTGCTCCTCGGTGGGCACGTAGAGCCGGCCGTTGCCGACGAGGACCTGGGAGCAGCCCTCGACCTTGGTCGAGCGGCAGCGGGCCGCGTAGCGGTCCGCGTCCGCCGTGATCTTCGCCTTCAGCTTGCCGGTCTTCTCGTCGATGGAGAAGAAGTCGGAGATGTTGCTGCCGTCACCGGCGGTGTCGCCGACGTCGGCCGCGACGACCAGCGGCTTGGTGGAGACGACCGACGCGTAGTCGACGCCCGAGGGCATCTTGAACTGGGCCAGCGGCCGGCCGGACATCGGGTCGAGGTTCTGGATCGTGACCGTCGGGCTGTCGTAGGAACCGCACTTGCGCACCGCGACGAGGCCGCCCTCGCCGCCGCCGTAGCCCAGGTCGTCGCAGTTGTCGGCGTTGGGCTGGGGCTTCCAGCGCACGTTGCCGTTGGCCACGTCGAAGGCCGCGCCGCCGTCGAGGCCGCCGGCCGCGACGGTCCGGTCGTGCAGGGTGATCTCGCTGAAGCGGACCTTGGCGTCGCCGCCGTTGCCGCCGGTGACCGAGGTCTGCCACACCAGCTTGCCGGTGGTGAGGTCGAGCAGGCCGACCTCGGTGCACGGCTGGTAGTAGCGCGGCGCGACCCGCTTGGTCGCCTCGAACAGGATCGGCACCTTGTGGTCGGCGGTGGTGTGCCGGGAGGTGCCGCAGACCTGGCCGGTCAGGGGCAGGGTCCACAGGACCGTGCCCTTGTTCAGGTCGTAGCCGACGACCGAGTTGACGCCCGTCTTCACGTACGCCGTGTCGGTGATCCAGGAGCCGCCCAGGTCGGTGACGTCGGGCACGGTCGGCAGCTGGAGCTGGAAGGCCATCTTGGACTTCGGGTTGGCCGGCGGCTTCTCCTTGCCGCCACCGCCGATGCCGGCCGAGCCGCCGTCCTTGCCGCCGTCGCCGCCGGTCCCGCCGGAGGTGCCCTTGGCGGTGTCGTCCTTGCCGCCGTCGTCACCGGAGTTGGCGTACCACAGGCCGCCGCCGATCAGCAGCACGACGGCCACGACCGCCGCGATGACGATCTGCATCTGCGCGGACAGCTTCTTACCGCCGCCGGCGGCCGGCACCGGCGGCGCCTGCTGGAACTGCGGCTGGGTCGGATACCCGTACGGCTGCTGGGGCTGCTGCGGGTAGCCGTACTGCGGCTGCTGCGCCGGCTGTCCCATCGGCTGGGTCGGCGGCTGCGCCGGGTAGCCGTACGGCGGCTGCTGCCCGGGCTGGCCCACCGGCTGCGTCGGCGGCTGGGCCGGCGGCTGCGGGGGCTGCTGGGGCTGCTGGTGGGGCTGCTGGGGCTGCTGCGGATAGCCGTAAGGCGGCTGGGCCGGCGGCGGCGTGGGTGCGCCGAACCCGCCCGGCGGCGGGTCCTGCGGCGCACCGAAACCGCCCTGCGGAGTCCCCGGTGGAGGCCCCGGCGGCTGGTTCGGCGGCGGTGGCGGCTGCGTCATGACGTGGGCACCTCTGCGGTGTCGAAGGGCGGTCGGGGCGTCACTTGCCGTACGCCATCATCGTCTTGGTCTCCTTCTCCGCCTTGTCGTTGGAGGCGGAGACCCGGCCGGCCGCGATCACGAACGTGCCGTTGGAGTACGCGTACCCGGCGTCGAAGAACGAGCTCTCCAGCGACGTGACCGCCGCCTGGCCCTTGAGCAGCACCTTGGGCGCGCCACCCGTCGGGGCGAGCGTCGCGACCGCGCTGCCCGCGTCGTACTTGGGCTCGATGTAGAGCAGCACCTCGGAGCCCTCCATGCGCAGCGGGATCATGCTCTGCTCACCGGGCGACTTGGCACGCCACTTCTGCTTGCCGGTGTTGAGGTCGAAGGCGACGACCTCGTTGGGCGTGCCGTAGGAGGTCTCGGTCGCCATGTAGAAGGTGTTGGCGTCGGCGGCGACACCGGTGCAACCCTGGAGGTTCTTGCCGAAGACGACGAAGGATCCGCCGCACTTCGGGGCGAACTTGTCCGTACCGCCGCCCTGGATCTGCGAGCGCAGCTTGCCGGCCGGCGTGAGGGAGAAGATGCCCCACTTCTTCTGCTCGCGCTGGTTCATGGAGACGACCAGCGGGTCGACGGAGTAGACCCGGTCGACCTCCCAGGTGGCCGGGAGCTTGTAGCTCCACTTCGGCTTGCCGGTGGTGGGGTCGACCTCGCTGATCTCGTGCTGTTCCTTGTTCACGTCGCCCGTGGGGCACTGCGAGGCGGCGATCAGCTTGCTGCCGCCCGCGTACGCGTAGGGCTTGCAGCCGCTGGTCGGCGAGGTGAAGAGCTGCTTGCCGTCGGCGACGGAGAAGCCGTACGCCGAGCTGGAGCCGGACGCGGTCACCGTGTTGCCGCTGATGGCGAGGGTGTTGTCGGAGAAGGCGAAGAGGCCGGTCGGCTTGGGGATGGCCTTCTTCCAGCCCGTCTTGCCGGTCTTGAGGTCGACCTGCTGCATCTGGAGGCACTTGGCGCGGTCGCCGGCGCTGTCCTCGTAGCCGAAGACCATGACGCCGTCGGCGTTCGGCTCCGGCGGCGCGGCACACAGCTTGTAGGGCACGTCGATGTGCCACTTGCTGGAGCCGTCGGACAGGCTGTAGCCGTCGATGCTCTTGTACATGGCCTTGACGACGGTGTCGCCGACGATCCACGGGCCGTACACGTCGGAGCCGTTGCGCGGCAGGTCGACGTTGTTCATCAGGAGCCAGTTGATCTTGGCTTCGCCGTCGGCGCGCTGCGCGTTGAGGTCGCCCTCGTCGCCGTTGCCGCCGTCGCCCTCGCCGTTGCCCTGGTCGACGGACGCGGTGGGCTTCGGCCCCGTGGTGGCGGAGTTGGAGGGCTTGGCGACCGGGTCCTTGTCGTCGCCGCCGCCGAACGCGAACCAGGCGCCGCCGCCGACGAGCAGCAGACCGGCGACGGCCGCGGCGATGATCGCGCCGGGCTTGCCCTTGAACGGGTTCTTGCCGCCGCCGCCCGGGGCGGGCGCCGGCGCCATGGGCGTGGCCGGGTAGCCGCCGTAAGGGTTCTGCTGGCCGTAGGGGCCGGGCTGCTGGGCGTACGGGCCGGGCGCCTGCTGCGGATAGCCGTAGGGGCCCGGCTGGGCGGGCGCCTGCTGCGGATAGCCGTACGGGCCGGGCTGGGCGGGCGGAGCCTGCGGCGGCGACTGCGGCGCGCCTTGCGGAGGCACCGGCGGCGCCTGCGGCGGAACGGGCGGAGCCTGCGGCGGCATCGGCGGAACCGGAGGCACGTTGCCCTGGTTCGCGCCGGGCGCGTTCGGATCGGGCGCGCCGAAGCCTCCCGGCGGCTGGTTGCTGGGCGGCTGGGTCATCAGCGCTTCCCCCTTGATGTGAGCGGGTTTTCTTTCTACCACTCACGGCTTGGCGCAAAAGTGACCGGTCCGTCCCTTGTACCCAAGGGAGGACCGGCCCGTGATGCCCTCGTTACGCGTCCTCTACGACATCTCTACGCGTCTTCGGCGAGTTCGAGCCAGCGCATCTCCAACTCCTCGCGCTCACCCGCGAGTTCGCGCAGCTCGGCGTCCAGCTTCGCCACCTTCTCGAAGTCGGTGGCGTGTTCGGCGATCTGGGCGTGCAGCTTGGTCTCCTTCTCGGAGAGCTTGTCGAGCTGCCGCTCGACCTTCTGCAGCTCCTTCTTCGCGGCGCGGGCGTCGGCGGCCGACTTCTCCTTGACCGGGGCGGGCGCCGGCGCCGGGGCGGCGGCCTCGATCATCTTCTGCCGCCGCTCCAGATACTCGTCGATGCCGCGCGGCAGCATCCGCAGGGTCTGGTCGCCGAGCAGCGCGAAGGTGCGGTCGGTGGTGCGCTCGATGAAGAACCGGTCGTGGGAGATGACGATCATCGAGCCGGGCCAGCCGTCGAGGAGGTCCTCCAGCTGGGTGAGGGTCTCGATGTCGAGGTCGTTGGTGGGCTCGTCGAGGAAGAGCACGTTGGGCTCGTCCATGAGGAGCCGCAGCAGCTGGAGCCGGCGCCGCTCGCCGCCGGACAGGTCGCCGACCGGCGTCCACTGCTTCTCCTTGGAGAAGCCGAACTGCTCGCACAGCTGGCCGGCCGTCATCTCCCGGCCCTTGCCGAGGTCGACCCGGTCGCGGATCTGCTGCACGGCCTCCAGGACGCGCAGCTGGGCGGGGAGTTCGGTGACGTCCTGGGAGAGGTAGGCGAGCCGGACGGTCTTGCCGACGACGATGCGGCCCGCGGCGGGCTGGATGTCCCCGTCGGTGACGGCGGCATCGGCCAGGGCGCGCAGGAGCGAGGTCTTGCCGGCGCCGTTGACGCCGACCAGACCGACGCGGTCGCCGGGGCCGAGCTGCCAGGTGAGGTGCTTGAGCAGGCTCTTCGGACCGGCGGTGACGCTGACGTCCTCGAGGTCGAAGACCGTCTTGCCGAGGCGGGCGTTGGCGAACTTCATCAGCTCGCTGGTGTCGCGGGGCTCCGGCACGTCGGCGATGAGCGCGTTGGCGGCCTCGATGCGGAAGCGCGGCTTGGAGGTGCGGGCCGGCGCGCCGCGGCGCAGCCAGGCGAGCTCCTTGCGGACCAGGTTCTGGCGCTTGACCTCCTCGGTGGCGGCGATCCGCTCCCGCTCGGCGCGGGCGAAGACGTAGTCGGAGTAGCCGCCCTCGTACTCGTACACGCTGCCGCGCTGCACGTCCCACATGCGGGTGCAGACCTGGTCGAGGAACCAGCGGTCGTGGGTGACGCAGACGAGCGCGGAGCGGCGGGCCTGGAGGTGGCCGGCCAGCCAGGCGATGCCCTCGACGTCGAGGTGGTTGGTGGGCTCGTCGAGGACGATCAGGTCCTGGTCCTCGATGAGCAGCTTGGCCAGCGCGATGCGCCGCCGCTCGCCGCCGGACAGCGGGCCGATGACGGTGTCGAGGCCCTGCTCGAAGCCGGGCAGGTCGAGCCCGCCGAACAGGCCGGTGAGCACGTCACGGATCTTGGCGCTGCCCGCCCACTCGTGGTCGGCCATGACGCCGATGACCTCGTGCCGGATGGTGGCCTTCGGGTCGAGCGAGTCGTGCTGCGTGAGCACGCCGAGCCGCAGTCCGCCGCTGTGCGTGACGCGGCCGGTGTCGGCCTCCTCCAGCTTGGCCAGCATGCGGATGAGGGTGGTCTTGCCGTCGCCGTTCCGCCCGACGACGCCGATCCGGTCCCCCTCGGAGACGCCGAGGGACACCCCGTCGAGCAGGGCACGGGTGCCGTACACCTTGCTGACGGACTCGACATTGACCAGGTTGACGGCCATTTCACTCCTGTACCGGGGGATCGATCGACTCCAGGGTAGACGGGCGGGACGGGTGGGATAGCGTGCGGTGATTCGTTCGCGAGTGCGACGACGGGGACGGGGACTTCGATGACCGGATCGGCATGGGCGCGCTTCCGCGAGCACCGGTGGCTGCCGCAGGCGACGGTCGCGGTGCTGGCGGCGGCGGTGATCGCGGGTTTCGTGCTGGTGCGGGCCGAGCGCCGGGAATGGAACAACGAGGACGCGCTGGCGCGGGCCTGCGGCGGAGTGCTGCCGCGGGAGGCGGTGCGCGGGCTGCTGCCGGACGACGAGTGGTGGCGGGTGCGGGCCGCGCCGGGACCGCGCGACCTGACGGACTGCGGTGTGGGCGGCGAGGAGGGCGCGGCGCTGCGGGTGACGGCGGTGCCGGTGCTCGACGCCCCGCTGAAGGGCGTACGGGTCGAGGACCTCACCGGCGATCCGTACGAGCGCGCGCCGGGCTGGTCCGAGGAGTACGAGCGGGCCGACGCGCAGACCGTGGTGGCCTGCCCGGCCGGTCTGCCCGGCGTGCCCCGGCCGGTGACGAGCTTCCGTGTCCACGGGACGCTGTCCGGCGACGAGGCCGGCGCGGACACGGTCGACGAGGTCGGCCTGGCGGTCGCCGCCGTCGCGAACCGGCTGCGCGAGCGGTACGGCTGCGGCGGCGCCCCGGTGCGGCCCGCCGACGTGCGCCCGGCGCCGCGCCCGGACGACGAGGCCGAGGACGCGGCCGGGAAGAAGGGCGAGGCGGAGGCCTGCGGCTGGTTCCGGCCCGCGTACCTCGGCGCCGGCTGGCGGCCGACCGGACAGCCGGCCGACGGCGCCGCCCACGCCTGGGCCCGGGCCTGCTGGACCGGTGCCCTGAAGGGCGCGCGGACGGTCGGCGTGACCTCGGCGAGCTGGTGGGGCGAGGTCCTGCCGGAGGCGCGGACCGCGTACGGGCGGGAGCTCGCCGCCCTGGACGCCGCCGCCGCCCCGCCGAAGAACGGGCGGACCGCCACGCTCGCCGCGTGGGCGGAGTCCCGGTGCGCCGGCGGCCCGGCCCTGCACCGGGTGAGCCTGACCGCCAAGGAGCCGGCCGGCCTGCCGGCGCAGGCGGACGCGCTGCTCCGGCGCTATCTGGACGCGGCCCACGGCTGCCGCGACACGAGGATCCTGGGAAAGGTGTGGAGTTGAGTCACCGGAGGCTGAAACTCACGGCGGCGGTCACGGCGGGCGCCGTGGTCGTGGCGGGCGGCCTGTTCTGGCTGTCGGGCGGCTGGGACGAGTGGCGCCACGACCGGGCCCTGGACTCGGCCTGCGACGGGACGCTGGCGGCGGAAGCGGTACGCGACCTGGTCGGCGGCGCGGAGGTGACCGCCGAGATCCGGCAGGACGACCACGGCATCCGCTGGTGGCAGTGCCGGGTCGGCGAGGTCGACGACGACGCGGACGGCCGCATCGACGTGCGCGTGACGGTGAGCGAGCTGGCGGACCGCTTCGCCGACGTGGAGGCGTCGGCCACCGACGCGCCGCTCGGCCACGGCTGGACCGGCGGCTTCGCCTTCGATCCCGACGCGGACTCCGACGACCGGGGCGAGGCGACCGCCTCGCTGTTCCTCGCCTGCGACAACGACAAGGCGGGCGACAGGACGGGGGGCACGGCGGGAGCCGAGGCGGGCGACGAGGCGGGCGACGAGGCGGGCGACGAGGCGGGCGGCGGGTTCGCCGCCGAGGCCAGCGCGCGGATCGACCGCGCCGCCGACTTCGGCCGCCCGGAGGCCCGGGCCGCCCTCGTCGGCGTGCTGACCCGGACGGCGGCCGCCTACGCCCGGCAGCAGGGCTGCGAGGTCACCGAGGGCACGCCGGTGCGGGAGGTCGGCGTCTCGGTGAACGCCTGGGACCACAGGCCCTTCGGCTCGGTCTCCGGCAGCTGCGCCGGCATCCTGGACGCCCCGACCGCCGCGCGCTGGGGCGTCCGTACGGCCGTCGAGACCCTCGCCGGCCCCAAGCCGCAGGAGGGCTGCACGCTCGGCGGCCTGAAGGGCGCCCCGCTCTACACCTTCACCGCCTCCTACGGCCCCGCCCTCCACCGCGTCGTCGAGGACCGCCTCGAAGACCTCCCGACGGCCGACGGGCCCACCGACGCCCCGGACGGCCGCTACGTCCTGTGGGCCGACTGCGCCCATGCCCCGACCCGCGCCGTCTACGAGGTCTCTCCCGCCGGCGACCGCCTGGCCCTGGACCAGCCCGCGCTGCGCGCCGCCTTGAAGTCCTTCGCCACGCGCTCGGCGAAGGCCCACGGCTGCACGCTCGGGAAGGCCCGAGGAGGCGCCTGAACTTTGTTCAAGTAGAGTGTGTCCATGGCCCGAAGCACGCTCACGCCCGACCAGATCGTCCGCGCCGCCATCGAGCTCCTCGACGAGGAGGGACTCGACGGCCTCAACATGCGCAGCCTCGGTGCCCGACTCGGCACCGCCGCCACCGCCGTCTACTGGCACATCAAGACCAAGGACGAGCTGGTCCGGCTGGCCGGCGACGCGGTGTGGACCGAGGTCGAACTGCCCGACCTCGACGCCATGGACTGGCGGGCCGCCGCCACGGCGATGGCCGGCAGCATGCACGCGATGCTCACCCGACATCCGTGGCTCGGCCAGGCCTTCGGCAGCCACCTGCTCTACGGGCCCGGCAAGTCCCGCCACGACGACCACAGCCTGGCCCTGTACGAGAAGGCGGGCTTCTCGCCCGCCGACGCCGACCGGGCCGCGGCCGCCGTCTTCGTCTACGTCCTCGGCAGCGCCCTCGGCGCGGCCGCCCAGGTCTCCCTCACCCGTCGCCTGAGCAAGAGCGGCGACCCCGAGAAGGAACTGGCCGACACCATGGCCGCCGCCGCCGAGGTCGCCAAGGCCTTCCCGCGCCTGCGCGCCCGCCTCGACGACCCGGCCGCGGCGACGTACACCGCGGGCCCCGACGACGCCTTCTCCTTCGGCCTGCGGGCCACCCTGGACGGCTTCGAGGCCGCGCTCGCGAAGAGCCGTTAGGAAGAACCGTCGGGAAGACCCGTCGGGAAGAGCCGTCGGGAAGAGCCTTGGGAAGAACCGTCAGGACCGGGGCCGGGGCCGGGGCCGGGAGCGGCCCGCCCGTTCCACCAGGAACCAGCCGGCGAGCGCCATCGCCACGGCCGCCGGCGCGGTGACCCGGACCGCGACCAGGGTCGCCGTGCGGCCCTCCAGGAGGCCGCCGAAGCCGGTCATCGACAGGCCGAGCACGCCGAACAGCGCGAGCGTGACGCCGACGGCGGCGACCGGACCGCCCGAGCCGGACGCCGGGGCGGGCGGCACCGGCCGCTCGGCGCGGCGGAAGACGGCGACCAGCACCGCGGTGAGGACGGCCGCGGCGGCGAGCCGCGGCGGGACCTGTGCCCACCAGGCCGCCGTTGCCGGTGCGGGCAGCCGGACGCCGAGGGCGAGCAGCATCCCGTACACGCCGAGCATCGCCGTCAGGTGCCACAGGAACGCGGTCATCGCGATGCCGTTCGCCGCGACCACCGCCCGCCACACCCGCGCCCGCGCCGCGAACCGCGCTCCCGCGCCCTTCAGGAGCTCCACCGCGCCGACCAGCCACAGGCCGTGGCAGAGCAGGGCGAGCGTGGGCGGGGCCATGTTGGAGACCTCCTCGCCCGGCATGCCGACCATGGACAGCGGATACGGCCCGAGGGCGACCAGCAGTCCCGCTCCCGCGAGGCCCGCGGCGGCGAGCAGCGCGGGGCGGCGGATCATGCCGTCCGCGCGCAGGAAGCCGAGCTGATGGACCGCCAGCCACACCAGCGCGAAGTTGAGGAACTCCACGTACGGCACGCCGGCCGCGAACCGCAGCACGTCCACCAGGACCGCACCCGCCGCGAGCGCGCCGAACGCGCCCCAGCCCCACCGTCCGTGCAGCCGCAGCAGCGGCGGCGTGAAGGCGACCATCGCGAGATAGATGCCGACGAACCACAGCGGCTGGGTGACGAGCCGCAGCGCCACCCCGGTCAGGCCCCGGTCCGCGCCGAGCAGCTGGACGGCGAGCGCGAGCACGCCCCACACGGCGATGAAGACCGTCGTCGGGCGCAGCAGCCGCTGCAGCCGGGCCCGCAGGAAGGCGGCGTACCGCGGGCGCGAACGGTGGGCGAGCGCGTGCGCGAAGCCTCCGACGAAGAAGAACACCGGCATGACCTGGAGGCCCCAGGTCAGGATCTGGAGGCCGGGCACGACGGCGAGCAGATTGCCGACCTGCCCGTCCGGCGTGACGGCGGCCATGAGCCAGTGGCCGAGCACGACCACCGCGAGCGAGGCGACCCGCAGCAGGTCGACGTAGCGGTCACGGGTCGCGGGCGTGGCGGCGGCGAGATCGCGGGCGCGGGCACCGACGGCACCCTTCCGCCGAAAGCCGCCTCGGCCGGTTGTGCCGGTTTCGCCGGTTTCGCCGTTCTCGGCGGTCTCGGCGATGCCACCGCCTCCACCGGATCCGCCGGCCCCTCCGCTGTCGTCGCGCTCTCCGCTGATTCCCATACGGGCACGGTGCCGCTCCCGTGCCCCGACCCGGCACCGCTCGGATACTCAACTCGCGTATGAGTACGGATGGCTGGCCCCGGTGCGCCGCGCGGGCGACCTCGCGGCCCGGGCTGCCGCACGGCCGGCCCCGCGGACCGTCATCTTCGTCTGGTGTCGCACCCTCACAAGGAGAGACCCATGACCCGCCTCCCCCTCCTCCCCCGACTGGCCCGCCTCCCCCGACTGGCCCGCCTCCCTCGTCTGGCCCGGCCGGCCACCGCGCTCGCGGCCGGCGCCGCCCTCGGCATGCTCGCCGCGGGACCCGCGTCCGCCGCCGATCCCACCGTGACGGATCCGCACGTCGTCGCCCACTTCGACTTCGGCGCCGGCGAGACACCCGAGAACATCGCCCTCGAACCGGACGGCTCCGCCGACATCACGCTCGCCTACGCGCACGAGGTCGTCCGCGTCGACCACCACGGCGACCGGGAGCCCGTCGCCGAACTGCCTCCCGTGGCGAACCCGCAGACGCCCAACATCGGCGCCGCCATCGCCACCGGCATCGCCCGCGCCCACGACGGCACGCTGTACGTCGCCTACGCCACCGGCACCGAGGAGACCGGCATCTGGCGCATCGCCACCGACGGCGCGCTGGAGCAGATCGCGCACCTGCCGGCCGACGGGCTGCCCAACGGCATCGCACTCGACGAGCGGTGCGGCGTCCTGTACGTCGCGGACTCGGCGCGCGGCGTGGTGTGGCGGGTGCCGGTGAACGGCGACGAGCCCACGGTGTGGGCCTCCGGGCCCGCCCTCGAGCCGTCCGCGGACCTGCCCTTCGGCGCCAACGGCCTCAAGATCCACGACGGCGCCGTCTGGGTGTCCAACACCGCCGCCTCGGCCCTGCTGCGCATCCCGGTCGGCCCCGGGCCCGACCATGCCGCCGGCCCGATCGAGACCCGGGCGACCGGGCTCGTCGGCATCGACGACTTCGCCTTCACCGGGCACAGCGACACGGTCCTCGCCGCGCTCG
Source organism: Streptomyces sp. NPDC053493 (assembly GCF_044544825.1). Lineage (NCBI taxonomy): Bacteria > Bacillati > Actinomycetota > Actinomycetes > Kitasatosporales > Streptomycetaceae > Streptomyces > Streptomyces sp. NPDC053493. Next base: position 128,381 of record NZ_JBITXS010000013.1, read on the forward strand.
TCCTGGACAGCGAGCTGGAACTCGTCCGCCCCGACGGCAGCCACAAGACCGTCCTGACCGCGGCGGACGGTCTGTCCAACCCGACCTCCGTGGCGGTGCACGCCAAGAAGGTGTACGTGACCAGCGCGGGCTACTTCGTGCCGAACCCGGACCCGAACCTGCTGCTGGCCCGCATCTCGAAGAACAAGCTGTAGCCGGCCAGGGCTTAGGCCCGGTCGAGGACGGTGGCCCCGGCCGCCGGGGAGGTCGCCACCCGAGCCGTCCGGCAGGTGCCGGAGGCGATCAGGGCCGCGGCGACCGACTCGGCGGCCTCCGCGTCCTTCACCAGGAACGCGGTCGTCGGCCCCGAGCCGGACACCAGCGCGGCCAGCGCGCCGGCGTCGGTGCCGGTCGCGAGGGTCGCGGCGAGCGACGGCCGCAGGGAGAGCGCCGCGGCCTGGAGGTCGTTGGCGAGGGCGCCGGCGAGGGCGCCCGTGTCGCCGGTGCGCAGCGCGTCGAGCAGGGCCGGGGACGCCTCCGGATCGGGCACGGTCACGCCGTCGCCCAGCCGGTCGAACTCGCCGTACACCGCGGGCGTGGACAGACCGCCGTCGGCGACCGCGAACACCCAGTGGAAGGTGCCGCCGACCGGGAGCTCGGTCAGCCGCTCGCCGCGGCCGACGCCGAGGGCGGCGCCGCCGACGAGGCTGAAGGGCACGTCGCTGCCCAGCTCGGCGCAGATCTCCAGGAGTTCGGCGCGCGAGGAGTTCAGGCCCCACAGCGCGTCGCAGGCGAGCAGGGCGCCGGCGCCGTCGGCGCTGCCGCCCGCCATGCCGCCGGCCACCGGGATGTCCTTGGCGATGTGCAGGTGGACGTCGGGCGCGATGCCGTGCCGGGCGGCCAGGAGTTCGGCGGCCCGCGCGGCCAGGTTGGTGCGGTCGAGCGGCACCTGGTCGGCGTCGGGTCCCTCGCAGGTGACGGTCAGCGTCGCGGCGGGCGTCGCGGTGACCTCGTCGTGGAGGGACACGGCGAGGAAGACGTTGGCGAGGTCGTGGAACCCGTCGGGCCGGGCGCCGCCGACCGCGAGCTGCACGTTGACCTTGGCGGGCACGCGCACGGTGACGGCCCGGGACCGGCCGGCGGAGCCGGTGCGGGCGCCGGTGCCGGTGCGGGCGCCGGTGGTGTCCGTGTCTGCGAGCGCGTCCTCGTGACCCGTACCCGTGCTCACCGCTGTCCCGCTCCCTTGTTCTCGGCGATCCGCGCGAACTCCTCCACCGTCAGGGCCTCGCCCCGCGCCTGCGGCGAGATCCCGGCGGCCACCAGGGCCGCCTCGGCCGCCGCGGGCGAGCCCGCCCAGGTGGCGAGCGCGGCGCGCAGCGTCTTGCGGCGCTGGGCGAAGGCCGCGTCGACGACCGCGAACACCTCCTTGCGGGAGGCGCTGGTGGCCACGGGCTCGGTGCGCCGCACCAGGGAGACCAGACCGGAGTCGACGTTGGGCGCGGGCCAGAAGACGTTGCGGCCGATGGCGCCGGCCCGCTTGACCTCCGCGTACCAGTTGGCCTTCACCGACGGCACGCCGTACACCTTGTTGCCGGGCTGGGCGGCGAGCCGGTCGGCGACCTCGGACTGCACCATGACGAGCGTGCGCTCGATGCTCGGGAAGCGCTCCAGCATGTGCAGCAGCACGGGCACGGCGACGTTGTACGGCAGGTTGGCCACCAGGGCCGTCGGCGCCGGGCCCGGGAGCTCCTGGACGTGCATCGCGTCGGAGTGGACCAGCGCGAAGCGGTCCTTCTTCTCCGGCATGCGCGCGGCGATGGTGGCGGGCAGGGCGGCGGCCAGGATGTCGTCGATCTCGACGGCCGTCACGCGGTCCGCGGCCTCCAGGAGCGCGAGGGTGAGGGACCCGAGCCCGGGGCCCACCTCCACGACCACGTCGTCGGGCCGGACCTCGGCCGTGCGGACGATCCGCCGCACGGTGTTGGCGTCGATGACGAAGTTCTGGCCCTTCTGCTTCGTGGGCCGCACGCCGAGTGCGGCGGCCAGCTCACGGATGTCGGCGGGGCCGAGGAGGGCGTCGGGGCCGTCGGGGCCAGTGGTGGTGCTCACCGCTACAGCCTAGGCCCTGTCGGCCGGTGCCCCAGCGGCCGGCCGCACCGGGCCGGGGTCGCGCCCGGGCGTGCCGGGGCCTCACCCGTACAACCGGCGGCCGCAGTGCGGCCAGGGGCTCGCCCCGCGCTGGACGTAGAGCTTCTTCGCCCGGAAGGTCTGCTCCGCGGCCGGGGCGTTCTGGGCCGTGCCGGAGCCGCCGAGGGCGTGCCAGGTGCCCGGGTCGAACTGGTAGAGGCCGCCGTAGGTGCCGGACGGGTCGACGGCGTTCGGGCGGCCGCCGGACTCGCAGGCGGCGAGCGCGCCCCAGTTCAGGCCGTCGGCTCCGGCGACGGAGCTGGGCAGCGGGCGGGTGCCGACCCGGACCTGCTGGGTGACGGGTTCGCGGACGGTCTCCTCGGCGATCCGGCGCGGCCTCTGCCGGACGCCGTTGACGGTCCGCAGGGCGTACGTGACGCGGCGCACGCCCGGCACGCCCCGCCGTTCGACGACCTCGGTCCCGGCGAACAGCTCCGGGTCCCGGGTCCGCTCGACGGCGTACGGCACGGGCTCCTCGCGGATCTCGCGGGTGCCGGTGATCCGCAGCACGGTGATCGTCTGGCCGTCGCGCGGGAAGGAGTCGAGCGGTACGGAGGTGGTGTCCTGGCCCGAGAGCGTGATCCCGGCCTCCTCGACGGCCTCGCGGACGGTGGCCGCGTTGGTGCGGACGGTCCGTTCGCGGCCGTCGGCCAGCAGAGTGACCGCGCGCTCGGTGCGGACGTCGAGGGCGAGGCCCTGGCGGGAGATCGGGGCCGCGCGGGACACCGACAGATAGGCGCCCTCCGCGCGCACGCCGAGCTGGCGCAGGGCGCCGTCGACGGTGCGGGCGGTGGTCCACACCTGGCGGCGGCGGCCGTCGAGGGTGAGGGCGACCGGCCGCCCGTAGCGGACGACGACCTCGTCGCCGCCGCCGAGCGCGGTGCCGGGCGCGGGCGCGACGATGTCGTGCTCGCCGACCGCCAGGCCCTCGTCGGCGAGCAGCTCGTCGACGTCGTCGGCGAAGGTGTGCAGGGTGCGCGGGACACCGTCGACGGAGAGCCGGACGGACTTGTCGTTGACGACGAAGGCGCTGGTGCCGCCGGCGAGGAAGGCGACGACGAGGGCCTGCGGGACGATCCGCCGCAGTCCCTCGCCGGCGGACGGGCGCGCTTTGCGCCGCCGGGCGGCCCGGCGTGCCCCGGACCGATGCGAAGTGCTCACGAGGCCCGGACCCTAGCCGTGCGGCCGGTCACTCTCCAAAACGACCCGGCTACGTTGCGTAACCGTTATCTGAGGGTCAGTAGTCGAAGGCGCGGGCGGTGTTCGCGCCGATGGCCTCGGCCAGCTCCTCCTCCGTGATGCCGCGCACCGCCGCCATCGCCCGGACGGTCACCGGGATGAGGTACGGGGCGTTCGGCCGGCCCCGGTAGGGCGCGGGCGTCAGGAACGGCGCGTCGGTCTCGACCAGGACGAGCTCCAGCGGGGCGACGGCGAGGGCGTCGCGCAGCGGCTGGGCGTTCTTGAAGGTGACGTTGCCGGCGAAGGACATGTAATAGCCCTTGGCGGCGCAGATCTCGGCCATCTCGGCGTCGCCGGAGTAGCAGTGGAAGACCGTCCGCTCGGGCGCGCCTTCCTCGTCGAGGACGCGCAGCACGTCGGCGTGGGCCTCGCGGTCGTGGATGACCAGGGCCTTGCCGTGCCGCTTGGCGATCTCGATGTGGGCGCGGAAGGAACGCTCCTGCGCGGCCATGCCCCCGGGACCGGTGCGGAAGTGGTCAAGGCCGGTCTCGCCGACGGCGCGGACGTACGGCAGGGCGGCGAGCCGGTCGATCTCGGCGAGGGCGTCGTCGAGCGCCGCGTCGCCGCCCGCCTCGCGGGCGCCCTGCCGCGACCAGCCGTCCGGGTCGCCGAGGACGATCCGGGGCGCCTCGTTCGGGTGCAGGGCGACGGCGGCGTGGACGTGCTCGTGCCGGGCGGCGGTCTCGGCGGCCCACTGCGAGCCCTTGATGTCGCAGCCGACCTGGACGACCGTCGTCACGCCGACGGCGGCGGCCTTGGTGAGGGCCTCCTCGACGGTGCCGGACTGCATGTCGAGGTGGGTGTGCGAGTCCGCGACCGGGACCAGCAGGGGCTCGGGCAGCGGCGGCGGGGCGTCCTTGGAACTCATGGCCCCGATCGTACGAGGGCCATGAGTTCACGGGCGAAGGAATACCGCCGGGACGGACGCCCGGGCCGACGCCGGGGCGGATGCCGGGCCGGACGCCCCGGCGGATGCCCGGGTGGACGGAGCGGGGACTACCGGCGGGGCCGGAACGGGTGCAGCAGGTCGGAGAGGTGCCAGTGGTGCGGGACCGGGGGCTTGTCGGGCTCGGAGCCCTGGGCGCCCTCGGGGCCCACGGCGTCGTCCTCGGTCAGCTCCTGGCCGATCGGCCCGGCCGGACCCACCGGTCGCGCCGCCCGGGCCCCACGGCTGTGGCGCTCGGTCGCGGCCATCAGGTCGAGCACCGAGGACACCTGGCCCGCCCGCATGATCCGCACGACGTGACTGCCGCAGTTCATGCAGGTCGGCCTCGACAACGGCGACGGGACCCGCGCTCCGTCGGCCTTGTAGACGACGTACTCGTGCCCACGCGCGTCCACGTGGTGCTCTATCTCGTACGCCTGCTCCCAGCCGTATCCGCATCTCATGCAGGCGAAGGCGTAGGCCTCATGGGCGACGGGCGTTCCGGTGCCGGTGATCTCACTCATTCCAGCTCCTCTCCACTGATCCAGTGGACGCCTTTTTCGGCCGGAACGCATCAGCGTCGGAAGAACCATGGACGCAGTTTGGCGTTTCCTTGCCCAAAAGGCCTTCGAGCGGGCCCGCCGCCGGGTTCCGCTTTGCCTTTCAGGTTAGTCCTTTACCGTTTCCGGGGCCCGGCGCCGCCGCATTCTTTGCCGCCACGACGGCATCGAACACCTCGCGCTTGGGAATGCCGGCCTCGGCGGCGACCGCCGCGATGGCCTCCTTGCGCCGCTCGCCCGCCTCCTCGCGCACCCGCACCCTGCGCACCAGCTCCTCGGCGTCGAGCTCGGCGGGCCCGGTCTCCGGGGCGCCCTCGACGACGACCGTGATCTCGCCCCGTACGCCCTCCTTCGCCCACTCCACCAGCTCGGCCAGCGGGCCGCGCCTGACCTCCTCGTACGTCTTGGTCAGCTCCCGGCACACGGCGGCCCGGCGCTCCGCGCCGAAGACCTCGGCCATCGCGGCGAGGGTGTCGTCGAGCCGGTGCGGGGCCTCGAAGTAGACGAGGGTGCGGCGCTCGCCCGCGACCTCGCGCAGCCGGCCGAGCCGCTCACCGGCCTTGCGCGGCAGGAAGCCCTCGAAGCAGAAGCGGTCCACGGGCAGCCCGGACAGGGCGAGCGCGGTGAGCACGGCGGACGGGCCCGGCACGGCGGTGACCTTGATGTCCTGCTCGACGGCGGCCGCGACCAGGCGGTATCCGGGGTCCGAGACGGACGGCATGCCGGCGTCGGTGACCAGCAGGACGCGGGCGCCGCCGGCCAGCGCCTCGACCAGCTCGGGCGTGCGGGCGGACTCGTTGCCCTCGAAGTAGGACACGACCCGGCCCGTGGTGTGGACGCCGAGCGCGCGGGTCAGTCCGCGCAGCCTGCGGGTGTCCTCCGCGGCCACGATGTCCGCGTTCTGCAGTTCGGTCGCGAGCCGGGGCGGCGCGTCCGCGATGTCGCCGATGGGGGTGCCTGCGAGTACCAGCGTTCCTGTCACACGGCCATCCTCCCAGCCCGCTCGGACATCCTCGCCGCCCGGCCGCCGGACCGCCCGCCGCCCGGTCGCGTCGCCGGTGACCGCCCCGCCGTGCCCGCGGCCGCCCTCGGCCGCCCTCGGCCGCCCTGCGCCGCCCGCCCGGCCCGACACCGGCGCGGCTCCGCGCCCGGACAGGCGACGCGCACAGGCGCGTTCCCTACGATGGCGCGGTGACCAGTACCGCACCCGAGGCCCTGGAGGGTCAGCACCCCGTGGCACCGACCGTGGCCGAGCCCTCTTCGTGGCAGCGGAGACTGCGGCGCCACGGCTACCGCCCGGCCGGTCGGAGTTCCCTGTCCATCGGCCTGCGGGAACGGCTCGTCCCGCCGTACACCCGGCCGTCGCCGCGGCTGTGGTCGCTGCTCGGGATCTCCCCGGGCACCGCCCACCGGGTGTGGCGGCTCGCCGCCTGGGGCGGACCGCTGCTCGTCGCGCTGGTCGCGGGGCTGCTGCGGTTCTGGAACCTGGGCAGGCCGCGCGCGGTGATATTCGACGAGACGTACTACGCCAAGGACTCCTGGGCCCTGATCAACCAGGGCTACGAGGGCGCGTGGCCGAAGGACATCGACAAGACGATCCTGAGCGACCCGGGCTCGGTGCTCGTGCCGATCGACCCGGGATACGTGGTCCACCCGCCGGTCGGCAAGTGGGTGATCGGCGTCGGCGAGAAGCTGTTCGGCTTCGAGCCGTTCGGGTGGCGCTTCATGGTGGCGCTGCTCGGCACGCTGTCGGTGCTGATGCTGTGCCGGATCGGCCGGCGGCTCTTCCGCTCGACGTTCCTGGGCTGCCTGGCGGGCCTGCTGCTCGCCGTGGACGGGCTGCACTTCGTGATGAGCCGCACGGCGCTGCTCGACCAGGTGCTGATGTTCTTCGTGCTCGCCGCGTTCGGCTGTCTGGTCGTCGACCGCGACCGGGCGCGGGCCCGGCTCGCCGCGGCGCTCCCGGTCGACCCGGACGACGGCCTGCTGCGGCCGGACGCGGACGTCGCGCAGCACCTGCGCCTGGGCTGGCGGCCGTGGCGGCTCGCGGCGGGCGTGATGCTGGGCCTGGCCGCCGGCACCAAGTGGAACGGCCTCTACATCATGGTCGGCTTCGGCCTGATGACCGTGCTGTGGGACCTGGGCGCGCGCCGCACGGCCGGTGCCATGCGTCCGGTCGCGGCGGTGGTCCGGCGCGACCTGGTGCCGGCGTTCGTGTCGGTGGTGCCGGTGGCGATCGCCACGTATCTGGTGTCCTGGTCGGGCTGGATCTTCACCGACAAGGGCTACTTCCGGCACTGGGCCGCCGAGCAGGACAAGCTGAACGGCGGCGGGACCTGGGGCTTCCTGCCGGAGTGGCTGCGCAGCCTGTGGCACTACGAGACCGAGGTCTACAAGTTCCACGTCGGCCTGAGCTCGCCGCACACCTACGAGTCCAACCCGTGGAGCTGGCTGGTCCTCGGCCGCCCGGTCTCCTACTTCTACGAGTCGCCCGCGCCCGGCACCGCGGGCTGCCCCGCCGGCGCCACCGAGAAGTGCGCCCAGGAGGTCCTCGCGCTCGGCACCCCGCTCCTGTGGTGGTCGGCCTGCTTCGCGCTCCTGTACGTGCTGTGGCGCTGGGCCTTCCGCCGCGACTGGCGCGCGGGCGCGATCGCGTGCGGCGTCCTGGCCGGCTGGGCGCCGTGGCTGCTCTACCAGGAACGCACCATTTTCCTTTTCTACGCGGTGGTGTTCGTCCCGTTCCTGTGTCTCGCGGTGGCGATGATGATCGGGGCGATGGTGGGGCCGGCGGGTTCCTCGGAAAGACGGCGCACTTTCGGGGCGGTGGGCGCGGGCGTCCTGGTTCTCCTCATCGTCTGGAATTTCATTTACTTCTGGCCGCTGTACACGGGAACTTCGATTCCGCTGGACCAGTGGCGCAACAGGATGTGGCTCGACACCTGGGTCTAGACACCTCCTGGGTGTCACCGGCCGGCGGCGTTTCACGCATCGGAAAACAGACGGCCTGGTCGCTTTCCGGTAACGACCGTCGCCGGTGACACTCCTGCCCTCTAGGCTGCCGTGGGGCCGCACACCTGGGGGAGGGAGGCGCAGCCATGCGCAGTGGTGTCAAGGTCGCGATCGTCGGCGGGGTGTTCGTCGTCGTGGCGGGCGGGGTCGGGTACGGGGGCTACAACCTCTGGAACGGGCTCACGGGCGGGTCGGACGGCGGCACGGTGTCGACGTCCGGAACGGGCGGGAAGAAGACCGGGCCGGTCACCTCGGAGGAGGTGACGGCGACCGCGAAGGACTTCCTGGCGGCCTGGGCCGGCGGCGAGTCCGACCGGGCCGCGCAGCTCACCAACGACCCGGTCGGCTCCGGTCCCGCCCTGCTCGGCTTCCGGGAGCAGGCGAAGGTCTCCCAGGTGACGATCACGCCCGGGCCCGCGGCCGGAACGACGGTGCCGTTCACGGTGAAGGCGACCGTCTCGTACGAGGGCGTGACCAAGCCCTGGACGTACAGCTCGCGGCTCAGCGTGGTGCGCGGTCTGACGACCGGCCGGCCGCTGGTCGACTGGAAGCCGGGCGTGCTGCATCCGAAGCTGACCTCGAAGTCGGCGTCGATCCGCACCGGCGGCGCGAAGTCGGGCGAGATCCAGGCCGTCGACCACAAGGGCCGGCCGCTCACGGCGGAGAAGTACCCGTCGCTCGGGCCGGTCCTGGACCAGCTGCGCGAGCGCTACGGGTCGACGGCGGGCGGCAGGCCGGGCGTCGAGGTCTTCGTCGACTCGGGCGTCGAGGGCGTGCCGGACACCACCCTGCTGACCCTGGCCAAGGGCGAGCCGGGCCGGCTGGAGACGACCATCGACGCCGATGTGCAGGCGGCGGCCGAGCAGGCGGTGAAACGGTACGGCTCCGCGTCCGTGGTGGCGGTCAAGCCGAGCAGCGGCGCGGTGCGGGCGGTCGCCAACAACCCGGCGAACGGCTTCAACACGGCGTTCCTGGGCACGAAGGCGCCCGGCTCGACGCTCAAGATCGTCACGGGCGCGCTGCTCCTGGAGAAGGGCCTGGTGAAGGCCGACCAGGTCGCCGAGTGCCCGCCGACCGCCACGTACTACGGCCGGACCTTCAAGAACCTGGACGGCTTCTCGCTGGCGGACAAGCCGTTCGCCGTGAGCTTCGCCCGCTCCTGCAACACCGCCTTCATCAAGAAGATCGACGACGTCAAGGAGACCGAGGGCGACGACTTCGGGCTGGCCCGCGAGGCCAAGGAGGTCTTCGGCATCGGCCTCGAGTGGAAGACCGGCATCACGTCCTTCGACGGCAGGATCCCCGAGGCGACCGGCGGCGAGGCGGCGGCCCAGTACATCGGGCAGGGCACCGTCCAGATGAACCCGCTGAACGTCGCCTCGATCACCGCGACCGCGAAGGCGGGCGTCTTCCGGCAGCCGTACCTCGTCGCACCGGACGTCGACCACCGCACGCTCGCCGTCGCCGAGCGCCGGCTGCCCGCGTCCGTCGCCCAGCAGCTGCGCGAGATGATGCGGCGCACCGCGACGGCGAGCTACGGCACGGCCGTCGGGCCGATGGCCCCGGTGCGCGGCGACAAGGGCGCGAAGACCGGGTCGGCGGAGGTCGACGGCCAGGAGACCTCGGACTCCTGGTTCACGGCGTTCGCGGACGACCTCGCCGCGGCGGCCGTCGTGGAGGGCGGCGGACACGGCGCGACGGCGGCGGGCCCGATCGTGGCGCAGGTCCTGAACGCGGACTAGGCCCGCGACACGGCGACCCCGGGCCCGCCTGGCGGCGGGCCGGAACCCGGTCGCGTGTCTGCTACACGTACCGATAGCGTGGCGGTCCATGACGACGTCACACGCTGATGCCCATCCGCAGTTCGCCGCGGCCCTGAAGGAGCTGGGTCTCGACGTCGAGGTGCGGCGTTTCCCGGACGAGACCCGGACCGCCCAGCAGGCCGCCGACGCGATCGGCTGCGCGGTCTCGGAGATCGTGAAGTCGCTGATCTTCGCGGCGGACGGGGTGCCGGTGCTCGTCCTGATGGACGGCGCCTCGCGGGTGGACGTGGAACGGGTGCGCCAGGAACTGGGCGCGGCGGAGGTCACCCGCGCCGACGCGCGGCTGGTGCGGGAGACGACCGGCTACGCGATCGGCGGCGTGCCGCCGTTCGGGCACCGCACCCGGACCCGGGTCCTCGCCGACCGCGGGCTGCTCGACCACGACGTGGTGTGGGCGGCGGCCGGCACCCCGCACACCGTCTTCGCCCTCGACCCGAAGACGCTGGTCGCGCACGCGGGCGGCGCGCTGGTGGACGTCCGCGAGCGCACGGCGTGACGCCGCTCGTCGCCGCGGCCGTCCTGATGGCCGCCGTCACGCACGCCAGCTGGAACGCGATCGCCGCGCGCATCAAGGACCAGCTGCTGTCCTTCACGCTGATATCCGGCGGCGGTGCGCTCATCGGCGGCGTCACCGCCTGCTTCGTGCCGCTGCCGGCGGCCGGGGCGTGGCCGTACCTGATCGCCTCGGCCGTGCTGCACGTGGCGTACATGGCGCTGCTGATGAAGTCCTTCACGCTCGGCGACTTCGGCCAGATGTACCCGATCGCCCGGGGCACGGCGCCGCTGGTGGTGACGCTGCTCGCCGCGGTCTTCGTCGGCGAGATCCCGGACGCGGGACAGCTCGCCGGCGTCGCCGTCGCCTGCGCGGGCCTGACCGGCCTCGCCCTGTGGGGCATCCGCGGCAAGGGCGCCCGCCCGCACTGGCCGGCGCTGCTCGCCGCGGGCGCGACGGGCCTGGCCATCGCCGCGTACACCGTCGTCGACGGCGTCGGCGTCCGCGCGGCGCAGACGCCGCTCGGCTACATCGCCTGGCTGATGGTCCTGGAGGGCCTCGCCATCCCGGCCTACACCTTCTACCGCCGCCGCGCCGCCCTGGCCTCCCAACTCCGCCCCTACGCGGCCCGCGGCCTGCTCGCCGCCGCCATGTCCGTCGCGGCCTACGGCTTCGTGCTGTGGGCCCAGACCAAGGCGCCGCTGGCGCCGATCGCGGCCCTGCGCGAGTCCTCGATCATCGTCGGCGCGGCCATCGGCGCCCTCCTCTTCAAGGAACGCTTCGGCGGCCCGCGGATCGCCGCCGCGGGCCTGATGGTGGTGGGCATCGGCCTGATGCTGTACGCGAGCTGACAGGGCCCCACGCCGCGCCCGGCGCGGTGTCCGCCGTCAGAGGGAGGCGCGGACCGCGCGGATCAGCGCCTGGGCGCGCGGGTCGGCCGTGACCGTCTTGCGCATGCCGTTGGTGACGTAGCCGAAGGAGACGCCCGTGTCCGGGTCGGCGAAGCCGAGCGAGCCGCCGCGGCCGGGATGGCCGAAGGAGCCCGGTCCGAGGAGCGGCGAGGCCGGGCCGTGGAGCATGTGGCCGAGGCCGAAGCGGGTGCCGACGATGAGGACCCGGTCGGGGCCCGCCGACTCCTCCGTACGGGCCAGGGTGAGCGTCGCCGGCGCGAAGAGGCGCGGGCCGCCGCCGTCGACCGGGCCGAGCGTGGCGGCGTAGAAGCGGGCGAGGGCGCGGGCGGTGGCGACGCCGGCCGAGCCGGGCAGCTCGGCGGCGCGGTAGACCGGGTCGTTCTCGTCGGGCGCGGGCTCGATGACGCCGAAGGCGCGGCGGGTCAGCGACCCGGGGTCCCGGTAGGCCGCGGTGACGGCCGGCTTGGGGCGCAGCCGCAGCGCCGGGCTGTCGGCGGGCTCGGTCTCCTCGACGGGGCCGACCCGCCCGACCCGGTGGGCCTCGTCGTCCGGCAGGCCGATCCACAGGTCGAGGCCGAGCGGGCGGGCTATCTCCTCGGCGACCCAGCGGCCTATGGTGCGGCCGGTGACCCGGTGGACCAGGCCGGACAGCAGCCAGCTGAAGGTGTGGGCGTGATAGCCGTGGGCGGTGCCGGGCTCCCAGGCGGGGGCCTGGGCGGCGATGGCGGCGGTGGCGGTCTCGAGGTCGACGGCCTCGGCGAGGCTCAGCGGGCGGTCGAGCACGGGGACGCCGGCGCGGTGCGCGAGCAGCTGCCGTACGGTCACCCGGTCCTTGCCGGCCGCCTTGAACTCCGGCCAGTACGTGCCGACGGGCGCGTCGAGGTCGAGCTGGCCGCGCTGGTGCAGCAGCAGCGGCACGGCGGCGGCGACGCCCTTGGTGGCGGAGCGGACGATCTGGGCGGTGTCCACGGCCCAGGGCGCCGCGCCGTCGACGTCGCGGGTCCCCGCCCACAGGTCGACGACCTTCGCGCCGTCGCGGTAGACGGCGACCGCCGCGCCCCGCTCGCCGCGTTCTTCGAAGTTGCGCAGGAACGCGTCCCTGACCGGCTCGAATCCCGCCGCCACCGTGCCCTGGACGTCCACCTGACCCACGCTTCCTCTCCTGACCGATCCGGCCGGTCGTCCCGGCCGGCTCCCATGGTGCAACGGGAAGCGGGCCGCGCCGATTCCGGGGTGGCGCCCCGGCCGCCGTGAACCGGCCGCCGTCGACCGTGCGCGCCGTGAACCGGCCGCCGTCGACCGTGCGCCGCGGGCCGTCGCCGTCCGCCGTGCGTCAGACGACGGAGCTGGGCACGAAGCCGTACGGCAGTTCCAGGCGGTGCCGTGCCATCAGTTCCTCGTCGGCCAGGATCTCGCCGGTCGGCCCGTCGGCGGCGATGACGCCCTCGCTGAGGATCACCGAGCGCGGGCACAGCTCCAGGGCGTACGGCAGGTCGTGGGTGACCATGAGGACGGTGACGTCCAGGGAGCGCAGGATGTCGGCGAGTTCCCGGCGTGAGGCCGGGTCCAGGTTGGAGGACGGCTCGTCGAGGACGAGGATCTCCGGCTCCATGGCGAGCACGGTCGCCACGGCCACCCGGCGCCGCTGGCCGAAGGAGAGGTGGTGCGGGGGCCGGTCGGCGAAGCCGGCCATGCCGACCCGGGACAGGGCCCGGTGGACCACGGCCTCCAGCTCGGCGCCGCGGACGCCGGCCGCCGCCGGCCCGAAGGCCACGTCCTCGCGGACGGTCGGCATGAACAGCTGGTCGTCGGGGTCCTGGAAGACGATGCCGACGCGGCGCCTGATCTCGGCCAGGTTCCGCTTCTCCACGGGCAGCCCGGCGACCGAGACGCCGCCCGCGCCGCCGGTGAGGATGCCGTTGAGGTGCAGCACGAGGGTGGTCTTGCCGGCGCCGTTGGGGCCGAGCAGGGCGACCCGCTCACCGCGCCCGACGGTCAGGTCGACGCCGAAGAGGGCCTGGTGGCCGTCCGGGTAGGCGTAGGCGAGGCCGCGTACGTCGAGGGAGGGAGAGGTGGTCGTCATAGCGTCCATCCGAGGAGGCAGATCAGGAGGGCGGAGAGCGGGAGCGCGGCGGCCCGGCGCCACTGCGCCGTGGTGGCGGTCACCTCGTCGATGACCGGCATCGACCCGGTGTAGCCGCGGCTGACCATGGCGAGGTGCACGCGCTCGCCGCGCTCGTACGAGCGGATGAAGAGGGCGCCGGCGGACTTGGCGAGGACGCCCCAGTGCCGTACGCCCCGGGCCTCGAAGCCGCGCGAGCGGCGGGCGATCGACATCCGCCGCATCTCGTCGGTGATCACGTCGCCGTACCGGATCATGAAGGAGGCGATCTGGACGAGCAGCGGCGGCAGCTTGAGCCGCTGGAGTCCGAGGAGCAGGGCGCGCAGCTCGGTGGTCGCGGCGAGCAGCACGGAGGCGGCGACGCCGAGGGTGCCCTTGGCGAGCACGTTCCAGGCGTCCCACAGGCCGGGGACGGAGAGCGGGACGCCGAGGAAGGTGGTCTGCTCGCCCGGCACGACGAAGGGCATGAGCAGGGCGAACGCGACGAACGGGATCTCGATGAGCAGCCGCTTCAGCAGGAAGCCGGGCGTGACGCGGGCTCGCGCGACGACGGCGCCGAGCAGGACCGCGTAGAGCGCGAAGGCCCACATCGCCTCGCGGGGCGTGGCGACGACCACGACGACGAAGGCGAAGACGGCGGCGAGTTTGGTGTGCGGGGGCAGCTCGTGGACCGGCGAGTGCCCGTGTCGGTACAGCTTGTGCGCGTGCCCCGCTCCCATGTCAGGCCCGTGCCCCGGCGTCCGTGTGCCGGCGGCGGCGGACGGCCCAGAAGGCGCCGCTGCCGACGGCGAGGGTCGCGCCGACGCCGATGACGCCGGCGAGGCCGCCGGACAGGCGGGCGTCGGAAATGTCCTTCACGCCGTAGTCGGCGAGCGGGGAGTCGGCGGCGGCGTGCGGCTCGGCCTTGGCGTCGATGCCCTGGTCGGCGGCGACCTTCTCCAGGCCGTCGGGGCTGGCGGAGGCATAGAAGGAGACGAAGCCGGCGAGGAGGAGGGCGGTGACGACGCCGCTGATCCAGATCTTCTTCGGCGAGCGGGCCGCCACGGGCGTGGCCGCGGGCGCGGCGGCCGGGGCGGCGTCGACCAGCTCGCCGTTCACGCGCAGCTTCAGCGGGGCGGACAGGCCCCGGGCGCCGTGGACGAGGTCGGGGCGGACGGCGATGACGGCACCGACGGTGAGCATGGTGATGACGGCCTCGCCGATGCCGATGAGGACGTGGACGCCGGCCATGGCGGTGAAGACCTTGCCGAGCGGCACGTCGGTGGTGCCGCCGATCGCGTAGATGGCGGTGAAGGCGATGGCCGCGGCCGGTACGGACACGAGGGCCGCGACGAAGGAGGCGACGGTCACCGAGCCGCGCTTGCGGGGCAGTACGAGGACCAGGCCGCGGAAGAGGGCGTAGGCGACGACGACGGTCACGACGGCCATGTCGGTGATGTTCACGCCGAGCGCGGTGAGGCCGCCGTCGGCGAAGAGGACGCCCTGCATGAGCAGGACGACGGCTATGCACAGGACGCCGGTGTACGGACCCACGAGGATCGCCGCGAGCGCACCGCCGAGGAGGTGTCCGCTGGTCCCGGCCGCGACCGGGAAGTTGAGCATCTGCACGGCGAAGACGAAGGCGGCGACGAGACCGGCCAGCGGCGCGGTCCGTTCGTCGAGTTCCTTACGGGCTCCGCGCAGGCTGACGGCGACGGCGCCGGCGGCGACGACACCGGCCGCGGCCGATACGGGGGCGTTGATGAATCCGTCAGGTACATGCACGTCTCGCATGATACGGCGCTCCTGCGAAGCGTTTGCAAGAGCGTGATGAGGTCAGGAGGAGAGCATGCCCTCGCGGTGCGCGCCCGCGGCCGCCCGGCGCACGCCGCCAAAAAGTGGGACATTAGGGACTAACGACGTGAACGAGTGTGAGGAGCCGCCGATGCCCCGCGCCGCTGCCGACCACGCAGTCGAGGACCACGCCAAAGGCCGGATCATCAGCGACGCGCCGCTCTCCCGGCCGGTGCCGGTGGCTCTCCGCTTCGATCCCGGCTTCGAACCCGCCACCGTCCGCTTCGTCTTCCCCGGCAACATCGAATGGTCCTTCCCGCGCACCCTCCTGGAGACCGGCCTGCGCGCTCCCGCCCGGCGCGGGGACATAGGCGTGTGGCCGTGCGGGCGGGTGCAGGCGGTGGTGGAGTTCCACACGGACGACGGCGTCGCGGTCGTGCAGTTCGACACGACCGCGCTGCTGCGCTTCCTCAAGCACACGTACGCCGCCCGCGCGCCGATGTCGGCACGCTGACGGCGTACGCGCCGCGTCGGGTCCCCGTCCCCACAGGTCCCGGCGCGATCCGGGGCGCACCGCCCGCTCAAGCGGCGGCCCCGGGGTCTGATGGGCGCTCGACGGCTCAGACCGACAGCAGCTCCCGGTCCTCGTCCCGGCCTCCGCCGTCGCCCTTGTCCCGGCCGTGGCCCGCGCCCCGGCCGTCCTGGGCGGCCGCGAGGCCCTCGCCCTCGACGTCCACGTTGGGCAGCACCCGGCCGAGCCACTTCGGCAGCCACCAGGCCTTGTGGCCGAGCAGCGCGAGCACGGCCGGCACGACGGCCATGCGCACCACGAAGGCGTCGAAGAGGACGGCGACGGCCAGACCGAAGCCGATCATCTTGACCATCTGCTCACTGGAGCCGATGAAGCCGGAGAAGACCGCGATCATGATCACCGCGGCGGCGGTGACCACCCGGGCCCCGTGCCGGAAGCCGGTCACGATGGCCTCGCCGGGACGCGCGCCGTGGACGTACGCCTCACGCATCCGCGTGACCAGGAACACCTCGTAGTCCATCGCGAGACCGAAGACGACGCCCACCATGAAGATCGGCATCATCGACATGATCGGGCCGGTCTGCTCGACGCCGAACAGGCTGCCCAGCCAGCCCCACTGGAAGACCGCGACGACCGCGCCGAGGGCGGCGACCACGGACAGCAGGAAGCCGAGGGCCGCCTTCAGCGGCACCAGGACCGAGCGGAAGACCACCATGAGGAGCAGGAAGGCGAGTCCGACGACCAGCGCGAGGTAGGGCAGCAGCGCGTCGTTCATCTTCTGCGAGAAGTCGATGTTCATCGCGGTGGCGCCGGTGACCAGCACGTCGTCGCCGGTCGCGCCGCGGATGTCGTGGACGAGGTCCTCGGTGGCCACGGAGGACGGGCGGTCCTTCGGGATCACCGTGATCATCGCGGTGTCGCCGGCCTTGTTCGGCGTCGGCGGCGTGACGGCCGCCCAGCCGTCGAGGCCCTTGATCGTGGAGACGGTCTTGTCGGCGGTGGCCTTGTCGCCGTCGACGACGACGAGCAGCGGGCCGTTGAAGCCCGGGCCGAAACCGTCGGACAGCAGGTCGTAGGCGCGGCGCTCGGTGGCCGAGGTGGGCTTCACGCCGTCGTCCGGCAGGCCCATCTCCAGGGACGCGGCCGGTACGGCGATCGCGCCGAGGCCGAGGACGCCGACGAGCAGCACCATCAGCGGGCGGCGGATGACGAAGCGGGCCCAGCGGGTGCCGGCGTTCGGCTTGTCGCCGCCGTCCTTCTCCTGGCCGGCCGCGGCGGCCTTGCGCTGCTTGCGGCCCACGACCTTGTCGCCGGCGAAGCCGAGCAGCGCCGGGATGAGGGTGAGCGCGATCAGGACGGCGATCACGACCGTGCCGGCCGCGGCGAAGCCCATCTTGGTGAGCATCGGGATGTTGACGACGGCCAGGCCGACCAGCGCGATGACCACGGTCAGGCCGGCGAAGACGACGGCGGAGCCGGCGGTGCCGGCCGCGCGCCCGGCGGCCTCCTCCTTCTCGCGGCCCTCGGCGAGCTCCGCGCGGTAGCGGGAGACGATGAAGAGGGCGTAGTCGATGCCGACCGCGAGGCCGATCATCATCGCGAGGGTGGAGGTGGTGGAGCCGAGGTCGAGGACGCTCGCGAGCGCGGTGATCGTCGAGACGCCGATGCCGACGCCGATGATCGCGGTGAGCAGCGGCAGTCCGGCGGCGACGAGCGAGCCGAAGGTGATGACGAGCACGACGCCCGCGATGACCACGCCGACGATCTCGCCGGCGCCGGTCTCCGGCATCGACTGGAGCGCGTCACCGCCGATCTCGACGGTAAGTCCCTGGCCCTGCGCGGCCTCGCCGGTCTGCCGGAGCGCGCCACGGGTCGCGTCGGTCAGCTCCATCGCGTTGACCTTGTAGGCGACGGAGACGTAGGCGACGCGGCCGTCCTTCGAGAGCGCCTGCGCGGTGTACGGGTCGGTGACCCGGGCGATCTGGTCGGAGCCGGACTTCAGCGCGGCGACGGTCTTGTCGACCTTGGCCTTGTTCGCCGGGTCCTTCATGGTCTGGCCGGCCGGGGCCTCGAAGACCACGCGGGCGGTGGCTCCGTCGGCGCTGCCGCCGGGGAAGCGCTGCTCGAGCAGGTCGAAGGCGCGCTGGGCCTCGGTGCCGGGGATGGAGAAGGAGCTGGAGGTGGCGGTGGGCGCGGTGGCGGCGCCGACGCCGGCGAGCGCGAGGAGCGCCACCCAGATCAGGGCGACGAGCCGTCGGCGCCGGAAGGCGGAGCGACCGACCTTGTAGAGAAACGTGGCCACGGGGGCGTACTCCCGGTGTTGGGTGGGACAGGGCATGGGGAGCCGGCCCGACGGCGTGAGCGGTGCGACGTCAGGAACTGCGTGGGTGGTGCGGGATGCGCGGGGTGGTCAGGCGCCGAGTGAGGGGAGCACGACGGCGTCGACGTAGGCGCTGAGGAAGGCGTGGTCCACCGGCTGGTCTTCGATCAGCGGGCGGGCGATGAACGCCCCGATCAGCATGTGGGGCACGAGCCTCAGCGCCGGGTTCCCGGCGTCGATCTCGCCCCTCCGGACCGCTCGGTCCAGCACCTCGTGAAGGCCGGTCATCTCGGGTTCGATGAGCAGCTCGCGCAGCGCCTGGAGCAGTTCGGGGTTGTTGTGGACGGCATGGGCCAGACCCCGCATCAGCGCGGAGTCCTTCTCCATCTGACAGTCGTCGGACCGCTCCAGCATGGCCCGGAAGTCGCCGCGCAGGGTGCCCGTGTCGATCTCGGCGAGCGAGACCGGCTTGTTGTGGCGCAGGGCCTTGGCGACGAGTTCGGGCTTGCTCCCCCACTGGCGGTAGAGGGTGGCCTTGCTGGACCGGGTGCGGGCGGCGACGGCGTCCATGGTGAGGGCGTCGTAACCGACCTCGCGCAGCAGGTCGAGCACGGCTTCGTACAGCTCGGCCTCCCGCTCGGGGGTGAGCCTGCTGCGTGCCATGACCGGCCTCCTGTCCGACAGATCATCGAACGAAACGGTTTCGTACACCACGACGATACCCGGGACCGCGAGCGAAACGAAACCGTTTCGTACGTGTTCTGGGCCACATGCGGACGCACGTACGAGTTGCCGCGCCCCCTTGTGGCGGAAAGCATGAGGAGGTGAGTGACGACCTCGCGTATCTCCGCTTCCCGCACCTCCACGACGAGCTGCTGTGCTTCGCGGCCGAGGACGACCTCTGGGTCTCCCCCCTCGCGCCCGAGGGCCAACGGCCCGGCAGAGCCTGGCGGATCACCGTCGACCGGACCCGGGTCGGCCACCCGCGCTTCTCGCCGGACGGCCGCCACATCGCCTTCACCAGCTGGCGCAGCCTCGATCCCGAGATCCACCTCGCGCCCGTGGACGGCGGCCCCGCCCGGCGGCTCACCTACTGGGGCTCGACCGACACCCGGGTCTGCGGCTGGTCACCACCCGACAAGGACGGCAGGTGCGACATCCTCGCCGTCTCCTCGCACGGCCAGCCCTTCTCCTACTTCTCCTGGGCCTACTCCGTCCCCACCGACGGCTCCCCCGGCGGCCGGATGCCCTGGGGCCCGGTCTCCGACATCGCCGTCGCCGACCTCGACGACCAGCGCCGCACCCTGCTCCTCACCGGCACGCCCCCGCACGAACCCGCCTCCTGGAAGCGCTACCGCGGCGGTGCCATGGGCCGGCTGTGGCTGCACGGAGAACGGCTGCTGGCCGACCTCGGCGGCCACCTCGACGCGCCCATGTTCGTCACCGCGCCGTCCGGCGAGGGCGGGCCCCACGGCGTCCGCATCGCCTTCCTCTCCGACCACGAGGGCATCGGCAACCTCTACTCCTGCCTTCCCGACGGCACCGACCTGCGCCGCCACACCGACCACGACGAGTTCTACGCCCGCAACGCCTCCAGCGACGGCCGGCGCGTGGTCTACCAGTGCGCCGGCGAACTGTGGATCGTCGACGAGCTGACCGCCGACTCCCGGCCCCGCCGCCTCGACGTGCGCCTCGGCGGGCCGCGCACCGGCCGCCGCCCCTACCAGGTGCCCGCCGCCCACCACGTGGACGCGCTGTCCGTCGACGAGACCGGCCGGGCCAGCGCCGTCTCGGTGCGCGGCAGCCTCTACTGGCTGACCCACCGCGACGGCCCCGCCCGCACCATCACGGACACGCCCGGCGTACGGGTCAGGCTGCCCGAGATGCTGGGCAGCGGCGGCCAGGTCGTCTACGTCACCGACGCCGAGGGCGAGGACGCCCTCGAGATCGCCTACCTGCCCCGGGCCAGCGGCGACCGCCCGCCCCGCCGGCTCGCCGCCGGTGAACTCGGCCGGGTCGAGGAACTCGTCGCCGACCCCGACGGCGAACGCCTCGCCATCGCCTCCAGCGACGGCCGCCTCCTCCTCATCGACACCGCGGAACTCTCCGACCAGGAGCCGGCGCCCGCGCCGGCGACGGAAACGGAAGCCCCCGGTCCGGCGCCCGGTCCGACGCCCGCACCGGGCCTGGACGCGGACCCGGCGGGAGCTTCCGCGGAGCCGGACGCGGACCCGGAACCGGCGGGAGCAGCCTCCGCGGAGCCTTCGGCCGAGGGCGGCGCGGCAGGCGGCGCGGCGCGCTGGGAGGCCGAGGGCTCCGACGGTGGCGCCGGGGCCGAGGCTTCCGGCGGTCTCGACGGCTCCGACGGCTCCGACGGCTCCCAGGGCGTGGTCACCGAGTTGATCCGGTCGGTCAACGGGCCCGTCCGTGACCTGGCCTTCTCTCCCGACGGCGCCTGGCTGACCTGGTCGCATCCCGGCATCGGGCGTTCGCTGCGCTCCATCAAGATGGCCCGCATCTCCGGGCCCGGCGCTCCTCTCATCGTGGACGTCACCAACGGCCGCTTCGAGGACGAGAACCCGGTCTTCACCCGAGACGGCCGCTATCTCGCCTTCCTGTCCTGGCGGGGCTTCGACCCGGTCTACGACGTGCACACCGGCGACCTGTCCTTCCCGCTGGGCTGCCGCCCCTATCTCGTACCGCTCTCCTCCGCGACTCCCTCTCCCTTCGCGCTCCTTCCCGACGGCCGGCCCGCCGCCGGCGGCATGGATCCCGCCGACGAGGAGGCGGGCGGCGCCGGGGACGGGACGGTCACCGTCGAGATCGAGGGGCTTCCCGACCGCGTCACGCCCTTCCCGGTGACCGCCTCCAAGTACTCCGCCCTCCAGCCCGTCGCCGGCGGCGGCCTCGTCTGGCTGCGCTGGCCCATCTCCGGCGCCCTCGGCGAGACCTTCGCCAACCCTTCCGATCCCTCGCCCCGGCCGACCCTGGAGCACTACAACATCACCAGGGCCCGCAAGACCGAACTCGTCGACCACCTCGACTGGTTCGCGGTCAGCGGCGACGGCAGCCGGCTCGTGGTGGTCGACGAGGGCGAGCTGCGCGCCGTGCCCGCCACCGAGTCCGGCGACGGCGACACCACCGTCTACCTCGACCTGCGGCGCATCGTGCACGAGGTGGACCCGGCCGCCGAGTGGCGGCAGGCGTTCGACGAGGCGGGCCGGATCGTCGAGGCCTACTTCTGGGAACCGGACATGGGCGGCGTCGACTGGGCTGCCGTGCTCGACCAGTACCGCCCGCTGGTCGAACGCGTCGCCTCACCCGACGAGTTCGCCGACCTGCTGCGCGAGGTCCTCGGCGAACTCGGCACCTCCCACGCGTACGTCACGCCGGCCCGGCGCAACGAGGGTCCGCCGTACTACACGCGCCCGCAGGGCCTGCTCGGGACCAACCTCGTGCCCCGCGAGGAAGGCTGGGTCGTCAAGCGGATCCTGCCCGGCGACTCCTCCGACTCCAAGGCACGCTCGCCGCTCGCCGGCACCGGCATCCGCGAGGGCGCGGTCCTCACCCATGTCGACGGCCGGCCCGTCGATCCCGTCGCCGGTCCCGCTCCCCTCCTCTCCGGCACCGGTGGCACCACCGTCGAACTCACCTTCACTCCCGCCGGCGGCGAGGGCCGCTCCCGCCGCATCGCCGTCGTGCCGCTCATCGACGAACGCCCGCTGCGCTACCAGGACTGGGTGACCAAGCGGCGCGCCGTGGTCCACGAGGTCAGCGGCGGTCGCTGCGGCTACCTCCACATCCCCGACATGGGCGGCTCCGGCTGGGCGCAGTTCAACCGCGACCTGCGGATGGAGGTCTCCCGGCCGGCCCTCATCGTGGACGTCCGCGGCAACGCCGGCGGCCACATCAGCGAGCTGGTCATAGAGAAACTGACCCGCAAGATCCTCGGCTGGGACCTCACCCGCAACGCCCAGCCCGTCAGTTACGCCTCCAACGCGCCGCGCGGCCCGGTCGTCGCCCTCGCCGACGAGGCCACCTCCTCCGACGGCGACATGATCACCGCGGCCTTCAAGCTGCTGCGCCTCGGCCCCGTCGTCGGCCAGCGCACCTGGGGCGGAGTCGTCGGCATGACGGGCCGCCACCGGCTCGGCGACGGCACCCAGATCACGGTCCCGATGAACGCGGCCTGGTTCCCCGAGTACGGCTGGTCCGTCGAGAACCACGGAGTGGCGCCGGACCTGGAGATCCTGCGCACCCCGCTCGACTGGGCCGAGGGCCGCCACGCCCAGCTGGACGACGCGGTCCATGTCGCCCTGGCGCTCCTGGAGGAGAACCCGGCCGCGAGCCCGCCCGGCTACGAGGCCGTGCCGGACCGCTCCCGGCCCAAACTGCCGCCGAGGTCCGACTCGTAGGCCGTGAGGTCCAGCTCGTAGGCGATCCCGGGCTGGTCGGCGAGCGTGACGCTCCCGACCGCCCCGAAGCCGACCCGGGCGAGCACCGCCCGGGACGGCCCGTTGGCGAGGGTCGTGGCGGCGGTGAGGCGGCTGAGCCCGTACTCCTCGCGGGCGCGGCGGCACAACTCCCGTATCGCCGCCGTCGCCACGCCCCGCCCGGTCGCCTTCTCGGCCAGCCGATAGCCCAGCTCGGCGCTGCCCTCGGCCACGTCCACCAGATTGAAGCGGCCGACTATCGCGCCGTCACCCGCCACCAGCACATGGAAGTGGATCGTGCCGGCCTCCTGCTCGTCGAGCAGGGCCCGGTGCCGGGCGGCGAATCCGTCCGGCTCGAAGAAGGCGTCCCCCCGGTCGGGCACGGACGCGCTGAAGAAGGCCCGGTTCTCCCGCTCGAAGGCGAGGACGGCGGGCGCGTGATCGGATCGCAGACGCTCGAGTACGAGCTCGGTGACGGCCATGGGCATCACGGTACGTAACTCCGCGATTCCGTGCCGCCGGTTATCCACAGGTGCCCGGCAGGCAGACACCTGCCGGGTCCACCTGTGGAAAACGCGAAGGCGCACACCCTTAGGCGCAAACGCGAAGGCGCACCCGGCGTCCCGGGTGCGCCTTCCTCACAGGACGGCGTCAGGCGTCGTAGTCCTGCTCGAACCGGTCACGGTCCTCCGCCTCCTGGCGGGTCCGGTCCGACTGCGGGTCACGCGGACGGCCCTTGGCCTGCGAGGCGCGCTCGGACGCTTCGTCCTTCACGCCGCGCGCCCGGCTCTGAGCCTGGTCCTTGAGCTCCTGCGCCTTGTCCTGGAACTGGTCCTTGATGCCCATGAAGATTCACTCCTAGTGGGGGTGTGAGGGAGTCGGGGCGTGTAGCCCCTGGGCCTCGACCAGATTGACACGGCCGGACACACTGCGCATTTCGATCACATACGGACAGTCATCGGCCGTCCGGACCGGCTCCCCACCCGGCCGGCCGCCTTCCCGCCCGGCCGGCCACTTCCCGTCCGGCCACCTGGCGCGCGCCAGGCGCCCGTCCTCCCTCTCGCCTAGGCGCCCGTCCTCCCGCGCGCCTGCTCGTCGGCCGCGCCGCCCGCGCCCACCAGGCCCTTGGACACGGACGCGAGCCGCGGCTCGAAGCGCTGCATCTCGCGCCGCCCGACGGTCGCGATGATCCCCGGCAGATAGCCGCGGCTCGACTGCATCCCGCGCAGCCACCACTGGGCGTAGACGTGCGCCGAGCGCCGCTCGATGCCCGCCACGATCCGGTCGACGGCCGGGCCGAGCGGATACGTGCGGTTCGACGGCCACGGCAGCCGGGAGCGCAGCTCGCGCATCACGTCGTCCTGGTCCGCGCCCCGCACCATGTCGGTGTCGGTCCAGGAGAGATAGCCGACGCCGACCTTCACGCCCTTGTAGGCGACCTCGGCGCGCAGGCTGTGCGCGAAGGCCTCGACGCCGGACTTGGAGGCGCAGTACGCCGTCATCATCGGCGCCGGCGTCATCGCGGCCAGCGAGGCGATCTGCAGGAAGTAGCCGCGGGACTCCATGAGGACGGGCAGGAAGGCCCGGGCCGTCACGGCGCCGCCGATCAGATTGACCTCGATGACCCGCCGCCAGGCGACCGGGTCGGAGTCCACGAACGGACCGCCCGCGGCGACACCGGCGTTGGCGACCACGATGTCCACCTTGCCGAAGCGTTCCTTCACCTCGGTCGCCACCCGCGCCATGGCCTCGTGGTCGGTGACGTCGGCGTGCCACCAGTCCGCCTCGGTGTGCAGCCGGCCCGCGACCTCCTTGAGGAGCTCCGGCTCCAGGCCGACGAGGGCGATCTTCGCGCCGCGCGCGGAGAGTTTGCGGGCGAGGAGTTCGCCGACACCGCGCGCTCCTCCGGTGACGACCGCCACCTGTCCTTCCAGGCTCACCCTGCTCATGCCCCTGCCTCCTCCTTCTGCTGCGTCGTGGCGGCCTGCCGCTCGGTCACTCCCAGATAGGTGAGCGTCAGTTCGCGGATCTGCGCGGTGACGGCCTCCGGGGCCTCCACCGGCGTCATGTGTCCCGTCCCGGCCAGTTCGACCAGTCCCGTGCAGTGCGGCAGGGCCGCCGCCATGGCGCGGGAGTGGCCGGGCGGCGTGAGCCGGTCGGCGGTGCCGACGAGCACGGCCACGGGCAGCCGCAGCTCCCGCACGCCCGCCTCCAGGTCGAGCCCGGCGAGGACCTGCGACCAGCCGTGCCGTGCGCCGCGCGGGCACGCGTGCACGATCCGGGCACAGGCGTCGACCCGCTCGGGCGCCGTTCCCGGTCCCATCGTCGCGTACTTGAGGATCTTCTTCGACACCGGCGTGACCGGCCCGAGCGGCGCCTTCGCACCGAGGACCGCCGCGGTCAGCCGGGTCCGCAGGCCGCCCGGCCGCAACGGCACGACGAGGGCCTCGGCGGTCAGCCGGGACGGCCCGGTCGAACAGAGCAGCGCGGCGGCGGCGTGCTGCCGGAAGAGCGGCCGCCCGGCGGCGGCCATGAGCGTCATGCCGCCCATGGAGTGACCGGCGAGCACGGCCCGTTCGCCCGGCCCGAGCGTGGCCGCGAGCACGGCCTCCAGGTCGTCGGCGAGCGCCTCGGTCGAGTAGCCCGTGGTCGAGTGGCCCTTGGCCGAGGAGCCGTTGGTCGAGTGGCCCTTGGCCGAGTAGCCGTTGCCGCCCGCCCCGGGTTCGGGGGCCGGCGAGCCGCCGTGGCCGCGCTGGTCGTAGACGACGACCCGGTGGTCGGCGGCGAGGTCCCGGATCTGGGCGTCCCAGAAGCGGGTGGAGCAGGTCCAGCCGTGGGCGAGGACGACGGCGGGCGCGCCCTCGGGGCCGTACACCTCGACGTGCAGGCGGGACCCGTCGGCCGAGGTCGCGGTGAGGACGCGAGGGCTCGGGGCGGGCGGGTGCGTGGCGCTCACTTGACGGCCTCCTTCTTGCGGCCGTCCCGGCGGGCGCCCGCGGCCGGTGCCTTCGCGGGGGCGCGCAGCACCTCGTACTCGGACAGGTCGACGGACCGCGTCTCGCGCCGGAACTCGCCCGTCGTGCCCGGCCACAGGGTGGTGTTGCGGCCGTTGGCGTCGAGGTACCAGCTCTGGCAGCCGCCCGACTTCCACACCGTCCGCTCCATCCGGGCCTGCACCCGGCGGTTCCAGGCGCCGACGGCGGAGGGCCGGGCGGCGAGGGCCGCGCGTCCGCCCAGGACGTCGAGCTGGCGCAGGTAGTCGGCCATGTAGTTCAGCTGGGACTCGATCATGAGGATCATCGAGGAGTTCCCGAGGCCCGTGTTGGGGCCGATGATCGTCATCCAGTTGGGGAAGCCGGCGGCGGTGGCGCCGCGCAGCGACTCCATGCCGCCCTTCCAGTGGTCGGCGAGCGAGCGGCCGTCGGCGCCGATGACGCGCGGGGCGATCGGCATGTCGGTGACGTGGAAGCCGGTGCCGAAGATGATCGCGTCGACCTCGGTCTCGGTGCCGTCGGCGGCGACCACGACATTGCCGCGGACCGCCTGCAGACCGGACGCGACGACGTCGACGTTGGGCCGGGTGAGCGCCGGATAGTACGTGTTGGAGAGCAGGATCCGCTTGCAGCCGAGGCGGTACGAGGGAGTCAGCTTGGCCCGCAGCGCCGGGTCCTTGACGGCCCGGGCGATGTTGGCCTTGGCGAGCCGCTCGACCAGGCCGAGCTCGTCGGGCCGCTTGGTGAAGGCGCTGACCTGGAGTTCGCGGATGCCCCACAGCAGGCCGCGGCGGGCGGTCGCGGTGAACGGCAGCTGCCGGTGCAGCCAGCGCTCGGGCCCGCTGATGGCCCGGTCCACGCGCGGCATGACCCACGGCGGCGTGCGCTGGAACAGGGTGAGCCGGCCGACCTTCGGCTGGATGGACGGGACGATCTGGATGGCGGAGGCGCCGGTGCCGACCATGGCGACGCGCTTGCCGGTGAGGTCGTAGTCGTGGTCCCAGCGGGCCGAGTGGAAGACCTTGCCGGGGAAGTCGGCGAGCCCCGGAATGTCGGGGATCTTGGGGTCGGAGAGCGGACCGGTGGCGGAGACGACGACGTCGGCGGAGAAGGAGCCGTTGCTCGTCTCGATCTCCCAGCGCAGCTCCTCCTCGTTCCAGGCCGTCTTCATGACCTCGTGGTTCAGGCGCAGGTGCGGCCGGATCCCGAACGTGTCGGTGACGTGCTCCAGATACGCGCGGATGTGGCGCTGGCCGGAGAAGGTGCGGGGCCAGTCCGGGTTGGGCGCGAAGGAGAAGGAGTAGAGGTGGGAGGGCACGTCGCAGGCGCAGCCGGGATAGTCGTTGTCCCGCCAGGTGCCGCCCACCGCGTCGGCCCGCTCCAGGACGACGAAGTCGGTGATTCCCTCGCGGCGGAGCCGGACGGCGGCCCCGATCCCGCCGAATCCCGATCCGATCACCGCCACTCGTACGTGCTCGTGCTTCGCCATGCCGCCTCCCGTGCGCCCGGCCAAGATTCCGCCAGCAATCACTGGCACAATCGGGACTGTAGAGCAGCGGCATACCGAGCGGTAGGGGTCGGGCGAGGGAAAGTTACCGGCGGTACAACATAGGCTGGCGTTCGTGGCAGAACGATCGGGCGAACAGGCGGACAGGGCCGAGGTCAAGGCCGAGGCCGGGACGGCGACCGGCGTGACGGCGGGGGCCGGGACGGGGACGCGGGCTGACACGGAGGCCGGGACCGAGGCCGGGACGGCGACCGGCGTGACGGCGGGGGCCGGGACGGGGACGCGGGCTGACACGGAGGCCGGGACCGAGGCCCGGGCCGACACCCAGGCCGGGAGCGGGGCTGACAGCGGGGCCGGGGCTGACGCCGGGGCCGAGGCCGCGCCGCGTGAGTACCGCATGGCCGACCTGGCCGCCGCGGCCGGCATCACCGTACGGACCCTGCGCTTCTACCGCGAACGCGGACTGATCCCGCCGCCCCGCCGCGAGGGCCGGATCGCCTGGTACGACGACCAGCACCTGGCCCGTCTGCGCACCATCGCCGCCCTCCTCGAACGCGGCCACACCCTCAACGGCATCGCCGACCTCACCGCCGCCTTCGAGTCCGGCCGCAACGTCGGAGAGGTGCTCCAGCTCGGCACACCGACCGAGGAGGAGCCGGTCCGCCTCACGCCCGAGGAGCTCGCCGACCACTTCGCCGGCGAGGTCACGCCCGAGAACCTGGCCGCCGCCCTCGACCTCGGCTATCTCGCCACCGACGGCGAGGACATCGTCCACGTCAGCCGCCGGCTCCTCGAGGTCTCCTCCGCCCTCGTCCGCGAGGGCGTCCCGCTGGCCGCCGTCCTGGAGGCGGGCGGCCGGGTCCGCGAGCACGCCGAGGCGCTGGCCGAGCTCTTCACGGAACTCCTCGGCAAGTACGCCGACGAGAAGGACGTCCAGCGCCTGCGCCCGCTGGCGAAGAGCGTCGTCGAGGCCGAGCTGTCCCTCGCCCTCGACCGCCGCCGGCCCGAACCCTCCTGAATCCTCCCGCCGAGCCCCGTACCGGCCCGCCCGGGCCCGCCCGTCCTACTGGCCGTAGACGGCGGTGACGGGCGCGTGGTCGCTCCAGCGCTCCGCGTGGGTGGCGGCCCGCTCGACGTACGCCTTGACCGCCTTCGCGGCCAGTCCGGGCGTGACGATCTGGTAGTCGATGCGCCAGCCGGTGTCGTTGTCGAAGGCGCGCCCGCGGTAGGACCACCAGGAGTAGGGCCCGTCCTGGTCGGGGTGGAGCTCGCGTACGACGTCCACGTAGCCGCCGTCGCCCTCGGCGAGGACCCGGCTCAGCCACGCCCGCTCCTCCGGCAGGAAGCCGGCGTTCTTCTGGTTGGCCTTCCAGTTCTTGAGGTCGGCCTCGCGGTGGGCGATGTTCCAGTCGCCGCAGACGACGACCTCGCGGCCGTCGGCGGCGGCGCGCTCCTTGAGTTCCTTCAGATAGGGCAGGAAGACGTCCATGAAGCGGATCTTCTCGTCCTGCCGCTCGGTGCCGACCTCGCCGGAGGGCAGGTAGAGGCTGGCGACGGTGACGCCGGGCAGGTCGGCCTCGACGTAACGGCCGGCGGCGTCGAACTCGTCCGACCCGAAGCCGATCCGTACGGCGTCGGGCTCGCGCCGCGTGTAGAGGGACACGCCGGCGCGGCCCTTGGCGGCGGCGGGCGCGTGCGCGGTGAACCAGCCCTCGGGCGCGCGGACCTCGGCCGGCAGCTGTGCCTCCTCGGCGCGGACCTCCTGGAGGCAGACCACATCGGCGGAGGTCCCGGCCAGCCACTCGGCGAAGCCCTTCTTGGCGGCGGCTCGGAGACCATTGACATTCACGGACGTCACAGTGAGCATCCCGGGAGAATACCGACAGGCCGACGACCGGCCACCGCATAGAAGTACGATAGTCCGCATGAACATACGTCCGACGCCCTTCGACCACCCCGACGCCGTCAAGCTCAACGACGCCGTCCAGCTGGAGTACGCCGAGCGCTACGCGGACGACGACGGTGACGGTGAGGGCGATCTCACACCGCTCACCCCCTCGATGTTCGTCCCGCCGCAGGGCCTCTACCTGATCGCGTACGACCCGCAGGACCGCCCCGTCGCCACCGGCGGCTGGCGCACCCAGCACGCCAACGACGAGGGTTACGCGGACGGTGACGCCGAGCTGAAGCGGATGTACGTGGTCCCCGAGGCGCGCGGCCTGGGCCTGGCCCGCCGCATCCTCGCCCTCCTCGAGGACGACGCCCGGACCGCCGGCCGGACCCGCATGGTCCTGGAGACGGGCACCGCCCAGCCCGAGGCCATCGCGCTCTACACCTCCAGCGGCTACGCGCCCTGCGCGAAGTTCGGCTTCTACCGCGACTACCCGAACAGCCGCTGCTTCGCGAAGGCCCTGTGACGGCACGACAGAAGACACGGCCTCGGCTCCACGCAAGCGGGCGGAAGCCGTGGCGGCCCTGGAAGCCGTCACCCATGGCTATGACGCGCTCCTGACAAACACCTCGCACTCTGGCACGCTGCCTCACGCACGTCGATCCGCACCGCTCTCATCCCCACCTGCCCCGGCAGAAGGAGACATGCGTGAGACGCCACCGCTTCGCCACAGCCGTCCTGCTCTCCGTCGGCGCCCTGTTCGCCGGCGGACTGACCACCACGGCCACGGCCCAGGCCGCCGGTGACACCGGCCACTCGTTCAAAGGCCGCCGACCAGCGCGCGGCCGCCGCCTTCTGGACCCCGGACCGGATGCGCGCGGCCGTCCCGCTCGACCTGGAGGCCGCCCCGCACGCCCTGCGCCAGGTCCCCGGCGCGGCCCGCCCGACGACGATCGCGCCGACGCGCGCGGCCACCACGGCCTCCGCCTCCCCGACCGCCTTCCCACAGGCCGGCGGTGCCTGGACGGGCGGCGGCGCAGTGGTGAAGACCTCCGGCCGCGTCTTCTTCACCTTCCAGGGCCGCTCGGCCTCCTGTTCCGGCAACGCGGTCACCAGCAACAACGGCAGCACCGTCATCACCGCCGGCCACTGCGTGAAGTACCAGGGCGCCTGGCACACCAACTGGGTCTTCGTCCCCGCCTACAACAACGGCAACGCGCCCTACGGCCAGTGGACGGCCACCAAGACCCTCACCACACCGCAGTGGGAGGCGAGCGAGGACATCAACTACGACGTCGGCGCCGCCGTCGTCGCCCCGCTGGGCGGCCAGACCCTCACCTCGGTCACCGGCGCCCAGGGCATTCAGTTCAACGGCGCCTACAACAAACCGATGTACGCCTTCGGCTTCCCGGCCGCCTCGCCCTACGACGGCGCCAAGCTGGTCTACTGCTCGGGCAACTCCTCGAAGGACTTCCTGTTCTCCCAGGACCACTCGCTCGCCTGCAACATGACCGGCGGCTCCAGCGGCGGCCCCTGGTTCACCTCCTTCGACGAGGCCACGGGAACGGGCCTGCAGTCCTCGGTGAACAGCTTCGGCTACAACTTCCTGCCGAACCGCATGTTCGGCCCGTACTTCGGCACCGACGCCCAGAACCTCTACAACAAGGCCCAGGCTTCCTGAGCCTTCCACCCGACCCCGGCCCCGGCCCGGCTCCGGCCCGGCTCCCGCCCCGACCCCGGCCGGGCTCCGGACCGGGTCCTGACACAGCAGAGGACCCCGCCCGATCTTCCGATCGGACGGGGTCCTCTGTGTCTGTGGACCTGTGGGGATTTGAACCCCAGACCCCCTCGATGCGAACGAGGTGCGCTACCAGACTGCGCCACAGGCCCTTGCGACGTGTGAAACATTAGCATCCCGACCGGCGTAGTTGGAAATCCGCTCCTCCGCAGGTCAGCCGGGGGCCGTCGCGGGCCCCCGGGGCCGGGTCATTCGTTGGCCGCGCGGGGGCGGTCGTCGTCCGCGTACTGATCGAAGAGCGGGGTGCGGCCGTGGTCGCGGCGCGGCCGGGGCTGGGCGGTGCGCTGGCGCGGGGCCGGGGCGGGAGCCGGCGTGGGATCGGCCGCGGTGGAGGAGCGGGCCGCGCTCCAGGTCTCCGGGTCCGTGACGTCGACGCCGCCGGTGGCGCGCGGGGCGACCGGAGCGGTGACGTACGTCGGGAGCGGGACCGGGACCGGGTCCCAGCTGTCGCCGCGGGACGGGCCGCGCTCGCGCTGCTGGTCGACCCACTCCGCGTGGTCCGTCTGCTCCACCAGGGCGCGCCGGTCCGCCTCCTGCGGGGAGACGGCCTGCGCGGGCGCCGGGACCTGGGCGGGTTCCGGCTCCGGCGTCGGGGCGGGGCGGCGGCTCTCGCGGAGGCGGGCCGCGGCGGCCTCGGCGTTGCGGCGGTCCATCACGTAGACGAAACGCCGCCGTTCCTGGACGCGCAGATAGACGATGTACGCGCTCAGGAGCACGGCCGGGATGCCGGGAGCCCACAGGAAGGCGAGGCCGCCGACGGCCGCGACGACCGCGCCGAGGGTGAAGGCGAGGAAGAGGAGCACGGTGGTGCGCCGGCGCCGGGCGAGGACCTTGCTGCGGCGAGCCCGTTCGGCGGCCGCGCTGGACCCGCGCCGCTTCGAGGCCGCGGCCGCGGCCGCGGCCGGGCTCGGGGCGGACGAAGAGGCGGGCGCCGAGGCCGGGGCCGCGGGAGGGGCCTTGGGGGCCTGAGGGGCCGAGGGGCCCTGGGGGACCTGGGCTGCCTGGGGTGCCGGATCGGGAATCTCCAGGCGGGCTTCCGTCCTGGCCGCGGGCGCGCAGAAACCCCGGACGTCGACCGAGCTCAGATGCTCCGTCTCCGCGTCCGGATCCACGTCGGGCGCCGCGCCGTCCGCCGCCCGTTCCCGGTCCCTGAGCTCCTTGGCGTAACGGCGCTCCATGCCCGCCCGTCCGGACAGCAGCCGGATGGCGGTGCTGAAGCGTTCCGTCGGACGGGCCTCGTTCAGCTCGTCCTGCCTGCGGAGCCACATCGGCACCAAGTAGGCGGCCCAGGCCCCGACGATGACTGCGTAGATGAGGCCGCTGCTGCTCACGCCTCACACGGTAGAGGGGTTCGGGTGAAGGCATCGGCCAATTGGCCCGGTGTGTCGCACGATCTGGCTGATATCACTGAAGTTTTTTGTGATTGTTCCGATCGATTGACGCCCAACCTCGATTGAATTCGAACACTTATTGGAATTCCCGCGGCTGACGACGTGCCTGATGCCAGCGGCGGAGCAAGCCCTCGGGCACCTCCTCCGCCGTCAGCGCGAAGACCAGGTGGTCACGCCAGGCGCCGTCGATGTGCAGGTAGCGGGGCCGCAGCCCCTCCTCCCGGAATCCCAATTTCTCCACGACCCGCCGCGAAGGCGCGTTCTCCGGGCGAATGCAGACTTCCATCCGGTGCAGTCCCACCACCCGGAAACAGTGGTCGACGGCGAGCGCCACCGCCGTCGGCATGACACCGCGGCCGGCCACCTCGCTGTCGACCCAATAGCCCACATGACCCGAACACATCGAGCCCCACGTAATGCCCGCCACCGTCAACTGCCCGACCAGACGGCCCTGGTACTCGATGACGAACGGCAGCATCCGGCCCGCGTTCGCCTCCGCCCGCAGATGACGCACCATCTGACGGTACGTGGGACGCCGCGCCACCGGCCCGCCCGGCCCGGGCGGCGGAACGGTCGCCTCCCACGGCCGCAGCCAGTCGCGGTTGCGCCGGTTCACCTCGCGCCAGGCCCGCTGGTCGCGCATCCTTATCGGCCGGAGCAGCACCTCACCGTCCGCCAGCACCACGGGCCAGGACGGGATCATGACTGCGGGCCCGCTTCCGCGGCAGGTCTCGGGTGGTCGCCGCCACGGATCTGGTCGACGGCATGGACGAGGAGCGGCTCCAGGACGGCCATCCCGTCCCGCACCCCGCCCGTCGAACCGGGCAGGTTCACGATCAGCGTGCCCCGGGCGACGCCCGCCAGACCGCGCGAGAGCGCCGCCGTGGGCACCTTCTCCCGGCCGTACGCGCGGATCGCCTCCGGGATGCCCGGGATCTCCCGGTCGAGGACGCGCCGGGTGACCTCGGGCGTCTCGTCGGTGGGCGAGATGCCCGTACCGCCCGTCGTCACGATCACGTCGTAACCCGCCGCGACACCGGCCCGCAGCGCCGCCTCGACCGGCGCGCCGTCCGGCACCACCTGCGGGCCGTCCACGGCGAAGCCCGCGCCGCGCAACGCCTCGGCGATCAGCGGGCCGCCCTTGTCCTCGTAGACACCGGCCGCCGCGCGGTTGGAGGCGGTGACGACGAGCGCCGCGTACGGAGCGAGCAGCGCCCCGCCGGCCCCGGCCTCCAGCACCGCCGCCTCGCGCGCCTCGTGCTCCTGCGCCTCGTGCTCCTGCGCCTCGTGCTCGTGGGCGCCCGCCACCTTGCCCGCGCGCGTCACGACTCGCCCCGCGTCCAGTGCCCGGACTTGCCGCCGGTCTTCTCCTCCACCCGTACGTCGGAGATGACCGCGCCCTTGTCGACCGCCTTCACCATGTCGACCACGGTCAGCGCCGCCACCGACACCGCCGTCAGGGCCTCCATCTCCACACCCGTGCGGTCGGTGGTCTTCACCGTCGCCAGGATCTCCACGGCCTCGTCGGTGACCGTCAGATCCAGCTTCACGCCCGACACGGCCAGCGGATGGCACAGCGGAATCAGGTCCGGCGTCCTCTTCGCCCCCATGATCCCGGCGATCCTGGCCGTGGCCAGCGCGTCCCCCTTCGGAACCCCTTCACCGCGCAGCAGCTCGATCACGCGCGGCGAGACGAGGACCCGTCCACTGGCCCGAGCCGTCCGGGCCGTGACGTCCTTCCCGGAGACGTCGACCATGCGGGCCGCCCCCGCCTCGTCGATGTGGGTGAGACCTTGCTGCGTGCTCATGGCGGTGACACTCCCGGTCGCTGTTGGGGACGACACCGTACCCCCACCATGCCTCCCTCAGCCGAGGAGGACCACTTCCAGCTCCGTGCCGGGCTCCGCGGTCGTCGTGTCCTCCGGGACGACGATCAGGGCGTCGGCGTGGGCGAGTGCGGCGATCAGGTGGGAGCCGGAGCCGCCCACGGGAGTGACGGTGCCGGACTCGGGGTCGTAGGTGCCGCGCAGGAACTGGCGGCGGCCGGACGGGGAGGAGAGGGCGCGGTCGGCCTTCAGGACGGCGCGGACGCGGGGGCGGTGGGTGTCGGGGCGGTCGGCGAGGCCCATCAGGGCGCGGATCGCGGGGCGTACGAAGAGCTCGAAGGAGACGTACGAGGAGACCGGGTTGCCGGGCAGGGCCAGCAGCGGGGTGTGGTCGGGGCCGATCATGCCGAAGCCCTGGGGCTTGCCCGGCTGCATCGCGAGCTTGCGGAAGTCGACCTCGCCGTCCGCGGTCAGCGCCTCCTTCACCACGTCGTACGCGCCGACGCTGACGCCGCCCGTGGTGACGATGAGGTCGGCCCGGATCAGCTGGTCCTCGATGGCGGCGCGCAGCGACTCGGCGTCGTCGGCGACGGCCGGGACGCGGTAGGCGAGGGCTCCGGCGTCGCGGGCGGCGGCGGCGAGGGCGAAGCTGTTGGAGTCGTAGATCTGTCCCTCGGCCAACGGCTCGCCGGGCTGGGTCAGTTCGCTGCCGGTGGAGATCACGACCACGCGGGGGCGCGGGCGCACGCGTACGGTGCCGCGGCCGATGGCCGCGAGCAGGCCGATCTGCGGCGGGCCGAGGACCGTGCCGGCGGCGAGTGCCAGCTCGCCGGCCCGGACGTCGCTGCCGCGGGCCCGGACGTGGGCGCGGGCCTCGGCGGGGCGGTGGACGCGGACCTCGCCGGCCGCGCCTTCGGGTGCGGCGCTGGCGGGGCGCATGCCGCCGGCCGTGCCCTCGCCCGTGCCTCCGTCGGTCCATTCGACGGGGACGACGGCTTCGGCGCCGGGCGGCAGCGGGGCGCCGGTCATGATCCGGGCGGCCTGGCCGGGGCCGACCTCGGGCAGGCCGCCGGCGCCGGCGGCGACGTCGCCGATGACGGTGAGGACGGCGGGGAACTCCTCGCTCGCGCCGGCGACGTCGGCGACGCGGACCGCGTAGCCGTCCATGGAGCTGTTGTCGAAGGGCGGCAGCGCGACCGGCACGGTGACGTCCTCGACCAGGACGCAGCCCTGGGCGTCGGGCAGCTGCAGCTCGATGGGTTCGAGCGGGGAGACCGCCGCCAGGACGTCGTCGAGGTGCTCGTCGACGGACCACAGGCCGCGGTCCGGGCCGGCGCAGGGATCGCCGGCGCCGTGGCCGTGGTCGTGGCTGTGACCGTGGCCGCCGTCGTGACCAGGGCCGTGGCCGTGGCCGTGGCCGCCGTGGTGGCCGTGGGCGTCGCCGGGGGCCGACGGTGCCGCGCTGCTGCTCAAGGTGCTACATCTCCTCGCTGACGTAACTGCGGAGCCAGGTCCGGAAGTCCGGCCCCAGATCATCACGTTCGCACGCCAGTCTGACAATGGCACGCAGATAGTCGCCGCGGTCCCCGGTGTCGTAGCGGCGGCCCTTGAAGACCACGCCGTGGACCGGGCCGCCGGCCGTCTCGTCCTGGACGAGTTTCTGCAGGGCGTCGGTCAGCTGGATCTCGCCGCCGCGGCCCGGCTCGGTCTCCCGCAGTATCGCGAAGACGGCCGGGTCGAGGACGTAGCGGCCGATGATCGCGAGGTTGCTGGGCGCCTCCGCCGGCTCCGGCTTCTCGACCAGGCCGGTCACCTTGACCACGTCCGAGTCGCCGGTCGGGCCGACGGCGGCGCAGCCGTAGAGGTGGATCTGCGAGGGCTCGACCTCCATCAGCGCGACGACGCTGCCGCCGAACCGCTCGCGCACCTCGATCATGCGGGCGAGGAGCGGGTCGCGCGGGTCGATCAGGTCGTCGCCGAGCAGGACGGCGAACGGCTGGTCGCCGACGTGCGGGGCGGCGCACAGGACGGCGTGGCCGAGGCCGCGCGGGTCGCCTTGACGCACGTAGTGCATGGTGGCCAGGTCGCTGGACTCCTGGACCTTGGCGAGCCGTTCCTCGTCGCCCTTGCGGGTCAGCGCCTCTTCCAGCTCGTAGTTCCGGTCGAAGTGGTCCTCGAGCGGGCGCTTGTTGCGGCCGGTGATCATGAGGACGTCGGAGAGTCCGGCCGCGACGGCCTCCTCCACGACGTACTGGATCGCCGGTTTGTCGACGACCGGCAGCATCTCCTTGGGCGTCGCCTTGGTCGCCGGCAGGAACCGGGTGCCCAGGCCGGCGGCCGGGATGACAGCCTTGGTGAGGGACGGCGTCTGAGTCATGCGGAGCACCCTAGCCGTTCGGTATGGGAAGGAATATGAGAAAAGCAGCGAAAAGCAGTGAGAAGACGTGAGAAGCAGCGCCTCTCCCTGCCTTTCTCAACGCCCGTACCGCTACCGCCCGATACAAGAGGATTCTGAGCCGCGTTGAGCATCGAACCGCCTGAGGAACCGACCGAGAAGGCGCTGTTGCGCCGTGCCCTTCTCACCGCCCGCGCCGCGCTGACGCCGCAGGACGTCGCGCTCACCGCCGGTCTGCTGGCGGAGCACGCCCTGGAGCTGCCCGAGCTCGCGAAGGCGGGCACGGTCGCGGCGTACGTCTCGGTGGGGCGCGAGCCGGGGACGCGTGCGCTGCTCGACGCGCTGCGCGAGCGGGGCGTGCGGGTGCTGCTGCCGGTGCTGCTGCCGGACAACGACCTGGACTGGGCGGCGTACGAGGGGGCCGAGCGGCTCGTCAAGGCGGGCCGCGGGCTGCTGGAGCCGGTCGGCAGCCGGCTCGGGCCGGAGGCGGTGTGCGAGGCGGACGCGGTGCTGCTGCCGGGGCTCGCCGTGGACGGGCGCGGGATGCGGCTCGGGCGGGGCGGCGGTTCGTACGACCGGGTCCTCGCCCGGCTCGTACGGGCGGGCGCGGATCCGGCGCTGGTGGTGCTCCTCTACGCGAACGAGGTGGTCGCGCGGGTCCCGGAGGAACCGCACGACCACCCCGTGCACGCGGTGGCGACCCCGGAGGGGGTCAGGCGCTTCGAGCGCTGAGAGCCGGCCGCGCCCTGGCGGCCGCGAGGACTTCGCCCACCGCCGGGGCTACGGCCGTTGCCACGGCCACGGCCACGGCAACGGCAACGGCAACGGCAACGGCCAGGTCTACCGCTACGGCTCCAGCTTGAGGGTGTCCTGGGTGGTGGCCTCGACGGCCGCCTGCCCGTACGCCCAGTCGAGCAGTTCGCCCTTGGCCCACTTGTCGGTCTGGTCGGTGTAGTGGCTGTTGAAGGCGTGGCCGGAAGCACCGCTGAGGTTGATCCAGCGGGACCGGTCCCAGTCGCCGACGTTGAGGACCATCCGCATGGACGGCACCCAGATGACGTCGTAGCCGCCGGCCGCGTTCCAGCCGGTCGCGTTGACCGCGGCCTCGCCGCCGCCCATGTTCCACGGGCCGCGGTTGAGCATCTTCTGCACGGCGCCGGGGCCGGCGGTGCCGAGGGTCTGGTTCTTCAGGGTCAGCTGGTGCAGCCGGCCCCAGCTCCAGGTGGAGACGTCCTTGCCGAGCTTGGCGGTCAGCTCCCAGCGGGCGTCCTTCAT
This sequence comes from Streptomyces sp. NPDC053493, assembly GCF_044544825.1. Classification (NCBI taxonomy): domain Bacteria; kingdom Bacillati; phylum Actinomycetota; class Actinomycetes; order Kitasatosporales; family Streptomycetaceae; genus Streptomyces; species Streptomyces sp. NPDC053493. The sequence continues at coordinate 165,763 of NZ_JBITXS010000013.1, forward strand.
GGCCTGGGCGAGCAGCTGGTCGCGGGTCTCGGTGGGGGCGTTGAGCCGGTCGCCCGGCGTCTTCCACCAGTCGTTCGTGTCCTGCTTGAGGAGCGGGCGGACCACCTCGTACCAGCGGTCGCCGCCGTCCGGCTGTGCCGAGTCGGGGTCGCGCTCGCCGCACTCGGGGACCAGCTTGTTCTGCTCGTCGACGGGTCCGGTGGCGTCGGCGACGCGGACGTTGATGCATTCGCCCTCGACCCGCAGTTCCTTGGGCAGCTTGTTGCCGAAGGCGAGCTTGAGGACGTTGCGCCAGACGGCGTTGAAGTACGCGGCGGCGGCCGAGTCCGGCTCCTGGGTGTAGTCCCAGCCCTCCAGGAGCTTCTGTGCCTCGCGGACCTGCGGGTCGGAGATGTCGATCTTCAGCAGCAACGGGTTGAGCAGGGTCGCGATCTCGCTGCGGTTGTCGATCTGCATGGTCTGCATGTCGTCCGGCGAGATCTTGCCGCCGTCCTTGGTCTTCGACTCGATGAGGTCGTTGATCCGCTGGCTGCGCGAGCCGTAGCCCCAGTCCCGGGTGAGGAGGTGGGGGTACTTCTTCTCGTCGATCACGGCCTGGTTGGCGGTGACGATGTAGCCGCGCTTCGGGTTGTACTCGTAGGGCAGCTCGTCGAAGGGGATGTAGCCCTTCCAGTCGTACGAGGAGTCCCAGCCCGGCGCGGGCATGGTGCCGTCGTAGGCCTTGGCCTTGCTGCGGACCGGGATCTTGCCGGGGGCCTGGTAGCCGATGTTGCCGGCGGTGTCGGCGTAGATCAGGTTCTGGGACGGGACCTCGAAGTGCTCGGCGGCGGCCCGGAAGCTCTTGAAGTCCTTGGCGCGGTTGAGCTCGAAGACGGCGTCCATCGACTTGCCGGGCTGCAGGGCGGTCCAGCGCAGGGAGACGCCGTAGCCGGTGCCGCGGTCGGGTGCGGCGTTGCCGACGGGTGCGGTCCGGCCGACCTTCTCCATCTCGGTGGAGCGGTCGGAGACCAGCGGGCCGTGCTCGGTGGAGCGGATGGTGATGGTGCGGCTGCCGCCGCCCGCGACCTTGATGATCTCGTCGCGGGTGAGGAACGGCTTGGTCCGGCCGTCGACGACGTAGCCGTCGGTGCCGATCTTCTCGAGATAGAGGTCGGTGACGTCGGCGCCGAGGTTGGTGAAGCCCCAGGCGACGGAGTCGTTGTGGCCGATGATCACGCCGGGCGTTCCGGAGAAGGTGTAGCCGGCGACGTCGTAGCGGCAGGTCGCGGAGACGGAGCGGCAGTGCAGGCCCATCTGGTACCAGAGGGACGGCAGCATCGGCGCGAGGTGCGGGTCGTTGGCGAGCAGCGGCTTGCCGGAGGTCGTGTACCGGCCGGAGACGACCCAGGAGTTCGAGCCGATGCCGTTGCCGTTGGGGCCGAGGAGGGCCGGGATCTCGTCGAGGGCGTCGGAGAGCGAGGCGAGCTGGGACTGGATGCCCTGCGCGCCGTCGCCGCCTGCGGTGCCCGTGGCGGTGTCGCCGCCCTTCGCGTCGGCCTTGGGGTCGAACTTGCCGGTGATCTTGTCGACGGCGCCCTGGCCGACGATCGGCTGGTGCAGGTCGTACGGGTAGCCCGGGTAGAGGTCCTTGATCTGCTGGGGCTTGAGGCGGCTCGTCATGAGGGAGCGGTCGATCTCGTCCTGCATGTTGCCGCGCAGGTCCCAGGCCATGGCCTTGAGCCAAGCCACCGAGTCGACCGGGGTCCAGGGCTCGATCGTGTACTCGTTGGTGAAGGCCAGGGCCGCGTACTCGACGGAGACGTCGGACGGGTCCCGGTCCTTGAGATAGGCGTTGACGCCCTCGGCGTAGGCCTGGAGATTCTTCTTCGTCTCCGGCGACAGGACCTTGTCGTACTCCTGCTGCGCGACGCGGCGCCAGCCCAGCGTGCGCAGGAAGGCGTCGGTGTCGACCTGGCTCTTGCCGAACATCTCGGAGAGGCGGCCGGCCGTCATGTGGCGGCGGACGTCCATCTCGTAGAAGCGGTCCTGCGCCTGGACGTAGCCCTGGGCGCGGAACAGATCGGCCTCGTTGTCGGCGTAGATCTGCGGGACGCCGTAGGTGTCGCGCTTGACCTCCACCGGGCTGGAGAGCTTGTCGATCCGCAGGGTGCCGGTGGTCTGCGGGAACGAGCCCCGGACCGTGTCGACGCCCCAGTACGCCCCGTACCCGAAGCCCGCGACCAGCGCGAGGACCAGGACGAGGACGATCAGGCGGGCGCGCCGCCCCTTCTTCTTGGCGGGGGGCGCGGTCGTGTTGGAGGGCATCGCTGTCCTTCGAGGGGCAGGGTGGTCCTGGAGTACGGGAGCAACCTTAGGCGCAGCGTCCGGAGGGCCCGGACGCGGTGTCAGGAAGAGAACCGTACTTATACGCACGGATGTGCGAGCGGATACCAAGGAGGCGTCAAGAAAGCGTTAAAGATTAGGTAAGGTAACGAAGTAGTGGCACCGGAGGAACGATCCGGCTGCGCATGTGAGGGGAAGGAACGGCCACTGACTGTCCACCAGCTCAACGCACTCCTGCTCATCTGCTCGCTCGTTCTGCTCGTCGCCGTGGCGGCGGTGCGGATCTCCTCCCGGAGCGGGCTGCCCAGCCTGCTGCTCTACCTCGGGATCGGGATCGCCATTGGGCAGGACGGGATCGGCAACGTCGCCTTCGACAACGCCGAACTGACCCAGGTGATCGGCTATGCCGCACTTGTCGTGATCCTGGCCGAGGGCGGCCTGGGCACCAAGTGGAAGGAGATCAAACCCGCGTTGCCCGCGGCGGCCGTGCTGTCGACCGTCGGCGTCGCGGTGAGCGTGGGCATCACGGCCTCGGCCGCGCACTACCTCGTCGGCCTGGAGTGGCAGCAGGCCCTCATCATCGGCGCCGTCGTCTCCTCCACGGACGCCGCCGCCGTCTTCTCCGTGCTCCGCAAGGTGCCGCTGCCGTCCCGCGTCACCGGCGTCCTGGAAGCCGAGTCCGGCTTCAACGACGCACCCGTCGTCATCCTCGTCGTCGCCTTCTCCACCGTCGGGCACGTCGACGCCTGGTACGTCCTCGTCGGCGAGATCGCGCTGGAGCTCGCCATCGGCGCCGCCGTCGGCCTGGCCGTCGGCTTCGTCGGCGCCTACGGCCTTCGGCACATCGCCCTGCCGGCCTCCGGCCTCTACCCGATCGCCGTCATGGCCATCGCCGTCGTCGCCTACGCCGCCGGGGCCATGGCCCACGGCTCCGGCTTCCTCGCCGTCTACCTGGCCTCGATGGTGCTCGGCAACGCCAAGCTGCCGCACGCACCCGCCAACCGCGGCTTCGCCGAGGGACTCGGCTGGATCGCCCAGATCGGCATGTTCGTCCTGCTCGGCCTGCTCGTCACCCCGCACGAGCTCGTCCACGACTTCTGGCCGGCGATCGTCATCGGCCTGGTCCTCACCGTGGTCGCCCGCCCCATGGAGGTCTTCGTCAGCCTCCTTCCCTTCCGTATCCCCTGGCAGGAGCAGGCCCTGATGTCGTGGGCCGGCCTGCGCGGCGCGGTGCCGATCATCCTCGCCACCATCCCGATGGTGTCCGGGATCGCGGGCAGCGAGCGGATCTTCAACATCGTCTTCGTGCTGGTCGTCGTCTACACCCTGGTCCAGGGCCCGACGCTGCCCTGGCTGGCCCGGGCCCTGAAGCTCGGCGACCAGGCCGGGGCCGCCGACCTCGGCGTCGAGTCCGCGCCGCTGGAGCGCCTGCGCGGCCACCTGTTGTCCGTGGCCATCCCCGAGGGCTCCCGGATGCACGGCGTCGAGGTCGCCGAACTGCGCCTGCCCGCCGGCGCCGCCGTCACCCTGGTCGTACGGGACGAGAAGAGCTTCGTCCCGAGCCCCGCGACCGTGCTGCGGCGCGGCGACGAACTGCTCGTCGTCGCCACCGACCCGGTACGGGACGCGGCCGAACGCCGGCTGCGGGCCGTCGGCCAGGGCGGCAAGCTGGCCGGCTGGCTCGGCACCGGCCGCGCCACCGCCCTCACCCAGGAACGCGGGCTGCTGCGCCGGCCCTTCCGGCGAACATCCGGTTAATCCCAGGCATTAAATCGGGTGCCAGGACGTTTTCCCAGGCGGGAAGACGCCCTTCCCTGTACCATGAAGGCACACCTGATCGAACCAACTCTGCCTGACGCAGAGCTGGCGCGACCGTATGGCGGCCGAGGCGCGGGGGGGGGGGGGGGGGGGGGGGGGGGGGGGGGGGGGGGGGGGGGGGGGGGGG
>NZ_JBITXS010000014.1:0-166757 GCF_044544825.1 Streptomyces sp. NPDC053493
CCTCGGGCGTGGTGCCGCGCGCGGGGTAGTTTTCGTCGCGGCGAAACACGGCCGGGCGCGCCCCCCCCCCCCCCGGCCCGCCCCCCCCGCCCCCCCCCCCCCCCCCCCCGCCCCCCACGGCCGTGTCGACGTGTTCGTCCGCGGTCAGCGTTGGGTTCCGCGGTCAGCGTTGGGTTCCGCGGTCAGCCTCGGGTGCGGAACCGCAGGACCGTCCTCGACCGGTACTCCTCGCCGGGGCGCAGCACCACGGACGGATCGCCGGGGCGGTTCGGGGAGTCGGGGAAGTGCTGGGTCTCCAGCGCGATGCCGGCGCCCGCCCGGTAGGGCGTACCGCTCTTGCCGAGGACCGTTCCGTCGAACTGGCCCGCGGTGTAGACCTGGAGGCCGGGCTCCGTGGTCAGCACCTCGGGCGATGCGGTTGGCGTAGCGGCCCACGGTGGCGCCGAAGTAGCGGGCGGCGGTGGCCGGCCGAGCCGGGTCGCGGGGAGCGAGGACGACGTCGGCCGGGGTGCCGTGCCGGTCCGGCGCCCGCAGCGCGTGGAGCCGGGCGCCGCGGGTGTCCACCTCCGCCGTGAGGCCGTCGGGAAAGCCGAAGGTCCATCGTTGCCCGGAGTCCGTGCCGGGGCGGCGGACGGGTGGGCCTCCGGTGAAGGGAGAGCGGGAGGACGGGGTCATGGGAGTTCCTTGTCCGGGGTGGGGTACGGCCCGGAAAGGGGGCAGGGAGTCCCTGCCCCCTTTCCGGGCGCGTTCGTTCGCGGGCGGTCGCACCGGGAGGTCATCCCGCCGGGCGGGCTCCGCCGAAGAGCCGCTGGAGGAGGATGAAGACCAGCAGCAGGCCGCCGATGACGATGCGCGTCCACCACGAGCTGAGCGTGCCCTGGAAGCTGATGACGGTCTGGATCAGTCCGAGGACCGCCACGCCCAGCGCGGTGCCCAGGACGAAACCGGAGCCTCCGGTGAGCAGGGTCCCTCCGATGACGGCGGCCGCGATGGCGTCGAGTTCCATGCCGACGGCGTGCAGGGCGTAGCCCGACAGCATGTAGAAGGTCAGCAGCAGACCGCCGAGGGCGGAGCACAGACCGCTCACGGCGTACACCGCGATCTTGGTGCGTCCTACGGGCAGGCCCATGAGACGGGCCGAGGTCTCGCTGCCGCCCAGGGCGTAGACGGTCCGGCCGAAGCGGGTGTGGTGCAGGACGACGAAGGCGAGCGCGAGCACGACGACGGCGATGACGACGGCGGGTGAGACGAACAGGCCCCCGGGCAGGAGCACCCGCGTCTGGGCGATCCGCGTGGTCACCGGGTCGGTGAGGGAGATGGACTCGGTGCTGATCGTGTAGCAGAGGCCGCGGGCGAGGAACATGCCCGCGAGGGTGACGATGAAGGGCTGGATCTCGAAGGTGTGGATCACCCAGCCCATCAGGGCTCCGCCGCCGGCGCCGACGAGCAGGACCACGGGCACCGCGAGGGCGAGCGGCAGGCCGTTCTGTTCGACGAGCCAGGCCGTCAGCATGGCGGAGAGGGCCACCACGGAGCCGACGGACAGGTCGATTCCGCCGGTGAGGATGACGAAGGTCATGCCAATGGCGACGACGAGCAGGAAGCCGTTGTCGATCAGGACGTTGAGCAGGACCTGGGCGGAGAAGAAGCCTTCGTAGTTCAGGGAGCCGACCGAGAACATCGCGACCAGCAGGGTGGCCGTCACGATGAGCGGGAGGCGGGTGGCGTGCCGTACCGAGAACCGCTGGAGCGGCCGGGTGAGGGAGCTGAGGGTGGTGCTCACGGGTGGACCTCCTGCCGGCGGGCCGTCACGTCGGCGGCGGCGGGGGCCGGCACCGGTGCGACCGGTCCGCGCCTGCCGCGCTTGCGGGAGAGCCGTGCGCGGAACGCGGGCGACTGGACGAGACAGACGACGATGACGACCAGGGCCTTGAAGACGAGGGTGGTCTCCGGCGGTACGCCGAGGGTGTAGATCGTGGTCGAGAGGGTCTGGATGATCAGGGCGCCGAGGACCGTGCCGCCGAGGGAGAAGCGGCCGCCGGTGAGGGCGGTGCCGCCGACGACGACGGCGAGGATCGCGTCGAGTTCGATCCAGAGGCCCGCGTTGTTGCCGTCGGCGCTGGACACGTTGGAGCTGATCATCAGGCCGGCCACCGCGGCGCACAGGGCGCTGACGACGTACACGGTGACGAGGAGTCCGGACGCCCGGATGCCGACGAGACGGCTCGCCACCGGGTTGCCGCCCACCGATTCGATGAGCATGCCGAGGGCGGTCCGCCGGGTGACGAAGGAGGTCAGGGCGACGAGCGTGGCGGCGAGCAGGACGGCGAAGGGGAGGGTGAGCCAGTAGCCGCCGCCGATCATCTTGTAGGCGGGGCTGGACACGCTGATGATCTGACCGTCGGTGATGAGCTGGGCCACGCCCCGCCCGGCGACCATGAGCACCAGCGTGGCGACGATGGGCTGGACGCCGAGACGGGCGACGAGGAAGCCGTTGAGCAGGCCGATCGCGGCGGCGACGCCGAGCGCGATCACGATCGCGGTGAACACGGTGGAGAGGCTGCCGGGATCGGCCGCCGAGGTGATGTGCTCGCACGCGAGGGCTCCGGCGATGGCGACCGTCGAGCCGACCGAGAGGTCGATGCCCCGGGTCGCGATGACCAGCGTCATGCCGAGCGAGACGAGGATCAGCGGGGCGCCGAACTGGAGGATGTCGACGAGGCTGCCGTACAGGTGCCCGTTCTGGACGCGGACGGCGAGGAAGTCGTGGGTGAGCGCGACGTTTCCGAGCAGCAGGGCGGCGAGGACAGCGGCGGGCCAGAACAGAGGGTGTCCGGTGAGCCGCCGGGTGCCGGGCGCCCGGGCCGGACGCGTACCGGCGCCGGTGTCGTCAGGTGGGGTCATGAGGTGGCTCCGGTGGCAATGGTGCCCAGGATGCGGTCGGGCGTCAGGGTCGTGTCGTTGGGGAGGGTGGCGACGAGGCGGTGGTCGCGCAGGACGCCGACCCGGTGGCTCAGCCGCAGGACTTCCTCCAGCTCGGCGGAGATGTAGAGGACCGCCGTGCCCTCCGCGGCGAGCCGGGTCACCAGGCGCTGGATCTCCGTCTTCGCGCCGATGTCGATGCCCCGGGTGGGTTCGTCCAGGATGAGCAGCTCGGGATCGGTGAGCAGCCACCGGGCGAGGAGCACCTTCTGCTGGTTGCCGCCGCTGAGGTTGCGGACCTGGGCCTCGGGCGCGGCCGGGCGGATGTCGAGGACCTCGATCCACCGGGCGGCGATCTCGTCCTGCCGGGTCCGTGAGAGGGGTTTGGTCCAGCCGCGTGCGGCCTGGAGGGCGAGCACGATGTTCTCGCGGACCGTGAGTTCGCCGATGAGGCCCTCGGCCTTGCGGTTCTCCGAGCAGAAGGCGATCTTGCGGGCGATCGCGGCGCGCGGTGAGCGCAGGGCGGCGCGCTCGCCGTCGATCCGGAGCTCTCCCGCGTCGGCGTGGTCGGCGCCGAAGAGCAGCCGGGCCGCCTCGGTGCGTCCGGAGCCGAGGAGTCCGGCGAGGCCGACGACCTCGCCGCGGTGGATGTCGAGGTCGTACGGCTGGACGGCGCCGGTCCTGGCGAGCCCGCGGGCGCTGAGGAACGGGGTGTCCGTCCGGTCGCCGGTGGTGGCGGTGCCGGTCTGGGAGGTCTCGGCGAGCTCGTCCAGGGCGCGGAGTTCGCTGCCGATCATGCGGTGGACGAGGGTGACGGGTGTCAGCTCGTCGATCCGGTACTCGCCCTCGAGGCGTCCGTTGCGCAGGACGGTCACCCGGTCGCACAGGTCGAAGACCTGGTCGAGGAAGTGGGTGACGAAGACGACCGCGACGCCCCGGTCGCGCAGCCGGCGCACCAGGGCGAACAGCTGGGCGACTTCGTCCCGGTCGAGGCTGGAGGTGGGCTCGTCGAGGACGAGGACCTTCGCCTGGACGTCCACGGCCCGTACGATCGCCACGAGTTGCTGGACGGCGAGGGAGTGCGCGCTCAGTGGCAGGCGGACGTCGAGGTCGAGTTCCAGCTCGGTGACGAGCCGTGCCGCGCACCGGTGGAGGGCCGACCAGTGGACGAGTCCCAGGCGCCGGGGTTCACGGCCGATGAGGATGTTCTCGGCGACGGAGAGGTTGGGGCACAGGTTCACCTCCTGGTAGACCGTGCTGATCCCGGCGTGCTGGGCTTCCAGCGGTTCGGCGAACCGCTGGGGGCTGCCGTCGACGAGGACCGCTCCGGCGTCGGGCGGATGGACCCCGGTGAGCACCTTGATGAGGGTCGACTTGCCGGCGCCGTTCTCCCCCATCAGCGCGTGGACCTCGCCCGGGAAGAGCCGCAGGTCGACGCCGTCGAGGGCGACGACGCCGGGGAAGGTCTTGCGGATGCCGTGGGCCTCGAGCACCGGCCGGTCGGTGCGTGGGGGTGTGCGGGGGCTGGGTGGGGCTGCCATCCGCCCTCCTCTCCTTGAGGATCCGGGGCGGCGTGCGGGCCGCCGCCGGTCCGGTGCGGGCGGTAGGTCAGTACTGGCGGCCGGGCAGGGCGGCCGCGGCCTGGTCCTGGGTGAAGACGCCCTCCTTGACCTCGACCCGCCGCGGGACGCTCTCTCCCGCCGCGACCTTCCTGGCGAGTTCCATGAGCTGGTCTCCGAGGAGCGGGTTGCACTCGACCACCACGTTGATCTTCTTCTCCCGCATGGCGACGAAGGCGTCCTTGATGCCGTCGACGGAGATCACCTTGATGTCGGTGCCCGGCTTCTTGCCCGCCTCCTCGATGGCCTGGATGGCGCCGAGGGCCATGTCGTCGTTGTGGGCGTACAGGACGTCGATGTCCTCGTGGGACTTGAGGAAGGCCTGCATGACCTCCTTGCCCTTGGCCCGGGTGAAGTCCCCGGTCTGGGAGGCGACGACCTTGAACTTGGGATCGCCCTTGATGACGTCGGCGAAGCCGGCCTTGCGGTCGTTGGCGGGTGCGGAGCCGGTGGTGCCCTGGAGTTCGACGACGTTGACCGGCGCGGAGGTGCCCGCGTACTCCTTCACGAGCCACTTGCCGGCCTCCTGCCCCTCCTTGACGAAGTCGGAGCCGAGGAAGGTCTGATAGAGGGAGGTGTCCTGCGAGTCGACGGCGCGATCGGTGAGGATCACCGGGATGCCGGCGTTCTTGGCCTCCTTCAGGACGGTGTCCCAGCCGGACTCCACCACCGGCGAGAAGGCGATGACGTCCACCTTCTGCTGGATGAAGGTCCGGATCGCCTTGATCTGGTTCTCCTGCTTCTGCTGCGCGTCGGAGAACTTCAGCGTGATGCCGGCCTTCTCGGCCGCCTCGCGTACGGACGTGGTGTTGGCCGTGCGCCAGCCGCTCTCGGCTCCTACCTGGGCGAACCCGAGCACCAGCTTGCCGCCGGAGGAGCCCTTGGCGGCGCCGCCGGCGGCACCGGTGGTCGCGGGCTCGGTGGTGCAGGCGGTCAGCACACTGCCGGCCAGGGCGGCGGCGGCGATGACGCGGAGGGTTCTGTGGGCCATGGCGTGGTTCCTCTCGGGACATGCGTCGTACCAGGCGGAGCTCTGAAGGAGACGGGCCGGGTCAAGGCGTGGCTGCGCAGGGGCGGTCGAGGCCGGGCGAGGCAGGACGAGGTGTCGGCCCCGGCGATCGGCCGGCTGACGAATGCGACACATTGTGAGCGCTAACAGAGTTGTAACTCAAGGGTCTGTACGGCTGTTACGCGTTCTTGATGCGCGGGAGCGGGTCGATGAGGGAGTATCGACTCCGAAGTTGTGAGCGTTAACACCCATGGGGCGCGTCCGGAGGTGCCGTACCACCGCCTCCCGCGGTGCGGCGCGTCCCCCGTCAGGAATCGAGGTACCTTCATGCGCCGCCGTATCCGCGCCCTCGCGGCAGCCCTCCTCGCGCTCCCCTCGGCACTCGCCGTCGCGCCGCCCGCCCACGCGGCCGATCCGACCACCATGACCAGCGGGTTCTACGTGGACCCGAACTCGAGCGCGAGGCAATGGGTCGCCGCCCACCCGGGTGACGGCCGGGCGGCCGCCATCAGCGCGTCCCTCGCCAACACGCCCATGGCCCGCTGGTTCGGCTCCTGGAGCGGCACCATCGGCACCGCCACGGGCGCGTACGTCGGGGCTGCGGACCGCGGGGACAAACTGCCCGTCCTGGTCGCCTACAACATCTACCACCGCGACCACTGCGGCGGGCAGTCCGGAGGCGGCGCCTCCTCCCCGTCCGCCTACGCGAGCTGGATCGCCCAGTTCGCCGGCGGGATCGCCGGCCGCCCGGCCGTCGTCGTCCTCGAACCGGACTCCCTCGCGGACTACAGCTGCATGAGCGAGGCCCAGGTCCGCGAGCGTCAGGGCATGATCAGCGGCGCCCTCGCCGAGTTCAACCGTCAGGCCCCTCACACCTGGGTCTACCTCGACGCCGGCAACCCCGGCTGGGTGAGCGCGGCCACGATGGCCCAGCACCTCCACGAAGCCGGGCTCCCCCAGGCGCACGGCTTCTCCCTCAACATCTCGAACTACCACACCACAGCCCAGAACACCGCCTACGGCAACGCCGTCAACAGGGAACTGGCCGCCCGCTACGGCTACACCAAGCCGTTCGTCGTCGACACCAGCCGCAACGGCAACGGCTCCGACGGCGAGTGGTGCAACGCCGCGGGCCGCCGCATCGGCACGCCAACTCAGCTGGGTGGCGGCGCGGAGATGCTGCTGTGGATCAAGGCTCCGGGCGAGTCCGACGGCGACTGCGGCGTCGGGACCGGTTCCACGGCCGGTCAGTTCCTCCCGGAGGTCGCCTACAAGATGATCTACGGCTACTGAGATCCGAGGCCTGTGGCCGGTGTCCACGTCGTCCGTCAGACGGCGTGACCCGGAGGAGGGGGCGGCAGGGTGGGCAGGCCCGGGGGCGGTTCGGGCCACACGAGCAGCACCGGGCAGGGGGCGTGGTCGACGACGAAGCGTGCGGCGGGCCCGAGGCTGTGCGGTCCGAGGTGGGTGCGGTCGCCGTCCCGGGCCAGGATCAGCAGCTCGCCGCCCTCGGCCGCGGCGACGACCTCGCGCTCGACGCGGCCGGTGCGTTCGACGCGCGCGCACGGGCGGTCCAGGCGGTCGGCGGCGTCCTGGAGCAGCTGCCGCGCGGAGGTGGCGGCGAGGTGTTCCAGACGCGTGCCGGGATCCCTCCCCCAGCCCTCGGCCGGGCGCTGCCCCGTGGGGTGGCCGCGGCCGAGGAGCCCGGCGAAGGCGCCGTGCGCGGCGCCCGGGACGTCGGCGGGAGTGACGTGCAGGAGGACGATCTCGGCGTCCGCCGGGGTGTGCGCGCGGGCGGCGTCCACGCAGGCGCGCCACGTCCCCTCGACGATCCAGACGACCACGGCCATGGCTTCAGCCTCCTCCGACGACGGTCAGCGAGAGCCACAGTGCCAGCACGGCGGCGGCCAGGCTCGTGGGTACCGCGTACACGCCGAGCCGGGTGAACTCCTTCAGCTCCACCTCGCCGTCGTGGGCGTGGACGATACGCCGCCACAGCAGGGTGGCCAGCGAGCCGGCGTAGGTGAGGTTGGGGCCGATGTTCACCCCGAGCAGCACGGCGAGGACGGCGCCGGGCCCCGACGGGGCGGCCAGTGGCAGGAGCACCAGGACGGCGGGCAGGTTGTTGATGACGTTCGCGAGGACGGCGGCCAGTCCGGCGAGGGCGAGAAGGTCCGGCAGGCCGGTGCCGTCGGGGATCAGGTGCCCGAGGGCGTCGTCGAGGCCGTTGTCCACCACCGCCAGGACCACGATCCCGAGGGCCAGGACGAAGGCGAGGAAGGGCACGGAGGCGGCGCGGACCAGCGCCCGGGGAGTGGTGCGGCGGCGGACGAGGGCCCGTACGGCGAGGGCGAGTGCCCCTGCCAGGGCGGCCCACGCCGGGTCGACGCCGACCACCGAGGTCAGCACGAAGCCCGCGAGCGTGCATCCCACGGTCACCAGGGCGAACAGCGGCAGCGGTGGCGGCTCGACGACGGCGGGGGCCGACGCTCCCGCGTCCAGGTCGGTGGCGAAGAAGCGCCGGAAGACCAGGTACTCGACAGCAATCGCGGCGGCCCACGGCAAGGCCATCAGGGCGGCGAACCGAGTGAAGCTGAGCCCGCTGGCCGCGAAGGCCAGGAGGTTGGTGAGGTTGGAGACCGGCAGCAGCAGGGAGGCCGTGTTGGACAGGTGGGTGCAGGCGTACACGTGCGGTTTGGGACGGGCGCCGATCCGGGCCGCGGTGGCGAACACCACCGGTGTCAGGAGCACGACCGTGGCGTCCAGACTGAGCACGGCGGTGATCGCCGACGCGGCCAGGAACACCTGGGCGAGCAGCCGGCGCGGCCGGCCCGCCGCCGTACGCGCCATCCACGCCCCGCAGGCCTGGAACAGCCCTTCCTCGTCGCAGAGCTGAGCCAGCACCAGGACGGCCGCCAGGAAGCCGATCACCGGCCCGAGCCGCTCGGCCTCGGCGAGGGCGTCGTCGAGGGAGACGGCCCCGGTGGCGATCACCAGGGCGGCGGCCGGGACGGCCACGACCGCCTCCGGCCACCCGAAGGGCCGGATGACCGCACAAGCCAGCACGAGGACGAGCAGGGTCGCGGACAGGGCCTCCGCGAGCTGGGCGTTCGGCATCGGGTCCTTCCATCGCGGCGGTCGACCGCCTGCACACCGTTGCGCCGCACGCTACCCGCACGGGCGTGGCGTCCCGTGGACCGGCCGGATGTCGACGTCGCGCCACCGCGCCGGTCCGGGGCACGTTCCGGCTCATCGGCCGGCAGCTGCGGGAGGTCGGCGTCGAACCGCCCTCGGGAAGGGAATCGCGGCCGTTCTAGAGGGAGACCCGGGTTCTTCCAGGGACAGGAAGAGGCGCCCGGGCGGGGCTCTCGCCCGCCGGGCGCCGCTCGTTCAGGTGCCGAGGATGCGGCTCTTCTGGGTCTGGAACTCGGCTTCCGAAAGCACCCCTTGCTCCTTGAGCTGGGCGAGTTCCTTCAGCTGGGCGATCTTGGCGTCCATCGAGTCACCGGCCGGCGGTTCGGGCGCCGGCGGCTGAGGTGCCGGTGGCTGGGCGTACGCCGGGGCGGCGCGCTCGTAGTCCTGCTGCGCCCATCGGCCGGCCTGCCGGCGCGACACACGGTTGGACACGGCGGTCGCGGTGCCGGAGATGACCGCGGTGCGCGCGACACCGCGAAGGAGACCAGGCATGGCGGAGTCCTTGTCGTCGAGACGTTGTCGGGACGTCGTCGGGAGAGGCGGATCAGGTCCCGGCCTCGAGGGCGTCGAGGCTCGCCAGGAGGTCCTGGACCGGGATCCTTCCGTTGGCCACCATGCGCGCTCCGCTGCGGCGCAGGGCGGCCGCCAGCGGCGCGGCCCAGAGGTTCTCGTAGATGAGGACGCCCGCGGAGTTGCCCGGCTCGAGGACGGAGGCGGCCTCCTGGAGGTCGTCCTCGCCGAGCAGGCCGGAGGAGGCGCCTTCGAAGACGGCCAGGTCCAGCGTCCCGTCGCCGTCCATGTCGGCGACCTTCACCGCCCGGACCGAGCCGTCCTCGTCCTTGCGGACGAAGGACAGGTCCAGGACGCGGATCACGCGCCGCTCGACGAGGTCGAGCAGCAGGGGCAGCGCTTCTCCGGTCATGCGATTGCCCGGGAACTCCAGGACCAGGTAGTCCACAGGGCCCATCTCGGAAAGTTCGTCGTCGCTCATACCGACTCCTCGCTGGCGGCCGCCGGTCTCCGGCCGTACGGCGGTGGTCCCCGGCCGCGCTCGTCGCGCCTTCCATTCCAGCACCGCGCGACCCCGCACGCACCTTCGTCAGGGTTCGCCGGGCGCGGCCCGGCAGGCCGGCGGTGACGGCGCTGGGCAACGGGTGAGATGCGCCACAGCGGCCCGCGGCGAGGACGCCCGCCGAGGCCTCTCCCGGCCCGTCCCGTCGCGGCGCCGCCCCGGTCCCGCGCCTTCGCCGGCCCCCCGCGCGGGGCGCCCGGGAGGTGATTTCCGCCCTTCCGTACCCGGTGCCCGTTCTGGTAGACGTGGCGGACTCCGTTCGATTTCCGTCGAAAGCACCAGCGAAGGCACTCCCATGAACCCGGCCTCCGATTCCGACCACGTCAGCTTCAGCATCGACCTCACCCTCGAGGAGGCCCGCCGGCGGGCCGAGGTCGTGGCGGCGCTGGGGCCCGACTGGGATCCGGTGGCCGTGCTGCGCGAGGAGCAGGCCGCGCACGACCTGCTCTACTCGGGTCTGGACGAGGAGCAGCTGAGGATCCACGCCATGCTGGTGGCGGCGGGTGTGCTGCCGGGACGGGAGCCGGGCCGTGCGGCTTCCTCTTGATCCCCACGCCGACCGGGCCCGCCGGGCCTGGGTCGCCTGCCCGGGCTGCGACGACGCCCGCGGCTGCGGGCCCTGCGCGCAGCGCCGCAACTGTCCGGAGCACTGGCGCCATCTCATCGCCAACCAGGGGCCGAAGGTCCATCTGCAGTGTCCGAACTGCACCCACACCTGGACCCTCGACACCGCACGGGACCGTCGCGGCGGCGGCCGCGGCTGACGCTCAGCAGATGCGCGGCAGCTGCTCCCCGAGCGGCATGTCCACCACGCGCGTGCCGCCGAGGCCGGTACGGGCGACCACCATGCCCGGATGCGCCTCGACGGCCTCCCCGATCACGGCCGCCTCGGCGCCCAGCGGGTGCGCGCGCATCGCGGCGAGCACCTCCTCGGCCCGCGCACGCGGCACGAAGGCCACCAGCTTGCCCTCGTTCGCGACGTACATCGGGTCGAGACCGAGCACGGCGCAGGCGTTGGCCACGGGAGCGGGAACGGGTACGGCCCGCTCCTGGACGACGACGCCGGCGCCCGACGCGGCCGCGATCTCGTTGAGCGAGGCCGCGAGGCCGCCTCGCGTGGGGTCGCGCAGCACGTGCAGGTCCGGCGTGACCTCGAGCATGGCCTCGACCAGGCCGCCGAGCGGGGCGCAGTCGCTCTCGATCTCGACGCCGAACTCCAGCCCCTCGCGTACGCTCATGATCGCCACGCCGTGGACCCCGACGGCGCCGCTGACGATCACCACGTCACCGGGTACGACGCGCTGGGGCCGCAGGTCGACGCCGGGCGGGATCAGGCCGATGCCGGAGGTGTTGACGTAGACGCCGTCGCCGTGGCCGGCCTCCACCACCTTGGTGTCTCCGGTCGCCACCTGGACGCCCGCCGCGCGGGCCGCCGCGCCGAGCGCGTTCGCCACCCGGGCCACGACGTCGGTCTCCACCCCTTCCTCCAGGATGAAGCCGCAGGAGAGGTAGGCGGCGCGGGCGCCGCTCATGGCGAGGTCGTTGACCGTGCCGTTGACGGCCAGGTCGCCGATGCTCCCGCCGGGGAAGAACAGCGGGCGCACGACGAAGGAGTCGGTGGAGAAGGCCAGGCGCGCGCCGCCGAGTTCGACGGTCGCGGCGTCGGTGGTGACCGAGAGCGCTGAGCTGCCGAAGGCGGGCGCGAAGACGTGCTCGACCAGTTCGGCGGAGAGCGCGCCGCCTCCGCCGTGGCCCATCACCACCCGCGGCTGCTCGCGCAGCGGCGCGGGACACGTCCAGGCGAGCATGTCGGGCGCCTCGGCCCGGGCCGCCGCCTCGGCCTCGGCGGTGTCGCGCATGAGTTCAGACAACGGAACTGCCTTCCAGAGCAGGGGAGCCGACCGCGGGAGACGTCGCCGACGGAGCCGCGAGATCGAGCCGTCGGTAGAGGTAGTAGGCGGCGCACGCGCCCTCGCTGGAGACCATGGTGGCGCCGAGCGGGGAGCGCGGTGTGCACGTCGTGCCGAAGGCCTCGCACTCGTGCGGCTTCAGCAGGCCCTGGAGCACCTCGCCGCTGCGGCACTCGGCCGGCTCGCGGGTGTCGATGCCCTCGACGGAGAACCGGTGCTCGGCGTCGTGTTCGCGGTAGCGCTCCGAGAGCCGCCAGCCGCTGTCCGGGATGACGCCGATCCCGCGCCACGCGCGGTCGGTCACCTCGAAGACGTCGTCCAGCATCGCCCGGGCGGCCGGGTTGCCCTCGGGCAGCACGGCGCGCGGATAGGCGTTCTCGACGGTGTGCTCGCCGCGCTCCAGTTGGAGCACCGTCCGCCGTACGCCTTCGAGGATGTCCAGCGGTTCGAAGCCGGTGACGACGATCGGGACGCGGTGGCGTGCGGCGAGTTCGGGGTACTCCGCCGTGCCCATCACGCTGCACACGTGCCCCGCGGCGAGGAAGCCCTGGACGCGGCAGCCGGGCGAGCGCATGATCGCCTCGATCGCGGGAGGGACGCGGACGTGGGAGACGAGCAGGCTGAAGTTGCGGATGCCGAGCTTGCGCGCCTGGTGGACCGTCATCGCGTTGGGTGGCGCGGTGGTCTCGAAGCCGATGCCGAAGAAGACCACTTCGCGGTCCGGGTTCTGCTCGGCGATGCGCAGCGCGTCGAGCGGCGAGTAGACGACCCGGACGTCACCGCCCTGGCCGCGGACCTGGAACAGGTCGCGGCCCGTGCCGGGGACCCGGAGCATGTCGCCGAAGGAGCAGAAGATCACGCCGGGTCGGGAGGCGATCTCCAGCGCCTTGTCGATCACCTCCAACGGCGTCACGCACACGGGACAGCCCGGCCCGTGGATCAACTCGATCTCGGGCGGCAGGAGTTGGTCGATCCCGTGCCGGATGATGGTGTGGGTCTGGCCGCCGCAGACCTCCATCAGCGCCCAGGGCCGGGTCACCGTCGCCCGGATCTCGTCGAGCAGCCGCCGGGCCAGGGCGGGGTCCTGGAACTCGTCGATGTACTTCACGCCCGTGCCTCTCCGGCCACGCCCTGATGCGCCGGCCGCTCGTGTCCGTTCGCTTCGGCGGCCGACTCCCACGGGTCGCCGAACTCCTCCTGGAGCATGCCGAGGTTCTCGAACAGCTCCAGCGTCCGCCTGGCCGACTCCTCGTCCAGTCGCTGCAGGGCGAAGCCGACGTGGACGATGGCGTACTCACCGGGTTTCAGGTCCGGCAGGTACTCCAGGCACACCTCCTTGACCACGCCGCCGAAGTCGACCGTGGCCATCCGGGTGCCGTCCCGGTCCTCGACGTCCAGCACTCTTCCTGGTACCGCCAGGCACATGGGTGTCTCTCCTTCACTGTCGCTCTCGTCGTGGTGTGCCGGCGCCGGCGCCTTCGGTGATCCGGGCGGCCACGACGAGCTGGCCGAGGGCCAGGCCGCCGTCGTTCGGCGGGATCAGGCGGTGGCGCAGCACGGTGAAGCCGTCCTGCCGCAGCCCTTCGGCGCAGGCCGAGGAGAGCACCGTGTTGGCGAAGACTCCTCCGCTCAGGGCGACGGTCCGCACGCCGGTCGCGTCGCGGGCGGCGGCGCAGACCGTCCGCACCAGCCGTGTCACGGCGTGGTGGAACCGGGCCGCGACGACGTCCGCGGGCGTCCCGTCGAGCACGTCGGCGGCCGCGGCCCTGAGCAGGGGCGCGGGGTCGGCGGTGAGCGGGGCGCCGGCCCGGCGCGGGCCGAGCCGGAAGGCGTAGCGTGCGTCCTCGGCCACGGCGGGTGCGCGCAGGGCCGCGGCCTCCAGCTCGATCGCCGCCTGCGCCTCGTATCCGGCGTGGTGGCAGATGCCCGCGAGGGAGGAGACGGCGTCGAAGAGGCGTCCCATGCTGGAGGTGGGCACGCAGTTCAGCTGCCGCGCCAACTGCTTTTCCAGGACGGCCAGTTCGCCGGGGGCGCAGGCGGCCGTGCAGGGCAGCGCCGGGTCGGCGGCGAGGCCCGCGGCCCGCAGGTGGGACAGGGCCATGCGGTAGGGCCGTCGTACGGCGGCGTCGCCGCCCGGCAGGGGTACGTAGGCGAGGTGCGCGAACCGTTCGAGGCCGGCGTAGTCCGCGAGCAGGAACTCGCCGCCCCACACGGCGCCGTCGAGTCCGTGACCGGTGCCGTCGAAGGCGACGCCGATCACCGGGTCCGTGCCGTCGAGGCCGTTCTCGGCCATCGCCGCGGCGACGTGCGCGTGGTGGTGCTGTACGGGGACGACGGGCCGCCCGGCGGAACGGTCGCGGGCCCAGCGGGTGGACCGGTAGGCCGGGTGGCGGTCCGCGGCGAGCAGAGCGGGCGTCACGCCCGTGACGGACTCGAGCTGCCGCTCGGCGGAGGTGAGGGCGAGCTGGGTGGCGAGGTCGTCCATGTCTCCGATGTGGGCGGAGAGCCACGCCTGGCGTCCGGCACCGAGGCAGAAGGTGTTCTTCAGGTCTCCTCCGACCGCGAGCGCGGGCGCGACGTCGACGGGCAGCGCGACCGGCAGCGGTGCGTAGCCCCGCGAGCGGCGGAGCGTCAGCTGCTCGCCGTCGCAGACGCGGACGACCGAGTCGTCGCAGGGCACGTGGATCGGCCGGTCGTGCAGCAGCCAGGCGTCGGCCAGGCCGGCGAGCCGGGTGAGCGCCTCGGTGTCGTCCGTGACGATGGGCTCGCCCGAGCGGTTGCCGCTGGTCATCACCAGCAGCCGGGGGCCTTCCCGGTCCTCTGCTCCGAGGCCGAGGAGGAGGTGGTGCACGGGCGTGTACGGGAGCATGAAGCCGAGGTCGGGGCTGCCGGGCGCCACGGCCGGCGCCGGGACGGGCGCCTGGGGCGGTGCGGTGTCGTCGCGGCGGCGCAGCAGGACGACGGGCCTGACCCGGCCGGTGAGGAGTTCCCGCTCGAGCGGGCCGAGGTGGGCGAGGCGTTCGACGTCGGCGAGATCCGCCGCCATCAGGGCGAACGGTTTGTCACCGCGCGCCTTGCGGCGGCGCAGTTCGGCCACGGCATCGGGATCGGTCGCGTCGCAGGCCAGGTGATAGCCGCCGAGGCCTTTGACGGCGAGGATCGCACCGGCCGCGAGCATCCGGCGCGCGGCGGCGATCGGGTCGTCGGCGGAGCCGCGGGCCGGGCCGGCGCTTCGGCCGGTGCCGGAGCCAGGAGCGGGGCCGGCGTTTCGGTCGGCGCCGGAGCCGGTGGTGAGCCAGGCGTTTGGGGCGGCGGTGCCGGAGCCACGAGCGAGGCCGACGTCTCGGTCGGTGTCGGAGCCGGTCGTGGCGTCGCCGAGGCGGTCGGGTGCGTCCGGGGAGGTGACCAGGCGCAGTCGGGGGCCGCAGCGGGGGCAGGCGACGGGCTGTGCGTGGAAGCGCCGGTCGGCGGGGTCCGCGTACTCGCGTGCGCAGTCCGGACACATCGGGAAGCCGGCCATGGTGGTGTGGACGCGGTCGTACGGCAGGCCCGTGACGATCGTGAACCGCGGGCCGCAGTGGGTGCAGGTGATGAAGGGGTGGCGATACCGCCGGTCGGCGGGGTCCGCGAGCTCGGCGAGGCAGTCGTCGCAGGTCGCGGTGTCGGGTGGGACGAGGGTGCGGATGGCGCCGCCCTGAGGAGAGGGCACGATGGTGAATCCGCTGCCGCCGCTCGCGGCCACCTCGGTCGCCTCGACGGACTCCACCCGGGCCAGGGGCGGGGCGTCGGGCGCGAGGCGGGTGCAGAAGGCGGCGACGTCCTCCGGCGCGCCCTCGACCTCGGCGACGACGCCGTCCGCCGTGTTGGTGACGTGGCCGGACAGGCGCAGCCCGGTGGCGAGGGCGTAGACGAAGGGGCGGAAGCCCACGCCCTGCACCACTCCGCGGACGACCACGCGGCTGCGTGCGCGTACGGACGAGGCGGGGACCGGGGCGGGGACCGGGGCCGGGGCTGCGGGCCGCGCCGTGGTCACGCGCCGGCCCGGGCCATCACCGGGCTGTGGACGCGGTTCCCCTCGGCCGCCGCGAGAGCCCGGTCGAGGAGCGCTCCGGCGCCCCGGCCGTCGCGTACCGAGCTGAGGACGACCTCGACACCGGGGTTGACCTGCTCCACGTGGGCGCGGAAGGCCGTCTCGTCGAACTCGGCGGCCTCGGCCATGTCGGTCTTGGTGACGATCACCAGCTGGGCGAGGCCGAAGGCGGTGGGGTACTTGAGCGGCTTGTCCTCTCCCTCGGTGACCGAGGCGAGCACGACCCGGAGCGACTCGCCGAGGTCGTAGCCGGCGGGGCAGACGAGGTTGCCGACGTTCTCGACGAACAGCAGCCGGGTGGACTCGGGCAGCCAGTCGTGCAGGTGCCGGGCGACCATGTCGGCCTCCAGGTGGCACAGGCCGTCGGTGAGCACCTGCTTGACGGGTGCGCCGGAGCGGGCCAGGCGGCGGGCGTCGTTCTCGGTCGCCAGGTCGGCGGTGAGCGCGGCGGCGGCGACGCCCCGTTCGCCGGCGAGGCGCAGTTCACGCTCCAGCAGGGCGGTCTTGCCGCTGCCGGGGCTGGAGAGCAGATTGACCACGGTGGTGCCGCGGGCGGTCAGTTCGGTCCGCAGGATCTGTGCCGCGGCCTCGTTCTTGGCGAGGACGGCGCGCTGGAGATCGACTGCTCGGCACATGCTCAGCTCTCCTCGGTGATCGGTGGGCGGTGTTCCGCGCGCGGCTCCCCCGGGTCGGCCCAGCGGACCTGACGGATCCGGAGTTCACGGCCGGAGACGAGTGCGTCGGCGGCGGCGCCGCAGCCGGGGCAGAGCAGGTGCGGCGGCATGCCGACGGCCCAGACCTCGGCGCACGGTTCGCAGCGGGCGCTGCCCGGGACGGTACGGGTGATCAGTTCGGCGCCCTCGACGACGGTCCCGGCGCAGGCGAGTTCGAAGCAGAAGGCGAGGGCGTCCGGGACGACGCCCGCGAGTTCGCCCACGTCCAGCTCGACGCTGCTGACGCCGGCCGCCCCGCGGGACCTCGCCGCGGTCTCGACCTGGTCGACGACGGCGACCGCGAGGGACATCTCGTGCATCGGTCTCCGTCCTGGGCGCGGGGCGAGTCGGGGGCGTCTCGGGCGCCATTAGAGGACGGCGGGCGGCGGTGGCGCGCCCGGCACGCCGGGACCGGGCGGCGGAGTCGTCCGTTCGACGCAGCCTCCGCCGTCACCGGTCCCGCGGGCGGGTCACATCCTGCTGATGCGCAGATAGCGGCGGAGGTCGGGAAGGACTCCGACGGCGACGGCCACGACCGCGAGGGCGGCGGTGACGGCGGCTGCGGCGCCGAGGACGTTTCTGGGCATGGCGTTCTCCGTTTCGGTCTTCATACGACGGCTTCCTGGTGGACCAGTTCGGTCACCATGCGCACCGCCTCGGGCACGGCCGCGGCGACCTGCGGGCTGAGCCCGATGCCTTCGTCGAGGCAGGCCGGTTCGCAGCCGACGACGAGGATCCGCCGTGGCGGCGCCGCGCCCGTTCCGGCGCAGAGGGTGTCGAGCAGGGCGAGGACGGCGTCGGGCGTCATCCGGTGGCCGTCGAGCGGTGCGGGTCCGGCGTCGTGGCTTCGGTCGCCGGGCGCGGAGGCGTCGATCAGGTAGAGCGTCCCCGGCTCGCCGCCGCGGGCGGTGACGTCGACGAGGACGAGGGTGTCCCAGCCGTCGAGGAGTTCGTAGGCGAGGTGGACGCCCCGGACGCCGACGTCGGCCAGCTCGACGCGGGCCGGGAGTTCCTCGCGGGCGAGCCGCCGCAGGGTCTCCACGCCGAAGCCGTCGTCGCCGAGGAAGATGTTGCCGACCCCGGCCACGAGGGTGCGGGCCGTGCCCGGCTCCCGGGTCGCGGACGCGGGGCCGTTCACGCGTCCTCCAGGGGCTGGACCTCGTCGGGCTGGAAGTAGAGGAACCGGCCCTGTTCGCGGCGGATGTCGGCGCCCGGGTCGTCCTCCACGGTCACCGCGACGTGGACGCCGCCGTCGACGTCGTGGAGGACCGCCTCGACCAGCGCGGCGCGCCCGTCGAGGAACAGGTCCTGGGCGTCCGTGCGGCGCAGCCGTGGGCGCAGGACGACCCTGCTGCCGGCGCGGACCGGGTGTCCGTCGACGAGGACGTGGTCGGTGTCCGGGTCGACGGTGGTGTCGCCGCCCGGGTCCCACCAGGGCGTTTGCGGTTCGAGGACGTCCGAGGAGCCGGGCGCCGGCGGTCCGGTGAGGTCCTTCAGGCCGCGTACCGCTCCGTGCAGTCGTTCGAGGACCTCGGGCGGCATGGTGTCGGCGAGTTCGATGACCGCGGCCGCGCGGGCGTCGGTGCCTCTGGCCTCTCGTTTCTCCTCGTCGGTGAGGGCGGCCGTGCGCAGCGCGAGGATCTCGTCGATCTCGGTGGCGTCGTAGAGGGCGCCGGGGCTCTCGGGCGCGATGGCCGGGTGGTCCTCCAGGATGATCGGCGAGGAGAGCATCAGGTCGTCGTGGCCTGGTTCGCCGGCCAGGACGGGCCAGGTGTGCAGGTTGCGGCAGGCGGCGACGGCGCCCTTGGCCCATTCCGGCGGGTCGGTCATCGACAGGAACGAGCCGCCGTCGAGGCGGAGCAGGGTGTGGGTGGCGACGAGGGAGTGGGGCAGTGCCGCGTGGCGGTCGGTGTCCGGGCCGGCGGTCCAGGCACTGGTGTTCTCCACGGTGACCGAGAGGCGCTCGACGCGGTAGGGGCCGTCGAGTTCGGCCGCCGAGATCCGCAGCGTGCCGCTGATCTCCTCGCGGCGGCGCACGAGACGGCCGAGGACGCGTCCGTCGGTGTCGGTGACGTCCTCCGCCTCCTCGGCGGCGGGGCGGGTGAAGGGCAGGACGGTGCCGTCGCCGCGCAGGTCGGCCACGGGTACGACGAGGGTGACGCGCTCCTCGACGCCCTCGTCCCAGGGCACCAGGACCCGGTCGGGCAGGCGCAGTTCGCCGGTCGGGGCGAAGCGGCCGTCCGCGCCCCGTTCCTCCACGGTGCGGCGCTGGGCGCGCAGGAAGCGGACCTCCACGGCGAGTTCGGCGCCGGCCCTGGGCTCCATGAGGCATTCGGTGAGCTGGAAGTCGTGCTCCTCCGCGGCCGCGCTCCAGGACGGCGGCACCAGGACGCCGAACTGCCAGCGGAGCCGGTTCTTGGCGGCGGACGCACGGTACGGGTAGAGGACGTAGCCCTCGAAGAGGACGGCGTCGGCGACGTGCCGGGCGACGGCGAAGCGGGCCTCGGTGCCCGGGCTGAAGGCGACGGTGGTCATCGTGTCCTCTCCCCCGCCGCTTCGAGCAGGGACTCGACGGTGGCCTCCCAGGACGGGAGGGCCCGCCGGGAGCGGTAGGCGAGAAGGGCGTCCATCGCGTCGCCCGGGAGCCGGATCCATCCGCAGCCCGGGAAGTGCTGGTCGATCATCTCGCGCCACACCTTGACGGGCATGCGGTGGGAGACCTCCCTGTCCCAGGGAACGGGTTCGACGTGGAAGCCGCCGGCGCCGGTGAAGGCGGTGCCGGAGAAGAGCAGGAGCAGCGGGACCTCGCCGTCGGCCAGCGCCCGGAGGTAGCGGGACGCGGCGATGTCGGTGTCGTAGGTGCAGGGCACGACGAGGTCGGTCTCGGTCTCGCCGGTGAAGCCGGGCACCATGACGGAGGCGTGGGCGAACTGGACCGGGTGGAGGGTGCTGCCCCATCGGGAGCGTTCGCCGAACAGGTCGGCCAGGGCCGCGGCCTCTTCGTCGTCGTAGCCGCGCCGGGCGGGTTCGATCCGGATCTGGCAGCGCAGGGCCATGGCGTGGACCCGGGTGCCCGCGGTGGCGGTGATCCGCAGCCGGAAGACCAGCGTGGGTCCGGCCGCGTAGGCGTCGGCCCGGACGTCGACGCAGGCGAAGGAGAACTCGGTCACGGCCTGCTCCCCTGCGGTGCGCGGGCCAGGCCGCGGACGTGGGCGAAGACGGCGTCGAGGTCCGCGCGCGCCTCGGCGCCTCCGTCGAAGCCCTGCCAGTGCAGTCGCATGCGGCCCACCAGTTCGTAGCAGAGGTCGACCGGCACGAGGAAGCACTCGGTGCGGCCCTCGTGGCGGCGCAGCAGCAGGGCCTCGACGTCGGGTTCGAGGTCGGCGGCGAGCCGGGTGGCGTCGAGGAGGGACCGCCAGGCCGCGTCGTCCGCTTCGCTCTCGGTGGCGCCGGCGGGGCTCGGGTAGAGCGCCACCGGCCGGCCGAGGGCGGAGTTGTGGAAGAAGAACGCGACCGCGACCGGGATGCGCAGCGCCTCCCAGGTCCGGTCGTCGATCCGGTGTTCCGGGTCGCCGAGGAAGCGGCCGGGGACCGCGCGGAAGCGCCCGGGGGACGCGGCGGAGCGGTCCATGAGCTGCGCGCAGGGACCGCAGGCGCAGACCAGGGCCCGCTTGTCGGTGTCGACGAGGTGCGGGTGCCGTTCCTCGGCCGCCAGCGGGGCGCCGCACAGTTCGCAGCGCTCCTCGCGGGGCGGGCGGGGCGTGGTGAACCGGCGCAGGCCGGTGGGCGCCGGTTGCCGGACGGCGCCGCTCGGCGGCCCGTTCACCGGGCGGCCGGGGAACGGCCGTCCGCGCCGGCGAGCGAGGGACGGCGGCCGATCTGGAGCAGTGCCGGTTCGCTGGGGGCGGCGCTCTCCAGCTCCACGCCGGTCACCTCGGGCGCGAAGCAGGCGAGGGTGTCCACGGCCGTCTGCCGGAGGGACTCCTGGGTGCCGGAGCAGCCGCAGCCGGAGGAGCCGGTGACCCGCAGCCTGAGGACGCCGGTGTCCGGGTCGAATCCGGCGTTCTCCACGGGCTGCGGCAGGGCGGCCAGGGCGCGCTCGATCCGGGTCGGCGCGTCCTCGGGGTGCAGTCCGTGCAGGGTGAGGAGGCTCGCGACGAGTTCGTCGGCGAGCAGCGGGGCCAGCGGGTCGGCGGGCGGGCGGGCGGCGGGGCGGCCGAGGAGCTCGACGACGCGGGCGATGCCGCCGCCGTAGAACTCCATGAGGACGCGGACGAGTTCCTCCGCGGCGGCGCGGGTCTCGGCGTCGCCGTTCTCGGCCAGCCGGTCCAGGACCTCCTCGACCCGTCGGCCCGCCTGTTCGGCGGTGGTCGTGCTCATCCGGCCAGTCCGCTCAGGCCGGTGGGCACGTGCATCTGCTTCACGGTCCTGCCGTTGCCGGTGTACATGTGGACGCCGCACGGCAGGCACGGGTCGAAGCTGCGCACGGCGCGCATGATGTCGATGCCCTTGAAGTTCTCGGGCGGGTTCTCCTCGAAGATCGGGGTGTTCTGGACGGCGTCCTCGTACGGGCCGGGCGTGCCGAAGGTGTCCCGCGTGGAGGCGTTCCACGGCGTGGGCGGATAGGGGTGGTAGTTGGCGATCTTGCCGTCCCTGATGACCATGTGGTGCGAGAGGACGCCGCGTACGGCCTCGGTGAAGCCGACTCCGATGGACTCGTCCGGCACGTCGAACTTCTCCCAGGTCTGGGTGCGTCCGGCGCGGACCTCCTCCAGGCCCTTCTCGGCGCAGTGCAGGGCGACGGCGGCCGCGTACGCCTGGAAGTAGGTCCGGGCGCGGTTGCGTTCCAGGGCGTTGCTCCACCGCGGGATCTTCCACTCGAAGGTGGTCTCCGGCTTGGTCATGGTGCGGGGCAGGTTGATGACGACGCTGTGGCCGGTGGCCTTGATGTAGCCGATGTCGACGAGCCCGGACAGCGCGGTGGACCACAGGCGGGCGATGGGGCCGCCGCCGGTGTCCAGGGCGAGGTGGTCCTTGCCGTCGAACCAGCGCGGGGACATGACCCAGCTGTACTTGTCGTCGAAGTTCCGCTTCTGCGGGGCCGGGATGGTGTGCTGGTTCCACGGGTGGCGCGGGTCGACCGGGTTGCCCAGCGGGTCGTGGGTGACGAACTGCTCCTGGCCCTGCCAGTCCTCGTAGTAGGAGCTGCCGAGCAGGATGCGGATGCCCAGGTTGATCTGGGTGAGGTCGTTGGTGACCAGCTTGCCGTCGACGACGACGCCGGGCGTGACGAACATCCGCCGGCCCCAGTCGGTCATGTTGGCGTAGGTGAAGTCGCAGTACTCGGGGTCGTTGAGCGCGCCCCAGCAGCCGAGCAGCACGCGGCGGCGGCCGACCTCCTCGTAGCCGGGCAGCGCCTCGTAGAAGAAGTCGAAGAGGTCGTCGTGGAGCGGGACGACGCGCTTCATGAACTCCACGTAGCGCATGAGGCGGCTCATGTAGTCGGTGAACAGCTGCACGGAGGCGATCGTGCCGACGCCGCCCGGGTAGAGGGTGGAGGGATGGACGTGCCGCCCCTCCATGAGACAGAACATCTCCCGGGTGTAGCGGCTGACCTGGAGGGCCTCGCGGTAGAACTCGCCCTCGAGCGGGTTGAGGGAGCGCATGATGTCCGCGATGGTGCGGTAGCCGTGCTCGGCGGCGTGCGGCGCCTCGGTGCGCTCGGCCAGCTCCAGGACGCCGGGGTTGGTCTCGCGGACCATCTTCTCGCAGTAGTCGACCCCGACCAGGTTCTCCTGGAAGATGTTGTGGTCGAACATGTACTCGGCGGACTCGCCGAGGTTGATGATCCACTCGCCGAGGTGCGGGGGCTTCACGCCGTACGCCATGTTCTGCGCGTACACCGAGCAGGTGGCGTGGTTGTCACCGCAGATGCCGCAGATGCGGCTGGTGATGAAGTGCGCGTCGCGCGGGTCCTTGCCGCGCATGAAGACGCTGTAGCCACGGAAGACGGAGGACGTGCTGTAGCACTCCGCGACCCGCTTCTGCTTGAAATCGATCTTCGTGTGGATGCCGAGGCTGCCCACGATCCGGGTGATGGGATCCCACGCCATCTCCACAAGCCCGGAGCCGTCACCCGTCGTCTTCGCCGGAGATGCCATGGTCGCTGTGGTGCCCTTCGTCAAACTCTTCGACTGCGCGAACAGTGGGTTGGATGGTGGTCCTGCGGTGGTGGCCCGACGCCGTCACGTCACCAGGGCGGCCGGTAGCCGGTGGTGATCCGCTCGCCGGTGTGCCGCCACTTCGGCTCCTTGTCCACGGTCCTGGCCGTGATGGTCCGCAGGCGGCGGATGACGGAGCCGTACACGCCGCTGGCGGTGCTGGAGACCTTGCCGCCGGGAGGTTCGTCCATGAACGGCATGAACTTGTCCGGGAATCCGGGCATCGTGCACGCGATGCAGATGCCGCCGACGTTCGGACAGCCGCCGATGCCGTTCATCCAGCCGCGCTTGGGGACGTTGCACTTGACGACGGGGCCCCAGCAGCCGAGCTTGACCAGGCACTTGGGCGAGTCGTACGTCGAGGCGAACTGGCCCTGCTCGTAGTAGCCGGCCCGGTCGCAGCCCTCGTGCACGGTGGCCCCGAACAGCCAGTTCGGGCGGAGCTTGTCGTCCAGCGGGATCATGGGCGCGGAGCCGGCCGCCTGGTAGAGCAGGTAGGTCAGCGTCTCCGCGAAGTTGTCCGGCTGGATGGGGCAGCCGGGCACGCACACGATCGGGATGCCCGCGTGGGACTTCCAGTCCCAGCCGAGATAGTCGGGCACGCCCATCGCGCCGGTCGGGTTGCCGGCCATGGCGTGGATGCCGCCGTACGTGGCGCAGGTGCCGATCGCGACCACGGCGAGGGCCTTGGGCGCCAGCCGGTCGATCCATTCGCTGGTGGTGATGGGCTGGCCGGTCTCCGGGTCGTCGCCGAAGCCGCACCAGTAGCCCTCCTGCTTGATGGCCTCGTTCGGGATGGATCCCTCGACGACCAGCACGAACGGGTCGATCTCGCCCCGCTCCCCCTTGAAGAACCATTCGATGAACGTGTCGGCGCCGCCGACCGGACCGCACTCGAAGTCGATCAGCGGCCAGTGGACGGCGATCCTGGGCAGCCCCGGGAGTCCCGCGAGGGCGATCTCCTCGATGCTGGGCTGCATGGCGGCGGTCAGGGCCACCGAGTCGCCGTCGCAGCTCAGGCCCGCGTTGATCCAGAGGATGTGGATCGGCTTCTCTTCCGTGCCGGGTGCGGCGCCCTGGTCCTCGGCCGGGGCCGCCTCTACTGCGCTCATGAGTCGCCTCCTGAGGAGGGATGGGGCGAAGGCCTCATGTCAGGCCTGGGTCTTGGACAACAGTCGGCCGATCCGCCCGGGTCCGCACCCGGGCCGTGCCGGGCGGGTGGCCGGGGAGTTCCTTCCGGACGAAGGCCCGGCGCAGGGCGTGGTAGCTCGCGGCGGGATCGTCGAAGATCGCCCGCATGCGGGAGAGCTCCTGTTCACGGTGGGCGGCGAGGGGCGCGACGGCCTCCCGGCGCTCGTGTTCCGCCTTCTTCGCCGCGATCCGTGACGGCAGACCGCCACGGGACGCGAGGTGGAGGGCCAAGCGGGTGATCTCGGCGCCGAACTCGCCGGGTCCGCAGTCGACCACCCGGTCGACCAGACCCATGTCGAGCGAGGCCGCCGCGGACACCGGCCGGGCCTCCTCGGTCAGGCGCGCGGCCAGGGCCTCGCCCACCTTGCCGGGCAGGGTGCGGGTCCAGTACTCCGAGCCGTACAGGCCCATGAGCCGGTAGTGCGGGTTGAGCACCGAGCCCGCCCGGCACCAGACCTCGTCGGCGGCGAGCGCGAGCATCACCCCGCCGGCGGCGGCGTTGCCGCCGACCGCGCTCACCACGATCCGGTCGGTCGTGGTGAGGACCGCCTCGACCAGGTCGTTCATCGCGTTGATGTTGGCCCAGGACTCGGCGGCCGGGTCGGCGGAGGCCTCGATGACGTTCAGGTGGATGCCGTTGGAGAAGAAGTCGCGCTGCCCGCCGAGCACCAGGACGGAGGTGGGGCGCCGGCGCGCGGCCTCGTACGCGTCCAGCAGACGGCGGCACTGCCCGGTGCTCATCGCCCCGCCGGGGAACGCGAAGGACAGGACGCCGACCGGTCCCTGCTCGCGGTACGTGATGTCGCTCCAGGTGCGCCGGCCCGGCGCGGGCTCGGCGGGCGCCGGCACTTCGGGGAGGTCCGCCGCACGGCCCCCGAGGGCCAGCGTGGCGGGCAGTTTGCAGGCCCGCGGCCTGCCGGGGCCGGTGCGGGCGCGCAGCTCGGGGATCCACACCGCGCCGTCCACGGTGGCTCGGCAGACGGCTCCCGCCCGGGTGGCGATCAGGTCGCCGGGCCGGCCGCGCAGGGTGTCCTCCGGGTGGCCGCCGTGCAGGAACCACTCGGCGCCGAGCAGCCGGTCCGGGACGCCGGGCTGCGAGTCGGCCGCCCGCAGGGTGCGCAGCACGGTCTCGGTGGTGTCCTCGTCCCACGAGATCCGGCGCTCCTCCTGGCGCAGGGCGGGACGGGCGCGGATCCGGCCGGTCTGCGGACGTGGCGCCGCTCCGGCAGCGACCTTCTCGACGGCCCGGAGCACGGCGGCGACGGCGGCGTCGGACAGCTCGTTGCGGTACAGGTCGCTCTTGCCGACCTTCGGGACGGGGAAGGCCGCGGACGCCCAGACGTCGCCGGCGTCCATCTCCTCGTCGGCCTGGAGGACCGTGACGCCCCACTCCTCGACGCCGTCGAGGATCGCGTGGTCCAGCGAGGACGGGCCTCGGTCGCCCACCGGCCCCGGATGCACGATCAGGCACCGGTGCGCGGTCCACACGTCGCGGGGCACGACGGCCTTCAGCAGGGGCGCCACGACCAGGTCGGGCGCGTGGCGCGTCACGGCCTCGCGCACGGCGTCGCCGTCGGGGGTGACCTCCACGGGCACGGTGTGCCCGCGGTCGCGCAGCTCGACGAGGACGCGCTGGGTGAGACTGTTGAAGCTGCTGGCGACGAGCAGGATGCGCATGGGCGGCCTTTCCGGGTCTCGGCGGACGGTGCGGCCCCGTGCACCGCGGTCCGTCGACCGCCTGCGATCATCGGGCAGCCGGAGCCGGGCGGCGGGATGGCGGCGCCCGTGCCTCACCCGTTCGAAGTGCGCCCGTCCGACCGATTGGCGGGCTGACGGCCTGGGCGCGACCTCGTCCCGGGAGACGTGCCCCGCGTCCCGTGGGAAAATGGAGGCTCCAGGTATGCGTGCGCATCCGGACGCATACGCCTCGCACGGACAGGCAGGTCGGCTCATGGCCGAGAATCCGAAGTCCTCCAGGCGCTCGCGCGGCGAGCCGAGCCGCGACGGCATGGCCGGGCAGCACGGCTGGTCACCCGATGTGGACGAGACGCGACAGCAGGACAATCCGAGCGCCGCGCGTTCCTTCCACGCCGAGAAGCACGCGCCTCCGCCCGGCAAGGGCCGCAAGCCCGCCGCGGAGGAGGAGCGCGAGGTGCCCGGCGACACCGTCCACAGCGACACGACCAGCGGCGAGAAGCGCGGCCGTTCCTCGGACAAGGGCATGCGCGACACCGGCCGCAGGGGCCGGTCCGGGCGTCCCAGCGGAACGAAGGACGACTCGGCCTTCACCGGCGTGGACGCGGACGACGACGCCTCCGGTCCGCGCCCGGGCTGACGTCCGTCGCGCGGGAGCGCGGTGGCGGAGGCACGGAGGCACGGCGGGCACGGACGACCGCCGCACCTGCCCCGGTTCGGGCAGGTGCGGCGGCTTTCGGTCGTTCGAGTGCTGCGAGACGGACCTACTTGACCGATCCCGCGGTCAGTCCGGAGACGACCTTGCGCTCGATGAGCGCGAAGAGGACGACCACCGGCACGATGGCGACGACCGAACCGGCGAAGAGGTAGTTCCACTGGACGGTGTAGTTGCCGATGAAGCTGTTGATGCCGACCGTCAGGGGCTGGCTCTCCGGTTCGGTGGAGAGGGTGAGGCCCATGACGAACTCGTTCCACGCGGCGATGAAGGTGAAGATCATCGCGGTCACAACGCCGGGCATCGCGAGCGGCAGGGTGATGCGCAGGAGCGCCCCTGCGCGGCCGAGTCCGTCGATCATGGCCGCTTCCTCGAGGGCCTCCGGGATGGCGGAGAAGTAGGCGGTGAGGATCCAGATCGCGAAGGCCAGGTTGAAGGCCGCGTTGCAGAGGATCAGGGTCCACACGGAGTTGAGCATGTCCAGCTGGTAGAACTCGCGGTAGAGGCCGACCAGCAGGGACGTCGGCTGGAGCATCTGGGTGACGAGCACCAGCAGCAGGAAGAGCCTGCGCCCGCGGAACCGCATGCGCGCGGTGTAGTACGCGGCGGGGACGGCGACCAGCAGGACGAGCAGGGTGGATCCGCCGGCCACCAGCAGCGTGACGCGCAGGTTGTCGCCGAGCCGGGACTCGCGCCACACGTCGACGAAGTTCGCCCACTCGAACGTGCTCGGGAGGTAGGTGGCGTCCCGCAGTTCGTTCGCCGGCCGCAGGGCGGTGACGACCATCTCCGCGTACGGCAGCAGGAACAGCGCGGCCAGCAGCCAGGCGACCGCCGCGATCAGCAGGGTGCGCGGGCCCGGTGTCCGGGAGCGCCGGACGCGGGAGGGCCGGCTGGTGGCGGGCGCTCCGGTCGGGGCCCGGGCGGGGCGGGGGGCAAGGGTCTGCTGGGCCATCAGTTCTCCTCCTGGTTCCAGCGGGCGGCCTTGAGGAAGAGCGCGACCATGGCCACGACGAGGACGAAGTTGGCGACGGACATCGCCGCGGACTGGCCGATGTCGGAGTTCTTGAGCTGGTACATGAACACGGTGGTGGTGGCGGTGTCGCTGTCGGGGCCGCCGCGGGTCATGCTCCAGATGACGGGGAACGAGTTGAAGACGTTGATCAGGTTGATGACCATGCCGACGAGCAGGGCGGGGCGCAGCAGCGGCAGGGTGATGCGCAGGTACGTCTGCCAGGTGGTGGTGCCGTCGACCCTGGCGGCCTCGTAGATCTCGGCGGGGATGGTCTGGAGGCCGGCGAGCAGGGTGTAGGTGGTGAAGGGCAGCGAGACGAAGACGGCGACGAACATCATCCAGGGCCAGGCGGTGGACGGGTCGCCGAGCCAGTCCTCGGGGCCGTCGACGAGGCCGAGGTCCGTCATCAGGGTGTTGAGCACGCCGGCGGTCTGGTCGAGCATCCACTTGAAGCCGATGGCGGTCATGACCACGGAGGCGGCCCAGGGCGCGATCAGTGCCCACCGGGTGAGGCGGCGGCCGGGGAACCGCTGGTTGAACAGCTGCGCCAGGGCCAGGGAGACGACCATGGTGGCGGTGACCACGACGAGCGTCCACACCACGGTGGAGAGGACCACCGAGGGCAGTGAGGGCTCGTCGAGCATCTGGGCGTACTTGTCGAAGCCGGCCGAACCGCGGACGAAGCCGCTGCTGCTGATCTTCAGGAAGGACGTGCGGACCATCTCGTAGACGGGCCAGAGGACGACCAGGACGATGAGCAGGACGGCGGGGCCGATCCAGGGCAGCGGGCCGAGGCGGGCCAGGCCGCCCCGGCCCTTGCGGGCGGGGCGGGCGGCGGGTGAACGGGACACGACGGGGCCTTCCGTGACGTGGCGTGGGGCGGGTGCCTACTGGTCCGCCACCGCGGCCTCGGCCTTCTTCTGCAGCTCGCCCAGCACCTTCGCCGGGTCGTCGACGGCCGTGCCGCCGCTCTTCTTGATCTCGGCGGAGACGGCGTCCCAGGTGGTGTCGCCCAGCGGGTAGAAGACCGCGTGGGGCAGCAGGGCGAAGAACGGCTCCAGGTCCTTGTGCCGGCCGTTGGTCGTCATCTCCTGGAGGGTGTCCTCGGTGACGGGCATCAGGTTGTACGTCTCGTCGAACTTCAGCGTGTTCTCCTTGGAGTACGCGAAGTCGAGGAACGCGCGGACCTCCTCCTTGTGGCCGCCGTCCTTGAAGGCCATCGTCCAGTCGGCGACGCCGAGGGTGGACCTCAGTGCGCCGGTCCTGCCGGGGATGGGCGCGACGCCGTAGTCGACCTTGCCGTCCTTGGACATCTGGATGAGGGACGGGTGACCGTTGAGCATGGCGGTCTTGCCGGCGGCGAAGTCGGCGAACGCGGTCTTGCGGTCGGTGGTGGCGGGGTTGGCGTAGGTCAGGCCCGGCTCGACGAGGTTCGATTTGAGCCAGGAGAACGCCTCGACGTTGGCCTTGCCGTCGAGCGTGTAGGCGCCGTTCGGGTTCGTGTAGCCGCCGCCGTTGCCGAGCTCCCAGATGAGCGACTCGCCCTGGGCCTCCTCCGGGCCGAGCGGCAGCGCGTACGGCGTGACGCCGGGGACCTTGGCCTTGATCTTCTCCGCGGCCGCCTTGAGCTCGTCCCAGCTCTTGGGGGCCTCGGTGATGCCGGCCTTGGCGAAGACCTGCTTGTTGTAGAAGAAGGCGCGGGCAGAGGAGACGAACGGGATGCCGTACTGCGTGCCGTCCACCTCGCCGGCCTGGGCGAAGCTGTCGATGAGATTGGCCCGGGTCCGCTCCGACAGGACCTCGTCCGCGCGGTACAGCAGGTCGTCGGCGACCTTGTCGGCGTAGCCGCCGGTCTGGAGGACGTCGGGCACGTTGCCGCTCTGGATCATCGTCTTGACCTGGGAGTCGATGTCGTTCCAGTTGATCACCTGGACGTCGACCTTGATCTTCGGGTGGGCGGCGGTGAACCGCTGGGCGACGTCCTTCCAGTAGAGCGTCGAGCTGTTCGACGCCTTGTCGCCGTAGTCGGCGGCGACGAGCTTGAGCGTCACCTCGCCGTTCGCCGAGCCGCCGTCTCCCTGGCCACCGCCGCACGCCGTGAGCGTGAGCACACCGATGGTGCAGGCCGCCACGAACAACCGCTTGTTCATCGTCAGTACCGCCTTTGTGTGTGCCGGCTGGCGAGGCGCGTGCAGCCGGTCGAACCAGGAACGGCGAGGACGCTCGGAGCATGCATCAACCTGGATGGTGTGCCAGGTTTTCGCTCAGTAACGAGCATCTGCCGTGGCCAAAGTAAACACGATGAGCAGCCGCCGCACCAAGGGCTACGAGCGGAAAGATGCCGCAGCCGGTGCCGCACGGCCGCGTTTCACCAGGTCGGAGCGTGCCCTCCGGGCGCCTGCGGCCGTCCTGGCGCCGCGGACGACGAAACCGCCCCCGTGCGCGGTGACGCGGCACGAGGGCGGCTGGACTGCTCGGTGGATCCGCCCACCGAGGGCGGAGCGGGGTGCGGAGGGCTCAGACGGTGACCACCTCGATGCCCGCCTCGGCGAGCTTGGCGGCGATGTCCGGCGCGATCCCGGAGTCGGTGACGACGACGTCGATCTGGTCCAGGCCGCAGATCCGCGCGAAGGCGCGCTTGCCCATCTTGGTGGAGTCCGTCACCAGGATCACCTTGCGGGCGCGCTCGGCGAACAGCCGGCTGATGCCCGCCTCGTCCTCGTGATGGGTCATCACGCCCAGCTGGGGATCGATGCCGTCGACACCCAGCACGGCGACGTCGAGCACCACCTCGTTCAGCACCCCGACGGTCAGCGGGCCCACCAGCTCGTAGGTCTGGGGCCTGGCCACACCGCCGGTGGCCACGATCTTGAACTGCGGCCGGACCGCCAGCTCACCGGCGATGTTCAGGGCGTTGGTGACGACGGTGTACATCGGCCCGGACTGGCTCTCGCCCGGCTCGGCGGGCCCGCCGCCCGCCCGCAGCGCGAGCGCCCGCGCGACCTCGGTCGTGGTCGTGCCGCCGTTGAGACCGACGACGTCGCCCACCACCAGGAGATCCGCCACGGCGGCGGCGATCCGCTGCTTCTCGGAGGCGCGGCGCGAGGACTTGTACCGGAGCGGAAGCTCGTACGAGACGCCGTGGGCGATCGCGCCGCCGCGGGTGCGCACGAGCAGGCGCTGCTGGGCGAGTTCGTCGAGGTCCCTGCGGATGGTGGCGGGAGAAACCGCCACGGCGGCGGCCGCCTCCTCGACGTCCAGCTTGCCCTCGACGGCCAGCAACTCGAGCAGCTTGCTCCACCGCTCCTGCTTGGACATGCGCCACACCCTTCCCTGACCCCTGAGGCAACCCGGCCGAGGCAACCCGGCGCCCGCCGGTCGCGTGCGCGAAGTTGATCGTAGCGCGAGGACATCGAGCAGGACGCGCGAGCGGTGATCGGCCCACGTGAGGCGCGCGCAACGCCTTCCTCAACGGACACATCATGCTCAGACATGCTTGGAATCAGAGAGTTTCAAGCAGCTATTGACAGCAATTACGCATGTGACGGAGCATTGGTCTAGTCAAGCAGTCCCCGCGCCCCTACGAGCCCAAGGAATCGCGTGACCACCTACGAGACCTCCCGTACCTCCGTCGAGATCGCGTCCCAGCCGGGCACGTGGAAGCGCGCGGCCGAGTCGGTCGCCCTCTTCACCGAGGTCCTCCCCCGACGAGGGGAACGCGTCGCGGTCGTCGGCTGCGGCACGTCCTGGTTCATGGCCCTGGCCTACGCGGAGCTGCGCGAGAAGGGCGGCCACGGCGAGACCGACGCGTTCGCCGCCTCCGAGTTCCCGCACGGCCGGGCCTACGACCGCGTCCTCGCCCTCACGCGCTCCGGCACGACCACCGAGGTCGTCGACCTGCTGACCGAGCTCAAGGGCACCGTTCCCACCGGTGCCGTCACCGCCGATCCGAACACCCCGGTCATGTCGGCCGCCGACGCGGTCGCCGTACTCGACTTCGCGGACGAGCAGTCCGTCGTCCAGACCCGCTTCGCCACCACGGTCCTGGCCCTGCTGCGCGCGCACCTCGAAGCCGAGAACGCCCTGCCGGCGGGCGTGCGTTCCGTGGAGCGGGCGGTCCTGGACGCCGAACGCGCCCTCGCCGAGCCGCTGGAGCCGTCCGTCCGCGAGGCCGAGCAGTTCACCTTCCTCGGCACCGGATGGACCTACGGCCTGGCCCTGGAGGCCGGTCTGAAGATGCGTGAGGCCGCGGGCGCCTGGACGGAGGCGTATCCGGCGATGGAGTACCGCCACGGCCCCATCAGCATCACCGGCCCCGGCCGCGTCGCCTGGCTCTTCGGCCCCGCGCCGCGCGGCCTGGCCGACGACGTCGCCCGGGTCGGCGGTCTGTACGCGGCCGCGTCCGGCGACGGGGACGACGCCCTCGACCCGCTCGCCGACCTCGTACGGGCCCAGCGCCTCGCCGTCCACCTCGCCGAGGCCCGCGGCTTCGACCCGGACCGGCCCCGCAATCTCACCCGCTCCGTCATCCTCGGGGACACCCACGCCTGACACCTCCGTGCCCACGACGCCGCGGACGCCACCGCACCCGCCCCGCCTCACCGCCTGACGGAGAACACCCATGCCTCTCACCCCCACCGAAGCCGTCGTCGGGCCCGCCCGCGCCGCCGGCACCGGTGTCGGAGCCTTCAACGTCGTTCAGATCGAGCACGCCGAGGCCATCGTCACCGGAGCCGAGCGCGCCGGACTGCCGGTCATCCTGCAGATCAGCGAGAACACCGCCCGCTACCACGGCTCCCTCGCCCCGACCGCACTCGCCTCCCTCGCCCTGGCCCGGGCGGCCACGGTCCCGGTGGCGGTCCACCTCGACCACGCCGAGTCCGCGGAACTCGTCACCGAGGCCGTGGAACTCGGCTTCACCTCGGTCATGTTCGACGCGTCGAAGCTGCCGTACGACGCAAACGTCTCGGCCACCCGCGAGGTGACCGACCTGTGCCACCGGGCCGGTGTCCTGGTCGAGGCGGAGCTGGGCGAGGTCGGCGGCAAGGACGGTGCCCACGCGCCGGGCGTCCGTACGGATCCCGACGAGGCCCGCGCGTTCGTCGCGGCCACCGCGGTCGACGCCCTGGCCGTGGCCGTGGGCAGTTCACACGCCATGCTCACCCGGGACGCCGCGCTCGACTTCGACCTCATCGCCCGGCTGAGGGCCGCGCTGGACGTGCCGCTGGTGCTCCACGGCTCCTCCGGTGTCGACGACGCCGGCCTCGCCAAGGCGGTCGCCGCCGGGATGACGAAGGTCAACATCTCCACCCACCTCAACAAGCTCTTCACCACGACCGTCCGCGAGCGGCTGGACGCCTCCCCCGACCTGGCCGACCCGCGGAAGTACCTCGGCCCGGCGCGGGACGCGGTGGCGGCGGAAGTGGCTCGGCTGCTGGGTGTGCTGGCCGGCCGCTGACGGCACGGCCCGGGGCCCGGTCGCGGAGGCGACCGGGCCCCGGGCCGTCCCATGGGCGGCGAGACTTCCCGCTACGACGCGGCGGCGGCCACGGGAGCGGTGCGCTCGCGCAGGCGGGCCGCGTCGACGCTCGGCGGCACGCCGAACTGGCGCTTGTACTCCCGGCTGAACTGCGACGGGCTGTCGTAGCCCACCCGGGAGCCGACGCCGGTCACGTCGTGCGGGCGGCCGGCCAGCAGCAGGCGCGCCGCCTGCAGCCGGATCTGCTTCTGGAACTGGATCGGGCTCATCGCCGTCACCGACTGGAAGTTCCGGTGGAAGGCGGAGACGCTCATCCCGGAGGACCGCGCCAGGTCCTCGACCCGGAAGGCCTCCGCGTAGTGGTCGCGGATCCAGTCGACCGCCCGGGTGACGTGGGTCAGGCTGCTGTCCGCGAGGCCGAGTTGCCGCACCGCCTCGCCCTGCTCGCCCGTCATCAGCCGCCACAGGATCTCACGCTTGATCAAGGGGACCATGACGCGGCGGTCGCGCGGACGGTCCAGCAGGCGCAGCAGGCGGACGATCGCGTCGATCAGCTCCGCCGGGGCGTCGCTGACCGTGATCGCGGTCCTGGGCGACCCGGTCGACCGCGGCAGGTCGCCCGGTGCCGCGCGCAGCATCAACTCCGCGATGACGGCGGGCTCCAGCGTCATCCCGAAACCGAGCTCCGGCCCGCCCGGCGCGACGCGTCCGGTCACCGGCAGATCGGCCGAGGTGACCAGGTACTGGCCGACGCCGTACGCGTAGACCCGGTTGCCGAGGGCGAGCCGCTTGGCGCCCTGGGCGATGACCGCGAGCATCACGCCGGACATCGCGTACTCCGGCTCGGCGTCCGGGTCGGCGCGGCAGATCCGGACGCCGTCGAGGGCCGTGGTCTGGTCGGGTCGTGCGTGCCGCTCCAGCAGCGCGCGAAGCTCGTCGAGGGACATGCTCCCATCCCATCATGCGGTCGGCATCGGCCTCCCGCCGGAGGACTCCCGTCGGAGGGAGGATCGTGCAAGGTGCCTTACGCCCCGGTCTCCTCGTAGCCGGCGATCAGATGGCCCCGGGCCAGGGTGTGGAACCGCAGATGGAATCCGACGAGCGCGGGCGCCGCGTCGGCGTCCGGCCCGAGCCGCTCCCGGTCGACGGCGTACACCGTGAACACGTAGCGGTGCGGGCCGTCGCCCGCCGGCGGCGCGGCGCCGCCGAAGTCCCGGCTGCCGTAGTCGTTCCGGGCCTGTACGGCGCCGGCCGGCAGTCCTTCGAAGGTTCCGGTCCCGGCCCCGGCCGGCAGCTCGGTGACGTCGGCCGGGATGTCGAAGACCGTCCAGTGCCAGAACCCGCTGCCGGTCGGCGCGTCCGGGTCGTAACAGGTCACGGCGTAGCCACGGGTGCCCTCGGGTCCCGGCGACCAGCTCAGCTGCGGTGAGGAGTTGCCCTTCGCGTACACGTGCGCGTCCGGCAGGATCCCGCCGTCCGTCAGGTCCTGGCTGCGGACCGACAGCGCGGGCACCGGCGGGTGGAAAGCGTGCGGCAGCGGACGGCGGGGCGTCGGGTCGCTCATGGCGGACTCCTTCTCCTTGCTCTCGACGAGATCGCCCGGGAGGGGCGCGGTCCTCATCCGAACACGGAGCGACCGGTGAAGGGCCGGCGGTGGGAGGATCGTGCAAGAAGGTGCGATCTTTGTGAACCGCCTCCGCTCCGGCCGGCCCCCCGCCCGCCGCGGTCCGCCCCGCCCGCCGCGGTCCGCCCCCGCCCGTCGCGGCCTCAGCCGACGTCGAGCGCGTTGGGCAGTCCGAGTCGGTGGCGCAGCCGGTCCTGGCGCTTGAGGCCGTCCAGCTCCGGGGCCCGGAAGAGCGGCTGGACCGTGCAGCGCGCGGCAGGCGAGCCGGTTCGGTCGAGCAGGGCGTTGACGGCCTGGCGGGCGGAGGCGTTGGCGCCCTCCATCGTGGCCAGGTCGATGTCGACGGCCACGTAGTCGCCGGCCAGGAAGAGGTTGGGGATCCTGGTGGCGGCCCGCGGCCGGTTGTGGAACGTGCCGACCGGGTGGACGAGGAGCTGGTCCTCGTTGGTCGGGTCGGGCGTGCCGAGGCCGTCGACGCCCGGGTCGAGGAACCAGGAGTGCAGCGCGCCGTCCTTCAGGACCGTACGGCCGGTGTCGTTGAACGCGGCCTTGAGCTGCGCCCACACCTCCCGGGCGACCTCCGTGCGCGTGCACTGCTTGGCGGTCTTGCCGTAGAGGATGCCGGGCCGGTCCCACTCGGAGATGTCGACCGAGAGGCAGTCGACGACGGTTCCGTCGCCGTAGTCGGCCGCGAAGTCGCGGGACGGCCAGTGGCGCGCCTGCTGGATCGCCGTCAGGGACCAGGGCGAGTCGATGCAGTTGGCGTGCCCGGCGAGCAGCGGCGCGTGCTCGGTCAGATAGAACTGGATGCCCGTCATCCAGTCGGTCTCCAGCTGGTCGCAGCGCGCCAGTTGCGGGTCCGCCGCCCGCAGCGCCGCGCCCCAGGTGCGCCGGGCGTGCTCCACCGGGATCGCGGAGACGTAGTGGTCGGCGGTCACCGCGCGGCGCACGCCCTGCGGGTCCTCGACGAGGGCCGCCGCGATCCGCCCGGAGGCGGCGTCGTAGGCCAGCTCGCGCAGGGTCCAGCCGATCCGGAACTCCACGCCGAGACCGGTCAGATGGGCCGCCCAGGGATCGATCCAGGCCTCGTTGGTGGGCAGGTTGAGGATCCGGTCGAGCGGTCCGTCGGCGCCGCGGCCCAGGGCGTTGAAGACGAAGGCCTCCAGGAGAGTGGCGACCGTACGGGTGCTGGCCTCCTCGGCCTTCGTCGCCACGATGTTGCGGGTGAGTCCCACGGCCAGGATGCGCTGGTAGTCGTAGCTCATCCGCTCGGCCCGCAGGAACTCCCACCAGGGCGTCCGCTCCCAGGTGTCGTCGCGCCGTTCGGCGCAGCTGGTGAGGAAGACGAGGAAGCGGTTGACGAAGTACGCGGCCTCGTGGAGCGGGATGGAGCGGGCGGTGTCCAGGAGGGCGGTCAGGGCGCGGCCTATCTCGTCGAGGGTGAGCTCGGCCGCCCGGTGGCCCGGCCAGGGAAGCGGGATGCGCAGGTCCTCGCGGCCGGTGCGGGCGAAGGACATCTCCGCCGGGGCGACGAGGTTGTCCCAGACGCCGTGGGGGTTCCCGGGGAAGGGGATGCGCCGCATCGTGTCGGGCAGGTTGTGGTAGATGCCGGGGATGAAGCGGAAGCCGTGCTCGGCGGGGAGCGGGCGGCGGTTGCCGCGCGCGCTGCCCGGTACGTCCATGGAGCGGGCCTTGCCGCCCAGCGCGCGGCGCTCGTAGACGGTGACGCGGAAGCCGCGCTCGGCCAGTTCGTGGGCGGCGGTCAGGCCGGCGACGCCACCGCCGAGCACGGCCACGGACGGCGGCGCGGACGGCTCGGCGGCGACGGCGGGTACGGCGCCGAGGGTGAGTTCCCCGACGGCGGCGGCTCCGGTCGCGGCGGCCGCGCCCGCCACGAAGGTGCGTCGTGAGGTGCCCGTACGGTCCATGCCCCAACCCCTTTACCGGCGGTAACCCGACATCCGACGCAGGAGCATAGGGCCGTCCCCCGAGTCCCGGAAGGTGCGTGCGGCCTCCGTTCGCGCATGG
This sequence comes from Streptomyces sp. NPDC053493, assembly GCF_044544825.1. NCBI lineage: Bacteria > Bacillati > Actinomycetota > Actinomycetes > Kitasatosporales > Streptomycetaceae > Streptomyces > Streptomyces sp. NPDC053493. The sequence goes on from NZ_JBITXS010000014.1 coordinate 36,499, forward strand.
CGCGATCCCGACGCCGCACGGCGAGAGCGCCGCCCCGCCGGCTCGCCGGCCCCGGTCCGCCGCTGTGCCCGGCTCGTCTAGCGGCGGTCGGGCACGAGGTCTCCGCTCCGGCTCAGGCGGCTCGCCCGGTCGCGGGCGACGGCGGCCCGGGCGGCGTCACCCAGCGATTCCGCCAGGCGAGCCCTGCTCAGCCAGTTGTACGGGCTGTCCGGACGCAGCGCGGTCCGCTCGCTGATCAGCACGCGCGCCGCGTCGTGCCGCCCGGCCCTCAGGGCCGCTTCGAGGAGGGTCTTCTGGAGCGCGTCGCGCTGGGCGTGACTGCCGCCGAACTCGTGGAGGCGCCGGCGCAGCGGCCACAGCAGCTCCATGACGGTGTCGTGGTCCCCGGTGGCGTGGGCGACCAGCGCCTCGCACACCGGCAGGCCCACGTCCGCGGTCATCGCGTGGTTGGTGACGGCGCGCGCGTCCGCTTCCGCCAGCCAGCGCCGGCGGTCGTCGATCAGTCGCCGGGCCTGCGCCACCCGGCCGGCGCCGACGTAGGACATGACCGCGTGCACGTCGTTGAAGGCGTAGAACGGAGGATCGGCCCGCGCGGCCCAGGCGTCCGCGAGCGCCTCCCAGCGGCGGCTCTGATCGGATCCGGCCAGGTGGAACCGCCACAACATGGCCGCCGCGTCGAGGAGTTCCATCGCCAGGCCCCGGGACTCCTCGTGGTGCAGGGTCGCGTCGTAGACGCCGAGCGCGGTGTCGGTGCGGCCCGCCTCCAGGGCGAAGAGCGCGTAGTGCCACCAGTTGTGGACCGTCAGGAAGGTGCCGGACGACCAGTCGTCGGCGCGCCCGTCGAGGAAGGCGATGCCGTCGGCGAAGCGGCCCTCCATCTCGTAGGTGTGCGCGACGGCGTGAATGGCCCACACGTCGTGGCGGTGGCGCTCGACCGCGGCCGATCCGGCGTCCCGGGCCTGCGCGTAGTGCCCGCACTCCTCCAGGCCGAAGGCGTACATGCCGAGGAGCGGGCCCCGGTGCGGATCGTCCTCCTCCCAGGCGGACAGGGCGCCGCCGATCCTGTCGCGCAGGCGCAGCGCGTCGCCGGTGAGGAAGTCGAGCTGGTGACCCACGAAGAGCGCGAGGGCGTCGCGCGGGCAGGCCACGCTCAGCTCCTCCAGGAGCGCGGCCGCGCGCCGCAGGTCGCCCGCGAGCAGCCTCTCGGCCGCCGCCGTGTGCAGGCGCTCCCGCATCGGAAGCCCGGCCGTGTCGAGGCCGGCGGCGAACGTCTCGAACCGCTGCCGCGCGGCCGCGGCGTCGGCCGGCTCCGTGCCCAGCACACCCAGATAGGCCGCGAAGGCGTGCGCGACCGGTGCGGCGGGAGCGGCCTCGAGGAGGTCGCCGACCGCCCCGGCCACTTCGGGCCGGAAGAAGAGCAGACCCTCCACCGCGCGGTCCAGGTGCGCGGCCGCCTCTGATGTGCCGTTGTACAAGTCGTGACCGTACCGGTCGGTCGCCAACGCTGATCACCTCGTCACGAGAGCCCTGTCGTCGGATCGGCGTCCGCCACGGCGGACGCCGCCTCCCATGGAGCCAGTTACGGGCGCCGTGGCACAGTCCCTGAACAGGTGATCCCTCCGGACGCGCGTGCCCGGGGCCGCGCCCGGCCCTGGTCAGTCGACCACGGGCCAGTACAGCTCGGTGCGCAGCTCACGCGGGTCCATGTCCGCCGACGGCTTGGTGACGTACGCCTCCCACCGGTCCTCGCCGGCGGTCAGCCGGTGCTCCCGCATCCAGGAGCGCAGGCGTTCCCAGGAGCCTTCGAGTCCGTCGAAGGAACCGACGTGGGTCAGCCGTGCGGCCCGGCCCGCCGGCAGCGAGCCGGCGACCACCCCGGCCTCCGGTCGCACCGGCCGGTCCGTGACGAACCCGACCTCCAGGTCCAGCGTCTCGCCGGACGGGCCGTGATAGCGCCCGAAGGCCGGGCCGAGGACCTCGATCCGCTGCGCCCCGAGCGTCCTGGCGAGGGCGCCGAACGACGCGTCGAAGAAGTCCCGCAGGCCGTCGGCCGGGACGTCGCCGCGGACCACCGCCGTCGTCCGCCGTTCCATCACGACGATCAAGGGCTCCGACACGCCCGCGCCGCCGTCTCGTTCACGACTGTTCATGCCGCTCCTCTCCCCGTCCCGTGCCGCTGTGAACCTCCCCGCCGCACCGCGTGTCACACGGAGCCGGCGGCCTCGCGGCGGGCGCGGACGGCCGCCGCGTACAGCAGGTGGGCGAGGGCCTCGGCGGCGAGGAGGAGGACCACCAGCCACGGCGGCAGGACGTCGGCGGCGAGGACGACCAGGAGCGGGATCGCGATGCCCGGCACGGCCCAGACGGCCACCCGTCGCGGTGAAAGGCCGAATCTCAGCGCGATCAGGGCATGTGCCGTATGGTAGACGGCCAGCCCGCCGGCGAGGGCCCAGACCGCGCCGCGCGCCAGGTGGTCGTGGCCGGACTCCTCCACGGCCGTGGCCAGTCCGGCGGCCATGGAGATGACGCCGGCGGTGACGAAGAAGTGCAGGAATCCGGCCACGTCACGGGCGAGGAAGTAGGCCTGGTCGGTGCCGGCGGCGCCGATGACCCGCTCCGCCGAGGTCGAGGCGAAGTCGAAGTAGGACCACCACAGGGCGGCGAGCAGGACGAATCCGAGCAGCGCCACGACGCCGGCCCGGGCGGTCCAGGTGTGGTCCGTGGAGGTGACGAGGGCCAGCACCGACTCGCCGAGGACGATGATGACGAAGAGTCCGACCCGTTCGACCAGGTGGCCGGTGTGGACCCGGCCCGGGATGCCCCGCCCGCGCGAGGTCAGCAGCAGGACCATCTCCGCGAGCAGCAGGGCCGCCCAGGCGCCGTAGCGCCAGGGAGCGGGGACCGCCGCCGAGCCGGCCCAGAGCAGTCCGGACACCAGACAGTAGGTCAGCGGCCGCCAGCGGGGCAGCGTGCGCGGCGCGGGGAAGCGGGTGGCGGGCCACCACAGGGCGAGCAGGACGAGGCGGGTGCCCGCGTAGCCGAGGGCGTAGGCGGGGCCGCGGTCGCCGTCGGCCTCGGGCACGGCGGCGGCCATCACGGCGAGGCACAGCATCGCGGTCAGCATGGCGAGGCGCCGGCGCGCGCTGTCGTCCTGGAAGAGGTTGGCGGAGACCGTGAGGTTCGCCCACATCCACCAGGGCGGGAAGTAGAGGCCGAGGAACACGGCGAACTCGCGCCCGCCGGGATCGCCGTGGAGGCCGTGCGACAGCTGGGCGACGACGGCGACGAAGACCAGGTCGAAGAAGAGTTCCAGCCATCCGGCGTGCCGGGGCTCAAGGCCCGTCGAGGACGCGGGCGTGGGCGAGGGCGAGGGCGACGGGGCCGGGGTGCGGGGAGTGCTCATCGGACCATCCGAGTGGGGATTTCGACAGCGGCTCGAATCTGAGGGCATCAGATCACGAATCGGGCGTCTCGCCGCCGAGGCGCCCACCACGGCGCCGGCTCGTCTCGCCGCCGAGGCGCCCACCAAGGCGTCGGCGCCGAGGCCCGCGTCGGCGCCGGGGCCCGCGTCGGCGCCTGCGAGCCCGGCCCCGGAGGCCGGCGGTGTCGCCGCGCCTCGGCCGTACGGCGGGCGGCGGGCGGTAGGGTCGCGCCCGTGTCCGAGCAGCAGCGCGACCTCGTCGGGTACGGCGCCGAGCCGCCGCGTGCCGCCTGGCCCGGCGGCGCCCGCGTCGCCGTCAGTCTCGTCCTCAACTACGAGGAGGGCGGCGAGCGCAACGTCCTCGACGGCGACCCGGCCTCGGAGAGCTATCTGCACGAGATCGTCGGTGCGCCGCCGGTGACCGGCGGGCGCGACCGGAACGTCGAGTCGATGTTCGCGTACGGCGCGCGGGCCGGGTTCTGGCGGATCCGCCGCACGCTCCTCGCGCACGGCGCGCCCGTCACCGTCCACGCCGTCGGGCAGGCCCTGGAGCGCAATCCCGAGGCCGCGCGGGCCATGGGCGCGGCCGGCTGGGAGGTGGCCGGGCACGGCTGGCGCTGGATCGACTACCGCGACGTGCCCGAGGACGTCGAGCGCGCCGACATCGCGCGGACCGCCGCGACGATCGAGCGGCTCGTCGGGCGCCGCCCCGTCGGCTGGTACACCGGCCGGACCAGCTCCGCGACCCGGCGGCTGGTCGCGGAGGAGGGCGGTTTCCTCTACGACTCCGACGACTACGCGGACGACTTGCCCTACTACGTCGAGGCGGCGGGCCAGCCGCACCTCGTGCTGCCGTACAGCCTCGACGCGAACGACTTCAAGTTCCTGATCGTGCACGGCTTCACGACGGCGGACGACATGCTCGGCTATCTCGTCGACACCTTCGACGCCCTGCACGCGGAGGGCGCCGACCGCCCGCGGATGATGAGCGTCGGGATGCACGGCCGGATCATCGGCAGGCCCGGCCGCATCAGGGCGCTCGACGGCTTCCTGCGCCATGTCGCCCGACGCGGCGGGGCGTGGGTCGCCACCCGTGAGCGGATCGCCCGGCACTGGCTGGCCGCGCACCCTCCGCCGGGCCCGGGGGCCTGATCCGCCGAACGCCCGGCCCGGGGCGCGAAGGCCCCGGACCGGGCGGTGTGTCGGGCGCGTCGGATGCGTCGGTGCGTCAGGCGACGTTGACCGCGCTCCAGGCGGCGGCGACGGTGGCGTACTCCGGGCTGGTGGCGCCGTACAGGTCCTTCGCCGCGTTCAGGGTCGCGGTACGGGCGCCCCGGTAGTCCGTGGTGGAGGTCATGTAGACGGTCAGCGCCCGGTACCAGATGGCGGCGGCCTTCTGGTTGCCGATGCCGGTCACGGTGGAGCCGTTGGAGGTCGGGCTGTTGTAGCTGACGCCGTTGATCGTCTTGGCGCCGCTGCCCTCGCTGGCGAGGTAGAACCAGTGGTTGCCGACACCCGAGGAGTTGTGCACGTCGAGCCGGGCGACGGACTTCGACCAGTAGTCGGCGGAACGGCCGTCCAGGGAGGGCTTGTCCATGCGGCGCAGCCACGGCGGGGTGGACTGGTCGCTGAAGAGGTAGTCGGGCTTGTCGACGGTGCTGTTGGCGTACCACTCGACCATGGTGCCGAAGATGTCGCTGGTGGCCTCGTTCAGGCCGCCGGACTCGCCGCTGTAACGCAGGTTGGCGGTGGCCGAGGTGACGCCGTGGGTCATCTCGTGGCCCATGGTGTCGAGGTCGACCTGCTCGGGGTCGACGGTGCCGTTGCCGTCGCCGGTCATCATGCAGAAGCAGGCGTCCGACCACTGGGCGTTGTCCCAGTTGGTGCCGACGTGGACGAAGACGGTGGCGCCGCGGCCGTCGTTCTTGATGCCGTTCCGGCCGAAGGTGCTCTTGTAGTAGTCGTACGTCTTCGCGGTGTTCGCGTGCGCGTCGACGGCGGCGGTGGCGCGGTCGGTGGAGAACTTCCGGCCGTCGCCCCAGATGTTGTCGGCGTCGGTGAACAGGGTGCCCGAGGAGCTGTTCAGGGACGAGGACGAGACGTTGTGGGCGTCCTTGGTGACGTGCTTGCGGGTCGGGTCGATCAGGGCGAAGGTGCCGTCGGCCTGCAGGGTGGTGTCGAGGGTGATGTCGCCGGTGTACTCGGAGTGGCCGGTACCGGTGGCCTCGTGCTCGGCGTCGTAGTTCTCGATCGCGGCGCCGGTGGTGGCGTCGGTGACGAAGACCTCGCCGTGCGGCTGGCCCTTGTCGCCGAGGCCCTGCACGGTGGTGCGCCAGGCCAGGCGGGGCGTCCCGTCGGCGGCCCACACGATCAGCTCGGGAGTGGACCTGCCGCCGCGCACGAGTCCCTGCGCGCGCTTGAGGGCGCCGGCCGCGGTGCCCTTGGCGTCGACCGCGGGAGTCACGGACGTGGGCGCCACCTTGTGGGCCTTGGCGTGGGTGGAGCCCTTGAGGGCGCCGTCGGCCTTCTGGTGGACGACGAAGTCGCCGCCGACGACGGGCAGGCCCCGGTAGGTGCGGTCGAAGCGGACGTGCTGGGTGCCGTCGGCGTCGATCACGACGTCCTTGACCTGGAGCGCCTGACCGGCCCCGAAGCCGAAGGTGTCGGCGTGCCGGGTCACGTTGGCCTCGGCCTGGGATATCGCCTTGTCGCGGACGGAGGCGGCGTGCTGCGTCGTGTGGGGCTGCGACCAGGCCGGTACGGCCAGCGCGCCGGTGGTGAGGACACCGGCGGCGACCATCGTGGAGAGGGCAAGAAGGGGACGGGACATGACGCGGTGTTTCCTTCGCTCGTCGTGGGGGTGACGACGTCCTCGGACGTTGACGCGAAGTGTTCACCAGGTGACATGTTCCTGACGTGATCCCAGGTGGGATACAACCGTGGAGCTATAGGGGGCGGGCAGCCGGGACCCGACGGGTCATCCGTCGGCGCCGAGGGCGAACTCGGCTCCGCCGTTCTCCCACCAGGCCAGATACCGCGGCCGCTGGCGCACCAGCGCCAGATAGGCGGCCAGCAGCCGTTCGGCCGCCGCGTCGGCGAGCTCGGGCGGAACGGACGCCGTGTTCCAGGCCAGCTGCAGCCGCCGGTGGAACGGCACGTCCACGAGCGGCCGCTGCACGGTGCCCTGGGCGGGGACGTCGGCGGTGGGCCACACGCCGCAGACGGCGCGCCCGCCGGCGACCAGGATGCGGGCCACGGACAGGTCCGAGGTCACATGGGCGATGCGCGGGGTGAATCCCGCCGACTGGCAGGTGAGGTGGAGGTAGGCGTGCACCCCGCTCTCGTCGGCCTCGGGCATGACCCATTCCTCGCCGCTCAGTTCGTGCAGGGCGACCGTCTCCTGCCGGGCCAGCGGGTGGTCCTCGGCGAGGAGGACGAAGACCGGCTCGCGCAGCAGCGTGCGGGTCGCCACCGATTCGCCGACCGGGAGGGGAAAGCCCGGGAACTCACCGAAGACCGCTATGTCGCACTTCGACTGGCTCAGCGCTCTCATCAGGGTGTGGACGGAGCGGCGGGCGTCGATGGTGAGCCGGCGCTCCGGGACGAGTTCGAAGAGGACGGAGATCAGCTGGGACACCAGAGGACCGGCGGTCCCGCCCGCCCGCAGCGGCGCGGCGGTCTCCCGCTCGGCCTCGGCGGCCGAGCGCGCGTGCTCGCGCAGCCGGTCGAAGCCGACCACGAGGTCACGGGCGCACCGCAGCACGTACTGACCGTTCTCGTTCGGTTTCACGCCCTCGGCGCTGCGGGTGAAGAGCGGGCCGCCCAACGCGTGCTCGATCCGCTTCAGCTGGGCGCTGGTGGCCGGCTGGGAGAGCTGGAGCCGCGCGGCGGCCTTGCGGATGCTGCCGGCCTCGGCGACGGTGAGCAGGACGCGGAGGTGGCGGAACTCGAGGTGCATGAACCTTCCCCGCTCAGGGCGGAGGGCCTCGTGCACCCCCCGTGACCAGCAGTATCAGTCGCCCGAGGGCGTGGTGACCAAGAGTCCGACGGGCCCGTCGGAGCGGCAACCACGGGACGGCAAAATCTGGGCGTGCCGGGTGCGCGTCCGGGGTGCGGATACCGGCCAATCGGAGGATTACGCTCCGGGCGCCCGTCCGCTCCTTCCGCGAAAGGCGCGCGAGGCCTGCCCGGGAGCGGGATGCGGAAGGGCCGCGTCGGGCCCTCGTCGCGGAAGGATCGAACGGGTGTCACGGAGCCGTCACACATCGGTCGTCGCCCTGTCGCACGCCACGGCCCCGCGATGGCTTGAACCCAAGCGGTTCAACCCTCCTCCCGCGCACCGCGATTGATCGCTCCTTTCGCTCCTCACATACTGCGCTGACCGGTGGCGGGCGCCTCTGCGCCGCCGACCGGAATCGACCCTTTCGACCTCATTTCCCAAGCTCCTGGGGGAGACTTGCGCGCACATGTGAAGAGAGCACGCGCCTTCACCGTCGCAGCGGCCACGTCGATGGCCCTGACAGCAGGCATGACCGGCCCGGCGACGGCGAGCGCCGCCGGCGCGACGGCCACGCCCGGCACCACCGCACGCGTCGACGGCACCCGGCGGATCCCGCTCGTCACGGGCGACCGCGTGGTGGTGGACGGCCGGGGCCGGATGGTGGGCTTCGAGTCCGCCGCGGGCCGTGAGCACATACCCGTGGAAGTGCGGCGCACCGGAGATCGCACGCTCGTGGTGCCCGCCGACGCCCAGCGCCTCGTCGCCACGGGCAGACTGGACCAGAGGCTCTTCGACCTCGGCGTGCTCACCGACCCGCGGCTGCGCAGGAGCCACGGCACCGGGCTAAAGCTGATCGTGCGGTACGGCGCGGGCGCCGCCGCCGCCCGGGCCGAGGTGCGGGCGGCCGGCGACACCCGGGTGCGGCGCACGTTCCCGACCATCGACGCCGACGCCGTCCGTACGTCACAGAACGACGTGGCACGGGTGTGGGAGGCGCTGACCGAGCGGCAGGACGGCGGCCTGCGCGCCGCCGCGTCCGGCATCGACTCGGTGTGGCTGGACGGGGTGCGCGCGGCGAGCCTGGACCGCAGCGTCCGGCAGATCGGCGCCGACAAGGCGTGGGAGTCCGGCTACGACGGCACGGGCGTGCGGATCGCCGTCCTCGACACCGGAGTCGACAAGACCCACGACGACCTGAGGACCCGGGTCGTGGGCGAGAAGAACTTCTCCGCCTCTCCCGACGCGGTGGACCGCGTCGGGCACGGCACGCACGTCGCGTCGATCGCCGTCGGCACCGGCGCCCGGTCCGGCGGCCGGTACAAGGGCGTCGCGCCCGGCGCCGAGGTGATCAGCGGCAAGGTCCTCGACGACGAGGGATACGGGGACGACTCCGCCGTCATCGCGGGCATGGAATGGGCCGCCGCCGAAGGCGCGGACGTGGTCAACCTCAGCCTCGGCAGCGCCGACAGCCCCGGCGTCGACCCGCTGGAGGCCACGGTCGACCGGCTGTCGTCCGAGAAGGGCATCCTGTTCGCCGTCGCGGCGGGCAACGAGGGCGAGTCGGGAGCCTCGACGATCGGTTCACCGGGCAGTGCCGACGCCGCGCTGACCGTCGGCGCCGTGGACCACGACGACAGGCCGGCGCCGTTCTCCAGCACCGGCCCGCGCCTCGGCGACGGCGCCGTCAAGCCGGACGTGACCGCGCCGGGCGTCGCCGTCACCGCGGCCGCCGCGCCGGGCAGCGCCCTCGACACGCGCGCCGGCGTCCCGCACCCGGCTCCGGGCTATCTGCAGCTCGACGGCACGTCCATGGCGACCCCGCACGTCGCGGGCGCGGCCGCGATCCTCAAGCAGCGGCACCCGGACTGGAGGTCCGCCGAACTCAAGGGCGCGCTGATCGGGTCCGCCCAGGGCGGCGACCACTCCGCCTTCCAGCAGGGCTCCGGCCGGATCCAGGTCGACAGGGCGCTGGCCCAGAGCGTGGTCGCCGAGCCCGTGTCGCTGAACTTCGGCACGGCGCTGTGGCCCCACGCCGACGACCGGCCGCTCACCAGGACGGTCGCCTACCGCAACCTCGGGGCCGAGGACGTCACCCTCGACCTGTCGGTCACCGCCCTGGACCCGTCGGGCAAGCCGGCACCGGCCGGGTTCTTCGCGCTCGGCGCCTCGAAGGTGACCGTGCCCGCCGGCGGCACGGCACAGGTCGGCCTCGTCGCCGACACCCGGATCGGCGACGCCGACGGCGCCTACTCGGGCTACGTCACCGCCACCGGCGCGGGCCAGGTCGTGCGGACGGCCGCGGTGGCCGTACGGGAGGCCGAGTCGTACGACGTCACGATCCGGGCCGTCGACCGGGACGGCACCGACGCCGAGAACTTCTCCAGCAGCCTGACGGGCGTCGCCGGACCCGCGGCCGGCTTCCAGGCCCGTGTCGACAACGAGCCGGGCAGCCACACCCTCCGGGTGCCGAAGGGCTCGTACACGTTCAACACGGCCGTCTACCAGGACCCGTCCGACTACGCCCGGGGCACCGACTGGATCGCCCAGCCGCGGCTGGAGGTGACCGCCGACACCACGGTCACCGCCGACGCGCGCACCGCCCGGCCGGTGGATCTCACCGTGCCCGGCCTCGACCGGGCGGACTACGCCGGCACGTACTACGAACGCGCCACGGACATCGGCCGTGTCGGCAACGGCTGGGTGCTCAGGGGCTTCACCGGCTTCCGCACCGCCCACCTGGGCCCGGCCGTCACCGACGGCTCCCTCCTGCAGACCTGGGACGCGCACTTCCTCAAGGACGCCACCAGCCAGTACTCGGTGGCCTTCGGCGGCCGGGCGAGCACGCTCGCGACCGGCTACACCCGGCACGTGAGGGCGGACGAGCTGGCCACGCTCAAGGTCGGTCTCGGCGCCTCCGCCCCCGGCAAGACCGCGCTCGCCTCCCCCTACGCCCATCTGCCGGGCGCGCCGGAGGGCAACGGCTTCTCCGCGCCGCAGGCGGCGCCGGGCACCCGCACCTTCCATGTCTCCACCGCGGACGGCGTCACCTGGCTCACCCGGTTCAACCAGCTGGGCGCGCCCGACGAGTCGGGTTGGCCGCCCTTCGAGGGCGCCTACGAGATGACCCGCCCGAAGCGCTACGAGGCGGGCCGGACGTACCGCGAGACGTTCAACACCGCTGTCTTCGGCCCGCTCCTGGGCGAAGGCGCGGGTGTCTTCCGCACCGCTCCCGACCCGGTCACGGGCGAGCAGCGGCTCGTCGGCTCCCTGCCGCTCTTCGCCGACGGCGAAGGGCACACCGGGGCGGGCCGCGCCACCTCGGCGACGACGACGCTCTTCCGCGACGGCGTCAAGGTCGGCGAGAACCACGACCCGCTGAGCGGCGCGCAGTCCTTCGCGGTCACCGCCGAGGACGCGGAGTACCGGCTGACGACCTCCGTCGAACGTCCGGCGGACGTCGCCGCCGCGTCCACCCGGATCGAGGCCGGCTTCACCTTCCGTTCGGCGCGGGTCGCGGCCACGACGGCGCTGCCGGTGTCCACGGTCCGCTTCGCGGCGCCCGTCGACCTCGCCTCGCGCGCCCCGGAGCGCACCGCGGTCCAGGTCCCGGTGACCGTGCAGGGTTCGGCGGCGGGACGCAACCTCAAGTCGCTGACCGTTTCGGTGAGTTACGACGACGGGAAGACGTGGCGGCCGGTGCCGGTGCGGAACGGCGCCGTGTCCGTGGCGAGCCCGGCGAAGGGCAGCGGCATCTCCCTCTCCGCCGTGGTCACGGACCGGCAGGGCAACACCTCGACGCTGACGGTCCACAACGCGTGGCACGGCAGGTGACCACCGACCCGGTGATCCGGCCCTTCGACCCGGCCGTCTGACCCGGTCTCCTGGCCCGGTCCTCCGGCCCCGTCCGAGCGTCCGGTCCGACCGGCCGGCCCGGCCCGGCGTGCCACCCGTGGTGGTGGCGCCGGGCCGGCTGCGGTGCCGGCCCGCGCTCACGCGTCCCAGGTGACCGGCAGGCTCTTCACTCCGTAGATGTCCGCGGTCTCCGGGCGCAGGGCGACGTCCTCGGCGGGCACGGCCAGGCGCAGCGTCGGGAAGCGCCTGAACAGCGCGGCGAGCGCCACCCGCATCTCGACGCGGGCGAGTTGCGCCCCGAGGCACAGGTGGATGCCGTGGCCGAAGGCGAGGTGCCCGGCCGGTTTCCGGTGCAGGTCGAGCGCGTGGGGATCGGCGAAGCGCTCCGGGTCGCGGTTGGCGGTGTGGTAGGACAGGACGACCGTGGTGCCGGCCTCGATGGTGTGGCCGCCCACCTCGACGTCCTCAAGCGCCGTCCTCATGAACGACTTGGCGACGCTGAGATACCGCAGCAGTTCCTCCACGGCCTGGTCGACGAGCGTGGGATCGGCGCGCAGCGCGTCGAGCTGCCCGGGGTTCCGCAGCAGCGCGAAGACGCCGAGGGACAGCATGTTCGCGGTGGTGTCGAACCCGGCCGCGAGCAGGATCAGGCTGACGCCCTTCAGTTCCTCGTCGGTCAGATCGCTGTCGGTGAGTTCGCTCAGGACGTCGTCGGTGGGGTGCGCGCGCTTGGCGGCCACCAGTCGCTCGAGGTACTCCTGGGTCGCCGTGTAGGCGGCCATCAGGTCCTCGTCGCTCGTCTCGCCGTTCATGAACGTGTCGATCTGCTCCTGGAAGGAGTCCCGGTCCTCGTACGGCACGCCCAGCAGCTCGCAGATGACCATGGTCGGGATCGGCTTGGCGAACGCGGTCACCAGGTCGGCCGACGGTCCGGCCGCCTCCATGGCGTCGAGACGGTCGGCGGTGATCTGCTCGATCCGCTCGGTGAGCAGCCGCATCCGCCGGGCGGTGAACCTGCCGACGAGCGGCTTGCGGTAGCGCCCGTGCTGCGGCTCGTCCATGAGGAGGAACTCGCCGGGCGGCGCCGGCGGGAGCTCGAAGTCGACCACGTTCAGGAGTTCCTTGCGGGAGCTGAACCGCGGGTCGGCCAGGACGGACCGGACGAGGTCGTATCCGGTGATCATCCAGCCGGGTTTGCCGCCGGGATGGGTGTAGCGGCTGATGGGGCCGTGCTCGCGGGCCTCGATCAGCTCCGCCGGCGGGTCGAAGGGGCAGCCGGGCCGGCGCTCCGCCGGGAGGGTGCCGACGGTGTGGAGGGACTCGCTCATGACCATTCCTCGTCTCGTGACATCAGGTGTTTGACGAGACGGAAAGCTACGTTGCGTTCACGGTTCGGTCAATCACAGAAACCACGTTTTCGCAGGCAGGCGGCCACAAATTGATGCAATGACGCTCACGATGAACGCAACGACACGTTGCAATGAGCTTCCGCTGATGCAATGCCTCCGGACGCGCGGCGGGGCCGTCAGCCGCCGAGGGTGCGGACGGCGTCCACGATCAGCTGCCAGAAGCCGTCCGCGTCGACCTGCATGCCGACGTCCGTCTCGGCCGGCAGGCCGGTGACGCCGTGCAGGTCCACCACCGTCGCGCCGCGCGTGTACGTGCCGTTCAGCTCCACGGTCACCGCCGCGCGCGCCAGGCGGAACAGCGACGGGTCGATCAGGTGGGCGACGGTGAGCGGGTCGTGGAGCGGTGGCGCGTCGAAGCCGTAGACCTCGCGGTAGGTGGACGCGAAGTAGGTGAGCAGGTCGACGCAGAGCCCGCTCAGCGGGGTGCCGAGCGCGGCGATCCGGGCGACGACGTCGGGCGTGGCCCGCACCTGGTGGGTGACGTTGAGGCCGAACATCGTCACCGGCAGCCCGCTGCGGAGGACGATGTCCGCGGCTTCCGGGTCGCACAGGACGTTGAACTCGGCCGCGGGTGTGGTGTTGCCGCGCCCGGTGGAGCCGCCCATGAGCACGATCCGCTCGATGCGCGCGGCGAGTTCGGGGTGGGCGAGCAGGAGGGCCGCGATGTTGGTGAGCGGTCCGGTCGGGACGAGCGTCACGGGCGTGGGATGCGCGAGAAGGGTGTCCCGCAGGAGGGCGAGGGCGCCGCGCGGGTCCTGCGGGACGTCCGGTTCGCCCGCGAATCCGGGCCCGTCGAGGCCGGAGTCGCCGTGGATGTTCTCGGCGATCCGGCGCGGTCCGTGCAGCGGCCGGTCCCGGCCCGCCGCGATCGGTACGCCCCGGATGCCGGCCACGGAACACACCCGGCGGGCGTTCAGCGTGGTCTTCTCCACCGTCTGGTTGCCCGCGACCGTGGTGATCGCGAGCAGCTGGACGGAGGGGTGCGCGGCGGCCAGCAGGATGTTGAAGGCGTCGTCGTGACCGGGGTCGCAGTCGAGGATCACAGGGACCGGCATGTCCCCACGGTGCCACACCGGCGTGCCGGGGACCGCTCGGCGTCTCCGGCCGCGTCGCCGCGGGTCACGGCGCTTCGGGTCGCGACGCTTCGGGTCCGCCGCGACCGGTCGCGGCGCCTTCAGTCGATGAGGACTCCCGGGTTGAGGACGTGGTGCGGGTCGAGGGCGTGTTTGGCGGCGCGGAGCGCGAGGGCGAAGGGCTCGGGCCGCTGGCGGTCGTAGGCGGGGCGGTGGTCGCGGCCGACCGCGTGGTGGTGGGTGACGGTGGCGCGGTGGCGGTGCAGGACGTCGGTCGCGGCGGCCTTGATGTCGTCCCAGACACGGACCTCGTCGCCGGGGCGGCCCGCGACGGCCACGGTGAAGTACGGGGCGGCGCCGTCGGGATAGACGTGGGTGAGGCGGCAGTTGACGGTGGCCTGGTGCCCGGTGGCCTTCAGGGCGGCGGCGCCGACCTCGGTGCGTACGGCGTCGATCAGGGCGGGGATCCGGTCCCAGGTGGCGGCGGTCTCGAAGGTCTCGACGACCGCGCCCATGCGGGCCAGGCCGTCGCGCAGGTAGGGCATGCGGAGGAACGCCGAGCGCCAGGCGCTGACGGCCCGGTCGGCTTCCGCCTCGGTGCCGGCCGGGCGGTCGGCCGTCGGTGCGGGGCCGCGGCCGCCGTGGGCGCGGGCCAGCTCCAGGGCGGCCCGGAGGCGGTCGTCGACGGGGGCGGTGGCGGATTCGAAGCCCAGGACGAGGACGGACGAGCCGTCGTGCGCGGCACCGGAGAGCAGGGCCTCGCCGGGGTCGAGCAGACGGCAGTTGGCCGGGGCGAGGTCGGCCTGGGCAACGGCCCGCACCGCGTCCAGCGCGCGGTGGAAGTCGGCGAAGGCCACGGATGCCGAGGCCTTGTGCCGGGGACGTTCCTGGAGCCGCATCCATGCCTCGGTGATGACGCCGAGCGTTCCTTCGGAGCCGAGGAAGAGCCGGTCGGGTGAGGGTCCGGCACCGGAGGCGGGCAGCCGCCACGAGGTGCCGAGGCCGGCGGGAGTGACGACGCGCAGGGACTGCACGAAGTCGTCGATGTGGGTGCGGACGGTGGCGTAGTGGCCGCCGGCCCGGGTGGCGAGCCAGCCGCCGAGGGTGGAGAACTCGAAGCTCTGCGGGAAGTGGCGCAGCGTCAGGCCGTGCGGGCGCAGCTGTCCTTCCAGTACGGGGCCGAGGGCGCCGGCCTGGATGAGGGCGGCGCGGCCGGTGGTGTCGATCTCCAGGACCCGGTCCATCGCGGTCAGGTCGAGGCTGAGCACGGCGCGGTGGGCGTCGCCGCGGTACTCCACTCCGCCGACGACGGAGGAGCCGCCGCCGAAGGGAACGACGGCGACGGCGTGTTCGCCGGCCCAGTGGAGCAGGTCGGCGACGTCCTGGTCGGCGGCCGGGCGGGCGACGAGGTCGGGGATGCGGCCGGGCCGGCCGCGCAGGGCGCGGATGACGTCGCGGTAGGCCTTGCCCATGGCGTGGGCGGCGCGGGCCGCCGGGTCGTCGGTGACCAGGTGCGCCAGGGAGGCCGGAGGCGTCACGCCGGGGCTGCCGATGGGCAGGTCGGCGATGCGGGGCAGCGGTAGCGGGCGGGCGAGCGTGCCCGGGAGGAGGGCGCCCAGTTCGACGCAGGCGGCGTCGTCGGGGTGGGCGTCGGCGTAGCCCCAGCCCCACCAGGAGCGGGCGCGGGAGGTGCGGGGGTCGGTCGCGGTGGCGGGCATGCGGGTGCTCCCAGCGGTCCATGAATTTACCCAACGGTAAATTACCCTAGGGTAAGATCCGGGGCATGACAACGCCTCCCGCCAGGACCGGATCCAAGGCCCGATCCAGAGCCGGATCCGGAGCCGGCACCACGACCGGATCGAGGGCCGGCACCAAGGGCGTGCCGAGGGCCGAGCGCGAACGGCAGGTCCTCGCCGCCGCCACCGAGGAGTTCGGGCGGCACGGCTACGAGGCCACCACCATGGCCGCGGTCGCCGCCCGGGTCGGTGTCACCAAGCCGCTGCTGCACCAGTACTTCGGCGGCAAGCAGGACCTCTACCTCGCCTGTCTGGAACCCGTCGGCGAGCGGCTCCTTCAGGCCGTGCGGTCCGCGATGGCCGCGGACCGCGCCGGCGCGCCGGCCACGCCGCTGCGGGTCCTGGACGCCCTCTTCCACGCCTTGGAGGGGCAGCGCGAGGCCTGGTTCGTCCTCTACGACCCGACGCTGCCGCCGGACAGCGACGCCGCCCGGCGGGCGGCGCACTACCGCGGCGCCGTCGACGAGCTCGCCGCGACCGGGACCGCCGACCTCCTGCACGCGACCGGATCCGACGACCCGCTCGACGCCGACGCCCTGATGTTCGCGTGGCGCGGTCTGTGCACCGCACTGGTCCGCTGGTGGATCGGCCGTCCCGACCAGTCGCCCGAGGCCATGACCCGGCGCTGCGCGCGGATCCTCGCCACCGCGCGCGCCCTCGGGAGCGCCGGCGGCGAGGAGGACGGAACGCTCAGGCCAGGACGTTGAGCGCGGCGGGCCGCACCCTCAACGTCACGGGCAGGGTCGCGTCGACCTCGCCGTCCGCGCCGTACGGCAGCGGCCGGTCGGCCTCGATGCGGATCTCCTTGCCGCGCAGGATCTCGACCTCGGGACGGCGCACGTGCGCGCCCGTCTTCAGCTCGTTCATCATGGCGAAGAAGAGGCGTTTGGGCGCCTTGTTGATGACGACGACGTCGAGCATGCCGTCGTCCACGCGCGCGCCCGGTGCGATCTTCCGCCCGAAGCCGTAGAAGCCGGAGTTCGCCGCGACGACCGTGTAGCCGGTGCGCTCGTGCCGCACGCCGTCGATCGTGAGGCGGTACGCGGCCGGCTTCCAGGCGAGGACCGCCCGCAGGCCGCCCGCGTAGTACGAGGCCGCGCCCCGCAGCAGCCGGCTGGCGTTGGCGTGGCGGTTGGCCACCGCGTCCACGCCCGCGTACACGCTTCCGAGGACGCAGATCCGGGCGTGGACGGCGGACTCCACCTCGATGGTGTCGACGGCGCGCGGCTCGCCGTGGAGCAGCGTCTCGGCGAGCCCCGCGGCGTCGGTGGGCAGGCCGAGGGCGCGGGCGAAGTCGTTGCCGCGGCCCGCCGGGACGAGACCGAGGACCGTGTCGGTGCCGCTGAGCGCGCCGCCGACGCAGCCGGCCATGCCGTCGCCGCCGACGGCGAGCACGACGTGGCCGCGCGCCCCGGCGTCCTGGGCGAGCTCGCGCGCGTGGTCCAGGCTGCGGCTGTAGACGGTGTCGAGCCGTGCGCCCGCCTCCCGGAGCAGCCGGGCCAGCGGGAGCAGGCCCGCCGCGCCGCTGGAGCCCCCGGCGGTGGGGTTGACGACGGCGGTGAACTGTCGCATGGATGGGCCTCCGGGCCGCAGGAGTAGGGGGTTCAGCGGACGGGGACGAGGACTCCGGGACTGAGCACGCCGGACGGGTCGACCTCGGCCTTGACGGCCTGGAGCATACGGATGCCGAGCGGGCCGATCTCGCGGGCGTACCAGTCGCGGTGGTCGGTGCCGACGCCGTGGTGGTGGCTGATGGTGCCGCCCGCCGCCAGGATCGCGTCGTTGGCCGCCCGCTTCACCGGCGCCCAGTGCGCGACGGCGTCCTCGCCCTGCGCGGAGACGACGGTGAAGTAGAGGGAGGCGCCGTTCTCGTAGGTGTGCGAGATGTGGCACATGACGAGCGGCGGCGTGCCGGCCTCGGTGAGGGTGTTCGTCAGCGCGTCGCGCACCGCGGTGTAGAGGCCCGGGATCGCGGACCAGAAGGCGGCCGTCTCCAGCGTCTCGGCGAACGCGCCGGCGTCGAGCAGCGCGTCGCGCAGGTAGGGCGCGTCGTAGCGGCCGTGTGCCCACTTCTCGCCGGGCTCCTCGCCGATGAACTCGCCGTCGCAGGCGAGCAGCACCTCGCGGGCGGCGGCACGCCGGGCCGCGGTGTCCTCCTCGGTGCCCTCGTAGCCGACGACGGCCATGCAGCCGGGGTTCTGCGGGAGTTCGGCGCTGCCGATGGCGTCCGGCTGGGCGAGGCCGACGAAGGTCTCGGACTCGTCCGACAGGCGCAGCACGGTGGGCCGCGGGCCGTCCTGGGCGAGCCGGCGCAGGGCCGCCGTGCCGGCCTCGAAGGAGGCGAAGCGCCAGCCCTCGTAGATGCGCTTCGCGGGCAGCGGGCGGATCCGCACGGTCACCGCGGTGATCACGCCGAGGGCGCCCTCGGAGCCGAGGATCAGCTGGCGCAGGTCGGGTCCGGCCGCCGAGCGCGGGGCGCGGCCGGTCTCCAGGGTGCCCTCGGGCGTGGCGACGGTCAGGCCGAGGACCATCTCGTCGAAGCGGCCGTATCCGGCCGAGGCCTGGCCGCTGGAGCGGGCCGCGGCGAAGCCGCCGACGGAGGCCCACTCGAAGGACTGCGGGAAGTGTCCGAGGGTCCAGCCCTGCTCGTTGAGCAGCGCCTCGCAGCGCGGGCCGCGCAGTCCCGGCTGGAGCGTGGCGGTGCGGGAGACCTCGTCGACGGCGAGCAGCCGGTCGAGCCGGCGCAGGTCGAGTGCCACGAACGGCCGCTCGGTGGCGGGCGCGAGGCCGCCGACGACGGAGGTGCCGCCGCCGAAGGGCACGACGGCGACGCCGTGTTCGGCGCAGGCCCGCAGCACGGCGAGGACCTCGTCGTGGTCGCCCGGGAGGACGACGGCGGCGGGGATGTCGTCGACCTCGCCGGCGCGGATGCGCAGGAGGTCGGGAGTCGACTTGCCGCGGGTGTGCCGGATGCGGCTCTCGGCGTCGTCACGCAGGCCGTCGGGCGCGGCGACGGCGGCGCGCAGCGCGCCGCGGGCCTTGTCGGTCAGGGCCGGGCCGGGCACCTCGACGTCCGCGAGGGCGGAGGGGCCGCTCTCGCGCGGGGTGACGCCGAGCAGGTCCCGCAGCAGGCCGGTCACCGAGTCGGGAAGGGGCGCCGCCTTGGCCGGGTCGCCCCAGCCGCTCCACAACATGTCCACTTCGAAAGGGTTCCTCACGGTCTGTTTCACGGACGGCGCTGCCACTCGGCCCGCGCTGCATTACACTGTGACAGATGACGCCCATTCGTCACAACCATGCGGACGCAGATCCCGTGCTCGACGCCGCACGCGACTGCGTGCTCGCCGTCGGCGTGCGCCGGACCACCCTCACCGACGTCGCCCGGCGCGCGGGCGTGTCCCGGATGACGCTCTACCGGCGCTGGCCCGACGTGCGCAGCCTGGTCGGCGACCTGATGACCCGTGAGTGGATCGCCGTCGCCGCCGGCGCCATGCCGCCCGCCCAGGAGGACCGGCCCGAACGGGACCGGATCGTCGAGGGCCTGGTGGCGGGAGCCGCGGCGTTCCGGGCCCACCCGCTCTTCCACAAGATCCTCGACGTCGATCCCGAGCTGCTGCTGCCCTACGTCCTCGACCGGCGCGGCGCCAGCCAGGACGCCCTGCTCGGACTCCTCCACACGGCGCTGGAGGACGGCCACGAGGACGGCTCCGTACGGCGCGTCAGGCCCGAGCTGCAGGCCCGGTCCCTGCTGCTGGTCGTGCAGTCCTTCACGCTCTCGCTGCGCACCATGACCGAAGAGACCGATCCCGAACTGAGCGAAGCCGCCTTCCTGGACGAGCTGCGCACCCTGCTGGAGAGGACCCTCACCCCGTGAACCCCACGAGCAGCCCCGCGAACGGCCCCGCCCTGCCCGGTTCCTCGCTCGACGCCCGGCGGCGCCGCGGCGAGCTGGACCGGCTCGCCGACGGCGACGTCGTCGACGTGCTCGTCATCGGCCTCGGTGCCACCGGAGCCGGAGCCGCGCTCGACGCGGCCACCCGCGGGCTCACCGTCGCCGCGATCGACGCCCACGACCTCGCCTTCGGCACCTCGCGCTGGAGCTCCAAGCTGGTCCACGGCGGACTGCGCTACCTGGCGTCCGGTCAGCTCGACGTCGCCCACGAGAGCGCCGTCGAACGCGGCATCCTCATGGAGCGCACCGCTCCCCACCTGGTGCGCGCCCAGCCCTTCGTCCTGCCGCTGACCCCGCTCGTCAGCCGCGGCCAGGCCGCCCTCGCCCGCGCCGGTTTCCTCGCCGGCGACCTGCTGCGCGTCGGCGCCCGCACTTCGCGCGGCACGCTGCCGCGACCGCGCACGCTGTCCGCCGTCGAGACCCGCCACCTCGCCCCGGCCCTGCGGCCCACCGGACTGCGCGGCGGACTGCTCTCCTGGGACGGCCGGCTCAGCGACGACGCCCGCCTGGTGACGGCGATCGCCCGTACCGCCGCCGCCCACGGCGCCCGGGTCCTCACCCGCACGCGGGCCCTCGCCCTGCACGCCGACGGCGCCGACGTCCGCGACGAGACCACCGGCGAAAGCCTGCGCATCCACGCGCGGGCCGTCGTCAACGCGACCGGTGTCTGGGCGGGCGGCCTCGTGGACGACGTACGCCTGCGGCCCTCGCGCGGTACCCATCTCGTCCTGCGCTCCGAGGACCTCGGCCGCCTCTCGGCGGGCCTGCACATCCCGATCCCCGGCGAGACGAACCGCTTCGTGCTCGTCCTGCCGCAGGGCGACGGGCGCGTGTACGTCGGCCTCACCGACGAACCCGTCGACGGCGAGGTGCCGGACGTGCCGGAGGTTCCCGAGACCGACATCGGCTTCCTGCTCGACGTGCTCGGCTCCGCGCTGGACGTCACCCTCCACCGCGCCGACGTGGTCGGGGCCTTCGCCGGCCTGCGGCCCCTGCTCGAGACCCGGGACGCGGCGGGCCGCACCGCCGACATCTCGCGCAAGCACGCGGTGCTGACCTCTCCCGAGGGTGTCGTCACCGTCGTCGGCGGCAAGCTCACCACGTACCGCCGCATGGCCGAGGACGCCGTCGACGCCGCCGTGGCGGCCCGCGGCCTGACCGCCGGCCCGTGCCGCACCGCCTCCGTCCCGCTCGTCGGCGCGGCCGCGCCGCGGACCCTCGCCGGGCTCGACGTCCCCTCCCGCCTCGTGCACCGTTACGGCTCCGAGGCACCGGCCGTCCACGCGCTCGGCCTCGAGGACCCCGCGCTCGCCGAGCCCGTCGTCCCCGGCCACCCGGTCACCGGCGCCGAACTGCTGTGGGCCGTCCGCCACGAGGGAGCCCTCGACGTCTCCGACCTCCTCGACCGCCGCACCCGCGTCGGTCTGGTCCCGGAGGACCGCGCCGTGGCCGAAGCAGCGGCCCGCGACGCCCTCGCCCGTACGGCCCAGGTGGGGTGACGGCGGGGCGACCCGCGGCCGCCCGGCGGCTAGCGTCGCTTTCATGGAGCGAATCCGAGCGGTCCTGGTCGACATCGACGGCGTCCTCACCGTCTCCTGGAAGGCCCTGCCGGGCGCGGTCCCGGCCCTGGAGCGGCTGCGCGACGCGGGTCTCCGCGTCGCGCTGGTCACCAACAACACCTCCCGCACCCGGGCCGTCATCGCCGAACGCCTGGCCGGCCTCGGCTTCCCGGTGGCCGCCGAGGACGTCCTGACCGCTCCGGCGGCCACGGCGGCGTATCTGCGGGAGCACTGTCCCGGCGCGCGCTGCCTGCTGCTCAACAGCGGCGACGTACGCGACGACCTGCCGGGCGTCACCCTCGTCGAGGAGGGCGACGCCGACGTCGTCGTGCTGGGCGGCGCGGGACCCGAGTTCGGCTACGAGGCCCTCAACCGGGTCTTCCGGCAACTGAACCGCGGCGCCCGGCTGGTGTCCATGCACCGCAATCTCTACTGGCGCACCGAGGAAGGCCTCGACCTGGACACCGGGGCGTTCCTCGAAGGGCTCGAGAAGGCCGCCCGCACCGAGGCCGAGGTGACGGGCAAGCCCGCGCCCGCGTTCTTCGCGAGCGCCCTCGCCCATCTCGACGCCGACGCGTCGGAGGCGCTGATGATCGGCGACGACATCGAGTCCGACGTCCTGGCCGCGCAGCGGGCCGGGATCACCGGCGTCCTGGTGCGGACGGGCAAGTACCTTCCCGAGACGCACCGCGCCGCCTCCGGCACGCCGGACCACGTCCTCGACTCCTTCGCCGACCTGCCCGGCCTGCTCGCGTCCGGCGACGCCGGGCCGGCTCAGCGCTGATAGGTCCCGACCAGGGTGGCGGAGGCCAGTTCCCTGCCCTCCAGGGCGCGGTGCACGTCGTCGGCGCCCGGGTGGCCGTGCAGCGGCAGCGGCTCGGACAGGGCGTAGAGGCGGAAGAAGTAGCGGTGCGGCCCGTGTCCGGGCGGCGGCATCGGTCCGCTCCAGCCGACCCGCCCGAAGCCGTTCGGCCACGGCAGACCGCCGGGCGGTTTCTGGTCCTCCGCCACACCCGTGACGCCGGGATCGATGCCCGTGACCAGCCAGTGCACGAAGGTCGCTCCCGGCGCGTCCGGGTCCTCGCACAGCAGCACCAGCTCGGTGGCCTCGGCGGGCACTCCCGACCAGGCCAGCGGTGGTGAGACGTTCTCGCCCTCCCCGCTGTGCCGGCGGGGGATCACCGTGTGGTCGGCGAAGGCGCTGCTGGTCAGTTCCATTGCGCTCATGCGGGCGCTACCTCGTTCCGGTCAGGGTCGCGAACACGACGGTGTTGGCCCGGTAGCCGGTGCTCCTGGACCAGTCGCCGCCGCAGGTGATCAGGCGCAGTTCCGGGCGGTCGGAGTCGCCGTAGACCTTGTCGTCGGGGAAACGGTCCTTCGCGTGGAGCTCGACCGCGTCGACCGTGAAGAGGGCGGTGCGGCCGTCCTCGCGCAGGACCGCGATGGCGGCGCCCGGGCGGAGGGCGGCGAGGCGGTGGAAGACGGCCGGGCCGAGCGTGGTGTCCACGTGTCCCGCCACGACGGCCGTGCCCGGCGCGCCGGGCGAGGTGCCGTCGGCGTACCAGCCGGCCACGGTCGGGGCGTCGGCGGGCGGGGCGTGCAGGACTCCGTCGCCGTCCAGCTCCAGGGGCGTCAGCGGGGCGTCGACGCCGATGGCGGGGATGCCGATCCGCACCGGGTCCGAGGCGGGCAGCGGCCGGGGCTCGGGGCGGTGCGGACGGGCGCGGACGGCGGCCGGAGCGGCGGCCGGCGGGGCCAGGGCGGCGGTGGGCCGCGGCGGGCCGTCCTCGCCCGCCGCGTGGGCGAGCAGCAGCGTGCCGGCGAGCGCCGTCCAGACGAGCAGCTGGACCGACGGCACCCGCCGCGGCGGTGCTCCGGTGGTCCTCGGCCGGAAGACGTTCCTCATGCCCGTCGCGTCCCCGCCCGGCGCCGGACCTCCCGTCGTGTCCCCACCCGGTGCGTCCCTGTCCGGCGCGTCCCCGCCCGGCGCCGGACCTCCCGGCGCTCCGCGCGGAGCCGGGCCGGGAGGCAGGCCGTCATGCCGAGGGCGGCGCGTCCGTGGCGCGCCGGCGCAGCCGGATCACCCCGCCGGCGACCGCACCGGCGAGCAGCAGCCCGCCGAGGGCGAGCTGGGCGTCCCGTCCGTCGGTACCGTCCGCGCCGCCCGCGGCGGCCCAGCCGAAGCCGGCGTCGACGCCGCCGTGCGGGCGCCCGGAGATCTGGTAGGTGACGGTCTGTTTGGTCCGGGGCGGGCACTTGAGGGTCACGGTGTCCGTGCCGGAGACGGCGTCGTCGGGCACCTGGAACTCACCCACCAGAACGCCCTTGCGGTCGCCCGGCAGCAGGTGGAACGGGCCGCCCGCCTCCGACTCGCCCTTGCCGTACGTCTCCTCGCCGCAGGCGGAGGTGCTGACGGTGACGGTGGAGCCGGGAGCCGCCTTCCCCGGGTTGATCCGGACGTCGCCGGCGG
Organism: Streptomyces sp. NPDC053493; assembly: GCF_044544825.1. NCBI lineage: Bacteria > Bacillati > Actinomycetota > Actinomycetes > Kitasatosporales > Streptomycetaceae > Streptomyces > Streptomyces sp. NPDC053493. Next base: position 60,031 of record NZ_JBITXS010000014.1, read on the forward strand.
CCGCGCCGGCGGCGGGCTCCGCGGCGACGGCCACGGCGGTGGGAGCGGACAGGACGAGGGCGCCCAGGATCAGGGCGAGACGTGGACCGGTTCGTGCGAGGCGCATTCTTGCTTCTCCTTCGGCGGAGCCTCCTGGCCGGCGGGGCCGCGCGGCGCCTGTGCTGTGCTCCGTGCACGAGGGAAACCCCGCGCCGTGATCACCGCAACGGGAGCAGCACGCGCGGGTGTCCCCCGGTCGGGCGCTTGATCGTCCTCGCCGTGATCATCGCCGCAGGTCACGGCGGACCGGCCGGGACGAACGGCGGGAAAGGGCCCGGCGGGCGAACGGGCTAGTGCGGTGGCCGGGCCGAACTCACGCTCCTAGCTTCGCCGTATGACCAAACGACAGATCGCCCTCCTGGCATGCACCGCGGCTCTCGCGGCGTCGGGCGTGGGCGCCGCCGCACCGACGGCGGACGGCCGGGCCGTGCACGTGCACCGTGTCGGGCCCGGTGAATCCATCCAGAAGGCCGTGGACGCCGCCGCGCCGGGAGACATCGTCCTCCTCTCCCCCGGCACCTACCGGGAGAGCGTCCTCGTCACCACACCGCGACTGACGCTGCGCGGCTCCGGCGCCCGCCCCACCGTGATCGTTCCCGGTGCGGCCGACGCCGGCAACGCGTGCGCGAAGGCCGGGCACGGCATCTGCGTCATCGGGACGAAGGACCGTCCCGTCGACGGAGTCACGGTGCGCTCGCTGACGGTCCGGGGCTTCGCCAAGTCCGGCCTGTGGGCGTCGTGGACGGACCGGCTGCGGGTCCGGCGGGTGACGTCCGAGAAGAACGGCACCTGGGGCATCGCCGAGCAGAGGTCGGTGCGCGGCGAGCTCAGCCACAACATCGCCCGGGACAACGGCGACGCCGGGCTGTTCCTGGCCAACACGGTCGACGAGGAGGGCGGCGCCACCGACGCCGGAGGCACGCTGGTCGCCCACAACCGGCTGTCCGGCAACCGGATCGGCGTCACGGTCCGGCGGCTGCGGAACCTGACCGTCGAGCGCAACGAGGCGACCGGCAACTGCGCCGCGGTGTTCGTGGTGGGCGACGAGTCCGCGCCGCGCGCCGGGGCGATGACGGTGCGCCGCAACCACATCCACGCCAACAACAAGTCGTGCCCGAAGACGCCCCGGCTGCCCGCCCTGCAGGGCTCCGGGATCGTCCTCACCGGCACCGAGGACACGCTCGTCGCGGACAACCGGGTCGTGGACAACGTGGGCGCGTCCCCGCTGTCCGGCGGCATCGTGCTGTTCAAGAGCTTCGTGGGCGCCGTCAACGAGCGGAACGAGATCCGCGACAACGTCGTGCTGCGCAACGGCACGGCGGACCTGGCCAACCGGGACACCGGCAAGGGCAACACCTTCCGCGGCAACACCTGCAAGGTCTCCGAGCCCGCCGGCATGTGCTGACCGGCTCCCCACGGCGCCCGGCCCCTCCCGGCAACCGGCTCCCCCACGGCGGCCGGACCCTCCCGGCGGCCGGCTCCGCACGGCGGCCGCGTCCTCGGCACGGACCGGCCACCGCTCCCTCTCCACGGCACGACAGCAAAGGCAAGGCGAACACATGACCACTGTGGATCCCGCTCCCCCGCCGCCCATGCGGCTGAGGGAGCTCGTTTTCGGGGCGGCGTGCGCCGCCGCCGTACGCGCCGCCGCCCGTCTGGGTGTGGCGGACGCGCTGGGCGACACGCCCATGACCGCGGAGGCGCTCGCGGCCGAGGTGAAGACCGAGCCGCGCACCCTGCGCCGGCTGCTGCGCGCCCTGTCCTGCCAGGGCGTCTTCACGGAGCGCCCCGACGGCACCTTCGCGCACACCGACATGTCCCGGCTGCTGCGCGAGGACGACCCGCACAGCCTGCGCTACATCGCGCTGTGGTGCACGGAGCCGTGGACGTGGGACGTCTGGCCCAGGCTCGACGAGGCGGTGCGCTCCGGCCGCAACGTCTTCCAGGACGTGTACGACCGGGAGTTCTTCACCTACCTCAACGAGGAGGCGCCCGAGTCGGCGCACGTGTTCAACCGGGCCATGACGACGTCGAGCCGGCAGTCCGCGCAGGACGTCGCCGAGCTGCTCGACCTGACCGGTGTGTCCTCGGTCGCCGACATCGGCGGCGGCCAGGGACACGTGCTGGCGAGTCTGCTGGAGAAGCACCCGGCCCTGCACGGCACACTGCTCGACCTGCCCGGAGTGGTGGGCAACGCCGATCCGCGGCTGCGCGAGGGCGGCGCGCTGGCCTCCCGGGCCCGTGTGGTGGCCGGTGACTGCCGGGAGGACATCCCCGTCCGGGCGGATGTGTACATCATCAAGAACATCCTGGAGTGGGACGACGACAGCACCCGCAGGACGCTGGCCAACGTCCGCCGGGCGGCGCTCCCCGGCGCCCGGGTCGTGGTGATCGAGAACCTCGTGGACGACACGCCGTCGATGCGGTTCACCACGGCCATGGACCTGCTGCTGCTCCTCAACGTGGGCGGTGCGAAGCACACCCGGCAGAGCATGGTCGACCGGCTGACGGACGCGGGTCTGGTCATCGGAGAGATCCGGCCGGTCAACGCGTATCTGCACGCCTTCGAGTGCACCGTGCCGCCCGCCTGAGCCGGGCACACGGCGAGAACCCGAGGCCGCCCGCTCCGCGTCTGTCGCGGGGCGGGCGGCCTCGGGTCTCTCCGCCGGGCTCGCTCAGGTGCGGGCACCGGCCTCCCAGCGGTAGAAGCAGTGCGCCATGGCGTCCTTGGGGCTGCGCCAGGTGGCCGGGTCGTACGCGCTGACGTACGCCGACAGCTTCTCGCTGGTGCTGCGGAACTCCGGGTGCCCGGTCAGCTTGGCGATGGCGGGCGCCGGGTCCTGCTCGGCCTCGATGAGGTGCAGATAGACCTCGCCGAACTGGAAGAGGCTGCGCCGGGTCACGCCGACCAGGTGCGGGAGTTCACCGCGGTCTGACTCGGCGAACACGTCGGCGATCGCCGGCGCCGAACCGGGCGCCATGCGGGCGACGATCAGGGCGTGGTGCATCGGGTGTCCCTTCCTGAGGGTGCGGTCAGGCGGGCAGGACCGGTGCGCGGCTCGGTTCGCCGGCGGCCTGCACGATGCGGTCCCTGATCAGTGCCATCTGGACGCGGGAGTTGCGGTTGATGTTGTCCGTCATCCACTCGTCGTCGACCGGGGCGTCGGGCTTCATCGCGAAGTCCTGCACCCAGCGCATCTGGACGCCGCCGGGCAGTTCCGTGTACTCCCAGCGGATGTTCATGTGCGCGAACGGGCCGGTCTCGACGCGGCGGGCGCGCACGGTCCGGTTCGCGCGGTCCACGGTGCGCTCCGAGACCCAGCTCCACACCTTCCCGTTCTCGTCCGGGTGCATGGTGAGGCGGAAGGTGGTGGTGTCGCCCTCGCGGGAGAGCACCTCGACGGAGGCGTACTCGCTGAAGAGCCGGGGCCAGTTCTCGATGTCGTTGGTGATGTCCCACACGAGGTCGAGCGGGGCGTCGATGGTGATGCTGTTGTCGGTGTGTCCGGTCACGTCAGACTCCGGTCTTCAGGGTGGTGTTGACGAGGCCGACGAACTCGGCCGGCGTCTTGCAGCGCTCGGCGTCGGTGGGCAGCGACAGGCTGTAGCGGTTCTCCAGCTCGCCGACGATGCCGAGCAGGCCGAGCGAGTCGACGCCGAGGGTGGCGAACGGGGCGTCCGGCGCCTGCTCGAGCTGGCGCGGGTCGACCGTGACGCCGGCCGACTGCTTCATCAGCGTGGCCAGTTCCTCGAAGGTCAGTTCCTTGGTGATCATGTGTGTCTCTCCTTTCCCGCCCGGTGCTACCGGGCGGAGTCGCCACCGCGGCGCAGCACCAGCGCCGCGTTGGATCCCATGAGTCCCCGGCTGAGGACCAGGGCCGTGCGCAGCTCGGCGGGGCGAGCGCGGGACGTCACCAGGTCGAGGTCGCAGGTGATGTCGAACACGTGGGGTGTCGGGGGCACGAGGCCGTGTTCCATGGCGAGCACCGCGGCGGCCGTGTCGAGCACGGGAGCGCCGCAGTAGGCGCGCCCGATGCCGGTCTTGGGCGCCGTCACGGGGACGCGGGTGGCGTGCGCTCCCAGTGCGTCGGCGAGCGCGAGCGCCTCGGCCCGGTCGGCCTCCGGTACGCCCAGGGCGTCGGCGAACACGACGTCGATCTCCTCGGGCGCGCAGCCGGCCTCGTCGAGGGCGACCCGGATCGCGCGGGCGAGTCCCTCCCGGGACTCCTTCCAGCGCGAGGCGCCGGTGAACGTGGCGCCGTGGCCGGCGACGTAGGCCCGGATCGTGGCGCCCCGGTCGCGGGCCCGGGTCTCGTCCTCGACGACGAGCATGGCGCCGCCCTCGGCGGGCACGAAGCCGCGGGCGCCCGCCGTGAAGGGCCGGTAGGCGCGGTCGGGTTCCTCGACGGTGCTCAGTTCGCGGTAGCCGAGCTGGCACACCATCGAGTACGGGGCGAGCGGCGCCTCGGCGGCTCCGACGACCACGGCGCCGGTTCCGCGCCGTACGGCCCGGGCCGCGTGGGCGAGGGCGTCGAGGCCGCCGGCCTCGTCGCTCGCGACGACCCCGCACGGCCCCTTGAAGCCGTGCCGGATGGAGATCTGGCCGGTGCTCGCCGCGTAGAACCAGGCGATGGACTGGTAGGGGCCGACGAACTTGGAGCCCTGTCCCCACAGTTTCTGCAGCTCGCGCTGGCCGAACTCGCCGCCGCCGGAACCGGCGGCGGTGACGACGCCGATGGAGAAGGGCTCGTCGGGGTCCGCCGCCTCGCGGCCGAGGCCGGCGTCGTCGAGGGCGAGCCGGGCGGCCGCCATGGCGTAGTGGGTGAACCGGTCGGTCTGGACGAGGAAGCGCTCCTCGATGAGGGCCGAGGCGTCGAAGCCCTCGACCTGGCCGGCGACCTTCAGGGGCAGGTGCTCGCATCCCTCGCGGGTGATCCTGCCGAGGAACCCGAGGCCTTCCCGTACGGACTTCCAGTACGCGTCGGCGTCCAGTCCGTTCGGGGCGATCACCCCGATCCCGGTGAGGGCCGCCGGCCCTGGCTTGGTGCTCATCGTGTCCTCCCGCCCGGCCCTGTCATGAGCACCGCCGACTGGAAGCCGCCGAATCCGCTGCCCACGGAGAGCACGTTCCTCAGCTTTCGCGGGCGGGCGGTGCGCGGCACGTAATCCAGGTCGCACTCGGGGTCGGGGATCTCGTAGTTGGCCGTCGGAGGCACCACCTGGTGCTTGAGGGCGAGCACGCAGGCGGCGACCTCTATCGCGCCGATCGCGCCGAGCGAGTGACCCACCATGGATTTGATGGAGCTCATGGGCGTGTCGTAGGCGTGGGCGCCGAGGGAGCGCTTCACGGCGGCGGTCTCGTGCCGGTCGTTCTGGCGGGTGCCGGAGCCGTGCGCGTTGACGTAGTCGATCTTCGTGGGGTCGAGCCTGGCCTGGGCGAGCGCGGTGTCGATCGCCCGGGACATCTCGAGTCCCTCCGTGGTCAGACCGGTCATGTGGTAGGCGTTGCCGTAGGTGGCGTAGCCGCTGATCTCGCAGTAGACGTGCGCGCCGCGGGCGCGGGCGTGCTCGTACTCCTCCAGGACGAGGACCGCCGCGCCCTCTCCCATGACGAAGCCGTTGCGGCGGTTGTCGAAGGGCTTGGAGGCGTGCTCGGCGTCGTCGTTGTCGGGCGAGGTCGCCTTGATGGCGTCGAAGCAGGCCATCGTGATCGGCGATATCGGCGAGTCGGAGGCGCCGGCGATGCAGACGTCCGCGCGGCCCTCCTCGATGGTGTGGAAGGCGTAGCCGACCGCGTCGAGTCCGGAGGTGCAGCCGGTGGAGACGGTCTGGACGGGCCCGCGGGCCCCGAACCGCTCGGCCACGACCGCGGCCAGCGTGCTCGGCTGGAAGGCGGTGTGCAGCTGCGGTCCGGCCGCGTGGTGGTCCACGTCCCAGCGCTGTCCGGCCGCGCTGACCAGGACGTAGTCGTGTTCCAGGCGGGTGGTGCCGCCGACCGCGCTGCCGAGGGAGACCGCGACGCGCCAGGGGTCCTCCGTGGCGGTGTCGAGGCCTGAGTCGCGTACGGCTTCTCCGGCGGCGACGACGGCGAACTGGACGTACCGGTCGGCGTGCTCGCTCAGCTCCGGGTCCAGGCCGTGCGCGGCCGGGTCGAAGTCGCACTCGGCGGCTATCCGTGAGCGCAGTCCGGCGGGATCGAACAGGGTGATGCCACGGGTCGCGGTACGGCCGTTGGCGAGCAGGTCCCAGAACGCCGCCGCTCCCGTGCCGCCGGGCGCGACCACCCCGATTCCGGTGACCGCCACGCGCCGGGTCACTCGATGGCCCCGCTGCGCTCGGCGACCTGTCCGGGGTCTCCCACGGTCAGGTGCGGCCCGGTGGCGGCGAGCTCGCCGTTCTCGGTGGCCTCCGTGTCGACGTGGCCGAGGCTCGGCCGCGGCGCGAGCGGGCCGAGGTGGAAGACCATCCGGGCCTCCACCTCGCCGACGTTGCGGAAGCGGTGGCGCATGTCGATCGGGATCAGGAGGCCCTGGTCGGGCTGGAGCGCGTACGTGTCGCCGTCCAGGTCCACCTCGAGGGCGCCCTGGATGACGTACACGAACTCCTCGGAGTACGGGTGGTAGTGCTCACCGATGCGCTCGCCGGGCTGAATGATGGCCAGGCCCATGAAGCCGCTGGTGGAGCCCACGGTGGCCGGTGTGAGCATGGCCCGCAGGTCACCTCCACGCCTGCGGTTGGGCTCCGTGTCGCTCAGGTTCACGATGCGGGGACGCTGCTGGAGCATGGTTGATACCTCCGAGTGGGGCAGGTGCGTGCGGGGTGACGGCCGCGGCCGGACGCGACGGTCCGGGCCGCGGCCGTGCGTCAGGAGTCCGCAGAGCTGCGGTCGGTGACGGGCAGCATGTCGGCGTGCGACAGGAGCCGGTTGATGTTGCGTTCGGTCTCCAGGGAGCCCTCGACGCCGATGGCGGCGCCGTCGAGGAGGCGCTCCAGCTCCGCGGCCTTTCCGGGGCCCTTGAGGCCGAGCGAGGCGACGGGGTCCAGGTCGAGCTCGGTCGTGATGTCGACGAGGCGCACCACGATGTCGTCCCGCTGGAAGACGGTGCTTCCGTGGACGGGGCTGTCGGGGTCCTCGGCGGCGGCCTGGTCCTGGTGGGCGAGCAGCCGGGCCAGGTCCATGCCGCGGCCTTCCTTGGCCGGGTAGTACAGCGCGTGCCGCCGCAGGCCGGCCGGGGCCGGCCGGTCGGACACCACGTGGTGGACGGCCGGGAGCGCGGCCCGGGTGAAGAACACGCGCGCCGACTCGGGGTCGGTGAGGTCGCGGTCCTGCTCCAGGTACGGGTTGATGGCCTCCTCGACCGCCCGCACCTCGGGCTGGCGCGCGACATGGCGCAGCGCCGCCAGGAGGTCGCCCTCCACCTCCACGCAGCGCACGACGCGGTTGCCGTGCATGAAGAGCGAGGTGCGGCGCAGCCGGGTGTTCTCGTCGACCTTGGCGGAGGGCGACTCGTATCCGGCGAGCAGCTCCGCGACCTTCGACTCGGAGCCCGGCTTGACGGTGAAGGTCAGGGCGTGGCGCGCCACGCCGTCGCCCACCCGGGCCGCCTCCTGCGTGCCCCTGGAGGTCCGGTCCGCCGAGAGCGGCTGCCGTGCCCCGGTCTCGCGCAGGATGCTGTAGCGCATCGACCGGGTGTCCCGGACGCAGCTGTGCATCGGCTTGACGGTTTCGACGTGCTCCTCGCTGTTGACCCAGGCGAGGAACGGCGGGGCGCTCTCCCACTCGCTGGTGATGAGCCACTGGGAGGGGTTCTCGATGGACTGGCAGAGCTGGTCACTGATGTGACCGGGGACGGAGGCGACCTGCTTCCGCATGAGTTCGTACGCCTCCAGGAACTGCTCCTGGGCGCCTTCGTACAGATCGAGCAGCAGGATCACCCGCAGCCTGGAGCCGTCGAAGGCCGACTGCGACACTCGTCCCGAGGGGGTCATCCGACGCACCTCATCTCTTCTTCCGGGAGGGTCGGGAGGGACCCGCCGTGCCCGAAAGGCCGGGGGTCGTCATGTGCCGATAGTTGGCAGCCGGGCCGATCCGCGCGACTTCCACGGGGCGGATGAGTGAACCGCGCGTCATACGGGTGCCCCGAACGCGCGAATCGGTCCGGGCCGGGCATGAATCTGCTTCCCAATCCCTGACTCGCGTCGTGGGTGACGCTGGAGGCGATCAATGAACCGATTCGAAGAGGCCGGCGAGGTCGGTCACCGCACGCCCGTCCTCATCGTCGGCGGCTCTCTGGTGGGTCTGTCCACCTCGCTGTTCCTGGGGCGGCTCGGCGTGCCGCACACCCTCGTCGAGCGCCACGCGGGCACCTCGATCCATCCGCGCGGCCGCGGGAACAACGTCCGCACGATGGAGCTGTTCCGGGGCGCCGGGGTGGAGCGGCGCATCGAGGAGGCCGCGTCGGTCCTGGGCCGCAACAACGGCATCCTGCAGACCCCGAGCCTGGTGGGCGACGTCGGGGAGTGGCTGTTCCGGGAGATCGACCCGGGTGGCGGCGTCGCCCGGTTCAGTCCCGCGGGCTGGTGCCTGTGCAGCCAGAACGACCTGGAGCCGGTGCTCCTGGCGGAGGCCCGCGAGCTGGGCGGGGACCTGCGCTACTCGACGGAGCTGATGTCGTTCGAACAGGACGCCGACGGAGTGACCGCGCGGGTCAAGAGCCGCGAGACCGGTGAGCACACCACCATCCGCGCGGACTACCTCGTCGCCGCGGACGGTCCGCGCAGCCCCGTGCGCGAGACGCTCGGCATCGGCCAGAACGGGCCGGGCGACCTGTTCCACAACGTCAGCATCACCTTCGTCTCGCGCGACCTCGCGGACGTGGTCGGCGACCGCCGCTTCATCGTCTGCTACCTGACGAACCCGGAGGCGGACGGGGCGCTGCTGCCGGTGGACAACCGGGAGCGGTGGGTGTTCCACGCGCCCTGGCATCCCGAACGGGGCGAGACGCTGGAGGAGTTCACCGACGAGCGCTGCCGGGAGCACATCCGCAGGGCCGTCGGGGTGCCCGATCTGCACGTGGAGATCACGGGCCGCGCTCCGTGGCACGCCGCCGAGCGGATCGCCGAACGGTACGTGGACGGGCGGGTGTTCCTCGCCGGCGACTCGGCCCACGAGATGCCGCCCACCGGTGCCTTCGGCTCCAACACCGGTATCCAGGACGCGCACAACCTCGCCTGGAAGCTGGCCGCCGTCCTGGGCGGCTGGGCGGGCCGCGGCCTGCTCGAGTCGTACGACACCGAGCGCCGGCCGGTCGCGGAGGCGACGAGCGCCCGTGCCTCGTCGCGCTCGGTCGAGCACAGCCACCCGGGTTACGCTCCGGCGCCCGGCGCCGGCGGGCCCCCCGGCGGACGCGGCGGCATCCTCAACGTGGCGCTCGGCTACCGCTACCCGCACGGAGCGGTCCAGGGCGCCGACCCGGCCCAGCCGGTGGTGCCGGACAGGCTGAGCCTGGTGGGCGAGCCCGGCAGCCGGGCGCCCCACATGTGGCTGAACCGCGCCGGCACCCGGGTATCCACGCTCGACCTGTACGAGCGGCACCTCGTCCTGCTGAGCTCGGCCGGCACGACCGGCAGCTGGCACCACGCGGCCGCGCACGTCGCGGAGCGCCTCGGGGTGCCCGTCGACTCGTACCGCATCGGCGAGGGCGCGCACGCGGAGCTCACGCCGCTGGGCGACACGGACTGGGCGGAGCTCCACGGCGTCAGCTCCGACGGCGCGGTGCTCGTGCGGCCCGACGGATTCGTCGCCTGGCGCTCCGCGGGGCCGTCGGACGACCCGGAGACGGCGCTGCGGACGGTGCTGACGGCCGTCCTGGGCCTGGACTGACCGCCCTCGCCTGCGCCCGTGACGACGGCACCAGGGCCGCCCGCTCCTTCGTGAGCGGGCGGCCCTGGTGCGCGGGCGGGGATCGGTCAGCGGTCGTCCGGCGCGTTGCGCGGGCCGTCGGCGCGGGCCGGGCCGAACCGGCCGAGCAGCGCGGTGAGGAGGACGGCGGTGAGGGTGCCGGCGACGACTCCGCTGCCCAGGATCGTGCGGGCCCAGCCGGGGAATCCCGCGTACAGCTCCGGGCTGAGCAGCGGCAGCAGGCCCACCGTGAGCGCGAGCGCGGCGGTGAGGCTGCCCGTACCCGTGCCGGACAGGTCGGCCCGGCGGAGCATCTCGACGCCCATGACGGCGATCACGGCGTAGACGACGAGGGCGGATCCGCCCACGACGGCTTCGGGTATGCCGGCGATCGCCCGGGAGACGGGCGTGGCCAGGCCGAGGACGACGAGCAGCACGCCGGCCCCGGCGGTCACATGGCGGCTGCGGACTCCGGTCAGCCGGCCGATGCCGATGTTCTCGGCGCTGGTGACCATGAGGGAGGTGCCGAACAGGGCGCCGGCGAGCGAGACGAGGGCGTCGGCGCGGGCGACGCGCGGGACGTCCCGCTCGGGAGCCGGTGTCCGCCCGACGGTCTCGCTGTTGAGGACGGTCTGTCCGGTGATCTCGGCGAGCGTGGTGAGGCTGAACACCAGGAGCGGGAGGGCGGCCACGAGGTCGAAGCGCGGGGCTCCGAAGGGCAGCAGGCCCGGCAGTGCGAAGCCGTCGCCGGCCGCGGGAGTGAAGGTCCCGAGGCCGGTGACCGCCGCGGCGGCCGTTCCCACCGCCATGCCGATGAGGACGGAGGTCTGGCGCCAGACGCCGCGCAGGAGTACGTACGCGGTGACGGTCGCCGCGACCGTGAGAGCGGCGAGGAGCACCGCGCGCGGCTCGCCGGTGCCGTCCGGGCCGGTGACGAGCCGGGCGGCGACCCGGATCATCGCGATGCCGATGAGCAGCACGGTCACGCCCATGACCAGGGGCGGGAAGAGGCGGACGACCCGGGCGTAGAGCGGCAGCACCGCGAGCAGCAGCGCCGCCGCGAGCAGCACGGCACCGGAGGCGGTCGCCGGTCCGTGTTCCTGGGCGATCTGGAGGAACAGGGCCGTGGCGGCGCCGCCGGGCAGCATGACGAAGGGCAGCCGGCCGCCGATCCGCCACACGCCGAGGGACTGGAGCAGGGCGCCCGCGCCGCACAGCACCAGGACGGCGCTGAGGAGGGACGCGGTGGCGGCGGGCGTCATGCGCAGGGTGCCGGAGACGAGGAAGACGGTGGAGACCGGGGCGGCGATCATCGCCAGGACGTGCTGGGCCGCCAGCGGTGCGAGGCGGCGCACCGGCACGCGCGCGTCGACGGCCTCGGGCTCGCGGGCCTCGGGCTCGCGGACCTCGGACTGGTGCGCTTCGGGCTCGCGGGCCTCGGCGGGTCGTCTGGTGGTGGTCATGAGCGCGTCTCCAGCCAGGGGATGTCGGCCGCGGCGTAACGGTAGGCGCGGAAGACGGCGTTGGGCTCGGACGGGAAGAGGCCGCGCACCTCGCTCTCGCCGTAGCCGGCGAAGTGCGGGACGACGTACTCCCAGCACAGGTAGCCGTCCTTCGTCACCTCGAAGAGCCGGCCGGACGGCGAGTCGGTGACCAGCGTGTTGCCGTTCGGCAGGCGCTGCGCGGAGCCCATGAAAGGCGCGAAGAAGAACTCGCGGGCCGGGTCGTGGTACTCCCACACGATGTCGCCGCCGGCCCGGTCGATCTCGATGACGCGGGAGTAGGGCACGTCGTTGCCGGGCCGGAAGACGCCGTTGTCGAAGACGAGCAGCCGGCCGTCGTCCAGTTCGGTGGGCGCGTGCTGCTGGCTGACGGTGCCGGGACGGCTGCGCCAGAGGATCTCGCCGGTGTCGCGGCTGATGACGACGACGGCCGAGACGCTGCGCAGGCTGGCGAGGATGTTGCCGTCGCGCAGCGGCGTGACGCTGTTGATCAGCGGCCAGTGCTCGCGGGCGTAGGCCTCGTGCAGCGGGAACGCCTCGCGGTCGAGGTGGTCGGCCGCGCGCCAGGACCACAGGAGTTCGCCGTCCGGGCCGACCTCCTTGATGGTGTCGGCCCAGACGAGGCCGTCCGCGGCCTCGGAGCCGGGCACTCCGCCGCGTACGGCCGCGGCCTCGGCGCCGGCGAGCGGCTCCAGCGCGGTGTAGAGGATGCGTCCGTCGTCGAGGTGGTGGGCGTCGTGGTGCTGGAGCGGGTCCCGGTGCTCGCTCAGGACGGTCCCGTCGGGCGCCGCCTTGAGCATGACGCCGCCGCGGTACTTGTGCCACATCGGGAAGAGGGCCTTCTCGCCGGGGAGTACGCCGTTGTAGGCGAGGGTGCCGTCGGGGAGCAGGCGGGCGTGCCGGCCGGGGCGGTAGGGCAGGTCCCAGCGGTGGACGGTGCGGCCGTGGAGGTCGACGAGATAGACCTCGCCGGTTCCGGTGAGCGGCGCGTAGAGGGTGTGGCCGTCGTACGCGGCCGACTCGTCCAGGGCGATGAGGCCGGTGGGACGTCGGCGGCGTGAGTTCTGGTCGATCTGCGGCACGTCGGAGCTCCTCGCTTCAAACTTTCTTTGATGAGAACAACCGACTTTGACGGTAGAGCCGTTGTGTGACGGGAGTGTGTCAGCAGTACGAAACCGTCCGCGGGTTCGCGCCGCGCGCCGCGTAAGGTGCCTTCAGGCGCCGCCTACCAGGGAGTACGGCGTCATCGGGGCGGGAAGGACGGACGATCCATGGATGGCGCGAACACACCGCGGGTGGGCGCCGCCGTACGGCGCCGGCGACGGGCGCTCGACCTGACGCTCGCCGAGGTGGCCGGGCGCAGCGGGCTCTCCTCCCCGTTCCTCAGCCAGATCGAGAACGACCGGGCGCGGCCCAGCATGCGGTCGCTGCAGCGGATCGCGGACGCGCTCGGCACCACGGCCGTCCAGCTGCTCGCGGCCTCCGACGAGTCCCGCACCGTCGACGTGGTGCGGGCCGGCGACGACAGCGGCCTCGACCAGGAGGCGCGCGTCCGGCCGGTGGTGCGTGGCCGGCACCAGCTGCACGCCCTGGAGTTCGTCGGCGAGCACGAGGCGGACCGCGAGTTCCGGCACCGCAACGACGAGCTGATGTACGTGGCGGACGGCTCGGTGGAGGTGGAGGCGGACGGCCGGGTCCACCGCCTGGGCCGCGGCGACACCCTCCTCCTCTCCGGCGGCGTCCGCCACCGCTGGCGCACCACGGAACGGGGCTCGCGGATCCTGGTGGTCGCGATCGGCGAGCACGTGGAGGTGCTGGAGTCCTGACGGCGGCACGAGCGCGTTTTCCGGACGTACGCGAGTCGACCAATCGCCCGCCTTCTGATCGAAATTCGATCAATCGACAGAAGTGCATTGACTCGCTCACCGCCCGGTCCTAGCTTCTGGCGGCACCGACCCCCAGAAAGGTGTTGCGTCATGACCATCGGGCTCCTCCGAAGGTGGCGTTCACTGAGCGGCGCGCTCCTCGCCGTATCCGTCGCCGTCCCGTTTACCGGCACGCCCGCCTCGGCCTCGGGCAACACCACCTACGTGGACTGCTCGCGCGCCACCGCCGGCGACGGGAGCCAGGCCGCGCCGTTCCACAGCATCGCCCAGGCCAACGGCCGGACGTACGCCGCCGGTGACACGCTCGCCTTCGCGTCCGGCACCACCTGCACCGGCTCCCTCGCGCCCCGGGGCAGCGGTACGGCCGCGGCGCCCATCACCCTCACCAGCTACGGCACCGGCTCCCTGCCCGTGATCGACGGCGGCGGCGCGGCGGACGTGGTCTCCCTGACCAACCAGGACCACTGGCGGATCACCAACCTCCGGCTCACCAATCCCGCCGCCTCCCTCGCCCGCCGCACCGGCCTCCGGATCTCCGCCACGGACGGCACGGCGCACCGCGGCTTCGACATCGGCTCTCTCGTGGTGGACCGCGTGGCCGGCCAGACGAACAAGAACAGCCCGACCACCGAGGACTACGTCCAGTCCGCCGGCATCGTCACGGGTGCGAGCGGAACCGGCTCGACGCTCCACGACGTCCACGTCCACCACAACCGGATCAGCGACACGGGCGGCGGCGGCCTCAAGATCCGGGTCGGCGCCCTGGCGGCCAAGGGCTCCGGCGTGCTCGTCGAGCACAACATCGTCAAGGACGTCGGCGGCGACGGCGTCATCGTCAGCTACGCCGAGGCGCCCATGATCCAGTACAACAACGCCTCCGGCGTCGGCAACGGCGTCTACCCCTTCTCCGGCGGCAACTTCGCCGGCATCTGGGTGCTCGGCGACCACGACCCGACGATCCAGAAGAACGCCGTGTACGGCATCACGCGGATGTCCGTGGCCGACAGCCAGGCCTTCGACTGCGACTGGGGCAACACCGGCACCTGCACAGTGCAGTACAACTTCAGCCGCGACAACATCGGCGGCTTCTTCCTCGACTGCGACGGCTGCGGCACCATCGGCGCCGCCCGGCAGGTCGTCCGCTACAACATCTCCGAGAACGACTGCCGCATGAGCAGCGTGAGCGCCGGCCGTTCGGCGCTGCACCTGTACAACAACGTCTTCTACTGCACGGACAGGAAGCTGAGCATCACGCTCCCGGACGAGAGCGTGGTCGAGAACAACATCTGGGTGGGCACCACCGACTCCCGGCTGCCCACGGCCTCGGGCATCTCCTGGCTGTGGAACGTCTTCCAGGGCGTCCCGAGGCCGACTGCCAACGGCATCGTGGGCGACCCGCACTTCGTGAACCCGGGCACCGGCGGCGACACCCTTGCCTCGGTCGACGGCTACAAGCTGCGCGCCACGTCGCCGGCCCTGAACAACGGCTCCGTGATCAGCGGCAACGGCGGCCGCGACTACTGGGCGAACCCGGTCTCCACCACCGCCAAGCCGCACCGCGGCGCCTACAACGGCCCCGGTCTGTAGCACACTTGCCGGCCGCTCACCGTCCGCGCGCGTCGGCGGGCGCCGGGGCGAAGGCCGCCGTGGCCAGCGCCTGCCAGGCGCTCGGCGACATCCCGTACGCGCCGCGGAAGGTACGGCTGAAGTGCGAGGGGCTGCTGAAGCCCCAGCGGTGCGCCACCGCGGCCACGGTGAGCCGGTGGGAGCGGCCGAGCTCGATCCGGCAGGACTCGAGCCGG
The DNA here is from genome assembly GCF_044544825.1 of Streptomyces sp. NPDC053493. Taxonomy (NCBI): domain Bacteria; kingdom Bacillati; phylum Actinomycetota; class Actinomycetes; order Kitasatosporales; family Streptomycetaceae; genus Streptomyces; species Streptomyces sp. NPDC053493. The sequence goes on from NZ_JBITXS010000014.1 coordinate 75,161, forward strand.
CGCCGGCGCACCCACTGGCTGACCGTGGTGCCGTCGTTCTGGAAGAGCTTGTGCAGGTAGCGGACGGAGATGTGGTGGGCGCGGGCGATCGACTCCGGTGACAGGTCCGGGTCCCTCAGCCGCCCTTCGATGAAGGCACGGATGCGGGACAGCATCTCCGTGGCGCCGCCCGGCGCCTCGGCGCCCTCCTCGGCGACGCCGGACTCGAGGAGCTCCACGACCAGCACCGACAGCAGGTGCACCGCCGTCCGGGCGGGCCGGTCGCCGATGGTGGACCGGCGGAACTCGGCCTTGGCGGCGAGCACGGAGAGGAAGTCGGACACCAGCGCTCCGAGGCCCTCGTCGCCGGGCACGACCGCGCCCACCACCTGCTCCAGTTCCCGCTGCGTGACGCCGAGATAGCAGCGGGGTATCCGGAGGAACATCATCCTTCCGTCCTCGCCGAAGCGCAGCGGATCGGGCCCGGCCGGGTCGCAGAAGACCAGGTCGCCCGGCCGCAGCGGGCTTCTGACGCCGTCGCGGACGCCGGCGACCGAGCCGCTGACGTGCATGCCGAGGTGGACGCAGTCTCCGTCGCCCGGCCCGGGCGTCGAGGAGCGGACCTGGACGAGCCGGTCGTGCGCCGTCGTGGCGGCGGTCATCGCGACTCCGGGGCGCCGGCGCGGAGTTCCTCGGCGAGGAACTCCTCCACCACCGCGTTGAAGGCCGCCGGGTTCTCCAGGAACGGGAAGTGCGAGTTCGCCACGTCGGCGGGGAAGACGTGGAGCCGGGCGCCCGGGATCCGCGCGGCGACGAAGCGCTGCGAGTCGGGGTGCACATGGCTTCCCTCGCAGCCGATCACCAGGGTCGGGACGTCGATCCTGGGCAGGACGTCGCGCCAGTCCTGGGCGCAGTGGTCGAACAGCAGGGGGACGCCGGCGTGGGCGGGCGTGGAGGCGATCTCCTCGGTGACGAAGGCGAGGACAGCCGGGTCGGGCTCGCCGGAGAACATCCCGCGCACGAAACCGGCGCGCACCGCGTCGCCGCCGGGTGCGGCGAGCGCGGCGCCGAGGGCGAGCAGCTCGGCGACGTCGAAGATGGCCCCGGCGTCACGCTGTTCGCGCTCGGTGGTCCAGGGAACGGCGGCGACGGCGGCGGGCTGGTCGACGGCGACGAGGCGCCGGATGCGCCCGGTGCCGTACTGGTCGACGAAGCTCCACCACACCGAGACGCCCATCGACCAGCCCAGCGCGTCGAAGCGGTCGAGCCCGAGGTGGTCGACGAGTTCGAGTACGTCGCGGGCGAGGCGGGCGACGCGGTAGCCGTGCCGCGGTTTGCCCGACACACCGTGGCCGCGCAGGTCGTGGGTGACGACGCGGCGGCCGGGCGACAGTTCCGCGACCTGGTGGCGGAACATCGCCTGTGTCTGGCTCCAGCCGTGCAGCATGACCAGCGGCACGCCCTCGCCGCCGGTGTCCCGGTAGGCGATGCGTGTCCCGTCGGTCGTCGTCATTTCCTTCATGGACCTCTTCCCTGTTCACGGGCGGGCCGTCGTGGCCGCCCCGTCCCGGCCATCCTCGAACGCGGCGCCTCGCCGCCACCACCGCGTGCTGTAGGAATCGGGCGGGAGATCATCCTCGGTTTGTCGCGGTGAGGAGTTCCTCGATCCGCAGGCCCAGCTGAAGGGTGAGCCGGTGGGAGCCGTCGTCCAGGTCGAGGCCGGTGATCTCCTGGATCTGGCGCAGGCGGTAGTAGAGCGAGGTGCGGTGCAGCCGCAGCGCGTCCGCGGTCCTCGGGATCGAGCCGGCGTGTTCGAGGAAGCAGCGCAGGGTGTCGCGCAGCCGGTCGCCGCCGTGCGCCTCGCCGAGGGTGCGCAGCGGCTTGGGGACGAGCGAGGTGTTCAGCGCGTGCTCGGGGAGCTGGAGGAGCACGGCGAGCTCGCCGAGCAGGTCCCAGTCCCCCACGCCGTGCAGGGACGGCAGCCGCCGCGCGGCGCGGGCCGCCACGAGCGACTGCTCGTACGAGGTCCAGGCGTCGTGCAGGCCCTCGTAGCGCCCGCCGACGCCGATCATGGGCGCCGCCGACGGGTCGAGGAACGTGTGGAGTTCGTCGAGGACGCGCGCGCACTGGGCGGCCACCTCGTCGGGGCCGGGCGGCCGCTCGCGCAGCTGGAGCAGGATCGCCCGCTCCTGGTAGATCGCGACCAGGCCCTGGGCCGTGCGCGTCTGCCGCAGGCCTTCGAGCGCGGCCCACAGGGCGGTCTCGGCCTGCCGCACGGGCTCCGTGCCCCGGCTCAGCTGGACGGAGGTGACCAGGACGTGGTCCGCCTCGCCGAGCAGTCCGAGTTCGGTGGCCCGCCTCCGCGCGGCGGTGCGGGTGGCGACATGGGCGTCGACGAGTTCCAGCACCAGCGTCCGCTCGTCGGCCTTGCGGGTGTCGGCGCCGAGCTGTTCCACGTACATCTGGGCGGACATCGCCTCGGCTGCCCGGGCGACGGCCTCGGTCTCCCACGCCGCCAGCTCCTTGTCCGGCACGACGACCATGAGCAGGCCGAGGAGGTGTCCGCGCTCGCGCAGCGGCACGACGTAGCGGGGCAGCAGTCCGAGGTCGTCGCGGCCCTCGACGAATCCGGGCCTCGACCAGCGGGCGACGCCCTGGGCGAGGACGTGGCGGACGGCGGCGTTGTCGGCGCGGCCTTGGAGCAGGGTGCCGATGCGGACCGGGTCCTCGTCGCCGAAGTGGCGGCTCGTGCAGACCAGACGGACCAGCGGGTCGTCGACCGCGACGGACCGGCCCAGCTTCTCCGCGAGTTCGTCGACGAGGGCCTGCAGTTCCTCGCTGCCCGGGCGGGCTCGCCAGGGTCTGACGGTCATGGCGTCGTTCCTCTCTCGACCGGCGGTGACCCGCGGATCGCTTCTCCCGTCCGCGGCTCTTGATCATTCTGAGGACGCGGCGGGGCCCGCACATCGCACGAATCGTGCATCGGCACGGAAGCGAGGCAGGAGAGGCAGGGGATATGAAGCGATCACGCTCCGTGGTCACGGGTCTCGGCCGAGCGGCTCTCCACCAGGCGGGTCAGCTCCGCGCGCGAGGTGAGGTCGAGCTTGGTGAAGGCGCGGCGCAGGTGCGAACTCACCGTGTGGGGCGAGAGCGAGAGCCGCTCGGCCACCTGCTGGTTCGTCAGACCCTGGGCGACCAGCCGGACCACCCTGACCTCGGCCGCCGTCAGTTCGGGCCACTCCCCGGCCCGTCCGGCCGTCGCGGGCCGCCGGCGGACGCCCGCGGCCCGCAGGCGCCGGCGCACCCGCGCGACGTCCCGCTCGGCGCCGGCGCGCGTGTAGAGGGCGAGGGCGCGCTCCAGGTACGGCACCGCCTCGGCCCTGCGGGTGGCGGCGATCTTGCGGCCGGCGTCCTCCAGGGCGGACGCCCGGGCGATCGGCCGGGCGCCGTCCTCGTACAGCCGCACCGCGCGCAGCAGGTGGCCGAGGTCGTTGTCGAGCAGTCCGCGGGCGTGCGCGGCGGCTGCGGCGAGGACCGGCAGGCCGGGGTTGAGCGCGGCCCGCCGCTCGGCCAGGCCGACCGCGAGCGCGGCCCGTTCGGGTGCGCCGGCCCGCAGCGCCATGCGGGCCAGAACGGGCGTGTCGGCGGGGTCGACGGGGCTGACGAGGACGAGCCGCTCCTCGGCGAGCGCGGCGGTCACCTCGTCGAGCGCGGCCAGGGCCCGGTCGGGCCGGCCCTCGAAGTCGGCGGTGAGCGCCAGGATCCAGGAGCCGACGGTACGGACGAGGAGCGCGTCGTCCTCGCGCATGCGCCGGGCCCGCGCCGCACAACGCCGGGCGGTGTCCTGGTCGTTGGTGTGAAGGGCGACGCGCGTCATCGCGTACACCACGGTGATGTCGGCGAAGGTGCCGGTGACGGGCTCGTCCGTCGTCGCCCGGGCGGCGTCCGCGTCGGCGCGGGCGTCGGCCAGCCGTCCGGCGTCGAGGAGCGCCCGGGCGCGGTTCATGAGCCACAGGCGGGTGGCGGCCGGGCGGCCCTGTTCGCGGGTGTGGCGGACACCGGCCTCGGCGACGGCGAGGGCCTCGGCGGAGCGGCCGGCGGCGTTCAGCAGGAAGCCCTGCCACAGGGCTTCGGGCACCCACACGGAGTGGGCGATGCCCAGACCGGCCGCCAGGGCCGAGGCGCGGTCGGCCCGGTGGAACGCCTCGCCCCAGTCGTGCCGGGAGAAGCGGACGGCGGAGTCGGCCACCGTCACGGTGGCCTCGGCGCAGCGGTCGCCGGCCACCGCTGCGGCCTCCATGGCCTCGACGAGGGCCCGCTCGGCCGCTCCGGTCTCGCCCGACATCGTCAGACCGAGGCACAGCAGCGCGAGCAGCCGGGCCCGCAGGACGGCCGGGAGGCCGGGCAGGTCCGCGCCGGCGCGGGCCTGCCGGACGGCCTCGCCGACGTCGTGCTGGGCGGCCAGGCGGCCCAGTTGCAGGCGCAGGTGCGCTGCGTCCTCGGGTCCCGCGCCACCGGCCGCGAGGGCGGCGGCGCCCAGGCTGCGAGCCCGCGCGGCCTGCCCCGTCTGCCAGAGCAGCGGGATCGTCTCGGCGACGAGGCGGGGCCGTTCGGGAGCGTCCGGCGCCGTGCGGGCGAGTGCTCCGAGGGCGAGTTCGACGGCGTGTCCGGGAGCGGTGTCCGCGAGGTCCGCCGCGGCGGTACGCAGCCGGTCGGCGTCCGTGCGGTGCCCGGGCCCGGCGGCGCCGGCCGGTGGTGCGGAGGGCCGGTCCGGGAGGGCGGCGGCCGCGGCCGGGAGCAGTGCGTCCGCCTGCCGGCGCAGGGTGCGGCGCACGGAGAGCGGGAGGCCGGCTTCCACCGCCTCGCGGACCAGTGCGTGGCGGAACTCCAGGCGGTCGCCGCGTTCGGTGAGCAGACCGGCGTCGAGGGACTCGCGGACGGCGGTGATCAGGGCCGCCGGTGATCGGCCGAGGAGTGCGGCCAGGAGGCCGACGGTGACCGGGCGCCCCACGGCGGCCGTGGTCTCCGTGAGTTCGCGGGCCGGGTCGGACAGCAGGCCGAGGCGGCGGCATATGGACGGCAGTTGGCGGACGGAGGCGGCGCCGGCCGCCAGCTGGGCCGTGCCGTGGACGACGGTCACCGCCGCCTCGTCGCGCAGCGCGTCGAGCAGTTCGACGAGCAGCAGGGGCACGCCCTCGGCGCGGCGGGCGAGGCGGCGCACGTCCGGGTCGGGAACGGCGCCGAGGACGTCCTCGGCGATCAGTTCGACGGCCTGGTCCCTGAGCGGTGCCAGCGTCAGCTCGTGGGCGCCGGCCTGGCGGATCCTGTCGAGCGTGGTGCGCACGGCCGGGGGCACGCTCCCGCCGCACACCGCCACCAGCCACAGGACCGGGTGGGCGGAGAGTCCGGCGGCGACGGTGTGCAGGGTGAGGAGCGTGAGGTCGTCGCACCACTGGAGGTCGTCGAGGACGACGAGCAGCGGGCGGCCGCGGGCCGCCTCCCGCAGCCGGTCCCCGAGCTCCTGGAGCAGCCAGAACCGCTGGCCGGGCCGGGTGGCGAGGTCGCGGAGCCGGGCGGCCTCGGACAGCGGTTCGGGGCCGGAGAGCAGTCCTTCCAGGAGCGGGCCGAGCGGCACGAACTGCTCGTCCGGGTCCGCTCCTCCGTGGAACACCCGTGTCCCGCGCCGCCTCGCGGACGCCGAGGCCTCCGCGAGGATCCTCGACCTGCCGATGCCGGCGGGTCCCTCGACCCGGACGATGCCGCCCTCGCCGCGGTCGAGCGCGTCGAGCCGCGCCTCGAGGAACGCCAGTTCCGCCTCTCGGCCGCGGACCGGTGTGCGGGGGCCGGGGCGAGCGGCTCGGCCGGCGTCGTCCTCGATGTCCGCGTGCTGCATGGCGGTTCAGTATGCGGGACCGCCGGGCGCGGCGTCGAACGTCACTTCGCCAGGAAGGCGAGCAGCGCGGTGTTGACCTCCTCCGCGTGGGTCCACAGCAGGCCGTGCGGAGCGCCCTCGATCTCGACGTATTCGGCCGACGGCAGGGCCCGGTGGAAGGGGCGGGCCGTGCCCTCGGCCGGCAGGATGCGGTCGGCCGTGCCGTGCAGGATCAGGGCGGGCACGTCGACGGCCGGGATGTCGGCGCGGAAGTCGGTGTACCAGGTGGACGGCGCGGCGGACGCGGCGAAGAAGCCGCCGGCGGCCGCGGTGTTCCAGCTGTTGCGGACCGCCTCCTCGCTGATGCGGCTGCCCAGGGTCTCGTCGAGGTTGAAGAAGTCGTTGAAGAAGGCGGTGTAGTAGGCGTAGCGGTCGGCCTTGACGGCGGCGACCACGCCGTCGAAGAACTCCTTCGGCGCGACGCCGTCCGGGTTGTCGTCGCTCTTGAGCAGGCAGGGCTCCAGGGAGGCGAGGAAGGCGACCTTGGCGACGCGGGCGGAGCCGTACCGGGACACGTAGCGGGCGACCTCGCCCGTGCCCATGGAGAAGCCGACGAGGACGGCGTCGTTCAGGTCGAGGGTCTCGAGGACGGTGTGCAGGTCGGCGGCGAAGGTGTCGTAGTCGTAGCCGGTCGTCGGCTGGGAGGACCGGCCGAAGCCGCGGCGGTCGTAGGTGATGACGCGGTATCCGGCGTCGAGGAGCGCGGCGCTCTGGCGCTCCCAGGAGTGGCCGTCGAGCGGGTAGCCGTGGATGAGGACGACGGGCTGCCCGCTGCCGTGGTCCTCGTAGTAGAGGTCGACGGCGGTGGTGTTCTCCTGGCCCACGGTGATGTACCGCATGGTGCGCTTCCTCGTTTCGGTGTGCTGGCCCGCGCGTCGGCGCGGGCGGACGGAACGCCGTCACGCTAGGTCCGGGGAGGTGCCGGCTGTTGTCCGGCCGCGCACCGCTCCTTGACCGTGGGCGCAGAACGCCCCGTCAGGGCTCGTCAGAGTTCCCACAGGCCCGGTCAGGGCTCGTCGGGCGCGTCCTCGGCGAGGACGATCCGGGTCAGGTGGACGCGCGAGTTGACCGCGAGCTTGCGGAAGACGGACGCCAGATGGGTGTTGACCGTGTGCGGGGAGACGACGAGGGCCGCGGCGGCCGAGCGGTTGGTGTGGCCGGCGGCGACCAGCCGGGCGACCTTGCGTTCGGAGGCCGTGAGCGCGGCCCAGCCCTGGCCGGGCCGCGGGCGGCTCGCGATGCGCGGGCCGGGGCGGGCCGTCGCCGGTCCGGCCGGGCGCGCCCGCTCCAGGTCCGCCCGCAGCCGGTCGGCCTCGTGGCCGGCGCCGGCCCGCGCGTACGCCTCGTGGGCCCGCCTCAGGACCGGCACGGCGGCGGCGGAGCCCACGGCGAGCAGGGCGCGTCCGAGGTCGGCGCGGGCCGCGGCGAGGTGGAGCGGGCGGGGTCCGGCGCGGAAGATCTCCACGGAGCGCTCCAGGAGCGCCGTGTCGGCGCTCACCAGGGCGGCGGCGTGGGCGGCGACGCCCTGTGCGGTGGGGACGCCGGGATTGCGGGCGGCGTGCCGGGCGGCCTGCGTCGCGAGGTCCTCGGCCAGGGCGGTGTCACCGGCGTTCACGGCGATCCGCACGGCGTCGGCGAAGCGGCTGCGCAGGATCCGCCAGCGGGCGAAGGGATGGTCGCGCTGGACGGCCCGGATCCGTCCGGCCGCGGCCGCGTGGTCGCCGTCGGCCTCGGCGACGAGGGCCTCCAGGTACCGGAGCGCGGCGTGGTTTCCGGTGTTGGGCCGGTCGGCGACGGCCGCGCGGACGGCGTCGAGGTGCTGTCCGGCGGCTTCGCGGTCGCCGCGCAGCAGCGCCAGCGCCCCGCGGTGGACCCGGATGTTGACCAGGTTGCCGGGTACGCCGATGTCCGCTTCCAGGCGTCCGGCGGTGACGAGGTCGGCCTCGGCGTCGTCGAGCCGGCCGAGGCCGAGGTTCAGGCTGCCCTGCGCCCACATCAGCATGGCGGGCCGCGGCGGTGCGTCGCCGGCCGACCTCAGCAGCAGCCGGGCGGAGTCGAAGTCGTCCCCGTGGACGCGGGCGACGACCTCCTCGGGCAGGAAGGCCGCGTCGAAGGCGTTCAGCGCGGTGTGGTGGCCGACGGCCGCAGCGCACTCGCCCGCGTTCAGGGCGATCTCTCCGAGGCCCCACAGCGAGGCGACGCGGGCCTCCCGGTCGCCCGCGCGTTCCGCCTCGGCGAGCGCCCGTTCGCCGGTCCTGCGCGCCTCCTCCAGGTCGCGGCCGCGGGACTGGGCGAGCGCCTGCCGTGCGGTGAGCCGGGCGCGGACCGCCGGGTCGGTGACGACGGCGAGCGCCGCGGTCGAACGGCGCGCCAGCTCGTGCACGTCGTCGAGGTGCCACAGCGCGTCGCCGAGTACGGACTGGAGGCGGGCGAAGACGTCCAGGGACGGCTGTCGGGCGAGCAGCGTGTCGCCGGTCTCGCGGGCACGGGTGTAACGGCCGGCGCGGGTGAGCGCGGTGACGGCGCGTTCGCCGACGCCGAACGCGGCGGGATCGTGCCGCGGCACGAGTTCCAGGGCGCGCACGGCCAGGTCGGCGGCGAGGTCGGGCAGGACGGGCAGGAGGTCGGTGGCGGCGGCGTCGAGCAGCCGTACCGCTTCCCGGTCGCCGGGTTCGGCGCTCTTGAGCAGGTGCGGGACCGCGTCGGCGCGGGTGCGGCCGGCCGCGACGAGCCGGGCGGCCGCCTCACGGTGCAGTGCCCGGCGCGCCGAGGGCGCGAGGTCGGCGTAGACGGCCTGGCGCAGCAGGTCGTGGCGGAACAGGAGGCGTTCGCCGTCGTCGGTGAGGAGTCCGGCGGCGAGGGCCTCGTCCAGCGAGCCGATGAGAGCGGTGGCGGGCCGTCCGCACAGGGCCGCGGCGTCGGCGAGCCGGAAGGCGCCTCCGAGGACCGAGCCGACCCGCAGGAAGTCGAGGGTTTCCGGACGGAGCGCGGCGAGCCTGCCGCGGACGCCGAGGACCAGCCGCTCCGGCGGCCGCTCCGCCGCCGGGCCCGGCCCGGGCGTGCCCGACGCGGCAAGGCCCGCGAGCAGTTCGGCCGCGAGAAAGGGGTTGCCGCCCGAGCCGGTCAGGAGGTCCGCGACCTCGTCCGGTACGGCGCCGCCGACCGCGTCGCGGGCCAGTTCGGCCAGGGCCGTGGCGGACAGCGGCCGCAGCGGCAGCCTGACGGGGCGCGGTCCGTCGCCGCGCAGGTCCGGGTCCTCGCGGCCGGCGAGCAGCCACAGGACCGGGGAGCCGGCCAGCCGGGCCGGCAGGACGTTCAGCGCGAACCGGCTCAGCGGGTCGGCCCACTGGACGTCGTCGACGGCGATGAGCACGGGCGCGCCGGCCGAGCGCTCCTCGATCAGCTGGGCCAGCCGTTCGACGAGCCAGATGCGCTGGTCGTGGTGGTCGGCGAGGTGGGCGAAGTCCGCGGCGGACAGCAGCGGCGGGTCGCCGTGCAGGAGGCCGGAGGCCAGGGAGGCGAGCGGGGCCAGCTCGTGCAGTTCCTCGGCCCGTCCGCGGCTGACGGTGAAGCCGTGGGCGCGGGCGAAGCCGGCGGTCTCCTCGACGAGGACGCTCTTGCCGATGCCCGGCTCTCCGACGAGCACGGCCGTGGCGCCGCCGTCACCGTCGCGTACGGCGGCGACCAGGGACCGCAGTCGGCGCAGCTCGGCTTCCCGGCCGCGCAGCCCGGGCCGGCTCAGGCCGGCTCGCCGCGCGCCGGGCGAGGTCGCGTCCTTGGCCGTCATCCCTTCACCGATCCGGCGAGCAGGCCGCGGGCGAAGTGCCGTCGGAGGCAGAAGAAGACGAGCAGCGGGACGAAGGCCGACACGAACGCTCCGGCGGTGAGCCGCTGCCATTCGTTGCCGCGGGTGCCCGCCATGCCGGCCAGCCGGACCGTCACCGGCGCCGTCTCGGCCGTCCCGCCGGCGAGCACCAGGGCCACGAGCAGGTCGTTCCACACCCAGACGAACTGGATGACCGCGAAGGTGGCCAGCGCCGGTACGGCGAGCGGCAGCACGATCCGCAGCAGCACGGTGCCGTGCGAGGCGCCGTCGACCCGGGCGGCGTCGATCAGGTCCCGGGGCAGCGCGGCCAGGTGGTTGTGCAGGAGGAACACCGCGAACGGCAGGGCGAAGGCCGTGTGGGCGAACCAGACCTGGCCGAAGCCGCCCGGCCCGGCGACGGCGAACAGCCGCAGCAGCGGGACGAGCGCCATCTGGAGCGGCACGACCTGGAGGGCGAAGACGCCGACGACGAGCGCGTCACGGCCCCTGAAGTCCGTCCAGGCCAGGGCGTACGCGGCGAAGAACGCCAGGACCAGCGGGAACAGGACGGACGGGACGGTGATGACGAGCGAGTTGACGAGGTGGTCGGCGAGCCGTCCCGACGCGTTGCCGTCGCCGAGGAGCACCTCGCCGTAGTTGTCGAGGGTCAGGTGCGGCGCCCCGAACACGGTCCACCATCCGGTCGACTTGATGTCGTTCTCCGGGCGGAAGGAGGAGAGGAGGAGCCCGAGCGTGGGCGTCGTCCACAGCACCGCGATCACCACGGCGGCCGCCGAGAAGGCCCGGGAGGAGAGCCGTTCCCGCACCCTGCTCATCGCGCCCTCCGCTGCGCCCGGACCTGGAGGGCGACGACCGGGCCGGCCAGGGCGAAGAGGAGCACGGCGAGGGCGGCGCCGCGTCCGGTGTGCCCGTAGCGGAAGGCCTGGTCGTACATCTCGTGGGCGAGGACCCCGGTGTCGAAGCGGCCGGCGGTCATGGTCCTGACGATGTCGAAGGCCTTGAAGGTGCCGGTCACCTCGGCGAGCAGCACGACGAGCAGGGTGGGCCGGACGAGCGGGACGGTGACGCGCCAGAAGATCTGCCGGGGCGAGGCGCCGTCCAGCCGGGCCGCCTCGGTGAGCTCGGCGGGCACGGCGTCGATCGCGCCGCTGAGCAGGACGGCGGCGAAGCCGGCCTGGGTCCACACCGCCGTCACCACGAGGAACAGGACGTTCCAGGGGGACTCGACGAGCCACTGCCTCGGTTCGCCGCCGAGGGCCACGACGAGCTGGTTGAGCAGCCCGATCTGGTCCGCGTCCGCGGGCCGGTAGGCGTAGACGAACTTCCAGACCAGGCCGGCGCCGACGAAGGAGATGACCATCGGCAGCAGGACGAGGGACAGGGCGAGGGTCTTGAAGCGCGACCGTGCGACGGCGGCCGCGTAGAGCAGCCCGACGGCGGTGACGAGCGACGGCACGAGGACCGCCCAGGTCAGGGTGTTGCGCAGTGCGGTCAGCGACCCGAGGTCGGTGAACATCCACACGTAGTTGTCGAGTCCGGCCCACGCCGCGTCCTCGCCGTCGGTGAAGGACAGCAGCAGGGTGCGCAGGGCGGGCAGCACGACGCCGGCGGTGAGCAGCAGCAGGGCCGGGGCCAGCAGCAGGATCGGGGCGCCGCGCCCGCGGACCGGGCTCCGGTGCAGCATGAGGAGGATCAGCCCGGTCACCGCCGCGAACGCGGCGAGGCCCTGGAGCAGGTACAGCAGTCGAGGCTGCTGTGCGAGGAGGTCGAACGGCATCAGGAGCTCGGCCAGGACCGTTCGATCGAGGCGGCCACCTGCCGGGTGTCCTTGCCCGTGATCCAGTCGACGGAGCCCTTCCAGAAGCTGCCGGTGCCGACGCTCGCGGGCATCAGGTCGGACCCGTCGAAGCGGAACCGGGTGCGGGGATCCTGAAGCAGCTGGACCGAGAGCCGGTCGACGGGGCTCGCGGCGTCGTCCGGGTCGACGCCCTTGTGCGCCGAGACGAACGGTCCCTTCCGCATGCGGGTCTTCGCGAAGTCCGCGCTCGCCAGGTACTCCTGGAAGGCCCGGACCTCGGGCCGGTCGGAGAACGCGGCGGCGAACACGCCGCCGCCGAGCACCGGCCGGCCGGTGCGGTCCTGTCCCGGCAGGAGGAAGGCGAAGACGTCCTTGTCCGGTCCGATCTCGGTGCCTTCCGGCCACTGTTCGGCGTAGAAGGAGGCCTGACGGTGCATCGCGCAGTCGCCGGAGAGGACCGGCGCGCCGGCCTCCTGGTAGGAGATCGAGGCCATCGACCGGGCCGGGCCGAAGCCGCCGTTGGCGTACCGGTCGTTCTTGAGGAGGGAGCCGACGGTGTCCATGGCCCGGATCACCCGCGGGTCGTCGAACGGGATCTCGTGGGCGACCCACCGGTCGTAGACCTCCGGTCCCTGCTGGCGCAGCAGGACGTCCTCGATCCAGTCCGTGAGCGGCCAGCCGGTCGCCTCGCCGGACTCGACGCCCGCGCACCAGGGCTTGACGCCGCTCGCCGCGACCTTCTCGGTGACGTCCATCAGCTCGGCCCAGGTGCGGGGCACGGTGAGTCCGCGGTCCCGGAAGAACGCCGGCGAGTACCAGACGAAGGACTTCACGTTGGCGACCAGCGGGGTGCCGTAGAGGGTGCCGTCGACGGTCGCGTAGTTGTTCCAGTCCTGCGACCAGCCCTGCTCGGCCAGGGCGGTGAGCCCGGCGCTCGCGGGCTTGAGCCGGCCGGCGCGGGCGAAGCGGGCCAGGAGCCCGGGCTGCGGGAAGAACGCCACGTCGGGTGCCTTGCCGCCCTCGACCCGGATCTGGATCTGGGCCTCGAACTCGCCGTCTCCCTCGTAGCGGACGTCGATGCCCGTGCAGGCGGCGAAGTCGGCCCAGGTCTCCTCGAACAGGTCGGCTTCCCGGTCCCGGTTCGACGCGTAGACGGTGACCGCGGTGCCGTCGTGCCGTCCGTACCGCGCGTAGGGGCCGCAGTCCGCGGCCTGGTGGGACCGCGCGCCGCCGTGCGGGGCGCCGCAGGCGGTGACCGTGACGGCGAGGGTGATGACGGCGAGCGCGAGCCTCGCGCCGAACCTCATGGGTGTGCTTCCTCCGATCGCCCGCCGAAGGATCTTCGGCGGGGATCCGAAAGCTACCAGCGCTCGAACAATTTCAACCAATCGTTCGAGGTCAGAGGCCCTGGGAGGGCGCCTCGGGCGCGGGTCGGGCAGTGGCGCGGACCGCCTCCAGGATCAGCGCGGCGACCTCCTTCGGCCGGGCGAGCATGACCAGGTGCGAGGAGTCGACCTCGACCGTATCGGGGTCGAGGGTCCGGATCGTGGTCCGTCACAGACCGAAGCGCGCGCGGCGGGCCTCGGGGACCAGGTCGGCGTAGTCGGGGTGCTTGCCGATCCAGCCACGGATGAACGGGCAGTACGGCAGGACGGCCAGGCCGCGGGCCCGGGCGTCGTCGAGGGCGCCGCGGGCGAGCAGTCCGCCGAGGCCGCGGCCGGCGAACCGGGCGTCGGTCTCGGTGTGGATGAAGGCGATCTCGCCCTCGGAGAGGAAGTACTCGGCGAAGCCGGCGGTCTCGCCGCCGTCGTCCCCGGCGAGGATCTCGTAGCGGGACCTCTCGGGCCGGTCCTTCACCTGCGGTTCCATGGCTGCTCCAGTGGGGTCGTGGGAGTCGTACGGATGGACGGGTGTACGGGTCTACGGGCTGTACGGGTGTGGGGCCGGGGCCGTAGGGGTGGGGCGGCGCGGCGGGTGGTCAGAGGGTGCGGCGCACACCCGCCTGGCGTTCCAGGTTGCGGAGCTGGACCGTGAGGTCGCCCTCGACGGCGGTGTGCGCGGGGCCGCTGCGGCCGATGGGCAGCACCTCCTCGCTGCGCATGTCCTCCAGCATCAGCGCGAAGGCGGCGTAGAGGGCGACGAGCGCCACCAGCAGGCCGAGGACGCCGGAGGCGCGGGTGAGCCATTCGGCGCCGGTGAGGCCCGACAGGCCGGTGGCCGCCCAGCGGGGCAGGGAGACCACCAGGACCAGCCACAGCGCCCGCTTCGGGCGGGTCACGGCGGCCATCAGCGCCCCGAAGCAGAGGAAGGCGAGGTTGAAGACGCCGAGGACGCGCAGGCCGTCGGCCGCGCCGGTGAACATGACGAGGGCGTAGGCCAGCCAGCTGCCGGCGAAGACGCCCATGAGCGTCGCCGCGATCACGTCCCGGGCGCCGAAGGCGAGGACGCTCACCAGGAACTGCAGCGCGAAGGCCGGCAGCACGCACAGCGCGACGGCGCCGCGGGCCTCGGGGCCGAGGAGGCCGAGCTGAAGACATCCGGTCATCACGGAGGCGATCGCCACCGTGAAGAAGCCCAGCGGCATGGGTGAGGCGATGGGGCGCAGGTTGATCCGGGTCATCGACCGGAGGTCCGGTTCGAAGCGTCGTTCCGGGGGTGGAGCGTCTGTACTCATCGGCGAGGTCTCTCGTTCGGGTCGTGCGGTGTGCGCACGGTGTTCAGTGCTCGAAGCACGGGTCGAGGAAGGACGGCGACGGCGTCCGGGCGGCGCCGCGGGCGACGCGCCACGTGCGGTGCTGCTCCGACTCGGCGACGGCGTCGGCCACCTGCGCGGCCTGGCGGGCACCGCTCTGGTAGCCGCCGAAGCGGGCGACGGGGCTCCACTCGGGGCTGACCGGCGGCACGGCCTCCTCGAGTCCCTCGTACTCGGCGTCGGCGTGGACGACACGGCCGCCGACGACGGTGAGGACGGACTCGATGTCCGGGATGACGTCCTCGGGCACGGTGAGGAAGTCGTCGGACAGGATCGCGAGGTCGCCGTACCAGCCCTCCCGCAGGCTTCCCTTGACGTCCTGTTCGCCGGTGAGCCGGGCTCCGCCGCGCGTGTAGAGGCCGAGGGCCGTCTCCCGGTCGACGCCGCTGCCGGCCGGCCGGAGCGCGGTCCCGCCGACGGTGCGTCCGGTCACCAGCCAGTGCAGCGCGACCCACGGGTTGTACGAGGAGACGCGGGTGGCGTCGGTGCCGGCGGCGACGGTCAGGCCGCGGTCGAGCATGGCCCGGACCGGCGGGGCGTGGGCGGCGGCCTCGGCTCCGTAGCGGTCGCGGAAGGCGGTGCCCTGGAAGGACATGCGGTTCTGGACGGACAGGGCGCCGCCGAGGGCCGCGATCCGGTCGAGGCTGTCGGCCGAGACGGTCTCGGCGTGGTCGAAGAGCCAGCGGCTGTCGCCGGGGAAGAGTCCCTCCGCGGCGAGCTTCTCGAAGACGGCGAGGTCGCGGCGGATCGTCTCGTCGTACGTGGCGTGCAGCCGGAAGCCCCAGCCGTGTTCCCTCAGCAGCCTTACGGCCTGCTCGAATTCCGCCTCGTAGCCCTCGGCGAGGTCGGGGCGGGGTTCGGAGAAGTTCTCGAAGTCGGCGGCGGCCCAGGTGAGGTTCTCGCCCGCGCCGTTGAGCCGGAGCCACTCGTCCCCGTCGCCCGGCCGGACCATCTCGGTCCAGCGCCGGAGGTCGGCGAGTTCCTGGCCGGCCGTCTGCGGGAAGAGGTGGTAGGCGATCCGCAGGGTCAGCTCTCCGGACCGGGCGAGGTCGACGACGGTGGCGTAGTTGTCGGGGAAGTTCTGGAAGCCGCCGGCGGCGTCGACGGCCGAGGTCAGCCCGAAACGGTTGAGTTCGCGCAGGAAGTGCCGGGTGGAGGTCCGCCTGTCGGCCTCGTCGAGGGCGGGCGCCTTGGCGAGGGTCGAGTAGAGGACGAGGGCACTCGGCGCGGCGAGGAGGACGCCGGTCGGTTCGCCGTCCCGGCCGCGCACGATCTGTCCGCCGCGCGGGTCAGGTGTGTCGCGGGTGAAACCTGCGGCCCGTACCGCGGCCCGGTTCATGAGGGCGGACTGGTACAGGTGCAGGACGAAGACGGGGGTGTCGGGCGCGGCGGCGTTCAGCTCGGCGACGGTCGGCATCCTGCGCTCGGCGAACTGCTCGGCGGTCCAGCCGCCGACGACCCGGATCCACTGGCCCCTGGGCGTGCGGCCGGCCTGCTCGCGCAGCATGGCGAGCGCGTGGCGCAGGCTGCGCACGCCGTCCCAGCGCAGTTCGAGGACGTAGTTCAGGCCGCCCCTGATGACGTGCAGGTGCGAGTCGTTGAGGCCCGGGATCACGCGGCGGCCGAGGGCGTCGACGACGGTGGTGCCCGGCCCGACGAGGTGGGCGAGGTCGTGGTCGTCGCCGAGGGCCGCGACCCGGCCGTCGCGCAGGGCGACGCCGCGGGCCTCGGGACGGGCGGGGTCGCCGGTGAAGACCTTGGCGTTGCGGACGACGAGGTCGGCGTGCGCGGGTTCGCGGCGCGGGGCGGGCAGCAGGCCGGCCACGGGCATGCCGGTCGACGGCCCGGTCATGCGAGGGCCTGGCGCAGCGTGTCGGTGGCGAGACCGATGGCGAGTTCCGCGGCCCGCGTGCCGCGCAGTGCGTCGAGCATGACGAAGTCGTGGATGGTGCCGGTGACGCGCAGGGCGGTGACGGGGACTCCGGCGGCACGGAGCTTGGCCGCGTACGCCTCGCCCTCGTCGCGCAGGACGTCGGCCTCGGCGGTGATCACCAGGGCGGGCGGCAGTCCGGTGAGCTGCTCGAGGCCGGCGCGCAGCGGGGAGGCGGTGATCTGGGCGCGCTCGGCCTCCTCGGTCGTGTACTGGTCCCAGAACCACTTCATGGCGTCGCGGCGCAGGAAGTAGCCCTCGGCGAAGGCGTGGTACGACTCGGTGTCGAAGCGCGCGTCGGTGACCGGGTAGAAGAGGACCTGGTGGGTGAGGCGCAGGTCGCCGCGCTGCTTGGCCATGAGGGTGAGGGCGGCGGCCATGTTGCCGCCGACGGAGTCGCCCGCGACGGCGATCCGGGTGCCGTCGAGGTCCTGGTGGTGTCCCTCGGAGGCGATCCACCGGGCGACGCCGTAGTTCTGCTCGACGGCGACGGGATAGCGGGCCTCGGGCGACAGGTCGTATTCGGGGAAGACGACGGCGGCGCCGGTGCCGACGGCGAGTTCGCGTACCAGCCGGTCGTGGGTGTGGGCGTTGCCGAAGACCCAGCCGGCGCCGTGCAGGTAGAGGACGACGGGCAGGGTGCCGGTGGCGCCACGCGGGCGGACGATCCGGGTGCGGACGTCGCCGGCCGGGCCGGCGGGCACGGTGATCCACTCCTCTTCGACGGCGGGCCGCGGGACGTCTTCGCCGCTCTGGACGCCGTCGACGGCCTTGCGGCCGTCCGCCACGGGGAGCTGGTAGAGGTACGGCGGCTGGGCGGTGGCGTCGGCGAAGGCCTGGGCGGCGGGTTCGAGGGTCGGCCGGTCCGGCATGAGGGTCTCCTTCGGAGGCTGTGCGGGGTGGGTGGTTGCGCGGCGGGGCGGGCGGGCATGGCCGGGTGCGTCAGGCGTGGGTGGCGGGGCCAGCGGGCGTGGCCGGCCGTGCGTCAGGCGTGGACCAGCGGGGTGTCCACGAGGTGCTCGGCGAGGAACCACACCTGTGCCTCGCCGGTGCGGATGACCTCGGAGACGAGCAGGTCGGTGCTGCCCTCGTCGCCCTCGGCCGAGATCCGCGCGGCGGCGTCGCGCGCGTCGATCAGGATCCGCTCGTGCGCGTCGAGGAGCCGGGACAGCATGACGGGGACCGGCTCGACGCCGTCCGGCGGCCGGGGAACGCTCGTCAGCTCGGCGACGTGCCGCGGGTCTCCGACGGCGACGCCGCCGAGGCTCTGGACCCGCTCGGCGAGCGCGTCCACGACGGCCAGTTGGGCCTCCGCGTGCTTGTCGAGCATGAGGTGCAGCGAGTAGAAGGTCGCCCCGCGCATCAGCCAGTGGTGCTTCTTGTAGAGGGAGTAGAGGATCTGGGTGTCGGCGAGCACGCGGTTGAGCCGCTGGCAGGCGTACATCCGGGTGTCGTGGCCGAGGCCGATCGGCAGCTGCTTGAGCGTGCCGAACGCCTGGGTCTCGGCGCCCTGCTGGTGCAGCAGCGGCTGCCCGCCGCCGTGCGGGGAGGCGGTGGTGGTCGTGGTGGTGTCCATCGATGTCTCCTGGGAGGAAGGTGGGTGGACCCGGCCGCCCGGGCGGGGGGCGTGGGGCGGCCGGGCCCGGTCCGGTGGCTCGCGCTCAGCGCCCGCCGGCGGCGGGCGGCGCGGGCTGCGGCGCGGAGGCCGGGGCGGGATCCGGCGCCGGGGCCGGGTCGGGGCGGTGCAGGACGAGCCGGGTGAGCAGACCGCTGCCGAGGCCGGCGACGAGCGCGACGGCGGCCCACCACAGCGGGTACGGCGTGAGGCCGAGGGCCGCGTCGAGGGACCAGGCGCCGGGTCCGGTGGCGGCGAGCGCGGCGGCGGTGCCGATGAGGACGAGCGGGTACTCGTAACCGTCGTTCTGCACCCACAGGCCGTGGCGCCATTTGACGGTGAGCGCGACCGTCATCACGCCGACGGTGCCGGTCGCGGCGAGCGGGGTCAGCAGTCCGGCCGCGAGCAGCAGGCCCGAGCCGATCTGACCGCCGCCGGCCGCCAGCGCGGTCAGCGCGCCGCCGCGGAAGCCGTCGGCGCGGAACTCCGCCGTGCCGCCGTCGAGTCCCCTGCCGCCGAGGTGCCGGCTGACTTTCTGCACGCCGTGGCCGGCGACGAGCAGTCCCACCAGCAGACGCAGGATCAGAATGCCGGTGTCCACGGGAGGTCAGCCGGCCGCGTGCGCGCCGATGACGCTCTGCGCGTACACCACGCCGAGGCCGTAGGCGCCCGCGTGGGCCTTGACGATCTCCATGACGGCGCCGTACGTCTCCTGGCGCGCCCAGTCGCGCTGCAGCTCCAGGAGCACCTGCACCCAGGTGACCGGCACCGCGCCGGCGGCCACCATCCGCTGCAGCGCGTGCTCGTGGGCGGCCGGGCTGACGCCGCCGGAGGCGTCGGAGACGACGTACACCTCGTATCCCTGCTCCAGCGCGGAGAGCGCGGGCAGCACGAGGCAGACCTCGGTCCACAGGCCGGACAGGACGATCTTCTTCCGTCCGGTGGCCTTGACGGCGGCGACGAGCGCCTCGTCCTCCCAGGCGTTCATGGTCGTGCGGTCGATGATCTCGTGCTTCGGGAAGACCTCGGCGAGCTGCGGCAGCAGCGGCCCGGAGAACGACTCGGCGGCGACGGTGGTCAGGACGGCCGGGACGTCGAAGGCACGGGCCGCCTTGGCGAGGCCGACGGTGCTGTTGATGATCGCGGCGCGGTCGCCGCTGCCGGTGCCGAAGAACATCTGGGGCTGGTGGTCCACGAAGAGCATGACCGCGTTGTCGGGCGTGAGGAGGTCCGCGCTCGGGGCGGCCTGTACCTGGGTGGCGTCGAACATGAGGGGTCCTTCCGGAGCGTTCGGGAGCGTGGCCGCCGCCTGCGCGGCCGGCCAGGACCCGAACGTACGGCCGGTGCGCGGGGCCGACTTTGCGCCGCGTGCCCAGGAGTTGGCACGACAGCGCACTCCTCGCCGCAGGGCGCACACTGGCAGGAGGAGGCACGGACGGTTCAGGCGTCAACGAACCGGACGGGCCGTGGAGCCGGAAGAGGGTGCCGGGATGGCCGGAAGTCGGTCGCGGTCGCGCTACGCCCCTGACCGGGGACTCTCCGCCCGCATGGCGACGACGATGTTCCTGATCGGGCTGCTGTACGTGGTCTTCGTCGGCGTCCTGACGGTGCTGCTGCGCGGGTCCTGGCCCGTCGTCCTGCTGGTGGCGGGCGCGCTGTTCGTCGGGCAGTTCTGGTTCAGCGACAAGGTCGCCGCGCTGGGCATGGGCGCGCGGGACGTCACCCGGGAGGAGGCTCCGGGGCTGCACGGCACGGTGGACAGGATCTGCGCCCTCGCCGACATGCCGAAGCCGCGGGTGGCGATCGCGGACAGCGACGTGCCCAACGCCTTCGCCACCGGCCGCGGCGAGAAGACCGCCTTGGTCTGTGTCACGACCGGGCTGCTGCGCCGCCTGGAGCCGGACGAGCTGGAGGGCGTCCTCGCCCACGAGATGTCACACGTGGCGCACCGGGACGTCGCGGTGATGACGGTCGCCTCGTTCCTCGGCGTCCTCGCCGGGATGATGACCCGGGTGGCGCTCTACAGCGGTGTCGGCCGGAGCCGGGACAGCAACGCCGCCGCGGCCGTGATCCTGGTTCCCGTGGTCAGCGGCGCCGTCTACGTGCTCAGCTTCCTGCTGACCCGGGTGCTCTCGCGCTATCGCGAGCTGGCCGCCGACCGGGCCGCGGCGCTGCTCACCGGCCGGCCCTCGGCCCTGGCCTCGGCGCTGACCAAGGTCAGCGGCGAGATGGCGCGGATCCCGACGCGGGACCTGCGGAAGGCGGAGCCGTACAACGCGTTCTGGTTCGCGCCGGCCTTCTCCTCGAAGGAGAGCCTGAGCCGGCTGCTGTCCACCCACCCCACCCTGGAACAGCGGCTCGACCAGCTGGCCCGGATCTCGGCCGGGCTCGGCGGCGCCTGAGGAGAAGCAGCACCACGCGGACGGAGGCTGACGACGGCCATGGGACTCCTGGACACCCTGCTCGGGCGCAGCAGGCCGGTACGGCCCGACCTCGACCGGCTCTTCGCGCTGCCCGCCGCCGCGCTGACCCTTCAGGCGGGCACCGGCCACGTCCCGACGGGCGCCGGCTCGGTCTGCTTCGCGGGCGTGGAGGGCGGCGCCTTCACCCGGCTCAAGGAGGAGGTACGGGAGCTGCTCGACGTGGACGAGGGCGCGGGAGCCGCTCCCGTGGCGTTCACCCGGGACGCGTACGGCTACACCTGGCTCTCCGCGCGCCGCCCGGCCGACGACCTCGTGGCCCTGGTCAACGACCTCCACGCCGTGAACACCCTGCTCCAGGAGGCCGGATTCGGTCCTCAGCTGCTGTGCTCACTGACCGCGTTCCGGGCCGGCCCGGCGGACGAGGACCACCGTGGCCACGACCTGGCGCTCGTCTACCTCTACAAGCGCGGCACCTTCTACCCGTTCGCGCCGCGCTCGGACGGCGCGGAGTCCCGCGACAACGCCCTGGAACTCCAGGTCAGAGCCCTGCTCGCGGGCGATCTCGCGATGGAGCCGGACCTGGAGCGCTGGTTCCCGGTCTGGGGCGCGCCCGGCCTCGGACCCGCCTGACGTCTCCCCGCCTCGAGCCCTTCTGCTCCCGCCCGCCCAGGCAGCTCCCGGCCACGCCGCGCCGTCGCGATCGCGCGATGCGTGAGGCACCAGGATGATGGAGGGGACCCATGGGACGGAGGAGGGATGCGGTCTGGATGAGCACGGCGGATCTTCCGGCCGACCCGGATGCGGCGAGCGCCGAGTTCGCCATGGAACCCGGCGGGCTGCTCGACGTTCTCGGAGTGGCCGCCGTCGTCCTGGACGCGCAGGGGCGGATCGTGCTGTGGAGCCCGCAGGCGGAGACGGTCCTCGGATACCCGGCGGCCGAGGCGCTCGGCCGGCCGGCCGTCACCCTGCTGGTCGAGGAGCGTCACCAGGACCTGGTGCTGTCCCTGTTCGACCGGGTGATCTCGGGGAACACGCCGTGGGCCGGTGTCTTCCCGGTGCGCCACAAGGACGGCCGTACGGTCCCGGTCGAGTTCCGCAACACCCGTCTGGAGGACGACCACGGGCGGCTCTACGCGCTCGGTCTGGCCGCCGACCGGGCGACCGTGCGCCGGGTGGAGCAGGATCTCGCGCTGTCCTCGCGGCTGGTCGCCCACTCCCCCGTGGGCCTGGCCGTGCTGGACCTCGACCTCAGGTTCGTCCTGGTCAATCCGGCCCTCGAGCGGATCGACGGCCGGCCGGCCGCCGCTCATCTGGGGCGCACGTTCGGCGAGGCCGTGCCGTCGCCGGACGCCGAGGCGGTGGAGGCGGCGTTCCGGGAGGTCCTGGAGACCGGCGTGCCGGTGCCGGACAGGAGCGTGCGGGGGCCCGTCGGCGCCGACGGCGAGGAGCCGGTGTGGTCGATGGCGCTGTACCGCCTGGAGACGCGGGGCCGGCGGGTGGTCGGGGTCGCCGCGTCGGTCGTGGACGTCACGGACCAGCACCGGGCGGCGCGGGCGGCCGCCCGGGCCAAGCGCCGCCTGGCGGTGATCGCGCACGCGTCCGAGAAGGTCGGCACCACGCTGGACCTGGACCTGACGGCGCACGAACTGGCGGATCTGGTGGTGCCGGAGTTCGCCGACATCGCGGCCGTGGACGTGCTGGAGGACATCCTGAGCGGCCCGCACCGGGGCGGGACGGCGACGCAGTCCTCGGGGCCGGCGGTGTTCCGCGCGCTCGCGGTGGAGGCCGCGTATCCGACGCCGGCGCGGCAGGCCGCCGACCCGGTCGGCACCCCGGCGCGTTACGGCGCCGAGCGGCTGGTCACCCGCTGTGCGCGCACCGGCCGGCCGGTGCTGGTCGAGCACGTCACGGACGGCGACATGGCCCGGATCGCCCGGGACCCGCCCGCCGCGGCGCTGCTGCGGCAGGCGGGCGTCCACTCGTACCTCGCCGTGCCGCTGCGGGCCCGGGGCGTGGTGCTCGGGGTGCTCGACCTCAAGCGGACGCGCAACTCGCTGCCGTTCGACCGCGACGACGTCCTGCTGGCCGGGGAACTGGCCGCCCGGGCGGCGGTCGCCATCGACAACGCGCGCTGGTACCGGCAGCAGAGCCAGGCGGCGCTCGCGTTGCAGCGCCATCTGCTGCCGCACGGTCCGGCGCTGCTGAACGGCCTGGAGGCGGCCTACCGCTATCAGCCGGCCTCCGCTGCGGTCGAGGTCGGCGGGGACTGGTTCGACGCGATCCCGCTGGCGGACGGCAAGACCGCGCTGGTGGTGGGAGACGTGATGGGCAGCGGCATCAACGCCGCGGCGACGATGGGCCAGGTGCGCACCGCGGCGCGGACGCTCGCCGGGCTCGGTCTCGCGCCGTCCGTGGTGCTCACGCACCTGGACCGGACGGTCGCCGACCTGGGCGAGGCCATGGCCACCTGTGTGTACGCGGTGTACGACCCGCGGCGCAGGAGCTGCCGGATCGCCAACGCGGGGCATCCGCCACCCGTGCACGTCCCGGCGGACGGCCCGGCCCGGCTGGTCGACCTTCCCACCGGCGCGCCGCTGGGAGTGGGCGGCGTGCCCTTCGAGACCAGGGAGATCCCGTTCGCGGCGGGTGACGAGCTGGTGCTGTACACCGACGGTCTGGTCGAGACCCGTGACCAGGACATCGATGTGCGCCTCGCGGCCCTCACCGGGCTGCTCGACGGCCCGTCGCGGCCCCTGGAGGAGACCTGTGACCTGCTGCTCGGCGCCTTGCGGGGCCCCGACGACCATGACGACGTCGCCCTCCTGATCGCCCGGTCCCGGCCGGGGCCGGGGGGCGGCGGAGCGGACGGCGCGGAGGAGGTGACGCCGTGAACGGTCTCCCGGACCCGGGTGCCGGCATCCTGCCCTACGCCGAGTACAGCGCCGGGGCCCTGGTCGACGGCCGTGGGCGGATCGCCGGCTGGACGCCGGAGGCCCAGGCGCTGCTGGGGCGGCCGGCCGCCGACGTCGTCGGCGTTCCGGCGCGTGCGCTGCTCGCGGACCCGGCGGTGTGGCCGGCGCTGGCGCAGGCGTACGCGGGCGGGGTCCGGGGCGGCGAGACGGTGCTGCGCTCGGCGCGGGGCGAGGAACTGCCGGTGGTCTTCCAGACCTTCGACCTCGCGGGCGACGGCGCGGCGGCCGGCGGTCCGGGGCCCGCGGTGGGCGGCGGGGCGGGCTGTTTCGTGCTGGCGGCCCCGGCGTCGCTGGTCACCGGCTGGCACCAGGACCGGGCCTTCGTGCGGGAGCTGTTCCTGCAGGACGGGGTGGGGCTCGCGGTCTTCGACCCGGCGCTGCGGCTGCTGCGGACCAACACCCATCTCCTGCCGTACACCGGTGTGCCGTCCGATCTGAGCGGGCGGCGGCTGGGCGACTTCCTGTGGGCCCAGGACGCGGCCGCGGTCGAGGAGAAGCTGCACCGGGTCCTCGCGACGGGCCGGCCGCTGATCCAGGCGGAGGAGCTGCTGCGGACCCTCGACGACCCGGCCGGCGGTGTGATCATCGCGATCTCGGCGTTCCGTCTGCAGGCGCCCGACGGGCGGGTCCTCGGGCTGACCGCGCTCTTCACGGACGTGACCGAGCTGCGCCGCTCGGGCGCGCGGCTGGCGCTGCTGCACGGGGCCACGGCCCGGGTCGGCGGGACCTTGTCGGTCGCGGAGATCGGCCGGGAGCTGGCGGACGCCCTGGTGCCGGGGCTCGGCGAGCTCGCGCTGGTGGAGATCGCGGACGCGGTGCCCCAGGGCGAGGAACCGGTGCCCGACCGCGACGGGCGGCTGCCGTTGCGGCGTACCGCCGTGGCGGGCGAGCCCGCGACCGAGGCGGCCGAGGGTGCCGGGGCCGGCGGCGCCGGCGAGGCACCGGACGTGGTCCTGGTGGCGTTGGACGAGGGCGGGGCCGAGGCCGGGGCCGGGGCGGCGGACGGGGTGGTGGTCGGCGGGCATCCGGTGAGCATGACGGCGCCGCTGCGCGCACGGGGCGTGCCGCTGGGCCGGGTGTCGGTGGGCCGGGGCGCCGAGCACGGCCCGTACGAGACGGCCGACCGGGACCTACTGCGTGAGATCGCCGACCGGGCGGCCCTCGCGCTGGACAACGCCCGCCGCTTCACCCGCGAGCACCGCGCGGCCGTGGGTCTCCAGCGGAGCATGCTGCCGCCCACCCAGACCGAGACGGTGGCGGCGGCCACGGCCGGCGTCTATCTGCCGGCCGACACCAAGACGGGGGTCGGCGGGGACTGGTTCGACGTGATCCCGCTGTCCTCCGGGCGGGTCGCCCTGGTCGTCGGGGACGTGGTCGGCCACGGTCTCGCGGCCACGGCCACCATGGGCCGGCTGCGCACGGCCGTCCGGACGCTGGCGGACCTCGACCTCGAACCGGACGAGCTGCTCGCGCACCTCGACGACCTGGTCACCCAGCTCCTCGCGGAGCCGGAGGAGACGGCCGGCGAGGACACCGAGGGCGATCCGGACGACGCCTGGCGCATCCGCCATCCCTCCTCGCCCGCCGGCGCGACCTGCGCGTACGCCGTCTACGACCCGGTCTCGCGGCGGTGCACGGTGGCGTCCGCCGGCCACCCGCCGCCCGCGCTCGCGGAGCCGGACGGCAGCGTGTCCTTTCTGCAGGTCGACCCGGGTCCTCCGCTGGGCGTGGGCGGTCTGCCCTTCGAGGCGACGGAGGTCGAGCTGGCCCCGGGCAGCGTCCTCGCGCTCTACACCGACGGGCTGATCGAGCGGCTCGACGGCGACCTCGACGCGGGCATGGCCGATCTGGCCGGTTGTCTGTCCCGGCCCGGCGCCCTCGACCTGCCGCTGCGCCTGCTCGGCCGGGAGATCGTCGCGGGCCGGCCGGCCGACGGGCTCGACGACGACGTCACGCTGCTGCTCGCCCGTACCCGGGCCGTGGCCTTCGAGGACACGGCCTCGTGGCGGGTGGAGGCGGATCCGGCGGCGGTCGGCCCGGTGCGCGAGGCCGCCGCGGCGCGGCTGCGGGAGTGGGGCCTGGAGGAGCTGGTGTTCACCACGGAGCTGGTGCTGAGCGAACTGGTCACCAACGCCATCCGGTACGCGGGAGGGCCGGTCGACGTGCGGCTGATCCGCGCCGGGCGGCTGATCTGCGAGGTCTCGGACCCGAGCGCCACCCATCCCCGGATGCGGCGGGCGCGGCTGACGGACGAGGGCGGCCGGGGACTGTTCCTGGTGGCGCAGCTGACCACCCGCTGGGGCAGCCGCTACAGCCGCAGCGGCAAGACGATCTGGGGCGAGCAGGAGATCCCGCCGGCGCGGGGCTGACGGGCTCTGCCCGCGGCCCGGCCGGCGGACGTGCCGGGCCGGGCCGCAGGCGGAGCCGGTCGGGGCCTGGTCAGCCGCTCTTCTCCATGCCCGGGCGCAGGCGCTGCAGGAGGGCGTAGAGGGTGCCGCTCTCGGCCGGGGTGAGGGTGTCGAGGGCGCCGTGGGTGGTCTGCATCTCCTCGCGGACGCGCCGGACGGTCTCGCGGCCCTCGTCCGTCACGACCACGTTCTTGACGCGCCGGTCGGCCGGGTCGGGCTCGCGGCGCACGAGTCCGCGCGCCTCCAGACGGTCCACGATGCCGGTCACGTTGGACGCGTCGCAGACGAGGAGGGTGGCCAGGGCGCGCATCGGCAGCGGGCCGTCGAGCTGGGCCAGGAGCTTGGCCTGGGTGGGAGTCAGTCCCTGGTGGGTCGCGGCGGCCGCGAAGTCGCGCCACTGGGCCGTGCCGATGGCGGCGAGCAGCTCCAGGAGCTGCGGCTTGGTGGGGTTCGCCTGGGTGGTCGGGCTCATGCCTGGAGCGTACTCAAGGTGTTTCACATTATCAATTATTTACTTGACCAGCTTAAGTATCTCCGCCTACTGTCGGCGAGGTACTTGATGACGTCAAACATCTAGGCCCTGAAGCACTGAGAAGGTCCTGCCCCCATGAGCAACGCCACCCCGCCCGTCAACGGACAGCGCCGTGAGACGGTCATCGTCTTCGCGCTGAGCCTCGCCGCCATGGTCGTGTCGATGATGCAGACCCTGCCGGTCCCGATCCTCGGCCTCATCCGCACCGACCTCGGCACCTCCGCCGCGAACGTCAGCTGGGTGACCACGGCCACGCTGCTGTCCGCCGCCGTCTTCACGCCGCTGCTCGGCCGCTTCGGAGACCAGCACGGCAAGAAGCCCACCCTGGTGGCCGTCCTCGGCGTGATGGTCGCCGGCTCGGTCGTCGCGGCCCTCGCGAGCTCACTGCCGCTGCTCATCGTCGGCCGCGTCCTCCAGGGCGCCGCCACCGCGATCTTCCCGCTCGCCCTGTCCGTGCTGCGCGAGGAGGTGCGCCCGCAGAAGCTGCCCGGCGCCATGTCGCTGGTCAGCGGCACCCTCGCCTTCGGCAGCGGCCTCGCGCTCGTCGCGACCGGTCTGCTCACCTCCGGTTCCGGCGCGGACTACCGCAACGCCTTCTGGATGGCGACCGGCTTCGCCGCCCTCGCCCTGCTCGCCGTGGTGTTCCTGGTCCCGGCCACCCGCCACAAGACCGGCGGCCGCACCGACTTCCTCGGCGCGCTGACCCTCGGCATCACGCTGCTGCTGCTCCTGCTGCCCGTCTCCCAGGGCCACGAGTGGGGCTGGACCTCCGCCCGCACGCTCGGGTCCTTCGCCGGCGCCGCCGTCATGACCGTCGTCTGGGTCCTCACCGAGCTCAAGGTCCGCGAGCCGCTCGTCGACATGCGCATGTTCGTGCACCGGCCCGTCCTCATGGCCAACCTGGCCGGCGTGCTCGTCGGCTTCGGCATGTTCGCCAACTTCCTCGGCGTCTCCTACCTCGCCCAGATGCCCGAGGCCCTCACCGGCTACGGCTTCGGGGCGTCCATCCTGCGCGCCTCGGTGGAGTTCCTGCTGCCCGGCGCCATCGTGTCGCTGCTCGCCTCGCCCGTCGGCGGCCAGCTCGTCCGCCATCGCGGCCCGCGTACGGCACTGGCCCTCGCCGCCGGTCTGGGCGCCCTGGGCTTCGCCTGGCTCGCCCTGGACCACGCGCACACCGCCTCGGTGATCGGCGCCGGTGTCGTCGTCGGCGCGGCCGTCAGCTTCGGCTACGCGGCCATGCCCGCCGTGATCATGGCGAGCGTGCCGCACCACCAGAGCGGCATCGCCAACGGCATCAACTCCATCTCCCGCTCCACCGGCAGCGCGATCGGCAGCGCCGTCGTGACCACGATCCTGGCCTCGCAGACCATCGAGCACCTCCCGGCCGGCGTGCCGGCGCTGCCCGCGGAGTCCGGCTTCACCCTCACCTTCTGGGTCGGCGCGGTGGCCTTCGCCCTGGTGGCGGTCATCGCCCGGTTCGGCCTGCGGGCGCGCCGGGAGGCTCCCGCCGGACAGGCTCCCGCCGCGCCGGTGGTCGCCACGCCCGACGTCACCACGCCCGACGTCACCACGCCCGACGTCACCACGTCCGACGTCACCAAGGCCGCCGAGCCCGCGGTCTGAGCCGCCGCGGCGGCGCCCGAGGCACACGCGGAAGGCCGGGGCGGCGGGAGCCGCCCCGGCCTTCCGGGGTGATCACGTGGCGTTCGCGGGCGGAATCAGGCCTGCTCGTCCTCGGGGATGCTGACCAGCCAGCGGGTGTCGCGGCGCGGCCGCAGGTACAGCGCCCAGTAGAGGGTGGCCACGGCGGTGATGCCGCCGGTCCACAGCAGGTACTCGGTGTCCTGCATGTACAGCACGTAGGCCAGGACGCCGATCAGCAGCAGCGGCACCGCCGGCCACAGCGGCATCCGCCAGGCGGCGACCTCGCGGTGCGCGCCCCGGCGGCTGAACAGCGCCGCGACCGCGACCAGCAGGTACATGCCGGTGACGGAGACGCCGGTGACGCCGTAGAGGGTGTCGAGGTTGACGAAGCACAGGGCCGCGCCGGGCACGCCCACGACGAGGGTGGCCACCCACGGGGAGCCGAAGCGGCCGAGGCGGGACAGGGCGTTGTTGACCGGCTCCGGCCAGGCCTTGTCGCGGGCGGAGGCGAACAGCACGCGGGAGTTCTGGATGACCATGACGATGCCGGCGTTGATGATGGCCAGCGCGACGCAGAGGCTGATGAAGGTGCCGACGGCGGAGTTGGACCAGGCGGTGATCATGCCGCTGATGTCACCGCCGGCCAGCGTCTCGAGGTCACCGGAGCCGAGCGTGATGGCGACGACGGGCACCAGGATGACGGCGGTGGAGATGGCCAGGGTGGCGAGCACGGTGCGGGCCACGGTGCGGCGCGGGTTCTCCAGCTCCTCGGAGAGGTAGACGGCCGTCGAGAAGCCCTGGGTGACGAAGAGGGCGATGGCGAGTCCGGAGACGACCATGGCGCCGGTGACGAGCGAGTGCCCGCCGCCCTCGCCCACGACCTGGCCGTGCACCAGCGCGCCGGCGCCGCGCTCGGAGTGGGCGAAGCCGAGGATCGCGACGATGCCCGCGGCGACCACCTCGAGCACGAGGAAGATGCCGGTGATCCAGGCGTTGGCGCGCAGGTCGAGCAGGCCCGCGAGGGTGGCGAGGAGCATCACGCCGGCGCCCGCGACGGGGGCCGGGATGTGCACCAGCGGTGCGAGGTAGTCGGCGGTTCCCATGGCGATCACGGGTGGCACGATCATCACGACCAGCAGGGACAGCACGAACACCAGCCAGCCGGCCAGGCGGCCCGACAGGGTGGAGACGATGGCGTACTCGCCGCCCGCGCTCGGGATCAGGGTGCCGAGCTCGGAGTAGCAGAACGCCACGCCGATACAGAGCAGCGAGCCGATCGCGATGGTCAGGGCGGCGTAGGTGCCGACTCCCTCGAAGAGGTCCGGGACGACCACGAAGAGGGTCGAGGCGGGCGTCACGCACGACAGCGTCAGCAGCGTGCCGCCCACGACACCGATGGAACGCTTGAGTTTCTGCGGCACGGGTTCCGTCTGCGGTGCCAGGGCGTGCGGTGCGCTGAGGGTGTCGGTCATCAGGCGGTTCCGATCGGTACGAGAGGTGTTTCCGAGCGGGAGCGGTATCGCCTCCGAGGCGGCTGGTGATCAGGTGGTCCGTGGCTCCCGGGCTGAATGGAAGCCCGGGCGGAACCGCAGGTCAATGCCTCGTCCGGTGCGGAATCCGTTGTTCCGACACGCCGTGACGGGGCCGGGGGACGTCAAGAACGCGTCAAGACGGCCGAAACGCTCCGTGCGGGAACCGCAGCGGGTCCGGCAGGACTTTTCCCGCGCTTTACCCCAGGTCCGCTCCGTGGCCGGCGCCGCGCCACCGGACCGGCCGGTGGCACGGCGTCACGGCGGGCGGTCAGGCGGAGGCGAGGGAGATCTCGGTCGCCTTGATCAGCGCGACGACGGACGTGCCGGCCGCCAGGCCGAGGTCCTCGACGGCGTCCTTGGTGATCGCGGCGGTCAGCTCGCCGCCCTCGACGGAGACCTTCACCGAGCCCATGGCGCCACCGGTCGACACCTCGGTGACCGAGCCCGCGAGCTGGTTGCGGATGGAGATGCCGTCGACCGGGCCCGTCGCGAGGGCGACCTCGGTGGACTTCACCAGCGCCTTCACCGCGGAGCCGGCGGCCAGGCCGAGGTCGGTGACGGCGTCGGCGGTGATCGCGGCGGTGATGTCCTGCCCGCCGGACAGGCGCACCTTCACGGACGCCATGGCCTCGCCGGAGGTCACGTCGGTGACGGTGCCGGGCAGCTGGTTACGAATGGACAGGGTCATGGAGAACACGCCTCACAAAGCCGGGGACGAGCAGTCGTCACTTCTGTGACCTGCATGATCACGACGCTAGCCGCGCGGCGCGCGGCGCTCCCGACACGCGTCGCATCCACCAGCCGAACGGCCGTCATCACCTCGCGCCTTCGGCGACTCCGCCACACGGCCGGCTCAGGGCTCGCGGCGTACGAGGAGGAGGGCGACGTCGTCGATGCGGTGGGCGACCTGTTCGGCGTGGCCGGTCAGACTCCTGGCGACCTCGTCCAGATCCGCGGACCGGGACCGGGCGAGGCGGTCGGCGAGGTTCGCCATGGCGGTGCCGATGTCGAGGCCGGGCGCCTCCACCAGGCCGTCCGTGTAGAGGGCCAGGACGGAGCCGGGTGCGAAGGGCAGCTCGGTCGTCCCGTACTCCGCCTCCGGCGTGATCCCGAGGAGCAGCCCGGGCGTGATGTCGAGGACGTCCGTGCGGCCGTCGGGCCGGCGCAGCAGCGGCGGCGGGTGTCCCGCGGTCGCGAGCCGGAGGCGGCCCTGGGCGAGGTCGAGCTCGGCGATCAGACAGCTGGTGAAGCGGTCCGGGTCGAGCTCGGTCAGGAGCCGGTTGGTGCGGGCGAGGATGTCGCCGGGTGACGCGCCCGCCGTCGCGTGGGCGTGCACGGCCGTCCGTACCTGGCCCATGAGCGCCGCGGCGGTGGTGTTGTGGCCCTGCACGTCGCCGATGACGGCGATGACGGTGGCGGGCGTGGCCGGGATGAGGTCGTAGAAGTCGCCGCCGATGTCCATGCCGTGGCCCGCCGGAAGGTAGCGGGCGGCCACCGACACGCCCGGGACCGGCGGCAGGCGGTGCGGCAGCAGCCGGTTCTGGAGGCTGTGGGCGAGGGAGTGCTTGGCGTCGTAGAGCCGCGCGCGGGCGAGTGCCTGGGCGATCAGGCCGGCCAGCGAGGTCAGCAGGGCCCGCTCGGCCGAGGGGAAGGGCCGCGGCCGGTCGTACGAGAGGATGATCGAGCCCACGGGGCGGCCGGAGGCGATCAGCGGCAGGAAGGCCCAGGCGTTGCGGTTCTCGTAGCGCGGCGCGGTCGGGTGGGCGCGGCGGAGGTCCTCGTAGGTCGGGAAGAAGACGGGCAGGCCGGTCTCGAGCACCTGGACGTCGGCGACCTCGGCGGTCAGCGGCTTGCGGTCGAAGCGTTCGATGAACTCGCGGCCGTATCCGCGGTGGCCGATGACCCGCAGCCGGCCCTCGTCGACGGTCATCAGGACGAAGCCCTGGGGCCCGAGGGCGGGCACGATCTGGTCGGCGGCGAGTTCGACGACCTCGTGGACGCCGGCCGCCTCGGTCAGGGACGCCGCCAGGTGCATCAGCTGGTACACGGCGGAGGCTCCGACTGCCTCGACCGGCGTCGGCGGCACCGTGACGGTCCGCGGGCCGTTCTCCGCGGCCGCCTCCTCCTCGCCGGGGCCCTCGAGCCGGGTGATGTGGACGCTGATGCCGGTGGTGTCCGGGTACAGCGTGAACAGCAGCCGGGTGGCCGGGCCGCGGGTGAGGACGAGCGACGTCGGGCGGCGGGCCACCACCGCCTCGCGGTAGCGGTCCTCGAAGGCCGGGTCGTTCAGCCACAGCAGCACCTCCCAGGGCCGCCTGCCCATCAGGGCGGCGGCGCCGGCGCTCAGCAGCTCGGCCGCGGCGCTGTTGAGGAAGGTGATGCGCCCGTCCAGGTCCAGGGCGCAGCAGCCGACCGGCAGCCGCTCCGCGAAGCCGACCGCCGCCGCGCCGAGCGCCGGGTCCGTCGCGGAGGGACGGGTCGGGCTCACGACGCGGGGCTCGGCGGGATGGGGCGGCGGCGGGTCCTGGTCGGCCGCCCGGCGCAGCAGTCGTGCGGCGCGCCGCGAGCAGTCGTCGAGCGCCGCGCGCTCGCGCGCGTCGAGCTGGGGCGGATGCCACACCGGCCACAGCAGGACGATGCCGCCCCACACCGTGGTGTCCTGGGCGGCGGTGTCGTCGGCGATGGGCAGGGCCGCGAGCATGAACTCGTACGGCAGGACGATGCCGAGCCGCGGATAGCGGTGGGCGATGTCCTCCCGGCCCTCCAGCCACACCGTCCGGCGGTCGCGGATGGCGTCGGCCACCGGGATGGGAGCGTCGGCCGGGATACGGACCCAGGGCCCGGCGATCTCCCGGGACACGCCGGACACCAGGACCAGGCGCAGCATGCGGTCGCCGGGAATCAGCAGGTAGACGAGACCGATGGAGGCCCCGGTGGCTCCCATGACGTCGGCGAGGACGGCGTCCATCTGCCCGCTGCCGAAGACGTCCTCGGTGTCCGCATCCGTGGACCCTGCCATGTACCGGACCTTACGTCGCCGTGCCCGGGCCCGCTCGACGGCCCGGCCCGGACGGAGCAGGGGCCGCCCGGGCCTCCTGTCACGGGGCGCGGAAAAAGTTCCGGAGGAAATCCTGGCGGGGATGTCGAGAATCCGTGGCCCGCTCCGTCCCAGGGGTGAACGCGGCCACAATGGGTCGCGACGCACCGAGGAGAGACACGATGGCCAAGTACCTGCTTCTCAAGCACTACCGCGGCGCTCCGGCTCCGGTGAACAACGTGCCCATGGACCGGTGGACGCCCGAGGAGATCTCGGCGCACATGCGGTACATGCACGACTTCGCGGCCCGGCTGGAGAAGACCGGCGAGTTCGTCGACGGTCAGGCGCTCGCTCCGGAGGGGACCTGGGTCCGCTACGACGGCGAGGGGCGCCCGCCGGTCACCGACGGGCCGTTCGCCGAGACCAAGGACCTCATCGCCGGCTGGATGGTGATCGACGTCGACAGCCACGAGCGCGCCGTCGAGCTGGCCGGTGAGCTGTCGGCGGCCCCGGGCGCGGGCGGGAGGCCGATCCACGAGTGGCTGGAGCTGCGCCCGTTCCTGAGCGCGGCGCCCACCGTCACGGAGTGACCGCTTCGATGGACGAGGCACTGCTGCGCAGCCTCACACCGGGCGTCCTCACCGTCCTCGTCCGTCGCGGAGCAGACTTCGCGGCGGCCGAGGACGCGGTGCAGGACGCGCTGGTCGAGGCGGTCCGCGGGTGGCCGGCCGACCCACCGCGGGACCCGAAGGGCTGGCTGGTCACGGTGGCCTGGCGCAAGTTCCTGGACGCGACCCGGGCGGACGCCTCCCGCCGCCGGCGGGAGGAGCTCGTCGACGAGGAGCCGGCGCCCGGGCCCGCGCCCGCGGTGGACGACACGCTGCACCTCTACTTCCTGTGCGCCCATCCGTCGCTGACGCCGTCGTCCGCGGTCGCGCTCACGCTGCGCGCCGTGGGCGGCCTCACCACCCGGCAGATCGCGCAGGCCTACCTGGTGCCCGAGGCGACCATGGCGCAGCGGATCAGCCGGGCCAAGCGCACCGTCTCCGGTGTGCGTCTCGACCGGCCGGGCGACGTCGCCACCGTGCTGCGCGTCCTCTATCTCGTCTTCAACGAGGGCTATTCCGGTGACGTGGACCTCGCCGCCGAGGCCATCCGGCTCACCCGGCAGCTCGCGGCCCGGATCGACCACCCCGAGGTGGCCGGGCTGCTCGCCCTGATGCTGCTCCACCACGCCCGGCGCGCCTCCCGGACGGCGCCGGACGGGAGTCTGGTGCCGCTCGCCGAACAGGACCGCGGCGCGTGGGACACGGCGTCGATCGCCGAGGGCGTCGGCATCCTTCAGGCGGCCCTGGCCCGCGACCGGCTGGGCGAGTTCCAGGCCCAGGCCGCCGTCGCGGCGCTGCACGCCGACGCGCCCACCGCCGAGGAGACCGACTGGGTGCAGATCGTCGAGTGGTACGACGAGCTGCTGCGGCTGACCGACAGCCCGGTGGTCCGGCTCAACCGCGCCGTGGCCGTGGGCGAGGCCGACGGCCCGCGCGCCGGCCTGGCGGCGCTCGCGGCCCTCGACGCCTCGCTGCCCCGCCACACCGCGGCGGCGGCGTATCTCCACGAGCGCGACGGGGACCTGGCGACGGCGGCGCGGCTGTACGCCGAGGCCGCCCACAAGGCACCCAACCTCGCCGAACGCGACTACCTGACCCGCCGGGCGGCCCGCCTCCACACCCACGGACGATGACCGGCGGCGGCGAGCGGTAGGACGGAGGCTAGGCCCCGGCGTCGCCGGCGGGTCGGGCGGTGGGGTCCGTGCCGGGCCAGGCGGCTTCGCGCAGGAGACGCAGGCCGTTGAGCGCGACGACGACGGTCGAGCCCTCGTGTCCGGCTACTCCGAGCGGGAGCGGCAGGGTGCCGACGAGGTCCCAGGCGACCAGGGCGGTGATGAACGTTCCGGCGATCGCGAGGTTCTGGACGACGAGACGGCGTGCGCGGCGCGCGAGGGCGACGGCGGCGGGGACGGCGGCCAGTTCGTCGCGTACGACGACGGCGTCGGCGGTCTCCAGGGCGAGGTCGGAGCCGGCCTCGCCCATGGCGATCCCGGCGTGGGCGGCGGCGAGGGCCGGCGCGTCGTTGACGCCGTCGCCGACGACGAGGACCCGGCGGCCCTCGGCCTCCCAGGCGCGGACGGCGGCCGCCTTGTGCTCGGGCAGCAGTCCGGCCCGTACCTCGGTGATGCCGGTCTCGGCGGCCAGGTGTCGTGCCGCGCGCTCGTTGTCGCCGGTCAGCAGCACCGGGCCGCGGCCGGTCAGCCGGGCGAGCGCGGCGACGGTCGCCCGCGCGTCGGGCCGCGGCCGGTCGGCGATGCCGAGCACGCCGACGGGCGTGCCGTCGCGCCGTACGACGACGGCGGTCCGCCCGGCGTCCTCCAGCGCGGCGACCACGTCGTCGTGGGCGTCGGCGGCCGGGAGGCGGGACGGGGCTCCGACCTGGACGGTGCGGCCGTCGACGGTGGCGGAGACGCCCAGGCCCGGGAGCGACACGAAGTCCTGCGCGGCCGGCCACACCAGTCGCCGTTCGCGGGCGGCGTCGACGACGGCGCGGGCGAGCGGGTGTTCGCTGGGGTGTTCGGCGGCGGCCGCGAGCCCGAGGAGGGCGTCGGGGCCGAGGCCGCTGCCGGGCGCGGGCAGGACGTCGGTGACGCGCGGAGTGCCTTCGGTCAGGGTGCCGGTCTTGTCGAGGGCCACGAGGTCGGTCCGGCCGAGGCGTTCCATGACGACGGCGGACTTGACGAGCACGCCGTGCCGCCCTGCGTTGGCGATCGCGGACAGCAGGGGCGGCATGGTGGAGAGGACGACCGCGCACGGCGAGGCGACGATCATGAACGTCATGGCGCGGGTCAGGGCCGTCGCGAGGTCGTCGCCGAGCGCGAGCGGGACGGCGAAGACGGCGAGGGTGGCGACGACCATCCCGACGGAGTAGCGCTGCTCGATCCTCTCGACGAACAGCTGGGTGGGCGCCTTGGTCCGGGACGCCTCCTCGACCATCCTCACGATCCGCGCGATCACCGAGTCGGACGGGTCGCGTCCGACGCGTACGCGCAGGGCGCCGGTGCCGTTGACGGTGCCGGCGTACACCTCGTCCCCGGGGCGCTTGGCCACCGGCAGCGGTTCGCCGGTGATCGTGGCCTGGTCGACGTCGCTCGTCCCGGCGAGGACGAGGCCGTCGGCTCCGATGCGCTCCCCGGGCCGTACGAGGATCGTGTCGCCGACCTCCAGCCGGGCGGCTTCGACGGTCTCCTCGACTTCGTCGCCCTGCTCGGTCCCGGCGCCGGCGAGGCGGGTCGCGGTGGCGGGAGCGAGATCGAGCAGGCCGCGCACGGAGTCCGCGGTCCGCGCGGTCGCGAGCGCTTCCAGGGCGCCGGAGGCGGCGAAGATGACGATCAGCAGCGCGCCGTCGAGGAACTGCCCGATCGCGGCGGCGCCGAGGGCCGCGACCACCATCAGCAGGTCGACGTCGAGCGTCCTGTCCCCGAGGGCCTTCAGCCCCTGCAGGCCGGGCTCCCAGCCGCCGGTGACGTACGTGGCGGCGAACAACGGTCCCCACAGCCAGGCCGGAGCGCCGAGCAGGTGGAGCGGCAGGGCGAGGAGGAACAGCAGCAGCGCCGCCAGGGCCCAGCGGGCCTCCGGCAGGGCGAGGACCCGCGTGCGGCGCCGCGTCGGCGCGGAGCGCGGCCCGGCGGCCGGGGAGGGCCGCCGATCCAGCACAGAAGACATGACAAAGGGACCCTTCACTGGCGGACGGGGCAACACGGCCACCATACAGGAACATATGAACAGGTCTTCAGATGTCATCAGTATGATGGTTCCATGGGCCACGGAACCGCCACCACGGGCAAAGCCACCACGCGCGAGCGCCTCGACGCCGTCGGCACCGCCGATGTCGCCGCCACCCTCCAGGCCCTCGCCACGCCCTCGCGGCTGCACATCCTGGCCCGGCTCCAGGAGGGCCCGTGCTCGGTCGGCGACCTCGCCGACGCCGTCGGCATGGAGGCCTCGGCGTGTTCCCACCAGTTGCGACTGCTGCGCAACCTCGGCCTGGTCACCGGCGAGCGTCACGGCCGTTCGATCGTCTACGCGCTGTACGACAGCCATGTCGCCGAACTCCTCGACCAGGCGCTCTTCCACGTCGAACACCTCCGACTGGGTCTGCGCGACGCCTCCGCGACGCCGGCCGAGGAGTCCACGGGCGCCGGACGATAGGGCCGCCGGTACCGGACGGCTCACCGGACGGCAGGGCCGCGGGCGCCGGACGGCAGGCCGCCCGCTCTCTCCCTTCAGCGACCGTGTGTCTCGTTATGGCCCCTTCGGTCGCCCCTCGTGCATCATTGACGCGACAACTGCTTCATCTGCGATCGAACTGACTCTCCTTCAGCACACCTTCTGATTGCGGAGGTTCGCGATGACGTCGACGCGCGTCCACCTCGTGCTGGTGCACGGGCTGTTCTCCTCCGCGAAGGTCTGGAAGGCGTTCGAGGAGCTCGTCGACGGCGACCCCGAACTGGCCGGCTGGGTCAGCGTCCACCCGTTCTCGTACGACTCCCCGCTCGTCCGGCTGCGGCCCGACCGCCGGGTCGCGGAGACCGACGACGTCGCCGACCAGTTCGGGACCTTCCTGGAGACCGAACTGGCCGACGCCGAGCGGATCGTGCTCGTCACCCACAGCCAGGGCGGTCTGGTCGTGCAGCGGTTCCTGGCGCGGAAGCTGTGGAACGGCGAGGGCCGCGAGCTGGCGCGGA
Organism: Streptomyces sp. NPDC053493; assembly: GCF_044544825.1. Classification (NCBI taxonomy): domain Bacteria; kingdom Bacillati; phylum Actinomycetota; class Actinomycetes; order Kitasatosporales; family Streptomycetaceae; genus Streptomyces; species Streptomyces sp. NPDC053493. The sequence goes on from NZ_JBITXS010000014.1 coordinate 112,336, forward strand.
TCAAGCACTTCACCATGTTCGCCTGCCCCAACACCGGCTCCGGCTTCTTCCTCACCGTGCGCAAGGCGCTCACGCTCTGGCGCAATCCGCAGGAGCAGCAGCTGCGGCCCTTCGACCGGGCGGTGACCGAGGCGCAGCGCACGGTGCTGAGCTCGGTGGTGCACGCCCGCGAGCTCAGCGACAAGGAGTGCCCCATACCGGTGCGGGCGTACGGAGGCGCGGCCGACGACATCGTGCCGCCCGTCGTGGCGCGCGGTGTCTTCCCCAAGGGCGGTGTGGTCACCGCGGACCACTTCAGCATCGTGCAGCCCGCCGACCGCACCGCCACCACGTACCAGGCCGTGCAGCGCGCGCTGCTCGAGGTGGCCCGGGAGGCCCGGGAGGAGCGCGAGCGGGAGCGGCAGGCCGCGGCGCACGAGGCGTCGGAGCCCTCGCCCACGCGCCCCGGCCCCCTTACCGGCCCTCTCGCCCCCACCACCGCCGTCTCCGCCACCAGCGGTCTCGTCTCCGACACAGGCCCCACCGCCGCTCCCGCTCCCTTCGCACCCTCCCCCGCCGTCCCTCCGACGCCGCTGCCCGACCCGGACCTCGCCGCCTTTCCGCCGCCGCCGTACGGGCGGCTGGCCGACGGCCAGCTGAAGGGCAAGGACCGGCTGAGCCTGGTCGCCTCGCTGCTGTCCGAGGAGGCCCGCCGGCAGGTGCACGTGGTGGCCGGGCTCGGCGGGTCCGGGAAGAGCCGGATCGCCCTGGAGGCCGCCGACCGCGCACGGCGCGCCGGGCACCGGGTCTGGTGGGTGTCGACGCCCGAACTCAGCCTCCGGATGCGGATGATCGCCCGCGACCTGGGCGCCCCGTCGATCACGGTGGAGCGGGCCTGGCTCGTCGGCACGGCCATGGACCTGGTCTGGACGCTCCTCGACGCCTGCCCCGAGCCCTGGCTGCTGATCTTCGACAACGCCGACGACCCGGAGCGGCTCGGCCCGCCCGACGCGCCCGTCGCCCACGGCACCGGCTGGCTGCGCACGCCGAAGAACGCCCAGGGCACCGTGATCGTCACCAGCCGGGTGCGCAGCCGCAGCGCCTGGGGCGACGCCAGCCGGATCCACCAGGTCCTGCCGCTGGACGAGAACGACGGCGCCTCCATGCTGCTCGAGCGGACCGGTGGCCTCGGCGGCACCAACGAGGACGCGCGCCGTCTGTCGCGGCAGCTGGGCGGGCTGCCGCTGGCCCTGCGCCAGGCCGCCGACGTGATCAAGGCCGTGCACGAGAGCCGGATCCGGCTGGACAGCGACATCAGGGACTTCGAGACCTTCCGCCGTGTGGTCGACCGCGTGGTCGAGCCCCGGGGTGACGCTCCCGCGGGCCAGGACGGCCCGCACCTCACCGAACTCCTGGGCCGGGAGATCGTGGAGAAGGTCTGCGGCATCGGCATGGACCTGCTGACCCAGCACGAACTGCCGCAGGCACCGGCCCTGTTGAAGGTCTTCGCCTGCCTGAGCATCGCCCCCATCCCGTACCGCTGCCTGCTCTCCGGCCCGGCCCTCGCCCAGTCCCCGCTCTTCCCCGGCACGCCCGGCTCGCTGCGGGACGCGCTCAAGGGCCTGGAGGAGCTCGGTCTCGTGGACGCGTACGAGCGGGAGGGCGTCACCGACCACGACCTGTCCGGTGTCCTCACCCTGCATCCGGTGGTCCACGGCGTGCTGCGCGAGGACGAGGAGGTGCGCAAGCGGCCCGCCGACCACTACGGTCTCGCGCTGCGCATGCTGCTTTCGGCCACCCACCTGCGCAATCCCGACCACCCTGCCAACTGGCCGCTGTGGGCGGCGCTTTCGCCGCACGCGCTGGAGGTCTCCCGGACCTGCCTGCTCGGCGACCTCCGGTTCAACGACCGCACCGTGCGCACCGAGGCCCTGGAGCTGGCCCGGCTGACCGCCCGCTACCTCATCGCCACCGGACTGCTCGGTCCCGCCCACGCGCTGGTGTTCCCGCTGGTCGAGCGGTGCGCCTCGTACGGCTTCGACCCGGACGACCGGGAGATCCTCGGCCTGCGGCACGAGCAGGGCCGCATCCACCTCGACCGGGAGCAGCTGAGCCTGGCCGAGGAGGTGCTCACCCGGGTCGTGGCGGTGCGGACCGCGATCCTGGGCGAGAACGACGCCGACACGCTCGCCAGCCGGCACAAGCTGGCCCGCGCGATCAACGAGCAGGCCGGGCGGGAGGGCGAGGCGGAGGTCCTGCTGCGTTCCATCGTGGAGGCGGAGAACCAGGTCCGCGGCCCGGAGCACTACGACACGCTCGTGGTGCGCCACACCCTGGCCCGGACCATGCTGGCCCTCGGCACGCACGCCGAGGCCGAGGCGGAGGCCCGGCAGATCCTGGCCATCAGCCGCCGCAACCACTGGCCGCCCGCCACGCCCGAGACGCTGCGGGTGCGCGAGACGCTCACGCACGCGCTGCTGGCCCAGGACCGCGCCGAGGAGGCGGAGGAGGTCATCTCGGGGGCGCTGCGGGACGCCTCCCAGCCCCAGGACTCCAACCTGGTGATGCGGCTGCGCTACACGCATGTGCTCGTGCTGCTGGGCATCCGAGGGCGTACACCCGAAGCGGTGAACGCGCTGCGCGGACTCGTGCACGACCTCGACCGGGTGGTGACCTCGGACCATCCGTTGTCGGTGCAGGCCAGGGGAACGCTGGAGCGTGTGCGGGAGATGCCGACCTGAAACCTCCTTTCCGCGGCGGCCGCCCCGAAAGTTCACCGGGCACGGTGGGCTTGCGCGTAGCCTGACGGTGCCTCACCCTGTGTGACGCGTCCCTTCCCGAAACGTTCGGAGGTCCGCCGATGACTTCTCGCCCCACCGATCCCTACGACGACGAGTCCCTGACGTGGGGCGCACCGGGGAGCGAGCTGGAGGAGATGCAGGCCGAGTTCGGCCGGCAGGTCGCGATGGAGGCCCTGGAGGCCGGACGCCAGGCACTCGAACTCGACGCGAAGACCGCGTTCCGCACCACCAGTGGAGCGCAGACCGGATAGGCGCCGCTCTTTTCCGCTGTCTTTCTGAATGCCGGGGGGCCGACGAATGACCTCAGGGAACTTCACGCAGGACCTGCCGCCGACCGCCTTGCACGATCCGTTCTTCCGCGCCGCCTGCGCGCCCGCCTTCACAAGGGGGCTGCTCACCGGCCTCGCCGCCGGGCGGTACGCGGCGGTCCGGGTGCCCGGTTTCCTGTCCGCGGAGCGGTGCGCGGAGGTGCTCGCGGCGCTGGAGGAGCGGGAGTTCGACTCGTACGGCAAGGCCCGCGTCCAGCCCCGGGTGATGCGGTTCGGCGTGGGCGTCAGCGACCACATGGCGGCCGGCGGCGTCGCCGACAGCTATTGGCCGGCGCTCGAGAGCCATCACGAGGCCTGGCGGGGGCTCGGCCTCTCCTTCGATCCCTTTCTCGCCTGCCGGGAGGGGCTCGGCGCGCACTGGCCGGGCGGTGTCGCGGTCGGCCGCCGCGGTGGGCGGGAGCTCGGCGCGGGCGTGGCCAGGGAGCCCAACGACGGCTTCCGGGTGCACTTCGACGACTCGCTGCGCGAGTACGAGGAGGATCTCCTCGACGTGCCGCTGATCGGCCAGTTCGCCTTCAACCTCTACCTCAGCGTGCCTCCTTCGGGCGGTGAGACGGTCCTGTGGCGGCACCGCTGGCAGCCGGAGGACGAGGCGTACCGGCTGCCCGCCTCGTACGGCTACGACGAGGCGGTGGTGCGGGGCGCCGAGTCCCTGGAGATCGCCCCGCGGGTCGGCGAGGCGCTGCTGATCGACCCGCGGTACTTCCACGCGGTACGGCCCAGCCGGGGCGCCCGCAGAATCGCACTGGGATTCGCGGTGGGCCTCACGGCCTCCGGCGGGCTGCTCACCTGGGCCTGAACACCCCGGCGACCGGCCTCTTTCGGTCCCGTTCGCGCCAACTCCTGCCGCCTCGAAGGGCTTTGACGCCTGCGTGACGGAGCGGATACGTTCGGGCGATGGACATCCTGCGCTACGTGGCCTTCAGCACCGACCCGCTCGGCGGGAACCCGGCGGGTGTGGTGCTGAACGCCGCAGGCATCGACGAGGCGACGATGGCCGCCACCGCGGCGGAGGTCGGCTATTCCGAGACGGCGTTCGCCGTCCCGCGCGCCGACGGGACGCTCGACATCCGCTATTTCAGCCCGCAGACCGAGGTGCCGTTCTGCGGCCACGCGACCATCGCCACCGCCGTCGCCCACGCGCAGCGGCACGGTGTCGGCGAGCTGCTGCTGCACACCCAGGCCGGGCCGGTGCCGGTGTCCACCTCGGCCCGGCCGGACGGTTCCGTCGTGGCCACCCTGGTGAGCGTCGCGCCCCGCACCGAGAAGATCACCGACGAGGACCTGGCCGAGCTGCTCGCCGCCCTGCGCTGGAACGCGGCCGACCTGGACCCGGCCCTGCCGCCGCGGGCCGCCTACGCCGGCGCCTGGCATCCGGTGATCGCGGCCGCCGCCCGGACGCGCCTCGCGGACCTCGACTACGACATGGCCGCGCTCGGCGCCCTGATGGCGCGCCGGGACTGGGCGACCGTCGCCTTGGTCCACCGCGAGTCGGACACCGTCTTCCACGCCCGCAACCCGTTCCCGCCCGGCGGTGTCGTCGAGGACCCGGCCACCGGCGCGGCGGCCGCCGCCTTCGGCGGCTATCTGCGCGAGCTCGAACTCGTCGACCTGCCCGCCGTGCTGACGATCCACCAGGGCGTGGACATGGGGCGTCCGAGCCTGCTCACGGTGGGCGTTCCCGCCGAGCCGGCGAGCGGGATCGAGGTGACGGGCACGGCGGTACGCATTGGCTGAACGCCGTCACCGGGCGAGCGGCCCGCGCAGGGCCGGGCCCGGGATACGCCGCCGGGCCCCCGGGGCCGCGTCGCCGGGCCGGGCCAGGGGCACACCGTCGGGCCCCCGGGTCGCCCTCTTCGGCCTTTACGTCAGCGCGCCGCGTCCTCGACGACCTCGAGCACGATCTCGATCTCGACGGGCGCGTCGAGCGGCAGGATGTCCATCCCGACCACACTGCGCGCGTGCCGGCCTGCTTCGCCGAACACCTCGAGGAGCAGCTCGCTGGCCCCGTCGACCACCGCGGCCTGCCGGACGAACCCGGGCGCGGAGGACACGTATCCGACCACCTTCACCACCCGCACCACCTCCTCCAGCGGGGCGACCGAGTCCGCGGCCGCCAGTGCGGCCAGCGCACACTGGCGGCTCAGCTCCTTCGCCCGCTCCGCCGTCACCTCCGCGCCGACCCGGCCGGTCGCGGTCAGCTCCCCGCCGGTCAGCGGGATCTGCCCGGCGACGAAGACATGCCCGCCGCTGCGCACGGCCGGCACGTAGGCCCCCTTCGGGGGGCTCACCTCCGGCAGCCGCAGCCCGAGCCCGGCGAGCCGCTCACGGACGTCACTCCTCATGGCCCCTCCTGATGGGTGCTGACGGGCCCCATGCTCCCACCGCGCCGCCGCCGGCGGACCGTCTCGCCGGTTGTGGCGACGAGCACGGCGCGGCTGTGCTAGGCCGTGTGGACCGCTCCCCAGGCGGCCCTAGAGGACGCGCACGCCGGAGGCCGCCTGCGGCGCTCGGGCCTGGGCCGGGGCGAGCTGGCCGGTGGCGGCGAGGGCCAGGCGGGAGAAGAGGGTGCCGGAGAAGCCGAAGAGCAGGGCGATCGCCAGCGAGATCGGGCGCGCGGGAGCGCCCCAGGAGTTCTCCAGGAAGACCTGGCCGAGCACGTTGAGTTCCGGGTCGGCGAGCATGCGGACGAGGAGCAGACCGCCGGGCGCCGCGAGCGCCCCGCCCACCGGTGCGAGCACCAGCACGCCCCAGGAGGACGGCCGTTGGGCGCGCATGACGCCGATCAGCGGCGAGAGGAAACCGCCGAGGCCGCCGGCGAGCATGGACAGCCGGTGGTCGAAGACGAGGCCGATCAGCAGCGCCGCCCCGAGTCCGGTCAGCGCCAGCCAGAGCGCGGTGCGCTGGAGCTCGTACTCGCGCTCGAACTCGCCGTCCTCCTGGTCGTGGATCCGCTCGGTGGCGGCGACCAGGATGGCCCGCTCGGTCGCCGCCTCGCCCTCGTGGGCGGCGAGTTCCGCGGCGATCGCGTCGTTGACGGGGCCGGGTTCGGCGGCCAGGCGCAGCCGCAGGCCGCGGGCGCGCAGGGCGGTCTCCTCGGGATCCTCCAGGCGCAGGAGCCGCGTCTCCGCCTCGTGCAGGGTCCGCCAGGCGGAGGCGAGTTTGGAGAGCGGGATGGCCAGCACCCAGTGGCGCCGCAGCAGTCGCCAGACGACCTGGCCGTTGCGGTCGAGCGCGTCGAGGCGTTCGGTGACCGCGGCGAGGGCCGAGGCCGTGGCGGGTGACGGGTCCGTGCCGGCGGCGCGGAGGGTCTCGGTGAGGACCGTCACCCGGGCCCGGCAGTCGCCGATGCGGGCCTGGAGGAGCCGGTAGCGGGGTGCGGCGATCAGGCCCCGGCAGGTGATGTACACCACGACCAGATAGCACACGCAGACCAGCCATAACGCCCACCGGCCCTCGTGCAGCAGGTACGTGTCCATGATGTCCCCCGCCCCGGCCCGTAAGCCCTGCCTCCCGCTCACGACGTGCACCCTACCGCCGCGGCGTCAGATCGTGTTCTGGACCGCCGTGGTGCCGGTGCCGTTGTCCACGATCGCCGGGGTGCCGGCGCCGCGGGCGGTGAGGTCGTTGCCGGCGACCCAGGTGCCGGCGGAGCCCGCCATCACGCCGACCGCCGCTCCCGAGGCCCCGCCGGTGACCGCCTCGACGGTGTTGGCCTGTACGAGGGTGCCGGCGGCCTTGCCGCCGATCCGTACGGCGTAGGCCGTGGCTCCGGTGACGTGGTTGCGGCGGACGGTGGCGCCGTCGACGCCCGTGTTGATGCCGGGGCCGGCGCAGGTGGAGACGGTGTTGTCGGCGATCAGGGCGCCGGGCGCGGCGGTGGCGTCGGCCGCGCTGCCGAAGTCGACGCCGATGCCGTCGCCCTGGACGTCGCTGACGGTGTTGCCCGCGACGATCGCGTACGGGGCGTTCTGGACGTGGATGCCCTGGCAGTTGCCGCCGGTGGTGAGGCGGACGGTGGTGGTGACGGTGTTGCGGGTGACGGTGAGGCCGTCGGTCTGCGCGGCGTAGATGCCGGCCTCGCCCCTGACCGAGACGACGGTGTTGCCGGTGACGGTGATGTCGCGGTGCCGGGCGCCGGTGGTGCCCGCGGTGACGGAGATGCCGCTGCTGCCGTCGACGTCGCGGATGGTGTTGCCGGAGACGGTGATGCCGGTGAGGGCGTTGCCCTTGGGCGAGTTGAGGTAGATGCCGTGGACGGCGACGCCGCCGATCGTGTTGTCGGCGATGACGGAGTCCTGCCAGTCGGCGGCCCGGATGCCGTAGGCACCGGACTTCTCGACCGTGTTGCCGATGACCCTGATGCGCCGGTGGGTCACGCCCGCGGCGCCCGCGTGGTCGCCGCACAGGGCGCCGAAGGGCCCGGTGGTGGTGCCGGCGCGCAGCGTGCATCCGGTGATGAGGATGTCCTGGCAGGCGGTGGAGTCGTAGGCGGGGGCGGGCAGGTTGCCGGTGGTGGCGCAGGTGATCTGCACCGCCTCCTTCATGGTGAGGCTCGCGCCGTCGCCCGGGTGGTGGCCGTCGAAGACGCAGTCGACGATCGCCGCGTTGCGGACCGCGTTGAGCTCGACGGCGTGCGCGGAAGGCGTGTCGACGAAGGTGCAGTCCTTGACCAGGACGCCGTCGCAGTGGGCGAAACCGATGGCGTCGCTCTGGCTGGTGTAGACGCTGCCGCGCATGTCCCAGGTGCCGCCGAGGACGGCGAGGGAGCCGGCGCCCTCGTAGCCGTACACCTTCGTGACGGAGTCGAAGTTCTTCAGCAGCGCGCCGCTGTTCCAGAGGCGGACGATGCGCGCGCCGTACGCGGAGACGGTCGTCCCGGCGCCGAGGACGAGGCTGGTGCCGATGGGGTACGTACCGGGCGGGATCAGCAGGGTCGCGCCGCCGGGCACGGTCTTCACCGCCGCGAGGGCGCTCTGGAAGGCGGCGGTGTCGTCGGTGGTCCCGTTGCCCTTGGCGCCGTGGGCGGTGACGTCCACGACGACGCCGGATCCGGCGGCCGCGGCGGGCGTCGCGCCCAGCACGGCGCCGCCGCCCCAGGCTCCCACGAACCCGCCCATGGCCAGCATCAACGCTCGGCGTTCCACGCGCCCTCCCCTGTTCTCGACGTGCGGGCGAAGCGTACGTCAGGGGCCGGACGGGCAGGTCCGCGGGGGCCGGACCAGACGGTGGCCGGCCTCCGCGGTGCTGCGACGACGGCGGCGGGCGGGCCGGCGGGCGGGCGGGCGGGTCAGCGTGCGGGGCGCAGGGCGACGAGCAGGTTCTGATGCGCGTCGCGGGTGACGAAGAGGCCCGAGCCGGCCACGGCGGTGTGCTGCGGGATCACGACGCCGGCGCCGAGCACCTTGGCGTCGCCGGCCGGCGTGGTGAGGTCGAGCCGGGCCACCGGCGCGTCGGGGCGGTCGTCGCCGACCGTGCCGTAGGCGACGCCGTCGTCGGCGACGGCGCGCACCGCGATCGTCTTGCGGTTGACCGGTGTGCTCGCGCTGTGCGCGCTGGCCGCGGCCGCGCCGCCGGCCCCGGCCCGCGCGGAGACCGGGGCCCGGGCCGCCGGGACGGCCGCGTACGTGGTGGTGCTGAAGGACGGCACGGACGACCCGGGAGCGGCGGCGGCCCGGCTGAACCGGCGCTACGCGGCGGGCTCGGCGGGCTCGGCGGCGACCGCCGTCTACCGGCACGCCCTGCGCGGCTACGCGGCGCGGCTGACGCCGGCCGAGGCCGCCCGGCTGCGCACCGACCCCGCCGTACGGTTCGTCAACCCCCAGCGCACCTACCGCGCCTCACCTCCCGCCCATCGCCTCGCCGTCGCGCCCACCGCCTGCCGGACGGCGAGCGGCACCGGCCAGTGCCTGCCCGAGTGGGCGGACCGGATCGACGCCGAACGCTCCTCCGCGCGCTCCGGCGACGGCCGCGGCTCCGTCACCGGTGTGAACGTGGCGGTCCTCGACAGCGGCATCGACGGCACCCATCCGGAACTCGACGTCCGCGGCGGCGCCGACTGTCTCGGCGGCAGCCCCGTCGTGCCCGGCAACAGCCTCGTGGTGGGCGACCCGCACGGCACCGAGGCCGCCGGTGTCATCGCCGCCAAGGACGACGACCAGGGGATCGTGGGCCTGGCGCCCGGCGCGCCGCTGTGGGCGGTCAAGGTGTTCCCCGACGACGAGAGCGCGACCACCGACGACACCGTGCTGCTCTGCGGACTCGACTGGATCGTGTCGACCCGCACGGACCAGGATCCCTCCAACGACATCCACCTGGTCAACATGAGCCTGGCCACCACCGAGGACGACCGGGAGGACACGGACGACGGGGCGTGCGGGACCGTCGACGGCGACACGTTCCACATGGCCGTGTGCGCGGCCGCGCGGGCCGGAGTGACCATGGTCGCCGCGGCCGGCAACGACAACGTCGACCTGGCCCGGCGCGCGCCCGCCGCGTACCAGGAGGTGCTGGCCGCGACCGCCATGACCGACTTCGACGGCAAGCCGGGCGCGCGGTCGGCGCCCGACTGCTACGGCGCCGACTACGGCGCCTTCGGGGAGCAGGACGACCAGGCCACCCTGGAGTTCAGCGACTTCGTCCGCAAGCGCGAGGACCGGCTGCACACCGTCTCCGCGCCCGGCGTCTGCGTCCTGACCACCAGCTCCGTCCAGCAGGGCTCGTACGCGGCCGTGGACGGCACCAGCTTCGCCTCTCCGGCGGCGGCCGGCACCGCCGTCCTGTGCCTCGCCTACGGGCCGTGCGACCCGGCCAGGCCCGTGGACAACGTCCGGATCCTCACCGCCGACGCCCGCCGCTACGAGCGCGCCCATCCCTCGTACGGCTTCGAGGGCGACGACCACAGCCCGGTCCCGGGCCGCCACTACGGCCCCCTCGTCCACGCCGGCAGCTACTAGAGGTGTCTCGCCCCCAGCGCAACCCAAGACAGGAGCAGGCGTGAACTTCTCCCGCCGTACGAGCGTGCTGGCCGCCCTGGTGCTGGCCACGGCCCTTCCCGGCGTCCTCGCGCCCTCGGTGCGCGCCGCGGGCCCGCAGCGGACGGACCGCTACGTCGTCGTCCTGGCCGACACCGCGTCCGCCGATCCGTCCGCGCTCGCCGCGCGGCACCTGCGCTCCCTCGGCCGTGCCCCGGTCGCGCCCGAGGTCGTGTTCCGGCACGCGCTGCGTGGCTACGCGGCCGCGCTCACGCCGGACCAGGCCGCCGCGCTCGGGCGCTCGCCCGAGGTGCGGTTCGTGTCCCGTGAGCACACCTACCGTTCCGCGACGCGGACGGCGGACGGCCCGGTCCGGCCCGGCACCTCGCCGGCCCGGCCCGGCACCTCGCCCTGCCGCACCGCCGTCGACGTCACCCGCCGCCAGTGCCTGCCCGAGTGGGCGGACCGGATCGACGCCGAACGCTCCTCCGCGCGCTCCGGCGACGGCCGCGGCGCCGTCACGGGCGTCAACGTGGCGGTCGTCGACAGCGGCATCAGCGGCGGCCATCCCGACCTGGACGTCCGCGGCGGCACCGACTGCGTCACCGGGCAGCCCGTCGTTCCCGGGGCCAGCCTGTCCGACCCGGCCGGCTTCGGCACCGCCGTCGCCGGGGCCGTCGGCGCGCGGGACAACCGGACCGGCGTCGTGGGCGTGGCGCCCGGCGTCCCGCTGTGGTCGTACAAGGTCTTCCCCGACGACGGCGGCACCGCGACCGACTCGTCCCTGCTGTGCGCGCTCGACCGGGTCGCCGCGACCCGCGCCGACGGCGACCCGGGCAACGACATCCACGTGGCCACCCTGGCCTTCGCCAGGACCGACCTCGCACCGGCGGACGACGGTCGGTGCGGCACCGTCAACGGTGACGCGCTGCACCTGGCGGTCTGCACCACCACCCGCGCGGGCGTCACCTTCGTCGCGGCCGCGGGCAGCTTCCGCTGGGACGTCGACCTCTCCGTGCCCGCCGCCTACGACGAGGTGCTGACCGCGACCGCCGTGGCCGACTTCGACGGCCGCCCCGGCGGGCGCGGCGCGGCCGACTGCCGGGGCACCGACTACGGCTCCTTCGGCTTCCTGGACGACCAGGTGGCGCTGCCGCTCGCCGGTTTCGCCCGGTCGGCGGCCGACCGGCGGCACCTCGTGGCCGCGCCCGGCGTGTGTGTCGCCTTCACCGGTCCCGCCGACGTGCCGCTGCCGACGCTCGTGACCGGGACCGGCGCGGCGGCCGCGGTCGCCGCCGGCGTGACCGCGCTGTGCGTCGCGCACGGGCCGTGCGCCGAGGACGATCCGGCCCGCACGGTGCGCCGGATCGTCTCAGACGCCGACCGCCACCGGCGCGACGACCCGCGCTTCGGCTACTACGGCGACCCGGACCGTCCGGTCCGCGGCCGCTTCCACGGCCCGCTGCTCAGCGCCGCGCTCTACTGACCGGCGGGGCCGCCCAGGTCCTGGACGCGCCGGAACGGCTGCTCGGCCTCCAGCTGGAACGCGACCTCCAGGAGGGTGCGTTCGGCGCCGGGCCGGGCGGAGAACATCACGCCGACGGGCAGTCCGTCCTCGGTCGCGGTCGCGGCGGGCAGCGAGAGCGAGGGCGTGCCCACGACGTTGTTGACCGGCGTGAACGCGACGTAGGCGAGGATCCGTTCGATCAGCGAGGGGTAGGCCACGTCCGGGCTGAGGTGGCCGAGCCGCGGCGTGGTGTGGGCGAGCACCGGCGACAGGATGAGGTCGAGGCCGCGGAACGCCGCCGCGTAGGCCACCTTGGTCTGCTTCAGGCGCTTGAGGACGCCCGGTGTGCGCCGCCAGTTCTCGAGGTACGTCTCGCGCAGTCCGCGGCTGAGGCCGTCCATGCGCCGCCGGTCGAAGTCCGTGCCGAGGGTGCGGCCCGTGACGCCGAGCAGGAACGACAGCAGTCCCCAGTAGGTGAGGAAGTCCTCGGTGAAGCGCGGGTCGATGCGCAGCTCGACCGGTTCCACGGTGTGGCCGAGCCGTTCCAGCGTCGCCACGGTCCCGGTGACGGCATCCCGGGTCGCGGCGTCGGAGCGCACGCCGTTCGGTGAGTCGACGAGGAAGCCGATGCGCAGCCGGCGCCCGGAGGGACCCTCGACCAGGCCGAGCGGCGGCAGCGCGGTGTTGCGCCAGTGCCGCTCGGCGGCGGCGAGGAAGGCGGCCGTGTCGCGTACGGAGCGGGTCAGCACGCCGTCGGACACGATGTCCAGAGGCAGTTGACGGCTCTGGGCGTTCGGCACGACCCGGCCGCGGGTCGGCTTGAGTCCGACGAGTCCGCAGCAGGCGGCGGGGATCCGGATGGAGCCGCCGCCGTCGTTGGCGTGGGCGATCGGCACCGCGCCGGAGGCGACCAGCGCCGCGCTGCCGCCCGACGAGCCGCCCGCGGAGAATCCGGTGTGCCAGGGGTTGCGGACCGGCTCCGCGCCCTCGTACTCCGTGCTCGGGCTGAAGCCGAACTCGGGCAGCCGGGTCTTGCCGAGCACGGTGACGCCGGTGCTCAGGAACTGCCGTGCGAAGGGCGCGTGGCGGCGCGCGGCCCGCGGGGTGAAGGCGGAGCTGCCGTGGCCGGTGGGCAGGCCCTGATAGTCGGTGTTGTCCTTGACGAAGCTCGGCACTCCGGCGAACGCGCCGCCCGCGCCGGTGGCGTGCGCCGGGACGTCGATGCGCACCTGCACCGCGTGGAGCCGCGCCTCGACCGCGCGCACCCGGGCCGCGGCGTCCCGGGCGACCTCGGCGGCACCGACCTCACCGCGCCGGACCGCCTCGGCGAGCCCGACGGCGTCGTGCTCGCCCAGGGCGTCGTCCCGGAAGGCGTGCACCGTGGTTCGTTCCTCGAATGTCGTCACCGCTGTTCAGCCCCCGACCGTGTGGATGGATGACCTCCATCATCACCTACCGCCAAGTAACTCGCGAGGGTTTGCCGCCCGTGCCCGACCCGGGAATACAGGTGTGCGATTGTCGGTCGCGCGTGATAGTCACTACTCCACCGGGCGGGCTGATCACCGACCTGCCCGTTCGGACGGACCAAGGGGTGGGGACATGGCGTTGCTCCGTGACTGGGGGCTCACGCTGGGGAGATGGGCGGGGAAGGGCAGCCAGCGACCGCCGGCCGCGCGGATGCAGCAGGACTCGGGCGATCCCGACGCGTGGCGGGTGCGGGTGGCGGCCGAGGCGGCCGACTGGGAGGCCGTACGGGAGGTGCTGGAGGCCCGGCCCGAGCGGGAGGACCGCACGGAGCTGCTCTGGGCCGTGGCCGACACGGCCGGCGTGGAGCGGTGGATCGCCCCGGTGCTCGAGGCGGAGCCGGAGGCGGCGCTGCCGCGGCTCGTGGCGGGCCTCCGGCACGTCAGCTGGGGCTGGGAGGCCCGGACCGGCGCGCGGGCGAAGGACGTCTCGCGCGAGCAGTTCGAGGTGTTCCACGCCCGGCTGCGGCAGGCCGAGGAGTGGCTGTACGAGGTCGCCGAGCGCGAGCCGGGCTGGACCTCGCCCTGGTACGGCCTCCAGATCGCCGGCCGGGGCCTGCAGGTCGGCCAGGTCGTCGCACGGCGCCGGTTCGAGGCGACCGTGCGCCGCGACCCGTACCACCTCGGCGCGCACCAGCAGCAGCTGCAGCAGGTCTGCGAGAAGTGGAGCGGCTCGCACGAGGAGATGCACGCCTTCGCGCGCGCCTCCGCGTTCGGCGCGCCCGGCGGCACCCTGCTCGGCCAGCTCGTCGCGATCGCGCACATCGAGCAGTGGCTCTCGCTCGACCCGGGCGAGGACGCCGCGTACATGCGCCGGCCCGAGGTGGCCGGCTCCCTCGCCGAAGCCGCCGACCACTCCTACCGGCATCCGGACTTCGTCCGCCGGGGCGCGTGGCTCCAGCTGCTCAACTCCTTCGCCATGGCCTTCTCGCTGGCCGGCGACCACGCCTCGGCGCGCGAGTGCTTCGAGGCCACCGAGGGCCGGGTCACGGAGTTCCCGTGGCACTACATGGCCACCGACCCGGCCGCCGCGTACACCCAGCGGCGTGCGGCCGCCTGGCGCTGAGCCCCGGCCGTACCCCTTCCGTCCCGCACCGCCCCACCGAAAGACGTCACCAGGTGTCCCACTCAGAGACCGCCCACACCTTCCAGGTCGACCTGCGCGGTCTGGTCGACCTGCTGTCCCACCACCTCTACTCCAGCCCCCGCGTCTACCTCCGGGAGCTGCTGCAGAACGCCGTCGACGCCATCACCGCCCGCCAGGCGGTCACGCCCGGCGCGCCCGGCACGATCACGGTGACCACCGGTGACACGCTCACCGTCACGGACACCGGCATCGGTCTGACCGAGGCCGACGTCCACCGCTTCCTCGCGACCATCGGCCGCAGCTCCAAGCGGACCGCCGACGGCGCGCTCGACGGCGCCGGACTCGACGCCGCGCGCGGGGAGTTCATCGGCCAGTTCGGCATCGGCCTGCTCGCCTGCTTCGTCGTGGCCGACGAGATCACGGTGCTCAGCCGGTCGGCGGCCGACCCGGCCGCGCCCGCCGTCGAGTGGCGCGGCCACTCCGACGGCCGCTACACCCTGCGCGCCCTGCCCGCCTCCGCCGTGCCCGAGCCCGGCACGACCGTGCGGCTGACGCCGCGCGCCGACAACGCCGAGTGGACGAGCCCCGAGCAGGTCGTCGCCCTGGCCCGGCACTACGGCGGTCTGCTGCGGCACGAGGTCACCGTCGTCGGACCGCGCGGCGAGACCCACCGGATCAACGAGACGCCGCCGTGGGAGCAGACCCACCGCTCCCCGCTGGCCCGCCGCGAGGCGCTGAGCGCGTACTGCCGCACGCTGTTCGACTTCACCCCGCTCGACACCATCGAGCTCGACCTGCCGGCCGCCGGCCTGCGCGGTGTCGCCTACGTGCTGCCCACGCCGGTGAGCCCGGCGCAGCGGGCCGGCCACCGGGTGCACCTGAAGGGCATGCTGCTCACCGACCAGGCGCCCGAACTCCTGCCGGACTGGGCCTTCTTCGTGCGCTGCGTGGTCGACACGACGAGCCTGCGGCCGACCGCGTCCCGGGAGTCGCTGTACGAGGACGGCACCCTGTCCGCCGTACGGGACGCCCTCGGCGACCGGATCCGCGACTGGCTCACGAGCCTGGCCGCCAGCGACCCGGCGCTGCTGCACCGCTTCATCGACACCCACCACCTCGCGGTCAAGGCGCTCGCCCGCTACGACGACGAGCTGCTGCGCATCGTGCTGCCGTGGCTGCCGTTCGAGACCACCGACGGCAACGTGACCCTGGAGGAGTTCGCCCGGGCCCACCCGACCGTGCTGGTCGCCCGGAGCGTCGAGGAGTTCCGCCAGGTCGCCCCGATCGCCTCGGCCGCCGGGCTCGGCGTGGTCAACGGCGGCTACACCTACGACCGGGACCTCGTGCACCGGCTGCCCGAGATCCGCCCGGGCACGGCCGTCACCGACCTCGACCCGGCCACCGTCACCGCCCACCTCGACGCCGTCGACCCGACCGCCGAACTGCGCGCGGCGGCCTTCCTCGCCGTCGCCCGGGAGACCCTCGGCGTGCACGACTGCGACGTCGTCCTGCGCGACTTCCAGCCGGTCACCGCGCCCGCGCTGCTCCTCGACAACCGCGAGGCGCGCCACGAGCGGACCCGGTCGGGCCTCGCCGCCGACAGCGACGGCCTGTGGGCCGACATCCTGGGCTCGCTGCGCCACGAGACCCCGCGCGCCCAGCTGGTCCTGAACCACCTCAACCCGCTGGTCCGCCAGGCGATCACGATCATCGAGCGCGGCCTCGCGGTCACCACGGCCGAGGCGCTCTACGGGCAGGCCCTGCTGCTCAGCCGCCGCCCGCTCAAGGCCACCGAGAGCGCCCTGCTCAACCGGGCCTTCATCGGCCTGCTCACCCACGCCATGCACCACCCCGGCACGGACACGCCCGGTACGGACACCGGCACCGGGCCCCGGAAGGAACTGTAGATGCTGGACACCCCCGAGGCCGTGCTCGAGGCGATGCGGGAGAACCACGACCGCCCGCACGGCCTGCCGCGCACCGTCACCGCCGAGGAACTGGTCGAGGCGGCGGAGCAGTTCGAGGAGCCCGACGTCCTCGTCACCGCCCTCATGGAGCTGATGACGGCGTACGAGTTCACCGGCGAGCACCGCAAGTCGCCCGTCGTCTTCGCCCGGCTGCTGAGGCTCTGGGACACCGCGCCCGACGCCTTCAGCGCCTACGAGGCGCACCAGGTCTTCTGGCGCTTCAAGTGGGTGACCACCTCCCTGCTCCAGGTGCCCGAGGTGCCGCTGGCCACGCTGCACGGCTGGATCGACCAGATGCGCGACCGCTACGAGGCCGCCGAGCACGGCATGCAGCCGGTGGCGGCCATGCGCTACCACGTCGCCGCGCACACCGGTGAGGGCGTCGAGGACGCGTACGACCTGTGGGCCACCCGGCCCCGTACCGAGCTGAGCGACTGCGAGGCCTGCGAGACCCGGCAGTTCGCCTGGCACCGGGTGGCGGCCGGCGACGACGCCGGGGCCCTGGACACCTGGCGGCCGGTCCTGGAGGGAGCGCAGAGCTGCAGCGAGGAGCCGCAGCTGAGCCAGGCGCGCGCCCTGCTGCCGCTGCTGCGCACCGGCCGCCTGGACGAGGCCCGCTCCCACCACCTCACCGGCTACCGGCGGGTCCGCGGCAACACCGGGATGCGCCACGAGGTCGGGCTCCATCTGGAGTTCTGCGCCCTGACGCGCAACGAGGGCCGCGGGCTGGAGATCCTGGCCGAGAACCGGCCGCTGTTCGAGACGGGCGGCGCGCCGCTCGCCCGGCTCGGCTTCCTCACCGGAGTGGAGGTGCTCGTCGCCCGGCTGGTCGAGGACGGTCACGCCGGCACCGTGGTCGCCGGCCCGCCCGGCCGGAACTGGACCGCGGGCGAGCTCCTCGCCCATGTCCGCGCCGAGGCGGACCGCATCGCCGCCGCCTTCGACGCCCGCAACGGCACGGGCGCCGTCGGGGACCGCCGGCGGGAGCGGCTCGCCCGGCGCCCGCTGCTCGACGAGCCGCTGCCGCTCGGGCTGCGCACCCCGGCCGCCCGCGCGGCCGCGGTGCCGCCGGCCGCGCCGGCCGCGGTCGTGACGGCCGTGCCGGACGACTTCACGGCGCTCGTCCGGGAGGCCCGCCGCCTGGACCACCAGGGACACCCCGGCGCGCACCGGCTGTGGGACCGCGTCGCCGAGCGTCTCGCCGACGGCACCGGCACGCCCGGCGGGGAGGTGGGGCCCGAGGACCTGCTGCGGGCGCAGCTCGCCGAGCACCGGGCCGCCCGGTGCGGGCGGGAGGACCGCGACGTCGAGGGCGTCGCCGAACTGCGCCGGGCGGCCGAGCTGTTCGAGCGGGTCGGCATGGCGTGGCACACGGTGTCCGCGCGGGCCCGCGCCCTGGCCTGGGAGTCGGCCCCCGACCCGGCGGAGGCGGGCGGCGAGGAGCGGGCGGACGCGCGGCGGGCCGGCCTGGAGGAGGCCCTGCGCGAGGCGGAGCGCCTGATGACCGACGCGCCGTTCACCGGCGAGCGGCCCGCCGCCGGTGAGACGGCGGCCGGGAACGACGTGGGCGAGGCGCGGGTCTTCGAATACCTCACGCTGCTCAACGCCTGTGCGTTCGCCGCCTACCAGGACCTCACGCGGCAGCTGCCGGAGCCGTCCGAGGCGGCCGTGGCGTGGTTCGAGGAGCGCGCCGAGAGGCTGCGGGCGGAGGCCGAGCGGCTCGGCGTGCCGCACCAGGCGGCGAGTGCGCGGCAGTACGTGGCGGACGTCGCCGCCCGGCGCGGCGACTTCGCCCTGGCCGAGGCGGAGCTGCGCACCGCCCTGGCCGAGGTGGACGCCTCCGGGCGGCCGTGGCGCGGTTCGCGGCCGCGGGGCCTGCTCGCCCAGCTGCTGATGAGCCGCCACCAGCCGGCCGAGGCGATGGAGCTGCTGCACCAGGCGATCGCCGACGCCGTGCGGTCCGACGACACGGACTTCCCGCTGGCGCCGACGTACGCGCTGCTCGGGCACGCCGCCTCGCACGCGGGCGACACGAGCGCGGCGGTGCGGCACCTGTCGGAGGCGGCGGCGCGCTTCGACCAGGACGGGGAGCACGCCGAGGCCACCGACGTGCGCCTCCAGCTCGCGGACGTCCTCGCGGGCGGCGGGCAGCAGGCGGACGCGGTGGCGGTCCTGGAGTCGGTGCTGTCCGCGCCCGCCGAGGAGCCGGGCTCGCCCTCGGCCGGCGCCGCCGGCTCCGACGGGTCCGACGGCTCCGACGGCTCCGACGGGTCCGTCGACGAGCGGGTGCTCGCCCAGGCCCGGCTGTCGCTGGCGCGCGGGCTGCGGGAGCTGGAGGAGTACCTGGCCTCGGCCGAGGAGTTCCTGCGGCTCGCGGACATCGTCGCCGCATGGGACGACGACCGTCAGGTGCACACGCTGGTCGCCGGCGAGGCCGCGGTCACGCTGGCGCTCGCCGACCGCTGGGACGCGGCGGCCACGGCGTACGAGCGGGCCGTCGCCGCGCACGCCGAGGCGCCGAACCCGCCCATGATCAGCCACATGATGCGCGAGTTCGCCCGGCTGACGATGCTGGCCCGCGGTCCCGAGGGCCTGGACGCGGCCCTGGACCACCTGGACCGGGCGGACGCGCTGCTGGCCGCCCTTCCGGCGGACGAGGCCGAGGCCGCCGGCCTGTTCTACCAGCAGGGCTCGGTCCACTACCGGCGCGCCCGCGTCCTCGCGGAGGCCGAGCGCTTCACCGAGGCGCTGGCCGCGGCGGAGGCGGCGGTCGCCACGCACGAGAAGGACGGCGAGGAGGGCGAGGTGCCCCGGGCCGAGGCGGTGCGCGTCGCGGCCCTGATCGAGGCCAACGGCCTCGACCGCGTTCCGGCCGCGCTCACCCGCCTCAGCGCGGCTTCGGCCCGCTGCCGGGCCGCGGACCTGCACGAGGCGGCGGACATCCTCGACGACCTGCGGAAGGACTTCGAGAACCGCTAGGGAGCCGCTCGCCCCGGGCGGCGCCCGGGGCCGGACCACGCGGGCGGTCCGGTCGGTCCGGACCGCACGGACGAGCCGGTCGGGCCGGACCACACGGACGGTCCGGACCGCACAGATGGGCCGGACGGCGCGGGCGGGCCGGACGGTCGGTCCGGTCTGGCCGGCCTGGCCGGCCTGGCCGGCCTGGCCGGACGGTCGGTGCGGTGCCGGTCGGTCAGTGCGGCGCCGGGGTGCTCCGGCGGTGCCGGTCGGTCAGTGCGGCGCCCCCTCGGGCGGTGCCGGTCGGTCAGTGCGGTGCCGGGGCGCTCGGGCGGCGGCGGCCGAGGCGGCGGCGGCGTTCGCGGCGGGCGGCGGTGTGGCGGTCGAGCTCCTCCATGAGGCGGCGGCCGCGGTGTTCGGGGTCCAGCTCGTCGAGGACGCGGTCGACCTCGGCGAGCAGCGCTCCGTACAGCTGCCACTGGGCGGAGTCCCGCAGCGCGAGGGCGAGGAGCAGGCCGGCGGCGGCGTCCCGGCGGGCGCGGGCGGCGCGCAGTTCGCCCGCGAGGCGGGTCTCGGCGGCCTCGGCGGCCTCGCTGCCGGAGGAGGTCACGAGGACGGCGTAGCTGACGAAGGCGTCGGCGGTGTGCTGGGCCGTCTCCTGGAGGGCGAGCGCGGTCGGGCCGGGCAGCAGTTCCGCGCCGTCGCGCGCCTTCGCCAGGTCGGTGACGGTGCGGGCGAGCACGCGGAGCACGACGGCGCAGATCTCCAGCGTGTCCAGTCCGGTGCGCAGCACGATGCGGTGCAGCAGGCCCTCCTTGACCCGCGGGTTGAGCCGCAGGCTGTCCTCCGCCGTGCGCAGCGCGCCGTCCACCTCGGCCACGTCGTTGTCGAGCCGCCGCGCCTCGTGCAGCCGCGCCGCCGCCCGTTCCACCGCCGGCGCGCCGGTGAACTCCTCCGCCACGTCGAGCAGCAGCCTCCGCATCCGCCGGGCCAGGTCCTCGATCGACGACCCGGCCGTGTCCACCCAGACGGGCGGGGCGAGCACCAGGTTGAACAGCATGCCGACGACCGCGCCGATCAGGGTCTCCAGGACGCGGTCCCACGCGGTGTGGGCCACCTGGGTGACGCCGAGCACCAGCATCGCGCTGATGGCGACCTCGGGGATGAACTCCTCGACCTTCACGAACCGGCCGACGACGAGCGAGGCCAGGATGACCAGCGCGAGGCTCCACCAGGAGAGTCCGACGATCACGCTGAACCCGATGGCGATGAGGACGCCGACGACGACGGAGTTGACCCGGCGCAGACTCGTGGTGAGCGTCGAGTAGAGCGTGACCTGCACGACGAGCAGGGCGGTCAGAGGGGCCGTCAGGGGCGCCGGCTCGCTGCTGAGCCAGAGCGCGACGACGTACGAGATGGTCGCCGCCGCCGTCGACCGCACCGTCTGGACGACGAACGGGTCACGGCGCAGCCGCCGCAGCAGATCGGCGTAGCGGGCGTCCGGTCCGGTGCGCTGTGTCACGTGCTCCCTCGCCTTGTCGTGGTCGTGCCGCCCCGCCCGCTCCTGCCCGGCCCGTCCGAGCGTACGCGCCCGGACGGCGGTCGATCTTGTTGTGGGACCTCCGCCTCGCCCACAAGCTGGACAGGTCACCTCCGGACGCAGGGGGAATGACATGCCGCCTGAAGGACCAGGAGGGAAGCATGACCACGAAACCGACACCGCCGCCCGCGGCCTCGTCCGCGTCCACGGGCACCGTGACCACCGCCGTTCCGGCCCGTCTCGACCGCCTCCCCTGGTCGCGCTGGCACTGGATGATCGTGATCGGCCTCGGCACCGTCTGGATCCTGGACGGTCTGGAGGTCACGATCGTCGGCAACATCGCCGGCCGTCTCGCCGAGGAGGGCAGCGGCCTCGACATCACCTCCGCCCAGGTCACCGGCACCGCCGCCGCCCTGTACGTCGCCGGCGCGTGCTCCGGCGCGCTGTTCTTCGGCTGGCTGACCGACCGTCACGGCCGCAAGAAGCTCTTCATGGTGACGCTCGCCGTGTACCTCGCGGCGACCGCGCTCACCGCGCTGTCGTTCGAGTCCTGGTGGTTCTTCCTCTTCCGCTTCCTCACCGGTTTCGGCATCGGCGGCGAGTACGCGGCCATCAACTCGGCGATCGACGAACTGATCCCTTCCACCTACCGGGGCCGGGTCGACCTGATCATCAACGGCAGCTACTGGCTGGGCGCGATCGGCGGAGCACTGCTGTCCATCGTCATGCTGGACACCGACATCTTCCCCATGGACGTGGGCTGGCGGCTCAGCTTCGCCCTCGGCGTGGTGCTCGGCCTGGTCATCCTGCTGGTGCGGCGGCACGTGCCGGAGAGTCCGCGCTGGCAGTTCATCCACGGCCACGGCGAGCAGGCCGAGGAACTGGTGTCCGCCGTCGAGAAGGAGGTGGAGCGGGAGCAGGGCAGGCCGCTGCCGCCGCCGCACGGCGAGATCACCATCCACCAGCGCAAGAGCATCGGCTTCGGCCTGATCGCGAAGACCGTCTTCCGCAGCTATCCGCGCCGGGCGGCCCTCGGTCTGTCGCTCTTCATCGGCCAGGCGTTCCTCTACAACGCCATCACCTTCGGCTTCGGCGCGATCCTCACCACGTTCTTCGACGTGCCGACCGGCCACACGGGCTACTACTTCGCCGTGATCGCCGCCGGCAACTTCATGGGCCCGCTGCTGCTCGGCAAGCTGTTCGACACGGTCGGACGCCGGGTCATGATCTCGTCGACGTATCTCCTGTCCGGTGTGCTGCTCTTCGGCACGGCGTGGCTGTTCGGCCGGGGCTCGCTCACCGCCGACACGCTCACCGCGTGCTGGTGCGTGGTGCTGTTCTTCGCCTCGGCGGGCGCGTCGAGCGCGTATCTGACGGTCTCGGAGGTCTTCCCGATGGAGACCCGTGCGATGGCGATCGCGTTCTTCTACGCCGTCGGTACGGCCGCGGGCGGCATCAGCGGCCCGCTGATCTTCGCCGACCTCACCGCTTCGGGCGTCGTCTCGGACACGGTCCTGGCCTTCCAGATCGGCGCGGGCCTGATGTGCGCGGCCGGTCTGGTGGCGGCCTTCCTCGCGGTGAACGCGGAGCGCCGCTCGCTGGAGGACATCGCCGAGCCGCTGTCGGTGGCGGACGACGCCGGGCCGGGGACGCGGCCCGCGGGCCGGGCGTGACCGGCATTCAGGACCAGGCGAGGGCGGACCGGGTGCGCCAGTAGGCCTCGGCCGGTTCGGCGAGGGCCGTCAGTCGTTCCAGGTCCTCGGGTGCGAGGGCGAGACTGGCCGCGGTGAGGTTGGAGGCGAGCTGGTCCCGTGTCGCGGCGCCGGAGAGCACCAGGTCGGCCCAGGGCTGGGCGGCCGCCGCGGCGAGTGCGACGGCGTCGCCGCCCGCGCCGGTGCGGGCGGCGACGGCGCGCAGGGCGGCGGTGCCGGGCCCGGTGGCGTTGCGGCCGGCGAGCCGGCCGTTGGCCATCGCCTCCTTCACCACGACCAGAAGGCCGGCCTCGTGGGCCTCGGCGAGCGCGGGGCCGGCCGACGGTTCGAGCAGGTTCCAGGTGCACTGCACGGCGGTGAACAGCGGTCGTCCGGCCACGCGCGCCGTGAGCGCGGCGCGGATCGTGTCGCCCTGCGCCGGTCCGCTGGTGGAGAGCCCGACCCGTACGCCCTCGGCCGCCAGGTCCGCCAGCCGGGCGTGCAGGGCCGGGTCGGTGAGCGCCGGGCTGTCCGGAGTGACGGAGTGCACCAGGTACACGTCGGGGTTCCGGCCGAGCGCCGCCCGTGTCTCCTCGATCTGACGGTCGAACACCGCCGGTGAGTGCTCCTTGACCTCGTGCGCGGCGACTCCGGAGATCCGCCAGTCGGCGGTGTAGGTGTAGCCCCATTTGCTGCCGACCGTCATCTGGCGGGCGGCCTCGGGGCGGGCGGCCAGCCAGGTGCCGACGAACTCCTCGGCGCGGCCGTAGGACCTGGCCGTGTCGACGTAGCGCACGCCCACGTCGAAGGCGGCGTCGAGCAGGGCGTGGGTGCGGGCGCGCAGGGCGCTCACGGTGCGGTCGGCCGGCAGGTCGAGGTCGCGGCCGAGCGTGATGTAGCCGGGCCGGCCGACGGCCGCAGTTCCCAGGCCGAAGCGCGCGAGGCGGGACGGAAGGGCGGACGGTGCGGCTTCCGCCCCGGCGGTTCCGGCGTCGGCTCCGGCGTCGGTTCGGTGGGCTCCGGTGGCGGTTCCGTCGGCTCCGGTGGCCCCGGTGGCGGTTCCGTTGGCTCCGGCGTCGGCTCCGGTGGCGCGCTCGGCGGGCATGGCGGGATCCCTTCGGTGGGGGACGGTGATCCGGGTCCGAGCCTAAGGCGTGCCCCGCAGCCGCCCGGGCAGCGCCTGAGGGGCGTCTTTCGGCTGCCGTCTCGTCCGGATGAGGTGTGCGCGAAACGCCTGGTCCGGTCGTTGGGCCGGGTGACACGAAAGGTGAGTGCCTTGCTCTTTCCCCTCCGAAGTTTCCCGCGCACCCGCCCGGTTCTCGTCGAAGGAGGCCCGGCGTGAGCGACACCTGGCTGCCGCTCGAGGAGTACGCGGCGTCCCTGCCGAAGGCGACCGTGTTCGGCGCGGTCTTCTTCACCGACGAGCGCGACCGTCCCGTACAGCTGCGTTCGGTCTACAGTCCCCAGCATCCCTGGCAGTGGGCGGGCGGTACGGCCGAGCCGGGCGAGCGGCCGTGGGAGACGGCCGTCCGTGAGACCAAGGAGGAGACCGGGCTCGTGGTGCCCGGTCCGCCGCGGCTCCTGGCGGCGGTGTTCGGGCTGCCGGGCCCGACCTGGCCGCTGGCCTCGGTCGGTTTCGTCTTCGACGGCGGCCGCCTGACCGACCGCCAGATCGAGTCCTTCGCGTTGTCTCCCGAGGAGCACGACGAGGTGCGGGTGCTGGCGCTGGAGGAGTGGCGGGAGCTCATGCCGGCCCGGGACTTCGACCGGCTGGCCGCCGTGACGCAGGCCCGGCTCAGCGGGACGCCGGCGTACTTCGACACCTGGGACTGGGAGACGTAAGGCCTGAGCTTACGAGGCGCGCGGCCTTCGACCGGCACGTTTCGGACGTTTGACCTGCCGTCAGGCAACCCGCGGATCCTCGTCACCGTCCTCCTGGGGCGAGTGAGGCGCCAGTGACCACGGAGCCTCGGGGGGAACCGGGGCTCACCACGGGTGTCTCGACGAGACCTACAGGGTGAGGAAGACGTTTTGATACGTGTCACACGCGGCGTGACCGGCGCCGTGGCGCTGCTCGCGCTGGCCGCGGCGTCACCCGGGGCGGCGTACGCGCTGCCGTCCCCGGGGGCACCGGGAACGCCGACGACCACGGCGTCGCCGCAGGACCTGCCGGCCGGCTGGCGGGTCACCGGCACCGGTGCGGACCGGCAGTTGGTGTGGACCGCGGACGAGGCCGTGCCCATGGGGGACGCGCGGGTGGAGTTCCGGGACGGCGGACGGCTGCTCGGATATCCGGTGGCCGCGAAGGACGGCCGCAGCTTCCGGCTGGCGCTCGGGGACACCCGGGTCGAGGACGCCAAGGAGCTGCGGGTGACGGCCGGCGGGCGGCGCCTCGACGGTGACGGGCCCGCCCTTTCGGGCCGGCTCCGCCCGTCCGCTCCGGTCCGGCCCGCCACGCCGTCCGCGCCGGCGGCGCGGCCGGAGGCGCCGCTGCCCGTGAACGCGGTGGACCCGGGCGTGCCCGGGCGCTATCGCACCGTGAGCGGTGAGTACGCGCTGACGTCGGTGCGGCTGCCGGGCTTCGCCGAGCCGGTCGAGATGCGCGCGGCCGTGGTGGGCCCGGCCGACGCGCCGGGCAAGCGGCCGGTGGCGCTGTTCCTGCACGGCCGTCACGGCACGTGTTTCAAGCCCGGCACCGACGAGGTGACCGGCGACTGGCCCTGCAAGCCCGGCATGAAGCCGATACCGAGCCACCAGGGATACGCGAAGGTCCAGCAACTCCTCGCCTCGCAGGGCTATGTGACGGTGTCGGTCTCCGCCAACGGCGTCAACGGGCAGGACTTCCAGGCCGAGGACGGCGGCGCCGAGGCCCGTTCGTCGCTGGTCCGCCGGCACCTCGCCCGCTGGGCCGACTGGGCCGGCGACCGCAAGGACGCGCCCGCCGTCGTACGCGAGGTCGCCGCGGCCGACCTGTCGCGGGTGCTGCTCGTCGGCCACTCGCGCGGCGGCGAGGGAGTCAACCGGGCCGCGCTCGACAGTCTTTCCGCGCCGCCCGCCGACCAGGACGGCGCGCGGGGCCCCGTACGGTGGAAGATCCGCGGCAACGTCCTCGTCGGGCCCACGATCTTCGGCCAGAACCCGGTCCCGGACGTGCCGTCGGTGACGCTGCTGCCGGGCTGCGACGGCGACGTGTCCGATCTGCAGGGCCAGATCTACGTCGACGGCACCCGGGGCGTCAGCCGGGGCGCGGCGCTGCACAGCGCGGTCTACATGGTCGGCGCGAACCACAACTTCTTCAACAGCGAGTGGACTCCGGGCCAGGCGAAGGCGCCCGCCTTCGACGACTTCTGGTCCGAGGAGGGAGCCACGGACCCGGTCTGCTCCCCCGGCACCGGGACCCGGCTGACCGCGCCGCAACAGCAGGCCGCGGGCGCCACCTACGTCGCCGCGGCCGCCCGGCTGTTCGTCGACGGCGACGACCGGGTCCGTCCGCTGCTGGACGGCACCGGCCGCCGTGCGCCGTCGGCCGGCCCGGCCCGGGTCCTCACCCATGCCGTCGGCGCGCACCGCGCCGCGGCGTTCCTGCCGGGACCGTCCGTCAGCGTCTCGGGTGCCGGCCGGCTGTGCGCCCAGGTCGATCCGGACGCCGCGCGGGCCTGCCTGCCCGAGGACCCGGAGAATCCGGGCGCAGGTGGCCGGTCCCCGCACTTCGCGGGCTGGGAGGCCGCCCGTGAGCCGGGCCGCGACGCCGTCGCGATGCGCTGGACGCGGGCGGGCACGCCGGTGACGGTGCGCGCGGCGCGCCCGGTCTCGGTGGCGGGCTCCGAGGCGCTGGCGCTGCGGGTGATCGTGCCGCCGAACAGCACGGGCGCCGCGTTCGACGTCTCGCTGACGGACGCGGCGGGCCGGCGGGCCGGCCTCGGCCGGGTCCGAGCGGACGGTCTGCCCGGTTCCGACCGGACCGCTTCGTACTGGGGCCGCGAGCTCCGCGTGCCGCTGGCCGCCGCCGGCCGGGCCGGCCTGGACCTGAAGCGGATCGCCGCGCTCGAACTGACTCCGCGCGGCCCGGCTGGCCGGGCCTGGCTCATGGACGCGTGGGGCTGGCGGCCCGGCACTCCGGCGGTGCGTCCGGCCGCGCTGCCGCGCGTCGACATCGGCCGGCTGACGGTCGACGAGGGCGACTCGGGCGTGCGGACCTACCACGTTCCGGTGCGAGTGAGCGGCCAGGGCAGCGGCCAGGTCCGTCTGTTCGTGCCGCGTCCGGGCGGCGACGAGGTCGACTCGCGTCTGGTGACGGTCCGCCCGGGGCGGCAGGACATCCAGGTGCCGGTACGGGTGCGCGGCAACACGCGCTACGGCTACGACGAGACGCACGACGCGTTCGTCAAGGCGGTGCGGGGCGTCGTGGTCGGCTCGCACCGCGGCGGGGTGACGGCGCGCAACGACGACGCCGCGCCCACGGTGCGGCTGACGCCCGTCGCGGCCGACGTGGCCGAGGGCGGGGCGCTGACCTGGCGGGTGACGCTGTCGGGCGTGGCGGACGCGGACATCATGGGCGGGTTCGAGTTCCTGCCGGTGACGAACGGCACCGAGCTGTCCTCGGCGGACGTCGAACGCGGCTGGCTGGAGGAGAACTTCGGCGCCGTGCCCGATCCGCCGCGGCCGCTGTCCCAGCCGGTGGAGCAGGGCGCGTACGCCGGGTTCTCCGTCCCGGCCGGGCAGACGAGCGCGGAGGTGCGCGTGCCCACCGTCCGGGACGGCGTCGCCGAGCCGGCGGAGTCGGTACGGGCGGTGCTGTTCTCCTACGACGCGAACTGGGAGCGGGTGCCGGTCACGGAGTTCACCGGCACGGTGCGGGACGCCTCGTGATCCGCTGAGCACGTGGTCCACGGACCGCGTGAGGCCGTACGGCGCCGCCCGCGGGGCAACCCCGCGGGCGGCGTCGGCGTCCTACGGCAGACAGCACCCGCCGGCGGCCACCGACCACCGGCCGCCGGCCACCGAACAGGACACGCCATGAGCGACAAGGCCCGGATTCTCTTCGACGCGCTCGACCTCGACCAGGACGGCACGCTCACGCGCGCCGAGGTCATCGCCGCCCTGCGGGCCAAGGGACCGACGCTGGCCGCGCAGGGTGTGATCCCGGTGTGGGGCGTGGGCGACGCCGAGGACTCCTCGGCGCTGTTCGACGAGGCCGACGCGAACGGCGACCGCGTGCTGTCACTCGAGGAGTTCACCGCGCTCGTGGACCGGCGCTTCGGCTGGTCCTGATCCGGCGCCGGGCCCCGGGGCGGCTCAGCGCGCGTCGCGTTCGAACACCGCCCACGGCCGGTCGGTCTCGGGAGGCAGGCCGTCGAGCGCGCTGCCGATGGCGCGCTCCTCGTAGGTGAAATGGGACTCCATGATCGCCGCGAGTCCGTCGAGCTCTCGGCCGATCGCCTCCAGCGCCGGGCCGCGCGAGGTCTCGGCCCGGGCGGTGAGTTCCCGTACGCGGGTGAGCAGGCCGCTGATCAGGCCGTGGTCCTCGACGAGCTTGGCGATCGTCGGGGCCAGGTCGGGCCGTTCGCGGACCAGCTGGTCGAACAGCCCGGCGTCCTCGCCCTCGTGGTGCTCGGTGAGGGCGGCGCAGAAGGCCAGGCAGTGGGTGAGGAGCCGGTCGTCGTCCGGCCGGTGCCGGCGCTGTCCCAGGCCGGTCTTGAGGTCACGGAGCCGCCGGCGCAGTTCGTCATGGGTCAGGCTGAGCTGTCGGCTGAGGGCGACCGCACGGTCGCCGTCACGGGAGGCCATGAAGGGCGGTCCCTTCGTTTCGGCACCTCCATGTCTGACGCGGACCGTCACCGACACGCGATGCTTCCCGCATACGATCATGCGCGCGTCGAAACGGCAAGGCCGTTACGTGCCGTGCCCACGCCGAGCGCGCCACTATCCTCGGCGCCGGGCAGGCGTGGCGAGGGACGGACGTGGGCGTGAAGAGGGCGGACGAGGTGGCCGGCAGCGGTGCGCGGGCGGGCGGGGCGGCCTCGCTCAGCGCGCGGGCGCGCGAGGAGGTGCTCCAGCGGATCGTCGACCGGCGGTACGCGCAGGGCGCGCGGCTCGTGGAGCGGGAGGTCGCCGAGGAGCTCAGCATGTCGCGCGTCCCGGTGCGCGAGGCGCTGCGCGCGCTGGTCGCCGAGGGACTGCTCGAACTGCTCCCGCACAGCGGCGTCCGGGTGCGGCGGCTCGAGCGTGCGGACGTGGAGCACCTGTACGAGGTGTGGGAGCCGCTGGCGGTCCAGGCGTCGCGGCTCGCGGCGCGGGCGGCCGCGGCGGGCGACACCGCCGGTCTCGCCGCGTTGCGGGCGGCGCTGCGGCAGGCGGAGTCGGCGGCGGCCGAGGACGAGGGAACGCGCGAGGTGGCCGCGCACACGGAGTTCCACGACCGTGTCGTGGCGATGGCCGGCAATCCGCTGCTCGCGCGCACGATGGAGCAGCTGAGCTGGCAGCTTCGCCTGGTGTTCGGGCTGCGCGCGGAGCCGGACCACATGCGGGCCCAGCACGCCGAGATGTACCGGCACATCGCCGCCGGCGACGCGGAGGCCGCGGCAGCGGGCACGCTGCTGCACGTGCGCGACAGCCGGGCGGTCGCTCTGCGCAGCCTCTTCGGTGAGGCCTAGCCACCCCGGCTCTTTGTATACCAAGCACGGATCCGACCCCTCACCCCTCTCGCATGACCGGGATTTTCCCCGCCACCCTTGTCCGCTCTACCTCGCTTGGTATACAAAACGGGAAGTCAGTCGTGCCGCCCCCCTCCCCCGGCTCTCTTCTCCCCCGCGTCATCGCCTTGCCCGAACGAGGAGTC
Organism: Streptomyces sp. NPDC053493; assembly: GCF_044544825.1. NCBI lineage: Bacteria > Bacillati > Actinomycetota > Actinomycetes > Kitasatosporales > Streptomycetaceae > Streptomyces > Streptomyces sp. NPDC053493. Next base: position 141,530 of record NZ_JBITXS010000014.1, read on the forward strand.
CCCATGCCGCTCTCCCGCCGCACCATGCTGGCCGGTGCCGCCGCCCTGACCGGCACGACGGCCGCGTCGGCCGCGACCGCCGCCGCCGTTCCCGCCGAGGCCGCCGAGGTCTCCGGCGTCCAGGCCGCCGCCCCTTCCGCCGACGCCGCGGGCCGGGCCGCCAGGGCCGTCGTCTTCCGTGACGTGCGCCCGTTCGGCGCGGCACGCGCCACCGACCTGGTGGTGGTCGACGGCCACGTCACCGACGGCCCAGCGCCGCGGGGCGCGAAGGTCGTCGACGGAGGTGGCCGGATCGCGCTCCCGTCCCTCGTGGACGCCCACATCCACCCCGACAAGACGACCTGGGGCGGCTCGTGGGTCTCACGGCGCCCGGCGGGCGCGATCGCCGACTACGTGGCCCAGGACGTGGAGCTGTACCGCAGCCAGCGCCGCCCGGTCGCGGAACGCGCGTACGGTCTGATGTCCCACGCCGTCGCCCGCGGCACCCGCGCCATGCGCGCCCACGCCGACCTGGCGCCGGCCTACGGTCTGGCCGGCGTGGAGGGCCTGGCCGAGGCGCGGCGCCGGCTGCGCCACGCGCTCGACGTCCAGATCGTGGCCTTCCCGCAGCACGGCGTGATCCGCACGCCCGGCACCGCGCGGCTCCTGGAGGACGCGGCGCGCAGCGGTGACGTCGACATGATCGGCGGGATCGACCCGATCGGCTTCGACCACGCCCTGGACGAGCAGCTGGACCTCGTCTTCGGCATCGCGGACCGCCACGGCGTCGGCCTGGACATCCATCTGCACGACCGGGGCGACAACGGCGTCAGGACGCTGCGCGGCATCATCGACCGCACCCGCGCCCTGTCGCTGGCCGGCAAGGTCACCGTCAGCCATGTCTTCTGCCTGCCCGCCCTGTCGGACCGCGAACTCGGCTCGCTCGCGGCCGACCTGGGCGCGCAGGACATCGCGCTGACCACCGTGGCGCCGTCCGACTCGCTGGTGCTGCCGATCGCGCGGCTGCGCGAGCACGGCGTGCGGGTCGGGCTCGGTTCGGACGGCGTGCGCGACGCGTGGAGCCCGTTCGGCGACGCCGACATGCTGCACCGGGCGCACCTGCTCGGCTGGGTCACCGACGTCCGCCTCGACGAGGAGCTGGCGGACTGCTACCGGGTCGCCGCGCACGGCGGCGCGGACGTGATGGCCCTCCCGCACGCGGACCTCGCTCCCGGCTCGCCGGCCGACTTCGTCCTCGTGCGGGGCGAGTGCCTGCCGCAGGTCGTGGTCGACATGCCGCGGCGGGACATGGTCGTGCACGGCGGCGTCGTGGTGGCCCGCGACGGCGCGTTCCTCGGCTGAGGCAGCGCCGGCTGAGGCTCCTAGGCCGTCTCTTCCGGATCTTGCCGGGCTCTCGACGCCCGGCGCCGCACCTCGCCGCGTTGTCGTCGGTCGCCGATGTCCCCCAGCTACCGCTGGGCGGTGCCCCCACCGCATCGCTTCCCTCCTCCGCCTTGCGATGCACGACACCGGACGCCGCTCGCTGATCCGGCCTGATCCGAAAGAAACGACCTAGGCGGCGGTGGGGTGGGGCGGCCGGTCGGCGGCGGTCCTGACCGGGCCGACGACCGTGAGCGGGATGCCCAGGGCCTCGCACAGCCGGCGGGCCCGGGTCAGCGCGCTGAGCGAGGCCGGTGAGGGATCGGCGGTGGGGATCTGGATGCGCACCAGCCGCGGCCGGTGGGCGAGCAGGAGGGCCTCGGTCTCGAGGAAGGCCGCGGCTCTGCTGCTGACGTCGAGGTCGCGCAGGAGGGCCACGTGCAGAACGCCGTCCTCCATGGCGTGGCTGATGAGCATGGCGGTCTCCTTCCGCCGCTCGATGGGCCCCCTGCCGCACGGCCGGCAGGCCTGGGACAGGCGGCTCATCCAGTATGGCGAGAAACGTGCTGCATGCATCCTTCCATGGGGCGTGTCCACGGATCCGTCGGCAGGGTGAAGGACGCCGCTTCGGCCCCACGCGCCTCGCGGGGCGCGCAGGTAACAGGCTAGGCAGACGCCCGCCGTGATCGCACCCGCACCGCACGTGAACGAGCTCCCGGTCCAGGACCGGGAGCTCGTTGTCGTCGCTGGTCAGAGGCCTGGTGGCGGCTGCTCGTGGCCGTCGGCCGACAGTTGGTAGAGGGCGAAGGCGCGGCCGATCACCGGCTGGGCGACGTTGCGGACGCGTACACCGCCCGCCGTCATGCCGTGCTCGGTCCCGAGGTGGGCGTGGCCGTGCACGGCGAGGTCGGCGCCGACCTCGTCGATCGCCTCGGCCAGCAGATAGCTGCCGAGGAAGGGATAGATCTCCAGCGGTTCACCGGCCAGCGTGTCCGGCACCGGCGAGAAGTGCGTCAGCGCGATCCGTACGGCACAGCCGTCGGCGGCCAGTTCGCCCAGCGCGGCGGACAGCCGCTCGGCGCTCAGCCGGGTCGTGCGCACGAACGCCTTCATCTCGGGTTCGCCGAACTCGCCCGCGCTGCGGCCGACGAAGCCGCCGCAGAAGCCCTTCGCGCCCGCGACGCCGACCTTGCGGCCGCCCACGGGCAGCACGGTCGCGTCGCCCTCGAGGACGTGGACGCCGGCATCACGCAGTACGCGGGTGATCGCCTCCTCCTGCCCGGAGTGGTAGTCGTGGTTGCCGAGGACGGCCACCACCGGCACACCGCACTCGCGCACCTCGCCCGCCACCACCTCGGCCTCCTCGACGGTGCCGTGCCGGGTCAGGTCGCCGGCGAGCAGCAGCAGGTCGGCGCGGTCCGGCAGGGCGGCGAAGGCGGGCCGCAGCAGGCCCTGGCAGTCCGGGCTCAGATGGATGTCGCCGACGGCCGCGACCCGGACGGCGTCGGGGACGGTGGGCGCGCTCATGGCAGCTCCTCGAAGCGGTCGGGCGCGTCGGCGCAGACCACGGCGAGATCCGCGCGGACGACCAGGCCCGTCAGTTCCTCGCGGGCCAGCCGTACGATCTCGTCGCGGTGGGCGGCGGTCGGCACGGTGCCGGTCAACAGGACGGCGGTGCCGCGCTGTTCGACCTGGACGCCGAGTTCGGCGAGCTCGTCGCCGGCGAGCCGCTCGCGCAGCCGGGCGATGCGGTACTCGCCCTCGGGGCCTCCGCCGTGCTCAGCCGCCGTCCCCATCGCGGGCCCCTCCCTCCGTACCCGTACCCGTACCCGAGTCCGCGGCCGTCCCCGTACCCGTGCCCGTACCGGTCGCCGCTGCGGTGCCCGCTTCCGTGCCCGTGCCCGTCCGCGGGAGCACGTCGAGCAGTTCGAGCAGGTACAGGAAGGCGGCCGCCATCGGCTTCTCGCCGGTCTCCTCGCGGACCCGGTCCCAGTCGACGCGTTCGCGCAGGCCGCGCGCCACGGGCAGCAGGGCGCCGAAGTCGCAGTGGTGCTCGGAGAGCGCGGCGAGCCGGCCGACCATCAGGTCGGTGGGCGCGATCACGGGCATGTGGACGGAGTCCACGGGCAGCGTGTGGGCCCGCTCGAGCAGTTCGGTCGTCACGGGCCGCCCGGCCAGGGAGAAGATCAGGTCGATCTCCTCTCCTCCGCTGCGGGCCTTCACCAGCCAGTCCTCGGGCGGTTCCACGATCCGGATGCCGCGCTGGCGCAGCAGCCGGGTGACGGTCTCGGCGTCCTCGCGGCGCAGCGCGAAGTCGGTGTCGTGCTGGAGCCGGACGGGGATGCCGTGCGCGTAGGCCGCGACGCTGCCGACGAGGGCGAAGGGGCAGCCGGAGGTCTTCAGGACCGCGGCGACCTCCTTGGTCACCTCCAGGATGGCCTGGGTGTGGTCGGGTGGCAGGACCGGCGGTGTGCGGCCGGGCCGGTCGGGCGCGGGAGCGGGCTCCGCCGGGCCGGTGTCGCGCGGCGGGCTCGCGTCGGAGTACGGCGTACCGGAGTCGCCGTGCCGCCGTTCGGTCAGGTTCATGGCGTGCTCCCGGTCGGGGCGGGCGGCGGGTCGAGAGGCGCCCGCAGGGCGGTGGTCCCGGCCTCCCAGGCCCGGAGGACGGAGTCGGCGAGCGCGTCCTCGAGGAGGGCGGTGGCCTCGACGCCGAAGGCGACGTCGCCGGCGAGGCCGGGTTCGTCGGCGAGCAGCCCGTCGACCACCTCGCGCCGCACGAGCTGCTCGTGGACGGCGTCGGCCTCGACGTGCTCGTCGTAGAAGTGCACCGCGGCCTCGCCGGCGCCGACCCTGCGCAGGGCGGCGGCGATCCGGGAGGAGGCGGGCGAGGAGGCGATCTCGAGGGCGGCGAAGTGGCCGACGAGGGCGCCGCGGCGGGCCCGGTGGAGTCCGAGCAGGGACATCAGGTTCACCGTGGCGAGGGCCGGCGCTCCCACCGCGGGCAGATAGCGGCCGTAGGAGGGGTCGAGGCCGAGGTCGCTCATGAGGTCGGCGAAGAGCCGCGCGTGCATGCGCTCGGCCCGCCCGCAGCCGTACTCGTCGTACTGCACGGTCATCATCCCGGCCTTGGCGCGGCCGCGCAGCCGCGGCACCACCCACAGATGCGGGTCGGCCTCCCTGAGCTGGTACACCGAGCGCAGCACCGCGTACTCCCGCAGGTGCTCCAGGGTGCCGTGGCGGACGAGGTAGTGGGAGACGCCGTGGCCGTCGGCCGGCTCGGTCAGGAGCGTGTCGAAGGCCTCGTCCAGGCGGCCGAGCCGCCCGCAGCCGTCGCGCAGCGCCTCCTCGAAGCGCGCCTCCAGCAGGGCGCGCAGCCGCAGCAGGTCCGGGTCCCACTCCAGGGCGTCGGGCACGTCGGCGAAGCCCTGGTAGTGGAGTTCGTAGGCCAGGTGCAGCGCCAGCTGGAGGTCCTCGCCGTACGGGTCGGCCGTGGCCGTCGTACGGCGGCCGGGCAGCGCCCGGCCGCGGCCGGCGAGGAAGTCCACCACCGCGGCGGACAGGTCTCCGCGCGGCGGCGGAAGTCCAGGCCGGGCGGACGGGGCGCGCTCCTCGGTCTCGTGTGCGTCGCGCGTCCCGAGCGTCTCGCGCGGGGCTGTGGTGGTCATGGCGCGGTCTCCTCCGTCCTCAACGGGATCCCTTCGTCCTCACCGGGTCCCTCCGTCCTCACCGGGGTCCGTCGGTCTCACCGGCGTCCGTCCGGACTCCGCCGGTCTCACCGGGGTCCGTCCGGACTCCGCCGGTCTCACCGGGGTCCGTCCGGACGCCTCGGTGGGCCTCCGTCCGTTCTCTCTCCTCCGGCCGGGCCCGCCGCATGCGGCGGCGGTGGCTGGTGTCGCAGAACGGTCCTCTCAGGCTGCGCCGGCACATGCACAGCGCGACCACCGGCCGGTCACTGCGCCGGACCGTCCCGTCCGGCAGGACGATCTCCACGGGCCCTTCGACCAGGAGAGGTCCGTCGGTGACGGGAGTGATCCTCGCGGCGACCCTGGGGCGTTCGTCGGAAACGCTCACGGCACACCTCCGCTCGCATCGGGGGATGTGAGGGCGGATGCCCCGTTCGCCTGCCGGTATGCCCGCGGCACCGGCGCGCCGTGGCGGAAGCGCGCCGGTGGGCGTGGGAGCGCCCGGCCGTGCCCGGGCGGACGCGCGCCGGCGGGCGTGGGAGCGGCGATCAGGGGTAGTCGCACAGGTCCAGACATCCGTTTTCATGCGTTTCGTACGACTTGTGCGTCACGCCTGGAAGGAGGAGAACCATGAGCATGGTGCAGGAGACGATCAGGGTGGAGGCTCCCCTGCGCGCGGTCTACGACCAGTGGACGCAGTTCGAGGAGTTCCCCCGCTTCATGGACGGCGTCGAGACGGTGCGGCAGCTCGACGACCGCCATTGCCACTGGCGCACCAAGATCGCGGGTGTGACCCGTGAGTTCGACACCGAGATCGTCGACCAGCTGCCCGACGAGCGGATCTCCTGGCGGACGACGAGCGGCGACGTGAAGCAGAAGGGCGTCGTCAGCTTCCAGCGGATGGACGCCACCCACACGCGGGTGAGCCTGTCGATGGACGTCGAACCGCAGGGCATGGTCGAGAAGGCCGGTGACGCGCTCGGCTTCCTGGAGAGCCGGGTCCAGGGCGATCTGCAGCGGTTCAAGGAGTTCATCGAGCACCGTGACGACGCCACCGGCGCCTGGCGCGGCCGGCTGCGCCCCGCCGACAGCGGGAGCGAGGGCACGGCCATGGGCTCCGGCTCCGGCTCCGGCTCGGGCTCCGGCTCGGGCGGGCGCATGAGCGAGGGCCCGGGCGACCGGATGGCCGGCGACACCGGTCAGGGCATGGGCGCGGGCATGGGCCAGGACCAGGGCATGGGCGGCGCGGCATCGAGCGGCGCTCCGACCGAGCCCGAACGGCCGGGCCCCTACCCCGGACCGCTGCCGACCGACCCGGACGGCGCGCCCCACACCTGACCGCCCGTGAACAGGAGCCGCCCATGAGCGTCGACAACACCCTCGCCCTGCTGCTGAAGGGCTACGCCTGGCTGCCCGCCCTGTCCCGGCGCCAGGGCACGCGTGACGGCGGCCCCGGCGCCGACCGGCCGCTGCGCACGCGCCTGCTCGGGCATCCCGTGCGGGTGCTGCGCGGGCCCGAGGCCGTCGCCTTCTTCTACGACGAGCGGCACGCCCGGCGCGGCGGGGCGCTGCCGGGGCCGGTGCTCGACACGCTCTTCGGACGCGGCGCCGTGCACACGCTGGACGGCGCGCGGCACCGCGCCCGCAAGGCGCTGTTCCTGTCCGAACTCACCGGCCCGGCTGCGGTCGCCGATCTGGCCGACCGGGTGACCGGCGAGTTCCGGCGGCGGTTCGACGGGCTGCGCGGGCGGGAGGTCACGCTCTTCGACGAGGGCGCGCTCGTGCTGGCACGGGCCGTGAGCGACTGGGCGGGGCTGCCCGGCCACGACGCGGCCGGCGTCGAACGGCTGGGCCGGGACTGCGTGGCCATGGTCGACGGCTTCGCCACGGCCGGGCCGCGTCATCTGCGGGCCCGGCGGGCCAGGGCCCGGCAGGAGGAGACGCTGCGGCGGGCGGTGGTACGGGCCCGACGGGAGGCCTCCGCGTCCGCGGCGGGCCCGCCGCGGACCGCGCTCGAGGCGGTGGTGCGGCACCGCGAGGCGGACGGCTCCCTGCTCGACCCGGCCACGGCGGCGGTGGAGCTGCTCAACATCGTGCGGCCCACGGTCGCCGTCACCTGGTTCCTGACCTTCGCCGCCCATGCCCTGCGGCCCCGCCCGGACGTCCGCCGGCGGCTCGCGGCGGACGACGCGGAGTCGGCGCGGCTGGCCAGGTCGTTCGCCCACGAGGTACGCCGCTTCTACCCGTTCGTGCCCTTCCTCGGCGCGCTGGCGCCCGACGGGCTCGTGCTGGCCGGCGAGCGGGTGCCGCCGGGCACGATGCTGCTGCTCGACGTGTACGGGCAGAACCACGACCCCGCGCTGTGGGACGAACCCTTCCGCTTCGTCCCGGACCGGTTCCTCGCCGCGGCCCCGCATTCCGACGCGCTGATCCCGCAGGGCGGCGGGCCCCGCGACGGGCACCGCTGCCCGGGCGAGGACATCACCGTCACCGTGCTCTCCCGGCTGGCGCGCGAACTCGCCCGGCTGGACTTCACCGTGCCCGACCAGGACCTGCGGATTCCGCTGAACCGCGTCCCGACCCGGCCCCGCGACGGCTTCCGGCTGGTCGTCGGGCCGGGCGGGCCGCGCTCCGCAGGATCCGCACGGCCCGAGCGGCCCGAGCGGCCCGTGCGGCCGGGCGGATCCGAGAGACCCGGGAGGACCGGCCATGACCGGCACCCGTGACGACGGCCCCGCCCCGGAGCCTTACGACGCCACTCCCTTCCTGCCGGCGCGCGGCGGTCTGCCCGCCCACCGCCGGGCCGCCGCCGACTGCCGTGGCTGTCCGCTCCACCGGTACGCCGGCGGCACCGTGTTCGGCCGCGGCGCGGCGCACGCGCGCCTGATGCTGGTCGGCGAACAGCCCGGCGACCAGGAGGACCGCGAAGGAGAGCCGTTCGTGGGGCCGGCGGGCCGGCTGCTGTCGCGGGCGCTGCGCGAGGCGGGGCTCGCGGAGGAGGAGCTCTACCTCACGAACGCGGTCAAGCACTTCAAGTTCACCGAGGAGGAGACCCGCAAGCGCCGCATCCACAAGGCGCCGAGCCTGCGCGAGACGCTCGCCTGCCGGCCCTGGCTGATGGCCGAACTTCGGCTCGTCTCACCCGAGTTGATCGTGACGCTGGGTGCCACGGCGGGCCGGGCCCTGCTCGGGCCGTCCTTCCGGGTCGGCAGCGACCGCGGTGTGCCGAGGCCGCTGCCGGAGCCCGAGGAGGGCGTCGGCGACGGCATGCGGGTGCTCGCGACCGTCCATCCGTCGGCGGTGCTGCGGGCGAAGGACCGGGACGGCATGTACGAGGGCCTGGTCGCCGACCTGAAGGCCGCGGCCGCCGCGCTGTGAAGGCCGCGGCCGCCGCGCTGTGACCCGCGCCCCTGTCCGTAGGAACGTCCGTACGGGCAGGGGCGCGGGCATGTGTACGTGCGCGGGTCAGGGGCGGCGCGGTTTCAGGACGGCGGGCGGGACAGCGGGCTCGCGTCGAGGTGGCGCAGCAGGCTCTGCGCGTCCTCGTGGACGAGGACCGCGCCGGCGTCCTCCAGTTCACCGCGGGAGATGCCGCCGGTCAGCAGGGCGATGCAGGGCACGCCCGCGCGGCCGGCGGCCTCGACGTCCCACACGGTGTCGCCCACGAAGACGGCGTCCTCCGGATCGGTGTCCACCGATCTGAGGGCGGCCTCGACGAGGTCGGGAGCGGGTTTGGTGGTGTCGACGTCGCCGCCCGACGTGGCCGCGGCGATGACGTCGTCCGCGTCCAGCCGCCGCCGGATCGCGGCCACTTCCTCCTCGGCCGCCGAGCTGGCGAGCACCACCTTCCAGCCGCGGGCGGCGACCGCGCGCAGCAGCTCGGCCGCGCCGTCGAAGGGCCGCAGGGTCTCGTACCAGAGCGCGTAGAGGGTGCCGTGCGCGTCGGCGAGGGCGCCGTCCTCGCCGGGCCGGCGCTCCGCGCCGAGCACGGCGTCGAGCAGCCGGTCGGAGCCCATGCCGATCGCGCGGTGGATGCGGGCCATCGGGACGTCGTGGCCGTGCTGCCGCATCGCCTGCCACCAGGCCAGGGTGTGCAGGTAGTTGGTGTCCACGAGCGTCCCGTCGAGGTCGAACAGGGCGGCGCCGCGGGCCTGTCCGTCAGCGCGAGCTGTCATCGGGTCCTCCTCCCTTGGCGGTTTTCACGGCCGGGCGCCGGCGCGTCATGCCGCGCCCGCCGCCGGGTTGCCCGGCGCGGCCACCGGGTGGCTGTCGCGCCCGGCCACCGGCACGCGGGCGGTCTCGCGGACGGCGCGGATCACCACGAGGACCTCGCTGCGCGTCCCGGGCGGGATCAGCCCCTGGCGCTCGAACCAGGCCGCCCGGGCCGCCATCACGGGCCCGAACGGCTGGATGCCGCTCGCCGCCACGCGGGCCCGCAGGCCCGCCTCCCGCAGCGCGGCGAGGCTGTCGGTGACACCGCTCAGCGACGACTGGACCAGCAGCAGCACGCCGTGCGGCGCGAGGACGTCCGGCGCCGTGCGGCAGATCCGGTCGAGGAGCAGCCGGCCGTCCGGCCCCGCGTCCCAGGCCCGGCGCCGGCCGCGGGCCGGTGCGCGCTCGGAGGCGGCGGGGACGTAGGGCGGATTGGCGGTCACCAGGTCGAAGCGCTCGTCCGCCACCGGCGCGGCCAGGTCGCCACGGACGACTCTGACCCGGCATCCGTGGAGACGGGCGTTGACGCGGGCGGTGGCGACAGAGGTGCCGGAGATGTCGACCGCCGTCGCGTCGGCGCCTCTGCGGGCCGCGGCGACGGCGAGGATGCCGGTGCCGGTACACAGGTCGAGCGTCCGGACTCCCGGCCGCAGATCCTCGCGGTCGAGGCTCTCCATCAGGAGGGCGGTGTCGCCCTGCGGTGCGTACACTCCCGGCGCTCGCAGCATTTTCATCGGGCTCATTCGCCGCGGGTACCCGGCTGCGGGCCCGGCATACACGGGGCGGACGCACATGGGTCCGGCACACGCGGGGCGGGCGCACATGGGCCGGGCGCACATGGGGCGGGCGCAGATGGGTCCGGCACACACGGGGGCGGCGCACACGGGCCGGGCGCACATGGGCCCGGCACCCACGGGGCGGCCACGACGAGGCCGGGCACGCCCACGACGAACCGGGCACGACGACCGGCGCCCGGGCCCACGACGGGGCCGGGCACGGTGACGGCCACGGCGACCGGCGCCCGGGCCCACGACGGGCCGGGCACGGTGGCGTCTGGCACGGTCACGGGCAGGGCGACCGGCGCCCGGCGCGCCCCGCGCGAGGTCACGCGCCGCCCTGCTGCGCCGCCGACCAGCGATGGCACCAGCCCACGACCAGCACCGTCAGGCCGGTCAGGCTCAGCAGCCACGCGCCCGCGAAGGCCCAGACGAAGCCCGGCCGGCCGGTGGCGGTGGCCAGGGCCAGCAGGGCGACGGACCCGGCGAGCGCCACCGCCACGCCCACGCTCATCAGCAGCCTGCGCAGCAGACCGCGGCGCATCGCCCGCAGGCGGCGGGCGAGGGCGCGGTCCCGGCCGAGGCTCTCCTCGAGCTCGGCGAGGATGCGCTGCTCATGCGGGGACAACCGGACTTCATCCATCGCGGACACCTCCTGCCGGGGCGGTTACCCCCGCGCGGGGCCGTCAGACGTGCCCGGGGGCCGGTCTCACGCCCGCGCCGAGGCGGTGGCACGCGCCCGCCGGGGCGGTGGCACGCCGCCCGCCGCGACGCGACGCGTGTTCCGTCGGCGCCGGGGCAGTCGCACGGCGACAGGGCGAGCGGGGGTACGGTGACAGGAGGAGTGTGACCATGATCCGGACGTCCGATGTCGCCTCGTTCGTGGAGGGCCTGGCCGTGCTGCGGACCACCCGTGGCGCACCGGGTCCGTTCGCGGGCCGCACGGTGGTCGTCACCGGCGCCAGTGCCGGGGTCGGCCGGGCCACCGCCCGCGCCTTCGGGGCGTCGGGCGCGCGGGTGGCGCTGCTGGCGCGCGGCCGGGTGGGCCTTGAGGCCGCGGCGCGGGAGGTCGAGCGGGCGGGCGGCGAGGCGCTGGTCGTACCGGTGGACATGGCGCGGCCGGAGGAGGTGGAGGCGGCGGCCGATCTCGTGGAGCGCCGTCTCGGTCCCTTCGACGTGTGGGTGAACGCGGCCTTCACCTCGGTCTTCGCGCCGTTCCTCGGCATCGGCCCGGACGAGTACGAGCGGGTCACGGCGGTCACGTACCTCGGCTGCGTGAACGGCACGCGGGCGGCGCTGCGGCGCATGGGGCCGCGTGACGCGGGCGCCGTCGTCCAGGTCGGCTCGGCGCTCGGCGAGGCGTCCGTACCGCTCCAGGCGGCCTACTGCGGCGCGAAGCACGCGATCAACGGCTTCACGGAGTCGGTGCGGCTCGAACTGCTGCACCAGCGCAGCCGGGTCGCGGTGACGGTCGTGCAGCTGCCGGCCGTCAACACCCCGCAGTTCTCCTGGGCGCTCTCCCGGCTGCCGCACCGGCCACGGCCCGTGGCGCCGGTGTACCAGCCCGAGGTCGCGGCCCGGGCCGTCCTGCACGCCGCCCGGCACCCGCGGCGCAAGGAGTACCGGGTCGGCGCCTCCACCGCGGCCGCCGTGCTCGCGCACCGGCTGGCTCCCGCGCTGGTGGACCGCTACGTCGCCCGTACCGCGTACGACTCCCAGCAGACCGACGAACCGGCGCCGGCGGCCGCTCCCTCCAATCTCTGGGCGCCGCTCGACGGGCCGGGCGGCCACGACCACGGCGCGCACGGGCCCTTCGACGCCGAGTCCGCCGAACGGTCGCCGTGGACCGCGCTCGCCCGGCATCCGGCGGGCACCGGAGCCGTCGCCGGGGCTGCCGTGGGCGCGACGGCCCTGCTGGCCAGAACCCTGCGCCGGCCCCGCAGCGAAAGGCGGTGAGCCGCCATGACGGACTTCGAACTGGTGGACGTCTCCCTCTACAGCGACGAGCTGGGGCGGGTCGAAGTGCCCCTGCGCGACCCGGCCGGGGCCGAGCCGCTCGACGTCCCGGAGGGCGCGGTCGTCAGCGTGGGCCTGACCTTCCGGCTGGGCCGGGAGATCGACGGCCTGGTCTTCGAGGACACCCGGAGCAAGGACGACGTGGTGCTGGCCGCCACGCGGACGGTCCTGGGCGGGTTCCGGCCGGGCGGGCCGTACGAGGTCCGGCTCCCTCCGGAGCGGCTGCCGGTCGGACGGGCGCACTGCGGCGTGTACGACGTGGCGGGCCGTTTCACCGACGGCGACGGCCGTGAGCTCGCCGTGGAACACCACCGGCTGAGCCTCACCCACCAGCCGGCCGCCCACAAGCGCTGGGTCGTCACCCCGACACCGCCCACACCCGGCCCGTCCCCCGCCACCGGCCCCACCACAAGCCCCGGCCGGGACCCGACCCTGCCGGGCGGCAGCCAGGCGGCGTGAGCCACTCCCGAGCCGAACCGTGACCGGAAGCTATCGCCGCCCGCCCGCGGGCCCGGCGGGACTTTCCGGGCGGGACGTTCCGGACCCTTCCTGGGAGCTGCCAGGCCGATCATGCTGCTCGTTAGGCTGGTGCTCAGGGAGGCCGTGATGGGTGCCGTCGAGATGAGCCGGGCTGAAGCGATCGCGCTCGTGCAGCAGATCATGAACGGGGACTATGCGTCCGAGGACGAGGCGGACAGCTGGCTGGACAGGCTTGACGGCGCCCTGGCCTGTCCATCGGGCCACGTCAGCGGCCTGATCTTCTGGCCGCCAGAGCGAGAGCTCTCTGCCGATGAAGTGGTCGACCAGGCATTGGCCTACCGGGCAATCGCGTTGTGACACACGAGCTCAGATGCGGGCCGGATAGCGACAGCGGGCGAGATCCCGCTGGAGCTGTTTCCGTATTCCGCCTCAGCTTGCGCCCTGACGGCGGCCACGCGGACCCACCTGGGGCGCAGGCCGACGACCTCAACGAACTCGTCTGCGAGCAGCGGGATCTTGAGACTGCGAGTGATGCCAGGTGGGATCGTCTGCACAAGCAGGTCCAGGCTGCGTCCGACGCCGCAGGCGAGGTCGACCGGGACGTCTCCGTCGACTCCTAGTCGGTCCGCAGCCGCGCCGCGTTCTCCAGGAGGAGGGCGTGGACGAAGGCCTGGGGGAGGTTGCCGCGCAGGCGGCGGCGGGATACGTCGTACTCCTCGGCGAAGAGGCCGGCGGGGCCGGTAGCGGTGCGGGTGCGTTCGAACCAGCGGGCGGCGGCGACATGACGGCCCTCGGTGCGGCAGGCCGCGGCCATGAGGAAGCCGCACAGCAGGAAGGCTCCCTCGCTCCGGCCGAGCGTCCCGGAGCCGCCTGCGCTCCCGGAGCCGTCCCCGCTGCCGGATCCACCCGCGATCCCGGTGCCGTCGGGGCGGAAGCGGTAGACGAAACCGTCCTCCGCGAGATCACGTTCGACGGCCCGGCGGGTCGGGGTGAGCAGCGGGCCGCCGCCGGGCCAGGCGGACGAGGTGAGTGGCCGGAGCAGGGCCGCGTCGACGCGAGGGTCCGCGGCGGCGCGCTGCCAGCGGCCCGAGCGGTGGACGCAGCGCGCCCGGGTCTCGGCGAGGATCGCGTCGGCGAGGTCCCGCCAGCTGTCCGTGCCGTCCGCGCGGAGGTCGCGCGCCGCGGTGCGCAGGCCGCACACGGCGGCCAGGCGTGAGTGGGTCCACCAGGCGGTGTCGAGTTCCCACAGGCCCGCGTCCGGGCGCCGCCAGTGGTCCTCCAGGGCGGCGACGGCCGTGCGCGCGGCGCGCACGCCGTCGCGGTCGAGCCGGTCCTGGCGGGCCGCGGCGGCGAGCAGTTCGAGCACCTCGCCGAAGGTGTCGAGCTGGAACTGCCGTCCGGCCCGGTTGCCGATCCGGTCGGCGGCGCCGGGGAAGCCGCTGAGCGGCAGACTGCGCTCCTCGGGCACGGGGCCGCCGCCGGCCCGGTAGGCCGGCCGCAGGCCGGGGCCGTCGGCGAGCACCCGCTCGGTGACGACCCGCACGGCGGCGTCGGTGAGCGGGTGGGGGCCGTGGGCGGCGACCGCGAGGCCCGCGTAGCACTGGTCGCGCAGCCACACGTAGCGGTAGTCGTAGTCGCGGTCGGTGCCGGCCTGTTCGGGCAGGGAGGTGGTCGCGGCGGCCACCATCGCGCCGGTACGGGGCACGGTGAGGCCGGTGAGGACGGCGTACGCGGTCCGGGTGTCGCGGGCGGCGGGCAGCGAGGAGCAGTCGGGGACGGCGCCGGCCCAGAACCGCTCGGTGTCCTGCCAGGCCCGCACTGCGTCGACGGGCGCCGGCAGCGGGCGGTCGGAGAGTTCGAGCACCAGGTCGCGTTCCCCGCCCTCCGGGACGGTCAGCCGGGCGGTGAGTTCGCCGTCCGGGCCGACGCGCGCCGTCTCGATGCCGCTGAGCCGCATCCGCAGGCCGCCCCGCTCGGCCTCCCAGGTGGCCGGGCCGGTGCGGTGCGGCACGAGCGGCGGGTCGACGCCGTAGCCGCCGCGGACGGCCAGCCGCAGCGACACCCGGGCCTGGCCCGAGCACGCGCGGACGCGGCGCAGCACGACGGCGCGGTGCGGGTCGGCGGGCGCGGCGAGGGCGTCCGCGCACTCGGTGACGGCGTCGGTGAGCGTCCAGCGGCCGGTCCAGATCAGCGTGCCGTCGCGGTAGGAGCCGCCGGGCACGTACCAGGAGTCCTCCGGGCGGATCCGGAAGGCGCCGGAGCCGCCGATCAGCTCGGCGAACACCGCCGGGTCGTCCCAGCCGGGCACGCACAGCCACACCACGTCGCCGTCGGGTCCGACGAGCGCGCCGCGTTCGCCGTCGGCGAGCAGCGCGTACTCGCCCAGCGGCCGGGGCCGGTGGGCGGGGACCGCGGGCGGCCTCTCGACGGTCGCGGCGGGGCGCGGTGTCGGCTGCGGCATCGGGTCATCACCTCCGGACGCCTGCCCGGCGGCTACCCCGGCCCGGACCGGCCCACGCGGGACCGCGCGGCCGCGCCGTAGGGGACGGGCCCCCGCCGTACGGGACGGCGGTGGGCGGACAGGCGTGCGGTGGCGAAGGGCTTCGGCGCGTCGAAGAGCCGGCACCTCACCGCCCGCCGGGCCGGCGCGGCAGCATCTCCTGGGCCTTGGCCTTGAGGCCCTGGACGACCACATGGCCGCGGTCGCCGTCACCGTGCACGAGGGAGGCGAGGGTGGCCTCGATCTGCTCCCAGGTGGAGTGCGGCGGGATCGGCGGCACGTCGGGATCGGTGCGGAAGTCCAGGACGGCGGGCCGGTCGGCGGCGAGGGCCTGGCGCCAGGCGTCCTCGACGTGTCCGGGATCGGTGACGCGGATGCCCTCCAGGCCGAGCGAGCGGGCGAAACCGGCGTAGGGCACGTCGGGCAGCGACTGGGACGGGCCGAAGGGCGCCGTGCCGCCCATGGCGCGCATCTCCCAGCTGACCTGGTTGAGGTCCTGGTTGTTCCACACGGCCACGACGAGCCGCGGGTCGGTCCACTCCTGCGCGTACTTGGCGACGGTCACCAGCTCGGCCATGCCGTTCATCTGCATGGCCCCGTCGCCGACCAGGGCGATCGCCGGCCGGTCGGGGTGGGCGAACTTGGCGCCGATGGCGTACGGGACGCCGCAGCCCATGGTGGCGAGCGTGCCGGAGAGCGAGCCCCGCATGGCGTGACGCATCGTGAGGTGCCGGGCGTACCAGTTGGCGACGGAGCCGGAGTCGGAGGTGATCATCGCGTCGTCGGGCAGCAGCGGGTCGAGGGCGCGGGCCACGTACTCGGGGTTGACGGGGTCGGCGGACACGGCGGCCCGGCGCTCCATCACGGCCTTCCAGCGGCGCATGCCGTCCCGTACGGACTCCTGCCAGCCGCGGTCCTCCTTGCGGTTCAGCTTCGGCAGCAGCCGGCGCAGGGTGGCGGCGGCGTCGCCGACGAGATTGACCTCGTAGGGATAGCGCAGGCCCACCATGTGCGGGTCGATGTCGATCTGGACGGCGCGGGCCTGCCCGTACGGCGGAAGGTACTCGGAGTACGGGAAGTTGGAGCCGACGGTCAGGAGGGTGTCGCAGTCCCGCATCAGCTCGTAGGAGGGGCGGGTCCCGAGCAGTCCGATGGAGCCGGTGACGTACGGCAGTTCGTCGCTGAGCACGTCCTTGCCGAGCAGCGCCTTCGCGACGCCCGCCCCGAGGACGTCGGCGATCTTCTCGACCTCGCGGGAGGCGCCGGCGGCGCCCTGTCCGACGAGCATCGCGACCCGTCGGCCGCTTTCGAGGACCTCGGCGGCGCGGGCGAGCGAGGCGTCGTCGGGCACGGGCGTCCAGCCGCCGACGTCGAGGCTGGAGGGCACCATCTTGTGGGCGTGTTCCGGTGCCGTGTACGGCAGTTCCTGGACGTCCGCCGGGATGATCAGGGCGGTCGGGGCGCGGCGGGCGTAGGCGGTGCGCATGGCCCGGTCGAGGACGTTGGGGAGCTGTTCGGGGACGTTGACGGTCTCCAGGTAGGCGCTCGCCACGTCCTTGAACAGCGCGTGCAGGTCGACTTCCTGCTGGTAGGAGCCGCCCATGGCGCTGCGGTCGGTCTGGCCGACGATCGCCACGACGGGAACGTGGTCGAGCTTGGCGTCGTAGAGGCCGTTGAGGAGGTGGACGGCGCCGGGGCCGGAGGTGGCCGCGCACACGCCGACGTGGCCGGAGAACTTGGCGTAACCGACCGCCTCGAAGGCGGCCATCTCCTCGTGCCGGGCCTGGATGAAGCGGGGATCGTCGCCGGCCCGGGACCAGGCGGCGAGCAGTCCGTTGATGCCGTCGCCCGGATAGCCGAAGACGTGGCTGACGCCCCAGGCGCGGAGCCGGTCGAGCAGGTGGTCGCCGACGGTCGCCTTGGTCATGACCGGTCGCCTCCGTTCGTGCGGTCGGTACGGTCGGTACGGTCGGGTGCCGGGCTGCTCGTGTTGTCGGCTCCGCCGCCGAGGAGCGGCAGCACCTCGGTGCGGTAGAAGTCGAAGAATCCGCGCTGGTCGGGGCCGATCTGGCCGATGTGGACCCGGTCGAAGCCGGCCTCCACGTACGGGCGGATCGCGCGGAGGTGTTCCTCGGGATCCGGGCCGCAGGCCACGCTGCCGGCGACGGTGTCCTCGGTGACGAGTTCCGAGGCCTGCTCGAAGTGGCGCGGCGTCGGCAGGATCTGGTTGAGCTCGCCCGGCAGGTGCTCGGTGGGCCAGATCCGGTGCGCGGTGCGGACGGCGTCCTCGCGTGCGGGCGCCCAGCACACCTTGGTGGCGGCGTACGCGGGCCGTGCGGGGTCGCCGGCCCGGAAGCGCTCCACCGTGTCGGCGTCCGGGGCGGTGGTGACGAAGCCGTCCCCGATCCGGGCGGCGAGGTCGGCGGCGCGCGGGCCGAAGGCGGAGATGTCGATGGGCGGCGGGGTGTCGGGCAGGGTGTAGAGCCGGGCGTTCTCGACCTCGTAGTGGCGGCCCCGGTGGGTGACCTCCTCGCCGGTGAACAGCCGGCGGATCACCTCGACGGCCTCCTCCAGCATGTCCAGGCGCACGTCGGCGGCCGGCCAGGTGCCGCCGAGGATGTGCTCGTTCAGCGCCTCGCCGCTGCCGAGTCCGAGCCGGAAGCGCCCGTCGAGCATGACCTGGGAGGTGGCGGCGGCCTGGGCCACGAGGGCCGGGTGGATGCGCACGGTCGGGCAGGTGACGGCGGTCTCGACGGGCAGGGAGCAGGCCTGCGAGAGGGCGCCGATCACGGACCAGACGAAGGGGCTGTGGCCCTGCTCGCCGGTCCACGGGTGGAAGTGGTCGGAGATCCACAGCGAGCGGAAGCCCGCGTCCTCAGCCATCCGGGCCTGCTCGACGAGGTCGTCCGGACCGAACTCCTCGCAGGACAGGAAGTAGCCGAACTCGGTCATGACACCTCCATGGGTGGCCGCCCCTGTCTGGTGGCCTGGGTGGTCCCTCCCTGGGTGGGGCCGGGTGGGGCCGGTCCGTGGGAGCGGCTGCCCGGGTGACCGAGGGGAAAACGCGGATCGGGGGCCCCGGTCGGGGCCCCCGATGGCGTGGTGCGGTGCCGGCGGTGCCGACGTGCGGTCAGCCGGCTGCCGTGCCGGCGCGCGGTCAGCCGGCCGCGGTGCCGGTGCCGGCCGGGGCGCGGGTCGCGACCGCGGTGCCGGTGCAGGTGCCCGTGGCGGTGGCGCCCGACGTGTCCGCCGCGGCCGGTTCGCCGTCCAGCAGGCCCGTCCGCAGTTCGTCGAGGATCCGGGTGAGCAGGCGGGAGATGTGCATCTGCGAGAGTCCGAGGCGCTCGCCGATCTCGGCCTGGGTGAGTTCCTCGCCGAAGCGCAGGGTCAGGATGCGCCGGTCGCGCTCGCCGAGCTGGGCGATGAGCGGCTTCAGGGAGGCGACGTCCTCGATGAGTTCGTACGAGGGTTCGGACACGGCGACGCGGCGGGAGCCGCCGCGGGGCGCGTCGCCGTCCTCGAAGACGGAGACGTCCAGGGAGCGGGCCGTGTAGCCGCGCGCGGCGAGTTCGCCCTCGGCGACGCGCTCCTCGGGCACGTGCAGATGGGCGGCGACCTCGGCGCGGGTGGGGCGGTGGCCGAGGCTCTGTTCGAGGGAGTCGGCGGCCTTGGCCATGTCGATGCGGAGCTCCTGGAGCCGCCGGGGCACCCGGACGGCCCAGCTGGTGTCACGGAAGAAACGTTTCATCTCGCCGACGACCGTCGGCAGCGCGAACGCGGAGAACTCGATGCCCCGGTCCGGGTCGAACCGGTCGATCGCCTTGATCAGGCCGATCGTGCCGACCTGGACGATGTCCTCCTTCTGCTCCGGACGGTTGCGGAACCGGCGGGCGGCGAACCGCACCAGGCTCAGGTTGAGCTCGATCAGCGTGTTCCGGACGTAGGCGTGCTCCGGCGTGCCCGGTTCCAGGTCCCGCAGCCGGGCGAGGAGCGCGGCGGAGAGCGTCTGCGCGTCGTCCGTGGAGACCTGCGTGGGCCGGTCGATCTCGGGAAGCCCGTCCAACGCCTGGCGCCGCACCGCGGCGTCACAGGCGGGAGCGGAGGTGGACTGAGGATGGCTGGACATGAGGCTCCTTCGACGGCGGCGAGGGCCTTCGCCGCGCCCGGATGGCGTACGACGGGGTCCGTCGGTCGAGCGTCCTGAGAGGAGCATTCCCGTTTCGGGTGGTTTTGACACCGAATGATCCCGGTCGATGGGGGCAGCAGCCCGGTGAGAGCCCGTGACAGCGGGAAGCACAGGAAAGGAGCGTCGCCATGCCTCGTGGATCGAGCCCCAAGCGGGAACGGCAGTACGAGCACATCAAGGAGAGTGCCCAGGACCGGGGCGAGAGCAAGAAGCGGGCCGAGGAGATCGCCGCCCGCACCGTCAACAAGGAACGCGCCCGCTCCGGCGAGTCGAAGACCGCGAGCAAGAGTTCCACCCAGGACATGTCGTCCTCGCGTCGTGGCGGCCAACGCTCCCACAGCGGCTCCGAGGGGCCCACGTACGACCAGCTGTACGCGGAAGCACAGCGGCGCAACATCCACGGCCGGTCCTCCATGAACAAGGCGGAGCTGAAGAGGTCCCTGGACAACCGCTGAGTCCCGGACCACCGTAAGGAGTCACCCATCGTGACGCTCGACGGAATGAACGTGCTCGTCCTCACCACGAACTACGGGACCGAGCAGGACGAACTGACCAAGCCGATGGCGGCCCTGCGCGAAGCGGGAGCACGGGTCACGGTCGCCTCCCAGCGGGACGAGCCCGTTCTGACCCTGGTCTCCGACCGCCGGCCCGGCGCCGTCGTCGAGCCCGACACGACGCTCGCCGACGCCTCGGCGCGACAGTACGACGCCGTCGTCGTACCCGGCGGCACCCTGAACGCCGACCGGCTGCGCACCGACGAGGAGGCCCAGCGCCTGGTCGCTGCGATCGCGCGGGCGGGCAAGCCGGTCGCCGCCGTCTGCCACGGCCCCTGGCTGCTGGTGGAGAGCGGCGTGGTGCAGGGCCGCGAGATCACCTCGTACCCCTCGCTCCGCACCGATCTGGAGAACGCCGGCGGCACCTGGCGGGACCGTGAGGTCGTCGTCGACACCTCCGGCGGTCACCCGCTGATCACCTCGCGCCGGCCCGCCGACCTGGACGCCTTCTCGGCGGCGATCGTGAAGACCCTCCAGGAACGCGCCGGCTGACACCCGCGACCAGAGCCACTCGCCAGACGACACGCTTACGACACCGCACATACGACACCGCACACGACCCGACAGATGCGGAGGAGACGGATCATGCGCAAGAGCGCCATGCAGAAGGGCAAGGGCAAGCTCAAGGAGACCGCCGGCAAGGCCACGGGCAACGAACGCATGGAGATGGAGGGCAAGGCCGAGGAGGCGGCCGGCAAGGCCCGCGAGGGGATGGAGAAGGCCGGCGAGGGGATGGACAGGGCCGCCGAGGAGGCGGCGAAGTCCCGCGACGCGATGCGGCGGCGCACCCGAGGCACCTCCTAGGCCGCCGCAGCGCCCCGAAGCACACCCCGTCGGGGCGCCGGCGGCCCCGCCGCCGGGCGTCCCGGCCCGAGCACGAAGGCGAACGAACCCATGACCACCGCACGTGACCTGATGACTCCCGACGTGACCTGCGTCGGCCACACCGAGACGGTCGTCGACGCGGCCCGCAAGATGGTCGAGCTCGACGTGGGCGCGCTGCCGATCTGCGGCGCCGACGAGAAGCTGCACGGCATGCTCACCGACCGCGACATCGTCGTCAAGGTCGTCGCCCAGGGCAAGGACCCGTCGAGCTGCACGGCCGGCGAACTCGCCCAGGACGACGTCGTGTGGGTCTCCGCGGACGACTCCGCGGACGCCGTGCTGAAGGTGATGAGCGAGCACAAGATCCGTCGTGTGCCCGTCATCCACGACCACGTCCTCGTCGGGATCGTCGCCCAGGCGGACGTGGCCCGGGCCCTGAAGGACAGCGACGTCGGCGAGGTCGTCGGCACGGTGTCCGAGGACACCTGAGACCGAACGGACCTGACAGCGGGCGGACGGGCCCGCGGCGGACCTGAGAACGGTCCCGCCGCGGGCCCGTCGGCGATCCCCCGAGGGGCGGCTCCGGTCCCGCCGCGGGCCCGTCCGCGGTCCTGCCTCGGGCCTCGGGCCTCGGCCTCGGCCCGGCCGGGCTGCGAGCCCTGTCGGCGGGCGACCCGCCTCCGGCGCCGCCACTCCCCCACCGGCCCGACCCTGGCCCCGTCCCCAGACCCAACCGCCCGCCGGCCCGCCCGCGGCCCCAGCCACACGCCCCGCCGTACCCCTCCCCTGGTCGATCCTCCAGCCGGCGCCCCGCGCCGGCGGCAGATTTCCAGGTGCCGCACCAGTCGTCCCGGCCCCTCCTCCACGGCTTCACTGGCGGGAAAGCAACCATGCGAGGCCTGGGGAGCCGGGATGGACCTGAACACGGTGACGGACGTACGCGACGCGCGCCGGCGAGAGCCGTGGCGGCCGGGTGACGCCTGGCTCGGCGGCGGCACCTACCTCTTCTCCGAGCCGCAGCCGCATCTGCGGCGGCTCGTCGATCTGAGCCGGACGGGCTGGCCGCCGCTGGTCCGCCGGCCCGACGGCTCCCTGGAGATCGCCGCCACCTGCACGATCGCCCAGCTCTCCCGGTTCGGGAGGCGGGATCTCGACGCGCCCGCCGCGCCGCTCTTCGAGCAGTGCTGCCGCGCCTTCCTCGCCTCGTTCAAGATCTGGAACATGGCGACCGTCGGCGGCAACCTCTGCAACGGCCTGCCGGCCGGCCCGGTCATCTCGCTGACCGCCGCGCTCGACGGCAGCTGTCTGCTGCTCGCCCAGGACGGTTCGAGCCGACGCGTCAAGGTGGCCGATTTCATTCTGGGCGCGGGCGTCAAGGACCTCGCCGAGGGCGAGCTGCTGCGCTCGGTGACGCTGCCGGCCCGGGCCCTCGCGTGCCGGACGGCCTTCCGTCAGGCGTCGCTGTACGGCCTCGGCCGCTCGGGCGCGCTGGTCGTCGGCGCCCTGGATCCGATGGACGGTTCGCTGACGGTGACGGTCACCGCGGCGACGGTACGGCCGTTCCGGCTGTGGTTCCCGCTGCCGCCGGACCGCGAGCGCCTGCGCCGGGCGGTCGACGAGGCCGTGCGGCCCGAGGACTGGTTCGACGACATCCACGGCCTGCCCGAGTGGCGCCGGCACATGGCGCTCCGCCTCGCCGACGAGGTCCGCCGCGAACTGACCGGCGCGCACGGGGAGGACGCCCGATGAGCTTCCGGGTCCGGATCAACGACCGCCCGTTCGAGGACGAGCCGCGGGCCGGCCAGTGCCTGCGCACCTATCTGCGCGAGCGCGGCTGGTTCGGCGTGAAGAAGGGCTGCGACGCCGGGGACTGCGGCGCCTGCACGGTGCACGTGGACGGCGAGCCCGTGCACAGCTGCCTCTACCCGGCGGTGCGGGCCGCGGACCGGGCCGTCACCACCGTCGAGGGCCTGGCCGCGCCGGACGGTGAACTCCATCCCGTACAGCAGCGGTTCCTCGACGCCCAGGGCTACCAGTGCGGCTTCTGCACGGCCGGGTTCCTGATGACCACGGCCGCGCTGGAGGCCGAGCGGGGCACCGCGTACGACGACGGCAAGCTCGACGACCTGCCGCGCGCCTTCAAGGGCAATCTGTGCCGCTGCACCGGCTACCGGGCGATCGAGGACGCCGTCCGGGGCGTCCAGCACACCGAACGGCCCTGCGCGGGAAAGGCCGTCGGCAGGAACGTCGGCGCGCCCGCGGGTCCGCAGGTCGTCACGGGTACCGCCCGCTACACCTTCGACGTCGAGGTCCCCGGCCTGCTGCACATGAGGCTGCTGCGCTCGCCGCACCCGCACGCCCGGGTCGTCGCGATCGACACGAGCGCCGCCCTGCGCGTCCCCGGCGTGCGGGCCGTGCTCACCCACGAGGACGCGCCGCGGACGCTGTACTCCTCGGCCCGCCATGAACATCCCACCGAGGACCCGGACGACACCCGGGTGCTCGACGACGTCGTCCGGTACGTGGGACAGCGGGTCGCGGCCGTCGTCGCCGACAGCGAGCAGGCGGCCGAGGAGGGCTGCCGCCGGGTCGAGGTCAGCTACGAGGAACTTCCCTACGTCGTCGACCCGGAGGAGGCGATGCGTCCGGGCGCGCCCGTCATCCACGCCGGCAAGGGGCCCGAGGCGCGGATCGCCCGGGTCGGGAACAACGTGGCGGGCGAGGTGCACGGCGAGATCGGCGACGTCGAACGCGGCTTCGCCGAGGCGGACGTGATCTACGAGGAGACCTTCCGCACCCAGCGGGTGCAGCACGCCAGTCTGGAGACGCATGGCTGCGTGGCGTACTTCGAGCCGAAGGAGGACGGCAGCGGTGAGCGACTGACCGTGCGCTCGTCCACCCAGACGCCGTTTCTGACCCGGCGGGCGCTGTGCGCGCTGTACGGCCTCGCCGAGGACGAGGTCCGGGTGGTGGCGGGCCGGGTCGGCGGCGGCTTCGGCGGCAAGCAGGAGATGCTCACCGAGGACGTCGTGACGCTCGCCGCGCTGAAGCTGCGCCGGCCGGTGAAGCTGGAGTACACCCGGGCCGAGCAGTTCCACGGCGCCACCACCCGGCATCCGTTCACGATCGGCGTCAAGGCCGGGGCCCGCGCCGACGGCACGCTGACGGCGGTACGGATGCGCGTGGTGGCGAACACGGGCGCGTACGGCAACCACGGCCCGGCGGTGATGTTCCACAGCGTCGGCGAGTCCTTCGCGGTCTACCGCGCCCCGCACAAGAAGGTCGACGCCTACTCGGTCTACACCAACGTCGTGCCGGCCGGCGCCTTCCGCGGCTACGGCCTCGGCCAGGTCACCTTCGCGGTCGAGTCCGTGATGGACGAACTGGCCCGCCGGCTCGGCATGGACCCGCTGGTCTTCCGCGAGAAGAACGTCATCGGCCCGGGTGAGGGCATGCACAGTCCGATCGGCGAGGAGGAGGACCTGCACATCGCCTCCTACGGACTCGACCAGTGCCTCTCCGTCGTCCGGAGCGCGATCGCCGAGGACCGCAGCGCCGAGGACGCGCCCGAGGGCTGGCTGGTCGGGCAGGGCACCGGGCTCGCGATGATCGCGACCGGGCCGCCCGGCGGCCACTACGCCGACGCCCGCGTCTCGCTCCTTCCGGACGGCACCTACGACATCGCCGTCGGCACCGCGGAGTTCGGCAACGGCACCACCACCGTCCACCAGCAGATCACCGCGGGCGCGCTGAACACCACCGAGGACCGGCTGACCGTCCGGCAGTCCGACACCGACGTCGTACGCCACGACACCGGCGCCTTCGGCTCCGCCGGCACCGTCGTCGCCGGCAAGGCCGTCCTGCTGGCCGCCGGCTCGCTCGCCGAGCGGCTGCGGACGCTGGCGGCCCGTCACACGGGCGTGGCCCGGCATCTGTGCCTGCTCGGGCCCGAAGCCGTGGACTGCGCGGGCCGGATCGTCACGCTGAAGGAGCTGTACGAGGCGGCGCGCGCCCTCGGCGCGGCCGAGGAGCTCGCGGCCGACGGGCACTGGGGCGGCTCGCCGCGTTCGGTCGCCTTCAACGCGCAGTGGTTCCGGATCGCCGTGGATCCGGACACCGGCGAGATCCGCATCCTGCGCAGTGTGCACGCCGCGGACGCCGGCAAGGTGATGAATCCGATGCAGTGCCGCGGCCAGGTCGAGGGCGGGGTGGCGCAGGCGCTGGGCGCCACGCTCTTCGAGGAGGTGCGCGTCGACGCGCGCGGCGAGGTGTCGACGGCCGCCTTCCGCCGCTACCGGCTGCCGCAGTACGCGGACGTGCCGCGCACCGAGGTGCACTTCTCCGAGACCCGGGACGCGATCGGCCCGCTCGGCGCCAAGTCGATGAGCGAGAGTCCGTTCAACCCGGTGGCGCCGGCCCTGGCCAACGCGTTGCGCGACGCGACCGGTCTGCGCTTCACGGAGCTGCCGGTCACCCGGGACCGGGTGTGGCTGGCGCTGCGCCGGGCCGCGGGCGAGGGGTGAGGCGGCTCATGGGCCGGCGAGGACCGTCGGGGGGGGGGGGGGGGGGGGGGGCCCCCCCCCCCCCCCCGGGGGCCCGCCCCCGCGGGCCCCCCCGGGGGGGGCGCCCGGCGGCGC
>NZ_JBITXS010000015.1:0-98210 GCF_044544825.1 Streptomyces sp. NPDC053493
CCCGCGGAGCGGGTACCACATCGCTGCGCGATGTGCAAGCGAACCACCGCGCTGCGCGCGGTGGTTGCGCTCCCGCTCCGCGGGAGCGGAGCTGCAGGCTGCGCCTGCAGCTCACCCGGCCTGCGCAGCAGGCCGGGTGACGCTCCGTCCGCTGCGCTCCCGGAGCGGCTCAGTTGCGCCTCGCAGGCCCTGCTTCCGCTTCGCTCCAGCTGGGCCTGGGCGAGTCCGCTGCGCTCCCTCGCCCTGACGGGCCTTCCGGCTTCGCCTTCAGTCCCCTGAGGCCCGCTAGCGCGGGCCGGGCTGGCTGTGAGGGAGGCCAGCGGGGGCTATTCGGGCTGGGTGACCGTCAGGGCCCAGCGGATGGTGTCATCGGAGGCGTCGACCCCGATGCTGAAGGACCCGGGCCGTACGACGCCCGGTTCCATGGTCACCGAACCCGTACCTGCGGTACCGGTGGGACAGTCCACGGTGAAATCGGCGACCTGATAGCCCTGCGAGTCCATCGTCACATGCACAGTGCCGTCACCCTCGCACGCCACCGTCAGCACCGTCGGCAGGCCATCCCACGCCCCACCGGAAGCCACTCCCCCATCCCCGACCATCTCCTCCACCCACACCAGACCGTCCGGACCCGGATGCGGAAGCAGACCACCAGCCGCCACTGCCGGACCGGCACCCACCGCAGCCATCACGCCGGCAGCCAACAACGCGATCATGGACACACTCCTCGTACGCATTGCGTACTCCCTCCCCTATGAACACCTGTCACGACAACACCACCCTGCCCGCGAACAGACACACGCGCATGAGTACGCCTACTCACGGCCTCCTGAGTGAGGGCCCGGCGTAGGCCGGACCGGCAGGGTGGGTGGCCGGTGTCGACCTCTTCCTCACTGAGCACGCACGAGACCAGTGACAATCCACCGCGACCAGGGATGACGATCGAGCCGGCTATCGGACCACCGAGGCCGCCAGCTTGGGTCGAGGCCGGGCAGATAGGCGCGGTCGGACGGTTTTCCAGCCGAAGGCCAGGTACGCAAGAGATGTGGAACGGAGTCGGAGCCGGCGTCTTGGGTGCGGCTGGGTCTGACGGCTCCGACGCCGACGAAATGCGGGACAGTCAGATTCGATCGGTCTTGCCTTCGGGTGTCCAGGACCAGGGCTTCGGTGCAGGCACTGGGCCCTCCATGGCGCTGCGGAGCTTTTCCTTCAGGCTCTTCGACGGTGCTTCCTTCTCTTCTCGCGTGTGCACGAGCCGGGCCGTGGTCACCCGTATGTGGCATTCGCGGTGACGTTGCTTCACGAGCACTATCCACGCCCCGTCTTGAGTGAGCAGGACATGGCGGGCGGGTTCGTCTCCTGGGCGCGCGTGCCGGGCCAGAATGCCTGGCAGATGGTTGAGGGCCGCATCCTCGGCGGCCGCGACCGCCTCCGCCCGGTCCGGGCCGACGCGGTGCGTGCCGGTGAGCATCCACCGATGCAGCTTGAGGTCCGTGCCGTCGGCACGCTGGGTGGTGCGGGTGTCCTCTTCGATGAGGACGTACCAGTCATCGGTCACAGTCGGCGTCTGCCTGTCTTCCGGAGCCTCGCATGCCCGCTGTCCTGCAGCAGGTGTGCGGAGAGCGGAAGCCCCCCGTCGGGAAAATATCATGACTCCGCTTACAGACCCACAGTGCTTCATTTTTTACCCCTGATAGAGTCTGGAATGAACACCGACTGCCGGCATTTTTCGCCCCGCGGATTCTACGGCCGTCCGTTTCACTGGGCCGGCACCACCCAGTGGGTGGTTTGGTGCCGTCAGATGTACGCGAAACCGCTGGTGGTAAGGGTACTTCGACTCATGTCCTTCGCAGGCTGACAGACAGCAGGAGGCCGAACGGCATGGCATTGAAACACCTCCGCCCGCACCAGCGGGAGGCCGTCGATTCGGCACTTCGGACACTCAAATTGCCTGCAAGATCCACTGTGCCCGAGCAAGGGCTGCGGACGCAGGTGGTCATGGCCACCGGGTCGGGCAAAACCCTGGTCGCCGTGCGCAGCG
This sequence comes from Streptomyces sp. NPDC053493, assembly GCF_044544825.1. NCBI lineage: Bacteria > Bacillati > Actinomycetota > Actinomycetes > Kitasatosporales > Streptomycetaceae > Streptomyces > Streptomyces sp. NPDC053493. Next base: position 2,042 of record NZ_JBITXS010000015.1, read on the forward strand.
CGGAGGAGCTGCAGGCAGGCCGTGTGCTGGTGCTCGTGCCCTCGCTGGACCTGCTCGCACAGACCGAGGCCGCCTGGCAGGAAGGAGGCCGAACGGGCCCGATGATCGGAATCTCGTCCCTGCGGGGCGAGGAGGCGGGTTTCCCGAACACCACGGACGTGGCAGAGCTGGTCAACTGGGTTCGGCCGTTCGACAAGGTCACCGTGTTCGCCACGTACGCCTCCCTCGGGCTCGGCACCCTGGAACGCGCGCACCAGGACGGCCTGCCGGGCTGGGACCTGATCGTGGTCGATGAGGCGCACCGGACCTCCGGCCGGATCGGAAAGCCGTGGGCGGTCGTCCACGACAACACCCGCATCCCAGCCCTGCGCCGCCTCTACATGACCGCCACGCCCCGCCTGTGGCAGCTGGACGAGGACTCCGAGGGTGCGCCGGGCGAGCTGGTCGCCTCGATGGAAGACGACCCCGAGGGCCCCTTCGGCAGCAGGGCGTTCACCCTGACTCTGTCGGAGGCGATCGACCGGGGAATCTGTGCCCCCTACCAGGTGGTGTGCGTGGACATCACCGACACCCAGCTCCAGGCCGCTCAGCTCCTGGGCGCCGAGAACCGCTCGGACGAGGTCCGCGGGGCCCGACTCGCAGCCCTCCAGACCGCGCTGCTCAAGGCGTCGGCCGAGGAAGGCTTCCGCCGCACGCTCGTCTTCCACCACGTGGTAAAAGAGGCCGAGGCGTTCGCGGCCGGCCTGCCCGACGTCGCCGCGCAGCTGCACGCCGCCGACCCCGAGCTGTACCCGCGCACGATCTGGGCGGACTGGCTCTGCGGCGACCACAAGCCGGGCCACCGGCGCCGGGTTCTCGGGGAGTTCGCCGACGGCATCGCCACGGACGGCACGGTCGTGGAAAAAGGCTGCCTGGGCTCGGTGAAGGTCCTAGGCGAGGGCGTCGACACCAAGAACTGCGACTCCGTCTACTGGGCCGACGTCCGCGGCTCCATGCCCGACCTCGTCCAGGCCGTCGGCCGCGCACTGCGGATGCACCCCGGCGAAGGCAAGGTCGCCTCCCTCGTAGTGCCGGTCCTGCTCGGGCCCGGCGAGACACCGGACAACATGCTCACCAGCCGGGCCTACGGCGGGCTGGCGAAGCTACTGGAAGCTCTCCGGGCGCACGACACCCGGGTCGTGGAGCAGCTCGCCGAGCAGCAGGCCCAGAGCCGTGTCAGAGGCGTCCAGAGCCGCAGTGGGGACCTGGAGAGCCGGGGCGAAGGGAACGAGTCCGGCGGCCCGTCGAAGCCCGCCCGGCAGCTGCTGAAGTTCTCCACACCGCGCGACCCGACGCAGCTGGCGACGTTCATCAACCTGCGCGTCCTCAACCCCGAACACGAACACTGGCGACGCGGAGTGGAGGCCGCCGCCATCTACGCCCGAGAGCACGACGACCTCCGCGTGCCGTTCACCTACCGCGTGCCCGCCGCCGACGACCAGGAGGCGGAGGAGATCGGGTGGCCGGCCTCGCTCGCAAACTTCCCCCTCGGGCAGTGGATCGCCGACAACCGCCGCTTCTACGCCCGCGGCGACATGGACACCGGCCGCATCGCCCAGCTGGAGAAGCTCGGCATGATCTGGTCGCACTACGACGTCGCGTGGGAGGAAGGACTCGCGGCCGCGCGCGGGTGGGCCGAGGTGAACGGGCACCTCCTGGCCCCGCTCGACGCCACCCACCAGGGCTACCGGGTGGGCATCTGGCTGAAGAACGCCCGCGCCGCCGCCCGGCGCGCTCTGGAGCTCGAGCAGCGCCAGGCCGAAGGGCTGCCGGTGGAGTCGTCGGCCGGTGCCCTGTCGCCGGAGCGGCGCGAGCAGCTGGAGGACATCGACCCCTCCTGGTGCCCGGCCTGGCCGGTGGAGTGGCAGCGCGCCTTCCACCTCGTCCGGCTCCACCTCGATGAGGCCGGCGGCACGCTGCCGACCCAGCCCGGCAAGGTCATGCACCAGGGCGAAGACCTCGGACGATGGGTACGGGCCCAGCGCCTCGGCTGGGACAAACTCACCACCGTGCAGCAATGGATGTGCGAGCAGGTCCTCGGCATCACACCCGCCACCGAGGAAGAGAAGCCGCCCCCGCGCCGTACACAGGCCGACAAATGGGCACTGAACTACCAGGCCGCCCGCCAATACTACGAACGCGAGGGCCACCTCCAGGTCCCCAGGAAGCACGTCGAACGGATCGCCGGCGAGGACCAGAAGGAGCGGGAGCTCCGACTCGGGGCGTGGATCAGCAACCAACGCAGCAGGGCCGCGACACTGACGCCGGAACGGGTGGAGCTGCTCTCCGCCATCGGAATGCGATGGTCCTGATCGCGGGCGTCGTCGCCACCGCGGCCGCCGCGCTCGCGGCCAGCGACCAGCCCGGGCGACTGCGCCCGTGGCGACGCCTGGGCGACTGGGCAGCCGATCAGCTCCGCCACGCCGTCACCGCGCCGCGCACCAGCTGGCGCACCATGCACGCCCCGGCCACCGACACCACGGTGCCGGTACCAGAGAAGGCCGACAGTCGATCCGCCCGCCTACGCAAAAGCTCACGCGGCGGGCGACCACCGGGCTTCGATGAACAGCGGTACAAGAAGCGCAACACCGTCGAACGGGCTCGCGACCCGGTATGACAAACGCGGATATCCTCCGCGGTTTCGTGGGGCAGTTGTCGACCTCGATGAACAGCAGCGGCACCCGGTCGTGCGGGGCGGTCAGGACGATGTCGGCCTGGGCGCCGCCCTTGCCGGGCGCGTTCCACGTGCCGGTGGCGGGCAGCGGGACTTCGGTCCAGTACGAGGCGATGGTGCCCACCCCGCGCGGTCCGTCGATGGCGGCCTGGACGTGCGGCGGGTCGACGGCGAGGCTGCTCGACGGCTGCGGTGCCCGCAGCTGCCGGTAGGCACCCTCTCCACGTCCGCGAACAGCGGCTGCAGGTAGGCGGACTTGAACTCAGACCGTGTCATCACGCCAGGGTAAAAACGACCCTGAGGTTGATCCCTGGGAGTGGACACCGGGTTTCTTTCCGTACCCGGCGAGCGCGCACCGACCGGTGGTGGCTGGTGGGTGATCAGCGGTGTACGCGGGCGAGCTGGGTGTTCATCTCGGTCAGGAACCGCACCACGGTGTGCAGCTCGTCCGGGCTGAAGTGGGCGCGTGCGGCATCGGTGGACTGGGCCAGCGGCCGGAAGTACTCGCGTGCGGCCTGGCGGCCGGCGGGTGCGTAGTGGAGGTTGACCACGCGCCGGTCGTCGGCGGCTCGGACCCGGTGGATGTGGCCGGCCTTCTCCAGCCGGTCCAGGCAGGCGGTCACCGCACCGGTGGTGAGGTTCATGTGGGTGGCCAGCCGCCCGGGGGTCATAGGGCCGTCGCCGTGTCCAGGGTCGGCGTCCAGGATGGCGATCAGAGCTTGGACGTCGGTCAGGTGCAGGCCCTGCGCCTGGGCGAATTCCTGGGCGATCCGGTTGAACTCCGCGTTCATCGCCCGTAGGAGCACGGCGAAGGACTGCATCCCGATCGGGTCGTCGGACGGAAGAACGGTGGGATCGGTGTCATCGCTGCGCATGCACACAGCATATTATCTCTCAATCATTGAGATACTTTTCTATTGAGTGAATAAAGGGGTGTCCGTGAGAGGCGCAAGTCGATGGATCCGCTGGCTGGTGCCCGTGATGCTGCTGGTGGTCTGGCTGGGGATCGGCGGGACGCTCGGTCCCTACGCGGGAAAGCTGGGCGAGGTCTCAACGAACGACCAGGCGGCCTTCCTGCCGCGGGGTGCAGAGTCCACTGAGGTCCTCAGGGCAGGCAGGGCCTTCCAACAGTCCGCATCGGTGCCCGCGATCATCGTCTGGCAGGCCACGGACGGCCGACAGGTCACCGAAGGCCAGCAGCAGGAGGTGACGCGGGCCGTCACGGCCCTGGCCGGGCAGCGCGGCATCCAGGCCCCGCCGTCGCCAGCCGTCCGCTCTGAGGACGGCCTGGCCCTGCAGGTGGTCGTCCCACTGGCCCCCGACCTTGGCGAACAGCTGCCGACCGTCCTCAATGAGGTGCGTTCGAGGACGGCCTCGGTGGCGGGGCTGAGCGTGCAGATCGCCGGTCCCGCAGCCACGCAGGCCGATCTCACGGATGCCTTTTCCGGCATCGACGGGCTCCTGCTGGGCGTCGCACTCGGAGCGGTGCTGCTGATCCTGCTGCTGGTCTACCGCAGCCTGCTGCTTCCTCTTGTGATCATCATCAGTGCGGTGTTCGCCCTGGGGCTCGCGTGCGCGGTCGTCTACGTGCTGGCCGACCGCGGCCTCGTGCGGGTCGACGGCCAGGTCCAGGGGATCTTGTCCATCCTGGTCATCGGCGCGTCGACGGACTACGCACTGCTGCTGGCCGCACGGTTCAGGGAGGAACTCGGAGCGCGGAGAGACCGGATGGCCGCAGCGCTCGCCGCCGTCCGCCGCTCGGCTGGCGCGATCACCGCCAGCGCCGCGACCGTCGCTCTGGGCCTGCTCGCCCTGCTCGCCAGCGATCTGACCAACAACAGGGCCCTGGGCCCGGTCGGCGCGATCGGCATCGCCGCCTCCGTCCTGAGCACCCTCACCTTCCTGCCCGCAGTCCTGGTCCTCCTCGGCCGCGCCGCGTTCTGGCCCGCAATACCCACGGCCGACGACGCCACGGTCCAGGGCCACACCGTGTGGCGCCGTATCGCGGCCGCCATCGACCGGGCACCGCGCCGCATCTGGGTCTCCACGACGCTACTCCTCCTCGTCCTGGCCGCGTTCTCGCCGAGCCTCTCCTCCAAAGGGGTGCCGCTGGAGGAGATCTTCGTCAAGGAAGCCCCCTCCGTCGCCGCACAGGAAATCCTCGGCCGGCACTTCCCCGGCGGATCCGGACAACCAGTGGTGATCATCGCGAGCGCCGCGAAGGCCTCCGAGGTCCAGACCGCAGCCCGGGCAGCGAACGGTGTCGCCGCAACAGCGGTCACCGACGCAGGATCGCCTGGCGGCGGCGAGCCGACGGCCGTCGACGGCCGGGTACGTATAGATGCCACTCTCGAGGCCGCCGCCGACAGCGACGCCGCGAAGAACACGGTCGCCGAACTGCGCGAACGCCTGCACGCCGTTGCGGGCGCGGAGGCGATCGTGGGCGGCTACACGGCCCAGCAGTACGACACCGAGCAGACCGCGGCTCGCGACCGCATGGTCATCGTCCCGGTCGTCCTCGCCATCATCTTGCTCATCCTCGTCCTGCTCCTGCGCTCGATCCTGGTGCCGGTGCTGCTCGTGGCCACCGTCGCCCTGAACTTCCTCGCAACTCTGGGCGTGTCCGCTCTCGTATTCGAGCATCTGCTCGGATTCAGCGGCACCGACGCCTCCGTTCCTCTCTACGGATTCGTCTTCCTAGTGGCGCTCGGCGTCGACTACAACATCTTCCTCATGTCCCGCGTCCGCGAGGAGTCCCTCATCCATGGCGTCCGCCGCGGTGTACTGCGCGGACTGACGACGACCGGCGGGGTCATCACCTCAGCCGGGGTGGTCTTGGCGGCCACCTTCGCCGCGCTGATGGTCATCCCCCTCGCCTTCCTCGTCCAGATCGCCTTCATCGTCGCCTTCGGCGTCCTCCTCGACACCCTCGTCGTACGGTCCCTCCTCGTTCCTGCACTCGTCATCGACATCGGCCCCCGCAGCTGGTGGCCCAGCAGTCTGGCCCGTGGACGGCAGCTGGACCCGGAGGCCGGCGAACCTCACCGCAAGCCGTAGCCGTCGGGCCCGGTTCCGGACGGGGCCGCTTGCCGGGCTGTTGTGGCCCGCGGGCGCCCAAGGCCGCGCCTGATCGTGAAGGCGCGGCCCTGGAACAGCCATGGGGTGTCCTGCCGTGGCAGCGGTGACGGATGTGCCGGACCGGCTTGCCGCCGGTCTCAGTTCTTGGTGAGGGTGCAGGTGTAGGCGGCGGCGCCAGAGCCGCTGTAGGCCTCGAGTTCACTGACCACCGCGGGCTGCGCGCCTCATCCACACCTCCGAGCACATCAACACCCACCGGCCAGCGCATCAGAACTCACGAAACTGAGACAGCCTCACCCCTCACGCGATAACGCTCCACGACAACGATGCCCCGCGGATCTCTCACCCCTAAGACAGTGACCTCTCAGCGCGAAAACAACCCGTGACCAGCATCAACACCTCTAAACATCGCTGTCCCTCACTCCACTGTCACCAAACCGAGAGATCGCAACAAGCCCTACCTGGAACGACGCTTCGCCGAGGGATGTACCAGCGTCACCCGACTGCACGGCCAGCTGGTCTCCGAGCACGCTCCAGTCACCTACGGAATGGTCCGGGCCCACATCGCTACCTTGCGCGGGGCTCCGTCCGCCACATCGCCGCGGCCGCCGACGGTACGGCAGGTGACCGGCTGGCTCACCCGCCACCCTGCCGCACTGACCGAGGAGGACCGGGCCGGTCTGAAAGACGTCCTGGCCCGCTGCCCCGAACTGGACACGGCAGCCGGACACGTCCGCGACTTCGGCGAGATGCTCGCCGGCCGCCTCGGCTCCACACTTCCCACCTGGATCGACGCCGTCGACGCCAGCCAGCTGCCCGGCCTCACCGGCTTCGCACTGCACCTGCTTCGAGACCTCGACGCCGTGACCGCCGGCCTCACTCTCGACTGGAGCTCCGGCAGAATCGAGGGCGCCGTCAACCGCATCAAGAAGATCAAGAGACAGCTCTACGGCCGAGCCGGATTCGATCTACTCCGCAAGATGATCCTGCTCCAGTAGCCTTCCGTAGCTCCCAAGATCTTTTGCCTATGGAGCCGTATCGCGCAGGTCAGGGCGGTTCCTTGGCAGTCCGAAGCCTGCCATCTTCTTTTCCTCGTAGGACAGGAAGCCCAGGCTCCGGTAGAACGCGTGGTTGCGGCTGCCCTCTGGTGACGCCTCGTGGTCTGTGGACAGGAGGAAGAATCGGCAGTGGGAGTAGCGCCGCATCAAGTGCTCGACCAGTGCCCGGCCAACCCCCTGCCTGTGGTTCGCCGGATTGACCACGACGTCCTGGACGTAACAGATGTGCTCGTCGTCGGAGACGGTCCGGGCCAGTCCCAGGAGGGATCCCGATCCGTCCCGTGCCGTGATGACGAGGTGAGAGTTCACGAGACCGCGACAGAGCTTGTCGACGTCGCTGGTGTAGCCCTCCCAACCGACCGAGTCGTAGAGCTTCAGCACCTCAACAGGATCGAAAACGCCCTCTTCCGCTATGAACATGTCGATCCCCTATGCGCTGGTGCCACTTCTCACCGTCAACTCGACATCACACACGTCGGGCACGTCAAGATCGATCACTGTCGGCCTGGTCGCCCCTCGCGGGCTCCCCGGCTCGTGGACAGGTACTGGGGAGACTGACAGGGCGCGCGCCCGTCTCATGAGACCCTCGCAATCGAACGCTGGGATGACGCTCCGAGACCGCTCCCCAAGATCCTTTGTTTGCGAGTTACGGGTTCTGGCACAGTGGACCGCGAGGACCCTGCGGACCCCGCCGGGCCGGCGGAAGGTTCGCGGGCCGCTGGAGGCCGCGCTGGCGGGCGGAGACCGTCTGTACGGCCAGCGCGTGGCGGGCTTCGACCTCGCCATCGTGGACGAGGCACACGCCACCGCCGGCGACCTCGGTCGGTCATGGGAAGCGACCCACGACAACGCCCAGATCCCCGCCGACTTCCGGCTCCACCTCGGCGACATGCCCGTCGCCCTCTCCGACGCCCAGCGGAGCACCCGATGATCGCGCCAAGTGGCGCCTTCGGAATCCGGGCTCGGGGAACATCGGTACAGCGACCATCGGTGAGAACGATCACGGCCGTCTAACACAGTCATCCAGCTCCGAGATCCTCGTCAGCCACGATCAGCTCTGCGTCTCTTCGCGGCGTCCCACAGCGGCCGCATCCGGTACGAGAAGCAGCTTGCCTGTGGTACGCCGAGCCTCCAGATCGCTGTGGGCCTGGGCGGCCTCGGACAATGCGTAGTGGCCCGTTACGGTGACCTCAAGCGCCTTGGAGCGCACCCACTCGAACACATCGGCGGCCCGTCGGAGGAGTTCGGACCGGTCGGCGATGAAGTCCCCGAGGCTGGGCCGGATCAGGGTCAGCGAACCGCCGTGGGCGAGCCGAATCGGATCAAAGGGCGGCACGGCACCACTTGCCGCGCCGAAGAGCACGAGATGGCCGCGGGTTCGCAGGCTGGCGAGGCTCGCATCGAAGGTGTGCGCGCCGACGCCGTCGAAGACAACCGGCAGTCCCTGACCGCCGTTGAGCCGCCTCACCTCGGCTGCGAGATCGTCGACGGCGGAGGAAAGGATCACTTCAGCGGCCCCGGCACGCTTCGCCAGCTCGGCCTTCGCCGTGGTCGACGTCGTGCCGATCACCCTGCCGCCGAGATGGGTGATGAGCTGGGTCAAAAGCAGCCCCATGCCACCAGCAGCCGCATGCACGAGCACCGTGTCGCCTCCCTGAACCGGGTAGGCGTCCTTGACGAGATAGTGCGCGGTCATGCCTTGGAGTAGCACGGCGGCGGTGGTCTCGAAGCCGATGTCGTCGGGCAGCGGCACCAGTCGGGTGGAGTCCACGACCGCCAGCGCGGCATACGTGCCGGGAATCTCCACCCAACCGACCCGGTCCCCGACTGCGACGTCAGCCACGCCGGGCCCGACTTCGACGACCGTCCCGGCGCCCTCAGCGCCCGGAGTGAAGGGCAGCGGGAGGGTGTACCGGCCTTCGCGGTGGTAGACGCCGAGGAAGTTGACCCCGGATGCGGCGACCTCCACGACGGCCCCGCCCGGACCCGGCCGCGGCTGGTCCACCTCGGCCACCTGCAGTACACCTGAATCGCTCGCATGACCCCTCCAATGATCGGCTCGTCCCCACCAACCTCGTTGATGGCGATCCGATTCCCGGCAAGCAGACCACTCCGCAGCCCACGCCGCTCGACGGCAGCCAGGGCCTTCCCGCGGTCCCGGCTCAGCGCAAAGCCCGCCGCGAGTACGATCGTTCTCACCGATACCGCTGTACCGGCGGTCCCCTAGGCCGGATCACCCCTTGTCAACGATCTGGTGACCGTAGGCGTCGACCTGTAGGGCGCCGTCACGCACGTCGCGCGGCCGGGAAGTGGCCCGTGTATGCCCTGCCCTATCACCGAGGGGCGGGGACTCGAGCGCCTCGGCGAGGAAGACCTCGTTACGGGTGCTGCAGCCGTCGGCCGGGGCTTGAACTTCCTCCGCGCGTACCCGGCCCACTCGTCGGCGACAGGGATCTGCTGCATCACGGCCGCCAAGGTCAGCACGTCGGCTGCGGCGGGCGTCGAGGGTGCGGCGAGTGCGGTGTGCGGGACGGCGAGCGGCGCCAGAGCGAGAGATGTTCTTTGACCACGGTCATACGCGTACCGGCTGGCGCCTAGTCGCGGCTGGAAAACACCGGCCACGGATCGTCCGCCCGCGGTTCGGGCGGGTCCTCGTGGCCACCCTGCGCAACGGTCGGTGCCCGGGCCGTGCACCGCGGAAGGCATCGCCCGCGCAGTCATCGGCTTCGCCGCGCACATCCTCACCGATGACGACCGTGAGGACGGCTCCGACGTACTGCGCGAGCTGGAGGCCGTCGAGGTGGGTCCTCGCCGGCCAGGCACACGACTTCCCCTCCGCCTCGGACCACCTGGCCCGCGAGGCCCCCTCGACGGCGTGGAGCCACCCCTGCCCCCGTACCGCCCCTGACTGGACCGCCTGGCCGCCTTCGACCCCCGCCGCGTCCTCTTCGCCCACGACGCCTCGGTCTGGGAGCCGCCCCGGGTCTCTGACCTATGCTCGAAGGAGCGGACCCGACCAGCCCCGAGAGGGGAGAACGGTATGGAGAGCACCCGGATGCGCCGCCTGTTCGAGCAGCACCGCGAGGCGGAGGCGGCGCGGGACATCGACGGCATCCTCGGCACGTTCACCGAGGACTGCTTTCTGGAGACCAAGGCCCTCGGCCTGCGCAGCCAGGGCCGCGACGCGGTACGGGCCGCCTACCGGCAGCAGTACTTCACCGCGTTCCCGGACCTCAGCCCCGAGGACGAGGGCATCGGCTTCGGCAACGACGTGATCGCCGTCTGGGGCACCCTGCGGGGCACCAGCCTGGGCGAGTGGCTGGGCGTACCGCCCGGCGGCGGCACCTTCTAGGTCCCGTTCACGAACATCGTCCCGTTCCGCGAGGGCCTCATGGCGGGCGAGGCCATCTACTTCGACCTCGCGACCCTGTGCGAACAGGCGAAGATCCCGCTGGAGGACGTACGCGCAGCAGCGGCGGCACGCCGAGTGCCTTGAAGCCCGGCGGAGGCGGTGCGCCCCGTAAGGGGCGCGGGACTGCGCGAGCAGCCACAACGAACCGGCAAACGCCGAACAAGGCAGAAGTTCAACGGCGCTGACGCGGGCCCCGCCCAGCCGTCACCGCTCAAGAAGCATCCGCAGCAACTCCCGCGCGGCCCGCGGCGGCGCCACGTCACTGCGGTGCGCCAACGCGATCGTCCCGAATGGATCGCATCGGCGACCGCCACAGATCTGCCGAGCCTTCAGAGATTTGCCCGGCACCTCGAACGCGACCTGGATGCTGTCACCGCCGGCATCTCCCATCGTGGAACTCAGACGTCGTTGAAGGACACGTGAACCGGATCAAGATGCTGAAGCGACAGATGTTCGGCCGCGCGGGATTCAAGCTCCTCCGCACGCGCGTCCTGCTCGCCAAGTGACCCTGTCACCCAACTTGATCCGGCTACCTTTGCCCCTCGTCGATCCTTCGGGGCATCACGCCGAGGATGAGATTCTCAAGGGCGTGCGGCATTGCCCCGAAGCTGGCGACCCAGCCCTCGACCAGGTAGATCTCACTGTGCTCATCGATGCCGAGAAAGAACCGGCCGTGATCGAGCTCACCGAGGGGGAAGAGCTTTCTCTCCATCTCCGCGCTCCACTCGGAGAACCGGTCATCCTCTCCCCACGCCAGCGCCGGGTCTAGTGCGAATGACTCGCGGGCGCGGTCGATTCCCGGGCCACCGACGCTGACGGTCAGCCCGCCGAACTCTTGGAGGAACGTCTCCGCAGCATCGTGCATGACGATGCCGACACTTTCGAACATGGACCGCCAGCCAGTCGTATCGACGCGCCTGCCAGGCGTCCATCCCGAGGACTCCAGGACCTCAAGCACCTCCGGCATCCATTCGCTCACGACAGACCCAGCTCCCGCCAACTTGAAGTAGGAAGCGATCATCTCACCAGACGAACCGAGCGAGTACAGCGTGTCCGATCACAAGAAGTGGACCAGAGCCCACGAGCCGACAGCACTTGCTCGCCACTTCGGGAGGAACCCGGGATTCGAACAGCCCGTGACCCGCGACCGGTCTCTGCGGCGGACGGAGCATCACAGGCCCCGGGCGGTCGTCGCCTCCGGACGCGGGACACGGCGGAGGCAATAGCACCCAGGCCCTGCACTTCATCGACATCGCCCACAGCAGAGGCACCACCGAGTCACCGATGCGCCGCGTGCGACTGGACACCGCCCATGGCCACATCCTGCCGAGTCGGTGAGGCTTTGAATGGGCTCAGTGGCCCGAACTGTAGTACCCGCCGAGCTGATCGCGATAGGCGGGGTCGCCCAGGTGCTTCTCCTTGTCGAACTCCGGCGCGTTCTTGATCTGCTCCTTGGTAAGCGAGACCCAGATTCGCCGCTCCTCGTTGTCGATGGCCGTCACGGTGCTGGCGGGCAGCAGAACTTCCTTGCCGAAGATCCATACGCCGGTGTCGACGACGATGTACTGGTTGGCGACCTCGTTGGAATGCTTGTCGACCTTGCCGATGTGCCCGTCGGCGGCTGCGACCTCGTACCCCGTGAGGTCATCGTCCGGGCCGTGACCGGCGGTCGGAACGTAGCTCCACATGTCATTACTCATTCAGGACTCCTTGGTCGATACCTGCAGTGCGGACTGTGAGGTCCCGCTTGAGCAGCGTGCCCACCACCAAGCCCTCCAATCGAAGGAAATAGTCTCCGTCGAATCTAGAGGTGGCCGGTTCCTGGAGAGGGGAAGCGGGCCCGCGCGGCGTCCGGATCGCAGTGGCCCCCGGGAAGGGGCGCAGCGGCGGTCGCGTTCGTCGCCCACCGCCGGGCGCGGGCCTGTCGTTCGGCTCTTCCGCGACTCCTAAGGAAAATGTGACTCTTCAACATGCGGGCCTACCAGTCCTGATACCGATATCGAACGGAGCTGGAAGCAGGTGCCTCCCAAAGTGGTGAATATCTGCTGTCCGTTTCTCGTGGACAAAGCCAGGCGTCTCTCGCCCGTGGCGGCGCATTTGCAGCGGGTCGCCGCCGGCGTCATGGGCGCAATGGAGGCGCAAGGGGCAGCAGGACGACGCAGTAGGCTGCCAGATGTCCGCACAGCGCCCCTAAGGCCTACTGCGTAGCGGTGTTCGCCCCGTCGCCGAGGGTGCGGCGCGCAGCCGGTGCCGAGGTGGAGCGGGCGCCGAGGAATCCCCTGTCGCGCAGCTCGGCAAGGTCGGGAAGTCGACGGCCCGGCAGTTCGGCGATCAGGTCGGCCTGGGCGGCCTTGATCGGCGCAGGCTGGGGCCCGGGGCCGAGGGTGCGGCGTGCAGTCACGCGGGCATCGTACGACCGCGCACGCCGTGTCCCGGTCTCATGGAGGCCACCGCAGCCGGCTAAGCCTGTTGGTCAGACCAGGTGGCCGACGACGTCGCCGCCCGGGTCTCGGCGAGCACCACCGCCGCCTTGACCCGCCTGCCCACCGGCTCTCGGTGCACCTCGATGCTGCGGCAGACGGCCATCACGATCTCCAGCCCGAGAGCGCGAGGCACCACCACGAACCTATGCGTGCAGGCCCGCCGCCACCCATCAGGACAAAAAACCGAGGCCGCACGTAACAAACCGTCTCCAGCGCCCCATAACTAACTCAGTTCAGAGAGGAGGGGAGGTGCGAGGGGCTGATGGCCTCTCGGGTGAGGTAACCGTCGCGATCTAGGTCATCTAATGTGAGGCTGAGCGTCAGGCTGTGTCCGGGCCGGCGCCGATGGCGCCGGCCGAGCGCCGGTCGGCCGGCATCACTTACACGACCGCGGAGCAGTTGCCCGAGCGGGCGGCGCCGGACGGTACGACGATCGTGGTCGGGAACCCCGCGGCCCGCTCGACGGTGCAGGTCTTCGAGGACCCGCGCTGCCCCGTTGTTGAGGAGTTCGAGCGTACGGGCGCGGCCGCACTCAACCGGCTGCTCCTCGACGGGGAGATCAAGGCCGAGTACACCTTTGCGTCGTTCAAGGACCGCCGGCTGGGCGGCGACGGCTCGAAGCGGGCCGTGAACGCGCTGCGGGCTGCTCTGGACCGGGGAAAGTTCGTCGAATACCACGCGGTGCTGTTCGAGAACCAGGTCGAGGTCGAAGAGAGCGGCGGGTTCACCACGCAGCGGCTCCTGGAGCTCGCCGAGCAGGTGCCTGGACTGCGTGACAAGGGCTTCGACCAGGCCGTGAAGACGATGAAGTACCGCTCCTTCGTCACCGCGTCCGAGCAGGGCTACGAGCACACCGGCGACGACCCGGTCGGGCCCGGCACACCGACGGTCATCGTCAACGACCACACGATCGACGGCGGGCTGTACGGCGCCAACTTCGACACGCGGTACTTCTACCGCATGGTGAAGGACCTTCACGACTTCCCGCACACCTGGGACACGGTCTATAAGCGAGCACTGGGGCCACAGCGGAAGTCGTCGTAGCATCCGGCCCCCTTCTGCAGCATTCCGGCAAGCCGCCGCAAGGGTACGGCGACGCAGCGGTGTGTCCCCTTGTGAGTGCGCTACGTGACCGAGTCCGCCAGGTGCGTGTCCGCCCGTGCGCTCCCAGGGTGGCGCCGTCGCGGCGCGCCTGGGCTTCGTCCCGTACGCCGTCAGCGACGGCTTCCGGACCTGGCAACTCGTCCGCGCGGGCCGGGAATAGACTCTGCCTGCTTGCGAACAGCTTTCGCATTTTCCGACCCTCGTGAACCGTCCCTGGGGGGGACTACTTGCAAACCGCCCATGCCGGGAGAAGACCGGCAGGCCCGCCGCGCGTCCTCGCGCTCCTCGCACTGATCGTCGCGGTCATCGCGTCCGTGCTCGGCCCGGTCGCCACCGCGTCCGCCGCCGCGTCGCCGACGCCGACGCCGTCGAAGGCCGCACCCAAGGCCGCGGCGCCGAAGGCCGTCGCGTCCAAGACCACCGAGCCCCGGCTCCTCGCCGCCCGCGAGATCGCCGGGGGCGGCCTCACGGACACGTGTTCCGGGGCCATCGCGCCGAACACGGTCCACACCTGCTCCGCCTGGCCCGAGAACCACACCACGAGCTTCACGCTCGACGTGCCGCGGGCGAAGGACGTCGTGTTCGCGCAGGCCGTGGACACCCAGGGCGACGACGTCAACGTCTCGCTGACCGCTCCCGACGGCTCCGCCGTCACCTGCGACCGGCCCGACGACTTCGGCGCGCACCGCTGTCCGACCACGCAGGCGGGCGCGTACACGCTGAAGGTGTCGGACTCGTGGGGCAGCAGCGGCGGGTTCTCCGTGTCGTACAAGGCGCTCCTGTCCGACGTCTCGTGCGCCCATGTGACGGACGCCGACACCGCCCTCGGCAGGCCCGCCGCCCTGGCGACGAGCCTCGTGGCCGGGTCGACGGGCAACTGCTTCGCGCTGCCGACGGGCACCGGTGAGGTGCTGCGCCTGTACGGCACCGACTACCGCGTGTCGCACACGGTGTACGACGCCGAGGGCGCCCAGATCTGCTCGACGCGCGTCTCCGGCAACCAGTACATGGACTGCGCGCTGACCGGCACCGCGCCCTACCGCGTGCTCGCGGCCGAGCGGGACGCGGCGAGCGCGGACCTCACGCTCACGCTGGCGCGACTCTCGAACCCCGGCGGCTGCCCCGTCGTCACGCCGCAGGCGTACGGCACCGTGCCGGACGCGACCGGCACCGAGCGCTGCCGCACGCTGCACGCCCCGGCGGACGGCTCGTACCTCTTCGACGCCGTGGCCCCGGACCTCGACGGGCGCCTGTACAACGCCGCCGGCACCCCGGTCTGCACTCCGGAGCCGACCGCGCCGTGCCAGCTGACCGCCGGTGTCTACACCTGGGCCCGCGACGCCCGCAGCAGCACCGGCACCGACGCCTACGGCGTCTGGTTCCTCGCGACCGCGCAGGCGCAGGGCTGCACGCCGGTCAAGGACGACGGCTTCGCCTCCGGCCCGGTCACCGGCACCTTCACGGGCGCCGGTCAGGCCCTGTGTCTGGGGCTGCCGACGGCCTCCGGCCGCGGTCTCTACTTCCTCGACCAGGCAACCGGCGAGGGCGCCGCCCACCCGACGATCCGGGTCTTCGACGCCAAGGGCGCCTCGCAGTGCGCGAACGAGAACGCGCCGGGGGTCTGCAAGCTGACCGGCACCGCCCCGTTCCACGCCGTGCTGTCCGCTTCGGCCGCCGGTGACTACAAGGTCGCCGTCCAGCGCACGGCCGAGGCCGCGGGCTGCACGCCGTGGGCCCAGTCGGCGTTCGGCAACACGTGGGGCGCCGAGGTCGCGCTCGACCGCGGGCAGACCGCGTGCCTGTCCCTCGCGGGCGGTGCGCATGCGACGGCCGAGATGCTCGACTACACCAACAACACCAACCAGGTGAACGCCTGGCTGCGGATCCACGACGCCGCCGGCAACGAGGTGTGCAGCACCCTCGGCGGCTCGACGACGACCTGCCGGTTCACGGCGGGCGCCCCGTACACGGCGCTCCTGACGAACAGCGGCCGCGTCGCCGACACGTACAAGCTGGTCCGGCGTGACATCTCGGCGACGGCCCCGTGCGCGGCGCCGAAGTCGCTGGCCGTCGGCGGGCCCTCCACCCCGTACACCTTCCGCGGGGACCTCGACAGCACCTGCCTGCGGGTGACGGCGGCGGCCACGGACAAGCTGTGGCTGTCCGTGCGGACGCCCGGCGCGGCCTACAGGACCGGCGCGGTCCTGGGCGTCGTCGACGCCACCGGCACGATCAAGTGCCGCACGTACGGCACCGCCGGCACCTGCCGGGTCAGCGGCTCCACCTCGTACGTGGTGTACGTCATCGCCTCCGGCTACGGCGAGACGCCGATCGCCTCGTCGGTGGACACCTGGCGGATCGCCACGGCGGCCGGCTGGGCCCCGGAGTGCACGGCGAACAAGGTGTCGGCGGCCGGCTTCGCCCCGCGGAGCGCGGTCCTGACCGAGACGTCCACGGCGTACTGCGCGGTGCTCGACCTCAAGCCGAGCCTGAACTTCGCCGTGTACGGCGTGGACAGCACGACGAACGGGGAGTCCCCGACCGTCAGCCTGCTGGCGGGCAACGCCTTCGGCGCGACGACGGACTATTCGTACCAGTGCAACGGCAGCGGCTTCCGCTTCGACTGCCTGACCACGGGCTCCGCGCCCACCGGGCAGTACGCGCTCGTGGTGACGCCGGGCAAGGCGCCGACGCCGTACGAGTTCACGATGCAGGGCGTCTGCCGCCTGGGCTGCGGCGGCTACCCCGCCCAGGCCGACGTGTCCTGGCTGAGCAGCACGACCGGCCCCGCCGGGACCTCGCACCCGGTGGAGCTGCGCGGCTCCGGCCTGACCCTCGGCACGCCGGTCAAGCTCCGCAACGACTCCACGAGCGGCGAGACCTGGCAGAACCAGGTCGTCTCCGTCGCCCCGGACGGCACCTCGATGAAGGTCCTGCTGGGCACCCGTGACCTGCCCCCCGGCCGCTACGACCTCCTCGTCGGCGACGGCGGCTACACCTCCGGCACCCGTTCCCCCGGCTACCTGCCGAACGCGTTCACCGTGACGGAGGCCCAGGCGACCACGCCCGGCCGTTTCGTCCCCGTCGCGCCGAAGCGGTTCCTGGACACGCGGTACGGCACGGGCGCGCCCAAGGCGAAGGTCGGCGCGGGCGGCACCGTGAAGCTCAAGGTCGCGGGCGTGAACGGCGTTCCGGCGACGGGTGTCACGGCGGTCGTCATGAACGTCACCGCGGTCGCCCCGGGCACGAACGGCTTCCTCACCGTCTACCCGGACGGCCGTCCGGTCCCGTCGGCGTCCAGCCTCAACTACACGGCGAACCGCACGCTCTCCAACCTGGTGACGGTCGCCGTCACCAACGGCACCGTGAACCTGCGCAACACCGGCGGCGCGCTCGACATCGTCGCCGACGTGGCGGGCTACTACACGTCGGCGCAGGGCACGGGCTCCTCGCTGACGTCGATCGACCCGACCCGCTTCCTCGACACCCGCTACGGCACGGGCGCGCCCAAGGCCCGGGTCGGTGCGGGCGGCTCGGTGAAGCTCAAGGTCGCGGGCGTCAAGGGCATCCCGTCGACGGGTGTCACGGCGGTCGTCATGAACGTCACCGCGGTCGCCCCGGCCTCGTACGGCTTCGTGACGGTCTACCCGGACGGCCAGTCCGTCCCGACCGCCTCGAACATCAACTATTCGGCCGGGGAGACCCTCCCCAACCTGGTGGTCGTGCCGGTGGTGAACGGCTCGGTGGTGCTGCGCAACAGCGCGGGCTCGGTCGATCTGCTCGCCGACGTGACGGGCTACTTCTCCGCCACGGGCGCGTCGTTCACCGCCGCGGAGCCCGTGCGGCTCCTGGACACCCGCAGCGGTCTCGGCGCGCGGGCCGGGGTCGTCGGCCCCGGCGGCGTGGTGAGCATGCGGGTCTCCGGCGTGGCCGGGGTCCCGGCCGAGGGCGTCACGGCGGTCGTCCTGAACGTGACCGTCGCCGCCCCGACCGCCGGCAGCTTCCTGACCGTGCACCCGCACGGCCGGCCGCGTCCGGCGGTGTCGAACCTCAACTACACGGCGGGCAGGACGATCTCCAACCTGGTGGTCGTGCCGGTGGTGGACGGGCGCATCACGTTCACCAACCACTCGGGGAACGTGCAGGTCATCGCCGACCTGAACGGCTGGTTCAGCAGCTGATCCCAGCCGCTGCCCGTGGGTGACGAGGGCCGGACCGCCGACGCGGTCCGGCCCTGGTCAGTGGCCGGGCCGCAGGGAGACGACGATGTCCCTGTCCGTGTTGCGGGTGATGAAGAGGCCGGAGTTGTCCGGCAGCGTCAGGTAGGGGACCTCTGTGCCGACACTGAGGACCTTCGGGTCGCCGGTGACTGTCCGGAGGTTGAGCTGGGCGGGGACGGGTTGGGTGTCGCTGCCGATCGAGTCGTCGCGGACCGCGCCGTAGGCGGTGCCGTCGTCGCGGATGGAGGCCACGACGATGGTCTTGCGGTTGCCGTCGCCCTGGAGGCAGATGCCTCGCTTGGTCTGCAGGTCGAACGCGAGGGGACCTGCGGCCAGATAGCGTCCGTCGGGTGAGGTGATGATGGAAAAGTCGCGGCTGGCGCTGGTCTCGTCGGGGATGTCGTAGTCGCAGACGACCTGGGCGGTGAGCGTGCCGGTGGCCAGATCGTGCACGGACCACACGGCGTTGTCGTCCCGGCCGTACCTGCCGCCGGTGTCCCAGCCGGCCAGCACGTGCCCGCGGGCGGCGGCGTAGACGGTGCCGTTCCAGGAGTCGAGGATGCCGGTGGTGGCGTTGACCTGCTTGGGCTTGATGGAGTCGCTGAACCACTTCCCCGGGATGCCGAAGCCCCCGCCGCCCATGCCGACCAGCGGCCCATCGGGCGTGGCGGCCATGACGCGGCTGCTGTTGCACGCGGCCGCCTTCTCGCACTGTGGCAGCAGCTTGTTGGCGTCCTCGTAGACGGTGGTTTTGCCCGTGGCGGCATCCACCGCGGCCGAGGTACGCGGGAACGCCCCCGCCTCGCCCCAGGCCACGAGCAGCCGGCCGCCCGATGCCTGCACGCGGATCTTGCCGGGACCGGCGGAGACGGGCACGTCGATCTCCCGCACCGGCTTGACCGCGGACCCGGAAGCATCCGCCGGGTAGAGGGCCAGGCGTACCACCTCGACGCCCTCATGGAGATCGTCCTTGCCGCGCATGCCGTGCGCGTACGCGACCACGTACGCCTGGCCGTCCTGCTCGAAGCCCATCACGTCGGGGATCTCGGCGGTCTCGCCGGTCGTGCTGTCGCCCTGGGCGCCGTCGACGGGCGTGGGCGGGTTCCACGGCGCGGACCTCCAGGTGGCCTTGCCGCTGCTGCCCGACCGCGCGGTGATCGTGTATCCGTTGGACGCCGCCTGCATCACCGCGACCGTCTCCGTGCCCGGCACGGTCGTCACCGGCAGCGTCGTCACCGCCGGCGGAACCCAGCCCAGCTTCTCGTCCCAGCCCTCCGCCACGTCGAAGGCGGTAGGCACACTCAACTTGAGGAGTGGCTCGGAGCGATCGGCCGGGCCCGCACCGGGCTTGGACGAGCCGGAGTCCGACGCCGAGCCCGAACAGCCGGTCAGCACCGTCAGCACCGTCAGCACCAGTGCCCCAGCCACCGCCGCACGCGCTCGCATGATCCCCCGCCCTTCGCAACTGCCATGATCCGGTCAGGACCGAACCCTAACAACGCGCCTCGAGCCCTCCCGCCGTCCGGCGCGCATATCAGCCAGATCACCAGTGCGTTGTGGCTGTGGCGCGTGCGCTTCGCTCCGCTCGTCGAGCGACGGAACACTACGTAGCCCCGCCGCCGGGGTCGGGGCGCCCTTCGGCCCTACTGATCGGTCATGACCAGTTAAGACAGAAGTGGCCTTGCTCAGCCTTCTGCCTCAGGTGCAACTGCCGCTGGGAAACCCAAGCGATCCAGCAAGGTGGCGAAGAGCTCTTCCACGAAGGTCTCATCAGACCGCAAGACCTCCTCGATCGTGGTCGCGGCCACGTCGTCGCCAGCTCCCGCGGACCGAGCCCAGGCCAGGGCGCGGCGGGCGTCGCCGGGTACGCAGGCGTCCAGCTCGAAGAGGGGACGGTCCGAGATTTCTGCCGCGATCTGGAGATTCAGCCACGCGTCCCACCGATCGCCACCGGGTTCCATACCCCACACCAATGCGACGTCGCTGTCATGCACGGATGCCACGGAGGCCGGAGCCCCTGTCCACTCGACCACGGCTCGCAGGACGTCCTCGGTCCTGCCGGGAAGGGTCCCGTGGAACTGCCACGTCTGCCATCCACCGGGCCGTGGCCACCAGGCGGCTATGCCACCCTCGTCATCCTCTTGCGCACCGCTGAAGACTGGGGCCTCAATGAGCGGACGCTCACTGCGTCCGAAGACCAACTCACCCGAAAAACCCATCGCTGCTCCTCTCCAGCACCGTTTCCCGCACGATAGGGGCGACCTCTGACAACGGAGATTCGTCGACCTCGTGCTGGGCTCAGGGGGTGCGGTCAGCGGATCTTCAGTGTGGCGCAGGTGAACGTCGTGGCCTGGAGCAGCGCGGGAGTGATGGCGACGCCGGTCAGGTGCTCGGCCAGAGCGAAGGCTGCTGGTGAGGACAGATCCGTTTCCGGATCGTCATCGTCGAAGTGGAAGCTGATCCGGTGCATGACGCTGAGGAGTTCGTCGGGTGTGGTGCCCCAGCGGTCCTCCGGGAACATGGGGTCGAAGCACAGGCGCAGGACCTGGTTTTCGGCCCAAAGGAACGTGCCGACGCCGTTGATGTTGACGAAATGGGAGACCCAGCTCGCCTCCGCGGAGGCCGGCAGCGCTCGTTCTTCGGTGACCCCGAGGTAGCCGTTCGGCTCGATCAGCAGCGTCCACGCGCCCACAGTCGTCATGGCGACAAGCTGCCGGTTCCCCTCCTCCAGGTCGTACTGGGCGAAGGCGGCGTCAACGACTGCGGCTATGCCCTGCAGGGGTGCCTCCGGGCGTCCTTCGAGCCGGGACATCAGCTCAGCAGGCGACAGACCCCGCACCAGGGTGAGGCAATATGCCTCAGCGATGTCTGGAAAGTCGTCCTCGAACCATGAGTAGTCCGCTGCTGTCTTCGTCATGCCGCCCATCCTCGCCCCCGCGTCTGACAGTGGAGTGATCGCCCTTGAGCGAGACGCCCGCGAGGTTCCCGCTGAGCCCCAGCCGGCGCAAGTTGTCGGTCCTTGCCACTACGGTGCGACGCATGGGATCACTGATCACCACCATCCGTGGGAACGATGCCGCCGCCCGCTTCCTGGCATGGCCGGGCGACTTCGACCTGGACCGAGGCGACCACGTCGAGGACGTCCACCTGGCATCCGGCGCGACGTTGGAAGGCTTCGCGGGCGATGGCGCTGGGGGCACGTACTTCTTCTGGGGCGACGGCGGCGAAGAACGCCCGGTGCTCTACGCGGATTCCGAAGGTGGGGCGGCCCTGAGGCGGGGCGGCCCTGATCGCGATCGGCCTGCCTGAGCTTCTACGGCTGCTGCTGGTCACCCCGTGGTGGCGCGACTGCCGAACGTTCACGGTGCAGGAGAGTCGCGAGCTGGCCGCCGAATACCTGGAAGACATGCCCGACCTTGCCGCGCGCCGGGACCGAGCGGCTGTTGCTCTTGACCTCGACCTTCCTCCCGAGGCCGACGTTCTGGTCCGCTTGCGTGAGGTCGCCAGTGGGGCCGGCGAAGACTTCGTCCTGATCTACACGCCGGAGGGCGAGCCCTACGATTCGCTGATCAAGGGCTGAGCGGCGGCGCGGTCAGACGTGCGGTGGTCGTAGCAGAACTACTCCTCAAAGGCGATGTCGATCCCCCGCGGAAAACTCCTCGTACCTGGCCAGCCGACGACCCAGTGCGGATGCCGCCGCCGGTGCTCGGCATTCCAACTCGGTCCAGTGAACGAAGCGCAGCTCGCTCGGCATCTCGACGAGTCCGGTAATCGCGTCCCAAAAGGCGGCCCAGTTCATGCCGCAGAACGACGGAAACAGCCCCCAGGAAGCCGTTGCCGCCCATGATCAGCGCAGTCATGCAGCCTCACGGCGCCCGCGGCGACCGTCCTCCGTAGGGCACGGAGGCATTCGAACATGGTCTGACCCGTTCCCGCGATCCGGGCGCTGGCGTCAAGGAAGAGGCGTTCGCGCACCTCGTAGATGCGGGCGTCCGTCAGCGCCAGGCGGCTCGCCTCCTCCAGGTCGTCGCCTCGGCGCCGCTCTGCGCGAGGCGGCGCAGTTCGGTGTGGGCCGCGCCCGCCGCCGTGATGAACTCCGTGTAGACGTCCGCGGTCGCGGTCTACCGCGACGGCGCGAAGGTCGTCGACCTGTGTCGGCGTGCCTGAAGGCCGCGGTGGTGTTCCTGACGGGTGCGCAGGCGGTCGGCGAGCACCGTGCCGGCTATCGCGATCAGACCGCCGCCCAGTGTGGCGACCAGCGTTCCCCACTCCATAACGCGTCCCCCCAGTCGGTGCGGAAGGGCGCGCCCCGCGCCGTCCCGTCCAGCAGATCATGCCCGGCCGCCGGGGCCGACCGAGCACGTCTCGGCTCCGATCTTCCACCGGGCCAGCTCCGGCCCTTACTTCACGCTCAGTCAGCCCCCTCCACGGAAGGCGAGCGAGAACCGGAGCCCGTTCCGGCCACTCCGGAGATTCGGGACGGTGGCGTGCCCGCCCAGGTTCCTTCGGAGACGGGGCGCACACCCGGCGCACGGGGGCTTGCGGCGCGCTCAGGGGGCGCGGAGCGGGGGGCCGCAGGGGCGAAACTCGGTATGGCGGAAACACTCGGACGATAACGGGCAACTTCCCCGCAAAAGGAACAGTCGGTGGCTGAATATGTGAGAGGTTCCCTGTTTTGCATATGCCCGCCGCTCGGTCCCGGCGGATTGATCTTCCGCATTACCCGCAAGTAGGAGGCGGATTAAAACTCTTGGTCTGCATGAATCCTTTAGTGTGAGAGGTGTGAGCGCTGCTTGCGGGGGAAGCTGGTCGGAGGCCGCGGCGCGTGCCGTGAGGCGTGCGGGCCGAGGGAGGCCGGGCCGAATGCCGGGCGCTTCCGGCGGACGTGTCACGCGCACTCCTCGCAAGCAAGAAGGGCGCGGATATCCACGGCGCACGCATGCGAAAAAGAGCAGGAAGACATCCGAGAACAGGTAGGGGAACGTGAGTAATCCTTTCGACGACGAGTCAGGACGCTTCCTCGTCCTCGTGAACCACGAGCGCCAGTACTCGCTGTGGCCCGCGCACCTCGACATCCCCGGGGGTTGGGAACCGGCGGGGCCCGAGGGGTCACGCCAGGAGTGTGTGGACCGGATCGAGAGCGTCTGGACCGACATGCGGCCCGCGAGCCTGGTGCGGGCGATGGACGCCGGCACCGGCTGACGCCCGGCCGAAAGGAGGAGGCGCCTCGCAGGTCAGGTGGCGCTTCCGCCGGCCCTCAGCGACTCCCGGCACCGGTTTCACACGAGGGCGGTGCGGTCCGCGCCGGCCGGTGAGCGCTCTCAACGGCCGCGCGACGGCAGCGTGTCGCCGCCTTCCGACGGCTTCGCCCGCGCCGCCCCCCTCCGCGCGTCGACGAGGTGCTCCACGCCCGGTGAGCTCCGCTTCGCGCGTACACGGACGTGTCCAGGCCCGCTCGCACGCCCGTTCACCGCTCCGCGTCGCCGTGCGGGGCCGTCCGTGCTTCCCATGCGCGGCTGTTCGTGCTGCCCTCGCGCTTTCTTTCCGTCACCGTCCCTTTATCTCTCCCCGAAGGTGTGGACCGGCATGCAGGAAAACATCCCCCGCCCGGACTCGAATTCCTCGGAACTCCTCGAACTGACCACCGCGCAGCAGGGTGTGTGGTATGGCCAGCTGATGAATCCGGACAGCCCTCAGTACAACATCGGGGAATGCTTCGAGATACGCGGCGGGCTCGACGAGAGATTATTCGCCGCCGCTCTCAACCGGGCGGTTCACCTCTGCGACAGCCTCCACACCGTGTTCGTGTCCGTGGACGGGACGGTCCGCCAGCGCGTCGACCGCCCGGCCGCCGTGCGGGACCGGCTGCACCGGGTCGATCTCACGGGCGCCGACGATCCCGTCGCCGCGGCGGAGCGGTACATGGCGGACGACATGGCCACCGTGGACCGGCTCGACGCCCCGCGGCACCACTTCGCCCTGCTGCGGCTCGGCCCCCGCCTGCACTACTGGTACGTCCGCTACCACCACATAGCCGTCGACGGTCTCGGCGGAGCCCTGTTCGCCCGGACCGTCGCGGACCTCTACACGCGGGCGACGCGCGGCGAGGACCTGGCGGCCGTGGTCCCGCCCACCGGTCCGCTGCGCGAACTGGTCGCCGACGAGGTGGCCTACCGTGCGTCCGACCGGCTCGAAGCCGACCGCGCCTACTGGACCGGACGGTTCACCGAACCGGCCTCCGGCCACGGCGACGACGACGGCCCCGCCGCGAGCGGGGCCGGAGCGCTCGTACGGCGGCGGACCGACAATCCCGCGCCCGGCGCGCGCACGGCCGCGGGCGGTCTCGCCCTGCACACCGGCGAGACCCTTCCCCCCGGCGTCCTCGACGGACTGCGGCGCCTCGGCGCGGCCGCCCGCACCACCTGGAGCGCCGTCCTCGTCGCGGCGGTCGCCGCTCACACGGCCCGCGCCACCGGCCGTCGCGAGGTCTGCGTCGGGCTGGCCTCGCACGGCCGCCCGGGGGCGCTCCAGCACATCGTCGGCATGACGTCCACGATCCTGCCGCTGCGGCTGACCGTCGACCCCGCCATGTCCGTCGCCGAACTCGTCCGGGCGGTCGCCACCGAGATGCGCGGAGCCCTGCGGCACCGCAGGTTCTCCCGTGAGCAGCTGGCCCGCGAGCTGAAGCGGACCGGTGACGCGCCGCGGCTGACCGACGTCGTCGTCAACGTCATGGGCTACGACTACGGCCTGGACTTCGCCGGCAGCCCCGCGACCTCGCGGCTGCTGTCCATCGGCCCCGTCGACGACGTGTCCCTCTTCGTCTCCGAACGGGACGAGGGCAAGGGGCCGTTGATCGGCTTCGACACCAACCCCGAGCTCTACCACCCGGACGACGTGCGGTTGCACCAGCAGGCTGCGGTGTCCTTCCTGGCGGCCCTTTCGGCCGCCGCCCCCGACACTCCGCTGAGCGCCGTGCGCTCCCTCGGGCCGGACACCGCCGAGGCGCTGCTCGACCAGGGCCGTGGAGCCGCCCTTCCCACGGGTGCGGCGGCGACGAGCCTTCCGGAGGCGTTCGCCGCCCAGGCGCGCCGCACGCCCGACGCGCCCGCCGTCGTCACCACGGGCGCCACCCTCTCGTACCGCCGGCTCGCGGGCGCCGCCGAGGACCTGAGTCACGCCCTGACCGGCTGGGGCCTGGCCCCGGAGGACGGGGTGGGGGTGCTGCTCGGGCGTTCGGCAGCCGTGGTGGTGGCCTCGCTCGGCGTCGTGGGCGCGGGTGCCGCGTACGTGCCGATGGACGCCTCCTGGCCGGCGGAACGGCTCGACCGCGTGGCCGGCATCGCACGGGTACGCGCCCTGGTCGTCGACGAGGAGACTGCGGCGGTCGCTTGGGTCGAGCGGGCGGCGGCCACCCTGCCGGTGCTGGTGGTCGACGCGCGGGGCGCGATCGTGCGCGGCGGCCCCCGCCGGCCGGGTGGCCTGCCCGCGGCCGTCCACTCCGACCGGCTTGCATATGTCATGTTCACCTCAGGCTCCACGGGTCTGCCGAAGGGCGTCGGCGTCCGGCACGCCGACGTGCTGGCGCTCGCGGCCGACAGCGCCTGGTCCGACGGGGCCTGCGACGCGGTCCTGATGCACTCGGCGTACGTCTTCGACGCCTCCACCTTCGAGATCTGGGTGCCGCTCCTGCGCGGCGGCCGGGTGGTCGTCGCGCCCCCGGGAGTCCTGGAGGCGCGGACACTCCGTGAGGTGACGGCCCGCGAAGGCGTCACGGCACTGTTCCTGACCACCGCCCTGTTCAACCTCCTGGCCGAGACCGACCCCGCGGCCTTCGCCGGACTGCGCCTGGTCGCGGCGGGCGGCGAGGCGGCGGCCCCCGGCCTCATGGGCCGCGTCGCCGCCGGCGCGCCCGGCACCCGCGTCCTGCACGTCTACGGACCCACCGAGACCACCACGTTCGCCGCCCGGCACCCCGTCCCCGCCGGAGCCGGCGGCGTCCCGCCCGTCGGCAGGCCCCTCGACGGCACCCGGCTGTACGTGCTCGACGCCTCCCTCGCCCTCGTGCCGCCCGGCGCGGTGGGCGAGCTGTACGTGAGCGGTGCCGGTGTGGCCCGCGGCTACCAGGGCCGCCCGGCGGCGACCGCGTCCCGCTTCGTCGCGGACCCCTTCGACCCGGCCGGCGGCCGGATGTACCGCACCGGCGACCTGGTGCGCTGGACGGCGGACGGCGACATCGAGTACGTCGGACGCGCCGACGGGCAGATCAAGCTCCGCGGCTTCCGCATCGAACCGGCCGAGACCGAGAACGTGCTCCTCGGCGACCCTGCCGTCCGCGACGCGCGGGTCCTGGTGCGCGAGGACGTCCCCGGCGACCGGCGGCTGGTCGCCTACGTCGTGCCTACGGTCGGCGCCCGCCCGGACGAGGCGGCCCTCGCCCAGCGTGTGGGCCGCGCCCTGCCCGCGTACATGGTGCCGTCCGCGTTCGTCGTCCTCGACGCTCTGCCGTTGAACGCCAACGGCAAGGTGGACCGGGCGGCGCTGCCCGCGCCACGCGTCCGCGTCACCGACACCAGGCCGCCGCGCACCCCGCACGAGGAACTCCTCGCGGGCCTCTTCGCCGACGTCCTCGCCGTGCCCGAGGTCGGCGTCGACGACAACTTCTTCGCCCTCGGCGGGCATTCGCTGCTCGCCGCGCGCCTCCTCGCCCGCGTCCGGACGGCGACCGGCGCGGAACTCGGGCTGCGGGAACTGTTCGAGCACCCCACCGTCGCCACTCTCGCCGGGGTCCTCGCCTCCGCCGGGACCGCCCGGCCGCCCGTGCTGCCACGCCGTCGGCCCGACCCCGTTCCCACGTCCTTCGCCCAGCGACGGCTGTGGTTCCTCAACCGGACCGAGGCAGCGGGCGACGCCTACAACGTGCCGCTCGTCCTCGACCTCGAAGGCCCCCTGGACACCGAGGCGCTGCGCGGCGCCCTGGCGGACGTGGTGGCCCGCCACGAGAGCCTGCGCACCGTGCTCGCCGACCACGACGGCGTGCCCCACCAGGTGATCCGTCCCGCCACGGCGGCCGCCGCCCTCGTCCCCCTGCCGGTCGAACGGCCGCCGGCCGGCGAGCCGGCCGCGGCGTGGGCGGAACGCACGGCGGGCGAGCTGGCCGCCGCGCCCTTCGACCTCGCCACCGACGTCCCCGTCCGGGCGCGCCTGCTCGTGACCGGCCCCGACCGGCACGTCCTGGTCCTCGTCCTGCACCACGTGGCCGCCGACGGCTGGTCGCTCGCCCCTCTCTGCCGCGACCTCGGCGCCGCCTACCGCGCCCGGACGTCCGGCGGCACCCCCGACTGGCCCGAACTGCGCGTCCAGTACGCCGACTACGCGCTGTGGGAGCGGGAGTTGCTCGGCGGTGAATCCGGCGGTGGATCCGGGGGCGGCGACGGTGACGGCCACGTGCCGGACGGTCTCGAGGCGCGGCTCGACCACTGGAGGAAGGCGCTGCACGGCGCCCCCGGGCAGCTCGACCTGCCGTACGACCGGCCGCGCCCGGCGATGCCCAGCCACCGCGGCGCCGCCGTTCCCTTCGCGCTGGACGGCGACACGTACGGGCGTGTGCGACGGCTGGCCCGGGACGCGGGGTGCACCCCGTTCATGGTGCTCCAGGCCGCCCTGGCGGTGACCCTCCGGACGCACGGAGCCGGCGACGACATCCCGCTGGGTACCGCCGTGGCAGGCCGGAGCGACGAGGCCCTGGACGACCTCGTCGGCTTCTTCGTCAACACCGTGGTGCTGCGCACGGACCTGTCGGGCGACCCCACCTTCCGCGACCTGCTCGCCCGGGTCGCGGCCTTCGACCTGGCGGCGTTCGACCACGCCGACCTGCCGTTCGAACGGCTGGTGGAGGAGCTGAACCCCGAGCGGTCCGGCGGTCACCATCCGCTGTTCCAGACCATGCTGGTGGTGCAGAACCAGGGGCGGGCGGAGCTCTCCCTGCCCGGCATCACCGTCCGGGACCGGTCCCGGCACACCGGGATCAGCAAGTTCGACCTGACGTTCTCGCTGGTCGAGGTCCCGGACGGCTCAGGGGCCGGGGACGGGCTCGGAGCCGGAACCGGGGAAGCCGGAACCGGAGCCGGGGAAGAGGCCGGAGCCGGGGGCGGAGCCGCAGTCAGGAGCGGAGAGCGACGTGGTGACGTCCGGCTGGGCGGTCATCTGGAGTACGCCACCGACCTGTTCGACGAGACGACCGCCCGTGCCCTGGCCGAGCGGTTCGCCCGGATCGTCGCGCGGGCCGTCGACGCACCCGACCGGCACATCGGCGACCTCGACGCCCTCATGTCCGCCGAACGGGCGGAGTTGCTGGACCACGGCCGCGGTGCCCCGCTCACGCGTCCGGTCCCGCCCGTCTCCGAAGCGGTACGGGAATGGGCCGCCCGCACGCCCGACGCGGTGGCCGTGCGCGACGGACGGACCGCCCTCACGTACGCCGGTCTCGACGCCCGCGCCGAAGCCCTGGCCGCCGTCCTGCGGGCGCACGGTGCCGGCCCCGGCACCCGGGTGGCCCTGGCGGTGCCGGCCTCGGCCGACACCGCGGTCGCCTTCCTCGCGGTGCTGCGGGCCGGCGCCGCCTACGTCCCGGTCGACCCGGACTACCCGCCCGCCCGCGTCCGGCAGATGCTCGAAGACGCGCGGCCCGTCCTGCTGCTGACCGGCACCGGCCTCCCCGACGGCCTGCCCGACGCCGGTGTTCCGCGGCTCGCCGTCGACGCCGCCCTCCCGCGGGTGCCGGCCGGCACCCGGGCCGGGGCCGCGGAGAGCGCTCACCGGACGCCGCTTCCCGCGGAGGCCGCGTACGTCGTCTACACCTCCGGGTCCACCGGCCGTCCCAAGGGCGTGGTGGTCCCGCACGGCGCCCTGGCCGGGCACACGGACTGGATGGCCCGCCACCTGGACCTCACCTCCGAGGACCGGGTGCTGGCGCGCACGTCGACCAGCTTCGACGCCTCGGTGTGGGAGTGGTGGCTGCCGCTGACCCGCGGAGCCCAGGTCTGCGTCCTGCCGCCCGACGCCAACCGCGATCCTCGCGCCCTGGTGTCCTGGATGCGCCGCTTCGACGTCACGGTCGCCCAGTTCGTCCCCTCGCACCTGGCGCTCGTCCTCGCCGAGGAGTCGGACGCCGCGCCGCCGGCCGCCCTCCGTGCCGTCCTGTGCGGAGGCGAGGCGCTGCCGCGCGATCTCGCCGACGAGGCGGCCGTACGGTGGCACGCCGAGGTCCACAACCTGTACGGGCCCACCGAGGCCACCATCGACGTGACGGCCCACCGGGTGCGCGGGCCCGAAGGCGGGGCCGCGACCGGCAGCGGCGGTTCCGTACCGATCGGGCGGCCCGTCGACGGCATGCGCGTCTACGTCCTCGACGACCGGCTGCGGCCGGTGCCGCCGGGCGTGACGGGCGAGCTGTACCTGTCGGGAGCCAATGTGGCCCACGGCTACCTCGACCGCCCCGGCCTCACCGCCGAGCGCTTCGTCGCCGATCCGTTCGACGTGCCCGGCACCCGCATGTACCGCACCGGTGACCTGGTCCGCCAGGATCGTGAAGGACTGCTCACCCACGTCGCCCGGGCCGACGACCAGGTCAAGCTCCGTGGCTTCCGCGTCGAACCCGGTGAGGTCGCGGCGGCGCTCCGAGCCCTGCCGGGCGTCACGGCGGCGTGCGCCGTGGTCCGCGAGGACGCGCCCGGACGGCGCCGGCTCGTGGCGTACGCCGTCACGGGCGGACCCGTGTCCGGGGCGGCCGCGACCGGCCCGCTCGGGACGGGCGGGCTCGGAGCGGGTACGCCGGCGCCCGGAACGTCTGTGTCCGGTGCGCCCGCTTCCGGTGTGTCCGCTTCCGATGCGTCCGCTTCCGGTGCTTCTGTGCACCGTGCGCCGGGGGCCGGTGCGCCCGCGTCCGGCGTACCCGTGTCCGATGCGTCCGCTTCCGATGCGCCTGAGCCCCGTGCGCCCGGGGCCGGTGCGCCCGCGTCCGGCGCTTCCGAAGGGCCCGCGCCGGTCAGCGCCGCGCTGCGCGACGCGCTCGCGCGCACGCTCCCGCACCATCTCGTGCCCGACGCGGTCGTCGTCCTCGACGCCCTCCCGCTGCTGCCCAACGGCAAGGTGGACCGTCGCGCCCTGCCCGCGCCGCCGGCCGGGGCCGGTCCGGTGCGCGGCGCGGCCGCGCCGCGCGACGCCCGCGAGGAGGTCGTCGCCGGGATCCTCGCCGACGTCCTGGGACTTCCCGAAGTCGGCCCGCACGACAGTTTCTTCGACCTGGGCGGTCACTCGCTGCTCGCCATGCGCGTGATCAGCCGCGTCCGCGCCGTGCTGGGCGCCGACCTCTCCGTACGCACCCTCTTCGAGCACCCGACCCCCGCCGGGCTCGCGCGGGCGCTGGACCCCGCGGCCCGGACGCGGCCGCCGGTGACCCGCGCCGCCCGGCGGCCCGATCCGCTGCCGCTGTCCTTCGCGCAGCGGCGCCTGTGGTTCCTCAACCGGCTGGAGGGGCCCAGCTCCTCGTACAACATCCCGCTCGTCCTCGAACTGCGCGGACCGCTGGAGCCGGACGTCCTGGTCACGGCCCTGGCGGACGTCGTGGCGCGGCACGAGGCCCTGCGCACCGTGTTCCCCGAGCGCGACGGCGTCCCGCACCAGGTCGTGCTGCCGACGGGGGCCGCCGTGCCCCGCCCGTCGGTCGAGAGCACCGCGCCGGCGGACCTGGAGGCCGCCGTCCTGGCCGCGGTCCGCGAGCCGTTCGACGTGCTCACCGATCCGCCGCTGCGGGCCCGGCTGCTGCGCTGCGCCCCCGAGCACCACGTCCTGGTCCTGGTCCTGCACCACATCGCCGGGGACGGCTGGTCGCTGGGGCCACTGGCCCGGCACCTCGGCGAGGCGTACCGGGCCCGGCTCGCCGGGCGGGCCCCCGCGGCGGGCGGCGGTCTCCAGTACGCCGACTACGCCCTGTGGCAGCACGCGCTCCTCGGCGAAGCCGGTGAAAGCGGCGAAAGCAGTGAAGGCAGTGAAAGCGGCGAAGGGAGCGGTCTGGTACGCGAGCAGCTGGACCACTGGCGCACCGCGCTCGCCGGTCTGCCCGGTCTGATCGACCTGCCGCTGGACCGGCCGCGCCCGGCCGTCGCCGACCCGCGCGGCGCGGTGGTCCCCTTCGACCTGCCGCCCGCCCTGCACGCCCGGCTCGTGGAGCTGGCCCGCGCGTCCGGCTGCAGTCTGTTCATGGTCCTCCAGGCGGCCGTGGCCGCCCTGCTGCACCGGCACGGCGCCGGCGACGACATTCCGCTGGGCACGCCCGTCGCCGGCCGCACGGACGAGGCGCTGGAGGACCTGGTCGGCTTCTTCGTCAACACGCTCGTGCTGCGCACCGACCTCTCCGGCAACCCCACCTTCCGCGAACTGCTGCGCCGGGTACGCGACTTCGACCTCGCCGCCTACGCCCACCAGGATGTGCCCTTCGAACGGCTGGTGGAGGTCCTGAACCCCTCCCGGGCCCGGGACCACCACCCGCTGTTCCAGACCATGGTGGTGCTGCAGAACCAGGAGCCCGCCCGCCCCGACCTCCCGGGCCTCCAGGTCGAGGACCGGCTCGTGCACAACGGACTGAGCAAGTTCGACCTGACCTTCGCCTTCACCGAGGAGCGGGCCGGCGGTGGCCTGTCCGCCGGCATCGAGTACGCCACCGCGCTCTTCGACCGCGGCACCGTCGAGGCCCTCGCGACCCGGCTCCTCCGGCTGCTCGACCGGGTGGCAGCCGAGCCCGACCGGCCCGTGGGCGGCCACGACCTGCTGGCCGCCGGCGAACACGCCCTCGTACGACACTGGGGGACGGGCGGGCCCCTGCCGGCGGACGGGGCGTCCGAGGACCGCACGCTGCCCGCCCTCTTCGCCCGGCAGGTCGGGCGCGCCCCGGACGCGGTGGCCGTCACCGACGGCGGCACGGACCTGTCGTACGCCGAGCTCGACCGTCTCTCGGCCGGCCTCGCCGAAGCCCTCGCGGGCCTCGGCGCCGGGCCGGAACGCGCCGTCGGGGTCCTGCTGAGCCGCGCCCCCGCGGTCGTCACCGCCTCCCTCGGCACCGTGCGCGCGGCGGCCGCCTACGTGCCGCTCGACCCGCGCTGGCCCGCGGAGCGGCTGGACCAGGTCGCCGCCGTGGCGGACCTCCGCCTGCTGGTCGTCGACGAGGCCGCCCTCGCCACCTCCTGGGTCACCGAACGGGCCGGGCGGATGCCCGTCCTGGTGGTGGACCGTCTCGGGCGGCTGCTGCGGCGGATGCCGGCGGGAGCGGACGCCGGCGAGGACGCGGGCACGGCCGTCGGCCCCGGTCGCGCGGAGAGCCCCTCCGGTGGCCCCGGCAGCCCGGCGCGGTCCGGGCGGACCGCCCTCGACCGCGTCCCCGGTCCGAGCTCCCTCGCGTACGTCATGTTCACCTCGGGCTCCACCGGTCTGCCCAAGGGCGTCGGCGTCAGCCACGCCGACGTGGCCGCCCTCGCGGCGGACTCCGCCTGGGCGGACGGCGCGGTCGACGCGGTGCTCCTGCACTCCGCGTACGTCTTCGACGCCTCCACCTTCGAGATGTGGGCGCCGCTGTTGGGCGGCGGACGCGTCGTCGTCGCCCCCGGCGGGGTCCTGGAGGCACGCACCCTCGCCGAGGCCGTGCGCCGGCACGGGGTGACCGCCGTGTTCCTGACGACCGCGCTGTTCAACGTGATCGCCGAGACCGGAGCGGAGGCCTTCGCCGGGCTGCGCCTGGTGTGCGCGGGCGGCGAACTGGCCTCGCCCGACGCCATGCAGCGGGTCGCCGCCCACGCGCCCGGCACGCGGGTCCTGCACGTCTACGGCCCCACCGAGACCACCACCTTCGCGACCCGCCACCTCGTCACCGCCGAGCTCTCGGCCGGCCCGCCGCCGATCGGGCGCCCCCTGGACGGCATGCGGGCCCAGGTCCTCGACGAGGCGCTGAACCCGGTGCCGCCCGGCGTGGTCGGCGAGCTCTACCTGGCGGGGCGCGGCGTCGCCCGCGGCTACACGGGGCGCCCCGGGGCGACCGCCACCCGGTTCGTCGCCGACCCCTCCGATCCGGCCGGCGGGCGGATGTACCGCACCGGCGACCTCGTGCGCTGGACGCCCGACGGACACCTCGCCTACGTCGGACGCGCCGACGGGCAGGTCAAGTTGCGCGGCTACCGCATCGAACTCGGCGAGATCGAGGGCGTCCTCGCGGGCTGCGCCGGAGTGTCGGACGCCTTCGCCATGGTCCGCGAGGACGTGCCCGGCGACCGGCGGCTCGTCGCGTACGTGGTGCCGAGCGCCGGCGCCGTTCCCGATCCCGCCGAACTGGCCGGCGCCGTCGGACGGGTGCTTCCCGCGTACATGGTGCCCGCCGCGGTGGTGCCGCTGGAGGCGCTGCCGCTGAACCCGAACGGGAAGGTGGACCGGGCGGCGCTGCCGCTGCCCGCGTACGACGCCCCGGGGTCCGGCCGGGCCCCGCGCACCATCCGCGAGGAGATCGTCTGCGGCCTGTTCGCCGACCTCCTCGGCCGGGAGACCGTGGCCACGGACGACGACTTCTTCGCACTGGGCGGGCACTCCCTGCTCGCCACCCGGCTCGCGGCCCGGCTGCGCACCGCACTCGGCGTGGAGGCGGAGGTCCGGCTCGTCTTCGAGCACCCGACACCGGCCGCGCTCGCGGCCGTGCTGGACGGAGCCGGGACCGCCCGGCCCCGGCCGGCACGGGTGGAACGGCGTCCCGACCCGCTGCCGCTGTCCCCGGCGCAGCAGCGCCTGTGGTTCCTGAACCGCTTCGACGGGCCCTCGGCCACGTACAACGTCCCGCTGGTGCTGCGGCTGGACGGCCCGCTCGACACCGAGGCCCTCGCCCGCGCCCTCGCGGACGTCGTGGAGCGCCACGAAAGCCTGCGCACCGTGTTCCCCGACAGCGGAGGCGTGCCCCGGCAGCTGGTGCTGGACACGGCGGGCGCCGACCTCGACCTCACGCCGCGGGACGTCGCACCGGACCGCCTCGACGCCGTGCTCACCTCCGAGACCGCGTACGCCTTCGACGTGAGCAGCGAACGGCCCGTCCGGGCCCGGCTGCTGCGCCTCGCGGCCGAGTCCCACGTCCTGGTGCTGCTCGTGCACCACATCGCGGGCGACGGCTGGTCCCTGGCGCCGCTCGCCCGCGACCTCGGCGAGGCCTACCGGGCGCGGACGGCCGGCGAGGAACCCGGCTGGACCGCCCTTCCCGTCCAGTACGCGGACTACACCCTGTGGCAGCGCGCGCTGCTCGGCGACGAGGACGATCCGGCCGGTACGGCGGCCCGGCAGCTGGAGTTCTGGAGGACCGCCCTCGCCGGGCTGCCCGATCTGCTGGACCTGCCGTCGGACCGGCCGCGGCCGGCGGCGGCCACCCACCGGGGCGACGCCTTCGCCTTCCCGGTGGACGCCGGGACGCACCGGGCGCTGGCCGATCTGGCCCGGGCCCGCGGGTGCAGCCTGTTCATGGTCCTGCAGGCCGGGCTCGCGGTGCTGCTGGCCGCGCACGGCGCGGGCGAGGACATCCCGCTCGGCACGCCCGTCGCCGGCCGCACCGACGAGGCCCTGGACGACCTGGTCGGCTTCTTCGTCAACACCCTGGTCCTGCGCACCGATCTGAGCGGAAACCCCGCCTTCACGGAGGTCCTCGACCGGGTGCGGGACTTCGACCTGGCGGCGTACGCGCACCAGGACGTGCCGTTCGAGCGGCTCGTCGATGCGCTGGACCCGGCCCGGACGCAGAACCGCCACCCGCTGTTCCAGACCATGCTGGTGCTCCAGAACCAGGCCGAGGCGTCCGTCGAGCTGCCCGGTCTCACCGTCCACCACGTGCCGGTGCGCACCGGCATCAGCAAGTTCGACCTCACCTTCACGTTCACGGAGCGCCGCGACGGGACAGGACGGCCCGACGGCCTCGACGGCGTCCTCGAGTTCTCCACCGACCTGTTCGAGCCCGCCACCGCGCAGGCGCTCGCGGCGCGGCTGAGCCGGCTGCTCGGCACGCTCGCCGCCGATCCCGGCCGGCGCGTCCGCGACGTGCAGGTCCTGACGGCCGCCGAGCGGACGGCACTGCTCCGGGCCGGCCACGGACCCGAACGGCCGCTGCCCGCCCGGACCCTGCCCGAGGCGTTCCGCGCGCAGCGCGACCGCTCCCCCGACGCCGTCGCCGTCCGGACGGCCGAGCGGGACCTGACCTTCGCGGAACTCGACCGTCTGTCCGACGCGCTGGCCGGTGAGCTGCGGGCCCGCGCCGTGGGACGCGGGGACGTGGTGGCCCTCGCCCTGCCGGGCACGGCCGCGCAGGTCGTGGCGATGCTGGCCGTGACCAAGACGGGGGCGGCCTGGCTCCCGGTCGACCCGGAATACCCGGCGGCCCGCCTCGCCCTCGTCCTGGCCGACGCCCGCCCCGTCCTGCTGGTCGCGCCCGAGGCGAGCCCGCTCACGCCGCCGCAGCCGGCGCCCGCGGTCCCGGTGCTCCTCGTCGGAGCGGCCGGGGAGCCGGTGGAGGGGACGGCGTCCACGGACGTGGTGGCCGATGCCGCCCGCGCCGAGGCCGCCGGTTCCGGCGGAGCCGTGACCACCGTCGACGGCGCGCACCCGCTCGACGCCGCGTACGTGCTCCACACCTCCGGCTCCACCGGCCGCCCGAAAGGCGTCGTCGTCACCCACGCCGCCCTCACCAACCACATGGCCTGGCTGGCGGACCACCTCGCGCTCACCGGTGCGGACCGGATCCTGGCCCGGACCTCGCCGAGCTTCGACGCCTCTGTGTGGGAGACCTGGCTGCCGCTGCTGCACGGCGGCGCCACCTGCCCCGTGCCGCCGGCCCTCCACCAGGACCCGGTGGAGCTGCTGGCCCGGATGCGGCGGGCGGGCGTGACCGTCGCCCAGTTCGTGCCGTCGCTGCTCTCCCTCGTCCTCACCGAGACCGAGGGGCAGCAGCCGCCGGCCGGGCTGCGCGCCGTCCTGTGCGGCGGGGAGCCGCTCACCGCCGCGCTGGCCGAACGGACGGCCCGGGCCTGGGGCGTGGAGGTGCACAACCTGTACGGGCCGACCGAGGCGACCATCGACGCCACCGGCCACCGCGTGTGCGGTCCCGACGGCGCGGGCGCGTCCTCCGACGAAGCCTCCGTGCCGATCGGCCGGACCGTCGACAACCTCCGCGCCTACGTCCTCGACTCGGCGCTCCGGCCCGTGCCGCCGGGCGTGACGGGGGAGCTGTACCTGGCGGGGAAGGGCCTGGCCCGCGGCTACCTGGGCCTCCCCGGGCTCACGGCCGGCCGGTTCGTCGCCGACCCCTTCGGGCCCCCGGGCGCGCGCATGTACCGTACGGGCGACCTCGTCCGGCAGCGCGCCGACGGGCTGCTGCGGTACGTGGCCCGCGCCGACGACCAGGTGAAGCTGCACGGTCTGCGCATCGAGCCGGGCGAGATCGAGGCCGCGCTCGCCGGCCTCGACGGCGTCGGCGCCGCCTGCGTGCTCGTCCGCGAGGACCGCCCGGGCGAGCAGCGGCTCGTCGCCTACCTCACGGCCGGCCCCGGCGCCGCCGCCGTGCCGGACGACGCCACGCTGCGGGAACGGCTGACGGCGCTGCTGCCCGCCTTCATGGTGCCCGCCGTCCTCGTCCGCCTGGACGCGCTGCCGCTGCTGCCCAACGGCAAGACGGACCGGCGCGCCCTGCCCGCCCCGGCCCGGCCGTCCGGCGCCCGTGCCGGGGACGGGGCGCCGCGCACCGCGCGGGAGCGGATCCTGTGCGACCTGTACGGGGCCGTGCTGCGCGGGCCGGCGGCCCGGCGCGACGACGACTTCTTCGCGCTCGGCGGCGACAGCATCCTGTCCATCCAACTGGTGAGCCGGGCGCGCGAGAAGGGCCTCGGCATCACTCCCAAGGACGTCTTCCTGCACCGTACGCCCGAGGCGGTCGCCGCGGCGGCCACCGAGCTCGACGGACAGGCCGCCGCCCCGGCCGACGACGGCGTGGGCCCCCTGCCGCTCACCCCCATCGCGGCCTGGTTCCTCGACCGCCCCGGTCCCACCGACGGCTACCACCAGTCCGGAGTGCTGCGCACGCCCCTCAGCGCCGCGCGGGACGACCTCGTGGCCGCGCTCCAGCTGCTCGTCGACCACCACGACACGCTGCGGCTGCGCGTCGGCCGCGCGGCGGGAGGCGAGGTGGTCCCGGAAACACTGCCGCCGGGCGCGGTGGACGTCCGTGCGTGCTTCACGCGGATCGACGTCGCCGGACTGGACGCGCAGCGCGTCCGGGCCGCCCTCACCGAGGCGGGGGAACGGGCGCGGGACCGGCTGCGGCCCGCGCACGGCCGGGTGTTCGAGGCCGTGTGGGCGGACGCCGGCCCGGGGACGCGAGGGCGGCTGCTGCTGCTCGTGCACCATCTCGCGGTCGACGCCGTGTCCTGGCGGATCCTCGCCGAGGACCTGGCGACGGCCTGGAACGCCACGACGGGCCCACGGTCCGCCGGCGCGGATCCCGCCGCCCCCGCGGCTGCCGTCCTGCCGCCGGTCCGCACCTCCTACCGGGGCTGGGCGAGGCTCCTCGCCGCGCAGGGCCGGGACGGCGCCCGCGCGGCCGAACTGCCGCTGTGGGAGGACATGGCGGCGGGCACGGTGCCGCCGCTCGGGCGCCGGCCGCTCGACCCGGAACGGGACACCGCCGGCCGCTGCCGCACCCTCACCACCCGCCTGGACGCCACCTGGACCCAGGCGCTGCTCACCACCGCTCCCCGGGCATTCCACGCCGGAGTGGACGACGTCCTGCTCACCGGGCTTGCCCTGGCCGTCCGCAGCCGGCGCGACCGGCCCGCCGCCGGGGCACCCGGCGCGCCCGGCCCCGAGGACGCCGGGGTGCGGATCGACCTGGAGAGCCACGGCCGCGAGCAGATCGCCGGGAACGTCGACCTGTCCCGGACGGTCGGCTGGTTCACCAGCCTGTATCCGGTGCTCCTCGACCCCGGGCCGCTCGACCCGCGGGACCCGGGCCGCTTCGACGGCGGGCTGGTGG
Source organism: Streptomyces sp. NPDC053493 (assembly GCF_044544825.1). Taxonomy (NCBI): domain Bacteria; kingdom Bacillati; phylum Actinomycetota; class Actinomycetes; order Kitasatosporales; family Streptomycetaceae; genus Streptomyces; species Streptomyces sp. NPDC053493. Next base: position 40,202 of record NZ_JBITXS010000015.1, read on the forward strand.
ACCGGGCCGTCAAGCGGGTCAAGGAGCAGCTGCGGGCGGTGCCGGACCACGGCATCGGCTACGGCGTGCTGCGGTGGCTCGACCCCGCGGCCCGCGTCCGCCTCCAGGAGACCGCGCCCCCAGAGATCGGCTTCAACTACCTCGGGCGGTACGCCGCCCCCGCGGAGCACGCCGGCCCGGACGGCGGCCCCGGCGGTGACGCCGGAGCCGACTGGGAAGTGCTCCTGGACGGCGGGGCGCCCGCCGCCCAGGACCCGGGCATGCCCGTCCACCACGTCCTCGACGTCAACGCCCACACGGAGGACCGGCCCGGCGGACCGTGCCTCGTGACGCGCTGGACCTGGCCCGCGGAACTGCTCCCCGAGACGGAGGTCACGGCGCTCGCCGAGGCGTTCGGCCGGGCCCTGCGGGCGATCGCCGAACACGCCGAACAGCCCGACGCGGGCGGCTGGACGCCGTCCGACCTTCCCCTGGTCTCCGTCGACCAGGCCCAGATCGACCGACTGAAGACCAAGTGGGGTGGACGCAAGTGACCGGGTTCCAGCTGGAGGACGTACTGCCGCTGACGCCGTTGCAGGAGGGCATGCTCTTCCACGCCCTGTACGACTCCGCGGCCGTGGACGTCTACACCACGCAGTTCGTCTTCGCGCTCGAAGGCACCGTGGACGTGCCGGCCCTGCGTGCCGCCGTGGCGGCCCTGCTGCGACGGCACGCCAACCTGCGGGCCGGATTCCTCCACGAGGAGCTGGACCAGCCGGTGCAGGTGGTGGCCGCCGAGGTCCCCGTACCCCTGGTGGAGCACGACCTGACCCTGCCGTCCGGCACCGGCGCCGACATCACCCCCGGCGCCACGGCCGAGGAGCGGTTCCGGGACTTCCTCGCCGAGGACCGCCTGAGGCGCTTCGACCTGACCACGCCGCCGCTGATGCGTTTCACCCTGCTGCGCACCGGCCCGGCCCGCTACCGGCTGGTGATGACGTGCCACCACATCCTGCTCGACGGGTGGTCGATGCCGCTGCTGGTACGTGAGCTCTTCACGCTGTACGCCCACCGGGGCGACGACGTGGCCCTGCCGAGGGTCACCCCCTACCGCGACTACCTGGCCTGGCTGGCCGGACAGGACCGGACGGCCGCGCTGGACGTCTGGCGCGCCGCCCTCGCGGGGGTGGAGGCGCCGACGCTGCTCGCCGGGCGCGGCGGGCCCGTGGCCGTCCGGCCGGACCCGCGGGACCCGGCCGGACGAGGGGACGCGGAGGACCCACGGTCCGGGGGCGGTGCGCGGGCCGACGCGCTGCCGGAGACCCTGGTCCTGGAGCTGGACGAGACCGTCACCCGGCGGTTACGGGACACCGCCCGCGACCACCGGCTCACGCTGAACACCCTGCTGCAGGGCGCCTGGGGGCTCCTCCTCGCCCGGCTCACCGGCCGCGCGGACGTGGTGTTCGGCACGACCGTGTCCGGCCGTCCGCCGGAGCTGCCCGGGGCCGAGGCGATGGTGGGCCTGTTCATCAACACCGTCCCGGTCCGGGTCAGGACCCTGCCCGGCCAGACCAGGGCGGAACTGCTCACCCGGCTCCAGGACGAACAAGGGCGGCTGCTCGGCAGCCAGTTCGTGGGGCTGACCGAACTGCGCGAGGTCACGGACCTGGACGAACTCTTCGACAGCCTGCTCGTCTTCGAGAACTACCCGCTGGACGCGGAAGCCCTCGGCACCGCCCGCCAAGGGCTTCCCGGCCTCACCGTCACCGGGGTCGAGGGGACGGACGCGGCGCACTACCCGCTCACCCTGACCGTCGCACCCGGCGACCGGTTACGGGTCACGTTCGGCTTCCGGACCGCCGTCCTGGACCGGGCCGAGGTGGCCCGTACCGTCGAGCGGCTGCGCCGGCTGCTGGTCACCCTCTCCGAGGGCCGGCTGAACCGGCCGACGGACAGCCTGTCGGTCCTGCTGGACGGGGAGGGGCAAGAGCTCCTGACGCGCGGGCGTGGCGCCGCGCTCCCGCCCGCCTCGGCCACCACCGATCTGGCCGCGGCCGTCGCCCGGCAGGCCGCCGAGCGGCCGGACGCGGTGGCGGTGTCCGGCGGCGGAGAGCGGCTGACGTACGCGGAACTCTGCCGCCTCGCCGAAGCGGTGGCCGGCACCCTGACCGGCCTCGGCGTGGCCGCCGAGGAGGGCGTGGGCGTCCTCCTGGGCCGCTCGGCCGCCCAGGTCACGACCGCGCTGGGAGTGCTGCGGGCCGGCGCCGCCTATGTGCCGCTCGACCCCCGCTGGCCCGCCGAGCGACTGGCCGCGGCGGCCGCCGTCGCCGCGCCGCGGCTGCTGATCGTCGACGAGGGCACCCGGACGCATCCATGGCTGCGGGAGCTGGGCGGCGAGGTGCGGGTGGTGACCGTGGACGGCGCGGGGCGGGTCCGGGACGGCGCGGCCGCTCCGGGCGCCCTGCCCGCGCCCGCCGGCGGCGCCCGTCTCGCGTACGTGATGTTCACCTCCGGATCGACCGGGCTGCCCAAGGCCGTCGGCGTCTGCCACCGCGACGTCGCGGCACTCGCGGCGGACCGGACGTGGGACGGCGGTGTCGCGGACGTCGTGCTGATGCACTCGGCGTACGTCTTCGACGCGGCCACCTTCGAGATGTGGGTGCCGCTGCTGCGCGGCGGACGCATCGTGGTGGCGCCGGAGGGGACGCTGCAGCCGGCGGTGCTCCGGGACCTGGTGGACCGTGAGGGCGTGACGGCGGCGTTCCTCACCACGGCCCTGTTCAACGTGTTCGCCGAGACCGATCCCGGCGCCCTGGGCGCCCTGCGGCTGGCCGCCGCGGGCGGCGAGGCCGCCGCTCCCGGCGTGCTGCAACGCCTCGCGGCCGCCTGCCCGGACACCCGGGTGCTCAACGCGTACGGACCCACCGAGGCCACCACCTTCGCCACGCTGCACCGGGTGCGGCCGGACGACGTCCCGGGCGGGGTGCCGCCGATCGGCCGCCCGCTCGACGGTACGCGCGTGCTCGTCCTGGACGCCGCGCTGCGCCCCGTACCGGAGGGCGCCGAAGGGGAGCTGTACCTGGCCGGGCCGGGAGTGGCGCGCGGGTACCTGGGCCGGCCGGGGCTGACGGCGGCCAGGTTCGTCGCCGACCCCACGGACCCCTCCGGCGGGCGGATGTACCGCACCGGCGACCTGGTGCGCTGGGGCGACGACGGGCGCCTGGTGTACGTGGCGCGCGCCGACCAGCAGATCAAGCTGCGCGGCCACCGCATCGAGCCCGGCGAGATCGAGGCCGTGCTGCGCGACCATCCGTCGGTGCGGGCCGCGTGCGTCCTGGTCCGCGAGGACCTGCCCGGCGACCGGACGCTCACGGCCTACGTCGTACCGGCCGCCGGCCGCACGGCCGACCCGGGCGTCCTCACCGCGCACGTGGGCCGCCGGCTCCCCGCGTACATGGTCCCCTCGGTCGTACAGCCGCTGGCGGCGCTGCCGTTGACCCCGAACGGCAAGCTGGACCGGACGGCACTGCCGGTGCCCGAGGCGCCGTCCGGCGCACGGGGCCGGGCGCCGCGCGGAGCCCGGGAGGAGATCCTCGCCGGCCTGTTCGCCGATGTCCTCGGCGTGCCGCGGGTCACCGCCGACGACAGCTTCTTCGCCCTGGGCGGGCACTCCCTGCTGGCGACCCTGCTGGTGGGACGGATCCGGGCGCTCCTGTACGCGGAGGTGGAGATCCGCACCCTGTTCGAGAACCCGACCGTCGCCGCGCTGGCCGCCGCGCTCGAAGGAACGGGGCGGCCGGTCCGGCCGCCCCTGGCGCCCCGGCACCGCACGGACGCGCTGCCGCTGTCGTACGCCCAGCGCCGCCTGTGGTTCCTGCACCGGCTCGACGGTCCGTCCGCGACCTACAACATCCCCTTCGCGGTGCGGCTCGACGGGTCTCTCGACCCGGAGGCCCTGCGGCGGGCCCTCACCGACGTCGTCGACCGGCACACGGCGCTGCGCACCGTCTTCCCGGCCGGCCCCGAAGGCCCGGTGCAGCAGGTCCTCGCAGCCGGGGAGGTACGTCCGCCGTTCCTGATCGACACCGTCGACGAGGACAAGCTGGCGGACCGCATCGCCGCCGCGGCCGCCGAACCCCTCGACATCGAACGGACGCCGCCGCTGCGGGCGACGCTGCTGCGGATCACCGACGCCTCCCACGTCCTCGTCCTCGTCGTGCACCACATCGCCGCCGACGGCTCCTCGCTGGCACCGCTCGCCCGCGACCTCGGGGCCGCCTACCGGGCCCGCGTCGCCGGGACGGCGCCCACCTGGGCGCCCCTGCCGGCGGACTACGGCGACTACACCCTGTGGCAGCACGAGCTGCTCGGCGACGAGCACGACCCCGACAGCCTGATGGCGCGACAGCTCTCCTTCTGGCAGCAGGCGTTGACCGGGCTGCCGGAGCGGATCGAGCTGCCCTGGGACCGCCCCCGGCCCGCGGCGCCCCGGCACCACGGCGCCACCCACTCCTTCACGCTGGACGCGGAGACGGCCCGCGGGATCACCGCCCTGGCCCGGGCCCAGGGATGCAGCGTCTTCATGGTGCTGCAGGCCGCGCTGTCGCTGCTGCTCTCCCGGCACGGAGCCGGCGACGACATCCCGTTGGGCACCGCCGTCGCGGGCCGCACCGACGAGGCCACGACCGACCTGGTCGGGTTCTTCGTGAACACCCTGGTGCTGCGGACCGACCTCAGCGGCGACCCGACCTTCACCGAACTCCTCGGCCGCGTCCGCGACTTCGACCTGGGCGCGTACGCCCACCAGGACGTGCCGTTCGAGCGTCTGGTGGAACTCCTCAACCCGGCACGGTCACATAACCACCACCCGCTGTTCCAGACCATGCTGGTGCTCCAGAACCACACCCCGGCCGCGCCCGTCGACCTCCCGGGGCTCACCGCGCACGCGCTGCCCGTCGACCTCGGGGTCAGCAAGTTCGACCTGTCGTTCACCTTCACCGAGTCGTCCGCCCCCGACGGAACGCCCGACGTCCTGCACGCCTCGGTCGACTACGCGACCGAGCTGTTCGACGCGGAGACCGTGCGGGCCCTGGCGGAGCGGCTGCGGCGGCTGCTCGGCGCCGTCGTCGCCGACCCCGGGCTGCCGCTCCACGCGTACGACGTCCTCGGCGCCGAGGAGCGCACGCGGCTCTCCCGGTGGGAGACCGGCCCGGTGCCGGAAACGCCGGGGCGCGGCCTGCCGGAACTCTTCGCGCACCAGGTGCGGCGTGCCCCGGACGCCCCCGCCGTCCGCGACGCCACGACGACACTGACCTATCGCGAGCTGGACGCCCGCGCCGACGCCCTCGCCCGCCGGCTTGCCGCGCGCGGCATCGGACCCGAGGACCGGGTCGCCGTGGCGCTGCCGCGCGACCGCGAGCTGGTCGTCGCCCTGCTCGCGGTGATGAAGGCGGGAGCGGCCTACCTGCCGCTGGACCCGGACTACCCGGCGGAGCGCCTGGCCCACATGCTCACCGACGCCGCTCCCCGCCTGCTCCTGACCACCCCTCGGCTGCACGCCGCGCTGCCGGCGACACCCGTGCCCCACCTGTACCCCGGAGCGGACGAGGAGGGCGACGGGTCCTCGACGCGGGCCACGGCCGACGGCCGGCCGTCCGGCACGGCGGCACCGTCCGAACTCTTCCGGTCCGGCACGGCGGCACCGTCCGCACACTCCCGGTCCGGAAGCACCCCGGGCGGACAGGACGGCGAGCGCCGCGGCACGTCCCCGGACCCCGCCCACCCCGCGTACGTCATCTACACCTCGGGCTCCACCGGCCGGCCCAAGGGCGTCGTCGTCACCCACCGTGGTGTGGAGGCGATGGCCCGGACGCAGGCACGGCGGCTGCGCCTCACACCGGAAAGCCGGGTGCTGCACCTGGCGTCCGTCAGTTTCGACGCGGCCTTCTGGGAGCTGTGCATGGCCCTGCTGTCCGGGGCCTGCCTGGAGATCGACGAGCGCGACGCGCTGCTGCCCGGCCCGGCACTCGCCGCGCGGGTCCGCGAGCGCGCCGTCACGCACCTGACCCTGCCGCCCGCAGCCCTGGCCGTGATGCCGCCGGACTCGCTGCCCGCCGGGACCACGATCGTGCTGGCGGGCGAGGCGTGCCCGCCGGCACTGGTCCGCGCATGGGCGGAGGACCGCTTCCTGGTCAACGCCTACGGGCCGACGGAGACCACCGTGTGCGCCACGATGAGCGGCTTCCTGCCCGCGCGGGGACCCCACGCGCCGGACCGTACGGTCCCCGTCGGGACGCCCGTCGACGGCACGCGGGTCCGCGTCCTCGACGACCGCCTACGGCCCGTCCCGCCCGGCGTGACCGGTGAGTTGTACGTCTCGGGCGAGGGAGTGGCACGCGGCTACCACGGCCGGCCGGGGCTGACGGCGTCCCGCTTCGTCGCCGACCCCGCCGACCCGGCCGGCGGCCGCATGTACCGCACCGGCGACCTGGTCCGGTGGACCCGTGACGGACAGCTCGAGTACGTCGGCCGGGTGGACGACCAGGTCAAGCTGCGCGGCTTCCGGATCGAGCTGGGGGAGGTCGAGGCGGCGCTGACCGCGCTGCCCGGGGTGGCGGCGGCCTGCGCGACGGTCCGGGAGGACCGGCCGGGCGACCGGAGGCTGGTCGCGTACACGGTGCCGGCGCCCGGCACGGCGGGGCCGGACGGCGCCGAGGTGCGCTCCCGGCTCTCCGCCGTACTGCCCGCGTACATGGTGCCCTCCGCCCACGTGCCGCTCGCCGCGCTGCCGTTGACCCCGAACGGCAAGACCGACCGACGGGCCCTGCCCGCACCGGGTACCGCCCCCGGCACCGGTCAGGACACCGGAACCGGCACCGGCACCGGCACCGGCACCGGGGGCCGTGAGCCGCGCACGGCGCGCGAACGGCAGGTGTGCGCCGTGTTCGCGGAGACGCTGGGGGTGGCGCACGTGGGCGTCACCGACGACTTCTTCGCGCTCGGCGGACACTCGCTGCTGGCCGTGACGCTCGCGCAGCGGATCGAGGAGCGGTGCGGCAGGCGCCTGTCGCTGCGGGCCCTGTTCGCCGCCCCGACGCCCGAGGGCGTGGCCGCGCTGCTGGCCGCACCCGCGGACGCCCCCGCAGACGTGCCGGAACCGGTGGACCTCGTGGCCGAGGTACGGCTCGCCGCCGACATCACGGCCGCCGGACGTGCCGCGTCGGGAACGGGCGCCGCCCGGCGCCCGTCCCGTCCGTCCGCCCGGCCGCTGCTGACCGGAGCGTCGGGCTTCCTCGGGGCCTTCCTCCTGCGCGACCTGATCGAGACGACGGACGGCCCGGTCGACTGCCTGGTGCGCGCCTCCGGCGAGCGGGAGGCGGGAGAGCGGCTGCGCGCCAACCTGGAGCGGTACGGGCTGTGGCGGGAGCGCTACGAGCACCTGATCCGGCCCGTGCCCGGCGATCTGGCGGCCCCCGGCCTCGGGCTCGCCCCGGAGGTCCGGTCCGCCCTGGTGCGCCGCCTGGGCCCGGTGCTGCACAACGGCGCCTCCGTCAACTTCGCCGCCGGGTACGGCGACCTGCGGGCGGCCAACGTCGCCGGCACCGAGGAACTGCTGCGCCTGCTCGCCGACTCCGACGCCCCGGGCCTGCACTACGTGTCGACGACGAGCGTGTACGCGCCGGCCGACGCTCCGTCCACGGTCACCGAGTCGACGCCCACCGGACCGGCGGACCGCCTTCCCGACGGGTACGCGCGGAGCAAGTGGGTGGCCGAGGGCCTGGTGGGCCTGGCGCGGGAACGGGGCCTGCCGGTGACCGTCCACCGCCCGGCCCGGATCAGCGGCGACACGTCCACCGGGGCCTGCCAGGACCGCGACCTGCTGTGGCGGCTGATCAAGGGCTGCCTCCAGGCGGAGGCGGTGCCGGACCTGCCGCCCGGCTCGACGGACTGGGTGCCGGTGGATTACGTCAGTGCCGCGGTGGTGGCCCTGGCGACGACCGTTCCGGACACGGCGGGCCGGGGGCCCGACGTGTACCACCTGACCCATCCGGACGCGCCGGGCCTGGACCGGGTGTTCGCCGCGGCGCGGAGCATGGGGTACGCGCTCAGGACGGTGTCGGCGGAGGACTGGACGTCCCTCGTGGCGGCCCGCCACGACAACGCCGCCCAACTGTTCCTCGGCGCCGCCCATCCCACCGCGCACGGCGCTCCCCGGCGCTTCGACTCCCGCGCCTCGGCCACGGCCCTCGCGGCCCTCGGGGTCGCCCTGCCGCCCCTGACGGACGAGGTGCTGCTCCGCTACCTGGCGTACTTCAGGAAGACGGGTTTCCTGCCCGCTCCCGGCGGCACGAGGAGCGGCGCATAGCGGGGCGGACGTCGGGGGTCCTCCAGGACCAGGGGCGACCGCGGGCACGGTTCACGTTGCTTTACTCCGTTGGGGTCACCCCTTCGGTAGGGTACCCAAGGGGGTATTCGCGAGGAGTGTGGGTCGTGGAGCTGGCGATGGCGGCTGAGGAACTGAAGACGGTGGTCAACCGGCTGCGACGGGCGCAGGGCCAGATCGCCGGTGTGATCAAGATGATTGAGGAGGGGCGGGACTGCGAGGACGTGGTCACCCAGCTCGCCGCGGCGTCCAGGGCTCTGGACAAGGCCGGTTTTGCGATCATCGCCACCGGTTTGCAGCACTGCCTGACCGATGCGGACATGGCTGCTTCCGGTGACCGGGAGCAGATGCGTACTCGGCTGGAGAAGCTGTTCCTTTCGCTGGCCTGAGCTGTGGTGCCGCGAGGCCGGATCACCCGCCCGGCCGGGGCCGTCGGCCACGTGGCCCGGCACACGCCGAAGGGGAGGGATCCGGAGCCGGATCCCTCCCCTTCGGCGTGTGGTTCAGCGGTCGCGCAGTGCGGCCAGCGTGTTGTCGAGGTCGGCGGTGCGGGGACGGTTGTGGGGGAGCTTGGCGAGGACGGCGGCCATGCCGCAGGTGTTGGTCAGGGCGGAGAAGACCAGACCGGCCGCGATGCCGGCGGAGATGAGCTGGAAGGCGGGGTGGACGACGAGGCCGAGCAGCAGGCCGAGCAGCACGGTCACTCCTGCGCTGAGCCTCACCTGCCGCTCCATTCCCCAGGTGGCGCGGGAGGCGCCCTGGGGACGGTGGAGCTCGTGGCCGTCGGCCGCCCAGGCGCTGGTGCCTCCCGACAGGGTGGCGGCGGCGATGCCGTTCTCCGCGAGGATCTTGCAGGCGTTGAGGGAGCGTACGCCGGAGGCGCAGACGACCAGGACGTCGCCGCGGTCGGTGGCGTGACGGATGTCGGGCAGCGCGCGCCGGATCTGGTCGAGGGGGATGTTGAGCGCGCCGGGGAGATGGCCGCCGGCGTACTCGCCGGGGGTGCGCACGTCGATGACGGTCAGTTCGTGCAGGCGGGCACGCGCCTCGTCAGTGGCAAGGGCCGTGGGGGTGGTCATGGCAAGGTCCTTACGGGTTCAGAAGTGGTGGTGGAGCTTGATCTGACGAAAGCGGGCTGGAGGCGGTCCTGGGAGGCGCGGTGGCCTGGAGAAGTTCTCCTGGTCCCTTGGTCCGAGCCGTTGGCAGCCGTCGTGCTCAGGCGATCACGTCGACGAGCATGAAGGCCGCCACCGCCAGCAGGACACCGGCAAAGATCTTCTGAAGGGTGGTGCCGGAGATCTTCGCCGCGAGGCGCTTGCCATCCCAGGCGCCGAGGACCGCGGCTCCGGTGAAGGGGCCGATGACCTCCCAGGGGAGCCCGCCGGTGGTGCCGGTGCGAGCGGCGAGCGCGGCGAGTGAGTTCACCGTGATGACGAGCAGGCTGGTGCCCACCGCCCGCCGCATGGTCAGTCCCAGGACGCCCACCAGAGCGGGCACGGCGAGGAATCCCCCGCCGACCCCGAGAAAACCCGTCACGGCGCCGAGTCCGGCACCGGCACCGGCCGCCTTGCCGGGACGGATCCGGTCCGGCGGCCCGGACGCGGACGGCCGCAGCATACGCAGGGCCGCCAGCGCGGCGATGACCGCGAACGCCGCCGTCAGTACGGCTTCGGGCAGGTGCCCGGCGGCAGCACCGGCGAGGAAGGCGGGGACGATGCCCGCCGCGGCGAACAGGGCCCCTGTCTTCCCTGCCACGTTGCCGTCGCGGGTGTGGGCGTACAGGGCGGTGGCGGAGGTGGCGGTGACGATGATCAGGCTTGCGGTGGTGGCGGCGGCCGGGGTGAAACCGAGCAGGTAGATCAGTGCCGGCACGGCAAGGACGCTGCCACCGCCGCCGAGGGCTCCCAGGGCGAGACCGATGACGGCCCCGGCAATGAGGGCGAGAACGAGTACGGTCACGCTGTCTGGCCGCTGTTCCCGCGTTCGTCGACGACGGGGTGCCCGGCGGCGGCCCACGCGTTCATGCCGCCCTCGACGTCCACCGCCCGCGCTCCGCGCTGGGTGAGGAGCTTCACGGCCTGCTGAGAGCGGTGACCACTGCGGCAGATCACCACCAGCGGACGGCCCTCGGCCTCGGCGGGCAGGGCGGTGCCGGCGACCAGTTTCGTCAGCGGTACGTGAAGGGCGCCCGGGGCGTGGCCCGAGTTCCATTCGGGCGTTTCACGGACGTCCAGCAGGACCGCGTCAGGCCGGTCGCCGCTGGTACGGCCGCGTGCCTCGTCGGCCGTGACACGGGGCCCGTTTCGGCGAAAGAGCAACATCACACGTTTCCTTCCGTGCGAGAGGGGACGGCCGGTATTCAGCCAGAGGTCAGGGACAGCCCGGCCTGCGCCGCGGCGCCGAAGCCGTCGTCGACGGCGACCACGTCGCGGCCGGCGGCATCGAGCAGGGAGGCGGCGATCGCCGCGCGCATCCCGCCGGCGCAGTGCACCCACACCGTGCCGTGCGGCACCTCGCCGATACGGCCATGCAGCTCGTGAATCGGGATGTGGACCGAGCCGTCGATGTAGCCGCCCGCCCGCTCGGAGTCCCGGCGCACGTCCAGGACGACCACGTCATCGCCGCGGTCGCATGCCCGGGCGAGGTCGGCGAAGCGGGCCCGCGGGAACGAAGCGAGCTGCTCGCCCTCAGCGACCCAGGTGGCCGGGTCGCCGGTGGCGGCGGCGGCCGGGCGGTCGATGCCGACCCGGGCCAGCTCGCGCTGCGCGTCGGCGATCTGCGCGGCGGTGTCGGCGAGCAGGGTGACGGGCTTCCCCCACGGGATCAGCCAGGCCAGGTAGGTGGCGAGCTTGCCCTCGCCCTCGAAGTTGAACGACCCGGCCACATGCCCCTCGGCGAAGGCCAGACGGCTGCGCAGGTCCACCACCCACTCACCCGCCGCCAGCCGGGAGGCGATCTCGCCTGCGTCCGCACGCCGCGGCGGGGTCAGGTCGACGGGGGCGGGGCCCGCGGCGTTGGCCGGGCCCATGTGCGCGTAGTAGGCAGGCACGTCCTCCAGCCCGGCAAGCATCCGCTGAACGAAGGTGTCCACGTCCAGCGTGAGCGCGTCGTTGTGGGTGCGTTCCCTGCCGATCGTGGTCGCGACCCCCTCGGTCTGGGCGGAGGAGCAGAAGCTGCCGAACCCGTGGGTGGGCAGTACCGGCACCTCGTCGTCCAACTCGGCCGCCAGGCGGTGGGCGGAGGCGTGCTGGGCCCGGGCCAGCTGCTCGGTCAGCCTTGGTTCGACCAGGTCGGGACGGCCCACCGTGCCGATCAGCAGCGATCCGCCGGTGAACGCCGCCACGCCACGCCCGTCCTCTTCCAGGACGTAGGAGGTGTGGTGCGGGGTGTGCCCGGGGGTCGCGATCGCCCGCAGCACCAGATGCTGGTCCACGTCCGCGGTGTCGCCGTCGGCGACCGGGGTGCGGGCGAAGGACACGTGCGCCGCCGCGGGCACCAGGTACTGAGCGCCGGTGAGGCGGGCCAGCTCCAGGCCGCCGGTGACGTAGTCGTTGTGCACGTGGGTCTCCGCCACGTACGCGATGCGCACCCCCCGCCGTGCGGCGGCGGCGATCACCTGGTCGATGTCGCGCGGCGGATCGACGACGACCGCGGCCGCGGCTCCCCCGGCCAGGTAGCTGCGATTGCCGAGCCCCTCGAACTCCAGGGTGTCAACGAAGAACACGACTACGACTCCTCTCGAACGATGTACCCCGGGGGGTATCTGGTACCCACCCTAACAGGAGTACCCCCGGGGGTATTTCTGTGGTCCGGGGCACGCCGCGACCTCGGCGGGGAGCTCGCGGCTGCCACGGGGCGGGGGCTGCCGCGCCTGGGACAACCTCCTGGGACGACGGCAAGAACACCGCCGGCTTCCGGGTGATCGGCTACAAGTTCAGCTCCTTCACCCTGCGGGCCGGCCTGCTCCGCTGGCAAAGACGTGGACAGCCCGCGAACCTGACGCCCCCTCCGGCCGTCAGGTCCAGGACGAGGGTCTGGTCGTCCTCCTCGACCCCCACCCGCCCCGGGAACATCACACGGCGGCGGCCCTGGCCGTCGTCGGCGTCGGCGGCGGCGGTGACCGTGATGGCCGAGGCCGGGCAGAGGCCGGCGGCCGGTCGACGCGGACGTCCACGGGGCGACTTCGCTGAGGGCCTCATCGGCGGCTCGGCGGTCGGCGAGGCGGTTGAGTGGCTCTGTTCACGGGAACCGACAGCAGATGCTCACCGCTTGGGGAGTCACCTGGGCGGGAGCCCCGGATTCGAACTGTGAGCCTCGTGACATCGTTGCGACGCCTTCGCGGCAGGCGTCACAACAAGTCGGGTGCAGCCACCTGGGTCAGCGCCGCTTCGACCCGGCGGTTGCTCGTCATGGATGCCGTGACAGCCGTCATCGCCAAGAGGAGGCCTGCGGCGGCGTAGAGCGGGGTGCGGATGTCGTAGGTGGTGGCCAGCCAGCCGCCGAGGAAGGCGCCGATGGGGGCGGCACACATGGCGAGCATGCGGGAGGTGGAGGCGACCCGGCCCATGAGGTGGGCGGGGACGATGGCCTGTCGGAGGGAGGGCGCGAGCACCATGGTGGCGCCCATGCCGGCCCCGCAGACGGCGAGCGTCAGCCCGGCCAGGTACGGGTTCGGGGTGGCGGCAAGGCCCAGGATGGCAAGCCCTTCGACGGCGGCGGTGCAGGTGAGTGCGGTTCCGGTGCCGAGCCGGCGGCCGAGGTAGGAGGCGATGCCTGCACCGAGCAGGCCGCCGGTGGCCTCCGCCGCAAGGAGCAGGCCGAAGCCGTAGGAGTCGATGCCGAGGCGTTCGTGTGCGAAGAGGGCGAGTACGGTCTCCACGGCGAGGAAGGCGACGTTCCCGACCGCCGGGCGGAGCGCGAGGCCGAGCAGCACCCGGTCTCGGAACACGTACGAGGCCCCAGCCCGCGCCTGCCGGAGCAGCGACTCGCGGGCCGCCTCCGGCAGGGGCCGGGGCATGGCGGGCAACGTACGTACGAGCAGTGCGGAGAGCATGAAGGACACCGCGTCGGCGAGTAGGGGAACCGACCGACCGAGCGCGAGCAGGGCGCTGCCCGCGGGCGGTCCCGCGAAGCCGGACATGGCGGTCTGTGCTCCGCGCAGGCGGGAGTTGGCGCGCTCCAGGAGCGCGGGGTTCCGGTCGAGTAGATCCGGGAGATAGGCCGTGGCGGCCGTGTCGAAGAAGAGCCCGCCGAGACCGAGCAGGAAGGCGACGGCCGCGAGCAGTGGAATGCTCAGCACGTCGAGCACGGCCGCCGCGGCCGGTACCCCGAGCAGTGCCGCACGGGCCGCGTCCGCGACCCACATCGTGCGCCGGCGGTCCCAGCGGTCCACCAGCGCACCGCCCAGCACCCCGAACAGCAGCCACGGCAGCGTGCCCGCGGCCGTGACGACGGCGAGCGCCATCGGATCCCGCGTCAGCGTCAGCGCGACCAGCGGCAGCGCGGCGTGCGTCACCCCGTCGCCGAGCGAGGAGACCGTCTGCGCGGTCCACAGCCGCACGAACCCGGCAGGCAACTTCCCTATATCAGAGGTCACTTGGCGCCCCCTTCGGACCGCTCGCCCTGCGCCGGGTGGAACAGCGCGAAGACGAACGACGCGTCAGGAAGCGAAGGATCGGAAAGCTCCCGGTACTCGTCCGCCAGCGCCTGCAGCCGCGCCCCCAGTTCGGCGAACTGCTCCTCGGTGAGCCGCAGATGCGCCATCCGCACGTGTCGCTCGGCGCCCGAGGGCGACGCTTCCAGGTCCGCCACCGCGTGCCGCATCAGCAGGTCGGGGCCTCCCTCGCCCGGGTCCGGCAGCACGACCGACCGGGCAGCCATCGCGTAGTACCGCTCGGTGACTCCGCGGACCTTCCGCGTCCGCACCACCTTCACCAGGCCGGCCCGCTCCAGCAACCGCACGTGATAACTGGAACTTCCCTTGGCAAGACCAACCCGTTCGGCGATCTGCGTGATCGTCGCCGGCTCGAAGCGGAGCACGGCCATGATCCGGTGACGCGTGAGGTTGGAGACGGCGCGCAGCTGCTCGTCAGTGGTGACGTGAAACGTCTCGGGAACGTCGGCGGTAGGCATGGGAGCAATGGTCAACAGTTCTTGACCATTGCGCAAGGGGATTTCGCCCGGACCTTCTGGTGTCCGCACGCGAGACTTCTGCCAAACCGGCACGCACGGGGGCATATGCCCGCCGCGCCCAAGGCGCCAGACGTCGGTCTCGGTGGCCGGTGGTCAGCAGGCTGGGCAGAGCCCGTTCGCCCTTGGAGGGACGGCCGGTGTCACGACGGCCAGTTGGTGGGCTCCGGCGCACGGCACGGTGCGGGCTGCGCGGCCGGCGACATCACCGTGACGGTGAACGTGCCCACGTAGCAGCGTGATGTCGGTCAGATCGACCGGGAGTTCTTGGGCGCGGCGGCCGTAGTCGCGGAAGCAGACCTCGCCGAGTGCGTTGGCGGTGGCCTGCTGGAGCTCGATGTCGGTGGCGCCGGCGTCCCGGGCTTCGAGGAGGCGCGCGGCCTGGGCCGACCAGGCGTACCGTAACAAGACGGAGGATCAGCTCGGCGCACTCGGCCTGGTACTCAATGCCCTCGTGCTCTGGACCACGAAGTGCATCGAGCCACCGTCGCCCGGTTGAAGGCCGAGGGCCAGGTCATCCCATCGCTTCTGCGGTAACACCTGGTTGCGGTCGGGTCCGCATGCCCCAGCGGGCGAGAGACGGGCCAACAGCACCCAGTGCCGCGAAGAACACCGCCAGCAGCAACCAGCCTGTCGTGCCGAGGCCGAGTACCACCGTGGTGAGGATCGCGGGGGCGAGAGCCTGGCCCGCGCTGAAGCCGAGACCGAAGACACCTTGGTACTGGCCCTGTGCATGGTCGGGGGCGAGACCGAAGCCCAGGGCGAAGGCCGCCGATGACTCCCACACCTCTCCCAGACTGTGGACGAAGATCGCGGCCAGTACGAGTCCCGCCGCCGCCCAGACAGGGGTGTACGCCGCCAGCGCCATCATCGGGCAGCTGACGAGGAAGAGCAGCCCCGCCGTGCGAAACGCCAGGCCGCCGTCGTGCGGGGTCTCGATCCGCGAGCCGATCCTGGTCTGCATCAGTACACAGAACAGAGAGTTGACGGCGAACAGCGCGGCCACCGTCCAGCGTGGCGCCTCGGTGTGCTCGGAGATCCAGATCGGCAGGAGGAGCGAGACCACCGGGTACTGCAGTCCCATGGCCCCGTAGAAGGCAGTGAACGCCAGGAAGGGACGATCCGCGAAGACGAGCCAGCGACGCCGGCGTGGCGGCGCCGCCAGCACGGGATAGCGGGGCAGCAGGAGCAACAGCACCGCGCACAAGGCGAAGCTCGCCGCGTTGCCGAGGATCAGCGTGACATAGGCACCGCGGGTGCCCGCGGCCAGCGCCAACCCTGCGCCCACCGTTCCCAGAACGACGCCCAGGTTGACGAACGTACGCAGCTTGGCCCGGAACAGTGCCGGGCGCTCACCCCCGACCCGGACCACCAGCGCGCCCCACGCCGCTCCACCAGCCGCCGCGGCGATCTGGTCGGCCGTCGCGATGATCGTGAGCGCGGCCCAGCTCTCGACGAGGACGAGAGCCGCCATCGACACGGCCTGGACCGCGAGGGCCAGCATCATGACCGTGCGCGCCCCTCGCCGATCTGCGAGATGGCCGCCTGGTATGCCCGCGCAGAGACCGATCACTCCGGCGATGGTGAGCGCGGCACCGACCTGCACCGCAGGCAGGCCCACGACCAAGGTGAAATAGAGCGCCGACGCCGCGTTGAACAGACCATTGCCGACTCGGTTGACGAAACTGGCAGCGACCAGCACGCGTTCCGGCCCACTGTCCCCCGCCATCCGGCCTATTCGACCCGCCACGTCGCCCTTGATCATGGACGGCACGCTAGCAGCGTCCGCAGATTTGGCGGGGGTAGCACCATGAACCCCTGCGATCCGCGGGAGATAACCCGAAGATCACGGCAGGCCTCCCCCGGCAAGATTCGCCGGACAGGCCCTGGCTGTTGACGGCGAGCGAAAGGTCTCAGGCGGTGGTGCGGTGGTCTGGGTGTGCGGCGAGCGCGGCGTCGGCGCTGGGGTGGACGGACAGGAAGGAGTCCATCCCGGTGACGCTCAGCAAGCGGTTCAGCCGATCGGGAATGGCCGCCAGGGTGAGACTGCCGTCGGCGTCCTTGGCGCAGCGCCAGATGCCGATGAGGGCGCCCAGGCCTGAGGAGTCGCAGAAGGTGACGCCCGCCAGGTCGGCGACCAGGTCGGGGTGGCCGTCGGCGATGAGTTCCAGGGCGCGGGTCCGTACGGCGGGCGCGGTGGCGATGTCGAACTCGCCGGACAGTGCGATGACGGCGAGGGTGCCGTCGGTGTGGGGGACGTCGATGTGGAAAGCGTCGGTCATGGGCGTCGGTTCTCCTGCCCGACGGAGGTGTCGGTGGTCGGGGCTGCGGCGCTGTGGGCGGTCGTGGTGATGCCGGCGGGAGCGGCATCCGGGGTGGGGACGGACAGGGCCAGCAGGGCCACGTCGTCGCGTTCGGTGTCGGGGAGGGTGTCGAGGAGTGCGACGGTGTCGTCGATCAGGCAGCCGGCATTGACCGGCGCCGGCCGCTGGGCGAGGAAGTCGGTCAGGCCCGTGTCGTCGAGCATGCGGCCGTCGGCGGTGCGGGCCTCGGTCAGTCCGTCGGTGTACAGCAGCAGGCCCTGGCCGGGTGCCAGGTGCAGGGTGCGTGAGGCGAAGGCGGCTTCGGCGAACGCGCCGACCAGCATGCCGCCCTTGGCGCGGACCGCCTCCACCCGCACGCCGCCGCCTTCGGCGGGGCTGAGGTGGTAGGCGGGCGGGTGGCCGCCGGTGGCCAGCGTGACCGTGAAACCGCCGTCCGGTGCCGGATCGAGCAGGCCGAAGATGGCGGTGCAAAAGCGGGTGCCGACCGCCGCGTCCAGGATCAGCGCGGCGTTCAGTGCCTTGAGCGCGGCCGTGGGATCGGCGTCGACGAGGGCCGCGGCTCGCAGCGTGTAGCGGGTCAGTGAGGTGACCGAGGCGGCTTCGGCGCCCTTGCCGCACACATCGCCCAGGAAGAACGCCCACCGGCCCCCGTCCACGGGGAAGACGTCGTAGAAGTCGCCGCCCACTTGTTGCGGGGAGGCGGTCTGGTAGTGGCAGGCCAGTTCCAGCCCCGGTACGGCGGGCAGTGCCGGGGGCACCAGGGTGCGCTGCAGGGTGGAGGCGAACGCGGCGATGGCCGCCTTGTCCCGCTCCGCGCGCCGGCGGGCCTCTTCCTCCGCCTGGCGCTTCTCCTGCTCGGCGCGCACGACGTGCAGCGCGGACAGCCGCAGCTCCAGCTGGTCACGCACTACCGCCGCCAGGTCCGCCAGCGTGGCCGAATCCGCCTCGCTGATCTCGCGGGGGCGGGTGTCCAGGACGTTGACCGTGCCCAGCCGGTATCCGTCGGCGGTGATGATCGGAGCGGCGGCGTAGAACCGTACCCCCATCGGGCCGGCGACCAGCGGGTTGGAGCAGGCGACCGGATCGAGCAGGGTGTCGGGGATGACGGTGATGTCATCGGTGAGCACCGCCGAGGCGCACAGGCCCGGATCCCGGCCGATCTCGGTGACGCCTTCCAGGCCGTGCGTGGCCTTGAACCAGATCCGGTCCTCGTCCACGATCGTCACCGTCGCCACCGGCACCTCGAACAGGCGCGCGGCCAGCGCCGCGACCCTGTCGTAGGCGCCGTCCGGAGGAGTGTCGAGAATGTCGTAACGGCGTACGGCCGCCATCCGCGCCGCCTCGAGCGACGCGACCGCAGGTTCCTTCGGTGTTATCGCAGGCGGGCTCGCTTGCTCCGGCATGTTCCTCGTCTCGTCATCCCCCCCGGGAAGGCACTGACCAGACAGCCAGCACCCCGAGACCCTATCGAACATGCCAGCGCCACTGCTCAGGAGCGTCGCCGAGCGGCCGGTCCGGAGGCTTGCGGAGGAAGCCGGTGATCCGGCGGTACGCGTTCGCGTCCGGCTGTCTGCTCGGTCGGCCGCGTCCGGGCAGCGCCTGGGCGTCTGGGCCGCCGGTCGGGTCCGCCACGCCGGCACGTGGGTCCGGGGCGGTGCCGGGCGGCAGGCCGACCAAGCCACCGGGAGGCCGGCGGCGGGCATGCGCAGCGGCCCCGTAGACAGGAGGAGCAGGGTTCCACTGCCGGGTCTGCGGGGCCGGTGCGTGGGTCACGTACCCGCTAGGGCGTCCGATACGCCCGATCTTTCCCAACTGGCCCAGAGTCGGCCTTCTATACGAGTGGGGCCCGGCCTCATCGGCCGGGCCCCATCACCTCACGGGTAGCGCGTTCTCGCGCCGAGTGCTTCCTTCTTTACCAGCGGTACCAGCGGCCCCTGCGGCCTGCACCGTCCGCGGAACGGACGACGAAGCCCAGCAGCCAAACGATCAGCACGATCACCGCGACCCACCACAGGGCCTTCAGTGCGAAACCCGCACCGAAGAGGATCAGAGCCAGAAGCAGAACCAGAAGCAGGGGAACCATTGTTATCAACCTCCTGGCCAACGCATGCCCTTACCTCGACCCGACAAGCACATAAAATGTGAGTTACTTTCACGAAGTGCGGGGCATATGCAGACGCCGCGCGGGACATGCCTGACGTCCCAAGTCCCGCACCGCACGCAGGACCGACAGACAACACCCTCACCGCCCGGCGGCACGCCGCAGTCTGCGGCTCTGTCTTCTCCGGCGATGCGGCCGAACTGACCGTCCACGAGAAGGTGCGAGACAGCGAGGCAGAACGGCCCACCGGCTCGACGGAAGCGGAAACCGGGAATGTGCCGGCTTGGAAGGCGAGCCCAAGGTCCTGCCAAGGCCCTCGTCTTCGAACCGACCGTGCCGGGCCCTGGCGGGGAGGCCGTGCCCGGGGTCGGGGTCGGACTCTGCTGGGCGTGGTCGGCGAGGCCCCCGCCTATCTCGCCGAGCTGATCGCCGCCAAGGAAGCCGCGGAACACGCCCCAGCCGCCGGACCCGCGTCAGACGTCCTGGCCGCGGACCTGGAGTCCCTTCTCGCCGCCCTGACCGACGCCCAGAGCCGCACCCACCTGCCCGGCGAGGCCCGGGCCCACGACGACCTCGACGCGTTCGTCGTCCGTATCCGACTGACGTACGGACGCTGAGCCAGGACCTGGATGCCGGCCCGCATGCCGGCCGGCTTCGATCTGACGATCGCGCCGGAGCCGGCGTACGAGCTCAGGACGGCCGTCCCGCGGGGACATAGCCGCAGTCGGGCGGGCCGGCTGGCTGCTTCTGGCCTTCGTCCCTTCCCTCGTCTCGGTGGTGGCCGGGGCAACGGTCCTCGGCTTCGGGTCCGACGCCGACGGGGTCCGGCGTGCGGTGGGCGTACGCACGCCGTGACCTGGTGGCGCGGTTAGAGGGCTGGCCGGCCGGTGGGACGGGAGCGGGTCAGCGCGCGGCGGCCGAGGAGCACGGCGCCCAGTCCCAGAGGGATGGCCACGATGGCGCCGACGAGTCCGTTGCCGGTGCCGGGGCCGCCGCTGGAGGTGGCCAGGTGGAGCACCGCGAGGGCCGTGCCGACCAGCCCCACCGCGATGGCCGACATCCCGCCGATGCGTGCGTTGCCGGTGCTGGTCCGGCGGGCGGCGCGGGCCAGGGTCAGCCAGCCGGTGGCCAGTCCGAGGGCCCCCACTCCGAGGGCGAGGTTGGCCCCGGTTCGGCCGTCGCCGATGATCCCGCCCTCGGCGGCTGCCATCAGCGCTGCTGAAGCACTCATGCCGGTCTTCTCCTTCTCCGTGATGGGTATGCGAGGTTCGATGCGTGAAGAGCTTGCGGGGCGGGTCCCCTGTCGGTCGTCCAGCGGATGCAGGCACTTCGCGCTGCCGCCGTTGCTGCATCCGAATACTGCGGATGCAGCAGGCGGAGAGGCGGTGTCGTGCGCGCGGTAGCTGACTGATCGTCCTGGAGTCGGACTCGCCCGGAAACGCGTACGGTTACGGTGCACCCATGGAAAGAGGGCGGTTCGCTGTACCGGCCCAGGTCACCGACTGGGCGATCGCCGCTGGTGTGGCGGCGCTGTTGCTGAGCACCGGGCTGTCCGGGCCGCCGGCCGGGGGCCGCGAGCTGCTCGGCTCCGCGCTGTTGGCGGCCGGCGGGCTGGCGCTGGCCGCGCGCCGCCGGGCACCGCTTGTGGTCCTGGCCGTCACCGGGCTGTCCGCGGTGGGCTACCAGGCGGCCGGGTTCGAGGTGCTCGCCGTGTCGTACCTGGTCGCGGTCTACGGCGCGGTACGTGCTGGGCACCGCACCGTCGCACTGGTGGCAAGCGTGGGCCTGCTGGTCGTGCTCCACGTCACCGCCCTGGTTTCCCACGACGGGCCCGCGCGCGAGGTCGTGGCGCAGGCGCGGAGCACCCTGGAGATCGCCTGGCTGATCGCCGCGTTCGCCGCCGGGGAGGCGGTGCGGCAGGCCGAACGACGGGCGGACGAAGCCGAGCGCTCCCGCGAGGAGACCGCGCGACACCGGGCCGACGAGGAGCGGCTGCGCATCGCCCGGGAGCTGCACGACTCGCTCACCCACCAGATCTCGGTCATCAAGGTGCAGTCCGAGGTCGCCGTCCACGTGGCCCGCCGACGGGGCGAGCAGGTGCCGGAGGCCCTGCTGGCGATTCAGGAAGCCGGCCGGGAGGCCAGCCGGGAGCTGCGCGCGACCCTCGAGGCGCTGCGCGACGACGACACCGCCCCGCCGCACGGACTCGACCACATCCCCAGCTTGGTGAAACGGTTCCGAACGACCGGCCTGGAGACGACGCTGACGATCGACGGGCGACCGCAGGCCGTGCCGGCGGCAGTGGGCCGAACCGCGTACCGGATCGTTCAGGAGTCGCTCACCAACGTCGCCCGGCACGCCGCCGCCTCCACTGTCGCGGTGCTGATCGACTACCGGCCGGACCACCTCGCCATCCGCGTCGACGACAACGGAAAGGCCGCCCCGCATCCCGCGCCGGCGCCCGGCCTCGGGCTGCTCGGCATGCGCGAACGCGTCACGGCCCTGGGCGGCCGACTGCGCACCGAGCCGCGCAGCGCAGGCGGCTTCACCGTCCAGGCCGAACTCCCCACGAACGGAGCGCCGTGATCCGGGTCGTGCTGGTCGACGACCAGCCGCTCATCCGCAGCGGCTTCCGCGCGCTGCTCGGCCTCGAGGACGACATCGAGGTGGTCGCCGAGGCCGCCGACGGCGAAGAGGGCTTGGCGCTCGTCAAGGAGCTGCTGCCCGACGTCGCGCTCCTCGACATCCAGATGCCCGTCATGGACGGCATCGAAGCGACCCGGCGCATCGCCGCGGACCCGGCCACGGCCGGCGTACACGTCGTCATGCTGACCAACTACGGCATGGACGAGTACGTCTTCGAGGCGCTGCGGGCCGGCGCCGCCGGCTTTCTCGTCAAGGACATCGTCCCGGAGGACTTCCTGCACGCCGTGCGGGTCGCCGCCCGCGGCGACGCCCTGCTCGCCCCCGCGATCACCCGCAAGCTCATCGCCCGGTACGTCGCCCAGCCGCCCCGCGCCCGTGCCGGCAGCGGGCTGGAGCAACTGACCGGCCGCGAGCGCGAGGCGGTCGCCCTGGTCGCACAGGGCCTGTCCAACGACGAGATCGCGGACCGCCTGGTCATCAGCCCGTTGACCGCCAAGACCCACATCAACCGGGCCATGGCCAAGCTTCACGCGCGCGACCGCGCCCAGCTCGTGGTTCTTGCCTACGAATCCGGCCTGGTCACCCCGCGCAGCGGTGACGCTGCTTGACGACGAGGACGTTCCCGGCGAACGCGCCGTCACACCGGGAGCAGTCGGCCGGAGAAAGGGCTCCACGGGTCGCGGTGGAGCGAGGACGCGATGGAGTGATCCACGTCAGAGGCGGACCGCGACGAGGGCGATGTCGTCGCGGGCGCCGCCGGCGACTCCGAGGCGGGCGAGGACGGCGTCCGCGAGGCGGTCGGGGCTCATGGTGGCGTGACGGGCGAGGGCGTCGGTGAGCTGCTGCAGGCCGGCTTCGATGTCCTGGTCGCGGCGTTCGATGAGCCCGTCGGTGTACAGCACGAGCTGGTCGCCCGGGGTGTAGGGCACGGCGGCTTGCGGGCGCGGGACGTGGTCGGGGCGCGCGCCGAGAGGTGGGTCGGTGGCTTGGTCCAGCAGGTCGCAGGTGCCGTCGGCGTGCAGCAGGACCGGTGGCGGATGGCCGGCGCTGCTGTACGCGATCTGTCGGCGGCCGGCGTCGATGACGACCTGGACGGCGGTGGTGGCGAGCGCCCCTTCGACGGAGCGGGAGTACAGGCCGAGCACTTCCAGCGACCTGGCCGGTTCCTGCAGGGCTCTCACGGCGGCGCTCAGTGCGCTGCGGAGCATGCCCATGACGGTGGCGGCTTCGAGGCCGTGGCCCACGACGTCTCCGACGGCGACGGCGAAGGCGCCGTCGGGCAGATCGACGACGTCGTACCAGTCGCCGCACACGTTCAGCGACCCGACCGCGGGCACGTAACGCACGGCGATGTCCGGGTGCCGTTCGAGGTCGGGCGAGTGCAGCATGGCCTCCTGCAGGGTGAGAGCCACCTGGCGCTCCCGGGCGTGCGCCTGTCGGAGTTCTTCGTTCAGTCTCTGCAGCTCCCGCGCCCGGGCGTACAGCTCGGCCTCGATCGCCTCGCGCCGGCCCAGCGGTCCTATGGCAGGGCCGGGCGGGCGGGAGCGGACGAACTCGGTGACGTCCTCCACCCGGTGGATGATCCATGCCACCTGCCCGTCCGGGCCGAGGACGGGCGTGTTGATGGGCGACCACCACCGCTCCTCGAAGGTCCAGGATCGGGACGGGACAGGGATGTCGTATTTCTGTACCGCCATCGTGTCCGGCCGTCTGGACTGCAGGACCCGGTGCAGCGAGGCCGTCAGGTTCCGCACCCCGTCCGCGCTCGCATCGGCCGGGTTGTCCGGGAAGGCATCGAAGACGTACTGGCCGACCAGGTCCTGTCGGCTGCGGCCGGTGGCCTGCAGGTACGAATCGTTGACGTCGACGATCACCAGGTCCGGATCCAGGACCAGATACGGACTGGGCGTGGCGATGAACAACGCCTTGTAGTCGATCGTCGGTTCCACAGGCTCGGCCCTTTCCGCTGTTCGACGACGCCGGCCAGATCCGGGCCGGAGACGGCCCGGGGACCCTGCCAGGTGGGCTGGACGGTGAGGCGTCGGCGACCATGGCGGAACGGGAGAAGACGTTCAGTCCACTCCCTCATTCGATTGTCCCAGGGGACCGCCGGTAGCACCTGATGAGAGGGGCAGCGTCCGCGACAGCCGGTCGACAATCCGCCCGATACGCCTCGCGGCGCCGGCGCTTCTTCCGAGGTGGCCCACCGCTCGCGCAGGGTCTTCAGCCTCGGCTGCTTGGTAACTCTTCGAGGGACGGTGACGCTGCGTATGGGAGGGGAAAGCCTCTGTTGCGGGTGACCGGTGATGCGCCAGGCTGGGGCTGGGGCGCGGACGGGGGCCGGCAGGGGGCGCTGGCGGTCGCGTTCGATCGGTGATCGCCGATGGGCTGACTTATCCGGCGTCCGCGGACGACGACGGCGTGCACCAGGCTCGGGCTTCAGGTGGGCGGCGCCGGTGCGGACGTCAAGAGGTGGCGGAGGTCGCCGAGGCCCCCCTGGCCCAGCGTGCGGCGGTGCTCGGGGTCGGCGCCGATCTCTTCGAGTACCGACCGACCGCACGGGTCGCCGCGCAGGGCGAGCCCGCCCGCGGCGGCGATCCTGGCTTCGAGGCGCGGGTGTGCGAGCTGTGAAGCGAGGACGGCACGCAGTTCGGGGGTGTCGGCGGACGACCAGGTGAGCTGGTGGAGCGCGGTCTCCCGTACGTCGGGATCGGGGTCGGCGGCCAGGCGCCGGAGAGCGCCGAGGACCGCCCGGTCGACGGCCGCTCCGTCGGCCCTGGCGAGGGTGAGGCACGAGGCGACGGTCCGGCGGACGCGGGGATCGGGATGGCCGGAGTGCCGCAGGACGACGTGGCTTTCGTCGAGGCTGCTGTAGGAGGTGAAGGCGGCGATGACGGTGCCGAGGGCGTACGGGTCCTGCTCGTCCTGCAGCATCGGGCGCAGCAGTTCGACGGCTTCGCTGTCGAAGGAAAGCTCGATGTCGTCGACGCTGATGCTGGGCGCGAGCCCCAAGAACTGCACGGTGTCGAGGCCGAAGCGTCTGCGGGCGAGGGAGGACCTGTCCGTGGCGAGCTCGCGCGCCCAGTCGAAGGTCTCCTGGTCGGCTCGCAAGCCGAGCTGATAGAGCGAGGAGAACCAGTCGTCGTGATCGGGGTCGGCGTGTACCAGGGCGCGGGCGAGCAGCTCGTCCGGGGAGCGGTGCACGCCGAGCGCGGCCTCCAGCTCGGTGACGATCGCCCGGTGCGCGGGCGGTGGTTCGGTCCCGGCACCGGACCCGGTGCGGAGCGCGTCCTGGGCGACGCGGAGGGCGCGGCGGTGCGGGCTGTCAGGTGCCAGCGGGTCGTGGCGGGAGGACAGCAAAGCCTGGAGCACTCGGTACCTGCCGTGCCGGGCCGCCCACGTCACCAGGTCTGGGCCGCCGGCCCGGGGCCGGGTCACGTCGCTGTCGCGGACGACGAGCCGGTCGACGACCTCGTGCCGCCCGGCGTAGGCGGCGGCGGTCAGGAGCGCGACGGCGTCGTCTCTCCCGAGCGCTTCCGGGGTGGTGTGGTCGAGGAAGTCGAACACGACGGGGTCGTCGCCACGTTCGACGGCGGCGAGGAGGCTGGGCAGGCGCATCAGGCGATGATGGCGAGGGGAGCGGGGCTGGGGACAGTCCTTTTCGCCCTCGCCCACCGGTCTGACGACGACACGACCCGACTGAAGCGGCGTCCTGGCGCGTCCGGTCCTGCGGCAAGGAGACGCCCATGTGGATGCACAGGGACAGGCCGTTGCCCTTCGCAGCTCACATGATTTCTCGGACGGGAGTTCACGTAATCGCCGGCTGCCGACGCGAGGCGGTCTGTCTCAGTCCCACCACAGCACGGTGAGCAGCTGCCGTTGGGATGCCTCACGGTAGAACGCGCGCAGGGCGTTGAAGTGTCCCAGCAGGTACACCTTCGGGCCACCGGCGATCTTGTCTGCGCCGTTGCCGATCAAGGAGGCGGCCTCTGCTTCGTCTGCCGGAAGGGCGGCCAGGAGGGCCGGGAAGTCGATCTGCCCGAGCAGTTCCGCGACGCGAGCCACTTGAGCCGCTGAGAGGGCCGTGGGGTTCGGCCCGAAGGGGCTCAAGGCATACGGGTGGGTGCTGAGGAAGGTCACGTCGATGGTCGTGTCGCCGTCGAGAGCCTGCCGGAGGGCGTTCCGGTGGACGTCACCGAGACCTCCCAGCTCGCAGACCCGTTCGAGTAGGGTCGGTGCCCAGTCCAGATCCAGGACGTCCGCCGAGGGTGGGGCCCAGAGAGGGTCTCCATCCGGCGATGCGTCGGCCGACAGGCGGCAGGAGGCGAGACACTCCGCCGAGATGCGGGCGAGTTGCTGGGTGACGGCCATGACGCCAGTATCCCGACGGCGTCCACCGCTTTCCCGACGAGGTCTTGGCGGTCGGGTGTTTGGGCCGCGAACAGCTGCGGAGCCGGGCTCACCCGAGCATCGGTCAGGCAGTGACGCGCCACGCTCGCGCGTTGTTTCTCGTGAACATGTGCGGGCGGACGTCCCGACCCGATGAACGTGCTCAGTCCCCGGTGGTTCGGCGGAAGACCTGGGCGTTCTCCTGAGCCCATTGCCGGAACGGGCGGGCCGGCCTTCCCGTGACCTGGGAGACGGTGTCGCGCACCTTCAGCAGCTCCTGGTTCACGTCTCCGCCCATGACGTCGAGCACCGCGTCCGCGGCCTGGGGTCCGAAGACCGCGGCCATCCGTGCGTAGGCCTGCTCGCGGCTGATTTCGGCGAAGGGGATCTCGCGCCCCAAAGCCGTCGCGATGGCTTCGACCTGTTGGCGGGCGGTCACCGGCTCTGGACCGGTCAAGGCGTAGGTGCGTCCGTGGTGGCCGGGCTCGGTCAGTGCCACGCGTGCCACCGATGCGATGTCCGCGGGGTGGATGGTCGGCAGCGCGGTCTCGGCGTAGGGCGCGTGGACGGTCTCGTGGTCCCGGATGGAAGCGGCCCACATGAGAGCGTTGGATGCGAACTGCGTCGGCCGCAGGATCGTCCACGCCACGCCGCTTGTCTTGAGCAGCTGTTCCACTGCCAGGTTCTCGCCGGCGGGTCCGAGGTGCGGGTGGGTCTGGACGGTGATGGACGACACCAGCACGACGTGCTCCACGCCCGCCTGCCGGGCGGCTTCGAGGATGTCGGCCTCCGGGCCCAGACCCGGCACGAGAAACAGCGAGCGCACCCCCTCCAGTGCGTGCCTCAACGACGCGGGCTCCGCGAGGTCGCCCTCCACAGCCTCGACCCCTGCGGGGAAGTCGGCCCGTGCGGCATCACGGGTGAGCCCTCTGAGTGGCCCGACACCGCTTGCGCTCAGCTCTTTCAGCAAGGCACGGCCTATGTTTCCCGTAGCTCCGGTCACAAGGATCACAGCGTGTCTCCCGTCGTCAGATGATCACGTGAGCCATACGCTAAAACCTCAATCATGCTTAAGGTCAAGGGCCTTGCCGGGCTCGTGTCGCATGGGCAGGACGTCCTTCGTGGCCGTGCGTACGGTGCCGGCGGGAGTCGTCTCCGGCTCGGAGGTGCCGCGTCCGGTGAGGGTGAGGTCCGTCGTGCGGTCGGTGAACACGGACTTCGGTCGCACACGCATACGTGTCAAGTGCCCGGGCAGGCGAAAACCGTTGCCGATGACGGATCGGCAGGAAATGCCCCATTCCCGGTGTGACAGGTGGAGTGCATGAGCTCGGCAGACAACGGCACCTCGAAGCGGCTGTCCTTGACGGCCGTGATGCGTGGAGCCCGTGAACAGCTCGGTGATCTCCTGCAGAGACCGGCAGGAGCCGTGTCCGCCATCAAGGCCACCGACAGCGGGTGGACGGCGGACGTGGAGGTCGTCGAGCTGGAGAAGGTGCCCGACACCATGAGCGTGATGGCCCTGTACCACGTGGAGCTCGACTCGGACGGCGAGATCGTCGCCTACGAGCGAGGCCGCCGGTACGCCCGGGGCCAGATCGACCGCCGCTGAATCAGACGGCGCGGACGCCGCACGCCGGCGTCCGGGCCCGATCCACGGAAGGAGATCGACATGACCATCGTTCAGCAGCAGGGCAGTGCGGCCGCACGGAGCAGTGGCGGCGGTTCCGGAAATCTGTACGACGTTCTCGAGCTCATCCTCGACCGCGGCCTCGTCATCGACGCGTTCGTCCGCGTGTCGCTGGTGGGCATCGAGATCCTGAAGGTCGACATACGCGTCGTCGTGGCGAGCGTGGACACGTATCTGCGGTTCGCCGAAGCCTGCAACCGCCTCGACCTGGAGTCCGGCCGCAAGGCTCCCAGCCAGCTCACCGACATCGTCGGTGACATGACCGAGAGCGGCGCGAAGGGCAAGTCGAAGGGCGTGCTGAGCGGCGCCGTCGAGGCGTTCACCGACTCGCTCCAGGGCAAGCGGGACGAGTCGGAGGAAGAGCAGCCCCGCAAGCGCCCCGCCCGCAAGTCGACGTCCGCCCAGCGCCGAGAGGAGTAGTCCTTTGTCCACGTACGTCTACGGAATCACCGCCGCCGACCACCCGCTGCGTCTCGACGGCGTGCCCGGTGTCGGCGAACCCGCCGCACCCCTGCGTTCGGTACGCAGCGGCACCCTCACCGCGGTCGTCAGCGACGCTCCTCCCGGCCTGCGGGCCAAGCGTCGTGACGTCCAGGCGCACCAGGGCGTGATCGAGGCGCTCATGGTGGACGGCGCGACCCTGCCGATGCGTTTCGGGCTCGTGGCGCCCGACGACTCGGAGGTGGCCGCGGCGTTGGAGGCGGAGGGCGAGAACTATCTGGCGCGGCTGGAGGAGCTGGAAGGCCACGTCGAGTACAACCTGAAGGTGGCGCGAGAGGAGGACGACCTGCTGCGGGAGGTCGTCGCGGAGTCCGAGCGCGTCCGTGAGCTGCGGGAGCGGACCCGCGACGGGGCCGGCACGCACGAGGAGCGTCTGGAGCTGGGCGAGCTCGTCGCGAACGAGGTCGCCGCCCGCCGCGACGCCGAGGCCCAGCGCCTGGCGGAGGCGCTGTCTCCGAAGGCGAAGCGCGTCTCGGTCGGCGAGCCGACCGCGTCGGCGCTGCTCAGCGTCTCCTTCCTGGTGCCCGCTTCGGACGTCGACTCGTTCGTGCGGGCCGTGCAGGAGCAGGCCGACCGCCGGGGCGACGGCTACACCTTCACGCTCACCGGCCCGCTGCCGCCCTACAGCTTCGTCTGACGCGCCGCGCGGTGCGTCCGCCCGTGAGGGAGGCGATCGATGGGACTCATCACCGGTCTGGTGACCTTTCCACTGGCTCCGCTGCGCGGAACGCTCTGGGTCGTCGACCAGGTCCTGACGGCGGCGGAGCGCGAGTACTACGACCCGGAGCCCGTGGTGCAGGAGCTGAAGGACCTCGAGCGGCGCCTGGGCAGCGGGGAGATCGATGAGGACGAGTACGACCGCCGCGAGGACGAGCTGCTCGACCGGCTGGAGGAGATCGAGCGCTTCCGCGAGGGCGGCTGACGCACCGGCGCAGGACGCCTGCCCCTCCACGCGACCACGCGGCCACGCGACCACGAAGGGAGAGACAGAGGTGCACAGATCATGACGAGGAACGCGCAGATAGCGGTCGCGCTGGTGGGCGGGTATCTGCTCGGCCGTACGAAGAAGGCCAAGGTGGCCGTGGGGCTGGGCGTCTTCCTGGCGGGCAGGAAGGTCGGCTTCGATCCGCGGCGGATCGGCGAACTGCTGGGGAACGTCCCCGCGCTGAGCGGGCTGGACGAGCAGGTCCGCCGGGAGCTGGTGGAGGCGACGAAGTCGGCCGCCGGCAGGGCCCTCACGCAGCGGGCGACCGGACTCGCCGACTCCCTCGCCGAGCGCATCCGGGCTCTGGAGGAGCCTCGCTCCGAGGAAGAGGGAGAGGACGAGGGAGAGGAAGGAGACGACGGCGCTCAGGGCCCCGAGGAGGGTGAGGAGGGCGGCGATGAGCCGCGCAAGGGCGCGAGCCGCGGCCCGGCGCGTAACGGCGGCTCCGGACGGCGGTCGTCGGACGGAAACGCTCCCCGGGCCGGTGCGGCCAAGAAGGCCACTTCCGCCGCCCGGAAGCGTACGACCTCGAGCCGCTCCGGAGCGGCGAAGAAGCGGACCGCGTCGGCCGCCCGCAAGCGAGGTGGCGACGATGCCTGACTCGACCTTCGCCAAGGTCAGAAGCGACGTGCTCGCCGGCCCGGCGGCCGAGCGGCTCAAGGAAGAGCTGCGGCGCTACCTGCGCGCCCGCGCCGAGCACACCGTCACCCGGCTGGGAGCCCGGCTGGGCGAGAGCGTCGCGAGGCTCGGGCAGCCTGGCGCGTCGTCCGGCGGGGGCAGGAAGGGCCTGGCCAAGAGCCGGCAGGCGCTCGCCGACGGCAGGTCGCCCGCGCAGGCCGTGGTCGCGGGCGCCGTCACGTATCTGAAGGAAGGAGTGAAGGGCAAGGTCAAGGGCTTGGTGGGCAACGGCCGCACGTCGGCCGACGGGGCGGCGGCCGGCGGCATGTCGAGGAGCGTGACGATCGTCGAGGACATCGACGTCGGCGTGCCCGTGCGTGAGGCGTACGACGAGTGGATCCGGTTCCAGAAGTCCGTCGAGGAGGCGGAGGTCACCGAACAGGTCCCCGGCGAGCGGATCGCCTGGACCACGGAAGGCGCCAAGGGCACGGTCACGGGCGTCGTGACGTTCCACGCCCTGACCGACGACCTGACCCGGGTGCTCCTGGTCCTCGAGAAGACCGGCGGCCTCTGGCGTGCCCAGGGCCGCCGGGCCCGGCTCGACCTGAAGCGCTACCGCACGTTCGTCACGATGCGCGGAGCGGACGGCGAGGAGCCGCACGCGCACGATCGAGCCGCCGGCTGAGAGAGGAGGTGGAGACGTGTCCGATTCCTTCACCGGTCGACTGCCGACCGCACGCAGCACCGCGGCGTATCCGAGCCAGGGCTCCGGAGCGAACCTGGCCGACATCCTGGAGCGGGTGCTCGACAAGGGCATCGTGATCGCGGGTGACATCCAGATCAACCTGCTGGACATCGAGCTGCTCACCATCAAGCTCCGTCTCCTGGTCGCCTCCGTGGACAAGGCGAAGGAGATGGGGATCGACTGGTGGGAACACGATCCCTCGCTGTCGTCCAAGGCGCAGCCGTCGTCCAAGGCGCAGCCGTCGTCCAAGGCGGAGTTGTCGCCGGCGGCGGAGCCGTCGTCGACGGCGGACGTGCCGGCCCCTGCCGGGCGCGCATCGCTGAGCGAGGAGAACGAGCGGCTGCGGGCCGAGATCGCGCAGCTGCGGGCCGCCGCGGCGGGTGCGCCCGGCGGCCGGGACGATGCCGAGGCCGTCGTCCGGGCGGAGCACGCCGCGAACGGCCGTGACGGAGAGGGAGGCGAGCGCCGATGACCGATCGAGTGCTGCTCTACGTGTACGCGGTCGGAGCGGACGGGGCCGCGCTCGACGACGTGGCCCGCGACGTCACCGGTATCGACGGGACGGCCCTGCGCTGCGTCGCGGGTCCCGGCGGCCTCACTGCGCTCGTCTCCCCGGTCGACGGCCACCGCTTCGCCGAGGAAGCCCTTCCGGCCCAGCTGGAGGACCTGGAACGGCTCGAGGCGATCGCCCGCTCCCACCACGGTGTCGTCGACGCGGCGTTCGCCCGTACGACCGCGCTGCCTCTGCGGCTGGCCACGGTCTACCGTGACGAGGAGCGGGTCGTCGCGATGCTGACGGAGCGTCAGGTCTCTTTCTCGTCCCTGCTGGAGACGCTCCACGGGCAGGTGGAGATGGGCGTGAAGGTCTACGCCCGCGCCCCGGCGGCGGCCGGGCGCGCCCCCGGGGCCGTGGAGGCCGCCGTGGCCGCCGGTGACGGCGCCGACAGTCCCGGGCGTGCCTATCTGCAGCGTCGGCGGGCGCAGCGCCGGGCCGTTGACGACGTCTACCGGTCGGCGTCCGCCGCCGCGGACGACGTGACCAGGCGGGCGGAGCGCCACGCCTCCGCGCGGGCGATGCACCGCCCTCAGCAGAACGCGTGGTCGGCGGGGCGCGGCGAGAACGTCGTCAACGACGCCTACCTCGTCCCGGCGGCGCTCGTCGACGCCTTCCGCGCCGACATCGCCGCCCTGGCCGATCCCGCGTCGGGCGTCGTGGTCGAGGTCACCGGGCCCTGGGCCCCGTACTCCTTCGCGGGCGCGGACGCCGTGAGCGCGGAGGTGCGGGTATGAGCCTCTCCCCCGGCGGTCCCGAACCGGAACCGGGACTCGGCCGGCAGGTCGCGCTCGTCGATCTGCTCGACCGGCTGCTCAACGGCGGCGCGGTCCTCACCGGCGACCTGGTCCTGAGCATCGCGGACGTGGACCTGGTGCACATCAACCTGCGCGCCGTCATCCGTTCCGTCACGCACGACGCGCCGGCGCTCCTCTTCCCTTCGGCTCGTCATGCGGAGGTGAGCGAGCATGGCCGGTGAGAGCGGTCGCGACCTGGTGCCGTCGGGGCGGCACCACCTCGACCAGCGCGTCCGGACCGACCCCGACACCGTCGAACGCGACCTCATCAAGCTGGTCCTCACCATCGTCGAGCTGCTGCGCCAGCTGATGGAGCGCACGGCCCTCCACCGCGTGGACGTGGGCGACCTCGACGGCGACCAGGAGGAGCGCATCGGGATGACGCTCATGATCCTCGAGGAGCGCATGGAAGAACTGTGCGACCGCTACGGGCTGACGATGGACGATCTGAACCTCGACCTCGGCCCTCTGGGGTCCCTCCTGCCTCCTCGTTCCCAACCGAACTGACGGGCCGTTTGGCCTGGGCACAACCGGACAGAAGGAGTCACATGAGTACGGAAGAGAAGAACACGAAGAGCACCGCCGCGGGCAATTCCGGCGCCTCCGGGACCAAGAGCGGCGGCAACGGCCGCGTCAACGGCTCGGCCACCGCCAAGGCGGCAGCCGGTACCGCGAAGAAGTCGGCCGCCTCGGGCGCGCAGGCAGCCGGTGAGACCGGCCAGCGCGTCACGCGCAAGGTCTCGGACGGCCTGCAGAGCGGGCAGCAGGCCCTCACGGCCAATGCCGCCAAGCTCGCGTCGGCGGCGGGCACCGCCTGGACGGTGGTCAAGGACCGCAAGATGATCGCCGCCGGCGCCGCGGCCGGAGTCGTCGGTGTGGCGAGCGCCGCCTTCGCGGTCGGCCGGACCACGGCCAAGCCGGCGATGGGTCCCCTGACGCGACTGGCGCGCGGTCGCATCTGATCCGCGGTCACGTCTGATCCGCGGTCGCCGCACGGCGTCGCAGGCCCGCCGGTGAGCCATTCGCCTCCCGCCCCCGTACGGGGGCGGAGGCGAATGGCTCACCGCCGGCCGGTTCTGGAGGTCAGCAGCCGCTCGAGCGGCCAGGTCGTGATCAGCCGGTCCGCTTCGAGGCCGATCCGTGCCGCCCGGGCGTAACCGGAGCTCTGCCAGTGCAGTTGCTCGGGAGCGTGGGCGTCGGTGTCCACGGCGAACAGGCAGCCCGCCTCGGCGGCCTTGAGGAGCAGGTCGTCCGGCGGGTCGCGGCGTTCGGGCCGGCAGTTGATCTCCACGGCGGTGCCGGACTCGGCGCACGCGGCGAACACGGCTTCGGCGTCGAAGCGGGACTGCGGGCGCCCGCGGCCGGTGATGATGCGTCCCGTGCAGTGTCCGAGGACGTCCGTGTGCGGGTTGCGGACCGCGGCCAGCATGCGGGCGGTCATCGGCTCGGGTTCCGAGCGGAGCTTGGAGTGCACGGACGCCACGACGATGTCGAGCCGGTCGAGCAGCTCCTCGTCCTGGTCGAGTGAGCCGTCCTCGAGGATGTCGCACTCGATGCCGGTGAGCAGCCGGAAGCCGGGACCCGTTCTGGCGTTCAGGTCGGCCACGGCCTGGAGTTGGCGTCTGAGCCGGTCCGGGCTGAGTCCGTGGGCGATCGTCAGGCGGGGCGAGTGATCGGTCAGCACGGCCCACCGGTGGCCGAGGGCGCGGGCCGCGTCGGCCATCTCCTCGAGCGGACTGCCGCCGTCCGACCAGTCGGAGTGCAGGTGGCAGTCCCCGGCGCTCGCGGCGGCGAGTTCCCAGCCGGTGCGGGCGGCCGGGTCGGCTTCGGCCTGGAGACGGGCGAGGTAGTTCGGTACAGCTCCGGTCGATGCCTGGGCGATGACCTCCGCGGTGACCGGTCCGACTCCGCGCAGGCGTCTTGCCTCGTCGGCGTCGACCGGGCCCGGGCGCAGGTCGCGGACGGCGTCGGCCGCCGTATGAAAGGCGCGCACCCGGTACGGGGAGGCGCCGCGCCATTCGAGGAGGAAGGCGATCCGGCGCAGGGCTTCTTCCGGCTCCATGCTTCCAGTGTGGGCCTGGGCTGGAGCAGCGCCCCTCGGAGCGGCGCCCCTCGGAGCAGGGCCCTTCGGAGCAGGGCAGCAGGAGCAGCGCCCTTCGGAGCAGGCATCAGGGGCGGGAACCCGGGAGCCGCCCCGCTCTCAGAAGGGGTGCCGAGCGGCTCGGCGGCACGCCGGCCAGCGGCACGACGGTCAACTCCGCGGGCAGGTCGTGTCCGAGAGGAGCGAGGCCTACGGTGCCGTTCCACAGCACGGCGTGGAGGCGTTCCGGCCGGACGTGATGAGCCGGTGCGCGACCGAGCCCGCCACCGAAGGCGACGGCGCGGGCGCCGCGGCGGTCACGCACCGGACGGAGGCGGCGTCCGGTGCGTGACAGGTCCTTCCGCGCCGAGACGGGAGCTAGCTCAGCGTCTTCACCGCGGCGGCGTCGTACGGCTTGAGTTCGTCGGTGCGGCCGGCGAGGACCTTGGCCGCCCACTCCGGGTCCTGGAGCAGCGCGCGTCCGACGGCGACCAGGTCGAACTCGTCGCGCTCGAGGCGGTCGAGGAGCTCGTCGATGCCCTGGACCGGCGCGCCCTCGCCGGCGAAGGCGTGGAGGAAGTCGCCGTCGAGGCCGACCGAGCCGACGGTGATGGTGGGCCTGCCGGTGAGCTTCTTGGTCCAGCCCGCCAGGTTCAGGTCCGAGCCGTCGAACTCGGGGACCCAGTGGCGGCGGGTGGAGGCGTGGAAGACGTCGACGCCGGCGGCGGCGAGCGGGGTGAGGATGGCCTCCAGCTCCTCCGGGGTCTCGGCGAGGCGGGCGTCGTAGGCGTCCTGCTTCCACTGCGAGTAGCGGAAGATGACGGGGAAGTCGGGCGACACGCTCGCGCGGACCGCGGCGACGATCTCGGCCGCGAACTTCGTGCGGGCCACGGGGTCGCCGCCGTACGCGTCGGTGCGGCGGTTCGTGCCCGCCCAGAGGAACTGGTCGATGAGGTAGCCGTGGGCGCCGTGCAGTTCGACGCCGTCGAAGCCGATGCGCTCGGCGGCCGCGGCGGCCTCGGCGAAGGCGCCGATGACGTCGTCGAGGTCGCTTCGGGTCATGGCCTTGCCCTCGCCCTCGGTGCCGTCGGTGCGGATGCCGGAGGGGCCCACGGCCGGGGCGTCGGCGTAGGGCGGCTGGCCCTGCTTGCGCACCATGCCGATGTGCCACAGCTGCGGCACGATGGTGCCGCCGGCCGCGTGCACGTCCTCGGCGACCTTCGCCCAGCCCGCGAGCTGCTCCTCGCCGTGGAAGCGCGGCACGCGGTCGCTCTGTCCCGCCGACTCGTGGCCGACGTAGGTGCCCTCGGTGACGATCAGGCCGACACCGGCGGCGGCGCGGCGGGCGTAGTACGACCGGACGTCCTCGCCGGGGATGCCGCCCGGCGAGAACATGCGCGTCATCGGCGCCATCACGATGCGGTTCGGGACGGTCAGGCCGTTCAGGGCGACGGGCCGGGACAGGATCTCGGCCGCGCGCGAGGCGGGGGACGCGGTGACGGTCACAGGGACGCTCCTCATAGCCTTTTACTTCATAACCTTGATGCTTGAGAACTTCATGCAACGGCACGACGCTAGAGGCAGATGTTTGAGATAGTCAAGCTTCCCGGGATAGGCTGGTGTCCATGACAGAAGCCGCTCCCGCAGATGCGTCCGTCGGCACGGCCCAGCTCATGGAGCTGCTGTCGGTGTCGCTCGGCGTCTACTACGGCGACTTCACCGTCGCGGCGGCGAGCGAGAACCTCACGGCCAGCCAGGGCAGGGCGCTGACCGTCCTGCGCCGGGGACCGGCCGCGATGCGGGCTCTCGCCGAGACCATGACCTGCGACGCCTCCAACATGACCGGGATCATCGACCGGCTGGAGAAGCGCGGCCTCGTGCGCCGCGAAGCCGGCGCGTCCGACCGACGCGTCAAGAACGTCATCCTCACGGCCGAGGGCGAGCGGGTCGCCGACGCGATCCGCGCGAAGATGCGCCTCACCCGGGACGGCCTGGACGGTCTCAGCGGCGAGGAGCGGGACGCGCTGTACGCCCTGCTCGAGCGGGTCTTCGTCGCCCCGCCCGCCGGCTGAGCGCGGCGATCCGCGAGCGCCGCCTTCGGCCCCTGGCGACGGGCGCCGCGCGGCTCCGTCCGCCGTCCCCCGGAGGGCGCGTGCGCCGTACCGGGCGCCCCGTGTCCCCCGTATACGGGTTCGGTTAGGCTGACCTTGCCTGGCGTGCGGTGGTACGGATTCGGATTCCGGTACCGCGGGTGACAGCCCGCCGGACGCGAGGGCAGACGGAGGGCTGGGAACGAGATGAGGCGTCGTGGATAAGATCGCGCTCACGGCCGGAGCCCTCTATGTCATCGTCCTGCTCCGCGCCGGTGGGACGTTCGCCGTCGGGTGGCTCGCCGGCGCCGGTGCGCGGCGCAGCAGGTTCGCCGGACGGATCTCCTCGGCGAAGTTCCGGCGCGCCGAGCGGGCGATCCAGCGGTGGGGCGCGCCGGTGGTGGCCGTCTCCTTCCTGACCGTCGGTTTCCAGACCGCCGCCAACTTCCTCGCGGGCAGCATGCGGGTGCCGCTGCCGCGCTATCTGCCCGCCCTGTTCCTGGGTGGAGCGGCCTGGGCGCTGCTCTACGCGACCGCGGGGCTGGGCGTGCTCGAAGTGCTGCGGACGCTCTTCGCCGAGCGGCCGGCCCTCGGAGCCTCCGCCGTGGCCGTCCTGCTCCTCGCGGTGTGCGCCGCGGTGCTCTACCGGCGGAGAAGGGCGGCCCCGTCCTCTGCCGACCCGGTGGCCGAGGAGTCCTGAGCCGGGAGTCCTGAGCGGAGGGTCCAGCACGGGGGGCGTCCTGGCGCGTCGCGCACGGCAGGGCGCCCCGGCAGGCAACGCGGGCGGCCGATCCGACGTCTGCCAAGCGGAGAGCGAACGGGGCGGACCGGCCCCTCCTCCACCGGGTGAAGGGACCTGCTTGTGCTCATAGGACTGCTGACCGCCGTCGCCGCCTCGATCTGTTACGGCACGGGATCCGTCCTTCAGGCCGTCGGCTCCCGCAAGTCCGCCCGGCGCGAGGCGGCCGCGGCGGGGCGGCTCACCCAGCAGGGCGGGCCGAGCCTGTCGTCGACCGCGAAGGCCGCGATGACCTGGGAGTTCATCGCGGGAACGGTCCTGGACTTCGTCGGTTTCGGGCTCGGCGCGCTCGCTGCCCGGATGCTCCCGCTGTTCCTCTCGCAGACCGTGATCAGCGCCAACCTGGTGATCACGGCCGTCCTCGGCGTGCGGCTGCTCGGCATCCGGCTGACCCGCGCGGAGTGGACCTCGATCGGTGTGGTCTGCTCGGCCCTGGTGCTGCTGGCGGGTGCGGCGGGCCCGGAGGGCAGCGGGCGCACCCCGATCGCCACGCACTGGTGGCTGCTCGCGGTCGCGGTGCTGCTGATGGCCGGCGGCACGGTCCTCGTCCGGATGCTCGGTGCCCGGGCGGCGATTCTCGCGGGCCTCCTGTCGGGTCTCGGCTTCGGCGCGCTGGGCGTCGGGGTGCGGATCCTGAACGGCATCGACCCGTTCGCGCCGGGCGCGCTCCTGGCGGACCCGGCGCTGTACGCGATCGTCGTGGCCGGCGCCGGCGGCATGTATCTGCACACGGTCGCGCTGCAGCTCGGTTCGGTGAACGGGGCGACGGCGGCGCTCGTGGTCGGCGAGACGGTGCTGCCGGGAATGATCGGTGTGTGGTGGCTGGGTGACGCCTCACGCCCGGGCTTCGTCTGGGCGGCCGTCCTCGGCTTCGTGCTGGCGGTCGCGGGCGCGGTCGCAGTGGCGTGGTTCGGGGCCCCGGAGAGCCAGGGAGCGGAGCCCGAGGACCCGTCGGGGCCCGTGCCCTCTCCCGTACGCGCTCCGGAGCCCGCCCGCCTGCCTTGAGGCCCTGGTGATCCGGGCCGCTGTCGACGCGTTACAGCACGTCGGCGGCGTAGAACAGCTGGTTGTAGCCCCAGTGGCAGTCCCACTGGCGGGCCGGAGCGCCGTTGTCCTTGCGCCAGTCCGCGATTTCGAGGCACTTACCGCTGTGGAGGTTCCGCAGGGCGATCACGTCCTGTCCGTCGACGGTGGTGCCGATCGACTGCCACTGTTGGTTGGCTCCTCCGTGGCAGTCCCACTGCCGGACGGTGGCACCGTTGGCGGTGCTCCAGTCGGCGACCTCGAGGCACTTTCCGCTGTTGGCGTTCCACACCAGGTCGGTCGCGCCCTGGTCGGAGAAGTACCACTGCTGGTTTCCGCCGAGGTGACAGCCCCACTGTCCGACCGCCGCGCCGTTGGCGGTGCTCCAGCCGGGGATCTCGAGGCACTTGGCGCTGTTGATGCCGGTGAGCCTCTGCGGGTGGCCGGAGGAGGGAGCCGCGGAGGCGGGCGACGTGGGAAGGCTCAGGGCGAGGAGGACTCCCGCCGCGAGGGTGCCGGCGGCGCGGCGGGCGAAGGTGAGCATGCGAGGGGACATCTGCTGTCTCGTTCTCCTGGTTGGCTGAGGGCATGGCCGGCTCCGGTGCCGGAGTGCGGCCCTCGTTCGGTGGGTTGCGGGGCGGGGCGCGGTCAGGAGGAGACGGTCGTCCAGTCGCCGCTCTGCGAGGTGGGCACCCACGCGTTGGTCTCTCCGAAGTACGTGGCGACGGAGCAGGAGCTGGTCTTGTAGAAGGTGACGGTGACCTCGCCCTTCCACCACCAGCCGCCGACCCAGGTGTCCCGGCCCGGAGTGGCGAAGCATCCCGAGGCCACGTCGCCGTTCTGGTTGTAGCCCTCGATGCGGATGGAGTAGACGCTGCCGCTGCTGTCGTGGAAGTGGATCTGCTGGCCGTTCGACGCGGCCGTCGACGGGCCGGCGGCCCCGAGGACGCCGGCGAAGGCCAGGGCGGCCGCGGAGGCGGTGGTGGCGGCCTTCGTGCGCAAGCTCATTTCGTTCCCCCATGGAGTTGGATCCCGGACGCCTGCGCGCGGTGAGGCGCGCAGGCACGGAGACACGGCCGCCGCGGTCGGACGCGGCACCGGGCACCGAGCACGGGCAGGGGCACGGGCACGGGCACCGGGCTCACGCCGTGGCGGCGTCTCCGGAGGTGAATCTAGGTCTGCGCGGCGCCTGGTGGTGTGCGGAGCGTGCGGGCTTTCTGTGCTCCGCGCGCCGGGCCGCGGCCAGGCAGAGCGCGCGGTGTTCGGTAGGAGTGAGGCCGAATTCCTCGCGAAACGCGCGGCTGAAACCGGTGGCGCTGGGAAAGCCCCAGCGGGCCGCGATCGCCTGGACGGGCTGACCGCTCAGTTCCCCGCGTGCGAGGTCGGCGCGGGCGCGTTCCAGCCGGCTTCGGCGGATGTGTGCCGCGACGGTCAGCGGCTGGTCGCCGAAGAGGGCGTGGAGGCGCCGCAGGGACATGTGGTGGTGATCGGCGATCGCCTGCGGAGTCAGGTCCGGGTCGCCGAGGTTGTTCTCGATGAAGCGGTGGATCCGCTGCAGTGTCTCCTGCGCGCGGGCCTCGGCCGGGGCCTGGCCGGGGTCGCCGAGCCTGCGCGCGAGGAACGCCGTGGCCAGGTCGAGGGTGACGGCTCCCATGCCGTGCAGCTCCTCGGCGCGACAGCTCGGGCCGCGGGTGAGCAGGGTGGTGAGGAAGTCGGCGAGGATCGCCCCGGAGCCGCTGTCCGCGGCCAGGCCCCGGGCGAGGAGGCGGTCCACACGATGGGGGTTCAGCGCCAGGGTCTGACGGGGGATCTGCAGGACGACCGTCTCGAACTCGCCTCCGCAGGTGCCCTCGTACGGTCGTGAGGTGTCGGTGAGTACGAGTCCGTGCGTGACCACCGATTCGTTGCCTCGCTGGCGTGCCTTGAAGACGCCCCGGGTGACGAGCGCCAGCTGCAGCTGCTCGGGATCGCCGCGCCGGATGTGGGTCGGGGTGCGGCGGGAGACCACCGGTGAGCACGAGACGGCGGACAGCCGCACCGTGCCGAGGTCCAGGTCGGTGATGCCCGCCCGGAAGTCGGACGCCCTCGGAGTGCTCATCGTCACGGGCATGATGTCGCTGGACACCGTCTCGCAGAACCATGCGAACCTGTCCTCACGCGCCTCGACCGCGTCCGACGTCACCAGCGATCCCATGTGTGTCCCCCCGCTTCCGCACGGCGGTGGTCACCGCCGTCGCACCATGATCGACGATCGGACGGTGCTGGTCGGTCGCGGCCGACGGCGGTGGCGGGAGAGGTGCGCGTTCCAGGGCCGGACAGGCCCTAGCCGTCCTGGCCGTTCTGGTCGCTCTCTTCGTGGGTCGGCGGCGCGGGCGGCGTCAGAGGGCGGAGGGCGAGCCAGACGAGGAAGAAGAGGCCCAGGGCGAGCATCGACAGGCCCGTCCAGAGGTTGATGTTGACGCCGGCGGCCTTGGCGATGGCGGCGTCGTCGGCGGTGAGGCCGGCGAGGGTCACGATCACGCCGTAGAGGGTGAACAGGCCGCCGATGATGCGGCGGATGTCGAAGAGGCGGGCCGCGGTGGCGGACTTCTTCTCCAGTTCGGAGACCTCGTGGTGGAGTTCGGACATGGAAGGTGCCTCCGATCGTCAGAAGGAGTACGGGATGTAGCAGGCGGCGGCCAGCGCGACGGCGGCCCAGCCGAGCAGGGCGGGGCGGCGGTACCAGGCCTCGTCGCCCTGCGAGGGCGCCTCGTCCATGCCGGGCGACCGGGTGCCGTAGACCAGGCCGGCGAGTTCGGACGCGGGCTTGGGCGCCGTGAAGAGGGTGACGGCGACCATGACCACGGCGCCGGCGACGAAGCCGACGATGGCGGAGACGAAGTTGGCGCCCTGGTCGGTGGGGATGTCGACGACGCCCTGCTTGTAGATGACGAAGTAGTTGACCATCGCGGCCACCGTGCCCGCCGTCAGGCCCCAGAAGCCGGACCTGACCGAGGCCCGCTTCCAGAACATGCCGATGATGAAGACGACGAACATCGGCACGTTGAAGAACGAGAACAGGGTCTGCAGATAGCCCATGATGTTGGAGAAGCTGGACGCGAGGAACGCGGTGCCGATCGAGGCGAGGACGCCGAGCGCCGTGACGAGCCGTCCGAACCGCAGGTAGTAGCCGTCGTCGCGGCCCTTGACCACGTACTTGGCCCAGATGTCAGCGGTGAAGACCGTGTTGAAGGACGAGACGTTCGCCGCCATGCCCGCCATGAACGCCGCCAGCAGGCCGGTGACGGCGATGCCGAGCACGCCGTTGGGCAGCAGCTCCTGCATGAGCAGCGGTATGGCGTCGTTGTACGTGAGGTCGGAGCCGGCGGTGCCGATCCTCGGGACGAGGGTGGCGGCGACCAGGCCCGGGATCATCACGACGAAGACGATGAAGATCTTCGGGAAGGCGGCGATCAGTGGTGTGCGGCGGGCGGCCGAGAGGTTCTTGGCGGACAGGGCCCGCTGGACCTCGGCGAAGTTGGTGGTCCAGTAGCCGAAGGAGAGCACGAAGCCGAGGCCGAGGACGATGGTCAGCCAGTTGGCGCCGAGCGGGTTGGCGTCGCCGATGCCGGTGCCGCCCCAGGCGGAGAGGAAGTCGGCGCCGTGGCTCTTCTCCAGGGACGTGGTCAGTCCGTCCCAGCCGCCGACCCGCTTGAGCCCGAGGACGGTGAGCGGGATGAGCGCGGCGAGGATCACGAAGAACTGCAGCACTTCGTTGTAGATGGCGGAGGACAGGCCGCCGACGGTGATGTACGCCAGGACGAAGAAGCCGGCGACGACGATGGCGACCCACTGCGGCCAGCCGAGCAGCGCCTCGACGACGATCGACAGGGCGTAGAGGTTGACGCCCGCGATCAGGATCGCGGCGAGCGCGAACAGCACCGAGCTGAGCAGGTGGGCCGACCGGTCGAAGCGCTGGAGCAGGAACTCGGGGACCGAGCGGACCTTGGAGCCGTAGTAGAACGGCATCATCACCAGGCCGAGGAAGACCATCGCCGGGATGGCGCCGATCCAGTACCAGTGGACGACGGCCACGCCGTACTGGGCGCCGGTCGCCGCCATGCCGAGGATCTCCGTCGCGCCGAGGTTGGCGGCGACGAAGGCCAGTCCGGTGACCCAGGCCGGCAGCGAGCGGCCCGAGAGGAAGAAGTCGAGGCTGGTTCTGACACTCGCCCGGGCGGCGAAGCCGATGCCCAGGACGACGGCGAAGTAGATCGCCAGGATGGAGTAGTCGAGCCAGTTCGTGGGGAGCCGCAGCTCCGCGGCCAGGTGCATGAGTCACTCGCTTCGTCGCCCGAAAGGAACAGCGGCGAAGCTACGGGAGTGCGCACAAGAAGTGAACACGGATCCTGGTCATCTTTGTTTGATTGTGATTGAACGTGGTGGAAATGCCGGAAGAAAGCGCTGTCACCGGGGGTTCGTGCCGCTGTGCTCCCGCACACCCCTCCCGCACAGGGGGCCCGGCGCCGTACCGTGGAGGTCTCCGAGATGAGGAGGCGTCACCATGAGCGCGCTGCCGCAGAATTCGGTCCCGGCCTACGCCGACCCGTATCGGATCGAGGCCGGTGAAGGGCCGCAGACGCTCGCGGAGCTGCGCGCCGCGCTGGCCGTCGTCGACCCGGCCGAGCTGGTCGCCTTCAACGCGCGGCTCGACGCCGCCCGGTTCGGGCGGGAGCACGAGGCCGTCATCCTGGAGGCCCGTCATCTGGTCGCGCTGCGCACCCGGCCGGAGGTACGGGACGCGATCCGGGCCTCGCTCGCCGGCGAGGCCGACCTGATGACGTTCGAGGACCTGGTCGCCCACCTCGACAAGGGCGCCACCGCGTGAGCGGCCGCTGGGCCGTCGAGATTCCCCGCCGCCTCTACTCCACGATCGCGCACCTCTCCCCCGGTGGCCGCCGGGCGTTGCACGACGCCTTGGCCGCCCTCGCCGACGATCCGCGGCCCGCGGAGTCGCGCACCGAGCAGCTGCAGGGCGCCGAACTGCGCCGGGTGGCCACGCTTCCGGCCGCCGACACCGGCATCACCGTGACCCTGCTCTACCGGGTGCACGACACGGGAGACGGT
This sequence comes from Streptomyces sp. NPDC053493, assembly GCF_044544825.1. NCBI lineage: Bacteria > Bacillati > Actinomycetota > Actinomycetes > Kitasatosporales > Streptomycetaceae > Streptomyces > Streptomyces sp. NPDC053493. The sequence continues at coordinate 83,197 of NZ_JBITXS010000015.1, forward strand.
GAGCCGGGCCGGGTCGAGATCGTCTTCCTCGTCGCCGGGCCCTGAACGGGGCCGGTGGCCGCCGGTCGGCGGCCACCGGCGCTTGCTGGTCAGTGCGGTGCCGTGCTCGGCGCCGGAGGGCGGTCAGGCGTACGGGTGTCGTCCGGTACGGCGTGCAGGCGGACGGCCTCGGCGCCGGCGGGGTGGTGGCGGGCGGCCCACGCCTCCAGCGCGGTGCGGCAGGCGTGGTCCAGGTGGTGGACCTGGGAGAGGTCCAGTTCGACCGGGCGGTCGTGCGGCAGGGCTTCGAGGGCGTCGAGTATCTTCGGCAGGCGCAGGAAGGTGACCGTGCCGGAGATTTGGACCCGGACGGGGCCCTGGCCGTCGTCCGTACGGTCGATGCGCAGGTGGGAGGCGTCCCAGGCGGCCTTGGCCAGGGACAGCACGAGACCGATCAGCACACCCTCGAACATGTTGACCGCCACGATCGCCACCGCCGTGACGACGAGCACGAGCGCCTCGCCGCGGTGGGTGCGCCAGAGGGTGGCCACGGCCCGGAAGGGAATCAGCTTCCAGCCGGCGTGGACGAGGATTCCGGCGAGGGCGGCGAGCGGGATGAAAGTGAGGGCGGCCGGGAGGAAGGCGGCGAACAGCAGCAGCCAGACGCCGTGCAGGACCCGGGAGGCCTTGGTCCGGGCGCCGGCCTGCACGTTGGCCGAGCTGCGGACGATCACGGCGGTCATGGGCAGCGCGCCGAGCAGACCGCACACCGTGTTGCCGACGCCCTGGGCGACGAGTTCGCGGTCGTAGTGCGTGCGCGGGCCGGCGTGCAGCCGGTCGACGGCCGCCGCGCTGAACAGCGACTCGGCCGAGGCGATCAGCGCGAACGCGAGCACGGTGCCGAGGAGGGCCACGTCGGCGAGGGCGGCGAGGGAGTCCGCGCCGGGCAGGCGTACGGCGTCCAGGACGCCGCCCACCCGCACCGTGGCGACCGGGAGGTCGAACAGCCAGGTCGCCGCCGCGGCGAGGACGACCGCGACCAGTGCGCCGGGAACGGCCCGGGCCGCGCGGGGCAGTCGGCGCCAGCCGGCGACGACGAGGACCGTGCCGGCGGCGACGGCCACGGAGGCGAGGGCGGCCGTGCTGTCCAGGGCCTTGACCAGCGCGCCGGGCAGGCCGGCGAGCTTGGCGAGACCGGAGGCGGGTGCGGGAAGGCCGGCGGCCGCGTACAGCTGGCCGGCGATGATGACGAGGCCGATGCCGGCGAGCATGCCCTCGACGACGGACAGCGAGATGGCACGGAACCAGCGCCCCCATTTCAGGGCGCCCATGAGGATCTGCAGGAGCCCGGCGAGGAGCACGATCACGCCGAGCGCGGGCAGGCCGAAGCTGCGGACGGCCTCGAAGACGAGCACGGTCAGGCCGGCGGCCGGCCCTGACACCTGGAGGCTGCTGCCGCGCATCATGCCGGTGACGACGCCGCCGACGATGCCGGTGACGAGTCCGAGTTCGGCCGGTACGCCGGAGGCGACGGCCACACCGATGCACAGCGGGAGGGCGACGAGGAAGACGACGAGGGAGGCGGCGACGTCGGACCTGAGGTCCGGGAGACGCACACGCCGGTCGGAGCGGCCGGAGCCGCGGGTGGTGTGGGTGAGGGATCGCATGGATGAATTCCTCCTGGCGCGCCGTGAGGGCGCGTCGGGCTGACAGGACGAGAGTCGCGTCGGTCCTGCCTGTCAGCAGCGAAACACCTGGAGTGCGGAGGGTTCTCGTGCGGGGTCGGGCGCGGCGGCGGGGCCGGCCCGGCGGTGCCGGCCGCGGCGGGTCGCGCCGGTCCGGTCCGGGCGTGGCACCGGGCCCGTGGGTCGCGGGTCGGTGCGTCGGCGTCGGCGGGTGGCCGAGCGGCCCGGTGCGGCGGTGAGCTCGCCGTCGTTCGCGCGGTTCGCGGAGCTGCTGGAACCGGTGGGCTGCGGGGAGTTGGCGGAGGGCGCGGGGCTGGTCGAGGTGCCGGAGTTCGTGGGCACGGTCTCGTACGCGGTCGAAACGGCGCCGGCCGTCCCGGAAGTGCCGGAGCCGCAGAGAACGGCGAGGAGCAGGGCGAGCACGAGGGCGACGCTCGTCGTGCGGGCGCGCCCGGCCGGTGTCTTGAGCACGTCCCTCCCCCGTGTCACGCCGACATCAGCATTCACCAAAGCACATTCAAGCCGAGGTCAATGAAGAGTAATACGCGCCGGTGACAGGGCCCCGTAACGGCCGGTGAACAGCCCGGGTTTCCGACTGGAACCCACCGCACTTTGACGCGATCGGATACGGGATCGGCGCCAGGGCGCGCACGGCGCCGGAGGCTCACCCGTCCGCGGCCGCCCGCGCACGGCGGCACGGTCCGGGCGCGCCCGGCGCACGTCCGGACCGGTCAGTGCTCCGGTGTGCGGACCGGCCGGCGCAGCAGGTAGAGGGCGGCGGGGACGATGAGGAGCAGCATGCAGCCGATGAACACGTCGCCCGCTCCTTCCAGGCCGAGCGGGCCGGTCAGCAGGCCGACGCCGATGACGGGGAGCGAGATGCCGGTGTAGGCCACGACGAACAGGCTGGAGATGACGGCCGCGCGGCGGTCGGGCGGTGCGGCCTGGGCGACGGCGGACATCGCCGCGCGGAAGGCGAGGCCCTGTCCGGTGCCGCCGACGAGGGCCGACAGGACGACGAGGGCGAGCAGGTCGGCGTACAGGGCGCCGGCGAGCAGCAGCAGCCCGACCAGGAGCACGGCGCAGCCCAGGGGCAGGGAGCGGGCCACGCCGACGCGGGTGACGACGAGTTGTCCGGCGGTGGAGGCGAAGAAGGCGAGGGCGACGACGAGGCCGCTGACGGCGTGGTCGTCGACGTGCAGGGACTGGGCGAGGAAGACCGGGCTGACCGAGGTGAACACGCCGAACAGGGCGAATCCCACGAAGGAGGCGATCGCGGCCGGCACGAACACCGCCCGCACCTCGGGCGGCAGGGCCGGGCGCCGGGGCCGTACGGCGGTCAGCGGCCCTGGTTCCTCGACCGTCTCGGGCAGCCGCCACAGGACGAGGGCCGAGACGGCGACCAGGCCGAGGTGGACGGCGAAGGGGAGGACGAGCGGGTCGGGAGCGTACTGCGCGAGCAGGCCGGCGAGGAGCGGGCCGCAGCCCAGGCCGCCCATGTTGGCCGCGGTCGCCACGAAGGTGGCGCGGGAGGAGCCGCCGGGCGGGGCGAGCTCCATGACGTAGGCGGTGGCGGAGCCGGTGAACAGGCCCGCCGACAGGCCCGACAGGAGCCGGCCCGCGTACAGCCAGCCGAGGCCGGTCGCGGCCAGGAAGCAGACGGCGCTCACGGCGGCGAAGCCGAGGCCCCACAGCAGGGCCGGGCGGCGGCCGACGGTGTCCGAGGCGTTGCCGGCGAGCAGCAGGACGCCGATGACCCCGAAGGCGTAGACGGCGTAGACGACGGTGACCGTCAGCTCGGAGAAGCCGAACTTGTCCTGGTAGAGCGGGTAGAGCGGGGTCGGCAGCGTCGTACCGGCCATGCACACGACGAACACGGCGCCCGCGAGGAGACACCGGAGCCAGCTCTGACGCTCACCGACGACCATGCCGTCGACCGTAACCCGGCCGGGTGCGCCGTGCGCGGTGACCGGCCGTCAGGAGCGGGGCGTGATCCGTACGGTCTCCACCCAGGCGGGCGGCTCGGGTGCCCCGTCGCCGATGAGGGCGGCGACGAGGCGGCAGGAGACGGGTTCCGCGGGCCAGGGCGTGTAGCCGTCGGTGAGCACGACGACGATCCGCGGCGGCTCGGGCGCGGCGAGCGCGGCGCGGATGCCGACGGTCATGTCCGTGCCGCCGCCGCCCGCCAGTTCGACCTGGTCGACGGCGGTGACCCGGGCGACGGCGTGGACGTCGGCGTCGCAGGCGAGGACGGCGACGCGGTTGCCGCCGATGCCCACCTCGCGCAGCACGCCGGAGACTTCGGCGAGCGCGGCGGCGAGGTCGTCCTCGCCCATCGAGCCGGAGGTGTCGACGACGATCGCCACGCGCGGCAGCGGGCGGCGCAGGGTGGGCAGGACGACGCGGCCGCCGAGGGCCGGTGTGCGGCGGGAGGGGCGGCGGTAGGTGTAGTCGACCGCGCCGGCCGCCCATGCGGCGGCCTCGCGGACGGCGCCGGTCAGGGCCTTGCGCCAGTCGACGGTGGGTTCCAGGACCTCCTCGGCCCAGCGGCGCCAGCCGGCCGGGACCGTGCCCCTGGAGCGCTGCCGGGCGTGGGCGCGGACGGCCTGGGCGGTCTGGCGGCGCAGGGCCTCGGCCTCGACGGGGCCGAGGCCGGTGACGCCGTCGGCGCCGCCGGCCGGTCCGAGGTCCCAGGGCGCCGGGACGCCGTGCGCGCCGGAGCCGCAGTCCAGGTGGTGGTCGGTCGGCGGGATGCCGGGAAGGTACTCCTCGAAGAGCCTGCCTTCGGGCAGGCCGAAGAGGCGCGGTTCCACGCGTCCTTCGGGCAGGCGCAGTCCGTCGGAGATCAGGTCGTCGTTGATCTCGCAGTCCTGGGCGAGGTTGACGCGGAGGTGGTCGCGCTGGTCGGCGGCGGGGAGCCGGTCGGCCCGGCCGTGGTGGTCGCGCAGGAGGTGCGCCGCCTCGTGGATCCACACCCCGGCGAGTTCCTCGACGTCGGTCGTCTCGACGAAGGAGGGCGCGACGTAGCAGCGCCAGTGCCGGTCGACGGCCATGGTCCGCACCCGGTGGGAGGGCACGACCGTGAGCGCGTAGAGGGCGGAGGCGAGGTACGGGCGGTTCTCGGCCGCCTTGTAGCGGGCGGCGAGCAGCTTGGCGCGGTCCAGTTCGGGGGCGAGGCCGGGTGCCGGGTCCGGTTCGGGGGCGGGTGCCGGGTCGGGGTCTCGGGTGGGGGCGGGCATGGGGTGGGCCGTCAGCGGGCGCCCGGCAGGGCGCCGGCGAGCTGGAGGAGTTCCAGGAAGGCGTCGATGCCGGACGGGATGGGCCAGGCGGGTTCGCGGAGGGCGGCGAGGTCGCGGGCGGCCCGGGCGGCCACGTCGGGCACCCCGGCGTCGACGGCCTTGGCGAGGACCTCCCAGCCGGCCTCCCAGCGCGGTCGGGTGGGTTCGCTCTGCACGGCGGCGACGACGGCGATGAGGAAGGCCAGCTGGCGGTCGCCGCGTTCGGGCAGGGCGAAGGCCGACGGGTCGGCGAGCACCCGGTCCGGGTCGGGCAGGTCGAGGTTCTCCAGGTAGGACAGGAGCTCGATGCCGGCGGCCTCGCCGACGGCGCCGACGACGGCGGCCGCCCGGGCCTCCTGCCCGGCACCGGAGGCGTAACCGGCGGCGAGCAGGCGCAGGGCCATCTCCCAGGTGCGCGGGGAGGGCCAGGCCCGGCCGCGGCTCTCGGCGTCCTTCGGCATGTGATGGGCGAGGCCCGGGCGGGCGGTGAGGAAGCCGGAGACGACACCGCGGGCACGGGCGACGGCGCCGGAGGCGCGGGCGGGCTCGACCGTCGGCAGCGTCGTCTCGGGCCAGGTGCCGGCCATGCCGCGGGCCACGGTGCGCGGTTCGTGCGTCCAGTCGAGGTGGACGAAGCGGTTGGCGAGCGGAGGGCTGAGGTGCCAGCCGTCGGCGGCGCTGGAGGGCGGGTTGGCGGCGGCGACGATGCGGACGGACTCGGGCAGGGCGAGGCTGCCGACCCGGCGTTCGAGGACGACGCGGAGCAGGGCGGCCTGCACGGCGGGCGGCGCCGAGGACAGCTCGTCGAAGAACAGCAGCCCGTGGCCGGTGCGGGCGAGCCGGACGGCCCAGTCGGGCGGGGCCATGGGGACGCCGGTGGTGGCCGGGTCGTCGCCGACGATCGGCAGGCCGGCGAAGTCGGACGGCTCGTGGACGCTGGCGACGACGGTCTCCAGGTGGACGCCGAGGGCGTCGGCGAGCTGCTGCATGCCGGCGGACTTGCCGATGCCCGGCTCGCCCCAGAGCAGGACCGGCTGGTTCGCCGTCACGGCCAGGGCGAGGGCCTCCAGCTGGGTGTTGCCGGCGGCTTCGGTACGGGTGGTGCTCAGCCGGGCGTTGAGGGCGTCGGCGGCGGCGAGCGGCGCGGGGACGCCGGCGGGCGCGGCGGTGGAGGGCGTGGCCGTGGTCGTGTTCCGGGTCGGGGCGGTCATGCGGAGGTGTCCTCGTCCTTGGCCTCGTGCGCGTCGTCGCGGTGGTCGGCGTCGCCGGTCGCGTCGCCGGTCGCGTCGCCGGTGTCGTTGTCGGTGCCGTTGTCGCCGTGGTCGCCGTCGCCGGTCGCGTCGCCGGTCTCGTCGGTGTCGTCCGGGTCGTCGTCCCAGTCGTGCTCGGAGTCCCGCTCGCTCAGGAATTCCTCGTACCACTCGTTGCCGAGGCCCGGGTGCTCCTCCTGGACCCGCCTGCGCAGGAACAGCAGGTCGATCCGCTCGTAACGGCGGATGAAGTGCGCGAGCGAGAGGTCCATCTCGTCGGTGACGTCGATCCGGGCGCCGGCGGCGAGGAGGTCTGCGACGAGTTCGGCCGATCCTCCGTCGGCGACGGCGCTGAGCAGAGGCGTGCGGTCCGCCTTGTCCTTCGCCTCCAGGTCGAGGCCGGTGGCCAGCAGCCGCGGCAGCAGTTCCTCGTGGTCGACGAGGTGGAGGACGTGCAGCAGGCCGCGGCCCGAACGGTCGCGGACGTGCGGGTCGCCGCCGGCGTCGAGGTACGCCAGGACGGCGGGTGTGTCGCCGTGCTGGACGTGCTGGAAGAGCGCGAGCCGCTGGGCGTGGAGGCCGCGCGGAAGCCGTCCCTCGCCCGTGGTCCAGGCGTGCTGGGCGGCGAAGCAGCCGGATATGGTCCCGCCGAAGGCGCGCAGGGCGTGTTCGCGCTGCCGCTCCTGCTCGGTGTGCGGCATGTCGAGGGTGCCGTTCCTGGGCGCGACCTGGTGCCAGACGCCGTTGCAGCGGACCCGGACCGCTTCGGCCGGCCTCGGGCCGGGCGGGCCGGCGGCGGGGCCGGCCTCGGGCAGGAGCGCGGCGGCGACGAGCGGGTGCAGTTCCTCGGGGCGGACAAGGCCGGCGCGCAGCAGGGCGATGTCGGGCAGGCGCTGCCAGACGTACGAGGGCAGGAGGGTGGCGCCCTCCTCCTGACCGCGCTCCCGGCCGGTGACACGGGCCCGGGCCCGCTCGGCGTCCGGGTCGGAGGCGTCGAGGGTGAGGCGCAGGTGGCCGCTCCAGTGGACGGGGACGCGGAAGCTCGTACCGAATCCGGCACGGTGGAGCCGACGGGCCTCGGGAACGAGGCGGGTGAGATCGTGCGGGCACCAGGCGACGAGCCCGGCGACGTCGAGCTGCCGGTAGGAGCGCGGGCCCTGGGGCGGTGGCGTCAGGTCGAGGTCGAGTCCGGCGGCGGCGAACGCCTCGACGTGGGCGCCGCGGGACTGGAGCACGGCGACCCATTCGGCGCGGGCGGCCGGGTCGGTGGTACCCGGGTCCTCGGTGGGCAGCTCGTCGGCGGAGAGCGGGGTGCCGTCCGGGTGGAGGAAGGGCAGGCGGCCGGTGGCGGCGGGACCGGCACTGAGGCGCAGTTCGCCCGAGCGGCGGGCGTCCCAGAAGCGGCGGGCCCCACTCCAGTCCTGGGTGGTGTACGTGACGCCGTGGAGCTGGTGGCGGTCGGGACCGGCGGGTGCGGCGTCGAGGTGCAGGCGCAGGCGCTGCGGTCCCTCCAGCATCGGGTGGGTGGTCAGTGACAGGACGGGGCCCGCGCTGCCGTACCGGGCGAGGACGACGCGCTGGGCAGGCGCGAGCGTGGTGTGGCCGCCGAGGGCGCGCGGCAGGTGCCAGCGGATGAGGTCGGGCGCGAGGTGGCGCAGGTCGTCGGCGAGCCGGGCCGCGACATCCGCGCCGTACTTCTCGGCGGCGCGTTCCGGGTCGAGGTCGGCGGGGACGTCGACGGCGGCCGCGGCACAGGCGGCCTTCCAGTCGCCGGCGAGACGGGCCTGCGTGGCGCGTTCGATCATCCAGCCGGGGACGGCGTAGCGGCGGATGCGGACCCAGGCGGAGGTGTCGGCGGGCGAGAGGAGGGCGACCGGGGGCGCGGCGGTGGCGGTGGCGGTGGCGGTGAGGAGGGTCGGATTCCGGCTCATCGGTAGAGGCTGCCGATCGCGCGCAGGTCGGGGTGGGTGGGGCGGGCGGGGCGCAGTCGCTCGGTGAAGGAGCGCTTGACGCGGCGGGGCAGGCCGGGGCCGAGTCCCACGTACTCGAGGCGGTGTTCGTCGGGGAGGGAGGCGAGCAGGCTCTTGGCGCCGCGGCCGGTGATGCCGGTGTGGCGGAGTTCGAGGCGGCGCAGCGGGCTGCCGGGCAGGGCGTCGGCGAGGGCGCGGGCGCCGTCGTCGCCGGTGGTGTTGCCGGGGCAGCCGAGGCTGCGTTCGGACAGGGCGCGGCCGAGGTCGAGGGTGTCGATGCCGTCCAGGGCGTCGGCGAGGGCGCGGGCGCCGGCGGGGCCGATGCCGTTGCCGCCGAGGCCGAGGCGGACGGGCCGTGCCGGGTCGGTCGCGGCCGCGAGGACGGCGGTGCCGTCGTCGCCGAGGTGGTTGGCGGGCAGGTAGAGCTCGCGGACGCCGGCGTCGCGGACAAGGGCGGCGAGCAGCGGCGCGTCGGCGGCGGTCAGGCCGTTGCCGCCGAGGAAGAGCCGTTCGAGCGGGGCTTCCCGGTCGAGGAGCGCGTCGAGGATCAGGCGTACACCGCCCGGTCCGAGGCCGGAGTTGACGAGGTCGAGGGTGCGCAGGGCGGTGTTGCGGCGGAGCAGTGCGGCGAGGGTGCGGGCGCCGGTGGTGTGGACGGGGTTCCGCTTGAGCCAGAGCGCGCGGACGGTGGTGTCGTCGGCGAGGGCGTCGGCGAGGGCGGTCACGCCGGCCGGGCCGATGCGGTTGCAGCCGAGGTAGAGCGTGTGGATCCGGTGGCCGGCGCCGGTCTCGCGGGCGGCGAGGAGGGCGTCGGCGAGGGTGCGGGCGCCGTCGTCGCCGAGGGAGTTGGTGCCGAGGAGGAGGTGCGCGGCGTGCGGCGAGGCGACGGCGGCGGGCAGCAGCCGGGCGGCTCCGTCGGGGCCGAGGCCCTGCTTGCACAGGTCGAGGCGTCCGTCGGCGCGGAGCGTGCCGAGCGGGAAGGTCTCGTCGTCGGCGAGCGGGCGCGGGTCGCCGAGGCGGGCCGTCAGCGGGGCGAGCAGGGCGGGGTCGGCGAGCGGCAGGTCGGGGTGCTCGATCGCGGGGCAGCGTACGGGCGTTGTCGGCTCTTCCATCACCACTCCACCGGTCCTCGCCGGGGCCCGGCGTCCGCGTCGACTTCAAGGAGACGCAAGACCGGTCGGATTCGAACCGACGTCCTCCCGCTTGATGCGTGGGCGCGACGACCTCTGCGCTACGGCCTTGCTGCGGACGATCATAGCCGTGCGCACGGCCGGTTTCGATCATTCGTTTGACGGACGCGGGTCCGGCGGGCGGACCCGGTGACCGGCGTCGGCGGATCTGCGGGTGTTGCGGATCTGCGGGTGTTGCGGATCTGCGGGTGTTGCGGATCTGTGCGGCCGGGTCTAGCGGGCGCCGGGGACGACGAGGCCGGATTCGTAGGCGACGACGACGGCTTGGGCGCGGCTGTCGACGTTGAGTTTGGTCATGGTGCGGTTGAGGTGGGTCTTGACGGTGGCCTCGCCGATGTAGAGCTGTGCGGCGATCTCGGTGTTGGACAGGCCCCTCGCGGTGAGGCGGAGCACCTCGCACTCGCGGGCGGTGAGGACGTCGAGGTCGGGCGCCGGGTCCGGGGTGGGGTCGGCGTGGTGGACGTAGGTCTCGATCAGGCGGCGGGTGACGCTCGGCGCGAAGAGCATGCCGCCGCGGGCGACGGCGGTGACGGCGTCGATCAGCCGCTGGGGCCCGGTGTCCTTGAGGAGGAAGCCGGAGGCGCCGGCGCGCAGGGCCGCGTAGACGTACTCGTCGAGGTCGAAGGTGGTCAGGACGAGGATGCGCGGGACGGGGTCGTCGGCTGCGGCGAGGATGCGTTCGGTGGCCACGGTGCCGTCCATGCCCGGCATGCGGATGTCCATGAGGATGACGTCGGGCCGTACGTGGGCGGCGCGGTCGACCGCGGACTCGCCGTCGTCGGCCTCCGCGACGACCTCGATGCCGGGGGCGGCCTGGAGCAGGGCGACGAGACCGGCCCGGATCAGGTCCTGGTCGTCCACCACGAGCACTCTGATCATGCCGGTGGCGCACTCCCCCACCGGCCGGAACCCTCGCCGGTGACGGGAAGTCTGAGGCGCACGGCGAATCCCCCCTCGGCCCGAGGGCCCACGTCCACTGTTCCTCCGTAGAGCCTGGCGCGTTCGCGCATGCCGATCAAGCCGTGTCCTGACGGCGCGGCAACGTTGGCCGGATCCGTACGGTTGACGGGCGCGGGGCGGCCGCGGCCGTCGTCGGTGACGGTGACGCGCAGTTCGGCCGGCCCGTACTCGACGAGGACGGCGGCGTGGGCCGGGCGGGCGTGCTTGATGACGTTGGTCAGGGCCTCCTGCACGACGCGGTAGGCGCACAGCTCCACGCCGGGTGCGAGGGGCCGCGGCGTGCCGGCGGTGCGCAGTTCCACGGCGACGCCGGCCGCCCGGACGCGTTCGGCCATGTCCGCGAGCCCGGCGAGGCCGGGCATCGGGGCGTATCCCGTGCCGGGCTCGGCAGCCGGGTCGTCCGGGCTCGCCTCGACGGACGACTCGGTACGGAGCAGGGTCAGGATGCGGCGGAGCTCGCGCAGGCCCTCCTGGCTGGTCTCGCTGATCGTGTCCAGGGCGGCGCGAGCGGTGGCGGGCGCGGATGTGAAGACGTAACCGGCCATGCCCGCCTGCACGTTGATCACCGACATGTGGTGGGCGACCACGTCGTGGAGTTCGCGGGCGATGCGCCGCTGCTCCTCGGCGACGGCGCGTTTGGCCCGTTCCTCCTGTGCCTCGCGCAGTTGGGCGGTGAGCTGCGCGAGCTGCCGGTTCCTGCGGGCGATGCGGCGGGTGCTGGTGCCGAAGAGCCAGACGACGGGCGGCACGGCGAGGGCCTGGACGACGGCGGTGGCGACGCCGAGTTCGGGAGCGGTCAGTCCGCTGTAGAGGATGACGGCGGCGACGAGGACGGCGGCGGCCGCGGCCGTACGGAAGGGCCGCTGGGCCGCGACGCTGTAGAGCGCGATCGCCGGGACCCAGAAGTTGAGCGAGGGCTGGTAGCCCGCGGCCAGGTACCAGGCGAACGCGGCGCAGGACACGACCAGCGCGGCGACCGGCGTGACCCTGCGGAACGCGAGCGGAATGCCGATGAGCGCGGTGAGGCCGTACGCGCTCGCGTCGAACGGCGGCCAGCCCGCCGGGTGGTACTGGTGTCCCACCGCGGACGTCGCCGCCACCAGGCCCACGGCCAGCGTCGCGTCGACGAACCGGGGATCCACGTCACGAAGCCACGTCGCCGATACGGCCCTGGTGCGCATCGCACGATGCTAGGGCCGGCCGTGCGGCGTGTCGTCATACCCGGGAAGCAGCCGGCGGCGTCGGGCGCTACCGCGCAGGTTTACCCGGTGACTCGTCTCGTCGGCCGATGCGGTGGGGCGGGGCCGTGGGAGATCGTTCTGCCGCGGGCGAGCACGACGGTACGGCGGCGCGCTCGCCCGCGGCCGGCCGGGGACCGCCGCGGGGCGCGGCGGCGCCGGTTCTCGCACGGGGGAGAATCGGCGCCGCCTTGTGCTCGGAGCGCCGGGCTCTGGGGCGTGGGTTGTGGGCTGCGGGCCGTGCGCGACGGGGCGGGCGGAATCGGGTGGCGTTCCGCAGCGGAAGTGGGGAAGGCTCTGGCACATGTTTTCGGTAGTGCAGAACGTGGCGATCGACTGTGCGGATGCCTATGAACTGGCCCGGTTCTGGAGCGAGGTGACGGGCCGGCCGCTGCATCCGGAGAGCAGACCGGGCGACCGGGAGACCCAGGTCCTGCCGGCGGACGGCGGCCCGGTGCTGTACTTCAACCAGGTGCCCGAGGCCAAGCAGGTCAAGAACCGGATCCATCTCTGTCTTCGCCCCGAGACCTCGCGTGAGCAGGAGGTGGAGCGGCTGCTGGGTCTGGGTGCCGCCTTCGTCGCCGATCACCGCGAGCCCGACGGTTCCGGCTGGGCGGTGCTCGCAGACCCCGAGGGCAACGAGTTCTGCGTGCTTCGCAGCGCGTCCGACCGGGCCGCGACGCCTTCCTGACGCCCGCGTGCCCGGCCGGACGGTGCCGCCTGGGCCGTACACGGCCTACGAGCGGCCCTGGAGGGCCTTGACGTTGTCGCCGAAGGTCCAGCCCTTCGAGCCGTCCCAGTTGGCCGACCAGGTCATCAGGCCCTTGAGGGATCCGCCGTAGTGGTTCCACGCCTGTGCCACCGCCGACGGCGCCATGTGGCCGCCGCCGGCGCCGGGCTGGGCGGGGAGGCCGGGGACCTGCTTGTCGTACGGGACGCGGACGGTGGTGCCCTGGACCACGAGCCCTCGGTTCAGGCAGTCGGTCTGCGCGACGAAGCCGGCGACGGTGCCGGCGGAGTAGGAGTCGCCGGAGCACCCGTACATGCTGCCGTTGTAGTACTGCATGTTGAGCCACCACAGGCGGCCGTTGTCCGCGTACTTCTTGACGATCGGCAGGTACGCGCCCCAGATCGAGCCGTACGCGACGCTGCCGCCGGTGACGTACGCCGTCTCCGGCGCCATCGTCAGTCCGAAGCCGGCGGGCATGCGGGCCAGGATCCCGTCGATGATGCGCACCAGGTTGGCCTGGGAGGCGGAGAGGGTGGTGATGCTGCCGCTGCCGACGAGTCCGGTCTCGATGTCGATGTCGACGCCGTCGAAGTTGTACGTCTTCAGGATCGGGACGATCGTCTCGACGAAGCGGTCGGCGACGGCGCGTGAGCTGAGGTCGATGCCGGCGGCGGCACCGCCGATCGACAGCAGGATGGTGGCTCCGGCGGCCTTGGCCCGGCACATCTCGGCGGGTGTGGGGACGCGGACGGTGGCGTCCATGCCGTCCTCCCACAGCACGGTGCCGTCGGAACGGATGACGGGGAAGGCGGCGTTGACGACGTTGTAGCCGTGGGCGGCGAACCGCGGGTCGTCGATGGGCGCCCAGCCGAAGGGCGGATGGACGCCGTTGGCCGCGCCGTCCCAGTTCTCCCAGTAGCCCTGGAGCACCTTGCCGGCGGGCTTCGGCTTGAGTGCGCAGGTCTCCGCGGCGACGGTGGGCGCGGTCGTGGCGGAAGGTGCGACGGCGGACGCGGGGGCCGTGAGGACGGTGGCGGCGACCAGGGCGGCGAGCGCGGTGGCGAGGCTGTGCGCGATCCGGTGGCGTGGCATGCGTGCTCCTTGGGACGTGGGGGGTGGGTCCTGAGCATGGCGCGCGCTGCAGCCGACCGTAGATTGGTCCATACCTTTCGTCAACTACCCGTGCAGCAAGAGAAGTTGGGGGTGGTGTGCAGCGCGGCCGGGCAGGCCTCGGAACGACCGAGAGTCCGGTACCGTCTGGACGACCACGTGCTCTGCCTTTCTGTGCCACCTCCTGCACAGCTGTTGCACTGTATGGCGGAGCGATGAATCGGTTCGCCCGACCAGGCCGGGTGAAGCTCCGCGTGTGGGACGGGGCGCGGGAGGACGGCGGGCGGCAGCCTTGGCGGCGACGCGAGGGCGAGCGAACGACTCGCCCCGCCGATGAAGGAGATCCCTGTCATGAAGACGTTCACACGTCTTGTCGCTGTTGCCGCCTGTACCGCCGCGGCGGCCTTCGCCGTCGTCCCCACGGCGCAGGCCGCGCCCGCTGCGAAGGCGGCCGTCGGCTGCCGCTACTACTACACCAGCTACTTCACCGGCCCCAACGGCGAGAAGACCGGCAGCGGCGAGTACGCCGAAGGCGACCACGACCCCGAGGGCCGCATCTGCCGCAACGGCTGGTGGGTGTCCCCGTACGAGCTGGACGACTTCACCGGCTGACCTCGCGGTGAGGAGGGGGGCCGCTCCGGCGGCCCGCCCCGTAGACGCCCCATCGCGTGCGCATGGACCGACTCGGGCACGTCCGGAAGCGTGTTGCTGAGCGACGAGAAGAGCCCCCGGCAGCGGCCGAGATCGCCCTGCAGTTCAGGACCACCTCGGAGCAGCGAGACTGACGCCCGCCGGGCGGGTCCCGCAGGAGAGAAAAGGCGTGGCTGCCGGGCGGGCGTGGTGCGACAATCCGTCCGCGTCTTGATCCACATCCGCGTCCCGGAGGTCCGCATGGATGTCGCCTCGCTGCTGCCGTTGACCACGGCCCGGTTGTCGCTGCGTCTGTTCACTCCCGACGACGCCGACGACCTGTACGCCTACCAGAGCCTGCCGAGCGTGGCGCGCTACCTGTACCGGCCGGCGCACACGCGTGAGCGCAGCGAGCAGGTTGCCGCCGAGCGCGCGGTGCAGACGGTCTGGCGGGCCGACGGGGACAAACTGTCGCTCGCCGTCTGCCGACGCGACGAGCCCGGCGTCCTCGGCGAGGTGAGCCTCGCCCTGGCCGACGCCCGCGCCGCCCAGGCCGAGATCGGCTGGACGATCCACCCGGCTCACCAGGGGCACGGCTACGCGACCGAGGCGGCTGCGGCGCTGGCCGGGTTCGCCTTCGACACGCTGGGCGTGCACCGGCTCTACGCGCGGCTGGACGTGGAGAACACCGGGTCCGTGCGGGTCTGTGAGCGCCTCGGGATGCGCCGGGAGGCGCACCTGGTCGAGAACGATCTCGACGGGGACCGCTGGGGCAGCGAGTACATCTACGCGGCGCTGTCCGCGGATCTCGACAGCCGGTCGAAGGCGGACGGCTCGGTGTCCCGGACCCGCACGGACCGCAGGGCCTCCTGAGCATCCGTCATGAGGCCCTGCGGCACGGTGGTGCGGGAGATACGGGACCGGCCCGCCGGGTCAGCCGGTGTAGTAGCCGGTGACGTCGGCGATCAGGTCGACCGAGCCGTTCTTGTTGTAG
>NZ_JBITXS010000016.1:0-93731 GCF_044544825.1 Streptomyces sp. NPDC053493
TTCAGGACCACCGAGGTGAGGCCCTCGGCGGGCACACCGGCCCGGCCGGCCACCTTCAGCAGCTTGGTGCCGCCGGGGCCGACCTTCCCGGCCGGCGCGCCGAGGCCCGAGCGGGTGTCGAGCAGACGGGACGGCGTGACGGGGGTGAAGGTGCCGGGTGCGGTGGTGAGCGAGCTGCCGCCGACCCGGAAGGCGCCGGAGGATCCCTGTGCGGGGCCGACGCCGTCGAGCGGACGGGTGATCAGTTCCCAGCGGTACTGACCCGACTCGATGCCACGGTCCTTGGCGTCCTTGCCGTCCCAGTGCGCGCGTACGGCGGCGCCGACGCCCTTCGTGCCGGTGAGGGTGCGGACGACTTCTCCGTTGCCCTTGACGATGCGGAGCTCCCAGGAGCCGACCGGCTTGGAGAAGCGCCACACCGGGGACCAGGTGGCCGGCGCGGGCTCGACGCCGCCGCCGGTGAGATCGAGGTCCGGGACGGACTCCTGGAGCCGGGTCATCGGCTGGGCGGCCACGCCGGTCTTCCTGACGTGGATGTTCCGCTCGGCGTCGACGTACGCGACGCCGCCGCCGAACTTGTCGACGGTCCAGGTCGAGCGGCGGCCGGAGCCGGAGGCCGCGGCCGGCAGGTCGGCGAGGTCCGTCGTCCCGCCGGTGGCCGCGTCGGTCACCTTCAGCTTGTCGCCCTCGTGGCGGACGACGAAGCCGTCGCCGAGCAGGGCCTCGCCGACGGGAACGGCGACGCTCTTGTTCGCCGTCCGGTCGTAGACGCCGGCCTTGTCGGTACCGCAGGCCCAGTACAGCCAGCGGTCGACGGCCTGGAGCTCGGTCGGCTTGCAGCCGGAGCCCAGGTCGACGGCCGGCGACGTGGTCCTCGTCCGCAGGTCGTATGCGTTGACCTTGCTGTCGGTCGTGGTGGCGGAGGCGGACTTCCAGACCTGTGCGTCCCACAGGGCGGCGGCCGAGTTGGTGAGGGTCAGCAGCACGTCGGGGGAGCTGGTGCGGTTCTCCAGGTCGACGGCGTACGTGGTGTCGCCGTTCTCGGCCAGGGCGTACCGGCCGGCGGCGTCCAGGACCTTGCTACGCGCCGGGAGTTCGGCGCTGCGCAGGCTCGAGGTGTCGATCGGCGAGTACAGGTGGCCGGATCCGGCGTAGACGGTGTCGCCGTCGCCGCCCGCCACCACGCGGGTCACGCCGGGCGTCAGCCGGTGGCGGAGGGTGGGCTCGCCGGCGGTGGCCGGGGCGGCCGTGAGGTCGGTGTCGACGTCGTAGAGGCCCGGGCCGGTGTACGGAAGGTCGTCGGCGAGGTAGCTGAGCCGGCCGCCGCCGAGGGCGAGGCCCTGGTAGGTGGCGGGCAGGGGCGGGACCTTCGTGACGGTGGTGAGCTTCGGCGTGCCGTCCGCGCCGATGGTGACGCGGCGGACGGCCCAGTCCCGGCCGTCGGTGCCGCCGACGGCGAGGACGCTGCCGTCGGGTGCGCCGGAGAGTTCGGGGGCGGCGTGCGGCAGGAGGTCCTTGACCTCGCCGGTGCCGATGCGGACGGCCTGGAGCTTCGCCCCGAGGCTCGTCGACCTCTCGTCTTCCGTCAGCGGCCGGACGAACACGACCCAGTCGCCGACGGTCTCGTACGCGGCGAGGCCGTAGAGGCCGTTCGCGGGCTTCGGCAGGTCCGTCCTGACCGTCGGAGCCGACGGGTCGCTGCGGAGGTCGGTCCACACGCTGTTGGCGTAGGACGTGTGGGAGACCTCGAGGACGTGCTGGTCGCCGAGGCTGACGGTGGTGCCCTCGCCGGCCGCCGACGCCGGCGAGAGCGTGCCCTTCGCGTAGTCGACCATGTAGCCGACGGGGAACTGGTCGCCCTCGCGGAAGAATCTCAGCAGCGCGCCCTTGGCGTCCTGGTCCAGCACGTCCATGCGGCCCTCGAAGGCCTCGCCGAGCGGGAAGGAGGCGACCTCGGTCGGCTTGTCGTCGACGAGGCGGAGCAGCTGGACCGAGTCGGGGTAGCCGTCGTCGGTCGTCACCACGGTGTCGGCGTTGTACACGCCGGTCCACCGGCGCCCTTCCGGCAGCGTCACGCGGAGGCGCTGCTCGCCGGTGGCGAGGTCCGTGACGGTGGCCTCGCGGGTTGTGGCGTCGTAGGTCGCGTACAGGCCGGAGTGTCCGTGGGCCTGTGCCTCGGTGATCGCCTTGTCGGTGCCGGTGGCGAAGTCGGTCCAGACCCAGCCGGCCGAGCCCTGCCGCTTGTGGGCGTAGCCGGTGGCGCCGACCTGGCCCAGGTCCTCCGAACGCGGCTGGAGGCTGCCCGGGTTCGGGACGACGACCTCGCCGTCGACGGCGGTGGTCAGGTGCGGTGCGGCGGCGAGCGCCGGGCTGGTGATCGCGGCGCAGAGCCCGATCGCGATGCCGAGTACGGTCGTGGCGGCGACCGTGGTGCGTGCGGTGCGTGCACGCGTGTGGCGTTGCATGGGTGTCCCCTCCCAGAGGTAGAGAACGGGCGGTGTCGAGGTTCCCCGCGCGGCCTGGCACGGCCGCCCCCTGCGGAGACCTCCCGCCCGGAACCGCGAGCGTAACAGGATTTTTCGAACCTGTTCAATTTCTTTTACCGCTTCGCCACGGAGGCCGTGTAGTCCTTCAGCGGCACCGCGTTCGCCGCCTTCTGGATCTCCTCCCGGATCTTCTTCGCGATCAGGTTCTTCCAGGGCGTCTTCGGCAGCGTGCGCACCATCAGCATGCGCAGGGCGATCTTCCAGCGGGACGAGACGGTCATCTCCTTGGCGAAGGACGCCGCGAACCGCTGGTTCAGTTCCACACCGGGCCGCATGACGTTCTCGTACGCCACGAACGCGGTCTCGTGGTCGCCGCCGGCCGCCGCGAGTTCGCCCGCGAGGACGTAGGCGCCGGTGAGCGCGAGGCCGGTGCCCTGGCCGGAGGCCGGGGAGGTGCAGTGGGCGGCGTCGCCGAGGAGGACGACGCGGCCCTTGGACCAGCGGTCCATCCGGATGGTGGCGACGGAGTCGAAGTAGAAGTCGTCGGCGCCGGCCGCGTCCGCGATCAGCCGCGGGATCTCCCAGTCGTCGCCCGCGAAGGCGTCGGCGAGGATCCGCTTCTGGGCGGCGACGTCCCGGTGGTCGTAGGGCAGTTCGGCGGGCGCGGCGAAGACGAAGCAGTTCTTCGCGGTGCCGGCCTCCTCGCCGGCCGTCGCGTAGACGGAGATCAGCTTGTTCGGGCGGGCGTGGTACGTCTCCCAGCGGGTCAGGCCGAGCCGGTTGGGCGCCGTGAAGATCGAGATGTAGGCGCCGAGGTGCTGCTTGAACCGCCGCTCGTCGCCGAAGACCAGGCGCCGGGTGTTCGAATGCAGACCGTCCGCGCCGACCACGAGGTCGAAGCGGCGGCGCAGGCCGCTGTCGAAGACGACGTCCACGCCGTCGCCGTCGTCGTGGAGTGCGGCGATCGAGTCGCCGAAGAGGTACTCGACGTCGTCGCGGGTGCGCTCGTAGAGGATGCGGGCGAGGTCGCCGCGCATGATCTCGTCGTCCTGCTCCTCGCGCCCGCCGAAGATCTCGGCCGGCAGCTCGCCGACGGTGCGGCCGCGCGAGTCGACGTACGAGCCGCCGTCCATGTCGGTGGAGTGGGCGCGGACCTCGTCGAGGATGCCCATCCGCGCGCAGATCTCGATGGCGCCGCCGCGCAGGTCGACCTTGTAGCCGCCGGTGCGCAGCTCGGGTGCCTTCTCGACCACGGTGGCGGCGAAGCCGTAGCGGTGCAGCCAGAGGGCGAGGGCGGGGCCGGCGACGGAGGCGCCGGAGATCAGGACGGTGCGGGACGCGCGCATGGCAGGACTCCTTGTCGGGTGGGGCGGGGCCGCTCCGGCCCCGCACCGATGACTATACGGATGTCCTACACGTCTGTCTATGACAGCTGTATAGATTCTTGGCGGGCGGCAGGACCCGCGCGCATTCCTCGCGAACTCCCGGCCCCGCGCGCATTCCTGGCGGCTCTCGCCCCTCCCGCTCAGCCCCGCCCCAGCACCACCGTCCCGGACGAGCAGAACCAGCCTCCCGTCCCCGAGGCCACCGCCAGTTCCGGCAGCGAGCCGTCCGGCCGCCGCACCTGCAGCCCGGGCGCCTCGCCGCGCAGCTGCCGTACCGCCTCCACCAGCAGGAACAGGCCCCGCATGCCCGGATGGCAGGCCGAGAGCCCGCCGCCGTCCGTGTTCACCGGCAGCCGGTCCTTCTCCATGAAGAACGCCCCGCCCTCGCCCTTGGCGCAGAAGCCCAGGTCCTCCAGGGTCACGAGGGTCATGTAGGTGAACGCGTCGTAGATCTCGGCGACCTCGATCTCCTCCGGCCGCACGCCCGCCCGCTCGAAGGCGAGGCGGCCGCTGACCGCCGCCGGCGAGACGGTGAAGTCCTCCCATTCCGACATCGTGGTGTGCGAGACGTGCTCGCCCGTGCCGAGCATCCACACCGGCGCCTTCGCCGTGTCGGGGACGTACTCCTCGGCCGCGAGCAGCACCGCGCAGCCGCCGTCACTGCGGATGCAGCAGTGCAGCTTGGTGAACGGGTCCGCGATCATCGGGCCGCCGAGCACCTCGTCCACCGTGACCGGCTCCCGGAACATCGCCTCCGGATTGAGCGCCGCGTTCGCCCGCGCCTGGACGGCGATCTCGGCGAGCTGCTCGAGCGTCGTGCCGTACTCGTGCATGTGGCGACGCGCGGCCATCGCGTACTTGGCGATCAGGCTGTGCCCGTACGGCACCTCGAACTGCAGCGGGCCGCGCGCGCCGAACGAGAGGTTGCCCGTGCGCCGCCGCGCCTTGATGTCGGCGCGGGCCGTGGAGCCGTAGACGAGGAGGACGGCGTCGGCGTGACCGGCGGCTATCGCGTCGGCCGCGTGCGCCGCCATGACCTCCCAGGTGGCGCCGCCGACGGCGGTGGAGTCCACCCAGCGCGGCCGGAGGCCCAGGTATTCGGCGACCTCGACCGGTGCGAGCGTGCCGAGGCCCGCCGAGGCGAGGCCGTCGATCACGGAGCGGTCCAGGCCGCTGTCCGCGAGGGCACGGCGGGCGGCCTGGGCGTGCAGGGCGTAGGGCGTGGCCTCGTCGACCCGGCCGCAGTCGGAGAGGGACACGCCGACGACGGCGACGCGACGGCGCCGGTCCCGTGTGATGGTGGCCATAAATCTGACGGTACATCAGATTCTTTGTATCTCAAGGCCCGTCGGGCTGTGCAACTGGTCCGGCCGGTCCTAGCATGACGCACCGTCAGATACGGAGGGGAGTCCCCATGCCGAGTCCCATGCGTACCGCCGCCGAGACCGAAGAACACCAGGAGATCCGCCGCACCCTGCGCGAACTCCTCGCCAAACGCGCCGGACCGGCCGGGACCCGCGCCGCCGTCGCCACCCCGGAGGGATACGACACCGGACTCTGGGCCGCCCTCGCCGGCGCCCTCGGCCTGCCCGGCCTCGCGCTCCCCGAGGCGTACGGCGGAGCCGGCTGCGGCCTCGCCGAACTCGCCCTCGCCTGCGAGGAGGCCGGCCGCGTCCTCGCGCCCAGTCCGCTGCTCGCCACCAGCGTCCTCGCCGCCCCCACGATCGCCGCCCTCGGCACCGAGGCCCAGCGCGCCGCGCTCCTGCCCCGGATCGCCGACGGCACCCTGACCTGCGCCCTCGCCCTGCCCGGCGGCTCCCTCCCGCTCGCCCTCGGCCTCACCGGCGACAACACCGCGACACCCTGGGCGGGCGGCGGACGCTCCGGCGGAATCCAGGCCGTCCCACGGCGGGGCGGCGCCGGCTGGTCGCTGTACGGAGAGGCCGGCCACGTCCTCGACGGGCACAGCGCCGGGCTGCTCGTGGTCGCCGCGCACACCGGAGGCTTCCCGCGCAGCCGGACCCTGCTCTTCCTCGTACGGGCGGACGCCGCCGGCCTCGTACGGCGCAAGGAACCCACCCTGGACCTCACCCGCTCCCAGGCGACGGTCGAACTGCGGGACGTGGAGGCGGAGCTGCTGGGCGAGGAGCCGAAAGACGCGACCGGCGGCCCGGGCGGGCACGGCGGGGGCGGTGGAAGCGGTGGAGGCGGTGAGTACGGCGGCCCGGGCGGGAACAGTGCGTATGACGGGCCGGGCGGGCACGGGTCCGGGGCGGACCGGTCGTCCGCCGCGCCCGCACCCTCGTCCTCCGCCCTCGCCGCCCTGGCCGCGACCGGTCGCGCGGCGGCCGTCGCACTCGCCGCCGAAGCCGTCGGCGCCGCCCGCGGCGCCCTCGACCTGACCGTCGAACATGTCACCCGGCGCGAGCAGTTCGGCCGCCCGATCGGCTCCTTCCAGGCGGTCAAGCACCGGCTCGCCGACCTCCTCGTACGGATCGAGTCCGCCCGCTCGCTCATGCTCTGCGCGGCCGGCGAGCCCGAGGACGGCGTCTCGGCGGGACTCGCCCTCGCCCAGGCGCTCGACGCGCAGCGCGCCGCCGCCGCCGAGACCGTGCAGCTGCACGGCGGCCTCGGCATCACCTGGGAACACGACGCCCAGCTCTACTTCAAACGCGCCACCGCCGACGAACTCCTCTTCGGCCCCGCCGCGCGCCTGCGGGACCACGCCGCCGAGCGCGGCGGACTCTTCGGAGAGGTGGCCTAGATGTCCGTCGGGCTGCGCATGATGCAGAAGGTCTCCTCGACCCGCGCCTTCGCGAAGGTCGCCCCGCACTTCATCCCCGCCATGGACCGGGCCGTGCACCGGCTGACCAGGGGAAAGGTGCTGCTCAGCGCCCGGATGCTGCCCGGCGTGGTGCTCACCGCCCAGGGCGCGAAGTCCGGCCGGCCGCGCGTGACGCCGCTCGCCTGCATGCCGCAGGAGGACGGCACCTGGCTGCTGATCGGCTCCAACTTCGGCCGCCCGGGCCACCCGGCCTGGACCGCCAATCTGCTCGCCCACCCGGACGCCTCGATCAGCTGGCGGGGCGAGGACGTTCCCGTACGCGCGCGGCTGCTCACGGGAGAGGAGCGGGCCGCGGCCTGGCGGGCGGTGCTGGCGTTCTGGCCGCCGTACGCCACGTACCAGGCGCGGATCGACCGCGAGATCCGGCTCTTCCGGCTGACGAGGACCGCGACCGAGCCGGGGGAGTGACCGGCGAAGGTGGAAAGCCGGGGGCCGGTCACGCCGGAGGGGTGAAACGAACACCGGCGGCGGTCTTCCGTACGGGATGCGCGACCGCATCCGCGTACGGGGACCGCCGCCGGAGCGACAGGACGGATGAAGGGAGCCGTGGGGCTCGCGGGGCTACCTCGTCGGCTTCTTCCCCGTGATTCCCAGGTGCACCAACAGGGCCAGGTTCGGCTTGAGTTCGGCCTGCTTCACGCCCCAGGTCTGGAAGCCCTTCTGGTGGCCGGCGACCGCCGCCAGCATCGCCACCAGCGAGCCCGCCATCGCCGCGGGGCTGACGTCCTTGTCGACCTTGCCCTTCGACTGGAGCTCCTTCACCGCGTCCGTGAGGGAGTTGGTGACCGAGTTCAGGATCTTCATGCGGATCTTGTAGAACCGCTTGTCGCCCTCCGCGGCCCCGAGGTCCACCACCCGCAGGATCGCGTCGTGCTTGCGCCAGAAGTCCAGGAAGCCCTCGACCAGTTCCTCGGAGGTCTGCCAGCCGGCCTTGCCGACCCAGGAACGGCCCGAGACCAGATCGGTCAACCCGGCGCCCTCCTTGGCCATTTCCTCCGCGATCTCGAGGACGGCGCCCTCGACGTCAGGGAAGTACTGGTAGAACGTCGCCGGTGAAGTACCCGCCTTCCGGGCCACGTCGATCACCTTGACGTCCCGGTAGGGCGAGGAGCTGAGCATCTCGCCGAGGCAGTCCAGCAGCTTCTGCCGCGTCGCCTGGCCGCGTCGTCCGGCCACGCGGCCGTCGACGGTGCGTACTTGTCCTGTCATGCCGTCAGCTTACCGAGGGGTGATCGGCGCGCGATTCGGCCGACTGCAAATGGGGTGCGGGCGCCTTTCCGGGGCTTCCCGCGCCCTTTTCGGCGAGGCGCAAGAGGGCCCGGAAATGCCGTCCACACCTCGATAAGCTTATTAACAGCCTGTGGACAACTTCGGTGGACAACCCGCGTGGAACCCGTGCGGCACAAGGGCTCCCGCCCCCATAAGCGCTCATATGTTCGGTTTTGGAAGGGTGCGGGACGCGGAAGGCGACCCCATCCTGAAGCCATGGCCGTATTCACACAGGGCACCCCGTGCTGGGTGGACGCGCAGCTTCCCGACCTCGAGGCGGGCAAGCGCTTCTACGGCGAGCTCTTCGGCTGGACCTTCGACCCCGACCGCGACGAGGCCCTGCTCCAGGGACGCCGGGTCGCCGGCCTGCTGCCCAAGCGCGACGGACGCATGCCCACCACCTGGACCGTCTACCTCGCCACCGGCGACGCCGGGACCGTCGCCGCCCGCGTCAAGGCGGCCGGCGGCCAGATGGTCATGGACCCCTATCCCGTCGGCCCCTTCGGTGTCCTCGCCCTCGCCGCCGACCCCGGCGGCGCCGTCTTCGGGCTGCGCCAGACCGGTGACGACGACGGCTTCGAGGTCACGAACGAGCCCGGCGCCTTCTGCTGGATGGAGGTCTACACCCGGGACCCGGCCGCGGTGGACACCTTCTACGCCACCGTCTTCGGCTGGCTCGGCCGCCAGGTCGACCCCGCCGCCGAGGGCCGCAGCCGCGACTTCGACTACCGCGTCTGGTCCCCGCCCGGCTCCCGCCCCGGCGACGACACCGCCTTCGGCGGCCGGGCCCTGATCACCGACGCCTTCCCCGCCGAGATGCCCGGCCACGTCCTCGTCTACTTCGCCGTCCGCGACTGCGACGAGACCTGCGCCACCGCCGTCCACCTCGGCGGCCGCGTCACCACCGACCCCTTCGACACGCCGCACGGCCGCATCGCCGTCCTCCACGACAACCAGGGCGCCCGCTTCGCGATCCTCGCCGAACCCACCCACGAGCCCGCCGACCGCCCCACGAACGCCTCCACCCGCCGACCAGCCGACACGCCCGCCCGCGAGCCCGCCGACCGCCCCACGAACGCCTCCCCGCGCGAGTCCGTCGACAGGCCCGCCCGCGAGCCCGCCGACAACCCCGACGAATCGGACCCCGACACGCCCGTCGAACCCGCTGCCTGAAGCGGCGGAAAGCCTTCCGATATGAGCCGGGACACCGTTCCTAGAGACTGAGCGGCAGGAAGTCCTGGAGCCAGGACCTGGGCTCAGCCGGACGCCCCGAGCGGTGTTGGGCGTCCTGGTTCCCCGCTTTCGCTCCGCGTCCGGCCCCGTCGCATCGTGTGCGCGGTCCGAGAACGCGGGGGCGAGGTTCCTCGCGCCCCGAGACACCGAAGCAGGCCTGGGCGGTCCGATGCCCGTGACGATCGCTCTGGTCGTCACGGGGCGGTGCCGCCCGTCGCCGGACACGGTGTCCCAAGGCGCGCCTGCCGATCGCGATGCCGGCGGCATCGTGACGGCTGGGTTTCCTGGTCTTGCTGGTGAGGGGCTTCTGCCAGTGCTCGGCTCCCCATCTGCTGGTGTAGGCGGGATCGACCGCCACCACATGGAGTCCGGCCTCGGCCGCCATCGAGACGACCCGGGCTCGAAGCTTCCCGGTCGGCATGCCGGACACCAGCCGCCGGAAGCGTTTGCGCCGGCCATGGCGCTCCCTGGACTTGTCCGTAGTGAAGTCCAGGTCCTCAATCGCGATGGCCGACACGCCGCCCCGCACGGCCCAGTGGATGAGCCGGGTGAGCGCGTGGCGGATCTGGGCGTCGCGGTGGGCGGCGGTGCCGGAAAGGTCGTAGGGGAATCGTCGGGGCCCACCCAGAGGATTGCCGTGGACGTCGAGGCGCCAGGCGGCGAGATGGTCGGCGTTCATGTCCACGCCGACCACCCCATGGGCCAGCGCGGCCGCCAAAGGCGCGACCGACACCGCGGCGCGCTGCCAGGACGCCGTCACGTACCAGCGCTCACGCGAGACGTCGTAGTGGACGCGGTACGCCACGGCTCGGTCGTTCCCCACCCGGTCAGCCCATTCTTGGCCGCGGTGCGTGAAAACGAGGTGCGCGGCAAGGACATAGCGGCCGTTCTTGTCATTGGCCAGATGAGCAAGCGGGCTGGGCAGTTTGATGCTCACCTCGCCGTCGGGCGAGACGCGGATGGTGTCGTTCCCGAAACGCTTGCCCGTTTCGCCCTCGGCCGTCAGGAACCAGCGCCGCGACTCCCACTGACGACGCCACTCCGCCTCGCTGATCTGTGCGGCGGGGAGGTGGAGCCGAGTGTTCAGCAGGCGCCTGCCACCCCGCACGATGCGCACCCGACCTGCATCGGCGTCTGCTTGTACGGCGGCGAGGCGGTCCGCGAGGAGACGCAGTCGGCGCGACTTGGCATGCCATTCCCGCTTCGACCGGTAGCCGCCGGGCGTGCGCCTCGTGCCGCCGGATCCGACGGGCAGTGACAGCCGGTGGGCGATCATGCGGATCCCCGCCCGCAAGTCCTGGACGTACGAGGCCTGGCAGCGCCGGGCGAGCGCCCATTGAGCATGGGTGGCCTTCGTCACGCTGCCCGCCCATCGCGACGACGACAGGGGAGTCAAATCGCGCTTGCGTGCTGCCCATGTCTTCGCGGAGTGCTTCAGCCCGTCGGCACAGCGCGCCTTCAGGTCGGCTGATGCCAACGCTCCCATGTGCCCGCCGACCAGGCGCAGAAGTGCCTCGTCGGCGTCCGTGAGCTGCTTGAGCCGGCCACGCACGGTCACAGCCGACGGCGCTGGCACAACAGAGGAGGGAGCGATCCGGCGGAGCTCAGTCATGCCCGACGGCCGCTTCCTTGAGCATGCTCCGGTTCTCCGCCGGAAAGGCCGGCTCGCTGACTTTCATACAAGGGACCGTAACGACATCCACTCAAACGTACGATCACTCACAAGGGTGATCTACCGTGGCAACACCCCGATCCGCCCCCGGGTTCGCAACCACCGCCCCGGACAGGAACAATCAGGGTCCACGGGGCCGTAATCTCATGGCCCTACGGGGAGGTGGCAGGCAAGTGGAGCAGCTGACGCAGCACGACCCGAGAAGGATCGGGCCCTTCGAGGTGCTGGGCCGGCTCGGTGCGGGCGGAATGGGTCTCGTGTATCTCGCGCGCTCGGCTTCCGGGCGGCGCGTGGCGATCAAGACCGTGCGGACGGAGCTCGCCGAGGACCAGCTGTTCCGTGTCCGTTTCACCCGTGAGGTGGAGGCCGCACGGGCGGTCTCCGGTTTCTACACGGCGGCCGTCGTCGACGCCGATCCGCGCGCCGCCGTGCCGTGGCTGGCCACGGCGTACGTCCCCGCGCCCTCGCTCGAGGAAATAGTGAACGAGTGCGGGCCGCTCCCGGCCCAGGCGGTGCGCTGGCTCGCGGCCGGCGTCGCCGAGGCCCTGCAGTCCATCCACGGCGCGGGCCTCGTCCACCGCGACCTCAAGCCCTCCAACGTCCTCGTCGTCGAGGACGGCCCCCGGGTGATCGACTTCGGCATCGCGTCGGGCGTCTCCAACACGCGCCTGACCATGACCAACGTCGCCGTCGGCACCCCGGCCTACATGTCGCCCGAGCAGGCCCGCGACTCGCGCAGCGTCACCGGCGCGAGCGACGTGTTCTCGCTGGGCTCCATGCTGGTCTTCGCCGCCACCGGCCACGCCCCCTTCCACGGCGCCAACCCGGTCGAGACGGTCTTCATGCTGCTGCGCGAGGGCCCGGACCTGGAGGGCCTGCCGGACGAGCTGCGGCCGCTGATCGACGCCTGCATGAAGATGGACGTCGCCCAGCGCCCCACCCCGGCCGACCTGCAGGCCATGCTGGCCCCGCACCTCTTCGGCTCCGGCGAGGACGACAGCGGTACGGCGGCGGCGTGGCTGCCCGAGCGGGCGACCGCCATGATCGAGGCCCGGCGCGGCGGCCGGTCCAGCACTCCGCCGCCTCCGCCCGCCCCGCCGATGCCGCCGCGCCCGCCGCGGCCCTCCGGCGAGTGGGCCGATCCGCGGGCCGGCGACCGTCCGGGCGGCGGCCGGCACGCGGGGCCCGCGGCCGAGCCGGTGCCCGACGCCGGTCCCGTACGGCTCGGCGCCGCCGCCGTCCCGATCGGCCCCGGCCCGCGCGTGGCCGACACCCGTGCCGCCGTCGGCGTCGGCCTGGGCGCCGCCGCGGGCACCGCCACCGGCTGGATCCGTCCGCCCGGCGGCGGCCCGACCGGCGCCGAGCCCGGCCCCGCGCCCGGCTCCCGCCCGCTGCCCGGCCCGGCCTCCGCTCCCGACGGGCAGCCGGCCCCGGCCGCCGCGGACGCGCCCGGCCACTGGCGGCCCTGGCGTTTCCGCATGTCCAACGACGTCTGGGGCACTCCCACCGTCGTCGGCGACCTGCTCTACGTCACCTCCTTCGAGGTGCACGCGCTGGACACCGCGAGCGGCCGGCGCCAGTTCAAGACCCGGGACGTGGCCTGGTCCATGGCCGTCTCCGGCGGCCGTATCCACGCCTCCGACGGGCCCACGCTCTACGCGCTGGACGCCCTCGACGGCGGCGAGCGCTGGCGGCTGCACACCGACGCCTGGGTGTACTCGCTCCGGGTGGACCGCGGCACGGTCGTCACCGGCACCCGCGGCGGCGGCGTGCAGGCGTGGGAGGCCTCCAACGGCGCCAAGCTGTGGGAGCTGACCGGCGCGCAGACCGACTTCGAGACGCCCGAGGGCGGGCCGGCGGTGCACGACGACACGGTGTACGTGTGGCGCGACGCCCGGCTGCTCGCCCTCGACGCCCGTACGGGCAGCGAGCGCTGGTCGTACCCGGTCGGCGACGCCGCCTCCTGCGCCCACGTGCCGGTGCGGGTCGCGCCGGCCGAGGACGGCTGTGTGTACGTGGCGGCCGGCACCCGCGTGCTGTCCGTGGACGTCGCGAGCGGGCACGTGCGCTGGCACTTCGAGGCGCCGGCCGTCTTCCTGTCGCCGCCCGCCTTCGCGCCGGGGCCGGCCGTCACCGGCGGCGGCGTGTACCTCGCCGACCACCTGGGCACGGTGTACGCGCTCGACGCGACGACCGGCAAGGACCGCTGGCGGATCGCGACCGAGCCGCGCCAGTCCACCGAGCCGGTGCTGGTGGCCGCGGGCCACATCCACGTGGGCAGCGGCAGCGCGCTCTACACGCTGGACGCGGTCACGGGCACGCCGAAGTGGCGGTTCGCCGCGGGCGGCGAGCTGATCGGCAGCCCGGTCGTCGCGGACGGCCGGGTGCACTTCGGTTCCGCCGACCACGTCCTCTACACGCTGGACGCGAGCGGCGGCCAGCTCCGCTGGAAGCTGGCGACCGGCGGCGAGATCACCGGCTCGCCGGTGGCCAGGAACGGTGTGGTGTACGCGTGCAGCAAGGACCGCTGCGTGTACGCGCTGGACGCGGTGAAGGGCACGGCGACCAACCGCGGCGCGTAGCCGTGGCGGCGCGGTGCCCGTGACCGGGGCCTCAGGGCGGCGGCCGGTGCCCGGGAGGCGGTGACGTCCCGTCCTGCCCGCCGGGTCCGCCGTACCCGTCCTGATCGCCGTACCCGTCCTGATCGCCGTACTCTCCGGGCCTCTCGTGGCCCGGGGACGCCCACGGCGCGTCGTACGTCCGCGTCGGCGCGTCCTGCGGCCCCGTCGGTCCGGCGGCGGGCGGTTGACCGGCCGGACCCGCGGCGGGCGGGGGAGCGCCCGGCTCACGGCCCGCGCCCGGTCCGCGGCCCGGCGCCAGCCGGGTGGCGTGCCGGCGCGGCCGCCCGGACATCACGAGGGCGCCGATCAGCAGCAGCACCCCGCCGCCGATCGCGTTCGCGACGCCGACGCCGAGGCCCTGCCCGTCGGGGCCGACGGTCAGGTTGCCCGCGGCCCGTCCGACCTGGACCATCCACAGGACGGTGAAGCCGAGCACGACCAGGCCGGCGAGGGCGACGAGCGCGCGGGAGCGCAGCACGACGCCGACGAGGGTGAGCAGCGCGGCGAAGAGGAACGGCAGCAGGATCGAGAGGAGGACGTCGGCCTTGGCGTCGGTGATGCCGGTGAACAGGTCGTCGACCGGATAGTCGCGCCCGGGACGGCCGTCGTACCAGGCACGGAAGGGGCTCCATACGGCGGCCGTCGCTCCGGCGAGGGCCAGGACCGAGCCGACGACGTTGCGGATCATCGATCGGCCTCCTCGGGTCCGGCTCCCGCCCTCGACGCTACGCCCGGTGCGGGGCCCGCGCCACGCGGCGCCGCCCGCGCCGCTAGGGTGACGCGCACACGACGAACAGGACGCACGGCACAGGGGAACGGGGGGCGCGGTCATGGTCCGCACCAGACTGAAGCTCGCGGCGACGCTCACGGTGGTCGTGCTCGCGCTGACCGGCTTCCAGACGAGCAGCAGCGGTGGCCACGGCAGCAGCGGCGGCGGCGGAAGCAGCGGCAAGAGCGGCAGCGGCAAGAGCAGCAGCAGGTCCGGTACGAGCAAGAGCAGCGGTGGCGGCGGCGGTGGCTGCTCCAGCTCCAAGAAGAAGAACAACGACTACGACGACTACGACGACGAAGGCTCCGGCAGCTCCGGCGGCTCCTCGTCCACGCCGTCGCCCACCGCCACCGCGACCCCGGACGTCGAGGCCTTCGTCGTCGAGTGCGTCGAGCCCGCCCGGAAGAAGAGCAAGGGCAAGCCGGCCCGGAAGGCCGACACCACCGCCACCCTGAAGATCGTCTCCCGGGCCGCGGCCGCGGGTACGTACACGGTGGCCCTGGAGTTCAAGGCCGCGGACGGCTCGACGGTGGACCGGGCCGAGGCGGTGGTGTCCGTCGACCGCAACGCGTCGAAGGCCTTCGACGTCCCGATGCGGAATCCGAAGGCCGTCGACCGGGTGCGGGAGTGCTCCGTGTACGAGGTACGCGAGGTCCCGCAGCCCACCGCCACGCCCACTGCCCCTGCCTCGACCACGCCCACCCCCACTCCCACACCGAGCGGCTGAGGCGGGGCGGCGGCGGTCAGTTCCAGCGGAGCAGCGACGTCCGGTGCTTCTCGGAGCCGTCGAGCGGCATGTCCACGTTGCCGATCTTCACCGGCTGGCCGCCGGAGTAGTCGCCGCGGAACAGGCCCCACTGGCGGTCGTCGCCCTTGGAGAGGAACGCGAAGCTCTTGCCGTCGGGGGAGGAGACCGGGGAGAGGTTGAGCCGGTCGTTCTCCGGGACCAGGTTCTGGGTCTTGAGCACCGCCTTGTAGTCGGCGCTGAAGGTGAGCTGCTTGAACTCGCAGACCAGGGTGGTGGCGTCGCGCCAGAAGGACGGCTCGCAGAAGACGCTCTTCTCCTCCAGGCCGGCCGTCTTGATCGGGGTCAGGTACTCGTATTCCCCGGGGGCGCTGACCTGGTTGAGGCTGAGCCCGAAGGTGGTGTTCCCCATGGCGACGGCGCCGCCGCCGGGCGCGACGGGCGCGTTTCCGTGGCCGATGGCGAGGACGGTCTGGGCCGTCTGGACGTCCTGCTTCAGGAGGCCCGGGATCTTGTCGCGGGTGAAGCGCTCCTCGGTCGACGGGCCGCCCTTCGGGTCGCGCGAGGCCACCTCGTTGTCGCCCTGCTCGAGGTCGTACCAGAGGCGGCCGGTGACCGGATGGAAGGCGGCCCCGTCGTTCTCCACGGGCTGGGAGAAGGTGTCCTTGGCGGGCGGCGAGATCTCCTTGCCGGTCGCGAGGTCGACGGCGGCGGCCCGGTCGGTGGAGGCGCTGACGATGACGGCGACCTGGGTGTAGTCCTTGTTGAACGCCGTGGCCGCGTCGTAGTCGGGGCCGTCGTCGCCGCAGGCGGACGCCGGTTCGGCGCCGTCGGGCAGGACGACGTTGCGTTCGGCGGCCACGCTGCCGTCCTTGACGGAGTACGAGCGCAGGGTGAGCCCGTAGGCGTCCTTGCCCGAGGCGCCGGGGATCGGGTGGCAGAAGGAGACGGTGAGGGTGCCGGCCTGGTCGAGCGGCGCCGTCTTCACGCCGCCGGACCCGGCCTCGCCGGCGCCGCCGTTTCGTCCGCCGCCCTCGGCGCCGCCGCTGTTCGCGACCGTCGACGGGTCGCTCCCGCCGCCGCAGGCGGCCAGCATGAGTGCGGCTCCGGCCGCGAGTCCGGCTTTGACGACACGTCGTCCCATCACAGCTCCCCGTTGCAGGTCACGGCGGCCGGGCGAGGCCCGATCCTGCTGCGAACACGGGGCTGTCCCACCGCCATTGACGGTGACTCATCAAAAGATGATCCATTAAAACAGACCTTCGCATCTGCTATCGGAGCCGGTGCGCGCCGCTCCTTCGGGTGAAAAGACCGGCCTGCCGCTCCGGCGGCAGGTTCCCGAGCGTGACCAGGTGCGGGGCGTGGGCGAGGGCCTGGGCGCGGGCGGCCTCCTTGGCCGACCACAGGGCCCGTACGGTTCCCTGGACGGCCTCGGTCGGGGAGGCGGCGACGACGGCGGCCGCCTCGCGCGCCGCGGCCAGGGCCCCGCCGCGTGCGGTCAGCTCGCTGACCAGGCCGGTCTCGTAGGCCCGCCGGGCCGAGATCCGTTCGGCGGTCCCGGTCAGCGCCATCCGGGCGACCTCTCCGAACGGCATCTTCTGCGCCATGTGGATGGTCTCGAAGGCGCTGACCATCCCGTAGGTGACGTGCGGGTCGAAGAACTCGGCGCCCTCGCCGGCGACGAGGAACTCGGCCTCGCCGAGGAGGTAGAAGGCGCCGCCGCAGGCCATGCCTTCGACCGCGGCGATCACCGGTTTCCACAGGTCGTTGGCCTTGGGCCCGATGGCGATCAGCGGGTCGTCGATCGTGTACGGGGAGGCGGGCTGCGGCAGCCCGGCGACGGCGGTGCGGTCGACGCCGGTGCAGAAGGCCCGCCCGCCGGCGCCGGTGACGACGATCGCCCGCACCTCGTCCTCGTAACGGAAGCCCCGCCAGATCTCGGAGAGCCGGCGGGCCATGCCGAGGGTGATCGCGTTGTGCTTGTCGGGCCGGTCGAGGGTGACGACGGCGACGCCGGTCTCCTTGTCCCGGTCGACGGTGACGTGCCGCGCCGGGTCGCTCATCCGCGCTCCAGGAGCCAGCGCGGGACGGTGACGCCGTCGATCTCGGTGAAGGCGACCTTCACGGCGGCGCCGATGCGCAGCCGGGCCGGGTCGACGGAGTTGAGCGGGGCGTCGGGGGCGGCGACGACGTTGCCGGCGAGACGGATGCCGGGTGCTTCGGCGAGTTCGACGAGGACCGCGTTGTAGGGCGCCTGGGCGGAGTAGTCGGGCAGCAGCGGCGGGTGCGGGACGACGAAGGACCAGATGCGGCCGCGGCCGGACATCAGGCGCCATGTGCTGTCGAAGGACTGGCAGTGCGGGCAGCAGGGTCGGGGCGGGAAGCGGAGTTCGCCGCAGCCGGGGGCGGCGCAGGCCTGGACGCGGAGTTCGCCGCGGGCGGCGTGCTCCCAGAAGGGGGCGCCGTCCTCGTCGATCACGGGAGTCAGCATGTCGGGTCTTCCACTCCTCAGGCTCGAAGCAGGATCGCGGAGGTGGGGACGCCCTCGCCGGCGGTGACGAGGCAGGTGGCGGCGTCGGGCACCTGGGCGGTGGAGACGCCGCGGAGTTGTTTCACGCCCTCGTTGATGAGGTTGAAGCCGTGGACGTAGGCCTCGCTCAGGCCGCCGCCGCCGGTGTTGAGCGGGAGCCGGCCGCCGATCTCCAGGGCGCCTCCTTCGGTGAAGGCGGCGCCTTCTCCTCTGCCGCAGAAGCCGTAGCCCTCCAGGGAGAGCGGGACGAGCGGGGTGAAGGCGTCGTAGATCTGGGCGACGTCGACGTCGGCGGGGCCGAAGTCGGCCTGCTTCCACAGGTGGCGGGCGGCGGTCCAGGCGGGGCCGGAGAGCGGGTCGTCGTTCCAGTAGTTGACCATGCCGTGGTGCTGGGCGGGCAGGCCCTGGGCGGCGGAGTGGACGTAGACGGGTTGGTGGCGGCAGTCGCGGGCGCGGGCGGCGGAGACGATCACGCAGGCCAGGGCGCCGTCGGTCTCCAGGCAGTTGTCGAAGAGGCAGAGCGGTTCGCTGATCCAGCGGGAGGTCATGTACATCTCGCGGGTCAGCGGGCGGTCGTACATGATCGCGGCCGGGTTCTGGTTGGCGCGGTTGCGGCAGGCGAGGGCGACGTTGAAGAGGTGGTCGCGGGTGGCGCCGTACTCGTGCATGTAGCGGCGGGCGAGCATGCCGATCTCGTCGGCGGGCCGGACGAGGCCGAAGGGCCGGGTCCACTGGCCGGGGGTGGGGAGCTGGACGCTGGTGTTCTTCCACGGGCGCGGTCCGCTGCCCCGCTTGCGGGAGCGCCAGGCGACGCCGACGCTCGCCTGCCCGGTGGCGACGGCGGCGGCGAGGTGGCCGACGGTGGCGCAGGATCCGCCGCCGCCGTAGCCGACCTTGGAGAAGAAGGTGACGTCGCCGGCGCCGATGGACTTGGCGACCTCGACCTCGTCGGTCTCCTCCATGGTGTACGAGGCGAAGGCGTCGACCTCGGAGGGCGCGATCCCGGCGTCGTCGAGGGCGGCCAGGATCGCCCGGCAGGCGAGGGTCTTCTCGGTCTCCGGGAGGTGTTTGGCGAAGGGTGTCTGGCCTATCCCGACGATGGCGGTGCGGTCCTTGAGCACGTCAACCCCCTCGGTGTCGTCCTTGCTGACAGCGCGTCAGGCTACAGCTAATCTGACGGATAGTCAGCTACGGGAGGGGTGGACGATGGAGTACGGCTCGATACCGGAGTTGGTGCGCTGGTCGGCCGAGCGGTACGGCGACCGCGAGGCCGTCGTCGACGGCCGCACCCGGGTCACGTACGCGGAGCTCGGCGAGCGGGTCGAACGGGCGGCGGCCGCCTGTCTCGCCACCGGTGTACGGGCCGGGGACCGGGTCGCGGTCTGGGCGCCCAACACCCTCGACTGGATCGTCTCCGCGCTCGGCGCCGTCACGGCGGGCGCGGTGCTCGTCCCGCTGAACACCCGCTTCAAGGGCACCGAGGCGGCCGACGTGCTGGCCCGCTCGCGCGCCCGGCTGCTCTTCGTCACCGGCACCTTCCTCGGCACCTCGTACGTGGCCTCGCTGCGGCGGGCCGGCGTGGAACTCCCCGACCTGGAGCGGGTGGTGGTGTTCGGCGACACGGCGCCGGACGAGGCCGGCTACACCACCTGGAAATCGTTCCTCTCGGAGGGGAACGAAACCGGCGCCGCCGAGGTGGCGGCGCGGGCCGCCACCGTGGCCCCGTCCGACACCTCCGACATCATCTACACCTCCGGCACCACGGGCCGGCCCAAAGGCGCGGTGATCACCCACGAACAGACCCTGCGCTGCTACGCGGTGTGGAGCGAGCTCGCCGGACTGCGCGAGGGCGACCGCTATCTGATCGTGAACCCCTTCTTCCACACCTTCGGCTACAAGGCGGGTGTCATCGCCTGCCTCCAGCGCGGCGCGGTGATGGTCCCGCAGCCCGTCTTCAACGTCGACACCGTCCTCGCCAACATCGCCGCCGAGCGGATCACCGTGCTGCCCGGCCCGCCCACGCTCCACCAGTCGCTCCTCGACCACCCGGCCCGCGGCGCCCACGACCTGTCGACCCTCCGGCTCGTCGTCACCGGCGCCGCCGTCGTCCCGCTCCAGCTCGTCGAGCGGCTGCGGGCGGAACTCGGCGTGGCCACCGTCCTCACGGCGTACGGCCTCTCCGAGGCGAGCGGCATCGTCACGATGTGCCGCCGCGGCGACCCGGCGGAGGTGATCGCGCGCACCTCCGGCCGCCCGATCCCCGGAACGGAGGTGCGCCTGTCGCCGTCCGGCGAGGTCCTGGTGCGCGGCTTCCACGTGATGCGCGGCTACTTCGAGGACGAGACGGCGACGGCCGCGGCGATCGACGAGGACGGCTGGCTGCACACCGGCGACGTCGGCGTCCTGGACGAGGCCGGCAACCTGCGCATCACCGACCGGATCAAGGACATGTTCATCGTCGGCGGCTTCAACGCCTACCCGGCCGAGATCGAACAGCTCCTCGGCCTCCACCCCGACATCGCCGACGTCGCCGTCATCGGCGTCCCGGACCCGAGGCTGGGCGAGGTCGGCAAGGCCTTCGCCGTGCGCCGCCCCGGCGCGCGCGTCACCGCCGACGACCTGATCGCCTGGTCGCGCCGCGAGATGGCCAACTACAAGGTGCCGCGGGCGGTCGAGTTCGTGGCGGAGCTCCCGCGCAACGCGAGCGGCAAGGTCCTCAAGGCCGCCCTCCGCGAGCGCGCGTAGGCGTCCCCGCCGGCGCAGCCCAAAGGGCCCGGGCCGGTCTCCCGGCACGGGCCCTCCCCCCTGCGCGCGCGTGGCGTGCACGACCCGGCACGACCGGCGGTCCCCACCACCTGCCGCTCCGGGCCGTGACCGATCATGTCCGACACCGAACGCGAGTACGAACCGGATGGCGCGAATCCGTCAGGTCGACGACGCCCGCCCCGGCCCACGCCGAAGGGGCCGGGCGGCTCGGCCCGGCCCCTCCTGTGCGGTCCGTACGGTACGCGGGCCGTGCCCGAGGATTCCCCCTGGTCCCCTCGGGCGTCCCCCGAGCCCACGCCCCGTCCGGCCCCGCCCGGCCCCGGCAACTCCCCCGATGGCGTCGCCGGAACCGTCCCCGTGTGGTGCGGTCCTTGTGGTGCTGTCTTCCGGGCCTGTCGTCAGATCGTCTCGCCCGTGGCGTGCGAGTCGAGCGGCTTGACCGGCTTCATCGGCTCGCTGGTCGCGTGCGAGTCCAGCGTGGTGACGCCGGCGTGCGAGTCCAGCGGCTTGATGGGCTCGCTGGTGGCGTGGGAGTCCATCGTGGTGAGGTCCTCGCCGGTGGCGTGCGAGTCAGCGGGCTTGAGGTTGTCGGCCATGGAGTCGACTCCTGAAATCGTCGGACAGGCGGATGGAAGGGCCGTCCGCCCGGCAACTCCCCCGAGAATCGCCGGGCGGACGTCCAAAGCCGATCACCTTAACGGTGAGGCCCCGTGCCGATTCGTCTGCCCCCCGACGCGACGGATCGACAACGACAAGAGTGTCGTGCCGCGATAAACGAATGATGAACGACCGGCCCGGCCCGACGCGGTGCCGGTCAGGCCGCCGCGGCCGGGTGGAGCAGGGCGCGGACGCCGTCCGCCTCGGGAGAGGCGAGGCCCTCGAAGACGGCGAGCGCGTCGCCCCAGCAGACCCGGGCGCGGTCCGTCTGGCCGAGTCCGGCGAGGCTGCGGCCCAGCACGGTCAGCACGTTCGCACGCCGCCAGTCGCCGCCGATCCCGTGCAGCACCGACAGCGCCTGCTCCGCGCTGGAGGCGGCGGCCGCGTGCCGGCGGTCGGCGAGGAACACCTCGGCGATCCGGAACAGGGTCATGCCGTGCCACAGTTGCTGGCGGCTCTCCTGGAACACGGCCAGCGCCTCGTGGAGGACGGCCGCGGCCTGGGCGGTCTGGCCGGCCGCCGTGAGGGCGAGGCCGAGGGCGTACTTGCCGTTGGCCAGACGCAGCGCCGACCCGCTGTCGGCCGCCTCGTAGATGGCGATGCCCTGCATCGCCAGGTCCACGGCCTCGCCCACCCGGCCGGTGGCCAGGTGCACCCGGGAGAGGTTGCACAGCGCGCTCGCCTCGCCCGGATGGTTGGCGTCGGCCCGGAACGCCTCCCGCGCCTTCGACAGGTACGCCTCGGCGTCGGCGTGCCGGTTCTCGTACAGGGCGAGGATGCCGCGCTCGTTGGGCGCGTTCGCCAGCGTCCACGGGTCCTTGGAGACCCGGCTCAGCTCGTCGGCGAGACGGGCCTCCTCGGCGGCCTCCTCGAACCGGCCGGCCGTGCTGTGCACCTGGCTCAGGGTGGCGCGGGCGCGGCCCTCCGAACGGGCGTCGCCGAAGGCACGGGCGGCGTCGCGGACGGCCTTCGCGGCCATCTCGTACCGGTGCGAGTTCACCCCCGACTCCGCCAGGTCCTTGGCCGCCATCAGCAGGTCGACCGCCCGGCGCAGGAACGGCCGGGCCAGCGACTGCTGGGCGCAGGCGAGGACGCAGTCCGCCTCGGCGTGCAGCCAGTCCAGGGCCTGGCCCGGGTCCGCGAAGGTCAGCCCCGCCCGCTCCGTGGTCTCCAGGTGGTCCACCGTCCGGTCACCGGGGCGTTCGATCGCGTAGACCTGGGCCGCCGTCGACAGGTAGAAATCGAGCAGCCGCGACAGCGCCTGCTCCCGCTCCGCCGGCGGCTGTTCGTCACGTTCCGCGCACGCACGCGCGTAGAGCCGGACCAGGTCGTGGTAGCGGTAGCGGCCCGGCGCGGCGGACTCGACGAGGGAGGTGTCGACCAGGGCCTCCAGGAGGTCCTCCGTCTCCCACTCCGGCAGCGCCAGCATCGCGGCGGCCGCGGCGAGCGACACGTCCGGCCCGTCGGCGAGGCCGAGGAGGCGGAAGGCACGGGCCTGGGCCGGTTCGAGCTGGCCGTAGCCGAGTTCGAAGGTCGCCTTCACGGCCAGGTCGCCGGCCTGGAGCTCATCCAGGCGGCGCCGCTCGTCGGCGAGCTTGGCGGCCAGCACCGACACCGTCCAGGTGCGCCGCGCGGCGAGCCGGGAGGCGGCGATACGGATGGCCAGCGGCAGGAAGCCGCAGGCCGCGACCACGTCGAGCGCCGCCTCCCGCTCCGCCCGCACCCGCTCCTCGCCGACGATCCGGGTGAAGAGCTGGAGCGCCTCCTCCGGCGACATCACGTCCAGGTCGACCAGATGCGCGCCGGCCAGGTCGACCATGCGGATCCGGCTGGTCACCAGCGCCGCGCAGCCGGCCGTGCCGGGCAGCAGGGGCCGGATCTGGGCGGCGTCACGGGCGTTGTCGAGGAGCACGAGCACCCGGCGGCCGTCGAGCGTGGAGCGGTAGAGCGCGGCCCGCTCGTCGAGGGAGTCGGGGATCGCCGAGTCGGGCGTGCCGAGGGCCCGCAGGAACGCGCCGAGGACCGTCTCGGGCGCGACCGCCCGCGAACCGGCGCCCTGGAGGTCGACGTACAGCTGCCCGTCCGGGAAGTGCGGGCGCGCCTCGTGGGCCACGTGCACGGCGAGCGTGGTCTTGCCGACGCCGCCGATGCCGGCGAGCGCCGACACCGCCATCACGGAGCCCTCGGCGGTGACGAGCCGGCCGCCGAGCTCGCGTACGAAGGCGGCGCGGCCGGTGAAGTCCGGCACGGTGGCGGGAAGCTGGGCGGGCCGGGCGAGCGGCGCCGCGGCCGGGGCCTGCTCCTCGACGGGCAGGGCGAGTTCGGCGTCGGCCTGGAGGATGCGCTGCTGGAGCCGGGACAGCTCGGGGTTCGGGTCGACGCCGAGCTCGTCGGCGAGCAGCCGCCGGGTGTCGGCGTACACGGCGAGCGCCTCGGCCTGCCGCCCGGAGCGGTACAGCGCCAGCATCAGCAGCTCGCGGAGGCGTTCGCGCAGCGGGTGGGCGGCGGTGAGCGCGGTCAGTTCGGAGACGGCTTCGGCGTGCGCCCCGACCTCGAGGTCGAGGTCGAGACGGGTCTCCAGGAGCTGGAGCCGCCACTCCTCCAGGCGGGTGCGCTGGGTCTCGGCGTACGGGCCGGGCACGGATGCGAGGGCCTCGCCGTCCCACAGGGCCAGGGCCTCGTTGAGCCGCTCGCGGGCGGTGGCGCGGTGCCCGCCGGCCCGCAGCTTCTCCGCCTCGGCGGCCAGCTCGTGGGCGGTGGTGAGGTCGAGCGCGGTGGTGCGGATGGCGTAGCCGCCGGACTGGCTGACGAGGACGCCGGGATCGAGGACCTTGCGCAGCCGGGAGGCGTACGTGCGGACGGCGGCGAGCGCCTGGGAGGGCGGGTCGTCGCCCCAGATGGCGTCGATGAGCTCGGCGGCGGTGGCGGTACGGCCGTCGCGCAGGAGCAGCGCGGCGAGCAGGGCCCGCTGCTGGGGCGAGCCGGTGGGCAGCGCCTCTCCGCCCCGCGCGGCCCGCACGGGCCCGAGCACCCCGAACCACAGCCCGCCCGCCGGTTCCGCGCCGGCGCGGCCGGCGCTGCCGGGCACCACGTCGCCGGCGGGACCCGCGCCTGCCGCCGCGGCCGCGCCGCTGCCGGGCACCACGTCCGCGCCGGGGCGTGGGTCGTCGGCCGGCCCGGTGCCGGTCCGGCCGGGGCCCGTCGCCGGAGTCCGCTGCCCCGGAACTCGCGGCCCGTTCTCACGGTCCATTAGCTCCCCCTGCCCGTACCGCTGGTTTCGCCCAAGACAGTCTGCCTTGTCCGGAGGGCGCGCGTCAGCATCGGGTCGGCCGATCCGGCGTCGCCGCCGGGCCGTCGCGGTGCCGCTGCGCGCGCTCCGCACCGCACGCTAGCTGACGGATCGTCAGATCGGCGCTACCGTGAAGCGCATGGAGAGCTTCCCCAAGATCATCTCGGTGGACGACCACACCGTGGAGCCCCCGCACGTCTGGCAGGACCGGCTCCCGTCCCGTTACCGCGACACCGGGCCCCGGATCGTGCGCGCGCCCCTGAAGGAAATGACCTTTCTGGGCGGAAAGTTCGCTCCGGTGATGGGCGCCAAAGGGGACGAAGGTCCCATAGGTGACTGGTGGGTCTACGAGGACCTGCACCGGCCCCTCACCCGGCTGGACACCGCCGTCGGCTACGACCGCGACGAGATCCGGCTGGAGGTGATCACCTACGAGCAGATGCGGCCCGGCTCCTACGCGGTGCCCGAGCGGCTCGCGGACATGGACGTCAACCACGTCCAGTCCGCGCTCTGCTTCCCCACCTTCCCCAGGTTCTGTGGCCAGACCTTCACAGAAGCCGCCGATCGTGAACTCGGTCTCCTCGGCGTCCGCGCCTACAACGACTGGATGGTCGAGGAGTGGTGCGGCCCCGAGGCGCACGGCCGGCTGATCCCGCTCACCCTCATCCCGCTCTGGGATCCCGAGCTCGCCGCCGCCGAGGTGCGGCGCAACGCGGCCCGCGGCGTCCGCGCCGTCGCCTTCTCCGAGATCCCGCCGCACCTCGGGCTCCCGTCGGTGCACACCGACCACTGGGACCCGTTCCTGCGCGCCTGCGACGAGACCGGCACCGTGATCGCCATGCACATCGGCTCGTCCAGCCGCATGCCGTCCACCTCCGCCGACGCGCCGCCCGCCGTCGGCTCCACCATCACCTTCGCCAACTGCTGCTTCTCGATGGTCGACTGGCTGATGAGCGGCAAGTTCGAGCGCTTCCCGAACCTGAGGATCATGTACGCGGAGGGCCAGATCGGCTGGATCCCGTACATCCTCGAACGCGCCGACGTCGTCTGGGAGGAGAACCGCGGCTGGGGCGGTGTGGCGGAGAAGGTGCTGCGCCCGCCGTCGGAGCTCTTCGCCGAGCACGTCTACGGCTGTTTCTTCGACGACGCCTTCGGTCTGCGCAACCTGGACGCCATCGGGGTCGGCAACGTCCTCTACGAGACGGACTACCCGCACTCGGACTCGACCTGGCCCAAGTCGAGGGAGGTCGGCGAGGCCCAGATGGGCCATCTGGCGCCGGACGTCGTCGAGAGGATCGTGCGCGGGAACGCCATCGAGCTGCTCGGGCTCACCGAGGACGGCCTCTGGAGGCCGTGAGGCCACGCCCGGGGACCGCCGGGCCGGCCCCCGGACCCGCCGCCGGACCGGCCCCGGGATCGGCCGCTGAGCCGGCCCCGGGGGCCGTCGTCCGTCAGTAGCTGCCGGTGCGGGTGTACTTGATGCCGCCCGCGGTGTCGGTGAAGCCCTCCGCGTACGAGGTCACGCCCGCGTCGTTGACCGCCGGCGTGTAGCAGCTGCGGTTGCCCGGGTACACCGTGCAGCCGTAGCTGCGGCCGTCGGAGTTGCGGACGACCTTCGCCTGGGCGCAGGCCTTGCCCGCCGAGGCGTTGCCGCAGTCGAACTGGGAGTAGTCGAGCGTGATGCGCGCCCAGGTGATGCGGCAGCCCGAGTTGTAGCGCAGCTCGACCGTGCCCAGGTGGGAGCCGAAGCCCGGGTCGTAGAGGGCGGCCGACTGGACGGTGCTGGTGGTGCCGCCGCAGCCGAGCGAGGCCGGGTCGCTGCCGTCGTAGGTGGCGGCCTGGGCCGAGCCGCCGGTGAGGGTGAGGGCGCCGGCGGCGAGGAGCAGGGCGGTGCCGGCCTGGGCGGTGCGGCGGAGCAGCGTGCGCATGGAGTTCTCCGGTCGTGAGGAGGCGGGAGGAGGAAGGGGCCCGGGAGCCGGGGGTGGGCTAGTAGCTGCCGGTGCGGGTGTACTTGGTGCCGCCCGCGGTGTCGGTGTAGCTCTGGGCGTACGAGCTGACGCCCGCGTCGTTGACCACCGGCGTGTAGCAGCTGCGGTTGCCCGCGGAGACCGTGCAGTTGTAGCTGCGGCCGTCGGAGTTGCGGATCACCCAGGCCTTGGGGCAGGCGACGCCGGCCGAGGAGGTGCCGCAGGCGTCCTGGGTGTAGTCCATGGTGATGCGGGCCCAGGCGGTGCGGCAGCCGGAGTTGTAGCGCAGCTCCAGCGTGCCCAGGCGGTTGCCGTGCGGGTCGGTCATGGCGGCCGACTGGACGGTGCTGGTGGTGCCGCCGCAGCCGAGCGAGGCCGGGTCGCTGCCGTCGTAGGTGGCGGCCTGGGCCGAGCCGCCGGTGAGGGTGAGGGCGCCGGCGGCGAGGAGCAGGGCGGTGCCGGCCTGGGCGGTGCGGCGCAGCAGGGTACGCATGGACGTCTCCGGTCGTGTGGAAGGCGGGAAGGGTGCCGGAGTCAGGGTGCGGGTCCGGGCCGGCGGGCGTCTTGGACGAATGCGCACACCTCGTACGGGCCGCCGCCGCACCCCTTGCCTGATGGTCCGTCAGCGGACAGCATGGGCCTCCTCGAACTGAACTGACGATGCGTCAGATAGGGGAGTCCCATGGTGGTCTACGGGATGCAGCTGCCGGTCCAGTCCCAGAGCACCCTCTACGCCGAGTCCTGGGAGGCCGCCGCCGGCCCCGCCGATCTGCTCGCCGTCGCCCGCGCCGCCGACGCGCACGGCTTCGACTACGTCGCGAGCTGCGACCACGTCGCCGTTCCGCGCCGGCTCGCCGGAGCGATGAGCACCGTCTGGTACGACCCGGTCGCCACCCTCGCCTACCTCGCCGCCGCCACCGAGCGGGTCCGGCTGCTGTCCCACGTCGCCGTCGTGGGCCTGCGCCACCCGCTCGTCACGGCCAAGGCGTACGCGACCCTCGACCACCTCTCCGGCGGCCGCCTGGTGCTCGGGGTCGGCGCCGGGCACGTCCAGGAGGAGTTCGAGGCGGTCGGCGCGGACTTCGCCGGGCGCGGCGGCGTGCTCGACGAGACCATCGACGCGCTGCGGGCCGCGCTCGGCCCCGAGGAGTACCCGGAGCACAGCGGTCCCCGCTTCTCCTTCCGTGACCTCGGCCAGCTGCCCCGGCCCGCCCAGGACCGGGTCCCGGTCTGGGTCGGCGGCTCCTCGCCCGCCGCCGTGCGCCGGGCCGCGCTCAAGGGCGACGGCTGGCTGCCGCAGGGCGACCCGCGCGACCGGCTCCCCGGTCAGATCGCGCGGCTGCGGCGGCTGCGCGAGGAGGCCGGGATCGAGGCCCCGCTGACCGTCGGCGCGATCACCGAGGCGCTGTACGTCGGCGAGCCCGGCTGGGACACCGGCCGGCGCACCCTGAGCGGCAAGCCGGAGGTGCTCGCCGAGTCGCTGCGCGCCTACGGAGAGATGGGCGTGCACCAGATCCAGGTGCGGTTCCGCTCCCGGAGCCGTACCGAACTCACCGACCAGATGGCCGCTTTCGCCGCCGAGGTCGCCGTGCATCTCACCTAGAGGAGTCGGACACATGGGCAAGCTGGACGGGCGGGTCGTCGTCGTCACGGGCGCGGCGCGCGGGCAGGGCGAGCAGGAGGCGCGGCTGTTCGCCGCCGAGGGCGCGAAGGTGGTCCTGGCGGACGTCCTGGACGCGCCGGGCGAGGCGCTCGCCAAGGAGCTGGGCGAGGAGCGGGCGGCGTACGTCCACCTCGACGTGACGAGCGAGGCGGACTGGGCGGCGGCCGTGGCCGCGGCGACGGAGCGCTTCGGGCGGATCGACGGCCTTGTGAACAACGCGGGCATCCTGCGCTTCAACGAGCTGGTGTCGACGCCGCTCGCCGAGTTCCAGGCGATCACGCAGGTCAACCAGGTGGGCTGTTTCCTGGGGATCCGCACGGTGGCGCCCGAGATCGAGGCGGCCGGCGGCGGCACGATCGTGAACACCGCCTCGTACACCGGCGTGACCGGCATGGCGGGCGTCGGGGCCTACGCGGCGAGCAAGCACGCCGTGCTCGGTCTCACCCGGGTCGCGGCCCTGGAGCTGGCCGGCAGGGGCATCCGGGTCAACGCCGTCTGCCCGGGCGCGATCGACACCCCGATGAGCAATCCGGAGGGCGTGGATCCGGCGGCGACGGCGGAGCTCTACCGCAGCCTCGTGCCGCTCGGGCGGATCGGCCGCCCGGAGGAGGTGGCGGCCCTGGCGCTCTTCCTGACGTCCGACGACTCGGCGTACATCACGGGCCAGCCGTTCGTCATCGACGGCGGCTGGCTGGCCGGCGTCAGGCTTTTCTGACGCTCCATCAGGTATTGACGCACCTGTCGCACGGTGCGAAAGTCGGGCACATCAACGAATCTGACGAGGCGTCAGAAATCTTCGAGGACGGTGAACTCCCTTGGAATTCGGGATCTTCGTACAGGGATACGTCGGCAAGCG
This sequence comes from Streptomyces sp. NPDC053493, assembly GCF_044544825.1. Taxonomy (NCBI): domain Bacteria; kingdom Bacillati; phylum Actinomycetota; class Actinomycetes; order Kitasatosporales; family Streptomycetaceae; genus Streptomyces; species Streptomyces sp. NPDC053493. The sequence goes on from NZ_JBITXS010000016.1 coordinate 28,754, forward strand.
CGCCGAGACCGATCCCGAAGCCGAGCACAAGGCCCTCATGGAGGAGACCGAGTACGTCATCCAGGCGGACCGGTCCGGCTTCAAGTACGCCTGGGCCTCCGAGCACCACTTCCTGGAGGAGTACTCCCACCTCTCCGCCAACGACGTCTACCTCGGGTACCTCGCCCACGCCACCGAGCGCATCCATCTCGGCTCCGGCATCTTCAACCCGCTGGCGCCCGTCAACCACCCGGTGAAGGTCGCCGAGAAGGTCGCCATGCTCGACCACCTCTCCCAGGGCCGCTTCGAGTTCGGCTCCGGCCGCGGCGCCGGCTCCCACGAGATCCTCGGGTTCATGCCGGGCATCACCGACATGAACCACACCAAGGAGATCTGGGAGGAGACGATCGCCGAGTTCCCCAAGATGTGGCTCCAGGACACCTACGCCGGCTTCCAGGGCAAGCACTGGTCGCTCCCGCCGCGCAAGGTCCTGCCCAAGCCGTACGGCAGGTCCCACCCGGCCATGTGGTACGCCGCCGGGTCGCCGTCCTCGTACGCGATGGCGGGCCGCAAGGGGCTCGGGGTCCTCGGCTTCAGTGTGCAGAAGGTCTCCGACATGGAGTGGGTCGTCGAGTCCTACAAGACCGCGATCAAGGAGGCCAAGGCCGTCGGCGACTTCGTCAACGACAACGTCATGGTCACCTCGACGGCGATCTGCGCCGAGACCCACGACAAGGCCGTCGAGATCGCGGTCGGCGGCGGCCTGAACTACCTCCAGTCGCTGCTCTTCCGCTACCACGACACCTTCCCGCGGCCCGAGGGCGTCCCGGAGTGGCCGGAGCTCCTGCCCGAGTACTCCGCCGAGATCATCGAGCTCCTCATCCAGGAGGAGCTGATGATCTGCGGCGACCCGAGCGAGGTGCTCGCCCAGTGCAAGCGGTGGGAGCAGGCGGGCGCGGACCAGCTGTCCTTCGGCCTGCCGATCGGCATCTCCTACGAGGACACGATGAACACGATCAAGCTCATCGGCGAGCACGTCATCCCCGAGATCGACACCGACCCGGTCCACCGCACCACCCGCTTCCGCCAGGCCGCGGGGAGCTGAGCCCCGGGGCCGGCCGGCCCCGCACCTCGAGCGCGGGGCGGTGTCTTCCCGGACCGTCGTCCCGTACCGGCCCCGGCCGGAGGCCGTTCCGCGGCGGCCTCCGGGCCGGGGCGCACCCACGTAGAGCCGCATCGCATCGCACCCGCACCGCAACCCGCGCAGGAAAGGGACGCCATGCTCGACCACCTCATCAAGGGCGCCACCGTCGTGGACGGCACCGGCGCACCCGCGTTCGTCGCCGACGTCGGGATACGCGACGGGCGGATCGTCCTCGCCGAGCCGGGCGCCGCCGCCCGCACCGAGGAGGACGCCACCGGGCTCGTCCTCGCGCCCGGCTTCGTCGACCCGCACACCCACTACGACGCCCAGCTCTTCTGGGATCCCTACGCCACGCCCTCCATGAACCACGGCGTCACCACCGTCGCCGGCGGGAACTGCGGCTTCACCCTCGCCCCGCTCCACCCCGGCCGGCCCGAGGACGCCGACTACACCCGCCGGATGATGTCGAAGGTCGAGGGCATGGCCCTCGCGGCCCTGGAGGAGGGCGTCGACTGGACCTGGTCGTCGTTCGCCGAGTACCTCGACGCCCTCGAAGGGCGGATCGCGGTCAACGCCGGCTTCATGGTCGGCCACTGCGCCCTGCGGCGTTACGTCATGGGGCCGGACGCCGTCGGCGGGCAGCCCACGCCCGAGCAGCTGCGGCAGATGGTCGACCTGCTGAAGGACGCCATGGAGGCCGGCGCCTGGGGCCTGTCCACCACCCAGTCCGCCACCCACTCCGACGGCGACGGCGCTCCCGTCGCCTCCCGCCACGCGACGCCCGCCGAGCTGATCGCCCTGTCCCGGGCCGTCGGCGAGCACGAGGGCACCCAGATCGAGGCGATCCTGGCCGGCTGCCTCGACCAGTTCTCGGACGCCGAGATCGACCTCTTCGTGGAGATGACGGCCGCCGCCGGCCGGCCCCTCAACTGGAACGTCCTCACCATCGACGCCGCCGTCCCCGAGCGCGTCCCGCGCCAGCTCCTCGCGTCCGAGCGGGCCCGCGCGTCCGGCGGCCGGATCGTCGCGCTCACCATGCCGATCCTCACGCCCATGAACATGTCGCTCGGCACCTTCTGCGCGCTCAACCTCATCCCGGGCTGGGGCGAGATCCTCGCCCTGCCCGTGCCCGAGCGAATCGCCCGGCTCCGCGACCCCGAGGTCCGGGCCGAGATGCTGCGCCGCGCCGACTCCAAGGAAGCAGGCGTCTTCCGACGGCTCGCGCACTTCGACCGCTACGTCATCGGCGACACGTACAGCAAGGAGAACCACGGCCTGACCGGGCGGGTCGTTCGGGACATCGCCGCCGAACGCGGCCAGGACGCCTTCCAGTGCCTGGTCGAGATCTGCGCCAACGACGACCTGCGCACCGTCCTGTGGCCGATGCCCACCGACAACGACCCGGCCTCCTGGGCGCTGCGCCGCGAGACCTGGCGGCACGAGGACGTGCTGCTCGGCGGCTCCGACGCGGGCGCGCACCTGGACCGGATGTGCGGGGCGCCGTACACCACCCGCTTCCTCGGCGACTGTCTGCGCGGCCGGAAGCTGGTGCCGCTGGAGCAGGCCGTGAAGATGCTCAGCGACGACCCGGCCCGGCTCTTCGGGCTGCGCGGCCGCGGCCGGATCGCCGAGGGCCACCACGCCGACCTCGTCCTGTTCGACCCGGAGCGGATCGACGCGGGCCCGGCGACGCTCGTGCACGACCTGCCGGGCGACAGCCCACGCCTGGACTCGCGGGCGGTCGGCATCGTGTCGGTGCGGGTCAACGGCGTGGAGACGGTACGGGACGACCGGGTCACGGGCGCGGTCCCGGGCCGGGTGCTGCGCTCGGGCCGCGACACGAGGACGGTGAGCACCCGATGAGGACCGAGCGGCTCTACGTGGGCGGGGAGTGGGTCGAGCCCGACGGCGGGCACTACGAGGTGACCGACCCGGCCACCGGGGAGGTCGTGGGCCTGGCGCCCGAGGCCTCCCGCGCGCAGGTCCACGAGGCGGCCGAGGCGGCCCGCGCGGCCTTCGCGACCTGGTCGCGGACGAAGCCGGAGGAGCGGGCCGCGATCCTGGACCGGGCCGCGGACCTGATGGCCCGCGACGCCGAGGCGAACACCCTGCTGGCCCGGGCCGAGACGGGCGCGACGACGGCGACGGCCCGCGGGATGCAGGTGGCCGTCGGCTCCTCCCGGTTCCGCCGCTACGCGCGCGGCGCGCTCGAGCCGGTGGAGCAGGCGCTGCCGCCGCAGATCAACGAGGCGGGCCCGATGGGCCGGGCCGGGGTGTTCGGGGCGGTGGCGGTGCGGCGCCCGGTCGGCGTGGTCACCTGCATCACCTCGTACAACAATCCCTGGGCGAACCCGGCCGGCAAGATCGCCCCGGCGCTCGCGATGGGCAACACGGTGCTGGTGAAGCCGGCCCCGCAGGACCCGCTGTCGGTGTACGCGATGACCCGGGCCCTCGACGAGGCCGGCGTCCCGGCCGGAGTGGTGAACGTGGTGACCGGTTCGGCGCCCGCCGTGGGCGAGGCGGCCGTGGACTCGCCGGCGGTCGACATGGTCTCGTTCACCGGCTCCACGGCGGTCGGGCAGGCGATCGGCGAGGTGTGCGGCCGGCAGCTGAAGCGGCAGCTGATGGAGCTGGGCGGCAAGGGCGCGGCGCTGGTCTTCGACGACGCCGACCTGGACGCGGCCGTCATGGGCATCGGGACGACGTTCTCCTTCTACAGCGGGCAGATCTGTACGGCTCCGACGCGCGTCCTCGCCCAGCGCGGGATCCACGACCGGCTGGTGGCGCAGCTGGCCGCGTACGCCGGTCATCTGAAGGTGGGGCATCCGGCGGAGCGGGGCACGGTGGTCGGCCCGGTGATCTCGGCGGCGCACCGCGACCGTGTGGAGGCGTACGTCGAGCTGGGGCGCAAGGAGGGCGCCAGGGTGGTGGCGGGCGGCGAGCGGCCGGCCGGGCCCGGTCTCGACTGCGGTTTCTACGTGGCGCCGACGCTGCTCGCGGACTGCACCTCCGAGATGCGGGTGGTGCGGGAGGAGATCTTCGGCCCGGTGGTCGTGGTGGTGCCCTTCGACGACGAGGAGGAGGGCGTGGCGCTGGCGAACGACAGCGACTACGGGCTGATCGACTACGTGTGGTCGGGCGACGTGGCCCGCGCCTTCCGTGTGGCGGGCCGGCTGCGGGCCGGCGGCGTCGGCGTGAACACGATCGGCCGGAACATGGAGGCGCCGTTCGGCGGGTTCAAGAAGAGCGGTGTGGGGCGGGACGTGGGCTCCTACGCGCTGCACGCGTACAGCGAACTGCAGGCGGTGGTGTGGCCCGGCTGAACCCGCTGCCGGAGGGCCTCGAAAAATTCCTTGGGAAAATTTGAAAACGGACATTTGGGGCAGTGCTGCGGTTCCCGCATATCGGACACTCGGCGACGTGCCTACCGGTTGGTCGGGCCGCGCCGTTAGTCGATCTTTCAATCATTGGTGCATGTCCGGATTCGCCCTGGCAATGCAAGGCGATGATCGTTCATCCGAACGGACTTCGATCTTCCGGATGTGGAAACCGCAGCATTTAACGTCCTGTTCATGACTCAGGTGGATGTACGGCCCCAGGCCGGAGACACGGTAAGGGGCGTCCCTGCCCCGGGAGACACCAGTGGCGTGCGCACCAAAGGCCTCGGCGGCAACTCCGTGGGCCTTCTCGGCAGCGCGGTCATCGGCATCTCCACCGTCGCTCCCGTCTACTGCCTGACCTCCACCCTCGGCTCCACCGCCGGCGAGGTCGGCCTGCAGATGCCCGCCGTGTTCCTCGCGGGCTTCCTGCCGATGCTGCTCGTCGCGTTCGCCTACCGCGAGCTCAACAAGCGCATGCCCGACTGCGGCACCTCCTTCACCTGGACCGTCAAGGCCTTCGGCCCCAAGGTCGGCTGGATGTGCGGCTGGGGCCTCGTCATCGCGACGATCATCGTGCTCTCCAACCTGGCCGGCGTCGCGACCTCGTACTTCTGGCTGCTCGCCGGTGAGATCAGCGGCAACGACTCCATCGCCGCCCTGGACGACAACAAGGCCGTCCACATCCTCACCTGCCTCACCCTGATCGCCGCCGCGACCGCGATCAGCTACCGCGGCATGACGGCCACCAAGGGCGTGCAGTACACCCTGGTCGGCCTCCAGCTCGCCGTCCTCGCCGTCTTCGTCGTCATGGCCTTCTCGAAGGCCGGCTCGGTCGACTTCCCGACCGGCGCGAGCTTCTCCTGGTCCTGGCTGAACCCGTTCTCCGTCGGCTCCTTCGCGGCCTTCACCGCCGGCCTCTCGCTGTCGATCTTCATGTACTGGGGCTGGGACACCTGCCTCACGGCCAACGAGGAGACCACCGACAGCGACAAGACGCCCGGCCGCGCCGCGCTCATCTCGATGGTCGTCCTGGTCGGCTCCTACCTCGCCACCGGCGTCGCCGCCCAGATGGTCGTCGGCTCCGGCGACAAGGGCCTCGGCCTCGCGAACCCGGACACCTCCGACAACGTCTTCGCCGCCCTCGCGGGCCCCGTCATGGGCCCCGTCCTCGGCATCGCGCTGTTCGTCGCCGTCCTCGCCTCCGCCGCCGCCAGCCTGCAGACCACCTTCATCCCGGTCGCCCGCACGGTCCTCGCCATGTCCAGCTACGAGGCGCTGCCGCCGTCCTTCGCCAAGGTCCACCCGGTCTTCAAGGTGCCCGGCAAGGCCACCGTCGTCGCCGGCGTCGCGACCGGCGTCTTCTACACCGTGATGACCCTGGTCAGCGAGAACGTCCTGGTCGACACCATCTACGCGCTCGGCCTGATGATCTGCTTCTACTACGCGCTGACGGCCTTCGCCTGCGTGTGGTTCTTCCGCGGCGAGCTCTTCCGCTCCGCCCGCGACCTCGCCTTCAAGGGCGTGATCCCCTTCCTCGGCGGCCTGATGCTGACCGCCGTCTTCGGCAAGACGCTGTACGACATGTGGGACCCGGCCTACGGCTCCGGCTCCGCGGTCCTCGGCGTCGGATCCGTGTTCGTCATCGGCGTCGGGCTGCTGCTGCTCGGCGTGGTGATCATGCTGGTGATGCAGCGCCGCAGCCCCGCGTTCTTCCGCGGCGAGGTGCTCACCAAGGAGACCCCGTCGCTGGTCGTCGAGGACTGACCGACCGGTGAGGGACAGCGGCGAGGTGGCGGGCCCGTGGGGGGTCCCGCCACCTCGTCTTTTCTACGATGCCGCCATGTCGCACACGCCCACGAGGACGAGCCCGCCGGCAGCGAAGGCGCCCACCGCCTGGACGCTGCGCCCGGCCCGGGCGGAGGACGTCGAGACCGTCGCCGAGCTGAAGGCGGTGGTGATGCGGGACGACCTGGAACGGCTCGGCCGTTACGACGACCACCGGGTGCGGCAGCGGCTGCGCGACGAGTTCCGGCCCGCCCACACCTGGGTGATCGAGGTGGCCGGCGCCTTCGCCGGCTGCGTCGCCTTCGCCCCGGACGCGCACGGCCCCGGCCACTACCTGTCCCACTTCTACCTCGCGCCCGAGGCCCAGGGACGGGGCCTCGGCACGGCCGTGCTCACCACGCTCCTCGACCGGGCCGACGCGCGCGCCGCCCCGGTCCGGCTGACCGTGGTCCAGGGCAGCGCGGCACGCCGGCTCTACGAGCGGGCGGGCTTCACCGTCGAGTCCGAGGACCCGGTCGACGTACGGATGGTGCGCGCACCGCGGCTCACCAGCCCGCGCCGGCCGGCTGGCGGGTCGTGACGTTCAGCCGGTTGAAGAGGTTGGTGACGCCCACCATCAGCACGATCGCGGCGAGCTGCTTCTCGTCGTAGTGGTCGGCGGCGGCGTCCCACACCGCGTCCGGCACGGCGTCCGAGGCGTCGGCGAGCCGCGTCGCCGCCTCGGCGAGCGCGAGCGCGGCCCGCTCCTCCTCGGTGAAGTACGGCGTCTCCCGCCACGCGGCGACGGCGAACAGCTTCTCGTCGCTCACACCGTTCTTCCGCGCGCTCCTCGCCCCGAAGTCCACGCAGAACCCGCAGTTGTTGATCTGGCTCGCCCGCAGGTGCACCAGCTCCAGGGTGCTCTCCGGGACACCGGCCTCACGGGTGGCCTTCATCAGCTCCATGATCGCGGGCATCGCGGTCGGCAGGACGGTGGCGGGGTTGCTCATCCGGGCCTTGGTCTCGTGCTGCATGGGGTGCGCTCCTCGCGTCTGCTGGTGCGTGGTCTGTCGTTGCCTTCACCGCACCGACGGAGCGCGCGGGGAGAGTGTGACCGCTTCGGGGAAGTTTTTTTCTGCGCGTGTTCGCCGGGACCCGGGGCCCGTCACGGACGGCCCTGGAACGTGCGCTACCCGGCCTGTCCCGGCGGCTCCGCGATCAGGGCCGTGCCGGCCGTCCGGAAGCCCAGGCGGGCGTAGAGGCGGGCGACGGTGGCGTCCGTCGCGGTGAGGAAGACCGTCTCGACGCCGAGGGCGCGGGCGTCGGCGACCAGGGCGGCCGTCACGGCGAGGCCCAGGCCGCGGCGGCGGGCCTCCGGGCGGGTGCCGACGCCGACGACCTCGGTGACCGGGCCGACCGGCTGGTGCTGGCCCGCCGCGAGCGCGGTGCCGGAGCGGTCGAAGGCGGCGGCGAGGCGGGTGAGGCCCGCCTCGATCCGGGCCGCGACCTGAGTCTCGACGCCGGGAGCGGGCGTGGCGCCGAACGCGGCGTACGGGGCGGCGACGGCGCTGCCCAGTGCCGGGTCGGCCGCGCCCACCATGCGGACGGTGACGTCGTGCGGCGGACTCGGCCGCGCGTCCGCGTCCGCCGTCAGGACCATCAAAGGGTGCTCGTGCACCTCGAGCCCGCTCGCCTCGATCGCCGCCCGCAGGCCCGGCGTCGTCTCCGCGACCCACTCGAACGCCTCCGGCAGGCCCAGTTCCCGCTGCCGGGCCCGCACCTTCTCGACCGTCCCGCCGGACGCCGGGCGCCGCCCGCCGGGCGCGGGCCCGTCGCATCTCAGCCGCACCTCTCGGAAATCCACGCCCCAGCCCCTACCGTGCCCCCATGCGGATCTCGACCACGATCTTCCTGACCGACGAGACCATCACACCCGTCCGGCTCGCCCGCGAGCTGGAGCAGCGCGGCTTCGCCGGGCTCTATCTGCCCGAGCACACCCACATCCCGGTCTCCCGGGACACCGAGCACCCGGCCGGCGGCCCGCTCGCGCGCGAGTACGGGCGCACCCTCGACCCGTTCGTGGCCCTCGGCCAGGCCGCGGCCGTCACCGAGCGGCTCGGGCTCGGGACCGGCGTCACGCTGGTCGCCGAGCACGACCCGATCGCCCTCGCCAAGCGGGTCGCGACCCTCGACCACCTCTCCGGCGGCCGCTTCACCCTCGGCGTCGGCTTCGGCTGGAACCGCGAGGAGGCCGCCGACCACGGCGTCGTCTGGTCCACCCGCCGCGAGCGCACCCGCGACGCCGTCCACCTGATGCGCGCCCTGTGGGCGCCCGAACCCACCGCGTACGAGGGCTCCTTCGGGCACGCGGTCCGCGCCTCCGAAGCCTGGCCGAAACCGCGCCACGGCGCACCCCGCACCCTCGTCGGCGGCGCCGCGGGACCCAAGCTCTTCTCCCACGTCACGGACTACGCCGACGGCTGGATGCCCGTCGGCGGCCGCGGCCTGACCGAGACGCTCCCGGTCCTGCGCACCGCCTGGGAACAGGCCGGCCGCGACCCGAAGGCCCTCCAGGTCGTGCCCTTCGCGGTCCTCCCGACACCGGGCAAGCTCGCCCACTACGAGGCCCTCGGCTGCGAGGAGGTCGTCGTCCAGCTCCCGCCGGCGCCGGAGCGCGAGGTCCTGGACGTCCTCGACGACTTCGCCCGGTACCTGTGAGCCGCTCGTATGCTCGGTCCATGACGGATCACCAGGCGGCACCCAGCTCCGGACCCACCGAGAACGCCATGCGGCGGGCGCTCAGGCGGGCCAGGGACGGAGTCGCGCTCGATGTCGGCGAGGCCGCCGTGCTGCTGCGGGCGCGGGGCGCGGATCTCCAGGCGCTGGTCGAGGTGGCCGGGCGGGTGCGGGACGCGGGGCTCGCCGAGGCCGGCCGGCCCGGGATCATCACGTACTCGAAGAGCGTGTTCATACCGCTCACGCGACTGTGCCGGGACAAGTGCCACTACTGCACCTTCGCGACCGTGCCCGGCAAGCTGCGCCGGGCCGGGCACGGGATGTTCATGTCGCCCGACGAGGTGCTGGACATCGCGCGCAAGGGCGCCGAACTCGGCTGCAAGGAAGCCCTCATCACGCTCGGCGACAAGCCGGAGGACCGCTGGCCCGAGGCCCGCGAGTGGCTGGACGCGCACGGCTACGACGACACCGTCGCGTACGTACGGGCCATGGCGATCCGGATCCTGGAGGAGACCGGGCTCCTCCCGCACCTCAATCCCGGCGTGCTGTCCTGGACCGACTTCCAGCGGCTCAAGCCCGTCGCGCCCAGCATGGGCATGATGCTGGAGACGACCGCCGAGCGGCTGTGGAGCGAGCCCGGAGGCCCGCACCACGGCTCGCCCGACAAGGAGCCCGCCGTGCGGCTGCGCGTCCTGGAGGACGCCGGCCGCTCCTCCGTGCCGTTCACCAGCGGACTGCTGCTCGGCATCGGCGAGACCGTGGAGGAGCGCGCCGAGTCGCTGTTCGCGCTGCGCCGGATCGCCCGCGCCTACCACGGCATCCAGGAGCTGATCATCCAGAACTTCCGCGCCAAGCCGGACACGGCGATGCGCGGCATGCCGGACGCCGAGCTCGACGACCTGGTCGCCACCGTCGCCGTCGCCCGGCTCATCATGGGCCCCGCCGCCTGCCTGCAGGCGCCGCCCAACCTGGTCGACGCCGAGTACGGCCGGCTCATCGCCGCCGGCATCGACGACTGGGGCGGCGTCTCGCCGCTCACCATCGACCACGTCAACCCCGAGCGGCCCTGGCCCCGGATCGAGGAGCTGGCCGAGAAGTCCGCCGCCGCCGGCTTCGAGCTGCGCGAACGGCTCTGCGTCTATCCCGAGTTCGTCACCCGCGGCGAGCCCTGGCTCGACCCGCGGCTGCTGCCGCACGTCCGCGCCCTCGCCGACCCGGACACCGGCCTCGCCGACCCGGACGCGCCGGTGCGCGGCCTGCCCTGGCAGGAGCCCGACGAGACCTTCACCGCGACCTCGGCCGGCACCGGCCGCACCGACCTCCACCGCACCATCGACACGACCGGCCGCACCGGCGACCGCCGCGAGGACTTCGACCACGTCTACGGCGACTGGGACGCCCTGCGCGAGGCCGCCGCGCCCGGCATGGTCCCCGAGCGCATCGACACCGACGTGCGCGAGGCGCTGCGCGTCGCCGCCGACGACCCGACGAGGCTCACCGACCCGCAGGCCCTCGCCCTGCTGCACGCCGACGGGCCGGCCCTCGACGCGCTGTGCGCCGTCGCCGACGACGTCCGCCGGTCGGTCAACGGCGACGACGTCACGTACGTGGTCACCCGCAACATCAACTTCACCAACGTCTGCTACACCGGCTGCCGCTTCTGCGCCTTCGCCCAGCGCCGTACCGACGCCGACGCCTACACCCTCTCCCTCGACCAGGTCGCCGACCGGGCCGCGCAGGCCTGGGACGTGGGCGCGGTCGAGGTCTGCATGCAGGGCGGCATCCACCCCGACCTGCCCGGCACCGCCTACTTCGACATCGCGCGGGCGGTGAAGAAGCGCGTTCCCGGCATGCACGTGCACGCCTTCTCGCCGATGGAGGTCGTCAACGGCGCCTCCCGCACCGGTCTGTCGATCCGCGAGTGGCTCACCGCCGCCAAGGAGGCCGGGCTCGACTCGATCCCGGGCACGGCCGCCGAGATCCTCGACGACGAGATCCGCTGGGTGCTCACCAAGGGCAAGCTGCCCACCGCCACCTGGATCGAGGTGATCACCACCGCCCACGAGCTCGGCATCCGCTCCTCGTCGACGATGATGTACGGGCACGTGGACCAGCCCCGTCACTGGCTCGGCCACTTCCGCACGCTCGCCGGCATCCAGCAGCGGACCGGCGGCTTCACCGAGTTCGTGACGCTGCCCTTCATCCACACCAACGCGCCCGTCTACCTCGCCGGCATCGCCCGCCCCGGCCCGAGCGTCCGCGACAACCGGGCCGTGACCGCCATGGCCCGGCTGCTGCTCCACCCGCACATCCCGAACATCCAGACCAGCTGGGTCAAGCTCGGCGCCGACGGCGCCGCCGAGATGCTCCGCTCCGGCGCGAACGACCTCGGCGGCACGCTGATGGAGGAGACCATCTCCCGTATGGCCGGGTCGAGTTACGGCTCGTACCGCTCCATCCGCGACCTGGAGGCCATCGCGGAGGCGGCCGGCCGCCCGGCGAGGCCGCGGACGACGCTGTACGGCGAGGTCCCGGAGGAGCGGCGACGCACGGCCCGCGCCTCCGACGGCCACCTGCCGGAGCTGCTGCCGCTGCTGCCCGCGGAGTAGCGGCGGGACGCGACACGAACTGCGGTCAAAAGCGGACCGAAGGGCGTCCGAACTTAAAACGTTCCGCCCCCCGAACGAGCGCATCCGGTCTATTACAGTGCTGCGCAGACCGGTTCACGGGACCTCGGACGGGGGGAGGGCACGTCGTGACCACCACAGCCGCGGTCGTGTGGGGCCGCACCGAGCAGCAGGACTTCCGGGCCAGGGTCCGCGGCTGCCTGCTCGGCGGGGCGGTCGGCGACGCGCTCGGCGCCGGGGCGGAGGGGCGGACGCTCGCCGAGCTCCGCGCGGCCCACGGCCCCGAGGGCCTGACCGAACCGGTCCCGGCGCACGGCCGCCGGGGCGCCGTCACCGCCGCCACGCAGATGTCCCTGTTCACCGTCGACGGCCTCGTCCGCGCCCAGGTCCGGCGCGACACCGGCGCCTGGCACCCGCCCACCGACGTCCACCGGGCGCACCTGCGCTGGGCCGCCACCCAGCGCGACTGGGGCCCCGACGAGCGGCGCCCCGACCTGGGCTGGCTGGGCCGCGAGGAATGGCTCTACGCCCGCCGGAACCCGGCCCGGGCCTGCCTGACCGGCCTCGGCGACGAGGTCCTCGGCACCCTGGACCGGCCCAAGAACCCGGAGGCGGCCGACTCCGGCGCCCTGGTCCGCTCGGCGCCCTTCGGGCTGCTCGTCGGCTGGGAGCCGCAGCTGGTCTGCCAGCTCGCGGTGGAGTGCGCGGCGCAGACGCACGGCGCGCCGGCCGCCTTTCTGTCGGCCGGCGCCCTCGCGGTCGTCGTGCACGGCCTGGCCCGCGGCGACAGCGTGGACGGTGCCGTCCGCACGGCCGTCGCCCAGCTGGCCCCGCGCCCCGGCCACGAGCCGGTGACGGACGCCCTGGAGGCCGCGCTCGGAGCCGTACGCCAGGGCATGCCGGACGCGGAGCGGGTGACGGCGCTCGGGGCGGGCGAGGACCGGGCCGAGGGCCAGCTGGCGGCGGCGGTCTACTGCGCGCTGGTCGGCGAGGACATCCGGCACGGCCTGCGGCTCGCGGTCAACCACGACGGCCCGTCGGCGGCGACCGGCGCCCTCACCGGCGCGCTGCTCGGCGCCCTGCACGGCGAGACGGCCCTCCCGCCGGCCTGGGTGGCCGGACTCGAGGGCCGCGCCACGGTCCTGGAGCTCGCGGACGACTTCGCGATGGAGATGACCCAGGGCGCCGCCCTGCACGGGCCGGGCACGGACGAGACCACGTCGGGCTGGCTGGCCCGCTATCCGAGAGGCTGACCGGCCCGCCGTCCGAGCGGCCGGCCGGACCGCTAGGCGAGAGGCTGACCGGACCGGTCGCCGGCCTGCGCCGGGACGGCGGCCGCGCCGTCGCCGTCGCCGTTGATGCGGTCCAGGAGCGCGTCCCGCTCGGGCGTGGCCTCCGGCCTCACGTAGCCGATCAGCACGTACAGCACCAGCGAGGTGGCGAGCGGCGCGACGATCTGGATCTGGAGCTCGACGCCGTCGAGACCGTAGTGGGTGAGCCAGAAGGCGAGGAGCCCGGCCGCCCAGGACACGAGCGCCGCCGTCGGCCCGGACCTGCGGAAGGCGCGCAGCAGCCCGAGCATGAACGGGATCGCGATCGGCCCCATGAGCCCGGCCACCCACGTGATGACGACCGTGATGATGTCCTTGAAGGCGGGCGAGTTCACCTGGGTGGCGACCGCCATCGACAGGCCGAGGAAGGCGACCGTCGACCAGCGCGCCGCGAGCAGACCGGCGGCCTGCGACCAGGTGCGGGCGGCCTTGCTCAGGACGGGTGCGATGTCCCGGGTGAAGACGGCCGCGATGGCGTTGGCGTCGGAGGAGCACATGGCCATGGTGTGCGAGAAGAAGCCGACGACCACGAGGCCGAGCAGCCCATGCGGCAGCAGCTGCTCGGTCATCAGCGCGTACGCGTCGGAGGCGTCGGGCTTCGTGGGCCGCACGAGCAGCGGCGCGCACCACATGGGGAAGAAGAGGACGAGCGGCCAGACGAGCCACAGCGCGGCGGAGAGCCGGCCGGAGCGGGTGGCCTCGCGGGCGGTCGGCGTGGCCATGTAGCGCTGGGCCTGGTTCCACATGCCGCCGCTGTACTCGAAGGTCTTGATGAAGAGGTACGCGAGGAGGAAGGTCAGCGTGTACGGGCCGGCCGTCGGCGCCGTGTGGCCGTGCAGTTCGGGCCGGTCCCAGACGGTCCACAGCGCCTCGATCCCGCCGAGCCGGCCGAGCACGGCCACGAGCATGGCGACGCCGGCGAGCAGCTGGATGACGAACTGGCCGAGTTCGGTGAGCGCGTCCGCCCACAGGCCGCCGACCGTGCAGTAGATGCCGGTGACGACGCCGGTGACGAGGATGCCCTGATTGAGGGAGATCCCGGTGAAGACGGACAGCAGGGTGGTGATGGCGGCCCACTTGGCGCCCACGTCCACGATCTTCAGCAGGACGCCGGACCAGGCGAGGGCCTGCTGGGTGGGCAGGTTGTAGCGGTTCTTCAGGTACTCGAGCGGCGAGGCGACGTGCAGCCGGGAGCGGAGCCGGTTGAGGCGGGGCGCGAAGAGGTGGGCGCCGACGGCGATGCCGAGCGCGATGGGGAAGGACCAGGTGACGTAGGAGGTGACGCCGTAGGTGTAGGCGATGCCCGCGTACCCGGTGAACATCACGGCGCTGTAGCCGGACATGTGGTGGGAGATGCCGGAGAGCCACCAGGGCATGCGGCCGCCCGCGGTGAAGAAGTCGGAGACGTCGTCCACGCGCTTGTGGGACCAGACGCCGATCGCGACCATGACGCCGAAGTAGCCGATGAGCACGGCCCAGTCGAGACTGTCCATTGCGTCCCCTCCATGAGGTCCGGTCCGCCTTCTGAACGCGGTTCATGGTGTGGGGAGTTGAAAGGCGGCCACAATGCAGGGGAGGGTCAAGGGACGGTAAAATCGTTCGGTTTACTGACCCTTGTTCATGTCCATGAACATGTGATCCGGCTCCGGGAAGGGCGTCAGCGCATCAGCTCACCCGCGTTCACCAGCAGCGACTGACCCGTGATCGCCCGCGCCCGGTCCGAGGCCAGGAAGGCCACCGCCTCCGCCACGTCCCCGTCCGTCGCCAGCTCCGGAAGCGCCATCCGCTCGGTCAGCCGGCCCAGCACCTCCGTCTCCGGCACCTGCTCGGTGTGCGCCGTGAACTGCACGTACGCCTGGACCGGCGGCCCCCACATCCAGCCCGGCAGCACGGTGTTGACCCTGATCCGGTGCGGGCCGAGCTCGTGCGCCAGCGAGTACATGGCCGAGGTCAGCGCGCCCTTCGAGGCCGCGTACGCCGCCTGCCGCACCTGGGAGGGCGCGGCCACCGCCGACTGCGTGCCGATCAGCACGACCGAACCGCCGCCCCGCGCCTTCAGGCCCGGCAGGCAGGCCCGGGTCATCCGCAGCGTGCCGAGCAGGTTCACGTCCAGGACGCCCTGCCAGGTCGCGAAGTCGGCGTCCTCGAGTCCGCCGAAGTACGAGTCCCAGGCGGCCACGTGCACCACCGCGTCGATCCCGCCGAAGCGCTCGACCGCGAGCGCGGCCAGCGCCTCGCACTGCGCCTCGTCGGTGATGTCGGTGGACAGGAAGGCGGTCCTGGTGCCCTCCGGGTCGATCTCCGCGGCCGACTTGGCCAGATTGGCCTGGGTGCGCGCCCCGAGCACCGCCCGGCCTCCGTCCCGTACCACCGTCTCGGCGACCCGGTGTCCGAGCCCGGCGCCGACACCGGACACGACGACGGTCTTTCCCTGAAGAAGCATCGTCTCTCCTTGAGGCTGGCCATCTATCTGACGGCCCGTCAGAGTAGGTGGCAGTCGCCCACAAGGGAAGGGGAGAAGAGTGAGCGAGGAGACGAGGAACGGGACGGGGAGCGGGACGGGGAGCGGGGCCGGTGGCGGGGCGGGAATCGAGGCGTACGCGGAGCTGGCGTCGGCCGGCCCGTACGGCGTCCGGCCCGGCCACGCCCTGATCACCATGGTGGAACCGCATCCCGGCCACGAGTACGCCTACAACCGCTGGTACGAGGACGACCACTACTACGCCGGCGCCATGGCCATGCCCTGGATGTACGCGGGCCGCCGCTGGGTCGCCACCCGCGAACTCCAGGCGCTCCGCGGCCCGGAGAAGTCCGCGGTCGCCCAGCCGGTCACCGCCGGCTGCTACCTCTCCACCTACTGGATCACCGACGGCCGCTACGACGAGCACATGAAGTGGACCGTCGCCATCAACAAGCGGCTGAACCGCGACGCGCGGGTCTACCACGACCGGACCCACGTCTTCACGTCGTTCCAGGACCACGAGGTGACCGTCTACCGCGACGGCGCCGCCGGGCCGCGCGACGTCCACGCGCTCGACCATCCCTATGCCGGCCTGATCCTCCAGGTGATCGACGCCGAAGGGCCCGAGCGGCGGGCCGAGCTGGTGGAGCGGCTGCGCTCGCGCGAGCTGCCGCGGCTGCTGGCCGGATCGCCCGCGGCCATGGTGACGGTCTTCCGGCCGACGCCGCTGCCGGGCGACCGGATGACCTACGTGAAGCAGGTGGAGGGCGTCGACACCCGGCTGACCCTGCTGTGGTTCCTGGAGCGCGATCCGCGCGACTGCTGGCAGGACCACTTCACCGGCCTGGAGGCGATGGCGCGGGACGGGGGAGGCGGCTGCCGGGTGGAGCTGGTGGCGCCGTTCGTTCCCACGGTGCCGGGGACCGACCGCTACGTCGACGAGCTGCGCTAGCCGCACGGGGGCGGGGCGGGAGGGGGAGGGTCCGGGGCGGGTCAGGACGGGGCGGGTCAGGGCGGGGCCGGGACAAGAGCCGAGCCCCCTCGGCCAGGACGGCGGACCGGTCGAGAGGGCTCATTCCATGACGCGCTGGGACAGCGGCGCGGGGTCACAGGGCCCCGGCGCTCACCTCGCCCACGAACGCGCTCCACGAGTCCGGTCCGAAGGAGAGGGCGGGACCCTCGGGAGCCTTCGAGTCGCGCACCGCGATCGCGGTCACGACGGGCGACTTCACTTCGACGCAGGCTCCGTTGCCACCGGAATACGAGGACTTCGTCCAGGTGTCCGTTCCGCCCTTAACAATGGCCATGTTTCTCACTCCGGTTCTGCCAGTGCTGCCAGTAGGTGTCGCGCCAACTTCTTGCTTTGGCGTGATCGACGCTACTGCCCCGGTCCCGTGGTGCGGGACCGTCGTTCACTCGACCGGATGGCATATTCCAACCGCGCTTCCGCCGGGGCGAGTCGAGGGTGTACCGTACCTGCCTCTTCCCTCCCGCCCCGGCCGAATGTCGGCATTCAGGCGGTGTCGCCCTCAGTCGCCCGTGGTCGCCCTCATTTGCCGCTCGCGTACGCCTTCGCAATGTCCATCACGAACTCACGCGTGTCCTCCGCATTCAGCGCCTGCGCCCGCAGGTGCTCGTACATCACGCTGTACTTGCCGACGTCCTGCGCCTTCTCCAGATACAGGTCGCTCGTCACGCCCTCGATGTAGACCACGGACGAGTCGGAGGTGTCCGGGAATTCCAGGATCGCGTAATGCCCGCTGATGCCCGGATGCGCGCCCATGTGGAACGGCAGCACCTGCACCGTCACGTGCGGCAGGTGCGACTGCTCCACCAGGTGCTCCAGCTGCTCCACCATCAGCTGCTTGTTGCCCACCACGCGGCGCAGCGCGCCCTCGTCGATGACCGCCCACAGCCGCAGCGGACGCTCCTCGTCCTTGATGCGGTCCTGGCGGCGGGTGCGCACGGTGACCCGCTTGTCGATGTCGGCCGGCGTGGACTCCGGCAGCGCGCCGCTGATCACGGCCTCGGCGTACGCGTGGGTCTGCAGCAGGCCCGGGATGATCTGCGGCTCGTACACGCGCAGGCTCTCCGCGTCCGTCTCCAGACCGATGTAGACGCTGTACGGGATGTCGCCGAAGGCGTGCCACCAGCCCTGCTGGCGCGAGTCCTTGGCCATCTGCATGAGCGAGTTGACCATGTGCTCGTCCTCGACCTCGTACACCCCGCACAGGTCGCGGACGTCGCGCTGGCTGATCGAGCGCCGGCCGTTCTCGAGGCGGCTGATCTTGGACTGGGAGACGAGGAGGCGCTCGGCGACCTGCTCGGCGGTCATGCCCTTCGCCTCACGGAGCTTGCGCAGCTCCTGGCCCAATCGGCGTCGCCTGACGGTGGGGTTGACACTGGACGCCACGAAAACTGCACCTCCGGCTGTCTGCTGCGCGTAGCTGTGAGTATCTACTGCTTGGCAGACTGCCACCAAAGGTGCGGTGTGCGCTGGGAAATGGCGACAACGCAACGGGACGACGCAACGGTGCGGGGCGGCCGTGGGGACGGCCGTCCCGCACGCGTATGCGGTGCCGGTGGTGCGCCTTCGGACGTGCCTGAGCGTGTGTCTGAACGTGTGGCTGTGCGTGTGGCTGTGCGTGTGCCTGCCCGGGTGCCGGTGGGTCACATGGCGACGCGCGCCATGGTGCCTCGGCGTGGCTGGGACGGCACGCCTCCGGCCGCCGCCGCCGGGTTACGGCGGGGCTGGGCGCCCACGCCGTTCTGGACGTCCATCACGGCGTGCGCCACGAGACCGCCCATCGGGTCGTGCCGGATCAGGTCGCGCAGCCGGGACCGCGACGACCGTCCTTCGTTGCCGGGGTAGAGGTGCTTGCCGAGACCGACCGCGTGGGCCAGCGCGGCGAGCGCCGCGGTCCGCGGGTCCGGCGGTACGCCGGTGCGGATCGCACTGTCCAGCCGGGTCCTGATCTCCCGGCTGATCGCCGTGTCCGTCGCCTGGTAGCGAGTCGTCGGCAGCACCCCGCACATCTGGCCCTCGACGGCATGCACCATGCCGCACCGTTCCAGATGCGAGAGATACGTCTGGCGCAGCCCCAGCCGGGGCCCGCCGATCCAGTGGACGGCCCGAACCGGACTGCCGCGACGGCGCAGCAGTTCCAGCGCGGAGTCCAGAGTCGGATCTCCGGTCGGCCGTGGCATCACCACGGCGATACGATCCCCGTCAGGGGCTATCCGTCCTGCCAGAGCCAGCTCCACTAGCTGTGCTCCGGCCAGGCCGAGGTCGAGCGACTGCGGCTGCGCTGTGGTACCCGTGGCCGGGTCCAGAGCGAGCAGCAGAAGCTCCTCCGGAATTGTTCTGCGGCTCCTGCCCATCCATGCCTCCCCGCGTGGATGAATGACAGGGTGACCCCTCTCACATTCATCTGTCGAGAGTGCCTGGGTGCTTCGTACGGGAACCGGTAGGTATGTCGTTCTCGTCTAGCACGGGAGCCAAGGGGTTCACACAGGACACTGGTAGATGGTTCGGACGTACGCATGAGCGATGGAGGAGGCACGGTGGCGGGCGAGTCCCCCGACGAGGCGGCGGAGCAGCGGGAGAACGCGGTCGGCGGAGACGGCAAGGACCCGCGACTGTCCGTCCTCCAGGGCCGGGTGGACGAGCCGACGGCCGTCTTCCGGGCCCTGGCGCCCCGGACGGCGCCGGAGGACGAGCCCTCGGTGACCGAGGACGCGGCCGAGGACGCGACGGTCGCGGAGAAGCCGGCGGCGGACGCGGAGGTGTCCGGGGACGGCGCCGAGGCGGCCCGGACGCCGGAGCCGAAGGCGGGCGCGGAGGAGCCCGGCCGCGAGCCTGGGGCCGCGGCGGTCCGGGAGACGGCCGACGAGGCACCGGCGGCCGCCGAGAAGGCCGCCGGGGCTAAGGAGGCTCCGGAGCCGGAGCGGTCGAAGGCGGCCGCCGAGGTGTCCGGAGACGGCGCCGGGGCGAAGGCCGCGACGGACCCGGAGACGGCCGACGAGGAGCCGGAGGCGGCGGAGCCCGAGGCGAAGGCCGCCGGGGCCGCGGAGCCGTCCGAGGGCCGCGCCGAGGACACCGGGGCGGCTCCCGCCGAGTCCTGGTTCGCCACGCGCAAGCCGGCGGAGCCGAAGGCCGACGCGAAGCCCGCGTCCGGGTCTTCGCCCGAGTCCGCCGCCACGTCCTCGCCCGAGCCGAAGCCGGCGCCGAAGGCCGAGCCGAAGCCGGAGCCGAAGGGCGGGCCCGTCGACCAGCCGACCGCGGTCTTCAAGGCGGTCAAGCCGCCCGTCGACCAGCCCACGACGGCCATCAAGATGCCCGTCGACAAGAAGCCCGTCGACCAGCCGACGACCGCGCTCAAGCTGCCGCGCTCGACCTTCCGCCCGCTCCAGGGCGACATCACCCAGGAGCAGCCGAAGCCCACGCCGGAGCAGCCGAAGCCGGCGCCGGCGGAGTCGAAGGACCCGAAGGACGCGAGGGCCCCGAAGCCGGAGGCCAAGGCACCCGCGCCCGCCGCAGCGCCCGCGCCCGGTCCCGTACCCGCGTCCCTCACCGAGGCCGAGCGGACCAAGCAGCAGCCGCTGCCGCCCCGCCCGCCGCTGGAGATCCTCGCGGAGCTGACCAACACCCCGCCGCCGCCCGAGACGCCGCTGCGCACCACCTTCCGGCGGGTGAAGATCTGGACCCCGCTGGTCCTGCTCCTCGTGATCGTCTTTGCGGTCGTACAGTTCGTGCGCCCGCTCCCGGACGCCAGGCTCGTGCTGTCCGCCTCGCCCACGTACACCTTCGAGGGCGGCGAGCTGAAGATGCCGTGGCCCGGCGAGGGCCAGGGCGCCGCCGAGGTCGAGGGCGTCGGTTCGCTCGGCACGTACGGACCGCAGCGGCCCGCGCCGATCGCCAGCGTGGCCAAGACCATGACCGCGTACGTGATCCTCCGCGACCACCCCATCAAGGGGAAGGACAAGGGCCCGCGGATCGAGGTCGACAAGACCGCCGGCGAGCAGGCGAAGGCGAAGGACGAGTCGACGGCTCCCATCAAGGAGGGCCAGTCCTTCACGGAGAAGGAGCTCCTCGAGCTCCTGATGATCCCGTCGGGCAACAACGTGGCCCGGCTCCTGGCCCGCTGGGACGCCGGCTCCGAGGCCACGTTCGTCGAGAAGATGAACGCCGCGGCCAAGGAGCTGGGCATGACCGGCTCGACGTACACGGACCCGTCCGGTCTGCAGTCGAGCACCGTGTCGACGCCGCTCGACCAGCTGAAGCTGGCGAAGGCGGTCATGCAGTACGACGTGTTCCGCGAGATCGTCGACATGCCGAACGTGACCGTCGACGGCATCCCCGGCCAGATCGAGAACAACAACAAGATCCTGCTGGAGCCGGGTGTGGCCGGCATCAAGACCGGTTCGTCGACCCCGGCCGGCGGCAACCTGCT
Source organism: Streptomyces sp. NPDC053493 (assembly GCF_044544825.1). Taxonomy (NCBI): domain Bacteria; kingdom Bacillati; phylum Actinomycetota; class Actinomycetes; order Kitasatosporales; family Streptomycetaceae; genus Streptomyces; species Streptomyces sp. NPDC053493. The sequence continues at coordinate 49,629 of NZ_JBITXS010000016.1, forward strand.
GTGGGCCGCGTACACCGTCGTCGACGGCGAGAAGCGCCGCATCCTCGGCATCGTCATGGGCGCCAAGGACGCGCCGCAGCTCTGGCAGAAGCTGGACCTGGCGATCGCGAACAGCCTCACCCTCATCCAGAAGGCGCAGGCCGACGTCACCTCCGCCGCGGTCGTCAAGAAGGGCCAGGTCGTCGGCTACGTCGACGACGGCCTCGGCGGCCGGACGCCGGTCGTGGCCACCAAGGAGCTGCGGGCGGTCGGCTGGCCGGGCCTGAAGGTGAGCCTGCGGCTCGGCGACGGCGGCAAGACCGTCCCGCACACGGGCAAGGCCGGGGACGTCGTCGGCAAGGTGTCGATCGGCACCGGAACGGGTGAGGTCAGCGCGCCGGTGGAGCTGAAGACGGACCTCGCGGAGCCCGGTTTCGGCGACAGGCTGACCCGACTGGGCTGACGCGGACGGGCGTCCGGGGGCTCCCCGGGCGCCCAGCTGTTAGCGTTCCCCCGGGGACGAGCAGAAGGGCAGCCACGGGAAAGGGCCGCAGTTGACCACCGCCGAGGGGACCCGTGAAGCCGGAGGCCAGAACGACGTGTCTTCACCTTCGCGAATAGAACTTCCCGGGCAGCGGCCGGCCACCGAGCCGCCCGTGCCGCCGTCCGGTCCCCGCCCCCCGCGGCGGAAGCGCCGTCACACGGTGTTCGCCGCGACCGGCGCGGCCGCGCTCCTCCACGTGCTGTGGTTCTTCTTCTTCGCCAACAGCGGCGGGGACCTCGCGGCGCAGGACGCCTGGGCCGAGTTCGTCGGACGGCACCCGGACTCCGCGTACAACCTCGCCTGGTACGGCGGGATGCACCCGGTCTCGTACAGCGTGGTGTCGCCGTACCTCATGTCCGTGCTCGGCGTCCGGACCACGATGATGATCGCCGGGACGCTCTCGGCCGGTCTGACCGCGCTGATCCTGGTGCGGGTGCGGGCGGTGCGCAATCCGATGGCGTGCGCCTTCGCCGGAGTCTTCGCCTTCCTCTGCAACGCCCTGTCGGGACGGGTCACCTTCGGCCTCGGCATGATGTTCGCGCTCGGCGCGGTCGCGGCGGTCTTCTGCTGGCCGCACCGCTGGCGCTACCGGCGCTGGGCGAAGGCCGCGGTCGCCGCGCCGCTCGCCGGGATCGCGACCGCGTGCAGCCCGGTCGCGGGCCTGTTCCTCGGCGTGGTCGCGGCGGCGCTCTTCCTCAACAAACGGCGCCCCGGCGCGTACGCCCTCGGGCTCGCGCCGGTCGCGGTGGTCGCGCTCTCCTCCTGGCTGTTCCCCTTCTCGGGGACGCAGCCGATGAGCCTGATGTCGACCTCGCTGCCGTTCCTCTTCGGCGTCCTCGTCCTCGTCCTCGTGCCGCGCGAGTGGCGCACCGTGCGCACGGCCGCGGCCGTCTACGCGGCGGGCACGCTGCTGACCTGGCTGATCGACTCGCAGATCGGCTCGAACGTCTCGCGCCTCGTGATGCTCTTCGCCGGCGTCGTCCTGCTCGCGGCGCTCCCGTACGCCCGGCCGCGCTCGCGCCGCTGGTACGCGCTCCTGCTGGCCTTCGCCGGCCTCAACGTCTGGATCGGCTACAAGGGCGTCGACGACGTCATCCGCACCGCGCCCGACGCCTCCTGGGCCCGCGAGGTCGCGCCGCTGATCAACCAGCTCCAGGTGCGCGGCGCCGAGAAGGCCCGGGTCGAGGTCGTGCCGGCCTCCAGCCACCGCGAGTCCTCCGCCCTCGCCCCGTACATCAACCTCGCGCGCGGCTGGAACCGGCAGGCCGACATCGAGCGCAACCCGCTCTTCTACGACGACACGCTCAACGCCGTGAACTACCACGACTGGCTCGACCGCTGGGCCGTCCACTACGTCGTCCTGCCGACCGGCGCCCCGGACTCGGGCGCGCAGCGCGAGGCCGAGCTCGTCGACGTCGGGCTGCCCTATCTGAAGCAGGTCTGGTCCGACGCCAACTGGCGCCTGTACGCGGTCACCGACCCGACACCGCTCGCGGACCCGCCCGCCCAGGTCCAGCGCGCCGAGGCCAACGAGGTCGTCCTGCGCCTCGACGCCCCGGCCCGCATCAAGATCCGCGTTCCTTACTCGCCGTGGCTCGCCCTCCTCGACGACCACGGCGGCAAGATCGAACCGCCGCAGGAGACCGAGGCGTCGAAGAAGGCCCGCGAGGCCTCCGAGACCGACCTGCCGAAGGTCTTCGCGAACAAGGAGGGCTGCCTGCTGAAGGCGGAACCGGACGCGGAGGGCGACGAGTGGACCGAGCTCCTGGCCCCCAAGGCCGGCACCTACCGCCTCGCGGCCCCGTACAAGCTCTTCCCCCGCGGCACCACCTGCCCGGACGAGCTCCGCTGACCGTTTTGGCCCGGCGTGCTGGGGGGCCCGCGGGGTCGGGGCTGACGCGGCGCGCGGGGCGCGGGGCGTGGGGCAGCGGCTTGCCCGGCCCCGCGGCGGCTTACCGGCCCGCGGCTCGGCGGCGGCTTACCCGGCCCGCGGAGGCATCAGCGTGACCGGCCAGCGCGTCTTGTCGGTGTACTTGCTCAGCAGCTTGTCGATCTCGGTCGCCCACTCCCCGCCCTTGGCGAGCACACCGAGATCCTGGACACCGGTGGCCTTGGCGGCGATCTGCCTCCGCTCGATCACCCACTCGTAGACCCGCCCGAGGAAGTCCGAGTCGAGCAGCGAGATGTCGAGGCTCGCCACGGCCTTTCCCTGCGGGCGGGACGAGCGGAGCGCGAACGCGGTGGCGGCCCGCGCCAGATGGAAGCGGACGTTCGAGCGGTCGTGCGCACCGCTGAGTCCGGCCTCCGCCAGCAGGAAGGCGTCGATGGAACGCATGACGAGGACACTGCGGAGATAGGCCTCCAGCGGAGTCGTGTTCTTGAAGACCCGCTCGTACTTCCCCCGGACCAGGCTCGACGGCGCGCTGCGGGCGATGTGGGGCTGCTGGAGCAGGATCGTCCCGACGGCCTGGGCCAGTTCGAGGACCTCGACGATCTGGGCGCGCGGCTTTCCGAGGTTCTTGTAGTGGTTCCGCTTCCGCTCGTAGTAGAAGCCCTGGCGCTGGAAGTACTCCTCGATGCTGCGCTGGAAGGGGTCCCCGGAGCGGAGCGAGGCCGCCGAAACCCGGTTCTGGCTGTTCGTGGCCTTGATGACCTGCGTGGTGATGGCCTCGTCCCTGGTCTCGACGACCCGTACGAGAATCTGCCGCATGCGCCCCTCGGGCCCCGCGCCGACACCCTCGGGCGCGGCCCGGCCGGACCGGAAGTAGGCGTGCACGTTACGGGAGGTCTGCAGGCCGTTGACGATCTGCGGGTCCTCGATGTGCAGCATCTTCCCGGAGGGCTGCACCCGCTTGCCGATGACGGTCACGCCGTTGTTGAGCCACCAGAAGTCGGCGGCGGCGTCGTCGCCCTGCCGCAGCGACTCCGCGATACCGCGGTTGATCACGGTGGCGCCCTCGTAGCCGCGGATGTTCTCCTCGAAGATCTCGTCCCGCAGCCGCCCGTTCTCGTCGGAGATGAAGCTGTTGTAGTCCTCGAGCCGCACCAGCGACACGAATCCGCCCTTCTCGGGCGACATGGGACTCTCCGACAGCCGGAGCGTGAGCGTGGTCGACTTCCGCTGCCGCGCCAGCGTGTTCAGCTCACCCGCGCCGATGAGGTCCACCGCGACCTTGGCGTCCGGGAAGAGCTCACTGACACTCTTCTCGAGCCGGGCGGCCTTGCGCCGCACCTTGGCGTGCGGAATTTCCGAGGACCGCGTCACGTAACGAATGCTGATGGAGAGCTCGGGAAAACGACTGGAGGCCGCCAGATACGTATCCCGGAACGAGTCGAACCGCTCCAGGAGCCGCGGATTGAACTCCTCCTCGAGACCGTCCGGCCGGTCGAGACGCAGCAGCAGCGGAAGATGGTCGATCAGGAGCTGCAGCGGCACCTCCTTGAACCCGCTCTCGTCCTTCGTCTGGATGATCTCGAGCTCGAGCTGCGGCGTGTGCCCGTGCGTCGTCTCGGACGCGTCCTCCACGATCTGACCGTCGACGAAGAGGTAGACGGCATCGATCCCGCCGTCGTTGGTGCCGTCGGTGATGCCGTCCTCGATCTGCCGCGAGGAGAGGCCCTTGTGGCGCAGAACGGTGTCCGTGGAACTGATCAGGAAATAATCCTGGTCGGAAATGCCCGGATAGGATTCGGCCTTGCTCTGCTTCAGCCGCTCCGTCAGAAGCATGACCTCGTTGGAAACAGGCTGGGCTGCCTTGGACATGAATCCTCCCCGTTGACTCGGCCGATAAATATACCGACCGCCCTCCACCCCCACAGAAAATAAAAAGAATCCCGCCACCAACCCCCCAAAACCAGCCGCCCCTGCCCCCCGCTCCCGGGCCGCCGCCCCCGGGGGAGCACCCCATGAGCCGGCCCCGCTCCGCTGTGGTGTTTACCGGCCGGAGATGCGAAGGGGTGGCCGCGCCCAGGTGATCGAGGTGGCGGCGCCGAGGACGAGGGCTCCGGTCATGAATGCGATCGCGAGTGCTGATCCTGCGTCGTGGAGGAGCCAGGCCCAGGGCTCCGGTGTGCCGTTCGGCCTCCAGCCGCCTGCGGCCAGCACGAGAGGGATGGCGGAGAGAGCGGCGGCGGCAAGCTGGGTGCCCACGAGGGGGTGGAGAAGCAGGGCCAAGCCCACGTAGCTGGCCTGGTTTCGGCCGAGGACCACGGCCAGGTCGGAGTCGAGGGCCAGGTAGCAGACCGCTGCGGCGAGCATTCCGGTGCCGGCCGTGAGTAGCCCCAGCGCTGCGTCCCATGCACTGATGTGGCGCACGGCCGTGTTGGTGCTCCGGATGTCGGCGCGCCCGAGTCCGTACAAGAGGGTCACCGCTGGGATGAGCGTCATCAGGTGTGCCAGGAGAAAGCGTCCGGACTGCCCGGTCAGTACGGGAATCGGTAACTCGATGTTGCCGATCGCCAGGCCCGTCAGGATTGTGCCGAATGCGGCCAGCGCGAGGAGGGGGACGGCGCGGGCTTTGCACCACCAGGTCATCCTCGGCCCCCTGAGATGGTCAGCGGCGGCTTCGCGCCGCAGGTACTCATCGCCTTGCGGTTGCTCTCGTACCAGGCGAGCTGTTCCTTGGTGGGAAGGGCTCGCACCCGCTTCAGCAGACGAGCTGTTTCCGGTCCGAAGCTTGTCCCGATGGTGCTCTCCGGGGCGCCGGCGCTGACCTGGAGCCAGGCTCCGATCGGTGCGGCAGCGTCAGCGGCCGGATAGGGCTGGCCCTCCAGGGCGCAGGCCGGAGGCGGCGGAAGGATGGCGGAGGCGAGACCGCTGGGGATGTCCTGCGGTCGTGCGTTCGGTGCGATGCCCAGTTTGCCGGCGCCGTCCTGGGGATGAGCGGCCATGGTGAGCGTCCGAGGTACAGCAACGCCGGCCTGCTCCAGCTTCTCTGCTGCGGTGCGGGTGTCCTGGCGCACTCGCGTGGGCTCTTCGACCTCTGGCCAGAGACAGATCTGGTACCGGCCAGTGCCGTCGCAGAGGAGTTCACTCGTCGCACGGCTCTTGACGGGATCAGGGCCAAGGTCACGCACGAGGAGCCAAGCCGTGGTCAACCCGGCGCCGGCGCATGCTCCGGCGGCGACCAACGCGATGGCCTTGCCTCGCAAACGAATGAGAACCAAGGCGGCGGCGGATGCGCTGGTGGTGAAGGTGATGGTGCCGAGCAGCGCTGTGCCGTCGACGGATGTGTCGATGGAACAGCAACTGTTGAGACCGCCCCCGACGAGGTGGCGCAGCCAGAAGACGTTCCACGAGGCGGGGTAGGCGTTGGCGAAGAAGCTGCCGATGAGGGCGAGCGGGGCAGCGAGGACCCCGGGCATGACGCGGCCGACGATGCTGCCGACGAGGATATTGGCCACGAGTACGGCGACAACGGCGGCCAGGATGCCCGGTTGGGGCAGGCCGAAGGGAACATCGGCAGCAAGGGCCGCGAGGGTGAGAGCGGTCAGGATGCCGAGGAGACCCGTGGCGAGAACGGGCAGTGCAAGCGAGAGCGTGACGGCCACGGGACCTCGGACCGGGGCCTGGTCGAAGACCCTTCCCTTGGTGAGCCGGGCTCCTTCCCACGCGGCGGCGCCCGCACACGCCGCTGCCACGAAGGGAAGGGCGAACGCGGCGCTGCCTGTGGCCGAGACCCAGTAGTGGGGTGTGATCCAGGCGGTGAGGTCATCGCCCAGGAAGAAGACGACGAAGCCGATGAGGAACGGCAGCAGGATGGTGGCAGAGGAGGACCGTACGACGGTACGCAGGCGCATCGTCATGCCTCCCGGGTGACAAGCCGGGTGTAGGCGGCCTCGGCGCGTTCGCGAGGTGACGGCGCCGGCCCGGCCAAAGCATGGAACTCATCGGTGCTGCCCTGGAACCGGACCGTGCCCTGGTCGAGGACGACGACCTCGCTGTACAGGTCGGCGAGGTCCTCGGTCTGGTGGGTGGACACCAGGACGTGCACGGACTGGCTCAGCTCAGCGACCAGGTCCCGGAACATGCCCCGCTGAGTGGGGTCGAGTCCGGCGGTGGGCTCGTCCATCAGGATGATCTCGCTGCGGTGGGTGAGGGCCCCGGCGATGCCCATGCGACGCAGCTGGCCCCCAGACACCTCGTGGCTCTTGCGGCTGGCCAACTCGGCGAGCCCGACCCGTGCGATTGCTTTCGTGGACGCCTCCCAAGCGTCTGCCCTCGTCATGCCTTTCAGCCATCCTGCGTAAGCGATCTGCTCGCGGACAGTGAGGCCGGGCACGGGCGTGATCTGCTGCGGGATCCAGGCAACTGCTCGGCGGTAACGAGCGCGTGCGCGCCGGTTGGATGCGTCGATACGCTTCCACGCGACACGCCCTTCGGACGGCGCCAGGTGGGAGGCAGCCAACGCCATCAACGTGGACTTGCCGGCCCCGTTCGGGCCCAGCAGCACGGTGGAGCGGCTCTCAAGACGCAGAGAGAAGTCAGAGAATACCTCCGCTCCTCTCCCGTACCGGAATGACAGACCTTCAAATATCAGAGACATGCCGCGCATTCCGCTGCCCTATTTGTCGGCGGCAGCTTTCTTGGTTCGATTCAGGGTGGTGCTCCGCGGGACGGCCCGCGGAGCACCTGAAGCCGGCTTTCCTCAGTAAACGATCCCCACCGAGCTCACTGAGAGAGAGCCGCCGGTGGTAAATCCGTCGACCGAGAAGTAGTAGCTCCCGGAGGACTGGTCACCCCAGTAGACCCGGTTGCAGTAGTTGGTCTTGACGCCCTGGCTCGGGTCAGGACCGAAGACATCCTTCCAAAGGATGAGGGTGGCCGCCTTGAACCCGTTCCAACCGTCAGTCGTGCAGCCGCTGAAGCCCACAGATGTGGTCACGGCGTCCAGGTTGTTGTCGGTCCACCGCGAGGACTCGTGGCCTACCTGCCAGCCCTGGATGTAGGTGGAGCGAGACCCTTCCGCGAAGGCGGGCGCCGCCCCGGCCAACCCGAGGATGGCTGCGCCGACGACCAAGCCGCGCATGGTGCGTGTCGTCTTCGAGTTCACGCCTGTCCAATCTGTCGAGTGCACCACATGTTGTGCTGCACGAAGGCAGGGGGAGGCGCCGCGCCACCCCCGAAGGCACGTTGATTTGCTCAGGTGTTCGAAACCCGCCCCTGCAACCTATCTGGCGGAATTGCATATTCTGCGGACCTGGTCAAACCCTTGGCTGATTAGCTACCTTCGGTGACTCGATCGAATGCCTTCGCGAACTCGACAAGGTGAAAGTCTGTCAAGTCGGGCCCGGATTCCCGCGGAGGGGTCTACCGCGCGACTGTCCGGCCTGCAGGGAGCGTCGCCCATCTAGCGGGACTGGCGCGACCAATGGGTAGAAATCGATTAGCGATCATGATTCCGCCAAGGCCAAAGAGCGGCATGTCTGGGGCGGCGAATAGTGCATTCGGAACGATGAATTTCATCAGAATGAACCCGATGCTTCGCATGACGCGCGTTGCTACGGAAGTGCGCGTCATTTGGCTGGCCGGCGCCGGCCGCGCACGTCGAGCCGGAAGCCGGCGAGCGACCCAAGGCGCTCGTGTGGACCGAGGAGTGCGTCCTGCGCTGGCAGGGCACCGGAGAGAAGTCCTCGCCCGTCATGGTCTGGACGCCGGAGCAGACCTGTCTTTTCCTCGCCCCCGCGCGGCCGGCGCCGATCTGAAGGGCATCCAGGAGATGCTCGGGCCACTCCTCGATCACCATCACGGCGGACACGTACACGAACCTGCTCCCGAGGCGGATCTTGCGATAGCCGAGGCTGCGGCCTGCCTCGTATCGCGTGCGCGCGCCCCTCGCGCCGTGCGGAATGGTGCTGATCGTTTGGGAATATTTCGGGCACTACCGGCCCCTTCCGCTCACGCAGCGCGCACGCAAACGGCCCTGGACGAGACGTCCGAGGCCGAGTAGGCGCCTCCCTTGGGAGGAAATCCCAGGTCAGAGCCGCGCGTGTAGTGCCCCCGGCAGGATTCGAACCTGCGACACCCGCTTAGAGGTTGTCTCTTTTGGCTCCTGGGACCGTGGAGCGTCGCGCGCGGTTGGTCTGAGAGTCTGAGTGGGTGGACGACCTCATCGGGACTCAGGCCCCGCAACTCCGACTGACCGAAGCCATTGAGGCGGTTGCCTATCTGGAACGGGCCGTGCCCGGCCTTGCTGCGCATCGGCTGCCTACGTCGGCCAACGTGGACTGGAGCGTGGTGGAGACTGAACTGGGCACGGCCGTCCCAGCAGACTTTAAGTTGCTGTGCAGCCTCTATCCGACGCTCGACCTGGGCGACTTCATCCGCGTGGTCGCACCGATCCCCGGCCAGGAGGAGGCTTGGGTGCAAGGCGTTCGCGACGATCTGGAGATCGTCGCCGAGTGGTGCGAGGAAGGGGACCTCGCCGTCCCGGTGTACCCGTATCCCTCACCAGGCGGTCTGTTTCCCTGGGCGACCTCGCTTCAGGGCGACCTCTTCCTTTGGACTACGAGCCCGACCGGACCCGGGGACTGGGCGGTCACCGTCGCCTCACGCAACGGTGGATGGTGGCACTACACCGGAGGCATGGTTCAGTTCCTCGCCGACCTGGTCACGGAGGCTGTGGAGCTTTGGGGACTCCCTTCGGTCCGTGCAGAGGTCACTTGGTCATTCGACCGAGACGCCGAAAGCCGATGAGGACCGCGGCTATGCCGACGAAGGCAAGGAAGTGTTCGGCCCTGCGTTCGTAGCGGCGGTGGAGCCTTCGGCAGCCGGCCAGCCACGACACGGTTCTCTCGACTACCCAGCGATGGCGTCCAAGTCGTTGCGAGGACTCGACGCCTTTGCGGGCGATGCGGTGGCGGATGCCCCGCCGACGGAGTCATCGTCGCAGGTGGTCGTAGTCGTAGCCCTTGTCGGCGTGCAGTTTCGCCGGCCGTCGGCGCCGAGGTCCGCGGCGTGACCTGAGGGGCGGGATGCCGCACACGAGAAGCTCCAGACCCTGACTGTCATGCATGTTCGCACCGGAGATGCCCAGGGACAACGGCAGTCCGTTCCTGTCGGTGATCAGGTGGATCTTTGATCCCAGCTCGCCGCGGTCGGTCGGATTCGGTCCCGTCAGCGGCCCCCCTTTGCGGCCCGCACACTGACGGAATCGATCGCGCACCGGGACCAGTCCACCTCACCTCGCGCTCCGAGTTCATCGAGGATCACGCGGTGCAGCCTGGCCCAGACCCTGTCCCTGCTCCACTGGCAAACCTGCGGTAGACCGTCTGCCAGCTCGGGCCGAACACCGGTGGGGAGCTGCCGCCACGTGCAGCCCGAGGTCGCCACGAAGATGATCGCGGCCAAGGCTTCACGGTCGTCGGCTCGGCGTCGGCCCCCGACCTGCGGGCGTATCACCACGTGGTGCCACCACCCGCCTGAACAGCAGCCACAACTCGTCCGGCACCAGCCGCTCAACGAGATCAGTCATGCACTGCTGAACGAACGATCACGCCATTAGAAACGACGTCTTAGGAGTTCGGTCGGGGTGCCGGAGGTGGGGGCGGGCCGCTGCTTGCGGCTCTCGTGTGGAGCCGTGGCGACGGCGGAAGCCGTTGCCTTCGGCGTCCTGCTCCGCCTCGGCCCAGGCCCGATACAGCCAGGCACGTGGTGCGTCTTCCCGGCACACCAACGACGACGCCCAGCGTGATGCGGGTCACATCAAAGGGCTGTCACGTCCGGCGAGGGTTGCTTGTCCCATGGGCGTCACCGGCGCCGAAGCCGGTGCCCGACCCTGGGAGATTGAGATGACCAACGGCCACCACGTCGTCGTTCTCGGCGCCGGCTACACGGGTATGTTCAGCGCTATCCGGCTGGCCCACCGCACCCGCCGGACCGGTGTGAAGATCACCCTGGTCAACCCTTCGAGCCGGTTTGTCGAGCGCCTGCGGATGCACCAGATCGCCGCCGGGCAGCAGCTGGCCGACCACCAGATCCCCGACCTGCTCGCCGGTACCGGCGTCACGTTCGTCCAGGGCACCGCCACCGCCATCGATCCCGAGACCCGGCGCATCACCGTCGACGGCGCCACGTCCCTCGGTTACGACACGCTCGTCTACGCGCTGGGCAGTTCGACCGACACCGGAAAGGTCCCCGGCGCCGACGTCCATGCGTTCACCCTCAACAGCCCGGAGATCGCCGGCCGGTTCGCCGCGCGGCTTACCGAGGTCGCCGCGGCCGGCGGCACGGTCACCGTCTGCGGCGCCGGCCTGACCGGCATCGAGGCGGCCACCGAGATCGCCGAGAGCCGCCCCGGTCTGCGCGTCACACTGATCAGCCCGGACGAGCCCGGCGGCATGATGGGCGCCAAGGCCCGCGCCCACCTCCACCGCGCGCTGGACCGCCTCGGCATCACCCTGGAGACCGGCGCCCGCGTCACCATGGTGATGCCCGAAGGCGTCGAGCTGGCTGACGGCCGAATCGTCCGCTCCGACGCCTGCCTGTGGACCGCCGGCGTCAAGGTGTCGCCGCTCGCCGCTGATGCCGGTATCGCCACCGACGACCGCGGTCTGATCCTGGTCGACGCCACGCTGCGCTCGGTGTCCCACCCGGAGATCCACGCCATTGGTGACGCCGCCGCCGTCCGCATGGCCTGGGGACAGCTCCACGGCTCCTGCCAAAGCGGTCTGCCAACCGCCCAGTACACCGCCGACACCGTCGCGCGGCTGGTACGCGGCAAGGCCGTCAAGCCGTTCCGCTTCGGCTACTACCACCAGCCGGTCAGCCTCGGCCGCCGCGACGCCGTCATCCAGTTCACCAGGACCGACTTCACTCCCCGCCGCCAGTGCCTCACCGGCCGCGGTGCGGTCGTGTACAAGGAGATGGTCAGCGGCAGCCCCCTCATGACGTACCGGTTCAGCAAGCGCATGAACGTCAGCACGATCGTCTCCAAGGGCGGCCGCGCCACCCGCAGGCCCGCGGCGTGACCGGCACGCCCGCTCCCGGCGCCGTGATCCCCGCCTTGCCGTCCGGTTCGCGGCGCTGGCAGCATGAGCCGGTGATCGACACCGGCGCCGGGCAGGACCCGTACCTCGCACACCGCAGACTGCTGTTCGCCACCGCGTACCGGATGCTGGGCAGCGTCACCGAGGCGGAGGATGTCCTGCAGGATGCCTGGCTGAAGTGGAGCACCACGGACCGCGACACGATCAGCCACCCCAAGGCCTACCTGGTGCGCACGGTCACCAACCTCGCCCTGAACCGCCTCACCTCCGCGCGGGCCACCCGCGAGACCTACGTCGGCCCGTGGCTCCCCGAACCCCTGCTGACGTCCCCGGACATCGCCTCGGAGGCCGAATTGGCCGACTCCGTCTCCACGGCCATGCTGGTCGTGCTGGAAACCCTCAGCCCTGTGGAACGCGCCGTCTTCCTGCTCCGCGAGGTCTTCGGCTACTCGCACAGCGAGATCGCCGAGACCCTCGAGCGCCCGGAGCCGACGGTCCGGCAGATCGCCCACCGTGCCCGCGCCCATGTCCAGGCCCGCCGCCCCCGCTTCGACGCCGACCCCGACCGACGCCGGCAGATCACCACCCAGTTCCTGGATGCCTGCGCGGGCGGCGACCTGAACGCCATGATGGAACTGCTTGCCCCCGACGTGACCGCCTGGTCCGACGGCGGCGGCAAGGTCACCGCGGCCCGTCGGCCGCTCCACGGCATCGACCATGTCGCGCGCTGGCTCCTGGGCTTCCTGGCCAAGCCCGAACTGGCCGACCTGACCATGGAGCCGGCCGTCATCAACGGCGAACTCGGCATCCTGGCCACCCTCGGCGGGCACACCGTAGGCGCCCTCTCTTTCGACATCGGTGACGGCCGCATCCACAACCTGCGCTTCCAGGTCAACCCCGACAAGCTCGGCGGGCTGACCCCTGACAACAGCCTGGCGCTCCCTAAAGCGTTCAAGCCTGGAGCCGTTCCGGCAGGGCCTCAGGTCGCGGCACGTCATTCAGGGGCGCCACAAACCGTCGCCTGCGACGTCGACGGCGCTCTCGACGGAGCCGAATAGCCCCGAGGCCATCACATACGGGCGCTTCCGGCCCCCGTTGACCGGGTGGACCTTGGCGTCCATGGCGATGCACCGGGACACGCCATCTAGGGAGCACTCGATCCGGGCATTCACGGTCGGCTCGCCTTGTGCACAGCCAGATCAGCATCACGATGGACGTGTACACGCACGTCGTCCAGGACACGCAACGCGAGGCCATCAGCTACATGGACCGGCTACTCAACGGGTGTCCCGGCCGCCCCTGACCGCTGCCGTTGATGTCAGCTGTCGATGTCAAAGGCCCTTCAGCTCCGAAAATCCGGAGGCGAAGGGCCTCTGACCTTGTGCCCCCGGCAGGATTCGAACCTGCGACACCCGCTTTAGGAGAGCGGTGCTCTATCCCCTGAGCTACGAAGGCGCGCCGCCAGTGTAGCGGGTGGAGGGGAAGGGGCGGGGGAGAGTCAGGCGTCGAAGCGGTGGAGGTAGTCGGGGTTGGCGATCGGGGTGGTGGAGAGGTAGGCGGGCGGGAGGTCGAAGGCGGTCACCAGGGGCAGCAGGTGCGGGGCCAGGGACGCGATCGTGGACTCGGTGGTGGGGTGGAGGGACTCCACGTGGGCCGGGGTGAGGTGGCCCGCGGCGAGGAGGTCGCCGGTGTGGGGGCGGAGCTCGTGGAGGAGGAAGAGGCGGGTCAGCTCCTCCAGGAGGTGGCGGGCGCGCGGGGTGGTGGCGCGGGCGACCGCGGTGAGGAGGGCGTCGGCGGCGCGGAGGCGGGCGTGGGCGGCGACCATTTCGAGGGCGGCGCCGGAGGTCTCGTTCCAGCGGCCGACGGGGTCCCCGGAGGGGCCGCCGCGCAGGGCGGCGCGGGCGCGGGTCTGCCAGACGCGTTCGACGCAGGCGTGCAGGTCGCGCAGGAAGGTGAGGTCGGTGAGCTCGCCGCGCGGGGCGGAGGAGGGCCCGGCTTCGCCGGCGAAGATCAGTTCGGCGGCGGCCTTGGCCCAGATGACCAGGTTGTCGCCCTCGGCCGTGATGCCGCCCTCGACGTTGAGCGGAAGCTCGGAGAGGCCGTTCGCGGGGAAGAGGCCCTGCGCGCCGCAGCGTTCGCGGGCCTCGATGGTGATGTCGCGGGCCTGCCAGGTGATCCATCCCTTTGCGACGGCGATGAGGCGTTCGGTCTCCTCGCGCTGCGCCGGGTCGGTGGGGTCGTGGGCGTCCCACCGGTCGAGGACCGAGCGGTGCAGGAAGGTCATCGCGTACGCGGTGGCGACGGAGCGGAGCAGGCGTCCGTGGTGGCTGCGGTGGGCGGTGAGCGGCATCCGTTCGCCGGCCCTGGGTGCGCCGACCTGGCGGTGGTGGGCGTAGCGGACGGCGACGGCGAGCGCCGCCCGGGCCATGCCGAGGGTGCCGGCGCTCATGCAGAGTTTGCCCATGGTGACCCGGCCGACCGAGCGCAGGAACCTCTTGCGCCGGTTGCCGAGGGTGCTGCGCAGCTGCCCGTCCTTGTCGAGGCGGCCGTGCGCGGCTTCCAGCATGGCCTCGCGGGGCAGTCGTACGTGGTCGAAGGCGGTGAGGCAGTGGTCGACAGGCGTCCCGGTGCGGTCGGGCAGAGCGCCAACTTGTATGCCGGGCAGATGCCCCTCGGCGTCGCTGAGCGGTGTGAGGAAGAGGAAGACGCCCTGGTCCTCGCCGTCGATGAGGAGGCGGGCGGCGACGACGGCGGTCTTCGGGCCGCCGATGAGGCTGGTGTTGGGCATGAACTTCCGCGCCCCGGGGTGGGGCGTGTGCAGCACGAAGCCGCCGGTCTCGCGGTCGAGGACGGCGACGGTCTCCAGCGAGGTGACGTCGTTGCCGTGGGCGAGTTCGGTGCACAGGAAGGTGCCGGTGTGCTCCATGGCGGTGTACGCGGAGAGGTCGCGCCGGTAGCCGTCGTGGTCCAGGAGGCTGCCGAGGAAGAGGTTGTAGTGGATGCTCGCCAGGGTGCACAGGCCGCCGTCGACGAAGCCGGTCCACTCGTGCAGGGCGGCCAGCCGGCGCGCGTCGTAGGCGAGCGCCTCGACCTCGGCGCCCGCGCCGGCCGCTCCGGCGCCGGTCACGGCGTCGTTGACCAGGCGCAGCCGCTCGTACGACAGGGCGGTGCGTTCGGCGGGAGTGAGGCCGGGCCGGTGGGCGAAGGCCGCGCCGGAGATCAGCCGGCGCCACTCGCCGTGGACGCGTTCGCGGCGCTCCTCGTCGAAGAGGAGGTGGGCCAGGTCCTCGACGGTGCCGGGGTCGGAGGCCCCGGCCGCCTCGGCCACCTCGGCCGCCTCGGCGGTCCTGGTGGCGCCCGCCGGGAGCGTGGCGCCCGCCGGGAGCGTGGCGCCCGCCTGCAGGGTGGCGCCCGCCGGCCCGACGGTGGCGCCGGGCACGAGGGCGCTGGACTCGAGGGTGGCGCCGGGCTCGAGGGTGCCGGACTCGGCGGTCTCGGATGCGGCGCCTTGCCGGAGTGGCGCCTCCGCGTGCTGGAGCATCGGCTCGTCCCCCGAAATGAGTGGACCCGGTAGGGAAGGTCGGACTGGTCTGACCTGGCCAGATTAAGATATGTACCAACCGGTTTTGTTTCAATGACCTTGTCAAACCGGTTGGCTGGTTTTATTCTTGAAATGTGGACGTATGAAGAAACCGGTCCTGCCGAGGCCTCACGATACTGCCGGCGGGAGTTCGTGCGGACCGGTCGTCCTGACCCCATCCACCGGGCTCACTCCAAGCGAACCGTTGGAATACCAGCCTTTCGGTACCCTTCGGGCCGTGAGGTACGGAGGATGTAGTGGCACAACAAGAACGGGCCATCCGCACACGGCAGAAGATCGTGCTCGCCGCGGCCGAACTCTTCGACGAGGTCGGCTACGAGGCGGCGACGATCTCCGAGGTGCTGAAGAAGTGCGGCGTGACCAAGGGCGCCCTGTACTTCCACTTCTCCTCCAAGGAGGAGCTCGCCCAGGAGGTGCTCGCCGGTCAGGTCGCGGCGCTGCCGCCCGTTCCGCCGCGTGAGCTCCACCTGCAGCAGCTGACGGACGAGGCGCTGCTCCTGGCCCATCTGCTGCACGTCAAGGACCCCATGGTGCGCGGCAGCATCCGCCTCACCGTGGACCAGGGCTCACCGCACGACGGCCTCGACCGCCGGATCCCGATGCGGGGCTGGATCGACCACGACGTGGACGTCCTCACCCTCGCCAAGGAGGCCGGCGAGCTGCTGCCGCACGTCGACATCCCCTCCGCGGCCACCCTGTTCACCGGCGCTTTCACCGGAGTCCAGGT
Organism: Streptomyces sp. NPDC053493; assembly: GCF_044544825.1. NCBI lineage: Bacteria > Bacillati > Actinomycetota > Actinomycetes > Kitasatosporales > Streptomycetaceae > Streptomyces > Streptomyces sp. NPDC053493. Next base: position 65,466 of record NZ_JBITXS010000016.1, read on the forward strand.
GCTGTCCAAGATCATGACCGGGCACGCGGACATGGTGGAGCGGGTCGCCGACCTCATGCGGACCCTCGTGAGCGCCATCGCCGTCCCCGGCGTGCTGGTCCGCCTCGACTTCTCGCCGGCCCGTGCGGAGCAGGCGTACCAGGAGGCGCTCCGGGCTCGCGAGAGCGGTGATTCGGCGACGCCGAGCATGATCTGACGCAGTACCAGCAAAGGGGAGGGGACGACTCGTTCTCCTCGGTCGCGTGTGCGGTGGGGGCACGCACGGAACGCACAGCCGCATCGCGAACCGAAACGCGAGCCGAGACGGAGAGTACGAGCATGGATCCCAAGGACCGCCCCTCCTGCCCCTACGCGCCCCAGCATCCCCAGGCGCACCACCAGGCACACGACCAGGTGCACCAGCAGGAGCCCCCGGCATCCCAGGCGCACGACCAGGCGCACCACCACGCCGACCAGCAGACGCCCCAAGGCCTCCGTTCAGCCCTGGCGCCCCACGTCCTCGACGTCACCGGCCGCGACCTCGCCGGCGAGGCCGCCGTGCTCCGGGAGCAGGGGCCGGCCGTCCCCGTCGAACTCCCCGGCGGCGTACGGGCCTGGGCCGTCGTCGGCCAGGAGCAGGTCGAGCGGCTGCTGCTCGACCCGCGCGTCTCCAAGGACGCCCGCCGCCACTGGCCCGCCTTCGCCGAGGGCCGGATCACGCCGGAGTGGCCCCTCTATCCCTGGGTCGCCAACGAGAACATGCTCTTCTCGTACGGTGCCGAGCACGCCCGCCTGCGCCGCCTGGTCGCCGCCGCGTTCACCGCCCGCCGTACGGCCGCGCTCCGGCCCCGTATCGAGGAGATCGCGCACGCGCTCCTCGACGGCCTCGCCGTCCGGCTCGCCGCCGGCGAGGCGGCCGACCTGCGCACCGGCTACGCCGAGTCGCTGCCGCTCCAGGTCATCTGCGAACTCTTCGGCGTCGCCGAAGGCGCCGACCGCGAGGAACTCACCGCCGCCCTGCGCACCGTGTTCAGCTCCAGCGTCTCCGCCGAGACCATGGAGGCCGCCCGCGGCACCGCCTTCCGGCTGCTCGGCGCACTCGTCGCCGCCCGCCGCGCACAGCCCGGCGACGACCTGACGTCCTCGCTCATCGCCGCCCGCGACGGCGCCGACGCCCTCACCGAGAGCGAACTCCTCGGCTCCCTCTTCCTGTTGATCGCCGCCGGCCAGGACACCACCGCGGCCCTCGTCGTCAACGCCACCGCCGCGCTGCTCGCCCACCCCGAACAGCTGGCCCACGTCCGCGCCGGCCGCGCCGGCTGGGAGGACGTCGTCGCCGAGACGCTGCGCACCCACGGCCCGGCCGCGTACTCGCCGCTGCGCTTCGCCGTCGAGGACATCGAACTCGACGGCGTGACGATCGCCCGGGGCGAGCCGATTCTCGTCAACTTCGCGGCGGGCGGCATCGATCCGCGGCGCCACGGAGCCGACGCCGCCCGCTTCGACGTGCTGCGCGCCGACCGCCGCGACACCTTCGGATTCGGGCACGGCGTGCACCGCTGCCTCGGCGCACCGCTCGCCACCCTGGAGGCGACGATCGCGCTGGCCGCGCTCTTCGAACGCTTCCCCGATCTCGAACTGGCCGAGCCCGTCGAGAAATTGGAGCCGCTGCCGACCTTCCTTCTCAACGGGTACGGGACGCTGCCCGTCCGCACCCGTCGCGAACCGGCCGGTCTTCTTCAGGGCTCTGAAAACCGCTGATCCGGTTTGTTACAGTGCTGGGGAAGGTACGGACGCACGGCGCGGTGACGGAGGCCCCTTGGCCAAGCAGGAGCGGGCGATTCGAACGCGCAACGCCCTGGTGGAGTCGGCGGCCGAGCTCTTCGACCGTGACGGCTTCGAGGTCGCCTCGCTCGCGACCATCAGTGCCCGCGCGGGCGTCAGCAGCGGAGCCCTTCACTTCCACTTCCCCAGCAAGGCCGCGCTGGCGGACGCGGTCGTCGCGGCCGCCGGTGACCGGCTCGTACGGATCACCCGGGAGCGCGAGGCGCTGCCGCTGCAGACCCTGATCGACGCCAGTCACGAGCTGGTCCAGGGCCTGCGGGCCGATCCGGTGCTGCGCGCCGGCTTCGAGCTGAGCGCCACCCCGGAGCGTACGAGGACCCAGGTCCCGACCCCCTCCCAGTCCCCGTCCCCGTCCCTGTCCCCGTCCCCGTCTCGCGGTCAGGACCTGCGGCGGACGTGGCGCGAGTGGGTCGAGTCCGTCGTCGCGCGGGCCGAGCGTGCGGGTTCGCTCGCGCCCGACGTGGACGCGGGTGACGTGGCCGCGGCGGTCGTCGCCGTCGCGGCCGGCCACGAGGCGCTCGGCCACCAGGATCCGCGCTGGCTGGAGCGTGCCCCGCTCACCCGCTTCTGGACGTTTCTGCTGCCGCGCGTGGTCGGGGCCGCGCGGGTGGGGCTGTTCGTGGCGTCGGGAGACCCGGAGGCGGAGCCGTACGGAGTTCCCGCCCCCACCGACGGCAGCCCGGGCGCGCTCGCCGACGGCAGCCCCGCTGCGCCCGCCGAGGTCCGGTCTTGACCCTGCGGTTCGGCGGGCATAGCGTCGGGCCCAGACTCTGAGCAAGCGCTTAGAAAGCACCGGAGATGAGCATCGTGCAGGACTCGCACCGGACCGACCCGCAGGACCCGCACCGCAGCGACCCGGACCCGCAGCCCGTCGCCGACCCGCGGCCTGTCGACCCGCAGCCCGCCGACCCGCCGTACGTCGACCCGCAGCCCGTCGCCGACCCGCCGTACGTCGAGCTGCTCACCGCGCCCGGCGCGCCCTTCGCCGTCGTCGACGGCGTCTACGCCGGCGGCCCGCGCACCCTGCGCGAGTTCGTCGAGGCCACCTGGGCCTACGGCGACCGGCCGTTCCTGATCTCCGAGCACGGCGTCATCGGCTACCGCGCGTTCTTCGACGCCGCCTGCGGTCTCGCCCGACGCCTCGTCGACGTCCACGGACTGCGCCCCGGCGACCGCGCCGTCGTCGCGATGCGCAACCACCCCGAGTGGCAGGTCGCCTTCTGGGCCACGCAGCTCGCCGGCCTCGTCGCCGTCCCGCTCAACGCCTGGTGGACCGAGGACGAGTTCGCGTACGCCCTCGACGACTGCGCGCCGCGCGCCCTGCTGGTGGACGGCGAGCGCGTGCCGCGCGTCGCCGCCTGGGCCCGGGCCCGCGCCGACCGCGACGTACCCGTGCCGGGCATCGTCTTCCACGGCGAGCCGGGCGGGCCGCTGCCCGAGGGCTTCGAGGCGTACGTGCCCGACACCGACCCGTACCTCGGGCCGCCCGACGTCGAGGTGCTGCCCGAACACGACGCGACGATCCTCTACACCTCCGGCACCACCGGCCGTCCCAAGGGCGCCGTCGCCACCCACCTCGCCCAGGCCGGGGCGGCGATGAACCCGCGCTACTACGCCGCGGCCGCCGCGCTCGCCCGTGGTGAGCGGCCCGGCGCCGGCCCGGTGCCGGTCTCGCTCACCACGTTCCCCTTCTTCCACGTCGCCGCCTTCACCTCCTTCTACTCGGTGATGGCGGCCGGCGGCTCGCTCGTCCTCATGCGCAAGTGGGACGCGGCCAAGGCCCTGGAGCTGATCCGGACCCACCGCGTCACCCACTACGCCGGCGTGCCCACCACCGCGCTCCAGCTGCTCGACCTCGCCGAGCGCACCGGTGACCCGCTGGCCTCGCTCACCCAGCTCAACACCGGCGGAGCGGCGGCCCCGCCCGAGATCACGGCACGGCTCACCGCCGCGTACGGGGAGCGGATCGAGCCGCGCAACGGTTACGGCCTCACCGAGACCTGCGGCGGCGTGCTCGCCAACTTCGGGGCCGAGTACCGCGCCCATCCCACGAGCGTCGGCCGGCCCACGCCGGCCACCGAGGTGCGGATCGACCGGCCGGACGCCTACGGCGTCGGCGAGCTGTGGCTGCGCGGACAGGCGACGGTACGCGGCTACTGGGGCGACGAGGAGGCCACGCGGGCCGCGTTCACACCGGACGGCTGGTTCCGCACCGGCGACCTCGCCCATGTGCGGGACGGGCGGGTCACGGTCGTCGACCGGATCAAGGACATGGTGATCCGGGGCGGTGAGAACGTGTACTGCGTGGAGGTCGAGGCCGTGCTCCACGACCACCCGGAGGTCCTGGAGGCCGCCGTCCTCGGCGTCCCGCACCCCACGCTCGGCGAGGAGGTCGCCGCCGTGGTCCGCCTCCGCCCGCGCCCGCCGGCCGACGCGCCCGAGGGTGCGGGCGTGCCCGAGGGTGCCGGCGCGCCCGAGGCTGCCCGCACGGGCCCGGACGAGCTGCGGGCGCACGTCGCCGCGCGGCTGGCCGCGTTCAAGGTGCCCGCGCACATCGTCGTACGGGAGCGGGAACTGCCCCGCAACCCGACGGGCAAGGTCCTCAAGCGCGAGCTCCGCGCGCAGCTCGCACCGCCCGGCTAGGCGCGGGACACGCGCACGCGGTAGCCGCCTTACTAGGTGCGGGACGCGCACGCGGTAGCCGCCCCGCTGGCTGCCGGATATGCGTACGCGGTAGCCCCGCGCCGCTAGCTGCGGGACACGCGCACGCGGTAGCCGCCCGTCGCCTCGTCCTCGGCGAGGACGGTGACGCGCACGCCGTTCGTCCGGTCGGTGAAGGTCTCGCCCGGGCCGTACGGGGCGTCCGACAGCTCCGCGTGGACGTTGGGGCGCCGGGTGCAGCCGCCGCTCTCGCGGTCGCTGTCGCTCACGGTGACGGGGCCGTGCCCGGTGTCCACGTCCGTGTCGACCCGGTAGACGAGGACGCCCTGCTTGCACACCGCCTCGTCGTTGCCCTCGCGGGTGCGCACCTCGATCGCGTAGCCGGAGGTGCCGGACAGCGGCACGAAGGCGAGCTTGGGGCCGCCGCTGACGGCGAGCGGCGTGAGCGTGTACTCGTGGTCGCCCGGCCGCGAGGCGCAGCCCACCTGCTCGTTGTCGAGCCAGCCGAGCTTCCACTTGTGCCAGCCGAGCAGGTCGTTGTTGGCGCCCCAGTCCTCGGACATGATGTCCCAGTGCCCGACGGTGCCGCCGCCGTCGACGGTGTAGAGGTCGGGCAGGCCGAAGACGTGGCCGTTCTCGTGCGGCAGGACCCGGTAGCCGGTCTCGGAGTACGTCCCCGAGCCGTCGTCCTGGCGGCTGTAGACGAAGGACGTGTTGGCGAGCGGCACACCGTCGGCGTACGGGGCGTCGTCGTTCCCGGAGAAGGTCACGGACAGCACGGTGTCGAGGGCGGAGGGGCCGGCGTTCGGTGTGACGAGGACGTTGACCAGGTCGTACGTGCTGAAGTCGACCTGCTGGTCGGCCGCCTTCACCATGTCCTCGACGAGCTTGCGGTAGCCCGGTTCGTACGCCGAGCCGCGCTCGAGCCCGTACGCGGTGAAGGGGCGGGGCATCCGCAGCCAGTCGGGTATCGGGGCGTCGGGGTGGTAGTGCAGGCGGCCGTAGGAGCTGACGCGGAACCAGTCGGCGGTCTGCGGGAAGAACTCGCGGTAGCGGCTCATGGCCGTGCCCTGCCCGGGCGCGTCCGGGAAGTCGATCATGAGGGTGAGGGCCTTGATCCGCCCGGTGGAGCGGACGTAACCGGGAGCGGTGGGAACTCCCTCCGACATCTGCACACCCATCGTCGTGGCGATCCGGCACGGTCCCAGCGCGGCTTCCCCGGTGCCGGTGGACACGGGTCCCGCGGAGGCGGGAGCCGGGCCGGGCAGGGTCGTGCTGGCCGTTGCCAGGGCGGCGAGCGCGAGCGTCGCCGCCGAGGCCAGGGCGATGGGTCTGCGTATCCGCCGGCGGGTGTCCTGCATGCGGTCGCCTCTCCGATCTGCGGTCGTTGCGATCAGCCTCGGCCGGGGAGGGAGGGCGCGCGCGCGGGGTTCGCCCGACCGGGGCATGCCGGAGAGCCGTATCGACCTGTGACCCAGGTCACAGTTGAAGCGGGAAATAACCGGGGACCGAGTCCCCGTTTACGCCTGTGTTCGACGAAGTGGGGACTCATTCCCCGGATGACGTCCAGAGGCAGGGAGAGGGACCGTGAGCACGAGGACCGCCGACGCCGCGACCCGCGCGACCGCCGACGCCGCGCCCCGCGCGACCGCCGCGCCGGCCGAGGCAGCCGCACCGGCCGCGACCGCCGGTTCCGCCGCGCCGGCCGCGTCCGGAGTGCGGCGCGTGCCGCGGCCCCGGGCGGACGCGCTGCGCAACCGCGAGCGGATCGTGACGGCGGCCCGCGAGATGTTCGTCGAGTTCGGCGCCCAGGTGCCGCTCGACGAGATCGCGCGCCGCGCCGGAGTCGGCAACGCGACGCTCTACCGGAACTTCCCCGAGCGCGCCGGCCTCGTCCGCGAGGTCGTCGTCTCCCTCATGGCCCGCGTCACCGAGCGGGCCGTCGAGGCCGCCGAGCAGGAGGACGACACCTTCGCCGCGCTCCGCCGCTTCACCCACGCCGCCGCCGACGAGCGGGTCGGAGCCCTGTGCCCGATGCTCGACGGCAGCTTCGACAAGAACCACCCCGATCTCGACGCCGAGCGCGGGCGACTGGAGGAGGCCGTGCAGGGCCTCGTCGACCGGGCGCAGGCCGCCGGCCGGATGCGCGCCGACGTCGGTGTCGGGGACCTGATGGTCGCGATCTCCCAGCTGACCCGCCCGCTGCCCGGAACGGGCTGCGGGAGCATGGACCGCTTCGTCCACCGCCATCTGCAGGTGTTCCTGGACGGCCTGGAGGCGCCCGCGCGCTCCGAGCTGACCGGTACCGCCGCGACCCTGGACGACCTGAGGAGCGCCGCCTGCTCCGCCTCGTGACCCCGACCTTCGTAACTCCGACCTTCGTTAGCTCGGCCTTCGCAACTCCGGCCCGCGACACCCTGCCACCGGCTACGTAGCCGACGAGGCCGCAGCGCCGCCGGTCCCGGCGGCTCCCACGACCCTCCCGCAACGCCCTTACACGCAACGCCCTTACAGAAGTCCGTTTTTCACCCTTCGCGCCAAGAGGTGGCCACCCCCATGTCAAAAACCCTCCCCGACCCCAGTCGCTGGAAAGCCCTGGTCTTCATCGCCCTCGCCCAGCTGATGGTCGTGCTCGACGCGACGATCGTGAACATCGCGCTGCCGTCCGCCCAGCAGGACCTCGGCATATCGGACGGCAACCGGCAGTGGGTCATCACCGCCTACGCGCTCGCCTTCGGTGGTCTGCTCCTCTTCGGCGGCCGGGTCGCCGACCTGTGGGGCCGTAAGCGCACCTTCGTGGTCGGTCTGATCGGCTTCGCCGCGGCCTCCGCGCTCGGCGGCGCCGCCAACGGCGAGGCCATGATGCTCGGCGCCCGTGCGCTGCAGGGCGCGTTCGGCGCGCTGCTCGCCCCGGCCGCCCTCTCCCTCCTCGCGGTGATGTTCACCGACGCCAAGGAGCGCGCCAAGGCCTTCGGCATCTACGGCGCGATCGCCGGTGGCGGCGGCGCCGTGGGCCTGATCCTCGGCGGCTTCCTCACCGAGTACCTGAACTGGCGCTGGACCTTCTTCGTCAACATCCCGTTCGCGATCGTCGCGGCGGCCGGTGCCTACTTCGTCATCCGTGAGCCGGCCGGCGGCCGCAACCGCTCGCCGCTCGACATCCCGGGCGTGGTCCTGTCCACCCTGGGCCTGGTCTCCCTCGTCTACGGCTTCACGCGCGCCGAGTCCGACGGCTGGTCGGACGCCACGACCGTCGGCCTGTTCGCCGCCTCCGTCGTCCTGCTGGCCGCCTTCGCCCTGGTCGAGTCGCGGGTGAAGTCGCCGCTGCTGCCGCTGCGCGTCGTCACCGACCGCAACCGCGGCGGTGTGTACCTGTCGCTCGGTCTCGCCGTCATCGCGATGTTCGGTCTGTTCCTCTTCCTGACCTACTACCTCCAGGTCGTGAAGGGATACTCGCCGGTCAAGACGGGCTTCGCGTTCCTGCCGATGATCGCGGGCATGATCACCGGTTCCACCCAGATCGGTACGCGGCTGATGACCCGGGTCCCGCCCCGCTTCCTCATGGGTCCGGGCTTCCTGACCGCCGGTGTCGGCATGCTGCTCCTGACCCAGCTGGAGATCGGCTCCTCGTACGCCGGTCTGATCCTGCCGGCGCAGCTGCTGCTCGGCCTCGGCATGGGTACGGCGTTCATGCCGGCCATGTCGCTGGCGACGCACGGTGTCGACCCGCGCGACGCCGGTGTGGCCTCCGCGATGGTCAACACCTCGCAGCAGGTCGGCGGCGCCATCGGTACGGCCCTGCTGAACACGATCGCCGCCTCGGCGACCACCGCGTACATCGCCGACCACGTGGCCGGCGCGACGACGCCGTCGGCGCAGAAGCTGCTCCAGCTCCAGGGCATGGTCGAGGGCTACTCGGCCGCCATCTGGTGGGCGGTCGGCATCCTGGCGGTCTCCGCGGCCCTCGCGCTGACGCTGATCAACACCGGCAAGCCGGGATCGGGCGTGGTGGCCGGCTCGGGCTCCGGCTCCGCGGACGCGGATGTCGAGGACGAGGTGAAGATCCCCGTCATCGCCCACTGATCGTCATCGCCCACTGATCCGAGGGCCCGCCCCGCGGGTCCCGCTACGCCACCTCCGGCGCGCCTCCAGCGCCGCCTGCCCTGGCCGCCTGCCCTGGTTCCTCAACGGAGCCAGGGCAGGTCCGCGTTCGGGTCCGTGGGCTGGAGGCCCTCGGCGACGGTCCGCATGATCGCGCCGAGCTGTTCGACCTGCTCTGCCGTGAGCCGGTCGAACAGCGCCTGCCGCACGGCGTCGACGTGGCCGGGCGCGGTGCGGCGCAGCACCTCGTAACCCTCGTCCGTGAGCGTGGCGAACTGCCCGCGCTTGTCGGAGGGGCACTCCTCGCGCGCCACCCAGCCGCTCTTCTCCAGGCGGGCGATCGCGTGCGAGAGCCGCGAGCGGGTGATCTTGACGTCCTTCGCCAGTTCCGTCATGCGCATCCGGCGGCGCGGAGCCTGGGCGAGCTGGACGAGCAGCCCGTAATAGATGTGGGGCATCCCGGCGTCGCGCTGCAACTGGCGGTCGAGATGGTCCTCCAGGAGGGTGGTGGCGTGGAGGTAGGCGCGCCAGGTGCGCTGCTCCTCGTCGCTGAGCCAGCGAGGTTCGGTCATGGGTCCATGGTACGACCAATCCTTGAAAGTTGAACTAGATCGGGGCTAAGCTGTACCAGGAACGCTTGAAGGTTCAAGGATTCGCAGAAGGAGGCGGACGCCATGGACGCCACGCTCGAACGGACGCCGGCTCCCTCGCGGATGCCCGCCCTCTACCTCTCCCACGGCGCCCCGCCGCTCGCCGACGACCCGGTCTGGCCCGGCGAGCTCGCCGCCTGGTCCGCCGGCCTGCCCCGGCCCAAGGCGATCCTCATGATCTCCGCGCACTGGGAGGAGGCCCCGCTCGCCCTCGGCGCCACCGAGACCGTCCCGCTCGTCTACGACTTCTGGGGCTTCCCCGAGCACTACTACCGGGTCCAGTACGCGGCGCCCGGCGCTCCCGGGCTCGCCGCCTCCGTCCGCAAGCTGCTCCATGGCCCCGGCACGCCCGTCCAGGTCATCCCCGACCGCGGGCTCGACCACGGCGCGTACGTGCCGCTCGTCGAGATGTTCCCCGGCGCCGACATCCCGGTGCTCCAGATCTCCATGCCGACGCTCGACCCGCGCCGGCTCATGGACATCGGCCGCCGGCTCGCGCCGCTGCGCGACGAGGGCGTCCTGATCGTCGGCAGCGGTTTCTTCACCCACAACCTGGCCGCCCTGCGGCACCCCGGCGGCGGGGTGCCGGGATGGTCCGCCGAGTTCGACGCCTGGGGCCACGAGGCGCTCGCCGCGCACGACGTCGACGCGCTGCTCGACTTCACGCACAAGTCGCCGGCCGGCCGCCTCGCCCATCCGCGCACCGAACACTTCGCGCCACTTTTCGTCACCATGGGCGCGGCGGACGCGGCCGGGGACCTGGACCGGGAGCGGAGCGTCATCGACGGCTTCTGGATGGGGCTCGCGAAGCGCTCGGTGCAGTTCGGCTGAGCTCGAACAGCCTCTCGTAAAGCAGGGAGCCGATGCCGCGCCCGGCGGCGGCGGGCGAGACGTACACGCTGACCTCCACGGACGTGGCGTACGCGGCCTTCGGGCGGAACGCGCTGCTCGTCGCGTAGCCGAGGAGCGTGGCGGAGGCGGTGGTGGCGCCCGGCGTGGCCACGGTGGGCGGGGGGCCCGGGGTGGCCGGCCCGCCCGGCTTCGCCGCGTGAGCAACCAGAAGGCGGTGGGAGCCGTCTTCAGGGTGGGAGCGGAGCCAGGGAAGCCGCTGCTCCGGGGTGAAGGGCTCCGTGTCGAATGTGATCGCCGTCTCACGGACGTAGTGGTTGCAGAGCTCCGTCAGGGCCGCCAGATCACCCTCCGTGCCCGCCCTGACCTGCACGTTGACGGTTCCCATCGGCCTGCCCTCCCCGTCGTCGGCCGCGCAGGATACTGCATGATCGCGAAAATCGAGGCGGCGGGTGGGAATTCTGTCCTGATTCCAGTCGTTGTTTCCGTCGGATGCAGGGCACCCGCAAGGGTGTCGCGACCTACTCAGCAAGGGAGCACGCATGGCAACCCGTGCCGTCGCCCGTCGTCAGTCGTCCGCCGCGAGCACCGCGGGCGGAGACAGCCGGGCAAGCAGCGTTCGCGCCGTGGGCGGGGAGATCGCCGACCGCGACCTGGTCGGCATGTACCTCGACGAGATCGCGCGCACGCCCCTGCTCGACGCCGCCAAGGAGGTCGAGCTCTCGCAGACCATCGAGGCCGGCGTCTATGCCCGGGAGATCCTCGAAGGTGAGGTCGAGAGCGACGCGGGCGGAGCCACCCGCGAGGAGCTCGAAGCGCTGGTCGCCGCCGGCGAGCGGGCCAAGGACCTCTTCATCAAGTCCAATCTGCGGCTCGTCGTCGCCGTGGCCCGGCGCTATCCGCGCAGCGGGCTGCCCCTGCTCGACCTGATCCAGGAGGGGAACGCGGGCCTGGTGCGCGCGGTCGAGAAGTTCGACTACGCGAAGGGCTTCAAGTTCTCGACGTACGCCACGTGGTGGATCCGCCAGGCCATCACCCGGTCCATCGCCGACCAGTCCCGCACGATCCGGCTGCCCGTCCACCTGGTGGAGGAGCTGGGCCGGATCCGCCGGGTGCAGCGCGAGTTCAACCGCGAGCACGGCCGCGAGCCGGAGCCCGCGGAGATCGCGGCCGAGCTGGGCTCGACGGCCGAGCGGGTCATCGACGTCCTGGACTGGGCGCGCGACCCGGTCTCGCTCAACATGTCGGTGGACGACGAGGGCGAGACGCAGTTCGGCGACCTGCTGGAGGACACCTCCGCCATCTCTCCGGAGCAGTCGGTCCTCACCCTGCTGCGCAGCGAGGAGCTCGACGACCTGATCGACAAGCTCGACCACCGCACCGCGTCCATCATCCGCATGCGGTACGGCATCGAGGACGGCCGCGAGCGCACCCTGACCGAGGTCGGCAAGGAGCACGGCCTCACGCGCGAGCGCATCCGCCAGATCGAGAAGCACGCCCTGCTCGAACTGAAGAAGATGGCCCGCGACACGGGCTTCGACGCGGTGGCCTGACGTCCCTGAGGCGCTCGAGTCCGGGCCCGACGGCCCCGGCCGGACCCGGTCCCTGAGGCGCCCGAGGCCAGGCCGCCCGGCGGCCCGACGGTCCCGGCCGGACCCTTCCCGGCCGGGCCTCACGGGCCAGGGCCGGCCCCGGGGCCCCGCGGACCCGCCCGGCCCCGGACCACCGCGCTCCGGCGGCCGCCTACGCGGTCGCCGCCGCCAGCCGGCTCGCCAGCTCCTCCACGTACGCCGTCAGCGACGCCGGCCCGTGGATCGTGAAGGGAGCGTCCACCAGGGCCAGGCGCAGGGCGAGCCATTCGGTGGAGTCGGCGGTGCGGGTGCGCAGCCGGCAGGTGGTGTCCGTGAGCGGCGTCGGGACGAGGTGCGCCGGGAGGCGGGCCGCCACGAAGTCCGCCGGGGCGTCGAAGCTGACGTCGAGGTCGACCTCGGGCTGGGCGCGCGCCATCGAGCGGGCCAGATAGGCGGCGGCGTCGCCGGTCGGCAGCTCGCGCGGAGCGAAGCGCACTCCCGTGGCGAACGGGTCGCTCACCCGGTCCACCCGGAAGGTGCGCCAGTCCTCGCGCCCCACGTCGTACGCGACGAGATACCAGCGCCGTCCCGTCGACACCAGCCGGTACGGCTCGACCAGCCGCTTCGACTCGGCCCCGTCGCCCGCGCGGTAGCCGAAGCGCAGCCGCTCCTGCCCGGTCACCGCCGCCGCGAGCGCGGTCAGCGTCTGCGGCGCGACCGTGGCGCCGTCCCCGCGGGTCAGCGGGATGGTCGCGTTCTGGAGCGTGGACACCCGGTGCCGCAGCCGTGACGGCAGCACCTGCTCCAGCTTGGCGAGAGCCCGTACGGACGCCTCCTCTACGCCCTCGATGGCGTGCCCGGCGCCCGCCCGCAGCCCGACCGCGATGGCCACGGCCTCCTCGTCGTCGAGGAGCAGCGGCGGCATCGCCGTCCCGGCGACCAGGCGGTATCCGCCCACCGCGCCCTTGGTCGCCTCGACGGGATAGCCGAGCTCGCGCAGCCGGTCGATGTCCCGGCGGATGGTGCGCGGCGAGACCGCGAGCCGCTCGGCGAGCTCGCTGCCGGGCCACTCGCGCGGGGTCTGGAGGAGCGACAGCAGGTTGAGGAGTCGTGCCGGAGTATCCGTCATGTTTTCCAGGATGGCGCTCAAGTAGGACATGAGCTGACCTATATGACTTCTATGTTTCTCGCATGAGTTCACACGACGCCGCTCCCGCCCCGGTCCCGGCCTCCGACGGGGCGGACAGCAGACGCTGGATCGCCCTCGCCATCGTCATGACCGCCGCCTTCATGGACCTGGTCGACGCCACGATCGTCAACATCGCGATCCCCAGCATCGAGCGGGACCTCGGCGCCTCCTTCGGCGCGATCCAGTGGATCACCGCCGGATACGCGCTCGCGTTCGCCGCCGGCCTGATCACCGGCGGACGGCTCGGCGACATCTACGGCCGCAAGCGCCTGTTCCTCACCGGAACCGCCGGCTTCACCCTCGCCTCCGCGCTGTGCGGCCTCGCCGCCAACCAGGAGATGCTGGTCGGCTCCCGCCTCCTGCAGGGCGCGGCGGCGGCGCTGATGGTGCCGCAGGTGCTGTCGATCGTGCACGTGACGTTCCCGGCGCACGAGCGCGGCAAGGTCTTCGGCATGTTCGGCGCGATCATCGGCCTCGGCGCGGTGTCCGGCCCGCTGCTCGGCGCGCTGCTGACCCAGTGGAACATCGCCGGCCTCGAGTGGCGGCCGATCTTCCTCATCAACCTGCCGGTCGGCGTCGCCGCCCTGATCCTCGGCCGCCGCTTCATCACCGAGTCCAAGGCGCCGAAGGCGCTCCGCCTCGACATGGTGGGCGTGCTCCTGGTGACGGTCGCGCTGCTGATGCTGATCTATCCGCTGACCCGTGGCCGCGAGCTGGACTGGCCGCTGTGGGGCCACCTGATGATGGCCGGCAGCCTCGTCGTGTTCGCCGCCCTCGTCGCGTACGAGAAGCACAAGACGAAGAAGGACGGCTCGCCGCTGGTCGAGTTGTCGCTGTTCAAGGTGAAGTCCTTCGCGGCCGGTATCGCGGTGCAGCTCACCTTCGGTGTCGTGATGGGCATCTTCTTCCTGGTCTGGACGCTCTACATGCAGATCGGGCTCGGCTGGAGCCCGCTGAAGGCCGGTCTGACGGGCGTCCCGTTCTCGATCGCCGTCTCGACGGCGGCGGGCCTGTCGGTGCAGGCGCTGGTGCCGCGCTTCGGCCGCAAGGTGCTGCAGGCGGGCGCGCTGACGATGGCGGCGGGCATCCTCCTCTACTTCTTCGAGGCGGGCCGCTACGGCACGGGCATTCACTCCTGGCAGATGATCCCGCCGCTGGTGGTCATGGGTCTGGGCATGGGCCTGATCGTGGCGCCGCTGACGGACGCGGTGCTCTCGGAGGTGCCGCGCGAGCACGCCGGCTCGGCCTCGGGCCTCATCAACACGACGGGGCAGATGGGCAACGCGCTCGGACTCGGCCTGGTGTCGGTGGTGTTCTTCGGGTCGATCGACGAGAAGCGGCTGGCCGCTGCTCCGGCGGAGACGGGCGAGGCGTTCACGAACGCCTTCCAGAACTCGCTGGGCTGGACGGTGGCGGTGCTCGCCGGCATCTTCCTGGTGATGTTCGCGCTGCCGGCGAAGCCGAAGCAGCACCTGGAGGGCGGCGCCGAGGAGGAGCCGCCGGCGGACGGCTCCGGCGCCGTGGAGAAGGAGCCCGTGCTGGCCTCCTGACCCGGTTTCTCGACGGAGGGCCTTCGGGACGTGTCCACGTGTCCCGAAGGCCCTTCGCCGTACCGGGCGGCGGGTCGCCCGGAGCGCGGCGCCGGGCGGCGGGCCGCCGGGCCCGGTGCGCCAGGATCCGGGCGACGGCGCAGTGTGGTCGGCGCGGTGGGGTGTAGTCCGCGCGGTGGGGTGTGGTCCGCGCGGTGCGGCGCGGTGTGCGCGGTGGCGTCAGCGGACCCGGGAGCGGGACTCCATCGCCTCGCGCGCGGCGCGCTCGTCCTCGTACACCTCGCACATGTGCCGGCCGTCCGGCGTCGCCGTGTGCTCGACCTCCCAGAGGCTGACCTCGCTGCCGTCGAGCAGCAGGAACTGGTGCTCGTAGAGGGTGAAGCCGGCGTCCCGGCCGCCCTCCACGGGGCAGTGCCGCCCGAAGGCCTGCGTGATGTGGTGCGCGAACGCCAGCCGCAGCCGACGCGCGGTCGCCTCGCCCGGCCGGTTCGCGTTCTCCGCGCGGCGCAGCACCCGGCGGGCGTGGTCCGCGGAGTTGTCCGGCACGTACGAACGGGGCTGGGCCGGTATCGGACGGGCGAGGAGCCGGCTCATCAGCTCCAGGTCGTCGTCCTCGTCGGCCGGCGTGCCGTCGGCGCGCTCGGTGGTCCAGCCCAGCGAGGGGCCGGCCGGCAGCCGGGAGGCGGCGAGCCGGGCCTCGGCCTCCTCTACGTACAGCTCGTGCTGCCGGGCGCCGTCCCGGCCGGAGTTGTGCACCAGCTCCCAGAGGCTGACGGCGCTGCCGTCGGGCAGCAGATAGGTGTGGCGGTAGGTGGTGCGGTGCAGCGACGCGCTGTGGTGCGAGGAGTAGAGCGTGCTGGAGTGGGCGAGGGCCGACTCCAGGCGCTCGATCGTGGAGTCGGGCAGGTCGAAGGAGTTGAGCGCCCGGCCGAGGAGTCGCTCAAGGTGGGTCTCGGTCGTCTCGTACGGATCGTGCGAATGATCCCGCGGATCGTTCAAGAGGGTCTCCAGGCCGTCGCCGCATGTCACTTGCTGCTTGCTTAACGTAGTCCCTGGGTCTGACATCGTGTCCGGCGTTCGGGAAAACGAACGGGGGCGCACGACGAGTTCCCGCGCCTCGGCGCAGTTGTGCCAACTCCCTTTGGTATACCGGCAGTCCGTTCCGTGGGCCAGTCGTCGTACGACTTCCCGCGTCCGGAGAGGCCTTCAAGCCCGGTTCGCGCTACGGCTCCCCGTTCGGCTCCCGCTACCCCTCGCCGTACAGCTCGCGGTACGCCGGGAAGTCGCCGCCCGGCCCGTACGTCCCGGTCAGAGGCGCGAGCACGGCCCGGACGATGGCGCGGGTGACGGTGTCGGCGCCCGCCGCGAGGACCTCGTTGAGGGCGAGCGGACCGGGCGCGGACGGCAGTTCGCGTGTCCCGGTCGCGAGGGCGAAGACCGTGTCGCCGTCGTTGAGGAGATGCACCGGACGGACGGCGCGCGCGATGCCGTCGTGCGCCGTGCCCGCGAGCTTCTGCGCCTGCGCGCGCGTCAGCGCCGCGTCCGTGGCGACCACCGCGAGCGTGGTGTTCAACGGCGGAGGCACGGACGTCGCCCGGGCCTGCGCCAGCCGCCGCTGCGCGTTCTCGTGCACGGCCGGATCGGGATAGGCGGGCCGCCCGCCACCGAAGTGGGCCCCGTACAGGACGCCGGTCCCGGGATCGACCGCCGAACCGACCGCGTTGACGACGACGAGCGCGCCGACCGTGATCCCCGACTCCAGCACGGTGCTCGCCGTTCCCACGCCGCCCTTGAATCCGCCGACGACCGCCCCGGTGCCCGCGCCGACCGCGCCCGTCTCCACGCGCGCGTGGAGCCCGCTCGCGGCCGCCGCCTCCACCGCGGCCCGGCCCGTCGCGGCGTCCGGCCGGGCCGCGAAGTCGCCGCCTCTGCCGAGGTCGAAGACGCACGCGGCCGGCACGACCGGCACCACATGCGCCGGATCCGGCCCGACCCGCACCCCGCGCCGCCGCTCCTCCAGCCAGGCCATCACTCCGGCGGCCGAGTCCAGGCCGTACGCGCTGCCGCCGGTCAGGACCACGGCGTCGATCCGCTGGACGACGTTGCGCGGGTCCAGGGCGTCCGTCTCCCGCGTGCCCGGCCCTCCGCCCCGTACGTCCACCGCGGCCACCGCCCCGCCCTCCGGGGCGAGGACGACCGTGGTGCCGGACAGCGCGCGGTCCCCGGGCACGCGCGCGTGGCCGACCCGGAGGCCGGCCACGTCGGTCAGTGCGTCTTGCTGCGTCATGGCCCTTGCGTAGCACGGAAGTGTGGACGAGGCAGCGGTACGAGGCAGAGGCATGAGGGCGGGCGCTCGCCGAAGCCCTGGGTCAGCGCTTCGGCCCGAGGTAGGTGCCGCCCGAGGCGCCGATCACGGTCCCGGTCCCGGCGATCCAGCGGCCCTCCGGCGAGGCCGGGAACGCCACCGGGTCCGTGATGTCCTCCGGCTGCCCCACCCACGGCAGCGTCTGCCCGGCGATCAGGAAGCCCCGCGGGAGGAAGCCGGCCGCGTGGCCGGGTTGGTGGCGGTCAGCGTCACGCCGACCGCGACGGTCGCGGCCGCCACGAGCCCGGCCGCGAACACCGCCCAGTGCCCGGCGAACGTGCACATCAGGATCGCCAGCGACGACACCGGCAGAACGGCCTGCTGGGCGAGGCCGACCTTGAAGTAGCGGGCGTGCAGCAGCCATACGCAGAGCAGGAACAGGGCCGTCGGGATGGTGACGGCGGAGGACGCGGCGAGCGTGGAGAGGTGCGCCTTGCCGACCACCTGCTCGACCGCGATCTCGATGCCCGCGCCGATCGCGGCGGCCGAGGTGAAGATCAGGAAGTGGCCGTAGCCCCACAGGAAGCCCTGGCGGTTGGAGGCGAGCCGGTCGTGCGCGGGCACGACGAAGTAGATC
Source organism: Streptomyces sp. NPDC053493 (assembly GCF_044544825.1). NCBI lineage: Bacteria > Bacillati > Actinomycetota > Actinomycetes > Kitasatosporales > Streptomycetaceae > Streptomyces > Streptomyces sp. NPDC053493. The sequence goes on from NZ_JBITXS010000016.1 coordinate 82,803, forward strand.
CACCAGGCGGCGAACACGATGAGGAGCCCGCCGGCGGCGATCGGCAGCACCTCGGCGAGCGCGTCGTTCTCCGTCACTCCCGACTTCACGGCCACCGTGGCCGCCGCGATCGTCTCACCGAGCACGATGATGGTGAACAGGCCGTAGCGCTCGGCGATGTGGTGCGGATGCCACTGTGTGGTGACGTCCTTCTCCGCGTACACCGGTACGGCCATCTCGGCGAGCGCCATCACCAGGAACACCCACGGCCGGGCGTCCTCCGGCACGATCAGCAGCAGGGTCCAGCCCAGCTGGCAGACCAGCACGCCGGTCGCGTAGCGGTGGCACATCGTCCGCTCGGCCGGGTCGGTGGCGTGGTGCGCGGCGCGCAGCCACTGGGAGGACAGCGCGAGGCGCATGACCACGTAGCCGATGTAGACCACCAGGAAGTCGCGGTCCGCGAAGGCGCGGGACACGCCGGCGGCGAGGATCAGGACGCCGGCGATCTGGACGAGCGTGACGACGCGGTAGAGCACGTCGTCGTTGTCGTACGCCGAGGCGAACCACGTGAAGTTCATCCACGCCCACCAGATGGCCCAGAAGACCATCGCGTAGTTCAGGATCCCGGACCCGGCGTGGCCCTCCGCGACGGCGTGCACGAGCTCGGCGCCCGCCTGTGCGACGGCGACCACGAAGCAGAGGTCGAAGAACAACTCGAGCGGTGTGGCGGCCCGGTGTTCCTCGTCCCGGGAGCGGGCGGTGAGCGGAAGAAACGGTTGTGTCATCCCCACAGAACACCAGACCCCTCCCACCCGGGCGAGCCACGACACCACGCCCAGGGCGCCCAGGGCCCTGCCCTGTCGCGCTTGGTGCCGAGGGCCGGGCGCTCCCGGACTCGGCGCCGAGGGCCCCGCCCTGCCGGGGCCAAGCCGGTCGACCGTCGGTCTCGCCGACGACGGAGTCTGACGCAACCCGCAACCCGCAACCCGCAACCCGCGGCCCGCGGGCCCGGGCGGAGCCTGGGGAGAGCAAGGGGTCCCCGAACCGTCAGGGACGCGCCATGAGTTCCTAGTGACCGACCGACCGACCGACCGACCGACGACCGACGGCCGGTCGTCGCGGGCCTTCCGGGCTCCGCGGGCCGTGCGCCGTCCGAGACTCACCCGCCGGTATGGCGAAACGGGCGAAAGTGATCATATCGCCCTAGGGTGGCCGCGTGATCGAGCCACCGCAGGCACCCGCCGAGCCACCCCAGGCCCCCGCCGGGCCTCCGCAGGCGTCCACCGCGCCGGCGCCCGCCTCCGTCGACCGGGCGCCCAGGACACCCGCCCAGGTGCGCCGTCGCGCGACCCTCGCCGGGGTCGCCGTCTCCCTGCTGCTGATCCTCGCGATCGTCTTCGGCAGCCGGCTGCTGCGGGACTTCGACTCGGCCCTCCTTCCCTACGCGGTGGCCACCGTCTTCCTCGCGTTCGGCGTCGCCTACCGCTACACCGTGTGGGTCTCGGCCCCCGGCGCGCGCCGCCTCTTCGCCCAGGGCTGGCGCGCCTTCTTCTCCGCCGACAACTTCCGCACGGCGCCCACCGCCCTGCCCCGCATGATCGCCACCTATCTCGGCTTCCAGAAGTTCCTCGGCGCCCGCTCGCACGCCCGCTGGGCCGCCCACCAGCTGATCTTCTGGGGCTGCGTCCTGGCGGCCCTGATCACCTTCCCGCTGACCTGGGGCTGGTTCACCTTCACCTCCTCCACCGGCTCCGGGCCCGGCTACGAGATGCGCGTCTGGGGCTTCAAGGTCCTCGGCTTCGACGCCCTGAACGCCGTCGGCTGGCTCATGTTCCACGGCCTGGACATCGCCGCCGTCCTCGTCATCCCCGGCGCCTGCTACTTCCTGTGGCGCCGGATGAAGGACCGCGGCGCCGCCACCGGCCAGCGCTTCGCCTACGACCTGGTCCCGCTGATCGCCCTGGTCGTCGTCTCCGTCACCGGCCTGCTGCTCACCTTCTCCTCGATCTTCCTGCACGGCGGTGGCTACGAGTTCCTTGCCGTCCTCCACATGGTGTCGGTGGTCTTCACGCTCATCTACATCCCGTTCGGGAAGTTCTTCCACATCGTCCAGCGGCCCGCCGCCGTCGGCATGCAGCTGTTCAAGTACACCGCCCGCCGCAAGGACCAGGGCGCCGCGGGAGACGACGCCGGCCTCCTCGCCTGCCGCCGCTGCGGACAGCCCGTCGACACCGTGCCCTACGTCGAGAACCTCCGGGGCACCATGCGCGATCTGAAGCTCGACTTCGACGAATGGGCCGAGTACTGCCCCCGCTGCAAGCGCGTCCTGCGGGGCAACGCCTACCTCACCCACGTCAAGAAGGGCTTCAAGTGACCTCCTCGCTGCCTCTTGACCCGTCCGTCGCACCGCCCGGCACCCGCAACTTCCGCGACGCCGGCGGGATCCCGGCCGACCGCTGGCACGCCGACCAGAACGGCGAGACCCTCGTCCCCACCCACTGCTGCTTCTGCGGTGTGCAGTGCGGCATGTATCTGCGCGTCGACCACGGCGGCAAGGTCTTCGGCGTCGAACCCCGCAACCACGACATCAACCGGATGCGGCTCTGCCCCAAGGGCATCAACGCCTATCAGCAGGTCAACCACCCCGACCGGCTCACCGCCCCGCTCATGCGCCGGGCCCGCGACGAGCCGTTCCGTGAGGTGAGCTGGGAGGAGGCGCTCGACTTCACCGTCTCCGAGATCCGGCGCATCCAGGACGCCCACGGCAACGACGCCTTCGGCCTGCTCGGCGGCGCCAGCCTCTACTCGGAGAAGACCTATCTCGTCGGCAAGTTCGCCCGGGTCGCCCTGAAGACCCGGCACGTCGACTACAACGGCCGCCTGTGCATGGTCTCCGCCGCCGGCGCCAACAAGCTCGCCTTCGGCATCGACCGGGCCGGAAACCCCTTCTCCGACATCCTCCTCACCGACTGCCTCCTCATCGCCGGCTCCAACGTCGGCGAATGCTTCCCCGTGCTGACCCAGTACCTGTGGGGCGCCCGGGACCGCGGCGCCACCCTGATCGTCGTCGACCCGCGCGAGACGGCCGTCGCCCGCACCGCCGACATCCACGTCGCCCTCAAACCCGGCACCGACGCCGCGTTCTTCAACGCCGTCCTCCACGTCGTCGTCGCCGAAGGCCTCACCGACGAGGCCTACCTCGCCGCCCACGCCACCGGCTGGGAGGAGGTGAGGAAGAGTGTCGCCGACTGTCCGCCCGCCCGCGCCGCCGAGATCTGCGGCGTGCCCGAGGAGCAGATCGTCCAGGTCGCCCGCGTGTTCGCCGGCGCCGGCAAGGCCATGGCCTGGCACGCCCGCGGCGTCGAACACCACTCCCAGGGCGTCGAGAACTGCCTGACGATCATCAACCTGTGCGTCGCCACCGGAAACATCGGCCGGCCCGGCGCCGGCTACGGCACCCTCACCGGCCAGGGCAACGGCCAGGGCGGCCGCGAACACGGCCAGAAATCCGACCTCCTGCCCGGCGGACGCTCCATCTCCAACCCCGAACACCGCCGCCAGATCTGCGCGATCTGGGGCATCGAGGAGTCCGAACTCCCGCTCGCCGGCACCTCCATGATGGAGATGGTCTGGCAGATGCAGCGCCGCGAGATCCGCGGCCTCATCGGCATCTGCAACAACCCCTTCGTCTCCCTCCCTCACTACGCCACCGTGAAGGAGGGATACGACGCCACCGAATTCCACGCCCAATTCGACTTCTTCCTCTCCGAGACCGCCGCCAACGCCCACGTCGTCTTCCCCGTCACCGTCTGGGCCGAGGACGAGGGCGTCATGGCCAACGCCGAGGCCCGTGTCGTCAAGCACAACAAGGCCCAGGAACCGCCCGCCGGCGTCCGCACCGACACCTGGGTCATCTGCGAACTCGCCAAGCGCCTGGGCGCGGGCGACAAGTTCGCCTTCCCCGACTCGCGCTCCGTCTTCGAGGAGCTCCGCGTCGCCTCCGCCGGCACGGTCAACGACTACTTCGGCATCACCTACGAACGCCTCGAGCAGACCGGCGGCATCGCCTGGCCGTGCCCCACCACCGACCACCCCGGCACGCCCCGCCTCTTCGAGGACGGCCGGACCTACCACCCCGACGGCAAGATCCATCTGCAGGTCGTCGAATGGCACCCGCCCATGGACCCGTACACCGAGGAATACCCCCTCTCGCTCACCACCGGACGCACCGTCGCCCACTTCCTCTCCGGCAACCAGACCCGACGCCTGGGCGCCCTCGTCGAACAGACCCCGCGTCCCTGGGTCGAGGTCCATCCCTCCCACGGCTTCCGCACCGGAGACCCGGTCCGCGTCGTCACCCGCCGCGGCAGCGAGGTCTTCCCGGCCCTGGTCACCGAAGCGATCCGCCCCGACACCGTCTTCGTCCCCTACCACTGGCCCGTGCCCACCGCCGCCAACGCGCTGACCATCGACGCCCTCGACCCGCGCTCGAAGATCCCCGAGTACAAGGTGTGCGCCGCCCGCATCGAGGCCGCTGAACGGATCGACGAGGTCCCCGCACCGCCCACCGCACCCGGCCGGCTCGCCTACCCGGAGACCCAGGTCTCCCGCAGCGACCCGCTGCCGCCCACGTCCCCCCAGGGCCGTGGCACCTCGGAGAGGAGCTGACGCCGCAGATGATGGGCCGAACGATCTTCATCGACCCGGGCCGCTGCATCGGCTGCCAGGCCTGCGTCTCCGCATGTCGCGAATGCGACTCGCACCGGGGCAAGTCGATGATCCACCTCGACTACCCCGACGAGGGCCACTCCGTCGCCTCCCTCCCCACCGTCTGCATGCACTGCGAGGACCCCGTCGCACCCTGCGCGGAGGTCTGCCCCGCCGACGCGATCCTGGTCACCGCCGACGGCGTCGTGCAGCAGGCCGACACCACCCGCTGCATCGGCTGCGCCAACTGCGTCAACGCCTGCCCCTTCGGTGTCCCGAAGATCGACCTCCAGGCGAAGCTGCAGATGAAGTGCAACCTCTGCTACGACCGCACCGCCTACGGCCTCGCCCCCATGTGCGCCACCGTCTGCCCGACCGGCGCCCTCTTCTACGGAACCGTCGAGGAGCTCCAGGCCGAACGGCCCGGCGTCCAGGTCGCCGACTCCTTCACCTTCGGCTCCACCACCGTCACCACCGGAGTGGCCATGGTCGTGCCCGCCGACAAGGTCCGGTGGCCGGTCCCCGGCGGCCTGCCCGTCGTCGAAGTCAACGGAGTGGATGTCCGATGAGCGTCACCGAACAGCCACCGGCCCCCGGCCCCGGCCCCGGCTCAGGCCCCGGCCCCGACCCGGCCGACCGCACCGACCCGGCCGGCGCCACCGACGCGACCGACCGCACCGACGCCGCCCAGGCCGCGCTGCGCGACCGGATCTCCGCCGACTCGCTGACCACCCGCCGCGACTACCTGCGGATCGTCGCCACCGTCTCCGGCGGACTCGCCGTCGGCGGCATCGGCGTCGCCTCCGGCATCCTGCACCGGCACGGCGACAGCGACGGCGGCGCTCCCGAGCCCAAGCGGATCGCCGACGAGATCCTCCCCGGCGACTCGGTCGCCTTCCGCTATCCCGACGAGGAGGACCGCGCCGTCGCCGTCCGCCTTCGGGACGGAACCCTCGCCGGCTACTCCGCCGTCTGCACCCACCTCGCCTGCGCCGTGCTCTGGCGCAAGGACCGCGGAAGCGAGGGCGAGCTGTACTGCCCCTGCCACGAGGGCGTCTTCGACGCCCGCACCGGCGAGGTCACCGCCGGCCCGCCGCCGCGGGCCCTGCCCAAGGTGCTCCTCGTCGAGGACGCCGACGGCAGTGTCTGGGCCGTGGGCACCACGCGCTCCGGCGAAAGCGTCCAGGAAGGCCTGTGCCGACAACTCGGCGAGCAACGGCCCGCTCTCGCCGAGCGCCTCGGCTGCCCGGGCGCCGGCGCCGGCGGATCGCCGGAGAGGAGCCGCAGGACATGACCGACACCCCGTTCCCCAAGGACCCGGCCGCTCCCGGCCACCGGACCGGCGATCCGGAGAGCCCTCCGCCGCGCCCCGTGTACACCCCCGGCAGCGCCCAGGCCCGCCTCAACCGCCCGCTCCACGAGCGCTACCCGCAGATCCGGCCCACCAGCGGTTACGGCGACCCGCGGATCCGGCACACCGGCCCCGGCCCGGGCGCCGGGACCGACCAGGAGCCCGAGCGCTCCTCGAAGCTCACCGCCCGCCTGGTCCTGGTCCTCACCGTGGTCGTCGGCCAGCTGTGGGGCCTGACGATCGTCGTCGACGAGTGGATGGCCGGCGACACCGGCACCGCGTGGTGGGGCGCGGGCTTCCTCGTCCTGTCGTTCCTCGTGGTCCTCGGCCTGTGGCTGCTCGACCCGGAGGACCGCTGATCAGACGGGTGCGCGGCGGGCGACCCGGCGTACCCTGAAGACATGAGCACCGCCCCCGCCCACGGATCGCGAAATGCGAAGCAGTCCGACACCGTTCCAGAATCGAAACCCAGGCCGGCACTGATCTTCGACGATCCGCTGGACCAGCAGTCCGCGGACGACACGGACCGTGGGTGGGGCGAGCGGCCTCCGGTCGGCGGCGACAACGTCGCCGCCGACCTCGCGCGTTTCCTCGACGAGAAGCCGCCCCACCACCTCTGAGACCTGCGCGCGGCGCCGGTCAGGAGGCGGAGTGGGCCCCGGTGCCCGAGCCCGTCCCGGTGCTCACACCCGTGTTGTTGACCGACGGGCCCCGCTGCGCGACCAGGTGGTCCCGGATCTCCTTGAGCACCTCCAGCTCGCTGACCTCCAGCGTCTCCTGGACGCCCTCCTTCGCCTTCTCGTGCGCGGCGCGCTTGGCGAGGATCTTGGCCATCGGCAGGACCATCAGGAAGTACACGACGGCGGCGGTGATCAGGAAGCTGAGCACGGCGCTGAGGACCAGCCCCCACTGGATCTGAATGCCCTGCATCTCCCCGTTCACGATCCGGCACGGTGCCTTGAGGCAGGAGGAGTAGCCCTCCAGGTCCTTCGTGCCGAAGGCGCCCACGACCGGGTTGATGATGCCCTTGACCACCGAGTTCACGATGTTGGTGAAGGCGGCACCGATGACGACGGCCACCGCCAGGTCGATCACGTTCCCGCGCATCAGGAAGGCTTTGAAGCCTCCCAGCAGACTTTCCTTCTTCTCGGCCACCGAGGTGCCTTTCGTCGCGTGTGCTGCTCTGTGCGGAGCCATTACGCCGCGATCGGCGCAGAGGCGTCCAATCCGTACACACGGGACGGTTACTTGACAGGCCGTCAGTGCGAATCAGCACAGTGTCACCGCCAGTTGTGACGTCATGCCCGCACCGGCGAGCGCCGTCGCCGTCGATCGCGGAACGGAAAGGACGACCAAGGCCCCACCGTCCGAACGAGTCTCGCCCGCGCGCGGCACTTCGGCCACTCGGGCGCCCGACGCCACCACGCGGGCCTCGCCGGCCACGCCCGTCATCGAGTGGGGCGCGGCGATCACGTCGACCCGGTCGCCGGGCCTGAGCAGGCGGACGGTCGCCGCGTCCGCGATGCGCACGGGAGCGGACACGAGCGGCACGGCGGCCGGCCGGTGCGGCTGCCGCACCGCCGGCGCGGAAGGCCGCGGGACCAGGTCGTCGGCCCCGGCGGCTCCCGTCGCCGCGAGCGCGGCCGCCGTCATCGCGAGGACCGCGGCGGGCGCCCGCCGGCGGCGGCGCAGCGCCCGGCACAGTCGTCGCTTTCCGCCGCGCACGCGCAGCGGATCGAACTGCGGCACACCGCACGGCGTGGGCACGGAGGCAGGAGTGTGGGGAAGGCAGGAGTGTGTGGTCATCGCGCCACCGCCTGTCGTGAGCCGTCCGCCGGACCGTCCGGCGAACCGCACTCACCGTCGCGCACTCGCCGCGATCCCGCTCCGGCCTGTGGACTACTGGCCGGTTGTGGACAACTTCCTCACCCGCGCGAGCGATTGCCGCCGCGGGGCGGGCTCGGGGACGCTGGAGTCAGCCCGGCCCTCGCCGGCGGTCCGTCCCTCACCCCGGCCGCCCGCGGAGCTCAGGGCAGTTCGATGCCCAGGTCCCACCCGTCGTGGGCGCGGGTGCACAGGCAGTCCCGGTCGACGGTCGCGGGGAGCGCGCTCACCGCGTCGAAGAGCACTTCGCGCAGTCGTCCCACGTTCTCGCCGAACACCCGCAGAACCTCGGTGTGCGAGACGCCGTCCCCCGTCTCCGCGCCCGCGTCCAGATCCGTCACCAGTGCGAGGGAGGTGTAGCAGAGTCCCAGTTCCCGGGCGAGGACGGCCTCGGGGTGGCCGGTCATGCCGACCACCGACCAGCCCGCGGCCGCGTGCCAGCGCGACTCGGCGCGCGTGGAGAAGCGGGGGCCCTCGACGACGACCATCGTGCCGCCGTCGACCGGCTCCCAGCCCCGCCCGCGGGCGGCCTTGACGGCCACCCGCCGCCCGTCGGGGCAGTAGGGGTCGGCGAAGGTCACGTGGACCACGCGGGGGACGGCGCCGCCCCACGCCTCGGGCAGTGGCTCCCCGTCGAAATAGGTCTGCGCGCGGGACTTCGTCCGGTCGACCAGCTGGTCGGGCACGACGAGGGTGCCGGGGCCGTGGTCCTCGCGCAGTCCGCCGACCGCGCACGGGCCGAGGATCTGGCGCACGCCCACGGAGCGCAGGGCCCACAGGTTGGCGCGGTAGTTGATCCGGTGCGGCGGCACGTGGTGGCCGCGGCCGTGCCGCGGGAGGAAGGCGACCTGCCGGCCGGCGAGCTCGCCGAGGAAGAGGGAGTCGCTGGGGCTGCCGTACGGGGTGTCGACCCGCACCTCGGTCACATCGTCAAGGAAGGAGTAGAACCCGGAACCGCCGATCACACCGATGTCCGCGTACGCGTCACGAGCCTGGGTCGCCATGACGGTCACCCTAACGGCCGGAGCAACGCCGAATGCCCCGCCGAACGGATCGGCAGGGCATTCGCGGGAACGGGTGGGCTCAGGCCGCCGGAGTCGTGCTCGTCGAGGCCGCGGGCTTCGAGTCCGAGGAGGACGAGGAAGCAGACGACGTGGAAGAGGAGGACGACGACGAAGACGCAGAGGACTTCGACGAGGCCGGCGAGCTGCTGGACGACGAGCCACGGCTGTCGTTCCGGTAGAAGCCGGAGCCCTTGAACACGATGCCGACCGCGGAGAACACCTTCTTGAGGCGTCCGTTGCAGCTCGGGCATTCGGTCAGAGCGTCATCAGTGAACTTCTGCACCGCCTCGAGGCCCTCGCCGCACTCGGTGCACTGGTACTGGTAGGTCGGCACGTGTCTTCCTCCTGGCACTCACACTCATCGAGTGCTAACGACGATCCATAGTGACGTATTCCGCGGGTTCAGTCCACCGGCACGGGAACTCGGTGACCGATACCACGTGCCGCGACCCGGCTCGTCGCCCGGGGCCGCAGCCGCGAGCGGAGTGCTACCAGAGTGACCAGAGCGAGCAGGGTGCCCGCCATCGGGACCAGGAAGCCGGTGCTGGCGCCGTGGGCGTCGGCCAGCCGGCCGGCCACGGTGACGGCGCCGGCCTGGCCCAGCGCCACGGCGCCGGTCAGCCAGGTGAAGGCCTCGGTGCGGGAGCCGGCCGGGACCAGCGTCTCGACGATGGTGTAGCCGGTGATCAGGGCCGGGGCGATGCACAGGCCCACGACGAGGCCGAGGGCTCCGAGCAGCAGGACCGAGTGGACGGACCACAGAAGGGAGGCGGCGACGGTCAGACCGGCGTAGCCGAGGATCAGACGGCGGCGCGGGCCGATCTTCCAGGCGACGGCGCCCATCGCGATGCCGGCGAGCATGTTGCCGGCGGCGAAGATGCCGTAGAGCAGGCCGTTGGCTCCGGGGTTGCCGATCTCCTCGGAGAAGGCTGTGAGCGAGACCTGCATGCCGCCGAAGACCGAGCCGATGCCGAGGAAGGCGATGGCGAGGACGCGGACGCCGGGGACGGACAGCGCGGACCGGTGCGGTTCGGCGTCGGTCCGGCCGGCGTCGGCGAGCAGGCCGTGGGCGGGCTGGGTGCTGCGCTGGGCGGCGAAGAGCAGGCCGCCGACCAGGGTGAGCGCGGCTTCGGTGATCAGGCCGGCCGCCGGGTGCACGCCGGTGCACAGGGCGGTGGCGAGGACCGGGCCGATGACGAAGGTGAACTCGTCCGTCACCGACTCGAAGGCGGCGGCGGTCGACATCAGGGGAGTGCCGTCCAGCTTGGCGGCCCAGCGGGCCCGGACCATCGGTCCGACCTGCGGCACCGAGGCGCCGGACGGGACGGCCGCGAGGAACAGGGCCCACAGCGGGGCGCCGGCCAGCGCCAGGGCGACGAGGAGGGAGACCGAGGCGGCGTGGACGAGGACGCCGGGGACGAGGACGGCCCGCTGGCCGAAGCGGTCGGCGAGCTTGCCGCTCTGCGGCGCGAACAGCGCCATGGAGACGCCGGTGGCGGCCGCCACCGCGCCGGCGGTGCCGTAGGAGCCGGTGGTGTGCTGGACGAGCAGGACGATGCCGATGGTGAGCATCGCAAAAGGCTGTCGGGCGGCGAAGCCCGGCAGGAGGAAGGAGAGTGCACCAGGGGTGCGCAGCAGCCGGCCGTAACCGGGCCGCTTCTCGACGACCGTGGACGCCACGGTCCATGCCTTTCTGCCGCCTGGTAGCGGGTCCGCGCACGGTGGTGCCGGTGTCGCCGAGAGCTGTCCTCTTGCGCGGAACTGCGGTAGATACCGGGACCCACTGCGGGGGGGGGGGGGGGGGGGGGGGGGGGGGGGGGGCGGCGGGCGGGGGGGGGGGGGGGGGGCGGGGGGCGGGAGTTTCGGGTGTGCTTCTGGTGCGGCCGCCCTGTTTCCGAGTGTGGCCCCCTCCGTCGTCCCGTCAAGGGCGCTCCCTTCGGTCGC
>NZ_JBITXS010000017.1:0-82551 GCF_044544825.1 Streptomyces sp. NPDC053493
GGCGCAGGTGCGGAACGCGCCCGCAAGGGCGCCGTCCCGTGTGCCCACCCGTCCCGCCCCAGCGGGACGAATGCCCACACGGAGGTGGACCGGGGACAGCCGCGCAAGCAGGCGCAGCCCGCACGGGGCGAGGGTTACATTTCGCCGAGGGTGACCGTCGTCTCTTGGGCGCGGGTCGCGCGGGTGAAGCGCACCACCACCCGCTCGCCCGGCTTCCGCGACGCCAGCGACTCCGCCAGCGACGTGATCGTCGTGATCGGGTCGTCGCCGAGGCGGGTGATGATGTCGCCCGCCTTCAGGCCCGCCTTGCCCGCCGCACCGTCCGGCGGCGCCGAGACCACCGCCACGCCCGCCGGCTCGTACGCGTCGTCGACGACCGTGCGGCCCGTGATGTTGAGCGCGGCCCGCCCCGAGTCCGTCACCTTGCCGGTCCGGATGATCTGGTCGGCGATCGTCCGCACCATCGACGCGGGGATCGCGAAGCCGATCCCCGGCGCCGAGCCGCCGCCCAGCTCCGGGTCCGACGCCGCCAGCGTCGGGATGCCGATGACCTCGCCGTCGAGGTTCACCAGCGCGCCCCCGCTGTTGCCGGGATTGATCGCGGCGGAGGTCTGCACCATGTTGCCGATGGTCGCGCCCGTCCCGCCGCCCTGCCGGCCCTCGCTGACCGTGCGGCCGGTGGCCGAGACGATGCCCTGGGTGACGCTGCCGGACAGGCCGAGCGGTGAGCCCATGGCGAGGACGATCTGCCCCATGTCGACCTTCGAGGAGTCGCCGAACCGCGCCGCCCGCAGGCCCTGCGGCGCGTTGTCCAGGCGGATCACCGCGAGGTCCTGCTCGGGATAGGTGGAGACGAGTCGCGCCGTGACGGGCTGGCCGCCCGTGGCCGAGGTGACCTTGAAGGTCTTCTCCTGGCCGACGACGTGTGCGTTGGTGACGATGTGACCCTTGCTGTCGTAGACCACGCCGGAGCCGAGGCTCTGCGACGCGTCGATCTGGACGACCGACGGCAGGACGTTCCTGATCACGGTCCGGTAGTCGTCCTGCAGCTCGTTCGCGCGGGCGAGCGGCGCCGCCGCCTGGGTGGAGCGTTCGGGCGGCGGCGCGGAGCTCGAGGCGCAGCCGCCGGCCAGGGCGACGGCGCAGAGTCCGGCGGTGAGGGGCAGCAGCAGACGTCTCATGTCCGCAGTCTCCGTGCCGCCCGCCCGCCACGCCCTGGTGGAGGCGCCCGATCAGGGGGTGGACGCAAACCGGCGGAGGCGGGCGGAGCCGGCGGAGGCCGGGCGCGGGTCGCCTCAGGCCGTCGCCAGGAACTGCGTCGCCGCCAGCTCCCCGTACAGCTCGTCCTTCGCCACCAGCTCCGCGTGCGTCCCCACCGCCCGGACCCGGCCCGCCTCCATGACGACGATCCGGTCGGCGAGCGTGACCGTCGACAGCCGGTGCGCGACGACGAGCACGGTCGTCTCCCGGGCGACCTCCGCCACCACGTCCCGCAGTGCCAGCTCGTTCACCGCGTCGAGCTGCGAGGTCGCCTCGTCGAGCAGCAGCAGCCGCGGGGAGCGGAGCAGGGCGCGGGCGATGGCGACGCGCTGCCGTTCACCGCCCGAAAGCTTCGAGCCACGGTGGCCGACGACGGTCTCCAGGCCGTCCGGGAGGCGTGCGACGAGGGCGTCGAGCCGGGCCCGTACGAGCACCCGCCGGATCTCCTCGTCGGTGGCGTCGGGCGCGGCGAAGGTCAGGTTCTCGCGCAGGGTGCCGGACAGGACGGGCGCGTCCTGCTCCACGTAACCGATGGAGGCCCGCAGTTCGGCCAGCGGCCAGTCCCGTACGTCACGGCCGTCGACCAGGACCCGGCCGCCGGTCGTCTCGTAGAAGCGCTCGATCAGCCCGAAGACGGTGGTCTTGCCCGCGCCGGACGGGCCCACGAAGGCCGTCATGCCCCGGCCCGGGACCTCGAAGGAGACACCGCGGTGGACGGGCGGCAGGTCGTCGCGGTAGCGGAAGGAGACGTCGTCGAAGACGACCGTGGCGGGGCCGCCGGCCGCGGCCGCCTCGGTCTCCCGCTGGGCCCCCGCCTCCAGCGACTCCACCTCCAGCGCCTCCGCCTCCAGCGCCTCCACCTCCAGCGCCTCCGCCTCCAGGATCCGCGACACCGCCGCCGAGCCCACCTGGAACTGCGTCGCCGCCTCCACCAGCTTCGACACCGGCTCGATCAGATAGAACAGGAACAGCAGGAACGCGATCAGCGAGGAGATCGTGGTCGCCCCGGACGCCACCCGCGCGCCGCCGATGCCCAGCACCGCCAGGAACGACACCTGCACCGCGAGGCCGATCGAGGAGCCGGCGAGCGACTGCCACTTCGCCGACTTCACGCCGTGCCGCCACGCCTGCCGCGCCGCCTCGTCCACCACGGCCGTCTCCCGCGCCTCGGCGCCCGACGCCTTGATCGTCCGGAACGCCCCGAAGGCCCGCTCCAGGACCGTGGACATCTCGCCGACCGCCTCCTGCGAACGCCGGGTCGCCGCCGCGATCCGCGGCATGAGCAGCGCCACCGCGCCGCCGATCAGCACGATCACGCCGAGCGTCACGCCGAGGAGGACCGGGTCCATGAAGCCCATCAGGACGAGCGTCGCCACGAAGGAGAGCCCGCCGGTCGCGGCCGACACCACGGACTGGGTCGTGACCGCGCGCAGGAGTGTGGTGTCGGAGGTGATCCGGGACATCAGGTCGCCCGGCTGGGTCTTCTCGACCTCGGGCAGGCGCAGTCGCAGCAACCGTCCGATCAGCGAGCGCCGCGCGGCCAGCACCACCGACTCGGCGGTGCGTTCCAGGACGTACGAGCCGAGCGCCTCGACCGCCGTCCCGAAGACGACCAGGGCGGTCAGGGCCAGCAGGACGGCGGCGATCGGCTCGTCATGGCCGAGCCGGTCCACCAGCGCCTTCGCGGCGAGCGGCTGGGCGAGCCCGCTCGCCGCGCCGATCAGCGCGAGCAGCGCGCCGAGCGCGACGGCGGCGCGGTGCGGGCGGAAGTGGGAGTAGAGGGACCGCCAGACCTGGCGGGCCGGTATCGAAGGAGTGGATTCGCTCGTGGTCACACCCATCAGGACGCGAAACGCCCGCGATCACCTGCCGGGCGGGCGCACACGTGCCGCGGGGCATTGCCGGCCCGTTGGCCCGGCCCCGCGCGGCGCCGTCGGCCCGGCCCCGCGCGGCGCCGTCGGCCCGCAGGCCCGGCCCCGCGCGGCCGCAGGCGGGTGCGTCAGCCCCGTACGCCGCACAGGTGCAGCAGGCCCGCGATCCGGCGGTACGGGTCGGTGCGGCCCGCCCGGTCCTCCGCGGCCAGCAGGCGCTCCAGCTCGTCCGCGGCCGGCAGGCCCTGCTCGGGCGGGAGGCCGTCGGTGAAGACCCGCACGCCGTACCAGGCGTGCAGCGGCGCCGCGATGCCGGCGAGGGTCGAGGTCAGCGCGTCCAGCCGGTCGGCGCGCACCTTCGTGCCGGCGCCGTCCGCGTAGACGTCCGAGTCGAAGGCGGCCAGCGCGCCCGCCCAGTCCCCGTCGAGGCCGGGCCGCATGGCGAGGGCCTCCGCGTTCCGTACCACCAGGGAGAGCAGGCCACCGGGCGCCAGCATCCGGGCCAGACCCGCGAGCAGCGCGTCGGGCTCGTCGGCGTACATGAGCACGCCGTGGCACAGGACGACGTCGAAGCTGCCGGGCAGGAAGTGCACCCCGGTCTCACGTCCGTCGCCGTGGATCAGCCGGACCCGCTCGCGGATGCCGGCCGGTTCGGTCGCCAGCGAGTCGCGGGCGGCCTTGAGCAGGTCGGGATCGGCCTCCAGGCCGGTCACGGTGTGCCCGGCCCGGGCCAGTCGCAGGGCCTGGGTGCCCTGACCCATGCCCGCGTCGAGGATGCGAAGGCGCTGCCCCACGGGGTAGCGCGCGGCTATCTGCTCGTCGAGCTGCCGCGCGGTCAGCTCCTGGCGGACGGTGTCACGCAGCCCGCCGGGAACGACGGGCCAGTGGCCGACGACGGGCAGTGCCCCACCCGTACCGGAGGCGTCCGCGCTCAGGGCCGCTCTCCGCGCTTGACCTGCGGCTTGGGCAGCCGCAGCCGGCGCATCTGGAGCGTGCGCATCAGGCCGTACGCGATGGCGCCGCGCTTCGACTCGTTCGGGAAGCGCGTGGCCAGCTGCTTGCGCAGCCGGATCCAGATGCCGATCGAGTCGACGACGATCATGGCGATGACGCCGGCCCACAGCAGCAGCGAGATGTTCTGCAGCTGGCGGTTGGTGTTGCCGAAGAGCGACAGCACCAGGATGACCACGGCCATCGGCAGGAAGAACTCGGCGACCGCGAACCGCGAGTCGACGAAGTCGCGGACGAAGCGCCGCACCGGGCCCTTGTCACGGGCCGGCAGATAGCGGTCGTCCCCGCTGTTCAGCGCCTCGCGCTGGCGGGCCAGGTCCGCCCGCCGGGCTTCGCGCTGGCGCTTCATCGCCTCCTTGCGGTCCACCGGAGCGGTCTGGGCGCGCCGACGCTGCGACTGCGCCTCGCTCCGCTTCGGAGTCGGGCGGCCCTTGGGGGCCTCGGGGTCGCGGGTCTGCTTGGAGAGGTCCGCCGTCACCTGCTCGGTGGGGGCCTTCTCATCCTTCGAACGGCTACGGAACACAACGCCAAGGGTACGTGCTGCCGGGTGTGGACATCAGCGCGGGCGGGAACGATCCGATAGCGATCCTTCGAAAAGATCTTGAAAAATCTCCGGGATCGGTGGAGCCCCGGCGGAGCGGTGCGCGTCTCCGCCGGTACGGCCCGGGGGTTCCCTACTCCCTGGGCCTGAGGGTCCGTGCTCCCCACTCGTCCTTGGGGAGGAGCACATCGGGTCCCGAACAGTGCGGTAATGGAGTCATGAACCGTACTGTGGTTCATGTTGGAGTGCTGCAGCCGAGTCCGTCAGAAGGGGGCGCGCGAAGCCCATGAGCGGTGTCATGAAGCGTATGGGGATGATCTTCCGCGCGAAGGCAAACAAGGCCCTCGACCGGGCCGAGGATCCGCGCGAGACCCTCGATTACTCCTACCAGAAGCAGTTGGAGCTGCTGCAGAAGGTGCGCCGCGGTGTCGCCGACGTGGCGACCTCCCGCAAGCGCCTGGAGCTGCAGCTGAACCAGCTCCAGGGCCAGTCCGCCAAGCTGGAGGACCAGGGCCGCAAGGCGCTGGCGCTCGGCCGTGAGGACCTGGCCCGCGAGGCGCTGTCCCGGCGGGCCGCGCTCCAGCAGCAGGTGAGCGACCTGGAGGTGCAGCACCAGACGCTGCAGGGCGAGGAGGAGAAGCTCACCCTCGCGGCGCAGCGGCTCCAGGCCAAGGTCGACGCCTTCCGCACCAAGAAGGAGACGATCAAGGCGACCTACACGGCGGCCCAGGCGCAGACCCGGATCGCCGAGTCGTTCTCCGGCATCTCGGAGGAGATGAGCGACGTCGGTCTGGCGATCCAGCGGGCCGAGGACAAGACCGCCCAGCTCCAGGCGCGGGCCGGCGCGATCGACGAGCTGCTCGCCTCGGGCGCGCTCGACGACCAGTCGGGTCTGGCGAAGGACGACATCCAGGCCGAGCTCGACCGGCTGTCCGGCGGCACGGACGTGGAGCTGGAGCTCCAGCGGATGAAGGCGGAGCTGGCCGGTGGCCCGTCCGCGCAGCAGCAGGCCCTCGAGGGCGGCTCCGGCACGGCCCAGGACCAGTCCCAGCAGCAGTCCCACCCGCGTTTTGAGAAGTAGCACTTCGGCCAAGAACAGGCGGACGTCATGATCGTACGGATCATGGGGGAGGGCCAGCTGGTGCTGGCCGACAGTCACTTCGCCGAGCTGAACAAGCTCGACGACGAGCTCCTTGAGGAGATGGAGGGCGGCGACGAGTCCGGCTTCCGCCGCACTCTGCACGCCCTGCTCGACAAGGTCCGGGAGCTCGGCGAGCCGTTGCCCGACGACGCGCTCGAGCCCTCCGAGCTGATCCTGCCCGCTCCTGACGCCACCCTCGACGAGGTCCGCGCCATGCTCTCCGACGACGGTCTCATCCCCGGCTGACCCGTCCGCCGCCCTCCTTCGACCGCGCCCCGCCTCCGCCCGGAGCCGGGGCGCGGCCGTGTCCCGGGCCCGGAGCCGCGCCCGCGCACTCCCGCCGGGCCCGCGGCGCCCCACGCGCCCGCCCGGGCCCGCGGCATCTGACCCGCGTCCGAGAAGCCCCCGGCGCCCGCCCTCCGGCGCCCGGCCGTGCGGCTGCCGCCGCACCTGCCCACCGCGCGCGGCCCAGCCCGTACCGTTGCCCCGTGACGACCAACGGCACCCTGTTCGCGCGGACCCGGGACCGGCTGCGGGCGCATCCGCTCGCCTTCGACGCCGGGCTCGCGCTCGTCGTGCTGGTGTGCATGGTCACCGGGTCCTTCACCGACCCGCACGGCAGCCCCGACGGACCCACCTTCGGCGACCGGGTGCCCAGCACCTCCGGCGTGGTGCTCATGCTGTGCGGGGCGGCGGCCCTGGTGTTCCGGCGCCTGCGTCCCGTCCCGGTGCTCGCCGTGACCACCGGCGTCTCGCTGATCGAGCTGATCGGCGACGACCGGCCGGCCCCGGTCACGATGAGCGCCGTCGTGGCCCTGTTCACCGTCGCCTCCCGCACCGACCGGCCCACCACCTGGCGCCTCGGACTCGCCACCATCGCCGCCCTGACCTGCGCCGCGATGGTCTTCGGGCCAACGCCCTGGTACGCGCAGGAGAACCTGGGCGTCTTCGCCTGGACCGGGATGGCCGCGGCCGCCGGGGACGCGGTGCGCAGCCGCCGGGCGTTCGTGGACGCCATCCGGGAGCGGGCCGAGCGCGCCGAACGCACCCGCGAGGAGGAGGCCGGACGCCGGGTCGCCGAGGAGCGGCTGCGGATCGCCCGCGACCTGCACGACGTCGTCGCCCACCACATCGCGCTGGTCAACGTGCAGGCCGGCGTCGCCGCCCACGTCATGGACAAGCGCCCCGACCAGGCCAAGGAGGCCCTCGCCCACGTCCGCACCGCCTCCCGCTCCGCCCTGGAGGAGCTGCGCGCCACGGTCGGGCTGCTCCGGCAGTCGGGCGACCCGGAGGCGCCGACCGAGCCGGTCTCGGGCCTCGCCGTCCTGGAGGACCTGCTCGTCACCTTCCGCAACGCCGGACTGCCCGTCGAACTGACCCGCACCGACGGCGGCACCGCCCTGCCGGCCGCCGTCGACCTCGCCGCGTACCGGATCGTCCAGGAGGCGCTGACCAACGTGCGCAAGCACGCCGGGCCGGACGCCAAGGCGGAGGTGAGCGTGCTGCGGGTGGGCCGCACGGTCGAGGTCACCGTCCTCGACGACGGCCCGCCGTCCCAGGCGCCCGCCGGCTCCGGCGGCCACGGCCTGGTCGGGATGCGCGAACGGGTCACCGCCCTCGGCGGCACGCTCACCGCCGCACCCCGCTACGGCGGCGGCTTCCGCGTGCAGGCGATACTGCCCGTGACCGGCCGCACGGGGGAGGACGCATGACCGAGGACAACCGGCCCATCAGGGTGCTGCTCGCCGACGACCAGGCCCTGCTGCGCAGCGCCTTCAAGGTCCTGGTGAACTCCGAGCCCGACATGGAGGTCGTCGCCGAGGCCGCCGACGGGGCCGAGGCGGTGGCGCAGGCCCGCGCCACCCGGGCCGACGTGGTCCTCATGGACATCCGCATGCCCGGCACGGACGGCCTCGCCGCGACCCGCATGATCACCGCCGATCCCGAACTGTCCGCCGTACGGATCGTCATGCTCACCACGTTCGAGGTCGACGAGTACGTGGTGCAGTCGCTGCGCGCCGGGGCGTCCGGCTTCCTCGGCAAGGGCGCCGAGCCGGAGGAGCTGCTCGGCGCCATCCGGATCGCGAACGCCGGCGAGGCGCTGCTGTCGCCGGTGGCCACCAAGGGCCTGATCGCGACGTTCCTCGCCCAGGGCGGCGGCGCCGACCCGGCGCGGGAGGCGGCACCCGCGTACACGGAACGGCTCTCGGCGCTGACCGCCCGCGAGCGCGAGGTCCTGGTCCTGGTGGCCGGCGGCCACTCCAACGACGAGATCGCCGAGCGGCTCGACGTCAGCCCGCTCACCGTCAAGACCCATGTCAACCGGACCATGGCCAAGCTGGGCGCCCGCGACCGGGCCCAACTGGTCGTCACGGCGTACGAGTCGGGGCTGGTCCGTCCAAGGGTGGACTGACCCGGGACGCGGCTACTCCAGACGCGGTATGCGCGGCGTAGGGATTTGGGCCCGGGGGCCGAGGATCCGGCCGTTCCCATGGCTGATCGTGTAGTTGGGGCACCTCTCGCGGTGCCCGGACGCCTGCCGAGTACGCCACAGAAGAGAGTCCCCATGTCCTGGCTGTCCCGATTCAGCCTCGCGCAACGGGCCCTGATAGGGCTGATGTCCCTGGTCGCGCTCCTCTTCGGAGCGATCGCCGTCCCGCAGTTGAAGCAGCAGCTGTTCCCCTCGATCGAGCTCCCGATGGTCTCGATCATCGCCCCGTACCAGGGCGCCTCGCCCGACGTGGTCGAGAAGCAGGTCGTCCAGCCGCTGGAGAACAACCTCAAGGCCGTCGACGGCATCAAGGGCATCACGTCCACCGCCTCCGAGGGCAGCGCCGTCGTCATGGCGTCCTTCGACTACGGGGACGAGGGGACCAAGCAGCTCGTCGCCGACGTCCAGCAGGCCGTCAACCGCGCCCGGGCCACGCTGCCCGACACGGTCGACCCGCAGGTGGTGGCCGGCTCCACCGACGACATCCCGACCGTCGTGCTCGCCGTCACCTCCGACAAGGACCAGCAGGCCCTCGCCGACCAGCTGGAGCGGACCGTCGTCCCGGTCCTGGAGGACATCGACGGCGTCGCCCAGGTGACCGTCGACGGCGTCCAGGACCTCCAGGTCTCCGTCACTCCCGACGACCGCAAGCTGGCCGCGGCCGGCCTGACGGGCATGAAGCTCGCCGAGGCGATCAGGAACGGCGGCGGCACCATGCCCGCCGGTTCCTTCTCCGAGGCCGGCAAGAGCCGCACCGTCCAGGTCGGCGGCGGCTACACCTCCCTGAAGCAGATCCAGGACCTGCGGATCAAGCCCGAGCAGGGCAAGGCGGTCCGCCTCGGCGACGTCGCCGAGGTGAAGCAGGAGGAGTCCCGGCGGGTGTCCATCACCCGCACCGACGGCAGGCCCAGCCTCGCCGTCATGGCCACCATGGACAAGGACGGCAGCGCCGTCGCCATCTCCGACGCCGTCAAGGAGAAGCTGCCCGGGCTGCGCGAGGACCTCGGCGCGGGCGCCCGGCTGACCGTGGTCTCCGACCAGGGCCCGGCCGTCGCCAAGTCGATCTCCGGCCTCACCACCGAAGGCGCGCTCGGCCTCGTCATGGCCGTCCTCGTCATCCTGGTCTTCCTCGCCTCGCTGCGCTCCACCCTCGTCACCGCGGTCTCCATCCCGCTGTCGGTGGTCCTCGCGCTGATCGTGCTGTGGACCCGTGACCTCTCGCTCAACGTGCTGACCCTCGGCGCGCTCACCATCGCCATCGGCCGGGTCGTCGACGACTCGATCGTGGTCCTGGAGAACATCAAGCGGCACCTCGGCTACGGCGAGGAGCGCCAGGCCGCGATCATCACCGCGGTGAAGGAGGTGGCCGGCGCGGTCACCTCCTCCACGCTCACCACGGTCGCCGTCTTCCTGCCGATCGGCCTGGTCGGCGGCATGATCGGCGAGCTGTTCGGCTCCTTCAGCCTGACCGTCACGGCCGCGCTGCTCGCCTCGCTGCTGGTGTCGCTCACGGTCGTCCCGGTCCTGTCGTACTGGTTCCTGCGCGCCCCGAAGGGCACCTCGCAGGACCCGGAGGAGGCCCGCAGGGCGGCCGAGGAGAAGGAGAACAGGAGCCGGCTGCAGCGCGCGTACGTGCCGGTGCTCCGGTTCGCGACCCGTCGCCGTCTCACCAGCCTGGCCATCGCGCTCGTCGTCCTGGTCGTCACCTTCGGCATGGCGCCGCTGCTCAAGACCAACTTCTTCGACCAGGGCGAGCAGCAGGTCCTGACGGTGAAGCAGAAGCTGGCGCCCGGCACCAGCCTGGCCGCGACCGACGAGGCCGCGAAGAAGGTCGAGAAGGTCCTCGCCGACGCCGAGGGCGTCAAGGACTACCAGGTCACCGTCGGCTCCTCCGGCTTCATGGCGGCCTTCGGCGGCGGCACCGGCTCCAACCAGGCCAGCTTCCAGGTGACCCTGGAGGACTCCGCCTCGTACGAGAAGACCCGCGACGCGATCGACGCGGCGCTCGGCAGGCTGGACGGCATCGGCGACACCACGATCGCGGCCGGCGACGGCTTCGGGAACCAGGACCTCAGCGTGGTCGTCAAGGCCGGCGATCCGGCGGTCCTCAAGCAGGCGTCCGAGCAGGTCAAGAACGCGGTCGCCGAGCTGAAGGACGTCACGGACGTCCAGAGCGACCTGTCGCAGTCGGTGCCGCGGATCTCGGTGAAGGCGAACGGGAAGGCCGCCGACGCGGGCTTCGACGACACGACGCTCGGCATGATCGTCTCCCAGGCCGTACGCGGCACCCCGGCCGGCAAGGCGACGCTCGACGACACCGAGCGGGACGTCCTGATCACCTCGGCGAAGCCGGCCACCACGCTGGCCGAGCTGAAGGCGCTGCCGCTCGGCCCGGTGAAGCTGGGTGACGTCGCGGACGTCGAGCTCGTGCCCGGCCCGGTCTCCATGACCCGGATCGACGGCGCCCGCGCGGCGACGATCACGGCGAAGCCGACCACGGACAACACCGGCGCGGTCAGCGCGGCGCTGCAGACCAAGCTGAACGGGCTCGACCTGCCGGCCGGCGCCACCGCGTCCGTCGGCGGCGTCTCCGAGGACCAGGCCGAGGCCGCGAGCAGCATGGCGCTCGCGATGCTCGCCGCCGTGGCGATCGTCTTCATGCTCCTGGTGGCGACCTTCCGGTCGCTGGTCCAGCCGCTGATCCTGCTGGTGTCCATCCCGTTCGCGGCGACCGGCGCGATCGGTCTGCTGGTCGCGACGGGTACGGCGATGGGCGTCCCGGCGATGATCGGCATGCTGATGCTGATCGGCATCGTCGTCACCAACGCGATCGTGCTGATCGACCTGATCAACCAGTACCGGGCCCAGGGCCTGGGTGTCGTGGAGGCCGTGATCGAGGGCGGCCGGCACCGCCTGCGCCCGATCCTGATGACGGCCCTGGCGACGATCTTCGCCCTGCTCCCGATGGCGCTCGGCGTCACCGGCGAGGGCGGCTTCATCGCCAAGCCGCTGGCCGTGGTCGTGATCGGCGGTCTGATCACCTCGACGCTGCTGACCCTGCTGCTCGTCCCGACGCTCTACGCGATGGTCGAGCTCCGCAAGGAGCGTCGCGCCGCGAAGAAGGCGGCCCGGCGCGCGGCGAAGTCCGGCGACACGCCGGTCCCTCCGCAGCCGAAGGAAACGGCCACGGTCTGAGCCGCCGGCCGGTATGACCGAGGGGCGCCCCGCGAACGAGCGGGGCGCCCCTCGGGCGTACGTACGTCTCAAGCGTTACGGCAGGGCCAGCATCCGCTCCAGCGCGAGCTTCGCGAAGGACTCGGTCTCCTTGTCGACCTGGATCTGGTTGACCAGGTTGCCCTCGGCGAGGGATTCCAGGGTCCACACCAGGTGCGGCAGGTCGATGCGGTTCATGGTGGAGCAGAAGCAGACCGTCTTGTCGAGGAAGACGATCTCCTTGTCCTCGGCGGCGAATCGGTTCGCCAGGCGGCGGACCAGGTTCAGCTCGGTGCCGATCGCCCACTTCGAGCCGGCCGGGGCCGCCTCCAGGGCCTTGATGATGTACTCCGTCGAGCCCACGTAGTCCGCCGCGGCCACGACCTCGTGCTTGCACTCGGGGTGCACCAGCACGTTCACGCCCGGGATCCGCTCGCGCACGTCGTTGACCGAGTCCAGCGAGAAGCGGCCGTGCACCGAGCAGTGGCCCCGCCACAGGATCATCTTCGCGGCGCGCAGCTCCTCGGCGGTCAGACCGCCGTTCGGCTTGTGCGGGTTGTAGACCACGCAGTCGTCCAGGGACATGCCCATGTCGCGGACGGCGGTGTTGCGGCCCAGGTGCTGGTCGGGCAGGAACAGCACCTTCTCGCCCTGCTCGAAGGCCCAGTCCAGGGCCCGCTTGGCGTTCGACGAGGTGCAGATCGTGCCGCCGTGCTTGCCGGTGAAGGCCTTGATGTCGGCCGAGGAGTTCATGTACGAGACGGGCACGACCTGCTCGGCTATGCCGGCCTCGGTCAGCACGTCCCAGCACTCCGCGACCTGCTCGGCGGTGGCCATGTCGGCCATCGAGCAGCCGGCGGCGAGGTCGGGCAGGACCACCTTCTGGTCGTCGCCGGTCAGGATGTCCGCCGACTCGGCCATGAAGTGCACACCGCAGAAGACGATGTACTCGGCCTCCGGCCTGGCCGCGGCGTCCCGCGCGAGCTTGAAGGAGTCGCCGGTGACATCCGCGAACTGGATGACCTCGTCGCGCTGGTAGTGGTGCCCGAGGACGAAGACCTTGTCCCCGAGCTTCTCCTTGGCGGCGCGGGCACGCGCCACCAGGTCCGGGTCGGAGGGCGACGGAAGGTCGCCGGGGCACTCCACGCCGCGCTCGCTCTTGGGGTCGGCCTCGCGGCCGAGCAGGAGAAGGGCGAGCGGCGTCGGCTGGACGTCCAGGGGCTGGGCGGTGGTCACGTCACGCACCCTTTCTACAGTGAGCCTCGTAAAACCTTTTCGTCTAAATGACGCTATCTATCATAACCGGTTCACGTCACTTTGACGATGGCCATAGTGTCGATGTGACGAATTCGCTCTCCGCGTCGCTGGACAGGGTGTGCGAGCATGAAAGGGAAAGACACGCCTCGGCCCGGAATGAATCCGCGGCCCCGCCGGTTGCAACCGTCGGCAAGCAGTCTCCGTACCAACCCGGGAGAGAAGCAGATGTCCGTATCGGACGAGAAGACCACTGTCAGCGACGGCATCCTCCTGTCCGACGCCGCCGCGGCGAAGGTCAAGGCCCTCCTCGACCAGGAAGGCCGTGACGACCTGGCGCTGCGCGTCGCCGTTCAGCCCGGTGGCTGCTCCGGCCTGCGCTACCAGCTGTTCTTCGACGAGCGCTCGCTCGACGGCGACGTCGTCAAGGACTTCGGTGGCGTCAAGGTCGTGACCGACCGCATGAGCGCTCCCTACCTGGGCGGCGCCTCGATCGACTTCGTCGACACCATCGAGAAGCAGGGCTTCACGATCGACAACCCGAACGCCACCGGCTCCTGCGCCTGCGGCGACAGCTTCAGCTAAGCCTCGTCACGTGTGAGGGCGGCACCCGGTGGCCCGGGTGCCGCCCTCACACGCGTCCGCTCACTTCCCGCGTGTCACTTCCCGCGTGCCGGCACCGCCTGCCCGCTCGCCGCGTCCACGACCTGGCGCCCGTCCAGCGGCTGCTGCAGCGTCACCGTCTTCGTGACCTCCACGGCGATCGCGATGCACGCCTTGCCCGGGTCGGTCGGCTTCTCCGCGATCCGCACCACCACCTGCCGCGCGCTCTCCTGGGCCGTGACCGTGTACGTGCTGCACACGCCGCCCCAGAAGGTCACCGACAGCTTCCGGCCGCTCGCGTCCGCCGCGTAACCGGAGATCTGCCGCGCGGGCCCCGCCTCGCCCGGCGACGGCGCCGGCGACGGCCGGTCCGAGGCCAGCGCCGAGCGCACCACCGTGTACGGCCGGGCGCCGGGCTTCTCCTGCGCCTGGAACAGCCACGCCGGTACGAGCACCTGCTCACCGTCCACGTACTGCGCGGCAAGACCGAACACCGCGCCCGTCACCGTCACCACGTGCGGCGACGCCTGGGTCCCGGCGCCGTCGTCGGTGCCGCCGGCCCGGCAGGGCGCCGTGTGGCGGTCCGCCGGGCCGCTCGTGGGCTTCCCGGCCGGCCGGTCCGCCGTGCCCGCCGGCGGGTCCGTCGCGCAGCCGCCGATCGTGCCGGTGCGCCGTGCCGTCTCGTTCAGGTCGGCCAGCGCCTTCTCCGCGCCGATCACCGGCTCCGCGCCGTCCTTCGCCGGCTCCTTCAGGCGGCCGCTCCCGGCCACCAGCGAGCCGTCCGGGCCGACGTGGAGGCCGGTCGACCAGCCGTACGTGGGCAGGCCGTCCACCACCGGGTCGGCGTTGACCACCCGCGTCGAGCCGTTCATCAGCTGGCTCGCGTCCAGCTTCGCGTCGTCCTGGCCGATCGCCTTGAGCACCGGCGCCACCGCCGCCTTCGCCGCGGCCTCGCTCACCGGCGAACCGCCGGCCGTCGGAGGCTTGGCCTCACCCGGCGGCGGGCAGGCCCTGCCCTTCAGACAGCTGTCGCCGACCGGGCCGCCGTCGTGACGGCTGAGCGTCCAATTGCCGGGCGCCTTCGCCGAGACGTCGAGCCGCAGCCCGTCGGTGTCCTTCTCCGGCGTCAGCCGCCACACGTCGCCGACCAGCCGCGGCGTGCCCGTCAGACCCAGCGCCTGTGCCAGCCGGGTCACCTCCGCCGAGGTGACCCGGCCCTCGGGCCGGTGGACCGCGGCCGAGGAGGGCCCTTGGGGGAGGGGGCCCTTGGCTTTGTAGACGGTGCCGTCACCGCCGCCGCCCGGGTCGGGCTCGCCGGGCGCGATGCCGGGACCGCCGCCCGGGTCGGGCTCGCCCGGCGCGATCGCCGGACCTCCGCCGGACTTCTGCGACGCGTCCCGTACCGAGGACGCGTCGGGTGCCGCCGCGCCTCCCTCGCCGGAGGCCGTGGCGGCGTAGTAGACGCCTCCGCCGCCCGCGAGGAGGACTCCCGCCGCCACCGAGGCGACGAGAAGCGGGCCGCGCCTCCTCGGCCGCGGCCGGTTCTCCGTCTCCGTACTGCTCACCACACGCTCCTTCCGAAGGACATCCCTGTGACGGAAGCAACGCGCGGACGGTTCCGGGGTGCCGGGTCCGGTGGGTCCCTAGGCCCCGTACTCCGAGGTGGCGGCGATCAGCCGGGCCGAGGCGGCCGGCACGTCGACCCCGTGGATCAGGGCGGGGGAGACCGGAACGGTCTCGGGAGCGGACGGCGTCACCCAGTGCGGGGCCATCCGCGCACCGTCCCCGCACAGCTCGGCGAGACTGAACTCGGACTCCTGAGGCTCACGAGGAGCGGGGTACTCGGTCATGGCGGCACCGTACGCACGCCCGCCCGCCGGGGAAAAGCCCTACTCTGGGGTAGTTTCCGCTGTTCGGCTTCCCGGCGCCCAGCCGGTAGCGTGAACTGTCATTGCCGTCCCTCCCGCAGGAGAGCCCAGCCGTGCGCATCGCAGTCACCGGCTCCATCGCCACCGACCACCTCATGACCTTCCCGGGCCGGTTCGCCGACCAGCTCGTGGCGGACCAGCTCCACACGGTCTCGCTGTCGTTCCTGGTCGACAACCTCGACATCCGGCGGGGCGGCGTCGGCCCGAACATCTGCTTCGGCATGGGCCAGCTCGGCGGCAACCCGATCCTCGTGGGCGCGGCCGGCTACGACTTCGACGAGTACCGGGCCTGGCTCGACCGGCACGGCGTCGACACCGCCTCCGTGCGCATCTCCGAGGTGCTGCACACCGCCCGCTTCGTGTGCACCACGGACAAGGACCACAACCAGATCGGCTCCTTCTACACCGGCGCCATGAGCGAGGCCCGGCTGATCGAGCTCAAGGCCGTCGCCGACCGCGTGGGCGGCCTCGACCTGGTCCTCATCGGCGCCGACGACCCGGAGGCGATGCTGCGCCACACCGAGGAGTGCCGGGCCCGCGCCATCCCGTTCGCGGCCGACTTCTCGCAGCAGATCGCGCGGATGGACGGCCAGGAGATCCGCACGCTGCTCGACGGCGCCACCTACCTCTTCTCCAACGAGTACGAGAAGGGCCTCATCGAGTCGAAGACCGGCTGGACCGACGAGGAGATCCTCGGCCGGGTCGGCCACCGGGTCACCACGCTCGGCTCGCGCGGCGTCCGCATCGAGCGGGTCGGCGAGGACCCGATCGAGGTCGGCTGCCCGGAGGAGGACGCGAAGGTCGACCCGACGGGCGTCGGCGACGCCTTCCGCGCGGGCTTCCTGACCGGACTGTCCTGGGGCGTGGGCCTGGAGCGCGCGGCGCAGGTCGGCTGCATGCTGGCGACGCTGGTGATCGAGACGCTCGGCACGCAGGAGTACACGCTGCGCCGCACGAACTTCATGGAGCGCTTCACCAAGGCCTACGGCGACACCGCCGCCGCCGAGGTCCAGGCCCACCTGTCCTGACCCCGAGCGACCGCGCCGTGTCCGGCCCGGCCGGACACGGCCCGGCGCCCGCGTCCCGCGACGGCGGGGCGCAGGCGGCCACCGGCGCGGTCAGGTGAGACGGCGGACGGTGTAGGCCGTGCCGCCGTGGGAGGAGGGCTGGGCGCCGACGTACTCCTGGCCCCGCATCTCGCACCACGCCGGGATGTCCAGCCGCGCCGCCTCGTCGTCCGACAGGACGGTGACCGTGCCGCCCACCGGCACGTCGCCGATCACCTTGGCCAGCTCGATCACCGGGATCGGGCAGCGCTTGCCGAGCGCGTCGACCAGCAGGGCGTCCGCGGGGCCGGCGGACACCGTCGCCGGCCGCGGGGCGCCGAGCCGGTCGCGTACGGACGCGACGAGCCCCGGCAGCACCGCCAGGAAGCCGTCCACCTCCTCCTCCGTCGTGCCGGCCGGCAGCGACACCCGGACGTTCCCCTCGCTCAGGACGCCCATCGCGCGCAGCACATGGCTGGGCGTCAGCGTCGAACTCGTACACGACGAACCGGACGAAACGGAGAAACCCTCCCGGTCCAGCTCGTGCAGCAGCGTCTCTCCGTCGACATAGAGACAGGAGAAGGTGACGACATGCGGCAGCCGCCGCACCGGATCGCCCACCACCTCCACGTCCGGCACCAGCTCCGGCACCCGCGCCCGGATCCGGTCCACCAGGTCCCGCAGCCGCGCCGCCTCGGCCGCCGCCTCCGCCCGTACCGCCCGCAGCGAGGCCGCCGCCGCCACGATCGCCGGCAGGTTCTCGAAGCCCGGCGCCCGCCCCGACTCCCGCTCGTCCGCCGGACCTTGCGGGGCGAACCGGACACCCTTGCGCACCGCGAGCAGCCCCACGCCCGCCGGGCCGCCCCACTTGTGCGCGCTCGCCGCGAGCAGCGACCAGCCCGCCGGCACCGGGCCCCAGCCCAGCGACTGCGCCGCGTCCACCAGCAGCGGCACGCCCGCCTCCCGGCAGGCCTCCGCCACCTCGGCGACCGGCTGCTCCGTGCCGACCTCGTGGTTGGCCGACTGCAGACAGGCGAGCGCGGTACGGGAGTCGAGCGCCGCCGCGTAGACCTCCGGGTCCACCGCACCGGACCGGCCCACCGGCACCTCGGCCACCTCGCCGCCCCCGGCCGCGTGCGTCTGGCCGGCGTGCAGCACGGAGGAGTGTTCGACCGCCGACACCACGAGCAGGCCGCCGACCCGCCGGCGCCCCGCGAGCGCCCCGGCCACTCCCGCGTGAACCGCGCGGGTCCCCGAAGGAGTGAACACCAGCTCGTCCGGGCGGCAGCCCACGGCCTCCGCCGCCGCCTCCCGCGCCGCGTCGAGCAGCAGCCGGGCCCGCCGGCCCTCCCGGTACAGCCGGGCCGGGTCGGCCCAGCCCTCGTCCAGGGCGGCGAGCAGCGCCTGACGGGCGACGGGATGCAGCGGGGCCGCGGACGCGGCGTCGAAGTACGGCATCCGCCCACGCTATCCCCGCCCGTCCGGACACCCGGCTAAGGCCTCGTCAGAAGCCCCGCGCGCACCGCCGATCGGCCCTCCGCGCGCCACCCCCGGAAGGAAGGAGTCCACCCCTTCGGGGGCTCGGACGGCGCGTTGGGCACCCTCCCCGCGCGACCCCAAATAGCGTCCAGTAGGGTTTGGTCCGCATAAACATCCAAACCCCTGCCCGCGGCCGGGGCGGCGACCGACCAGCGAGACGGACGGCCGTGGCCGACCACTGCGGGCCGAGACTCTCGGGAAGGCGCTACGTGAGTCCCAACGGCTCCGACCGCTCGTCGCGGCGCCCGATGCGGCGGAAGCTGCCGCAGGTGCTGACTGCGGGCCTGATCCTGGCGACAGCCACCGGCTGCTCGTACAACTGGGAAGACTTCCCCCGCCTTGGCATGCCCACCCCGGTGACGGAAGAGGCTCCGCGGATCCTCTCCCTCTGGCAGGGCTCGTGGGCGGCTGCGCTCGCCACCGGCGTCCTGGTGTGGGGCCTGATCCTGTGGGCCACCATCTTCCACCGGCGTAGCCGCACCAAGGTCGAGGTTCCTCCGCAGACCCGGTACAACATGCCCATCGAGGCGCTGTACACGGTCACTCCGCTCATCATCGTCTCGGTGCTCTTCTACTTCACCGCGCGCGACGAGTCCAAGCTCCTCGAGCTCTCCCCGAAGCCGGCCCACACGGTCAACGTGGTCGGCTACCAGTGGAGCTGGGGCTTCAACTACGTCGAGAACGTGTCCGGTGTGACGGGCGACGCCAAGACGGATGAGAACCTCGCGGCGATTCCGGACAAGTTCAAGAACGACTTCCCGGCGAACGCCGGCGGTGTCTACGACGCCGGTATCCCCGGCACCCGGAACCCGCAGACCGGCAACCCGGGCCCGACGCTCTGGCTGCCCAAGGGCGAGAAGGTCCGGTTCGTCCTGACCTCCCGCGACGTCATCCACTCCTTCTGGGTGGTCCCCTTCCTGATGAAGCAGGACGTCATCCCGGGCAAGACCAACTCCTTCGAGGTCACCCCGACGCAGGAAGGCACGTTCCTCGGCAAGTGCGCCGAGCTGTGCGGTGTCGACCACTCCCGGATGCTCTTCAACGTCAAGGTGGTCTCCCCGGAGCGCTACCAGGCGCACCTGAAGGAGCTGGCGGCGAAGGGGCAGACCGGCTACATCCCGTCGGGCATTGAGCAGACGGACCCGGCCAGGAATGCGGAGAACAACAAGCTGTGAGCATTCTCAACGAACCCCACGGGGCGGCCGCGGCTGAGGACTCGTACGAGAACGAGCTCCCGGTACGCCGCAAGCAGCCCGGCAACGTCGTGGTGAAGTGGCTGACGACCACCGACCACAAGACCATCGGCACGATGTACCTGGTCACGTCGTTCGCCTTCTTCTGCATCGGTGGCCTCATGGCGCTCTTCATGCGCGCCGAGCTGGCCCGTCCGGGTACGCAGATCATGTCGAACGAGCAGTTCAACCAGGCGTTCACGATGCACGGCACGATCATGCTGCTGATGTTCGCGACGCCGCTGTTCGCCGGTTTCGCGAACTGGATCATGCCGCTGCAGATCGGCGCGCCCGACGTGGCGTTCCCGCGGCTGAACATGTTCGCCTACTGGCTGTACCTGTTCGGCTCGATCATCGCGGTGGCCGGCTTCCTCACCCCGCAGGGTGCCGCCGACTTCGGCTGGTTCGCCTACTCCCCGCTGTCGGACGCGGTCCGCTCGCCGGGTGTCGGCGCCGACATGTGGATCATGGGTCTGGCCTTCTCCGGCTTCGGCACGATCCTCGGTTCGGTCAACTTCATCACCACGATCATCTGCATGCGCGCTCCGGGCATGACGATGTTCCGTATGCCGATCTTCACCTGGAACGTGCTGCTGACCGGTGTCCTGGTCCTGCTCGCCTTCCCGGTCCTGGCGGCCGCGCTGTTCGCCCTGGAGGCGGACCGCAAGTTCGGTGCCCACGTCTTCGACGCCGCCAACGGCGGCGCCCTGCTGTGGCAACACCTCTTCTGGTTCTTCGGACACCCAGAGGTGTACATCATCGCCCTGCCGTTCTTCGGCATCATCTCCGAGGTCATCCCGGTCTTCAGCCGCAAGCCGATGTTCGGCTACATCGGTCTGGTGGCCGCGACCATCGCGATCGCCGGTCTGTCCGTGACCGTGTGGGCCCACCACATGTACGTCACCGGTGGTGTGCTCCTGCCGTTCTTCTCCTTCATGACGTTCCTCATCGCCGTACCGACCGGCGTGAAGTTCTTCAACTGGATCGGAACGATGTGGAAGGGCTCGCTGTCCTTCGAGACCCCGATGCTCTGGGCCGTCGGCTTCCTGATCACCTTCACCTTCGGTGGTCTGACCGGCGTCATCCTGGCCTCGCCCCCGATGGACTTCCACGTCTCCGACTCGTACTTCGTGGTCGCGCACTTCCACTACGTCGTCTTCGGCACCGTCGTCTTCGCGATGTTCTCCGGCTTCCACTTCTGGTGGCCGAAGTTCACCGGCAAGATGCTGGACGAGCGCCTCGGCAAGATCACCTTCTGGACGCTGTTCGTGGGCTTCCACGGCACGTTCCTGGTGCAGCACTGGCTGGGCGCCGAGGGCATGCCGCGTCGTTACGCGGACTACCTGGACGCGGACGGCTTCACCACGCTGAACACGATCTCGACGATCTCGTCGTTCCTGCTCGGCATGTCGATCCTGCCGTTCTTCTACAACATCTGGAAGACCGCCAAGTACGGCAAGAAGATCGAGGTCGACGACCCGTGGGGCTACGGCCGTTCGCTCGAGTGGGCGACCTCCTGCCCGCCGCCGCGGCACAACTTCCTCACCCTGCCGCGGATCCGTTCCGAATCCCCGGCGTTCGACCTGCACCACCCTGAGATCGCGGCTCTCGACCAGCTCGAGAACAAGCCTCACGAGGTGGCGGCCCTCAGCGGCGGCAAGGAGGCCGGCAAGTGAAGATCCAGGGCAAGATGTTCATCTGGCTGAGCGTCTTCGTCCTCGCCATGGCAGTGCTCTATGGCGTGTGGTCGAAGGAGCCGGTCGGTACGACGGCGCTGTTCCTGGCGTTCGGTCTCTGCATCATGATCGGCTACTACCTGGCCTTCACGGCCAAGCGGGTCGACGCCATGGCGCAGGACGACAAGGAGGCCGACGTCGCGGACGAGGCCGGCGAGGTGGGCTTCTTCGCCCCCCACAGCTGGCAGCCGCTCTCGCTGGCCATCGGTGGCGCGCTCGCCTTCCTCGCCATCGCGATGGGCTGGTGGCTGCTGTACTTCTCCGCTCCGCTGATCCTGGTCGGTATCTTCGGCTGGGTCTTCGAGTTCTACCGCGGTGAGAACCAGAACCAGTAGCGCCCGCAGTACCCGGTAACACCCCGAGGGGCCCGGTCACTTCGTTCCGACGAAGCGGCCGGGCCCCTCGTTTGCCACACTCGGCGCGCCACGCGCGAGGATGGTTCTTAACGTGAAGTCATGAACGACACGCCGCGCATTCGGACTGTTCTCAGCTGCACTCTTCTGGGCCTCACCGTCACCGCCGGTGTCTCGGCGTGTGCCGGCTCCGGGGACCATCCGCTGTCGGCGAGGCCCTACGACGCGGCGGACGACCTCACCACCAACGCGCCGGAGGGCGGCAAGGCCGACCCGGAGAAGCCGCTGGAGATCACGGCCAAGAACGACGACGCGCGCATCGCCGACGTCACCGCGACGGACGAGTCAGGCCACCACCTGGCCGGCGAGCTCACCGCGGACGGCCGTAAATGGCGCTCCACGGCCGCGCTGGCGGCCGGCGCCCGCTACACCGTCCGGGTGTCCACCGAGGACGAGGACGGGGCCCCAGGGGCCCGTACGTTCACGTTCGAGACGGCACCGGCCAAACGGGCCCTCACGGCGACCTTCGGCCCGGAGGCGGGCAAGTACGGCGTCGGGCAGCCGATCACCGCGGAGCTGAGCCTCCCGGTCAAGGACAAGGCGGCCCGCGCGGTCGTCGAGCGGGCCCTGAAGGTCCGCTCCGTGCCCGCGGTGCAGGGCTCCTGGTACTGGGTGGACGACAAGAAACTGCACTTCCGCCCGAAGGAGTACTGGCCCGCCGGCGCCGCGATCACCGTCACCGGCAACCTGGACGGCATCAAGGTCGGCGACAAGCTCTACGGCGGCGCGTCCAAGCCGCTCAAGCTGACCATCGGCGACCGCATCGAGGCCGTCGCGGACGCCGGCTCCCACTACATGACGGTGCGCCGCAACGGAGAAGTGATCAACACCATTCCGGTGACCACCGGAAAACCGGGCTTCTCCACCCGAAACGGCATCAAGGTGGTCCTCGGCAAGGAGTACTTCGTCCGGATGCGCAGCACCACCGTCGGCATCGCGGAGGGCAGCTCCGAGTCGTACGACCTGCCCGTCTACTACGCCACCCGGGTCACCTGGAGCGGCGAGTACGTCCACGCCGCCCCGTGGTCCGTCGGCTCCCAGGGCGTCGACAACGTCAGCCACGGCTGCGTCGGCATGTCGACCGACAACGCGGCCTGGTTCTTCAAGACGGTCAGCCCGGGCGACATCGTCAGCGTCGTCAACAGCTACGGCGACACGATGGACACCTTCGGCAACGGCTTCGGCGACTGGAACCTGTCCTGGGACAAGTGGCGCCACGGCAGCGCCCTGGTGACGGACGGCACCAACCCGACCGCCACCGAGGACGCCAAGGCCCGCCTCAGGCCGTCTCTCTAGAGGCTCGGTTCGCCTCCGGGCGCCTCAGACGTGCGCCGACGGTCGACCAGGGGCGAGTGAGCCGAAGGGCGCCGCGGGCGTCGAAAGGGAGAGCGCGCGCAGGCCCGAGGTACGAGGGCCGAGCACGGTCGACCGTCGACGCCCGCCGAAGGCGCCCGGAGGCGAACCGAGCCCCGTTCAGCAGGGCAGCGAGAGGCGGGAGCGCAGCAAGGAGGCCAGGGACGCCGCGAAGTCCACCGGCTCGATCGGGAGGGTGACCGCGGCGTCCGCGCGGCTCCAGGTGGCCAGCCAGGCGTCCTGCGGGCGGCCGATGAGCAGCAGCACCGGCGGGCAGCGGAAGATCTCGTCCTTGATCTGCCGGCACACGCCCATGCCGCCCGCCGGCACCGCCTCGCCGTCGAGCACGCACACGTCGATGCCGCCCTCGTCCAGCGCCGCGAGCACCGCCGGCAACGTCGCGCACTCCACGAACTCGACCGGGGGAACGTCCGCCGCGGGCCTGCGGCCGGCCGCGAGGCGGACCTGCGCGCGGGTGTTCGCGTCGTCGCTGTAGACCAGGACCGTGGCGCTCGACTGCATCGTTCCTCCGTGAAGGTGGTCGGTCGTTGGCGCGGATGCTACTCCGGTCCACACCCCGTCAACACCCGTTCAACACCTGTTCGAAGGGTGGCGGAACGCCGCTCGGATGGGCCGTTCGGGCTGGACACGGGCCCCGGACACTCCGAACGGCACCCCCCGGAGTGAGGGCGGGATAAGCGACCGACATAATGTCGGTCGTGGCGACAGTAACGACAGTAGATACCGGGCACGCGCACCCGTCGGTCAATCGACCGAACCTCACCAGCGTCGGAACCATCATCTGGCTGAGTTCCGAGCTGATGTTCTTCGCGGCCCTCTTCGCGATGTACTTCACCCTGCGATCCGTGATGGGCGCGGAGTTCTGGGCGGAAAAGGCCGAGGCCTTGAACCTTCCGTTCTCCGCGACGAACACCACGATCCTGGTGCTCTCCTCCCTCACCTGCCAGCTCGGCGTCTTCGCCGCCGAGCGCGGTGACGTGAAGAAGCTCCGGACGTGGTTCGTCATCACGTTCGTGATGGGCGCGATCTTCATCGGCGGCCAGGTCTTCGAGTACACCGAGCTGGTCAAGAAGGACGGCCTCTCGCTGTCCTCCGACCCGTACGGCACGGTGTTCTACCTGACCACCGGCTTCCACGGCCTGCACGTGACGGGCGGTCTCATCGCCTTCCTGCTGGTCCTGGGCCGGACGTACGCCGCCAAGAGGTTCACTCACGAGCAGGCAACCGCCGCCATCGTCGTGTCCTACTACTGGCACTTCGTCGATGTCGTCTGGATCGGCCTCTTCGCCACGATCTACTTGATCAAGTAGTCGGACACCGCTTCCGGGCGGACCGACACATCCAGCAAGCATCGACGCAGAAGATCCTGACACCGGGGTAATCCGTGAAAAAGCTCTCCGCACGACGACGCCATCCGCTGGCGGCGGTCGTCGTCCTACTTCTCGCGCTGGCGGCAACTGGGGGGCTGTACGCCGCGTTCGCGCCCGCGGGCACGGCCAAGGCCGACGAAACCGCCCAGTCCCTGGCCATCGAGGAGGGCAAGAAGCTCTACTCCGTCGGGTGTGCCAGCTGCCACGGAACCGGCGGTCAGGGCACCTCTGACGGCCCGTCCCTGGTCGGCGTGGGCTCGGCGGCCGTGGACTTCCAGGTCGGCACCGGCCGTATGCCGGCCCAGCAGCCCGGCGCCCAGGTCCCGAGGAAGAAGGTCATCTACACGCAGGCGCAGATCGACCAGCTTGCGGCGTACGTCGCCTCCCTCGGTGCCGGCCCGGCCGTGCCGAAGGCCAACCAGTACAGCCCTGAGGGCGCCGACATCGCCAAGGGCGGCGAGCTGTTCCGCTCGAACTGCGCCCAGTGCCACAACTTCACCGGCGAGGGTGGCGCGCTGACCTACGGCAAGTACGCCCCGAGCCTCGAAGGCGTGGACCCGAAGCACCTCTACGAGGCCATGCAGACCGGCCCGCAGAACATGCCCTCCTTCCCCGACACGACGATGCCGGAGAAGCAGAAGAAGGACATCATCGCCTACGTCCAGGCCGTGAACAGCGACAAGGCCGACAACCCGGGTGGTCTCAAGCTGGGTGGCCTCGGCCCCGTCAGCGAGGGTCTGTTCGCGTGGATCTTCGGACTGGGCGCGCTGATCGCAGTTGCCATCTGGGTCGCGGCCCACACCGCTAAGGCCAAGAAGTCATGAGTACCCAAGAGAATCCAGAAGAGAACCTGCCCACCGTGCAGGACACCGCGCACGGCGCGGTGAAGGTCGCCGACGACCCGTTCGCCGACCCGGGCCTCCCGCCCCACAAGCCGCGCATCCAGGACATCGACGAGCGGGCCGCCAAGCGGTCCGAGCGCGCGATCGCCTTCATGTTCACGCTGTCGATGCTGGCCACGATCGGCTTCATCGCCTCGTACGTGATCTTCCCGGTCGACAAGATCGTGTACATCTGGCCGTTCGGCCGGGTGTCCGCGCTCAACTTCGCCCTGGGCTGGACCCTCGGCGCGGCCCTGTTCTTCATCGGCGCGGGCGCGGTCCACTGGGCCCGCACCCTGATGTCCGACGTCGAGGTCGCCGACGAGCGTCACCCGATGGAGGCGTCGCCGGAGGTCAAGGCGAAGGTCATGGCGGACTTCGCGGCCGGTGCCGCCGAGTCCGGCTTCGGCCGCCGCAAGCTGATCCGCAACACGCTGTTCGGCGCGCTGGCCCTGGTGCCGCTCTCCGGCGTCGTGCTGCTGCGTGACATGGGTCCGCTGCCCGAGAAGAAGCTGCGCTCCACGATGTGGGCCAAGGGCAAGCTGCTCATCAACATGAACACGCACGAGCCGCTGCGTCCCGAGGACGTCGCCGTCGGTTCGCTGACCTTCGCGATGCCCGAGGGCCTCTCGGAGCACGACGAGCACTTCCAGACCGAGATCGCCAAGGCCGCCCTGATGATCGTCCGCATTCAGCCGGACGACATCAAGGACAAGCGCGAGCTCGAGTGGTCGCACGAGGGCATCGTCGCCTTCTCGAAGATCTGCACCCACGTCGGCTGCCCGATCTCGCTGTACGAGCAGCAGACGCACCACGTGCTCTGCCCGTGCCACCAGTCCACCTTCGACCTGTCCGACGGCGCCCGCGTCATCTTCGGCCCGGCCGGCCACGCTCTGCCGCAGCTGCGGATCGGCGTGAACGACAAGGGCTTCCTCGAGGCGCACGGCGACTTCGAAGAGCCCGTCGGCCCCGCTTTCTGGGAGCGCGGATGAGCACTGTGACCAACACGCAGAAGAAGGCGCCCGCCGGTGAGCGGATCGCCGACTGGGCCGACGGCCGCCTGGGGATCTACACGCTGGCCAAGGCCAACATGCGGAAGATCTTCCCGGACCACTGGTCCTTCATGCTGGGCGAGGTCTGCCTCTACAGCTTCCTCATCATCATCCTGACGGGCGTCTATCTGACGATGTTCTTCCACCCGTCGATGAACGAGGTGGAGTACGCCGGCTCGTACGTCCCGCTCCAGGGACAGCTGATGTCCGAGGCGTTCAACTCGACCATGCACATCTCCTTCGAGGTGCGCGGTGGTCTGCTCATCCGGCAGATCCACCACTGGGCGGCGCTGATCTTCCTCGCCGGCATGTTCGTGCACATGATGCGCGTGTTCTTCACCGGCGCGTTCCGCAAGCCGCGTGAGATCAACTGGCTGTTCGGCTTCCTGCTGTTCTTCCTGGGCATGTTCACCGGCTTCACCGGTTACTCGCTCCCGGACGACCTGCTCTCCGGCACCGGTGTCCGCTTCATGCAGGGCGCGATCCTGTCCGTGCCGATCGTCGGCACGTACCTGTCGATGTTCCTGTTCGGCGGCGAGTTCCCCGGCGGCGACTTCGTCGCCCGGTTCTACTCGGCGCACGTGCTGCTGCTCCCGGGCATCATGCTCGGCCTGGTGGTCGCGCACCTCATCCTGGTGTTCGTCCACAAGCACACGCACTTCGAGGGCCCCGGCCGTACGAACAAGAACGTCGTCGGCATGCCGCTGCTGCCGGTGTACATGGCGAAGGCCGGAGGCTTCTTCTTCCTGGTC
This sequence comes from Streptomyces sp. NPDC053493, assembly GCF_044544825.1. Classification (NCBI taxonomy): domain Bacteria; kingdom Bacillati; phylum Actinomycetota; class Actinomycetes; order Kitasatosporales; family Streptomycetaceae; genus Streptomyces; species Streptomyces sp. NPDC053493. The sequence continues at coordinate 26,709 of NZ_JBITXS010000017.1, forward strand.
TTCGGTGTCATCGCGGTCATCGCGGCGATCGCCTCGATCAACCCGATCTGGGCCATCGGCCCGTACCGCCCGGACCAGGTGTCCACCGGCGCCCAGCCCGACTGGTACATGGGCTTCGCCGAGGGTCTGATCCGTGTCATGCCGGGCTGGGAGATCAACCTGTGGGGCCACACGCTGGTCCTCGGCGTGATGATCCCGCTGGCGATCTTCCCGGCGGTGCTCGCGGCGATCGCGGTCTACCCCTTCATCGAGTCCTGGATCACGGGCGACAAGCGCGAGCACCACATCGCGCAGCGCCCGCGCAACGCTCCGACGCGCACCGCCTTCGGTGTCGCCTGGATCACCGCGTACATGGTCATGCTCGTCGGTGGTGGCAACGACCTGTGGGCCACGCACTTCCACCTGTCGCTGAACTCGATCACCTGGTTCGTCCGCATCTTCTTCTTCGTCGGACCGGTCATCGCGTTCATCGTCACCAAGCGGATCTGCCTCGGCCTCCAGCGCCGGGACAAGGACAAGGTGCTGCACGGCCGCGAGTCCGGCATCATCAAGCGCCTGCCGCACGGTGAGTTCGTCGAGGTCCACCAGCCGCTCAGCCAGGGTGAGCGCTACAAGCTCACGGCGCACGAGCAGTACGAGCCCGCGGAGCTTCCGCCGGCCGTCGACGAGAACGGCGTGGAGCGCAAGATCGGCCGTATGGAGAAGCTCCGGGTCAAGCTCAACAAGGGCTACTACGGTGCGGACAACCAGATCGCCAAGCCCACCGCCGAGGAGTACAAGGAGATCACGAGCGGCCACGGCCACCACTGATCACCTGACCTCGTAGTTTCGCCACGGCGAGAGCCCCGTCCATTCGATGGACGGGGCTCTTTGCCGTTCACGGAGATCGATAGGGTGGGAGTCGACCCTTGCAGGCCGTACGGACACACCAGGAGCGACCATGAGCGCTGTGAACCCCGCTGGAGGCGACACCGCGGCGGGCCGCTCCTGGCCCGTCCTGTTGAACGGCCTGCTCGAGGGCCGCGACCTCGCCGCCGACGACACCGCCTGGGCGATGGACCTGATCATGCGCGGCGAGGCGACCGACGCGCAGATCGCCGGCTTCATGGTGGCGCTGCGGGCCAAGGGCGAGACGGTCGCCGAGATCACCGGTCTCGTCCGCACGATGTACGAGCACGCGAACGTGATCGAGGTGCCGGGGCCCGCCGTCGACATCGTCGGCACCGGCGGCGACGGCGCCAAGACCGTGAACATCTCCACCATGGCGTCGATCGTGGTCGCCGGCACGGGCGCCAAGGTCGTCAAGCACGGCAACCGCGCCGCGTCCTCCGCCTCCGGCTCCTCCGACGTCCTGGAGAAGCTCGGCATCAATCTGAACCTGACGCCGCGGCGGGTGGCCGAGGTCGCCGACGAGGCCGGCATCACCATCTGCTTCGCGGTGAAGTTCCACCCGTCGCTGCGGCACGTCGCCGCGGCCCGCGGCCAGCTGGGCATCCGGACCACCTTCAACGTGCTCGGTCCGCTGACCAACCCGGCCAAGGTGCGGGCCCAGGCCGTCGGCGTCGCCGACCCGCGCATGGCGCCGATCGTGGCCGGTGTGCTCGCCGAGCGCGGCAACTCGGCCCTGGTCTTCCGCGGTGACGACGGACTGGACGAGCTGACGACCACCGCCACCTCCCGGGTCTGGGTGGTCCGCGACGGTTCGGTCGCCGAGGAGCGCTTCGACCCGCGCGACGTCGGCATCGAGCTCGTGCCGCTGGACGCCCTGCGCGGCGGCGACCCGTCGTTCAACGCCGACGTCGCCCGGCGGCTGCTCGCCGGCGAGACCGGGCCGGTGCGCGACGCCGTGCTGCTCAACGCGGCGGCGGCGCTGACCGCCCTGGAGCCGGGCGAGGGCAGCCTGGCCGAGCGGCTGCGGGCCGGCATGGACAAGGCGGCCGAGGCGATCGACTCGGGCGCCGCCCGCCGGGCCCTCGACCGCTGGATCGCGGCCAGCAACGCCTGAGCCGTCCGCGCGCGGCCGCCCGAGGCCGCCGGCACACCTGACGCAACCCCGTCCCGGATACCGGGACGGGGTTGCGTCGTCGTGATCGTCTGGCATAGGTTCTGTGGCAGGTCATGAGTGACAGCGACAAAGCCCCGGCTGGCTGTCCGGCAACCCTCCGTCCGTGGCGGGGTGCCCCGGGTGAAGACCAGGCCGTACGAGCAGAAGCCTGCGGCAAGCGCGGACCCCTGCGCACACCTTGGGGTCCTTGGTCCTCTAGGGAGCGTTGTCTCGTGAGCAAGCGAATGCGCTAGGGCCCTCCGGCCCCTTTCTCCATCCCACACCCGTACGCGGCGCCCCGTTCCGTGCTGCCGCCCGCGGGCTCCTTCACGCCTTTTCGCGCCCAGTCACGCCGGGAGACACCGTCATGTCCGCACGCCCGAACGCCGCCGCCACCACCGCCGCTTCCGCCACCGCTTCGGCTTCCGCCACCACCGCCGAGTCCGCCGACCCCTGCTGCGACGCCCCGCTGCCGGTCCTCGGCCGTGACGTCACCGTCCCGCTCGTCACCGGCGGCGAGGTCAGCTACGCGGCGCTCGACTACGCCGCCAGCGCCCCGGCCCTCCAGCGCGTGTGGGACGACGTCGCCGCGTACGCCCCCTACTACGGCAGCGTCCACCGCGGCGCCGGATACCTCTCCCAGCTCTCCACCGACCTCTTCGAGAACAGCCGCGCCACCGTCGCCGCCTTCCTCGACTGCCGCCCGGACGACCAGGTCGTCTTCACCCGCTCCACCACCGACTCGCTCAACCTGCTGGCCCAGGTGGTCCCGGCCGACTGCCAGGTCTTCGTCTTCGAGACCGAGCACCACGCCTCGCTGCTGCCGTGGCGGGACGCCCGGGTCACCTACCTCAACGCGCCGCGCACCCCGCAGCAGGCCGTCGCGACCCTGGAGCGCGCGCTCGCCGACCGCGACCCGTACGGGCCCGCCCTGGTCTGCGTGACCGGCGCCTCCAACGTCACCGGCGAACTGTGGCCGGTCGCGGAACTGGCCGCCGCCGCGCACGCGCACGGCGCGCGGATCGTCCTGGACGCCGCCCAGCTGGCGCCCCACCACCCCGTCTCCGTAAAGGAGTTGGACGTGGACTGGGTCGCCTTCTCCGGGCACAAGCTGTACGCGCCGTTCGGCTCCGGCGTCCTCGCCGGCCGCGCCGACTGGCTCCAGGACGCCGAGCCCTACCTCGCGGGCGGCGGCGCCTCCCGCAAGGTGGCCCGCCGGGCCGACGGTGGTGTGGACGTGGAGTGGCACACCACCGCGGCCCGGCACGAGGCCGGCTCGCCCAACGTCATCGGCGTCTACTCCATCGCCTCCGCCTGCAAGGCGCTCACCGAGGCCGGCTTCGACTCCCTCGTCGCCCGCGAGCGGCATCTGATCGCCAAGGTCCGCGAGGGCCTGGCCGAGGTGCCCGAGGTGCGGGTGCTCTCGCTCTTCGGCGACGACGCCCCGCGCGTCGGTGTCATCTCCTTCGTCGTCGACGGCTGGAACAGCTCGCACTTCGCCGCCGCGCTCTCCGCCGAGTACGGCATCGGCGTCCGCGACGGCCTGTTCTGCGCCCACCCGCTGGTGCGCACCCTGCTCGGCAGCGACCCGCAGGACCCGGGCGAGTGCGGCGCCCCGGAGGCCGCTCCCGGCGAGCGGTCGCTCAACGCCATCCGGGTCAGCTTCGGCGCGGGCACGCCCGACGAGCACGTGGAGCGGTTCGTCGGCGCGGTGAAGGAGCTGGTCCGCGACGGCGCCCAGTGGAAGTACCGCACCGAGGACGGCCGCTGCGTCCCGGACCGCGGCTGATCACTCCCTCGTACGGGTGAAGCCGGCCTCCCGCGGGGGAGAGGCCGGCTTCGTCGTTTCGGGTAGGGGGTGCCTCAGGACTCCAGGCCGATCGCGAAGGCCGCGTCCAGCTCGTGCTGGGAGTAGGCGCGGAAGGCGACATGGGTGTCGGTGGCCTCGACGCCGGGGATCTTGGAGATCTGGCCGGGGATGATGTCGGCCAGGTCGTCGTGGCGCCCCACCCGGACCATGGCGATGAGGTCGTAGGTGCCGGTGACCGAGAAGACCTCGCTGACGGAGTCGATCGCGGCGATCGCCTCGGCGATCTCGGGGATCCGGTCCACGCTGGTCTTGATGAGCACGATCGCGGTGATCACGGCTGGCTTTCTCCCTCGGTGGCCGCGGCTGGTGGTTTCACTCTATCGGCACCTCTGTAGCGGGCCCACGCGAAGACGAAGCCCAGCGCGAAGCCCACCACGTGGGCCAGATACGCCACGCCCGGCCCCGAACCCGCCGAGCGCGCCGCCAGCCACTGGAGCACGAACCAGAAGACCAGCACGATCCACGCCGGGAAGCGCAGCGGCAGGAAGAAGAGGAACGGGAACAGGCTGGTCACCCGGGCGCGCGGGAAGAGGAAGAGGAAGGCGCCGAGCACTCCGGAGATCGCTCCCGACGCCCCGACCAGCGTCTGCGCGCTGTCCGCGTGCGCCACCGCGTAGCCGAGCAGCGCCAGCGCCCCGCAGGACAGATAGAACAGGCCGAACGTGACGGCGCCCATCCGCTCCTCGGCCATCGCCCCGAACACGTAAAGGAACAGCATGTTCCCCAGCAGGTGCAGCCAGCTGCCGTGCACGAAGAGGGCGGTCAGCGGGGTGAGCAGGGCCCGCGGCTCGCCCTGGGTGAGGTCGGCCGGGATCACGCCCCAGCGCTGGAAGTACGCGCTCTGCGCCGCGAGCAGGCCGTCGCCCGTGCCGTGTGCCGGGTTCAGGCCCGACACCGGGCTCACGGCGAACAGCAGCACGCAGGCGGCGATGAGTGCGTAGGTCACGGTCGGCCCGTTGCGGGCGCCCCGCCAGGCGCCCAGGGCCGCGCCCCGCCAGTCGATCATGGACAGATCATGGCGTACCAGGGCCCACCTGGACAGAGTGCCTCGCCGTGACACGGCGTGCCCGGGAGGCCGTAGGGTTACGGGCAGTACTCCCGCAGTTCGACGGCGCACCGCGGGCCCGTAAGCCTCGCACGGAAAGAGGACGGCACGATGACATCGGTTCCCCTGCCGACCGCCGAAACCCGCTGGCGCTGCACCCTCTGCGGCAATCTGACCCGCTTCGACGTGACCCGCTCGTCCAAGGTCGTCGAGTACGTCCATCTGGACCTCGCCGGAGAGCCCAAGGTCGAGGAGCGCGAGGTGGTCAGTGAGACCATCGAGTCGGTCCGCTGCCGCTGGTGCAACGCGGTGGACCAGATCGAACTGGTGGACAGGCCGGGCACCGCTTCCTGAGAAGCGGCCCGGCACGGGCGAGACAGGGAAGTGGGGTGACGGATCGTGGAGCAGCCGCACGGTGATCAGCCGGCGGTCCCGGCGGGCGACGCCGCCGAGACGCTCGACCGGCCCCTGCCCGAGGCCGTACGGCGCAAGGTGGTCGCGCTGGTCGCGGACGCCTTCGGCGGTCTGACCGTCGCCGAGCTGCCCGCCCCGCTGCGCCAGTACGCCCGTTTCACCGCCTCCCGGCGGGCGAAGTTCGCCGGGAACGCGATGGCCGCCGCCCTGGAGAGCGATCCGCTGTTCCGGCAGCGCATCGGCGAGCGCTTCAAGGAGTCCCAGCCCGAGCTCGCCGGATCCGTCGAGTCCGGCGCGCCGCCCGCCGCCGCCGACCCGGTCGACGTCGCCGCGGCGGCCTATGTGCTGCGCCCGGCCGGCTGGGGCAAGCTGGTCGCCGCCGCCGGCGAGGAGGCCGAGCGTGCCGACGCCGAGCGGGCCGACGAGGCCGGCCGGCGCGAGCTGGAGCGGCTGCGCGCCGAGGTCGCGGCCGCCAGGGACCGGGCCAGGGCCGAGACCGAGCAGCTCCGGCACGATCTGGAGGCCGCCCGCAAGGAAGCGGAATCGCTTCACCGCAAGCTGCGCAGCGCCCAGAGCGACGTCAAGCGCGGCGAGGCGGCGCTGCGCCGCGTCCAGGCCGAGATCGACGCGGCGCGGGCCGAGGCCGCCGCCCAGGTGTCGGCCGCGGAGAGCGAGAGCCGGCGGCTCAAGGCCCGGCTCGGCGAGGTGGAGGCGGCCCTGGAGGCCAGCCGGCGGGCCGCCCGCGAGGGCCGCTCGGTGGAGGACATGCGGCTGCGGCTGCTCCTGGACACGGTGCTCGACGCGGCGCAGGGCCTGCGCCGCGAACTCGCGCTGCCTCCGGTGTCGATGCACCCGGCGGACACCGTGGACGCGGTGGAGCCGGGCCGGATGTCGCCGAAGGACATCGCGGCGCGCGCCCTGTCCGAGACCGACCCGGCGCTCCTCGACCAGCTGCTCGAACTGCCCCAGGCGCATCTGGTGGTGGACGGCTACAACGTCACCAAGACCGGCTATCCGACGATGCCGCTGGAGAAGCAGCGGCTGCGACTGCTCGGCGGCCTGTCCGCGCTCGCGGCCCGCTCGGGCGCCGAGATCACCTGTGTCTTCGACGGGGCCGAGCTGGCGGCGCCGGTGCTGCTCGCGCCGCCGCGCGGCGTGCGGGTGCTGTTCTCCAAGCCCGGTGTCACGGCGGACGAGTTGATCCGCCAGCTGGTGCGGGCCGAGCCGCCGGGCCGTCCGGTGGTCGTGGTGTCCACCGACCGCGAGGTGGCCGACGGCGTCGCCAAGTCCGGTGCGCGGCCGGTCGCGTCCGCCTTGTTGCTGAAGCGCCTTTCGCGTCTCTCGTGACTGCTTCTCACTTCTGAGGCGTCATGTCCGTTTTCTGATCCGCGCAGGGTCAAGTGGCCACTACTGCCCGTGTGATGTGTGTGAATACTTTGTCGCGCGAGCGAGATTTTGCCTATCGGGATTTGAACTGATCACAAGATGGTCACTAGGGTCGGGGCTCGAACCTTCGCGCGGTTGATCATCCAACGGGGATGACAGCGTGGGTCCCGCCTGCCGCAGCCTGGTTGGGCGGCTCGAGGAAGAAGGAGCTCGCCCCCGTGGCGTCCCACCGTCGTCCCAAGCAGCCGAGCCGCACCCGTGTGACCGTGCTCACCGTGACCGCCGCGGCCGCCGTCGCGCTGACCGCCCAGACCGGTGCCCAGGCGGCGCCCAAGCCCAAGATCGACGACGTCAAGTCGAAGGTCGACAAGCTGCACCACGAGGCCGAGGAGGCCACGGAGCAGTACAACCAGGCCGAGGAGCGCCGGGAGACGCTGCAGAAGGAGATCAGCACCCTCCAGGACAAGGTCGCCCGCGGCCAGGCGGAGCTCAACTCCCTCCGGGAGGACATCGGTTCGGTCGCCAGCGCGCAGTACCGCTCCGGTGGCATCGACCCCGCGCTCCAGCTCTTCCTCTCCTCCGACCCGGACACCTACCTCGACAAGGCGTCCGCGATCGACCAGATCGGCGCCAAGCAGGCCGACGTGCTGCAGTCCATCCAGGCCAAGCAGCGCACCCTCGCCCAGCAGCGGGCCGAGGCGACGACCAAGCTCGCCGACCTCGAGGACGTCCGCAAGACGCTCTCCGAGAAGAAGAAGAAGTTCCAGGGCAAGCTCGCCGAGGCGCAGAAGCTCCTCAACACGCTGACCGCCGCCGAGCGCGCCAAGATGCAGCAGGACGAGCAGCGCGCCAGCCGCGCCGCCGGCGACCGCGTCGACCTCGGCAACGAGGTGCCCGCCTCGCAGCGCGGTGCCGCCGCCCTCAGCGCGGCCGCCACCCAGCTCGGCAAGCCGTACGTCTCCGGCGCCGAGGGCCCCAACTCGTACGACTGCTCCGGTCTGACCCAGTGGTCGTACCGCCAGGCCGGTGTCGGCATCAGCCGCACCACCTACACCCAGCAGAACGACGGCGTGAAGATCGGCCGCAGCCAGCTCCGGCCGGGCGACCTCGTCTTCTTCAACGGCCTGTCGCACGTGGGTCTGTACGCGGGCAACAACACCATCCTGCACGCCCCGAAGCCGGGCGCGGTGGTGCGCTACGAGTCGATGGACTACATGGGCACCTTCCAGTTCGGCGTCCGCATCTGACGCGCGACGACCTGCCCTCCGAACGGGTGGTTCGCCGGAACCCGAACTGACCTGACGCCCCGCCGATGACCTGTGGTCTACGGCGGGGCGTCACTTTGTGTGCCCGGCGCCTTCGTTGGACGCGACCCCGGCAGCGGCTACTGTCTGCCGCGCCAGTCCGTCGAACCACCGAACGGAGCGCGATTCGTGGCGTCCCACCGACGACCCGCCAGGGTCACCGTCCTCACCGCAGCCGCGGCCACCGCGGCCACGGCCCTCGGTGCGGTGCCCGCCCACGCCGACCCGGGCGGCGCCACGCCCGAGGCCGCCCAGGCCACCCGGGCCACCGTCGACCGGCTCTTCGAGGAGGCCGAGCGGGCCACCGAGGGCTACAACCGGGCCGACGAGAAGGCCGACCGGCTGCGCAGGACCGTCTCCCAGGCGCAGGACAGCCTCGCCCGCGGCCAGGACCGGATCAACCGCATGCGCGGCGCGCTCGGTTCGGTCGCCGGTGCCCAGTACCGCTCCGGCGGCATGGACCCGGCCCTCGCGCTGCTGCTCTCCTCCGACCCGGACAGCTACCTCGACCGCGCCGCCGTCCTCGACCGGGTCACCGCGCGCCAGAGCGCCGCGCTCGGCGAACTGCGCCGCGCCCTGCGGAAGGTGGCGCAGGAACGGGCCGAGGCCGGCCGGGCCCTCGCCGAACTCGAGCGCAGCCGCACCGAGGTGGCCCGCCACAAGCGCACCGTCGAACGCAAGCTGGCCGAGGCGCGCCGCGTGCTCGCCTCGCTCTCCGCCGACGAGCGGGCCGGCTTCGAACGGGCCTCCCGCTCCGGCCGCGAGGCCCTCGGCGAGGAACTGCCGCCGCTCGGCGACCTCGGGCCCTCGCGCGCCGCCGCCGCGGTGATCGCCGCGCGCAGCGCGATCGGCAAGCCGTACGTGTGGGGCGCGACCGGGCCGTCCGCCTTCGACTGCTCGGGCCTCATGGTCTGGTCGTACCGCCAGGCGGGCATCGGCCTGCCGCGCACCTCGCAGGCGCAGCGCCACGCGGGCCGGCGGATCCCGCTCTCGCAGGCGCAGCCCGGCGACCTCGTGACCTATCGCAGCGACGCCAGCCATGTGGCGATCTACGCCGGCAACGGGCAGGTCATCCACGCGCCCTACCCGGGCGCGCGGGTCCGCTACGACCCGGTGAACATGATGTCCCACGTGACCGTGACCCGGGTCTGAGCTCCCGCTCCGCCGCCGGCCGCCGGGGCGCTCAGGCCGGTCTCCGGGGCCGCGGCCTCGTCGCCGCCCGTACGATCGGGGCGTGACGGGACAGGGCGGACGGGTGGCGCGCGGCGCGGGAGCATGGCTCCTCGCCGCGCTCCTGGTCCTCGCCGGCTGCACCGCGCCGAAGGCGCAGGGCCCGGCCCGCGCCGAGGTCCAGCGGCTGCTCGACGGGCACGCCGAGGCGCTGCTCGACCGGGACGAGGCCGGCTTCCTCGCGGCCCTCGACCCGTCCCTCGCGCCCGCCGCCCGCACCGAGTTCGGCCGGCTCGCGAAGATCCCGCTGGGCGGCTGGACCTACCGGGTCACCGGCGTCGAGGCGGCCGGTCCGGGCCGCGCCACCGCCCGGGCCGAGTTCGGCTACCGGATCAAGGGCTACGACTCCGGGCCCGCCACCAGCCGGCGGATCCTGGACCTCGCCGAGCGGGGCGGGCGCTGGTACGTGACCGGTGACCGCGCCGCCGACGGCGCCCCGCAGCAGCTGTGGCAGCAGGGCGAGGTCACGGCCGTGACGGGCCGGCGGAGCCTCGTCCTCGGCGTCGGCCAGGGCCCGCGGCGGCTCCGAGAGATCGCCGACGCGGCGGACCGGGCCGTGCCGGCCGTCGGCGACGCCTGGCCCTCGCCGTGGGCCGGCCGGATCGTGGTCCTGGTCCCGGCGTCGCTCGACGCGATGGGAATGCTGCTCGGCGCGCCCGCGGCCTCCTACCGGGGCATCGCGGCGGTCACCACCGGAGAGGCCGGCGGCGGTCCCAAGGCGCCCGCGGACCGGGTGATCGTCAACCCGGAGGCGTACGGGACGCTGGGCTCCTTCGGCCGGCAGTTCGTGCTCACCCACGAGACCACCCATGTCGCCACCCGCACCCAGACCACGTCCTCGACGCCCCTGTGGCTCTCGGAGGGCCTCGCCGACTGGGCCGCCTACCGCGGGACCGGCCGCACTCCCGCCCAGGCGGCGCCCGAACTCGCCCGCGCCGTCCGCGAGGGCCGGGCTCCCGCCACGCTGCCGGACGACCAGGCCTTCGCCTTCGGCGGCGACGGGGACGCCATGGCCCGCGCCTACGAGAGCGGCTGGCTGGCCTGCGCCCTGATCGCCGACCACTGGGGCGAGGACCGCCTGACCGCCTTCTACCGGGCGGTCGGCGCCCACCCGCAGCGCGACGGCGCCCTGGAGAAGGCCCTCCACGACGTCCTGGACACCACACCCGAGGCGTTCACGGCCCGGTGGCGGGCCTCTCTGACCGAGCGGCTGGGCCGCGACTAGCGGCCCTCCGCCTTGCGGTCCAGCTCGGCCAGCGTCTCCGCGAGCCAGGCCTTCTCCTCCGTCCCCGTGGCGCGGGCGATGCGGAGCATGCCGCGGCGGAAGGGATCCGGTTCCTGTTCCGCGCGGACCGGGGCACCGCCCTCGTAGAAGAAGCTGGCCGGGGCGTCGAGGAAGGCCTGGCGGCGGCGGAGGACGGCGGCCTGGTCGGCCGGGTCGGGGAGCTGGCCGAGGAAGGCGAGCAGGGTGAAGAAGCGCTGGCCGTCGGTGATCTCCGCCTCCTTGGGCGTGCGCAGCCGGGACAGCAGCTCCGCGCGGCCCTCGGCGGTCAGCGAGAGGGTGCGGCGCGGGGCCGCGCCCGCGCCCGGCTCCGTACGGCTGTCGACCAGGCCGTTCTTCACCAGGCGGGTGATGGCCGGGTAGAGGGCGCCGTCGCTGACCGGGCGGACGTGGCCGCTCAGGCCCTGGATGCGTTCCTTGAGCTCGTAGCCGTGCAGCGGCTTCTCGTGGAGGAAGCCCAGGATCGACAGCTCCAGCACCGGCGTTCTCCTTCGCGCTTGTCGTGGCACCCGTCAGCATGGTAGCTCTTTTCGACATACCTCGATCCGAGATATGTCGAAAAGAGGGGGCCGCATCGATGAAGGAACACCGCCGTACGCTCGCCCGGCTCGCCGGGCCCGTCTACCTCGAACTCCTCGCCGGCGTCGCCGCCGGCGTCATCAACCTGGTCTGGGTCGCCCGCCTCGGCAAGGACGCCGTCGCCGCCGTCGCCGTCGCCACCAACGTCGAGAACGTGCTCCTCGGCGTCGTCCTCATGGCCGCCTCCGGCACCACCGTCCTCGTCGCCCGCGCCCGCGGCGCCGACGACCCCGCCGCGCTCCGCGCCGCCGTCCGCGGCGGCGCCGCCCTCGGCGCCCTGCTCGTCCCGCCCGTCGCGATCGGCGGCTACCTGCTGCGCGACCCGCTCGCCGCGCTCCTGCTCGGCGGCTCCGGCCATCCCGCGCACGCCCTGGCGACCGCGTACTTCGCCGTCTCACTGCCCGGCACGGCCGTCTTCTTCGCCACCACCGTCCTCGACGGCGTCCTCAAGGGCACCGGCGACACCCGCACGCCCATGCGGCTCGCCTTCCTCGCCAACGGCCTGATCCTGGTCCTCGACCCGCTGCTCGTCCACGCCTACGGAGTCGAGGGCGCCGCCGTCTCCACCGTCGCCGGACGCACCGCCGCCCTCGCCGTCGGACTGCTCGCGCTGCGCCGCAACGCCCACCTCAGGGCCGCCCGCACCGCTGTCCCGGCCGGAGGCACCGCCGCCGCCCTGCGCCGCACCGCCGTCACCGGCCTGCCCATGTCCGTCGACTTCGTCGTCCGCATGGCCGGAGCCCTCGCCCTCGTGTCCGTCGTCGCCCGCCTCGGCGTCACCGAGATCGCCGCCTACGGCATCGCCACCAAGGCCATGTACGTCGCCACCATGGCCTTCTACGCCGTCCGGCAGGCCGCCGCGATCCACACCGCCCACCTGCTGGGCGCCGGCCGCCACGAGCGCCGGGCCGTCGGCCGGCAGGCCCTCCTCCTCGGCGCCCTGCTCGGCACCGGCGCGGCCGTCCTGCTGCTGCTCGCCGCGGACCCGGTGATGCGCGGCTTCGGCGCCGAGCCGGCCGTGGCCGCGGCCGGCGCGCTGTTCCTGCGCTGCCTCGGCCCGTATCTGCTGCTCATGGCCTGCTTCATCGCCGTCGCCGGCGTCCTGGAGGGCAGCGGCGGCTCGCCGCGGCTCGCCCGCGTCACCGTCGCCGGCGTCCTGCTCCAGCTCCCGCTCGCCCACGCGCTCTCGGCGGCCCTCGGCCTCGCCGGGATCTGCCTGGCCATGGCCCTCGCCATGGCGGCCCAGTGCGCGGCCCTCGGCCTCCTGGTCAGGAGGAGACCGACACCCGGGTCCGCTCGCCCTCGGCCTGGCGCGGCATCCGCACCGGCTCCGCCGTCCTCGCGAGCCTCGGCTCGGTGACCGTCTGCCGCCACAGGACCCGGCACGCCGACACCGTGGCCGCGACCAGCAGACCGTTGCGCACCAGCAGCAGTCCGACACCCAGCGGATCGCTGTCGCCGACGTGCGAGAACCACACCGGGAACTCGAACTGCGTCACCGCCGTCGCCCACAGCACCAGATGCGCCGGACGGCGCATCCGGCTCGACCGGTACACCAGGCACACCGCGGCGAGGCCCACCAGCCAGATCATGTACTGCGGGCTGATCACCCGGCTCGTCGTGGTGAACAGCAGCACCGCCACGAAGGCCGCGTCCGCCGTGGTCGTCGTGGTGTGCCGGCGGGCCCGCAGCCGCCACACCAGCAGCCAGCCGAACGCGGCGACCGTCAGCAGCATGGCCGCCGTGGACACCGCCTGCACACCCGGGCCGAGGAACTCGATGGAGCCGTAGTTCATCCGCGCCTCGCCCGGCCAGCCGAAGTGCCTGGCCACATGGAAGACGAGCGCGCCCAGCGACTCGACCTCCGTGCCCCGGTCCCGCTGGAAGCCCAGGAAGGCCAGCGCGCCGGGCGCGGCGAGCACGCACAGCACCAGCACGGCCGCCGCCGCGCCCACCGCCGTGGCCCACGAGCGCAGGGTGGCCCGGCCGCGCGCGGTGCCCGCGAGCACCAGCACCGGCCACACCTTCAGCGTCGCCCCGAAGCCGGCGAGCGCGCCCAGCACCGCCGGGCTGCGGACCGCCGCGAGCAGACCCGCCACGGCCACCGCCGTCACCATCAGGTCGTACCGGGCGTACGCGGTCGGGCCGAGCAGCGGCACGCCCGCCAGCCACAGCCACGCCCCGCGCATCGAGCGGCCCGGACGGCGCCCCGCGTACACGAGCAGACCGAAGACGAACGCGTCGCAGAGCAGGGCGAGCACGAAGAAGGCGGCCGAGTAGCCGAGGAACGGCAGCAGGGCGGGGGAGAGGATCGCGAGGGCCGCGGCCGGCGGGTACTGCCAGGTGACGTCGTCCAGCGGATACGTGCCGGTCCTCAGGACCTCGTACCAGCCCTGGTAGATGTCCTCGATGTCGCTGGTGATGTCCGGGCCGGGAACCACCACGACCTTGAACACGCACAGCAGCAGGATCACCCGGGTCAGGGACCACAGGCCCAGCGGGCGTGCCAGCCCCTCGCGCGCGGCCGCCCGGGCCGATGACGTGCCTGCAGGGACCGTACCCACCGCGCCCGTCATACCTGTCCTGTTCCTGTTCTCTCGGTCCGCCGGGGCGGAGGGTGGTGGTGCCGGGCTACGGGCGCGACCACGGTACTGTCGGCCACGATGCACAAGACCCTGATCGTAACGAACGACTTTCCGCCCCGTCCCGGCGGAATCCAGGCCTTCCTGCACAACATGGCGCTGCGCCTGGACCCGGACCGGATCGTGGTCTACGCCTCCACCTGGAAGCGCGGCCACGAGGGGAGCGAGGCGACCGCCGCGTTCGACGCGGAACAGCCTTTCACGGTCGTCCGCGACCGCACCACCATGCTGCTGCCCACTCCTCGGGTCACCGCCCGGGCGGCGGCGCTGCTGCGCGAGCACGGCTGCACGTCCGTGTGGTTCGGCGCGGCCGCCCCGCTCGGCCTGATGGCCCCGGCGCTGCGGCGCGCGGGCGCCGAGCGGCTCGTCGCCACCACGCACGGCCACGAGGCCGGCTGGGCCCAGCTGCCCGCGGCCCGGCAGCTGCTGCGGCGGATCGGCGACGCCACGGACACGATCACCTACCTCGGCGAGTACACCCGCTCCCGGATCGCGACCGCCCTCACCCCGGCCGCCGCCGCGCGCATGACGCAGCTGCCGCCGGGCGTGGACGAGAAGACCTTCCACCCGGGCTCCGGCGGCGCCGAGGTGCGCGAGCGGCTCGGACTGAGCGACCGGCCGGTGGTCGTGTGCGTCTCCCGGCTGGTGCCGCGCAAGGGCCAGGACACGCTGATCCGCGCCCTGCCGGAGATCCTGCGCCGGGTGCCGGACGCGGTCCTGCTGATCGTCGGCGGCGGCCCGTACGAGCAGGACCTGCGCCGGCTCGCGGCCCGCACGGGCGTGGCCGGTTCCGTACGGTTCACCGGCGCCGTCCCGTGGTCGCAGCTGCCCGCGCACTACGGGGCCGGTGACGTCTTCGCCATGCCCTGCCGCACCCGCCGCGGCGGGCTGGACGTCGAGGGCCTCGGCATCGTCTACCTGGAGGCCTCCGCGACCGGCCTCCCGGTCGTCGCCGGAGACTCGGGCGGCGCGCCCGACGCCGTCCTCGACGGCGAGACCGGCTGGGTGGTCCGCGGCGGCTCGGCCGAGGAGACCGCCGACCGCGTCGCCACCCTCCTCCTCGACCCGGAGCTGCGCGCCCGCATGGGCGAGCGCGGCCGCGCGTGGGTGGAGGAGCGGTGGCGCTGGGACCTGCTGGCCGACCGGCTGCGGGAACTGCTCTGAGCCCTCGCCCGGCCGCGTACGTCGCGTAACGGCCGCGGCCGGGGCGCGTACGCCCGGCGCCCGGGCGCGTACGGCCGCGCACTGCCTCGTCCGGCCGGTCTCCCCGGCCGGTGCGGGCCTGCTAGCCGGGCAGGTAGTCGGTCAGGGCGCAGCCGTCCACGAGGAGCTTCTCGCTGCGGTAGCCGTCCGGGACCTTGAAGTCCTTGGCGCAGGTGAAGAGCAGCACGTCGGTGGCCATCAGGGCCTTGGCCGCGGCCGGGTCGGTGGCGACGACCGCGAAGTCCTGGCCGACCAGGAAGCGGGTGTCGTGACCGGCGGCCGCGGCCTTCTTGTTCGCCTGCTGGAACTTCTCCATGTCGGAGACGGACAGCAGCGTGAGGGTGTCGCGCGCGTCGTTCCCGCACACGCCGCGCTGCTCGATCGCCCACGCCGGGTCCTGGGACTCCGCGCTCAGGACCCCGTTGTCGCCGGTGCCGGTCCGCAGGTCGCTGCACATGGTGTGCCGGCCGACGAGCTTCTCGATCGCCGCCATGTCGCCGGCCGCGGGCAGCCCGGCGTCCTCGCCCCAGGAGCTGCCGCCGCAGCCGGTGAGGGCGACGAGGGTGGTGAGGGCGGCGCCCAGGACGGCCGCGGTGCGCTTGAGCCGCATGACTGCCTTTCGTGTCGGGTCGTCTCGGTTGTGTGGAATGGGCCGTTCCGGTCCTGACGCGCGCGAACGCCCCCGACCGGCCCGTGACACGGGCCCGCCAGGGGCGTTCCGAAGAGCCGTCAGGCCCGGTAGATCGCCTCGATCTCGTCGGCGAAGTCCTTCGCCACGACATTGCGCTTCAGCTTCAGCGACGGGGTGATGTGCCCCGCCTCCTCGGTGAACTGCGCGGACAGGATACGGAACTTCCGCACCGACTCCGCCTTCGAGACCGCCGCGTTGCCGTCGTCCACCGCGCGCTGGACCTCCGCGATCAGGTCCGCGTCGTCGCGCAGCGTGGCCGCCGTCGAGCCGGCCGGCTTGCCGTGCTCGGCCGCCCAGCGGCCCAGGAACTCCTCGTCGACGGTGACCAGCGCGCCCACGAACGGCCGCCCGTCGCCCACCACCATGCACTCGGCGACCAGCGCGTGCGCCCGGATCCGGTCCTCGATGACCGCCGGGGCGACGTTCTTGCCGCCCGCCGTCACCAGGATCTCCTTCTTCCGGCCGGTGATCGCGAGATAGCCGTCCTCGTCGAGGGTGCCGATGTCACCGGTGTGGAACCAGCCGTCCGCCAGCGCCTCCGCCGTCGCGGCCTCGTTGTTCCAGTAGCCCGAGAAGATGTGCTCACCGTGCAGCAGGACCTCGCCGTCGTCCGCGATCCGCACCACCGAACCCGGCAGCGGCTGCCCGACCGTGCCGATCTTCGGGCGGTCCCACGGGTTGAACGCGGTCGCCGCGCAGGACTCGGTCAGGCCGTAGCCCTCCAGGACCGTGAAGCCGATGCCGCGGAAGAAGTGGCCGAGCCGCTCGCCCAGCGGCGCGCCGCCCGAGATCGCGTACTCGCCGCGCCCGCCGAGCACCGCCCGCAGCTTCGAGAAGACCAGCTTGTCGAAGACCTTGTGCTTCAGCCGCAGACCGAAGGACGGGCCCTGCGGGGAGCTGAGCGCCCGGCTGTAGGCGATGGCCGTGTGCGCGGCCTTGTCGAAGATCTTGCCCTTGCCGTCGGCCTGCGCCTTGGCCCGCGCCGAGTTGTAGACCTTCTCGAAGACGCGCGGCACACCGAGGATCAGCGTCGGCCGGAAGGAGGCCAGCTCGTCGGTGAGGTTCTTGATGTCGGGCAGACAGCCCAGCTTGATCGGCGCCATCACGGAGGCCACCTCGACCAGCCGGCCGAAGACGTGCGCGGCCGGCAGGAACAGCAGCACCGAGCACTCGCCGGTACGGAACAGCGGCTTGAGCCGCTCGACCACGTTGCCGCACTCGGCGAAGAAGGCGCGGTGGGTCAGCACACAGCCCTTGGGGCGGCCGGTGGTGCCCGAGGTGTAGACGATCGTCGCCGGGTCGTCCGCGTGCGCCGTCGACATCCGCTGGTCGAGCAGCTCGTCGGAGACGTCCGCGCCCTCCGCGGTCAGCCGCGCGATCGCGTCCGCCTCGATCTGCCGCACGCCCTTCAGACCCGGCAGGTTCGCCCGTACCGACTCCACCGACGCCTCGTGCGCGGCGGTCTCGACCAGGGCGAGGGAGGCGCCCGAGTCGCCGAGGATCCACTGGATCTGCTCCGGCGAGCTGGTCTCGTACACCGGCACGGTCACCGCGCCCGCGCTCCAGATCGCGAAGTCGAGCAGCACCCACTCGTAGCGGGTGCGCGACAGCAGCGCCACCCGGTCGCCCGGCTCGACGCCGGCCGCGATCAGGCCCTTCGCCGCCCCGCGGACCTCGGCGAGAAACTGCTTCGCGGTGACGTCGGCCCACCCGCCCGCGACCTTGCGCCCCATCACGGCGACGTCTGGGTGCTGGGAGGCGTTGCGGCGGATGAGATCCGTCAGGTTGCCGTCCGTGGGGACCTCGTACAGGGCCGGAAGGCTGAACTCGCGCAAGACTGCTGCTCCTCATCGGGCGCCGGCGCCACGGCTCTGTGTGATGCACCGGTGTAGTCCAAGATCGGGCAGGTGCTCAGTGGGGGTGAGCACGACTGGACTGCCCGGACGTTACCCATCAGTACGTCGTTCCCGATAGGGGGTCCTGGCCAGATGTTCCGTGCGTCACACATCTATGGCGTTGCTTGCCGCACAGTAGTCCACCGCTTTCCCGACTCCCAAGTAACCGCAGGTCCGACGCCCTAGGCTGAGCGCCATGCGGATCAACGTGGTGAGCGACGTGCACGGCAACACGGGAGCCCTCGCCCGGGCCGGGGACGGCGCCGACGCCCTCATATGCCTCGGCGACCTGGTGCTGTTCCTCGACTACGCCGACCACAGCCGGGGCATCTTCCCCGACCTCTTCGGCGTCGAGAACGCCGACCTCATCGTCGAACTGCGCACCGCCCGCCGCTTCGAAGAGGCCCGTGACCTCGGCCGACGTCTCTGGGCCGGGCTCGACGTCGACCGCGCCACCGCCATCGAGTCCGCCGTGCGCCGCCAGTACGCCGAGATGTTCGCGGCCCTCCCCACACCCACGTACGCCACCTACGGCAACGTCGACATCCCGGGACTCTGGCCCGAGTACGCCGGTCCCGGCACCACCGTCCTCGACGGCGAGCGCGTCGAACTCGGCGGGCTCGTCTTCGGCTTCGTCGGCGGCGGCCTGCGCACCCCGATGCGCACGCCCTACGAGATCGGCGACGAGGAGTACGCGGCGAAGGTCGAGGCCCTCGGGGACGTCGACGTGCTCTGCTCGCACATCCCGCCGGACGTCCCCGAACTCACCTACGACACCGTCGCCCGCCGCTTCGAACGCGGCAGCCGCGCGCTGCTCGACGCCATCCACCGCGTCCGGCCCCGCTACGCCCTCTTCGGCCACGTCCACCAGCCGCTCGCCCGGCGCATGCGGATCGGCGCGACCGAGTGCGTGAACGTCGGACACTTCGCGGCCACCGGGAAGCCGTGGACCCTGGAGTGGTGACGGCCCCGTGACGACGGCGCGATAGCCTGCACGCAGATACGAGTCGCGCCCATACGAGGAGCCCCCGCGATGGCGGAACACACCAGCTCGAGCATCACCATCGAGGCGGCCCCGGCCGAGGTCATGAACGTGATCGCCGACTTCGCCCGCTACCCCGAGTGGACGGGCGAGGTGAAGGAGGCCGAGGTCCTGGAGTCGGACGCGGCCGGCCGCGCGGAGAAGGTCCGGCTGCTCCTCGACGCCGGCGCCATCAAGGACGACCACACCCTCGCCTACACCTGGACCGGCGACAACGAGGTCAGCTGGACCCTGGTCAAGTCCCAGATGCTCCGCGCCCTCGACGGCTCCTACCGCCTCGCGCCCGCGGCCGGGGGGTCCCGGACCGAGGTGACGTACCAGCTGACCGTGGACGTCAAGATCCCGATGCTGGGCATGATCAAGCGCAAGGCCGAGAAGGTCATCATCGACCGCGCCCTGGCCGGCCTGAAGAAGCGCGTCGAGTCCTCCCGCTAGCCGGACCGTCCCCGTCGCCCCGGCCCGGGCGGGCCTCGCGCCCGACGGCGGGGCGACGGGCCTGTCCGAGGGCAGCGGTACGGTCGGGGAATGCGGATCATCCTTGTCAGCGGGGCCGGCGGAGCCGGCCGCACCTGCGTCGCCCTCGGCACCGCCCTCGCCGAGGCCCGCGCCGACCGCCGCGTCCTCCTCGTCTCCTCCGACGCCACCGCCGAGGACACCGCGGGCGCCGTTGACCTGCTCGTCCCCGCACCCGCCGCCGACTTCCGGCGCGAGTTCCTCGCCCTGCAGGCCCGCTCGAACGCCGCGCTCGACCTCCTCGGCACCACGCCCTTCGAGGACGCCGAGCTGACCGAGCTGCCCGGCAGCACGCACTTCGCGCTGCTCAGGGCCCTCAGGGACGCCGCCGCCGGCGACTGGGACCTGGTGATCGCCGAGCTGCCGCCGGTCCACGAGGCGCTCGCCCTGCTCGCGCTGCCCGAGCAGCTGCGCCGCTACCTGCGCCGCCTCCTGCCGCCCGAACGCCAGGCCGCCCGCGCCCTGCGCCCGATGCTCGCCCAGCTCGCCGGCGTCCCGCTGCCCGCGCAGTGGCTGTACGAGACCACCGCCCGCTGGGAGACGGAACTCGCCGCCGTCCAGGACGTCGTCGACGCCCCGTCCACCTCCCTCCGGCTCGTCGTCGAGCCCGGCCCCGCCGCCGCGGAGGCCGTGCGCACCGCCCGCCTCGGCGCCGCCCTCCTGGGCCTCGCGCTGGACACCGTGGTCGCCAACCGCGTCCTGCCCGCCGACTCGGCCGACCCGTGGTTCGCGGCCCTCGCCGCCGAGCAGCACGGCCACCTCGACACCCTGCGCGAGACGCACGCCCTGCACGAGCTGCCGCACCTCGGCCGCAGCCCGCGCGGCCCCGAGGACCTGGTCCTGCTCGCCGTACCGGAGCCGGCGCGGCCCGCCGCCGCGCCCGCCTGGACCGTCGAGGACCGCCGCGACGAGGACGGCATCCTGGTCTGGCACGTCCCGCTGCCCGGCGCCGTCAAGGACGGCCTCTCCCTCGTCCGCCGCGGCGACGAACTCCTCCTCGCGGTCGGCCCCTTCCGCCGCGCCGTGCCCCTGCCCGCCGTCCTGCGCCGCTGCGCCGTCACCGGCGCCGGACTCGTCGACGGCGACCTGCGCATCCGGTTCACCCCGGACCCCGGACTCTGGCCCGCGGGGCGTGTACCGTCGACGTAGAAGCCTTAAGGAGTACGCCATGAGCGACGCATCGGACGCCTGGGCCCAGGCGTGCGCCGAGGACCTGGAGGCCGAGAAGGCCCGCCGTCGCGCCCGGCGCGGTGAGGAGACCGGCACCCCGGCCGAGGAGTTCCGCAAGCTCTTCGAGGCCGTCGCGGACAAGCTCTCCGGGACGCTCGGCGGCCCGCTCGGCGGGCACCTCGCCGGCGGCCAGGCCGCCGCGGCGGTCCAGCAGGTCGTCCACCAGGCGAAGGCCCTCGTCGAGCCCGTCATCGAACGCAACCCGCAGGTCTTCGACCACCTCGCCGCCGCGGGCAACGAGCTGCTCGCCGCCTACCGCTCCGCCGTCCAGGGCCAGGAGGCCCGCTGGACCCGCGGCGACACCCGCCGGGCGACCGGCGCCGACGCCGCGGACGGGACGCCGGGCACGCCAGGCACCGCGCCGGGCAGCACCGCGCCGGGCGCCGGGGACGAAGGCACCCAGGGCCCCGGCGAGCCGCCCGACGAGGCCCCCGGGACGGGCCAGCACATCGACCTGGACTGATCAGTACGGTCCCTCGCCTCGGGTACGGTTGGCCGTAGCGGGGCTCGACCGAAACTGAGGGACACATGGGACTCACCATCGGCGTCGACATCGGCGGCACGAAGATCGCGGCCGGCGTGGTGGACGAGGAGGGCAACATCCTCGACACGCACACCGTGCCCACGCCGCCGACGCCCGAGGGCATCGTCGACGCGATCAGCGCCGCGGTCTCCGAGGCCGGCAAGGGGTACCAGATCGAGGCCGTCGGCATCGGAGCCGCGGGTTACGTCGACGACAAGCGCGCCACCGTCCTGTTCGCGCCGAACATCGACTGGCGGCACGAGCCGCTGAAGGACAAGGTCGAGCAGCGCGTCGGCCTGCCCGTCGTCGTCGAGAACGACGCCAACGCCGCCGCCTGGGGCGAGTACCGCTTCGGCGCCGGCCAGGGCCACGAGGACGTCATCTGCATCACGCTCGGCACCGGCCTCGGCGGCGGCATCATCATCGGCAACAAGCTGCGCCGCGGCCGCTTCGGCGTGGCCGCCGAGTTCGGCCACATCCGGGTCGTCCCCGACGGCCTGCTGTGCGGCTGCGGCAGCCAGGGCTGCTGGGAGCAGTACGCCTCCGGCCGCGCGCTCGTCCGGTACGCGAAGCAGCGCGCCAACGCCACCCCGGAGCGGGCCGGGATCCTGCTCGGACTCGGCGACGGCACGCCCGACGGCATCGAGGGCAGGCACGTCAGCGAGGCCGCCCGCGCCGGCGACCCGGTCGCGATCGACTCCTTCCGCGAACTCGCCCGCTGGGCCGGCGCCGGCCTCGCCGACCTGGCCTCGCTCTTCGACCCGTCGGCCTTCATCGTCGGCGGCGGCGTCTCCGACGAGGGCGACCTGGTGCTCGAGCCGATCCGCAAGTCCTTCCGGCGCTGGCTGATCGGCGGACAGTGGCGCCCGCACGCCCAGGTCCTCGCCGCGCAGCTCGGCAACAAGGCCGGTCTGGTCGGCGCGGCCGACCTCGCCCGGCAGGGCTGAGCCGGTACGACCGCGGCCGGTGCCCGTCGTGCCCTCTGGGGGCGCGGCGGGCACCGGCCTATCGTGGGCCGCATGGCGATCAGTGAGCTGCCGAACTCCCGCACCGAGCCGGACGGTTCGGCCGTCGTCCGGATCCTCTCCTACAACGTGCGGTCGATGCGCGACGACGAGGACGCGCTCGCCCGGGTGATCCGGGCCTGCGCACCCGATCTGGTGTTCGTCCAGGAGGCCCCGCGCTTCTTCCGCTGGCGCAAGCACGCGGCCCGGCTGGCCGCGAAGAGCGACCTCGTGGTCCTCGGCGGCGGCGCCACGGCCGCCGGTCCGCTGCTGCTGTGCTCGCTGCGGGCCACCGTGGAACGCACCGAGGACGTGCTGCTGCCGCTCACTCCCGGGCTGCACCGGCGCGGGCTCGCCACCGCCGTGGTCCGCCTCGGCGGCGCCAGGGTCGGCCTGGTCAGCTGCCACCTGAGCCTGGCGGCCGACGAGCGCCACGCCCAGGCGGGCCTGGTCCTCGACCGGGTGGCCGCGCTCGGCACGCCGTACGCGATCGTCGCCGGCGACCTCAACGAGCGCGCCGGCGGCCGCTCCTGGACCCGCCTCACGAAGGAGCTCCAGGACGGCTGGGAGGCCGCCCCGTGGGGCGGCGAACACACCTGGCCCGCCCCGGCCCCGGACCGCCGCATCGACGCGATCCTCGCCACCCCGGGCATCGAGTTCCTCACCTGCGGCGTCCCGACGGACCTCGACCCGAAGGACCTCACCACGGCGACGGACCACCTGCCCGTCCTGGCGGTGGTCCGCATCCCGTCCTCGGCACCGGAGTCCTGAGCCTCTTGACTACACCACCGCGCCGCGGCCCGGGTCGTCGAAGCCGTCGTCGTCCTCGTCGTCGTGCTTCATGCGGGCCACGAGCGTCGCGAAGCCGCCCAGGAAGCCGCCCACGCACAGCGTGGTCAGCCACCAGGTCATGTCCCACTGGAGCAGCACGGCGAGCAGCATCAGGACCGGGCCGCCGACGACGCCGAGCCAGGCGAACCTGGTCGTGGTGTCGGCCTCGGGCAGGGGCGGCGGCTCCGGCGGGACGAAGTGGCCCTCGTCGGAGTCGTCCGCGTCGTCGGAGCCCTCGGGCGCCTCGGCCGGCGTGTAGTCGCGCGGGCCGCTGCCCGGACCGACGCCCGGCGCGAAGACGACGGAGGATCCCAGCGCGGGCTTCTCCGGCGGCTCCGGCTTCCGGAACTTGTTCGGCTTCTCCGGCTCGTCCACGGAGGAGGCCGGGCCGCCCTCGCCCGGGCCGTCGTCGGTGGCCGCGCCGTCCTCCTCGTCCGGCGGCTCCGGGAGCTTCAGATCCTCCACCGGCCGGAAGGGGCGCGCGCCCGGAGGATCCGCCGGCTCCTCCCCGTAGCCCGCGACGATCGCGGCCCAGGCCGCCTCCTCGTCGATGGGCTGCGGCTCGCGCTCCCCGTCCTGCTGCTCAGCCACCGCTCGCGATTCCCTTCTCGCCGACGAGTCCCGGAGCCAGCCGGGTCACGAACGCCCAGCTCTCCTCGAAGATCAGCTCCGCGTCGTGGTCCAACGTCGCCACGTGGTAGCTCTGTTCCAGCAGGATCTCCTTGACGTCCGTCGACGACACCCGGCTGAGGATGCGCGCCGAGTCGGCCGGCGGCACCACGTGGTCCTGCGGGCTGTGCAGCAGCACCATCGGCTGCGTGACCTGCGGCAGCTCCGCGTCGACGGTCCGGAAGAGGCGCCGCAGCGAGTGCGCGGCGTGCAGCGGCACCCGGTCGTAGCCGATCTCGGCCGAGCCCGGCTTGGCGATGTCGCTGGCGATGCCCTTGGTGGAGGGCACGAAGTGCCGGACGACCGGCAGCGCGCGGGCCGCGACCCCGTGCATCTTGTTGGCCGGGTTGACCAGGACGATGCCGCTGACCGCGTCGCCGTGCCGCGCCGCGAGCCGCAGGGTCAGCGCGCCGCCCATCGACAGGCCCATCACGAAGACCCGCTCGCAGCGGGCGGTCAGCTCGCGCAGCTCCCGGTCCACCTCGGCGTACCAGTCCTGCCAGCTGGTGAGCTGCATGTCCTGCCAGCGGGTGCCGTGCCCGGGCAGCAGCGGCAGCGACACCGTGAGGCCGCGCTCGGCCAGATACTCCGCCCACGGGCGCAGCGACTGGGGGGAACCGGTGAATCCGTGACAGAGCAGGACGCCGACCTCTCCGCCCTCGTGGCGGTACGGCTCGGCTCCGGGAAGGACCGGCACGGGGTCTCCTGTCGGGTTCGACTCCGGACCTCGTCTCGCGTGGGCCCGAAGCGGCTTCGGTAAGGGGAAGGCTTTCACCGTACGCGACCGGACCGACACCGACCAGGGCCGTTCGCACGAAGGAGAGACGAAGGAGAGGGAAGCCGCGGCGCCCGTGTCGGTGCGGCCGGTCCCGCACGGGATAAGGTCGTCGTGACAGCACACGGAAGGCATGGCGAGTTGATCTACGGCGCGATGAAGTTCTCCCTCGGAGGGTCCCTGAAGCTCGCCTTCAGGCCCTGGGTGGAGGGCCTTGAGAACATCCCCGCCGAAGGGCCGGCGATCCTCGCGAGCAACCACCTGTCCTTCTCGGACTCCTTCTTCCTGCCGGCCGTGCTCGACCGCAAGGTCACCTTCATCGCCAAGGCCGAGTACTTCACCACGCCCGGCGTCAAGGGCAAGCTGACGGCCGCCTTCTTCAAGGGCGTCGGCCAGCTCCCCGTCGACCGCTCCGGCGCGCGCGGCGCGGGCGAGGCGGCGATCAAGGCCGGCATCGAGGTCATCGAGAAGGGCGGCCTGTTCGGGATCTATCCCGAGGGCACCCGCTCGCCCGACGGCCGCCTCTACCGCGGCAAGCCCGGCGGTCTCGCCCGCGTGGCGCTGGCGACCGGCGCGCCGGTGATCCCGGTCGCCATGATCGACACCGAGAAGATCCAGCCGCCGGGCAAGGTGGTGCCCAAGCTGATGCGCCCGGGCATCCGGATCGGCAAGCCGCTCGACTTCAGCCGCTACCAGGGCATGGAGGGCGACCGCTTCATCCTGCGCTCGGTGACCGACGAGGTCATGTACGAGATCATGAAGCTGTCCGGCCAGGAGTACGTCGACATCTACGCGACGGCCGCCAAGCGCCAGATCGCCGATGCCGAGAAGGCCGCCAAGGAGGCCGTGAAGGCCGAGATCGCGGCGCGGGAAGAGTCCGGCGCCTGACCCCTGCGGGGGCCGCCGGGGGGTGGGGAAGATGGCCAGGCGCGAACGTGTCGTGCGCATGTCGGTCGAGCAGCCGCTGTGGCGCGCGCTCACCGCCTATCGCGTGCTCACCATGGTCTACGCCGTGCTGCTCGGCGTGTTCGGACGCGAGCGCTACGAGCGGCCCTGGGTCGCCGTCGCCTACCTCGCCGCCATGTGCCTGTGGACCCTCGCCACCCTCCCCAAGGTGGCGAACGCCGTCAGCTGCACCCGCCGCTTCCTCGTCGCCGATCTCGCCGTCGCCCTCGCCGGCATCCTGCTCACCCCGCTCGCCGACCACCAGGCCCAGTCCGTCGACGGCCCCACCCTGCCGTCGATATGGACCGCCGGCGCCGTCCTCGCGTACGCGATCAAGGGCGGCTGGCGGTGGGCCGGTCTCGCCTCCTCGCTCGTCGCCGTCGCCAACATCATCGAGCGCGGCCACCCCAGCCGGGACACCCTGCACAACGTGCTGCTCGTCTGGGTCGCCTCCATCGCCATCGGCTACGTCGTCGAGGTCGCCCGCGCCTCCGAGCGCACCCTCGCCCGCGCCCTGGAGATCGAGGCCGCCACCCGCGAACGCGAGCGGCTCGCCCGCGACATCCACGACAGCGTGCTCCAGGTCCTCGCCATGGTGCAGCGGCGCGGCACCGCGCTCGGCGGCGAGGCCGCGGAGCTGGGCCGGATGGCCGGCGAGCAGGAGGTCGCGCTGCGCACCCTCGTCGCCGGCGGCCTCACCCGTACCTCGTACGTCTCCGAGGACGAGTCCGAGGGCGCGGTCGTCCGGGTCGTGGAGGAGCCGGACGACGCCGAGGACGCGGGCGCGGACGTCGACCTGCGCACCCTGCTCGCACCGCGCGCCGGAGCCAGGACCACCCTCTCCGACCCGGGCGCCCCGGTCCTCCTGCCACCGCCGGCCGCCCGCGAACTGGCCGCCGCCGTCGGCGCGGCCCTGGACAACGTGCGGGTGCACGCCGGCGACGGCGCGCGGGCCTGGATCCTCCTCGAGGACTGGGGCGACGAGGTGGTCGTGACCGTACGGGACGACGGTCCCGGCATCCCGGAGGGCCGGCTCGCCCAGGCCGAGGGCGAGGGCCGGATGGGCGTCGCCCTGTCCATCCGCGGCAGACTGCGGGACCTCGGCGGCAGCGCCGAGCTGATCTCGGTCCCCGGACAGGGCACCGAAGTGGAACTGAAGGTCCCGCGCGCACCGCGGGAGCGGCGGGGGAAGGCAGGAGCGAAGTGAACGAGCAGCGGACGAACGGGCAGCCGGCGCAGGACCGGCCGATCAGGGTGATGGTGGTCGACGACCACCCGATGTGGCGGGACGCCGTCGCCCGCGACCTCGCCGAGGCCGGCCTCGACGTGGTCGCCACCGCCGGCGACGGCGAGCAGGCCGTGCGCCGCGCCGCCGCGGCCGCCCCGGACGTGCTCGTCCTCGACCTCAACCTGCCGCTCAAGCCGGGCGTCCAGGTCTGCAAGGAACTCGTCGGCGCCGACCCGCGGCTGCGGGTCCTGGTGCTCTCGGCGAGCGGCGAGCACGCCGACGTCCTGGAGGCCGTGAAGTCCGGCGCGACCGGCTATCTGCTGAAGTCCGCCAGCACGGAGGAGCTGCTCGACGCGGTGCGCCGCACGGCCGTCGGCGACCCGGTCTTCACCCCGGGCCTGGCCGGCCTGGTCCTCGGCGAGTACCGGCGGCTCGCCTCCGAGCCCGCCCCGGCGCCCGGCGCCGACGAGCCGAAGGCCCCGCAGCTCACCGAGCGCGAGACCGAGGTGCTGCGCCTGGTCGCCAAGGGCCTGAGCTACAAGCAGATCGCCGAACGGCTCGTCATCTCGCACCGCACGGTGCAGAACCACGTCCAGAACACCCTCGGCAAGCTCCAGCTGCACAACCGCGTCGAGCTCGTGCGCTACGCCATCGAACGCGGCCTCGACGACGCCTGATTCACTCTCTTCGCCGTGTCGGTGTGACCCGCGTCACCACTAGCGTGGGCCGTATCCCCCCACGTACGGCGAAGGAGTGCCCATGCGCGTCGGTGTGCTGACCGGCGGAGGAGACTGCCCCGGCCTGAACGCGGTGATCCGCGCCGTCGTCCGCAAGGGCGTCCAGGAACACGACTGGACGGTCACCGGCTTCCGCGACGGCTGGCGCGGGGCGGTCGAGGGCGACACCGTGCCGCTCGACGTACGGGCCGTGCGCGGCATCCTGCCGCGCGGCGGCACCGTGCTCGGCTCCTCGCGCACCGACCCGTTCGCCGCCCCGGACGGCGTCCGCCGGATCCGGGACAACCTGGCCAAGCACGGCACCGACGCGCTGATCGCCATCGGCGGCCGCGGCACCCTCGGCATCGCCGCCCGGCTGCACGCCGAGCACGGCCTTCCCGTCGTCGGCGTCCCCAAGACCATCGACAACGACCTCTCCGCCACCGACTGGACCTTCGGCTTCGACACCGCCGTCGGCATCGCCACCGAGGCCATCGACCGGCTCCACACCACCGCCGACTCGCACCGCCGGGTCCTCGTCGTCGAGGTCATGGGCCGGCACACCGGCTGGATCGCGCTGCACGCCGGGCTCGCCGGCGGCGCCAACGTCATCCTCGTCCCCGAGCAGCGCTTCGACCTCGACCAGGTCTGCGCCTGGGTCGCCTCCCGCTTCCAGGCCACCTACGCCCCGATCCTCGTCGTCGCCGAAGGCGCCCGGCCGCGCGACGGCGGCCCGGCGCGCGGCTCGGTCGGCGCCTGGCTGGCGGCCGAGATCGAGCGGCGCACCGGCAAGGAGGCCCGCACCACCGTCCTCGGGCATGTGCAGCGCGGCGGCAGCCCGAGCGCCTTCGACCGCTGGCTGGCCACCCGCTTCGGGCTGCACGCCGTCGACGCCGTACGGCAGGAGGCGTACGGCACGATGGTCGCGCTGCGCGGCACCGAGGTGGTTCGGGTCCCGCTGACCGACGCCACCGGCCGGATGAAGACGGTCGACCCGGGGCGGTACGCGGAGGCCGGTGTCTTCTTCGGGTGAACGTGTGGAGAACGTCCTGTTGCCGAGGAGCTCATGGGCCATCCCCGCTGCCGCGGGGAGCATGCACTGCGCGGTCCCGGCTTCGCCGGAGTGCAAGGACCATCCCCGCTGCCGCAGGGAGCCCCCGGACTAACGAACGTCCCCTGGTCCGGTCACGGTCGTCGCCACGGCGCCGGCTGACGCCAGCAACCGCGTGACGACCGTCGCTCCGTCCAGCGTGAGCACCGATTCGGGGTGGAACTGCATCGACGCGAATCCGCGGCCGACCAGCGCGTGCACCTCCGCCGTCGCCAGGTCCCGGCTCACCTCGATGCCGTGCGCGGCCAGCTCGCGCGCCGCCTCGTCGTCGCAGCGGGCCGTGAAGCTGTTGTAGAAGCCGACCGTCTGCTCCTGCCCGAACAGGTCGATCCGCACCTGCGCGCCCTGGAACGGCGTCCGCTTGCGGACGATCTCCAGGCCCAGCTCGGCCGCGATCAGCTCGTGGCCCAGGCACACGCCGAGCAGCCCGTGCCGGTGCTCCCGCAGCAGCTCGGCCGTCAGCCCGCGCAGGAAACGCATCTTCGGGTCGGCCGCGTCCGACGGGTCGCCGGGGCCGGGGCCCAGCACCACCGGGCCCTCGTGCGCGAGCGCCAGCTCCCGCAGCCCCGGCTCGTCGTAGCGCAGCACCGACACCTCCAGACCCGAGGAGCGCAGCAGATGCGCCAGCATCGCCGTGAAGGTGTCCTCGGCGTCGATCACCAGCGCGTGGCCGGACAGCTCCGCCGAACGCACCTGCATCCGCAGCCAGAACGGCGCCAGGTCCGCCCGCCGCGCGTCGAGCGCCGCCCGCACCCGCGGATCGTCGGCGAGCCGGGCCCGGGCCGGCGCCGACTCCTCGCGCGGCCGGCCCTCCCGCACGCCCAGCGCCGTCAGCACGCCCGCCGCCTTGGCGTGGGTCTCGGCGACCTCGCCCGCCGGGTCGGAGTGCCGCACCAGGGTCGCGCCGACCGGGACGCGCAGCCGGCCCTCGGCGGAGATGTCGGCGGTACGGATGAGGATCGGCGAGTCGAGGGTCTGCGCCCCGTTCTCGTCCGTGCCGAGCAGCGCCAGCGCGCCCGCGTAGTAGCCGCGCCCGGAACCGTCCCGCCCGACGGGCTCGTGACGCTCGATCACCCGGCAGGCGTTCTGCAGCGGAGAGCCGGTGACGGTCGCCGCGAACATCGTCTCGCGCAGCACCTCGCGCACGTCGAGCGAGGAACGGCCGCGCAGCTCGTACTCCGTGTGGGCGAGGTGCGCCATCTCCTTCAGCCGCGGCCCGATCACCACGCCGCCCCGGTCGCCGACCGTGCACATCATCTTCAGTTCCTCGTCGACCACCATCGACAGTTCCTCGGTCTCCTTGCGGTCGGCCAGGAACGCGAGCAGGTCCTCGGGAGTCGGCGCGGCGCCCGCCGGGTAGCGGTAGGTGCCGCTGATCGGGTTCATCACGACCGTGCCGCCGGTCATCCGCACGTGCACCTCCGGGCTGGCCCCGACCAGCGTCCGGTCGCCGGTGTGCACCACGAAGGTCCAGTACGCGCCCCGCTCGCCCGCCAGCAGCCGCCGGAACAGGGCCAGCGCGTCGGCCCGCCCGAAGCCCGGGATCTCGCCTTCGTAGGTGCGGCGGATGACGAAGTTGGCGCCCTCGCCGCCGCCGATCTCCTCGTCGATCACCCGCCGCACGATCCGCCCGTACTCCTCGTCGGAGACGTCGAAGGCGCCGCCCTCGACCCGGACGTCATGGTCCGGCAGCAGGTCGAGCGCCTCGGCGAGCGGCAGCTCGTAGGACTCCTCCGCGACCAGGACGGCCAGCGGCGTGCCGTCGTCGCGGACGTCGAAGCCGCGCTCGCGGATCTGCCGGAACGGCACCAGGGCCAGCGTGGGCCGGTCGCCCACCGGCAGATCGGCGAGCCGCTCCGCCTCGTGCACGGGTCCGGTCAGCACCTCGACGGTGTCGTGGTCGCGGCCCGGCGTGCGCCGGCGCAGCAGCGCGAACGGCGGGGCGGAGTCGTCGAGGAGTCGGGAGAGGTCCAGGTCCATGGGGCGTCGTTCCTTCCGTGGGGTCCGGGGGATCCGGGGGAGAGGAACGGCCTCGCGGGTACGAGAAAGGCCGCCCCTCGGGCGGCCTTCGCGTGAGTTCTTCGGGTACGCGCAGTCAGTGGGCCGCCGGATGAGCGGTCCACCACCAGTTCTGGTGCGAGGGCTGGGTCGTGTGCGCGAACATGAGGGCACTGTAGCCCCTCGTGCCCCGTTCGTCGCCCCGGTCCACACCCTGGACGGGCGCGGACCGGGACGACGGGGCCAGGGGCCCGGTCAGACGACCAGGCCGTAGGTCTGCCAGCCGCCGCCGATCCTCGTCCGGGTTGCGTACGGCGCCGTGGCGTTCCCGGTGCCCTTGTAGAGCCACAGCACGCCCGAGCGGTCGCGGGCGACCAGGTCGGCCCGGCCGTCGCCGGTCAGATCGCTGGGGCCGAGCAGCCGGTCGTAGCCCTGCCAGCCGGTGCCGACCCTGGTCCGGGTCGCGTACGGCGTGGCCGCGGCGCCCGTGCCCTTGTACAGCCACAGCGTGCCCGAGGGGTCGCGGGCGAGGAGGTCGGCCCTGCCGTCTCCGGTCGCGTCGCCGGAGCTGATCAGCTGGTCGTAGATCTGCCAGCCGCCGCCGATCCTCGTCCGGGTGGCGAACGGCGTGCCGGCGTTCCCGGTGCCCTTGTAGAGCCACAGCACACCGGTCCGGTCGCGGCCGACCAGGTCGGCCCGGCCGTCGCCGGTGACGTCGCGGGCGCCCAGCAGCCGGTCGTAGAGGTTCCAGCCGGTGCCGACCCGCAGCCGCGTCCTGAACGGCGCGGACGGATCGCCGCTCGCCGCGTAGTACCAGAGCGTGCCCGAGCCGTCGCGGGCGACCAGGTCGCCGACGCCGTCGGCGCGCAGCGCGGTCGTCGGCGACACCGTGTCGTACAGGTTCCAGCCGCCGCCGAGCCGGTAGCGGGTGAAGAACGGCGTGCCCGCGCCGCCCGTGCCCTGGTACTGCCACAGCACACCGGAGCCGTCACGGGCGACGACGTCGTAGCGGCCGGCGCCGGAGACCGGGGCCGCGCCCGCGACCTCCTCCACGTCGGACGCCTTCACCCAGGCCAGGCGGTGGTGGTAGCGGATCGGCAGGTAGAGCGTCTGGCCCCGCACGTTAACCTGGGCGGAGCCGAACCAGTCGTCGCCCCGCACGGCGGGCCCGGCCTTCGCGTAGGCCTGGCCGGCCGGCAGGGAGTACTTCGAGAGGTGATCGGGATCGTCGGTGGGCGCGGTCTGGCCGGCGGCGGCGTAGGCCGCGGTCTCCGGGAAGGCCCGCCCGTAGATCCGTACGGTCGTGCCCGGCCTGGCCCGGACCTGGACCGGGGCCGTGGTGACCGGCGCCGTGTACTGGCCGCCCGGGTTGAGGAACCAGGCCTTCTTCCCGCCGAACCAGATCGCCGTCCAGTCGGTGCGGGCCTCGGCGACCACGTACGCGCCGCCCGCCCGGACCTTGTCGGCCCAGTTCGAGCCCTCGGACCAGAGGCTGGAGAAGTACGGGTCGGTCAGCGGCGCCGCGCCCGTCGACGGCTCCGCGTACAGATAGCCGAAGTTGGCGGGGCGCGGAGCGACGGCCGTGCCGTTCCGGTACGTCAGCTTCGGCTGGTTGGCGGAGGTGAACGGCGGCACCACGCGGACCACCTGGCCGGCCCGGAGCGGGCCGCCCGCGCGTCCGTCGCCGGTCGGCGCGCCCATCAACGCCATGAAGTGGTTCCAGTCCCAGAACGGGCCCGGGTCCCAGTGCGTCTTGCCGATGGAACCGTCCAGCTGCACCGGCACCTCGTCGTGCCCGATGACGTGCTCCCGGTCGAGCGGCACGCCGTACTTCCCGGCGAGGAACTTCACCAGGGCCGCCGTCGACTCGTACTGCGGCTCGGTGTACCAGCTGCTCTCGCTGATCGCGTAGCCCTCGTGCTCGACGCCGATCGCGTGCATGTTGAGCGACCAGTTGCCCGCGTGCCAGGCCAGGTTCTTGTTCTCCACCATCTGGGTGACCAGACCGTCCGAGGCCCGCACCAGGTAGTGGGCGCTGGCCTTCACCGCCGGGTCGGTCAGCGTGGCGAGCGAACCGTCGTAGCCGCCCTCCGTGTCGTGGACGACGATCTGCCGCACGTCGACGCCCGCCGCCGGACGGTCGGCGACCGTGTAGTTCCGCTCGCCGTTCGCGCCCGTACGGGACGGGACGAAGTCGCAGTTCAGGCCGGCCGGGCACTCGGGTACCGGCACGGCCGCGGTGCTCGCGAAGGTCGCCGCGAGCGGCACCCGGGACGGCCTGACCGGCCGGACGTCCGGGTCGGCCGGCAGCACGACCTGCTCGCCGTCCGCCGTCACCTCCCGCTCGCCCGTCCTGACCGACTCGAAGACGCGCCGCGCGAAGAGCTCGGCGCCCTTGCGGTCCGGCGCCTGGCTGTAGCGCGCCACGGCCGGGTACCAGGCGCCCGGGTCGTCCGGCAGCTCGCCGGTGGCCTCGCGCTGGTACGCCGCGAGCAGCGCCGCACCGGCTCGGATGCTCTGGACCGGGTCGTTCTTCAGCGCCTCGGCGGAGCTGCCGGTCAGCTCGGCCGCACGGTCGAGGGTGTGCAGCCGCGGGTCGTCGGTGTCGACGGTCCGCTTCGGCAGCACGCGCAGCACCCGGGCGCGGTCGAAGGTCCGCTCGATCTCCGGCCGGCCGCTCTCGTTGAGATGGGAGAGCCTCTCCTCGTCGTCGGGCCGCTCGAGGTCCGCCGGGTCGACCTTCGTCAGACCCATCACGTTGTAGGCGCCGGTCGTGCTCGGCTCGCCGTCGTGGGACTTCCAGCGGGTCTGGCGGTACGAGACCGCCATGAGGACGCCCGGCGGGACGTCGAACTCGCGCGCCGCGTCGGCGAACGCGGACTGCAGCGAGGCGTCCGCGGTGCCGTTCTCCGGGTCCGCGCCGCCGCCGAGGACGCCCGGGGAGGCGACGGCGAGCGTCACGGTGGCGGCGCCCGCGAGCACGCCGGCCAGCGTGCCGTACAGCAGTCGCTTCCTGGCGCGGTTCTTGCGGTCCTTACGGTGCCTGTGGATCACACCCACCCCTCGGTTCTGTCGGTGAGAAGGGCCGGAACGTAACAGCGGTGTTCAACGCGCGGACGCACGGAAGGTGGCGGGTGGATGTCCGGCCGGCGGGACGGCGGCGAGACCCGCGTCTCAGCCACTGGTCAGAGGGACGAGACGGGGCGAAGACCCCGTACTGTGGTGCACGTGACCGTGAACGCTGATACCCACGCCGTCGCCAAGGCGACCTGGCGAGACCTGCCCGCGGCGCAGCAGCCCGAGTACCCCGATGCCGAGGCTCTGCGCGATGTGATCGCGGACCTCGAGTCGTATCCTCCGCTCGTCTTCGCCGGCGAGTGCGACCAGCTGCGTGCCCGGATGGGAGCCGTCGCCCGTGGCGAGGCGTTCCTCCTTCAGGGCGGCGACTGCGCCGAGGCCTTCGACGCCGTGTCCGCCGACCACATCAGGGCCAAGCTGAAGACCCTGCTCCAGATGAGCGCCGTCCTGACCTACGCGGCCTCCGTGCCCGTCGTCAAGGTCGGCCGCATCGCCGGGCAGTACTCCAAGCCCCGCTCGAAGGGGACCGAGACCCGCGACGGCGTGACCCTGCCGACGTACCGCGGCGACTCGGTCAACGGCTTCGACTTCAACGAGGCCGCCCGCGTCCCGGACCCCGAGCGCCTGAAGCGGATGTACAACGCCTCCGCCTCGACGCTCAACCTGGTCCGTGCCTTCACCACCGGTGGCTACGCCGACCTGCGCCAGGTGCACGCCTGGAACCAGGACTTCGTGAAGTCGTCCCCGTCGGGCCAGCGCTACGAGCAGCTGGCGCGCGAGATCGACAACGCGCTGAACTTCATGAAGGCCTGCGGCACCGACCCGGCCGAGTTCCGCGCGGTGGAGTTCTACGCCTCGCACGAGGCGCTGCTCCTCGACTACGAGGGCGCCCTGACGCGTACCGACTCGCGCACCGGCAAGCTGTACGACACCTCCGGCCACATGGTCTGGATCGGTGAGCGCACCCGTCAGCTCGACCACGCCCACGTCGAGTTCGCCTCGCAGATCGCGAACCCGATCGGCATCAAGCTGGGTCCGACGACCACCGCCGAAGAGGCGCTGACGTACATCGACCGCCTGGACCCGGACCGCGAGCCGGGCCGGCTGACCTTCATCGTCCGCATGGGCGCCGACAAGGTCCGCGACAAGCTCCCCGAGCTGGTCGAGAAGGTCACCGCCTCGGGTGCGACCGTCGCCTGGGTGACCGACCCGATGCACGGCAACACCTTCGAGGCGGCCTCCGGTCACAAGACCCGGCGCTTCGACGACGTGCTCGACGAGGTCAAGGGCTTCTTCGAGGTCCACAAGGAGCTGGGCACCCACCCGGGCGGCATCCACGTGGAGCTGACCGGTGACGACGTCACCGAGTGCGTGGGCGGCGGCGACGAGATCTTCGTCGATGACCTGCACCAGCGCTACGAGACGGCCTGCGACCCGCGGCTCAACCGCAGCCAGTCGCTGGACCTGGCGTTCCTCGTGGCCGAGATGTACCGCGATCAGTAAGTGGCTTCGTACGACAGTGGGGCGCGGATCCTTGTGATCCGCGCCCCATCGTCGTAGAGAAGGCTTTTCCGGCGAGCACCCACCTTGTAAGGTTAGGTTTGCCTAATCGATCTCGGCGGGAGGTGAACCGCGTGTACGTCTGCTCATGTTTCGCCGTCACGGAGAAGCAGGTCAAGGAGCACGCGGAGGCCGGCGCCTGCACGCCCCGTCAGATCGCCTCGGCCTGCAAGGCGGGCACCGACTGCGGTTCGTGTGTACGGCGCATTCAGGCCATTCTCGGCCGTGGCAACTGCCCGCGCCGTGACCTCGTGGACCAGGGCATGCCGGCCCTGGCGGCCGAGGTCGCCCAGGTCGGCGGTGTCGCGGGTATCGCGGGCGTCCCGGGCGTCGTGGAGGCGGAGGTCTCCGGCGTCGCCGAGGTCACCGAAATCGTCGAGATCGCCGGCGCGGCCGGGCTGCGGGAAGCCGCCTAGTCCGTACGGAGCGCGGCGGACCGGCCCGTGGTCAGCTCGGCTGCTCGATGAGCGTGGAGCAGTACAGCGCCTCGCCCAGCTGCTCGATCAGCTCCAGCTGCGTGTCGAGGTAGTCGATGTGGTGCTCCTCGTCCGCCAGGATCTCCTCGAACAGATTGGCCGAGGTGATGTCGCCCTTGGCCCGCATGACCTCGATCCCGCGCTTCAGCCGGTCGATCGCCTCCACCTCGACCTGGCGGTCGGCCTCGAACATCTCCTTGACCGTCTGCCCCACCCGGACGTGGAAGAGCCGCTGGTAGTTGGGCAGGCCGTCCAACATGAGGATGCGCTCGGTCAGCTTGTCCGCGTGCTTCATCTCGTCGATGGACTCTTCGCGGGTGTACTTGGCGAGCTTGGTCCAGCCCTTGTTGTCCTGGATGCGGTAGTGCAGCCAGTACTGGTTGATCGCCGTCAGCTCGCCGGTCAGCTGCTCGTTGAGGAACTCGAGGACCTCGGGGTCGCCCTGCATCGCTTCAGGATCCTTCCTCGCATGTCGGTGCCGCCACTGGGCAGGATGGCCGCATCCTTGCAGCGCGCATGGGTGGCGTCCAGTAAGTGCAGGCTTACTGTGGCTTGCCTTCATTTGTCGGAATATCGCCGGGATGACGGGGCATGGCTGGTCATGACCACCCCTCGCGGTCTGTCACCATGGATGACATGGGTCAGCCGGAGGGCGGAGCACGCCGGGAAGCAGGAGGGGCGGCGGCGCCGGATCTTCCGCCGGGGCAGCGGCTCCAGCGCGGCTGGCCGGTGACCCACTACGGACCCGTTCCCCGCTTCAAGCCCGAGCGCTGGGAGTTCCGCGTCTTCGGAGCCACCGCCGACGGCGACAAGCGCTGCTGGAACCACGAGGAGTTCTCGGCGCTGCCCTTCGAGACCGTCGTGGCCGATCTGCACTGCGTGACGAAGTTCAGCATGCTCGGTGCCGAATGGGGCGGAGTGCCCGCCCGCACGATCCTCGAGCTCGCTCCTCCCGCGCCCCACGTCACCCACGTCATGGTGTGGGCCGAGTACGGCTACAGCGCCAACATGCGCCTCGCCGACTTCGCCGCGGAGCGCACGATCTTCGCCACCCACAAGGATGGCGAGCTGCTGACCGCCGAGCACGGTTTCCCGCTGCGGCTCGTGGTGCCGCACCTGTACGCCTGGAAGGGCCCGAAGTGGGTCCGGGGCGTGGAGTACATGGCCGCCGACCGGCGTGGCTTCTGGGAGGAGCGCGGCTACCACAACATCGGAGACCCGTGGACGGAGCAGCGCTACTCCTACCAGGAGGAGCCGGGCGACGGCCCTGAGCTCTAGAGCCGGGTGACCTGGCTGTCGTCAGTGGTCAGGGTCGCTGGTCAGTGGTACTGGTGGACGACGGCGTGACCCTTGCCGCGGCCGATCATCCACTTGTTGACGGGCGTCGTCAGGACGAAGGCGATCGCGAGCGAGATCGCGAGCACGATCCAGAACAGCGCCTCCGACAGATGGGCGTCCATGGCGCCCGGCCAGAGGGCGATGACGCCGTTGTCGATCAGCTCCATGACCGCGATGGACAGGGTGTCGGCGGCGAGCGCGACCTTGAAGGCCGTCGTGAAGTCGACGCCGGCCTTGAGGATGCCGCGCAGGGTGAGCGCGTAGCCGAAGAAGAAGGCCAGGACGATCGCGAGGACCATCGTCGGCAGGTTGCCCCAGCCGAACGCGGTGCCGATGATCATGCCGAGGACCTCGCCGATGGCGCAGCCGGTGAGGCAGTGCAGCGTGGCCTGGGCGGCCATGGCCCAGGAGACGGGTCCGTGGCCGTGCGGGTGGGCGTGGTGGCCGTGGTGCTCCGCGTGGCCCTCGTGGCTCTGGTGACCCTCGTGGCTCTGGTGGTGGGCGTGCGGGTCGTGGTGCTCGTGATGCTGGTGGTCGGTGTGCGCGTCGTGCTGCATGGTGCCCCCAACGTCGGGTAGCGGTTCCTCCGTCTCTCAGAAACCGTATACCCCCCTAGGGTATTCCTCAACGCAGTTTCTTCAGCAGCTCCACATCCGCCTTGTGTCCCTGCGGCCCGCCCGGCGTCTCGATGACCAGCGGCACGCCCTCGGTGGCCGGGTGGCTCAGCAGGTTCGCGAACGCCTCCTGGCCGATGTGGCCCGCGCCGATGTTGGCGTGCCGGTCCTTGTGCGCGCCCACGACGTCCTTGGAGTCGTTGGCGTGGATCAGTTTCAGCCGCCCCTCACCGATCACCGCCTCCAGCTCGTCGAGCGTACGGGCGGCGCCGCCCGGGCCGGCCAGGTCGTGGCCCGCGGCGAAGATGTGGCAGGTGTCGAGGCAGATGCCCAGCTTCGGGTGGTGGTCGAGGGCGTCGAAGTACGGGCCGAAGTCCTCCGCCCGCGAGCAGAGCGAGAAGCCCTGCCCGGCCGTCGACTCGATCAGCAGGTACGGGTCGTCCTCGTGCGTCAGCTCGTCGAGCAGCGGCAGCATCCGCTCCCGCACCTGCGCGAGCGCCTCCGCGCGCGGCCGGCCGCCCGTCGCCGAGCCGGTGTGCACGACCACGCCGCGGGCGCCGATCTGCCGGCCACGCCGCAGCGAGTGGCGCAGCGAGTCCACCGACTTCTCCACGGTGGCCTCGGTGTGCGAGCCGAAGTTGATCAGATACGGCGCGTGCACCCAGGCGGACAGGCCCTCCGCCTCGCAGCCGGCCCGGAACAGCTCGTCCTGAGCCGGGTTGCCGGGCGGAGTGGCCCATCCGCGCGGGTTCGCGACGAAGACCTGCACGGTCTCGGCGCCGAGCTCACGCGCGTAACCGAGCCCGTTCGTGGCGAGGCCGCCGGCCACGGGGACGTGACCGCCGACGGGATTGCGCACCGGGGCGGGCACGGACGGGCGGGCGGGTTCGCGCACGAGGTCGGGCATGGGGTCGGGCATGCGCTTCTACAGTCCCTTGATCGTGAGGGTGACGGTGGAGCCCTCGGCGGCGGTCGAACCGCCCTCCGCGGACTGGCCGGCGACCGTGTCGCCGAGGAACGGGAAGGACTTCTCCACCTTCACCTCGAAGCCGGCGGCCTCCAGCTCGGCGCGGGCCTCGTCGGTCTTCATCCCGACGACGTCCGGGACCTCGACCATCCGCGGGCCCTTCGAGACGGTCAGGGTGATCGTGTCGCCCTTGGCGGCCCGGCTGCCCTCGGCGAGCGACTGCGCGGCGACGCTGCCGGCGTCCTCCGGCGAGTTGATCCGCTCCTGCGCCACGGTGACCTTCAGACCGGCGTCCTGGAGCGTGGCGGTGGCGTCGGCCACCGTCTCGCCCCGGACGTCCGGGACGTCGACGGGCGCGCCCTTGCTGACGACCAGGGCGACGGCCGAGTCCGGAGCGCGCTCGGTGCCCGGTTCAGGGTCGGAGCCGATCACCGCGCCCTGGGCGACGGACTCGCTGAACGCGTAGGTGACGACTCCGGCCGCGAGTCCCTCCTCGGCCAGGGTCTTCCTCGCCTCGGCGAGCGGGACGCCCTTGAGCTTCGGGACCTTCACGACCCGCGGGCCGCGGGACAGCGTGAGCGTCACCGTGCCGTTGCCGCGGATCCGCTCGCCGGGAGCCGGGTCGACGGCCATGACCGTGCCCCGCTCGTACACGTCGCTGAAGTCGCGCTTCGTCGTGGCGACGTCGAGGCCGGCGTCGGCGAGGCGCCGGGTGGCCTGGGCCTCCGTCTGGCCGAGGACGGCGGGGACGCGGGTGAACTGGCCGGAGTTGATGTACCAGACGCCGGATCCGATGCCGAGGGCGAGCAGGACGGCGGCGACGACGAGCAGCGGGCCGCGGCGGCCGCGCGGACGGCGCCGCCCGGCCTCCTCCGCGAGCGGCGCCTCGGGCACGGGCAGCATGCTGGTGTGCTCCACCGGCAGCGGCTGGACGCGCGGGATGACGCTGGTGCGGTCCTCGGCGCCGGCGGCCTCCGCCTCCGGGCGGGCCCGCGGCGGCACGGCGTCCAGCTGCTCGTCGCCGAGGGCGGCGCGGGCGTCGCGCACCTCGGCGAGCAGCGCGACCGCGTCGTACGGCCGCAGGTCGGGGTTGCGGGCGGTGGCGCCCGCCACCACCCGGTCCAGCTCCGGCGCGAGGCCGGGCACGGCGACGGAAGGAGCGGGCACGTCGGTGTTCAGATGCTGGTAGAGCACCTGGGCCGGCGTGTCACCGGAGTGCGGCTTGGCCCCGGTCAGCATCTCGTAGAGGACCACGCCGCACGCGTACACGTCGGCGCGGGTGTCGGCGGTGCCGTGCTCGATCTGCTCCGGCGCGAGGTAGGAGACGGTGCCGAGGACGGCGCCGGTGGTGTCGGTGGCGGAGCCCACGGCCCGTACGAGACCGAAGTCGGCGACCTTCACCCGGCCGTCGTCCCCTATCAGGACGTTCTCCGGCTTCATGTCCCGGTGCACGAACCCGGCCCGGTGGGCCGCGCCCAGCGCGGCGAGCACCGGCTCCAGGACGTCCAGCGCGGCGCGGGGCCGGAGCGCGCCGCGCTCGCGGAGCACGTCGCGCAGCGTGCAGCCGGCGACGTACTCCATGGCGAGGTAGACGTACGCGCCGTCGGCGCCCTGGTCGAAGACGCCGACCACGTTGGGGTGGGCGAGCCGGGCGACGGACTTCGCCTCACGCATGAACCGCTCGACGAACGCGGCGTCGGTCGCCAGGTCCGGGTGCATCACCTTGAGCGCGAGCTCCCGGTCGAGGCGGGTGTCCACGGCCCGGTAGACCGTGGCCATCCCGCCGACGGCGATGCGCGCCTCGACGCGGTAGCGGCCGTCGAGCAGCCGCCCGACGAGAGGGTCCTGAAGGGTCGTGTCCACGGCCCCGAGTCTACGAGCCGCCCGGCCCCGCTCCCCGCGCGTGCCCCGGACTGCAGCCCAGCTGTGACGCTGGGCCGTGGTCCGCGGGGCGGCGACGGGCCGGGACGGGGACGGGGCCGGCGCGGGACGGGACCGGGGCAGGCGGGTCCGGCGCGGAGGTCAGAAGGCGGGGCGTTCGGGATCCAGGCGGGCGCGGCCCTCGTGCGGCGAGGACGCCTCCGCGAAGTGGCGGCGAGGGATCCGGCCCGCCCGGTGGGCGAGACGGCCCGCGTCGACCGCGTGCCGCATGGCCTCCGCCATGAGGACGGGTTCCTGGGCGCGGGTCACCGCCGAGGCCAGCATCACCGCCGCGCAGCCCAGCTCCATCGCCAGCGCCGCGTCCGACGCCGTCCCGGCGCCCGCGTCCAGGATCACCGGCACGCCCGCCCGCTCCACGATCAGCTGGAAGTTGTGCGGGTTGCGGATCCCGAGGCCGGAGCCGATCGGCGAGCCGAGCGGCATGATCGCGGCGCAGCCCACGTCCTCCAGCTTGCGGGCGAGGACCGGGTCGTCGTTGGTGTACGGAAGGACGACGAAACCGTCGTCCACGAGCGTCTCGGCCGCCGCGAGCAGTTCCTCGCCGTCCGGCAGCAGCGTCCGCTCGTCGGCGATGACCTCCAGCTTGATCCAGTTCGTGCCGAGCGCCTCGCGGGCCAGCCGGGCGGTCAGGACGGCCTCGCCGGCGGTGTAGCAGCCCGCCGTGTTCGGCAGGACCTGGATGCCGAGCCGCTCCAGGACGGACAGCACCGAGCCCCGCACGCCCGGGTCGAGGCGGCGCATGGCGACGGTGGTCAGCTCCGTGCCGGAGGCGACGAGGGAGCGTTCGAGCACGTCGAGGCTGGGCGCCCCGCCGGTGCCCATGATCAGGCGGGACGAGAACTCCGTACCGCCGAGCAGGAACACGTCGTCGGACATCGCGCTCAGCCTCCCTGCACCGCGGTCAGGACCTCGACCCGGTCGCCGTCGCCGAGCAGCGTCGTGGCCCACTCGCCGCGCGGGACGACGGTCTCGTTGAGGGCGGCGGCGACGCCGGCGGAGGCGGCGGTGAGGGTCGCGACGAGGGCGGCGAGCGACAGCGGGTCCTCGAAGACGCGGACCTCTCCGTTCACGGAGACGGACAACGACGCGTTCATGCGTGCTCCAGGGGTGCGGGGGAGAAGCGGCGGGCGGTGAAGGCGCGGGCCTCGTCCGGCAGCGTGCCGGTGGTGAGGGCCTGCGCCATGACGTCGCCGGTGACCGGGGTGAGCAGCACCCCGTTGCGGTAGTGGCCGGTGGCGAGCTGCAGTCCGGGCAGGGCGCTCGGGCCGAGCAGCGGCGCGTTGTCGGGAGAGCCGGGCCGCAGCCCGGCGCGGGTCTCGGTGAGCGGCAGCTCGGTGATGCCCGGCACCAGCTCGTGCGCGTCGCGCAGCAGCTCGTACACGCCGCCGGCGGTGACCGTGGTGTCCCAGCCGAGCTCCTCGCTGGTGGCGCCGACGACCAGTTCGCCGTTCTCGCGCGGCACCAGGTAGACGTGGCTGCCGCGGACGACCGCGCGCACGGTGCGGGACAGGAACGGCGCGTACGCGGGCGGCACCCGCAGCCGCAGCACCTGGCCCTTGACCGGCCGTACGGGCGGCAGCACGTCCGCCGGCACGCCGTCGAGCCGGCCGCTCAGGCTGCCCGCGGCGAGCACCACCTGCTCCGCCTCGTGCGCGGTGCCGTCGGCGAGCAGCGCGCCGCGGGCCCGGTCCCGTACGACCGTGAGCCGCTCGGCCGCCGAGCGGTGGAAGACCACTCCGGCGCGTTCGCAGGCGGTGACGAGCGCGTCGGCGAGCCGGCGCGGGTCGACCTGGTGGTCGCCGTCCACGCGCAGCCCGCCCCGCACGCCCGGCGCCAGCAGGGGCTCCAGGCGGCGGCAGTCGCGGCCGCTGAGCCATTCCGAGGCCAGCCCGCAGCGGGTCTGCAGGGCGTGGAGTTCGCGCAGATGGGCGCGGTCGTCGGCGTCGAGCGCGACGGCCAGGGTGCCGCAGGCCCGGTAGCCGACGTCGTGGCCGGTGGCCTCGGCGAGCTCGGCGACGAAGCCGGGATAGCGCCGGGCGGACTCGAGATTGAGGCCGAGGAGGGTCTCCTCGCCGTAGTGGAGTTCGGTGACGGCGGCGAGCATGCCCGCCGCCACCCGGGCGGCCCCGCCGCCCGGCTCGGGGTCGGCCACGGCGGTGCGCAGTCCGCGCTGCGCGGCCCGCCAGGCCGTGACCAGGCCGATGATGCCGCCCCCGATGACGAGAACGTCGGATGTGCGTGTACGCGACATGGGCGTCCAGCCCCTCCCTTCGCCGGCATGACCCGGATCAGGTTCGTACGGTCGGAGGCCGGCCAGCCTCCCTCTCAGCCCGGTGCGTCCGGGCTCCCGCGAGTGCTCTACGGCGGCCAGACTAGCCGCCGTCGGCGGACCGCCACAGGGGCCCTCCCTTCCTGACGACCCGTCAGCTGAATAGAGTGGGCGGGTGAGCGAGCAGAGTGAGCAGCAGCAGACGCGCCCGCCGGCGGGCGGGCGGACGCAGGAGCCGACGGGCGCACGGACGCCCGAACTGGCAGGCGGGCGCACATCTGAACCGGCACCGGAACCGGCCTCGGAACCCGTAGCGGAGCGGGCCGGGCGGCACGTCGTGATCGTCGGCGCCGGGATGGCGGGCGTCCAGACCGCCGTCGCCCTGCGCGAACAG
This sequence comes from Streptomyces sp. NPDC053493, assembly GCF_044544825.1. NCBI lineage: Bacteria > Bacillati > Actinomycetota > Actinomycetes > Kitasatosporales > Streptomycetaceae > Streptomyces > Streptomyces sp. NPDC053493. The sequence continues at coordinate 69,516 of NZ_JBITXS010000017.1, forward strand.
GGCTTCACCGGCCCCGTCACCCTGATCGGCGCCGAGCCCCACCAGCCCTACGACCGGCCTCCGCTGTCCAAGGCGGTGCTGCTCGGCAAGGCCGAGGACTCCGCCTTCGACGTCGACTTCGAGGCCCTGGACGTCGCGCTCCGCCTCGGCGTCGAGGTCACCGGACTGCGCGCCGCCGACCACGAGATCGACACCGAGGCCGGCCCCGTCCCGTACGACGTCCTCGTCGTCGCCACCGGCGCCCACCCGCTCACCCTGCCCGGCAGCGAGGGCGTCGCCGGCGTCCACCTGCTCCGCACCCTCGACGACGCCGCCCGCCTGGCACCCGTCCTGCGCGACCGCCACACGATCGTGGTCGTCGGCGCCGGCTGGATCGGCGCCGAGTTCGCCACCGCCGCCCGCGAGGCCGGCTGTGCCGTCACCGTCGTCGAGGCCGCCGGCCGGCCCCTCGCCGGCGCGCTGCCCGCCGAGGTGACCGCGCCCATGGCCGCCTGGTACGCCGAGAGCGGCGCCGAACTCAGGCTCCACGCGCGCGTGGAGCACGTCGAACAGGGCCGGGTCGTGCTCACCGCGGACAGCGGCGACGCCGACGGCACCGGCGCGCCCCGCGAACTGCCCGCTGACGCCGTCGTCGTCGGCATCGGCGCCCGGCCCGCCACCGGCTGGCTCGAAGGCTCCGGCGCCGCCCTCGACCCGAGCGGCGCGCTCACCGCCGACGACCGGCTGCGCACCTCGCTGCCCGACGTCTACGCCGTCGGCGACTGCGCCTCCTTCCCCTCCGCCCGCTACGGCGAACGGCTCCTCGTCCACCACTGGGACAACGCCCTCCAGGGCCCGCGCACCGTGGCCGCGGACATCGTCGGCGGGCCCGCCGCGCCGCCCGAGCCCTACGACCCGGTGCCCTACTTCTGGTCCGAGCAGTTCGGCCGCTTCGTCCAGTACGCCGGCCACCATCCGGCCGGCGACACGCTGCTGTGGCGCGGCGACCCGGCCGACCCGGCCTGGAGCGTGCTGTGGCTGCGCGACGAGGTGCCCGTCGCCCTGCTCGCCGTCGGCCGGCCCCGCGACCTTGCCCAGGGCCGCAGGCTGATCGAGCAGGGCACGCCGCTCGACCCGGCCAGGGCCGCCGACCCGTCCGTACCTCTGAAGGCGGCAGTCCGGTAGGGCCCGACTACCGACTGTCAGTCCGGGATGGCACGCTTGTCCCGTGACCGAGATTGACGCAAAGATCGATGCTCTCGTCCCTGCCTGGCTCTACCTCCCCGACATCGCGGAAATGCTCGACGTCGAGGTGACCCGCGTGCGGCAGCTGGTGAAGGAAGGCCAGCTCATCGCCGTCCGCCGTGGGGAGAACAAGGCGCTGCAGGTGCCGGCCGCCTTCATCCAGGGCGGAAAGGTCGTCAAGGGCCTCGTCGGCACCCTGACGCTCCTGCGGGACGACGGCTTCACCGACGAAGAGATGCTGGAGTGGCTCTTCACTCCGGACCCGACCCTGCCCGGCACCCCGGCGCAGGCCCTCGGCGAGAATCGCGGCACGGAGGTGAAGCGCCGCGCCCAGGCGCTCGCCGTCTGACACACGTCAGCCGAGCACCAGACACCACCCGCGGGTGCCGGGCCGGTCCCACCGGCCGGCCCGGCACCCGCACCACCCGACGGGGGGAAACACCATGTCCACGCCTCGCGCGCTGCTCGCCGACGCCCGGCTCTATCTGTGCACCGACGCCCGGAAGCGCCAGGGCGACCTGCCCGCCTTCCTCGACGCCGTGCTGTCCTCCGGCGTCGACGTCGTACAGCTCCGCGACAAGGGCATGGAGGCGGGCGAGGAGCTGGAACACCTCGCCGTCCTCGCCGAGGCCTGCCGCCGCCACGGCAAGCTCCTCGCCGTCAACGACCGGGCCGACGTCGCCCACGCCATCGGCTCCGACGTGCTTCACCTCGGCCAGGGCGACCTGCCGGTGCCCGCCGCCCGCGCCATCCTCGGCGAGGAGGTGCTGATCGGCCGCTCCTGCCACGCCGAGGAGGAGGTGGCCGCGGCCGCCGCCGAGCCGGGCGTGGACTACTTCTGCACCGGGCCCTGCTGGCCCACTCCCACCAAGCCCGGACGGTACGCGCCGGGACTCGGCCTCGTGCGGTACGCCGCGGGCCTGGCCCAGGACCGGCCTTGGTTCGCCATCGGCGGCATCGACGAGACCAACCTGGACGAGGTCCTGGACGCCGGCGCCCGCCGGATCGTCGTCGTCCGCGCGATCACCGAGGCCGACGACCCGGGCGCCGCCGCGGCCTCGCTCGCCAAGCGGATCCGCGAACGCTCCGCCTGAGCCGAACGGGCGAACCTGCCCCGGACCGCGCTCCGGGGCCCGCTGGCGAGCCCCGGCCCGAGCCCCCGGCCCGAGCCTCCCGGTCCGCGGCTGTCTCGAAACGTGTCCACAACGCGGACTCGGCTTCACCCGGACCTGGACCCCGTCTAACCTGCCCGTATGGCCCTTGGTACCGCTTCCGTCCGCTCGGACCGTGCTCGCACGGTCCGCGACATCCTCGCCTCCGGTGGCACCTCGTACTCCTTCGAGTTCTTCGCCCCCCGGACCGAGAAGAGCGAGCAGAGCCTCTGGAACGCCATGCGCCGCATCGAGGCCGTCGCGCCGAGCTTCGTCTCGGTGACCTACGGCGCCGGCGGCACCACCCGCGGCGGCACCGTCAAGGCCACCCAGAAGATCGCCTCCGACACCACCCTCACGCCGGTCGCCCACCTCACCGCCGTCGACCACTCCGTCGCCGAGCTGCGCAACATCCTCGGCCAGTACGCCGACGCCGGCATCCGCAACATGCTCGCCGTCCGCGGCGACCCGCCGGGCGACCCGCTCGGCGAGTGGGTCGCGCACCCCGAGGGCGTCCGCTACGCCGCCGACCTGGTGCGGCTGATCAAGGAGTCCGGCGACTTCTGCGTCGGCGTCGCGGCCTTCCCCGAGATGCACCCGCGGTCCGACGACTGGGACACCGACGTCCGCCACTTCGTGGACAAGTGCCGGGCCGGCGCCGACTACGCCATCACCCAGATGTTCTTCGACCCGGAGGCGTATCTGCGGCTGCGCGACAGCGTCCAGCGGGCCGGCTGCGAGACGCCGATCATCCCCGAGGTCATGCCCGTGGTGAGCGTGCGGACGCTGGAGCGGCTGCCCCAGCTCAGCAACGCCGTCTTCCCCGCGGACGTGAAAGAACGCATCCTCGCCGTCAAGGACGATCCCGCCGCTGTACGCTCCATCGGTATCGAGTTCGCGACGGAGTTCTGCGCGCGGCTGCTCTCCGAGGGTGTCCCCGGACTGCACTTCATCACGCTGAACAACTCCAGGGCGACGCTCGAGATCTACGAGAATCTCGGACTGCACGAGCAGTCGTGACCGGTCGTACCCGCCCCGACCCGCGGCGGTGGCCGTAGGAGAGGGGCGGGCATGGGGTGGACGGTCCTCTACATCGCGTTCGGTGTCGTGGCGCTGTGGCTGCTGGGTGAGGTGCTGCTCCAGTACAAGGCGCGGCTGCGCTGGCGGCTGCTCGCCTTCAGCGGCTTCCTCGGCGTGGTGGTCGGCGTGCTGCTGCCGTCGGTCCTGGTCATCGTCCTGGGCGCGGCCGCCTTCGCCGTCGGTCAGACCTATGTGACCCTCTCCTTCCGGCGCGGTTTCTCCACCGGCTGGGCGCTGGGCGGCAGCCCGGGCGCCAGCCGCCGCCGCAGGTCCGGCGGCCCGGCCGCGGCCAAGGCGGGCCCGACGCTGGAGGTCAGCGACCTCGCCTACGAGCCGGTGGAGGAGGCCGACGAGGCCGTGACCGCCGCCGGGACCACCGCCGTCTACGAGCCGGTGCCGATGCCCGAGGACACCGGCCAGTACGCGGTGTACGGCACGTCCTACGAGCACCAGGACCAGCACCACGAGCAGCATCACGACCAGCAGCAGCCGCAGTACGGCGACCCGTACGCCGGCGGCTACGAGCAGCAGCCCGCGTACGACTACGGCGCGGGCGCCCAGCAGCACGGCTATGCGGCCTACTCCGACCCGTACATCGGCCAGCAGTACGGCGACCCCGGCCAGCAGTACGGCGGCTACCAGCAGCCCTACGCCGACCCGTACGCGCCCTCGTACACCTACGACACGCCGCCCGGCGGCGTCTGGGTGCCGCAGCAGCGGGACACCGACGAGCCGCAGCCCCAGCAACAGCAGCAGTACGGCTACGGCGAGGACCAGCACTACCGCTACTGAGGGCTGCCGCCGCTGAGGCCTGCCGCTCCTGAGGCGCGGCCTCGGCTGAGGCGCCCGCCTACTGCGAGCCGCGGAAGTCCGCGCCCTCCACGATCAGGCCGGCGACCAGGGCGCCCGACATCCCGGCGTGGGCGAGCCCGCCGCCCGGGTGGGCCCAGCCGCCCGCGAAATACAGGCCGGGCAGCCGGGAGACGTTGCCCGCCGGCAGGAACCGCCCGCCCGCGCCCGCGAGGGCGGGGCCGGGCACCTCGGCGACGCCGGTCTCCCGGAGGGTGTCCTCCGGCGTGCGGACCTCCCGCCACAGCAGCCGCTCGCCCAGCTCCGGCACCGCCGCACCGGCCTGACGCAGCATCCGCTCGGCGACGGCGCTCCAGTCCTGGCCGCCGCCGGTGCGGACGGTCGCGGTCACCGTCACCGACTCATGGGCGTCGTCCGGCCGCAGCGCCGGGTCGTCGGGCCGGAGCACCGTCACCGTCGGCAGCGCACCGGAGGCGTGCACGACCGTGCGGTGCACGGCGCCGGACTCCCGTGCTCCGCGCAGCGCCAGACAGACCGTCACCCGGCCGGTCGCGTCCGGCCGGTCCGGGCGCGAGGCGACGCCCTCGGGCGCCAGCCGGCGGTCGCCGTCGTGGTGCGAGGGCGCCGGCGCGCCCGACACGACGTGGTCCGCCTCGACGTTCTCGCCGCCGGCCAGCTCGATCCCGCACGCCCGGCCGTCCTTCTCCAGGACCCGCTCGACGTGCGCGTCGAAGACGAACTCCACCCGCCGCTGCCGGCAGCGCTCGTACACCGCGTCGGCCAGCGCCCGGATGCCGCCGGCCACGTACCAGCTGCCGAAGGTCTGCTCCAGATACGGCAGGACGGCCGCCGCGGCCGGGGCGGTGGCCGGGTCGAAGCCGTAGCCCCACGCGTACGCGTCGAGGAGCGCGGCGAGCCGCGGATCGCGCAGCTCGCGGGCCCCGACCTGGGCGAGCGTGGTCGTCGGGCGGCGCAGCAGACCGGCCTTGGCCGCCGGATAGGGCTCGCGGCCGAGCGGGGCGAGGTCGGCGGGCTGCGGCTCCTCCAGGAGCGGCCTGCGGGTGCGGTCCCAGGCCTCGCGGGCCCGCACCATGAACGCGCCCCAGCGCTCGCCGGCGCCCGCGCCGAGCGCCGCGTCGAGCGCGGCGGCCGTGCCCGCGCGCGAGGCGTTCGGCAGGTCGGCACGGGTGCCGTCGGCGAAGACATGGCGGCTCGCCGGATCGACCTGGCCGAGCGTCACGCACTCCTCCAGGGGCTGCTTGCCGGTCTTGACGAAAAGATCGCGCCAGACGGCGGGCAGGTGCAGCAGACCGGGACCGGTGTCGAAGCCGAAGCCGTCGCGCTCGAAGCGGCGGACGCCACCGCCGTACGTCGAGCCGCTCTCGTACACCGTCACGCGGTGGCCCGCCACGGCCAGCCGCGCGGCGGCCGCCATGGCGCCGAGCCCCGCGCCGATCACCACAATCCGTGCCATGTCAGGGACCTTATCGGCCCCCGCCGACACCTCAGCCGGAAGGTGGCCGCGCCGCCGCGGCCAGCCGCTTCTCCTCGCGGCGCTGGGCCCTGCGGCGCAGGAAACGGCGGATGCGGTGGGCGAGGAAGCCCAGTATCGCCAGCCCGAGGACGAGCAGCACGGCCGCGACGACCGCCGCGGCGACCGGATGGAACAGGGCGAAGGTGATGATTCCGGCGACGCCGAGGTCCTCCGCCGTGGACAGCGCGATGTTGGAGAAGGGCTCCGGCGAGGTGTTGACCGCCATCCGCGTCCCGGCCTTGACGAGATGGCTCATCAGGGCCGTCGAACCGCCCACCGCGCCCGCCGCCAGCTCGGGCAGCGAACCGGACTGACCCGCGAGCAGCGCCGCGACCACCGCCCCGCTGACCGGCCGGACCACCGTGTGCACCGAGTCCCAGACCGAGTCCACGTACGGGATCTTGTCCGCGACCGCCTCGCACAGGAAAAGGACTCCGGCGGCGATCAGGACGTCGGGCCGCTGCAGGGCCTCGGGCACCTCGTCGGTGAGCCCGGTGGCGCCGAAGACGCCGAGCAGCAGGACCACCGCGTACGCGTTGATCCCGCTCGCCCAGCCGCTCGTGAAGACCAGGGGGAGTACGGACACGTCCGCGATCGTAGCCAGCTCTGAGTATCCGTACCTAGGGCGTGAGATGAGTAGGTACGCGGATGGGCCGTGACCTGCGCGGAAGGAAGAGTGGACCGCACGGAAGGGGCGCGGCTCCGGGACCGCCGGCACGGGGCGGCGGAACGGGGCCGCGCGCCTGCCGGTACGGGGGGAACGGGGGTGCCCCGGGGGCGCACCGAAAGGTGCGGTGGGCACGGGAACAAGCGCCGGTCCGGCGAGGCTCGGGGGGATCGAGCCTCGCCGGACCGGCGCCTTTTCGTCGTGTCTTGCGCGGTGTCTTTGGGTGTGCCGTTCGTCGGCCTTTCGGCCTTCTGACGGGCGGCCTTCCGGCGGGCGGCTTTCTGACGGGCGGGCTTTCGACGGGTGCCGTGCGGCGGCGCGGTCAGCGGCCGCCCACGCGGCCGCGCAGGAGCAGGGAGAGCGCCGCGTGCACGTCGTCCAGGGAGCGCTCGCTCTGGAAGGCCTGCCAGTCGAGCGCCGCCACCAGGACCATGCCGACCAGCGCCGCGGCGGTCAACTGGACGTCGATCTCGTCGCTCAGCTCACCCGCCGCCACGCCCTCCCGCAGCACGTCCTCGACCACCGCGACGGCCTCCTGACGGACCACCAGGAGCGTCGAGTTCCACGCCCGTCCGGTGCGCCAGAGCTCGGCCACGTACAGCTGGGTGAAGGCCGGGTAGCGGTCGATGAAGACCAGGCCCGCCCGGATCATCGCGTCCAGCGCCTCGACCCGGGTGCCGCCCCGCTCCGCCGTCTCCTCGGCCGCCGCCTTCAGGGAGGCGGTGAGGAGCGAGACCCCGTGGCGCAGCAGCTCCTCGAAGAGCTCGGTCTTGCTCTTGAAGTTGTAGTAGACCGTGCCCTTCGCCACGCCCGCCCGCTCGGCGATCTCGTCGACCGTCGTCGCCGAGAAACCCTGCTCCGCGATGAGCGTGACGGCCGCCTCGTAGAGCTTGGCGCGGGTCGCCTGCCGTCTGGTGCTGCTGCTGTCCATGGGCTCGATTCTCACAGGTCCGCCGGAGTTCCCGGCCCTAGAGCGACAGTTCGGGGTGGAGGCGGTCCAGCGTCCACACCTGCTTGCGGCGGGCGGAGACGGCGGTCAGCGCGAGCGCGCCCACGGTGAACGCGGTGAGCACGGCGACCGCCTGCCAGACCGGTCCGACGCCGCCGCCCGTGATGAGCCGGCGCAGCGCCCCGACCACGTACGTCATGGGGAGGTAGGGGTGGATCGCGTTGAAGAAGCCCGGGCTGGTCTGGACGGGATAGGTGCCGCCCGCCGAGGTCAGCTGGAGCATCAGGACCGCGAGCACCAGGATGCGTCCGGCCGCGCCGAAGCGGGCGTTCAGCCACTGGATGATGGCGGCGAAGCAGCAGGTCACCAGGGCGAGGAAGCCGACGGTGCCGGCGGCGCTGGCCATCTGCAGGCCGAGGCCCCAGTGCAGGACGGACATCAGCGCGCCGACCTGGAGGACGCCGATCGCGGCGACCGGCAGCCAGCCCGCGAGCGCGATCCGCCAGGCGGAGGCGCCCGCGGCGAGGGCGCGCCGGTTGAGCGGCTGGATGATCATGTACGCGACCATCGCGCCGACCCAGAGGGAGAGCGGGATGAAGTACGGGGCGAAACCGGTGCCGTAGTTGGGCGCCTTGTGCATCGACTGGGCGGCCAGCTTGACCGGGTCGGCCATCACCTCGGTGCGGCGGTCGCGGTCCTGCTTGTCGTAGTCCGGGATCTTGCTCACGCCGTCCTTGAGGCCGGTCGCCAGTTCGCCCGACCCGCCGGCCAGCTTGAACATGCCGCCGTCGAGCTCTCCCGCGCCCTTCTTCAGCTTGCCGACACCGGTGTCCAGGCCGGCCGAGCCCGAACGGGCGCTGGTCAGGCCGGTGTGCAGCCGGTCGGCGCCCTCGGCGACCTTGTGGGCGCCGGCGTTGAGCTCGTTGATCTTCTTGATGGCGCCCTCGACGTCCTCGTCGAGGTGCGGGGCGCGCCGGGCCAGTTCGTCGGCGTCCTTCTTCAGCTTGGCGAGCCGGGCGTCGAGGGTCTTCAGGTCGCCCTTGCTGTCCTTGGTCATCTCGTGCAGGTCGTCGGCGATCGTCGCCACGTCGTGGGCGGAGACGGAGGCCTTCTTGAGCAGCTCGCAGCCCTTGGCGTCCTTGAGGAGGCTGTTGACGCAGTGCTCGCGGTAGTACGCGGACAGGTCCTGGTCGGCCTGGTGGGCGGCGCTGCGGGCGACCGGCGCACGGCGCACCAGGTCGTCCAGGTTGTGCCGGACGGCGGTCGCCGAGTCGGAGACCAGCTTGGCGGTGTCACGGATCGACTTGCCGTTGTTCGCCAGATAGGGACGGACCTTGGCCGCCTCGCGGTTCACCTTGTCGGCGAGCTGCTGGGTGCCGCCCGCGACCTGGCGGGCGCCCGCCTCCAGGTCCTTGGAGCCCTTGTCGAGCTGCGTGATGCCCGAGGCCAGCTTGCCGCTGCCCTTCTTGGCGTCCTTCAGGCCGTCGGCCAGGCTCTTGGAACCGGCCTTCGCCTTGTCCACGCCGTCCTTGAGCTCACCGGCGCCCTTCGCCGCCTCGGCGGTGGCGTCGTGAAGGTCGGAGAAGGAGATGAAGATCTTGTCCAGGAAGCGCCGCGATGACTTGGTGGAGGCGGCGGTGCGCACCTCGGAGAAGACCGTGCGGGAGATCTGGCCGACGATGTAGTTGTTGGCGTCGTTCGTACGGACCTTGAGGGCGCCGGTCTCGGGGGAGTCGCCGGAACTGGAGGCGATCCGCTCGCTGAAGTCGGCGGGCATGGTCAGGGACAGGTAGTACGTGCCGTCCTCGACGCCCTCGCGCGCCTCCGCGTCGCTCACCTCGTGCCATTCGAAGACGGCGCTGTCGCGCAGGCTCCTGGTGATGTCGGCGCCCGCGGTGATCTTCTGGCCGCCGGTGGTGGCGCCCTTGTCCTCGTTGACGAGGGCGACGGGAATCTTGTCGAGCCTGCTGTACGGGTCCCAGAACGACCACAGGTACAGCGCGCCGTACAGCAGCGGCAGCAGCAGGATCGCGACCATCGCGGCGCGCGGGAGCTTCCCCCTGCCGAACCGCTTCAGCTCAAGCGCGGCGAGCTTCGGCGAGCGCATCGGCGTCCCCCTCCTCGGACTTGTCGGTGTTCTTGGTGGTCTCGGTGTTCTCGGTGGTGTCGGGCTTCTCGGTGCTGCCGGCCGGGGCGCCGGCCGGGGTGGCCGTGGCCGAGGTGTCGGCCGAGCTGTCGGCCGGGGCGGTGTCGGCCTGGGGCGCCGGGGCGTCGGCCGTGGCGGTGCCGGCCGTGGAGATCCGCAGGGCGCCCTCCGGGGCCTCGCTGCACACGGCGAGGACGGTGGTGCCGGACGCGGCGACGGACCGCAGCAGGCCCCAGGCCTCGGCGCGGTCGGCGTCCGAGAGCTTGAGGTCGGTGTCGTCCACGGCGAGCAGCCGGGGCCGGCCGATCAGGGCGAGCGCGATCGACAGGCGCAGCGCCTCCAGGCGCTCCAGGTCGCGTACGGCGGTCCGCTCGTCCTTCGGCAGCGTGGCCACGTCCAGACCGGCGGCCGCCAGGGCCTCGTCGATCCGGGCCCGCGCGGCGGCGGAGCGCTCGGCCGGCCGCCGCAGCAGGGCCTTGAGCGAGCCGTCGAAGCGGCGCTGCAGCAGGGCCCGTTCGCGCAGGTGCTCGGCGACGGTGAGGGCCGGGTCGAGGTCGCTGACGCCGGGCACGTGGCCGAGGGCGCTGATCCGGCGCACGGCCGCCATCTTGCGCGGCAGCCGCAGCCCGGCCACCTCGGCGTGGCCCTCGTGGGCCTTCATCCGGCCGGTGAGCGCGAGCAGCAGACAGGTGCGGCCCGAGCCGGACGGACCCTCGATCGCGACGAGGGTCCCGGGCGCGGCGTCGAGGCCGATCCCGCGGAACGCCCAGCCGCGCGGGCCCTTCAGGCCGAAGCCGTCCGCGACGACGGCGGCGCCGTGCGGCTCGTCCGGGTTCGCTTCCACGATCCCCCCTGGGAACTTTTGAACTGACCGGTCAGTGCAAAAAGTTACCCGTTCGTAGGCGAAGAGGCAAAAGACCAGGTCAACCTGATTGTCAGTGGGGCCGTGCACGATGAACACATACGGCCACAGCGCCGTCACCCGACGACAGGAGGCTCGTCATGGCCGGCCACTCCGCCGCAGCCACGCCCCGGCGCCGCTCCACCGGTCGCCCTGCCCCCGCCCAGCCCGGACCCGCGTCCGACATCCACCCGGTCCTGCGCCGCACCTCGGCACCGCCCGCCGCCCTCGACCTGCTCGCCAAGGCCAGGGCCGGACTCGACGAGGCCGCCGCGCTCGACGTGCCGAACGAGCGCTACGCCACCGCCCACCTCGCCGCCCTGCGCACCGCCGCCGCGGTGCTCGCCGCCCGCGGCCGCCCCGAGCGCGATCCCCGCAAGCGGGCCCGCATCCGCAGCGCCTGGGAGGTGCTGCCCGAGATAGCCCCCGAGCTCACCGAATGGAGCGCCCTGTTCGCCGCCGGCGCCGACCGCCGGGCCCGCGCCGAAGCGGGCATCGCGGGAGCCGCCGGCCGGCGGGACGCCGACGACCTGCTCAGGGACGCGGCCGTCTTCCTGCGCCTGGTCGAGCGGCTGCTCGTGCTCCAGCCGGTGCTGCCGCGCCAGCCGGGACCGGAGGAGGCGGCGGGATGATCGGGAGATCCCGCCCGAGGCCATAGGGTGGAGGCGTTCGTACCCGTCACCGAGGAGTCAACAGCCGTGTCGGACCCTTCCCCCGCCTCCGGTCGAGAGGCGACCACGCGCCCGTCGCGCGCCTCCCTGCGCACCGCCGTCGTCTGGGACGTCCTCAAAGACGCCCTCGACCGGCGGGTCAAGGCCACCGGGAAGGACAGCCTCGATGTCCTCGACACGGGCGGCGGCTCCGGCAACTTCGCGGTGCCGGTGGCCCGGCTCGGCCACCGCGTCACCGTCGTCGACCCCAGCCCCAACGCCCTGTTCGCCCTGGAGCGGCGGGCCGCGGAGGCCGGCGTCGCCGACCGCGTGCAGGGTGTCCAGGGCGACATCCGCGGCCTGTTCGACGTGGTCGGGCGCGAGGGCTTCGACATCGTCCTGTGCCACGGCGTCCTGGAGTACGTGGACGACCCGGCCGAGGGCGTGCGCAACGCGGTCGCCGCGCTCCGCTCCGGCGGGAGCCTCAGCCTGCTCGCCGCCGGGCTCGGCGGCGCCGTCCTGGCCCGAGCCCTCGCCGGCCACTTCACCGAGGCCCGGCACGCCCTGACCGACCCGGCCGGCCGCTGGGGCGACGGCGACCCGGTGCCGCGGCGCTTCACCGCCGACCAGCTCACCGAAATCGCCGCCGACGCCGGCCTCGAGGTGGGCGCGGTGCACGGCGTGCGGGTCTTCGCCGACCTCGTCCCCGGCGTCCTCGTCGACACCGAGCCCGGCGCCGCCGAGGCCCTGCTCAAGCTGGAGGCGGCGGCCGCGGAGCTGCCGTCCTTCCACGCCGTCGCGACCCAGCTGCACGTCCTGGGCGAGAAGCGCGACTGAGCCCCGCCACCCGCACGGAGGCGCCCCGGAGCCATGCGCGCCGGGGCGCCGCCGTATGCGCTGAGCAGCGACGCAGTCGCGCATGGAGTACGCCACAGCCCGCCCGGACGGGGACTTGTCCCCGTATGATCGGGGGACACCATCCGGCATGACGGGGAGGGGGCTGGGGAATCAACGCCTCAGCATCCGAACCGCATGGCGGCCCGGATTGGCGATTTGGCATTGAGGGCGGGTTTCACGGGGGCGATTCCCTGCCTATCCTGAAAGGGCCGCAATCCGGTCGCCCCCGCGACCGACGACGAGGAGGACTCCGTGCCGCTCTCGGAGCACGAGCAGCGAATGCTCGAGCAGATGGAGCGAGCGCTGTACGCCGAAGATCCCAAGTTCGCGACAGCGCTCGAGGGAAGCGGACTGCGTACGTACACCCGGCGACGGGTCTACCAGGCAGTCGCCGGCTTCCTGGTGGGTATCGCGCTCCTCATGGCCGGAATGGTCGCCCAGCAGATCTGGATCAGCGTGGTGGGATTCCTCGTCATGCTGGGCTGCGCGGTCCTCGCGGTCACCGGATGGCGCAAGGCGCCGAAGCCGGGAGAGCAGCTGCGGGGGGCCGCCGGTGGTGGTGGCCGTCAGGCCCGACAGCGACGCTCGATGATGACGCGCATCGAAGAACGGTGGCAGCGCCGCCGCGACGAACAACAGGGCGGCCCCCACTAACCCAAGCCCCCATGGGCCCGCACCCCCAGGTGCGGGCCCACACCCATCCCTGCGCCCGCTCGCGCGCCGCCCTCCAGGCCCTGCCCGCGCCTGCTTGCGCGGCGCCCCCTCGCGCCCCCGCCCCGTGGGGCGGCGCCCACGCCCGTACGGACCCGCGCCCGGCCTCGTGCGGGTGGCGCCTGCTTCCCGGCGGGCCGCGCCCTTGCGGGCTTCGCCCTGCGCCGCGGGCCGCGCCTGCTTGCGCGGCGCGCCGATCCACCCCCGTGCGGGCCGCGCCCGCTTGCGCGGCGCGCCGTGTCACCTCCGTGTGGGCATTCGTCCCGCTGGGGCGGGACGGGTGGGCACACGGGACGGCGCCCTTGCGGGCGCGTTC
>NZ_JBITXS010000018.1:0-76676 GCF_044544825.1 Streptomyces sp. NPDC053493
GGTACTGCAGGGGGGACCCTGTGGGAGAGTAGGACGCCGCCGAACAATCATTGTGGGAAAGCCCCGCACCTCTGGTGCGGGGCTTTTCTGCGTTTAGGGTGACGTCATGCGCTATGACCTCGTCATCTTCGACAACGACGGTGTGCTCGTCGACAGCGAGTCGATTTCCAACACGATCCTGGCCGGCTACCTCACGGAGCTCGGGCACCCCACCACGTACGAGGAATCGATCCGCGACTACATGGGATCGGCCATGCACCGCGTGCACGAGCTGATCGAGGCCAGGACCGGCCGGCCGCTGCCCGACGACTTCGACGCGCGTTTCCACGAGCGCGTCTTCGCCGGTTTCCAGCGGGAGTTGGAGGCGGTCGAAGGCGTCGAGGACGTCCTCAAGAAGCTGCACGAGGCCGGAGTGCCGTACTGCGTCGCGTCGTCCGGGAGCCATGAGCGGATCCGGGTCGGGCACCGCAAGACCGGGCTCGACGTGTGGTTCCCGGAGGAGATCGTGTTCAGCGCGGAGGACGTCGGCCGCGGGAAGCCGGCGCCCGACCTCTTCCTGCATGCCGCCGCCCGCATGGGCGTGGCGCCCGAGCGGTGCGTGGTGGTCGAGGACAGCGTCCTCGGAGTCCAGGCGGCGATCGCGGCCGGCATGGACGTGTACGGCTTCACCGCCATGATGCCCAGGGAGCGGCTCGCGGGCGCGCGCGGCTACTTCGACCGGATGGACGCGCTGCCCGCCACATTGGGGATGTGATCCATCTACCGCTCGGTAGGTCCCGGCCCTACTGTGCCGCCATGACAGATGCGCGGTTGCGGCGTGGGCGGGGATCCCTGGCGGTCAGTTTCTTCGTGCAGGGCGTCACCTTCGCCCTGCTCGTGACCCGAATACCGGCGATCCAGGACCGGTACGGGATATCCGACGGGCTGCTGCCGGTCTTCCTGGCGGCCGTGCCCGTTCTCGCCGGCGTGTCCAGCGTGGTCACCGAGAAGCTGGTGGCCCGCGTGGGCCCGTCGGCGGTGCTGCGCTGGGCGCAGCCCGTGGTGCTGCTGGCGCTGCTGGGTGTCGGCGCCGGGTCGGAGCTGTGGGCGGCGGCCGTGGCGCTCGGCGTGTTCGGGCTCGCGGTCGGTGCGCTGGACGCGTCGATGAACATGCTGGGCGTGAGCCTCCAGCGGGCGTACGGCCGGAGCATCATGCTCGGTTTCCACGCCTCGTACAGCCTCGGCGGCATCGCCGGTGCCTCGCTCGCCTGGGCCGGGGCGCACTGGCATCTGCCGCTGTTCGTGTCGTACCTGCCGGTCGTCGCCGTGCTGCTGCCGGTCGCGTTCGCCGGGAGCCGCTGGTACGTGGACGGGCAGCCGCCACGGAGCCGGGCGGCGGACGCGGCCGAAGGAGCGCAGGAGGGCGGCGGGATCGCGTTCCGGTTGCTGCTGCCGCTGTGCCTGGTGATGACCTTCGCCTACATCGGCGACTCGACCGTCTCCAACTGGTCGGCGAAGTACCTCCAGGACGTGCTGCACAGCTCGGAGGAGCTGGCGACCGTGCCGTACAACGCGTACATGGTGACGACGCTGCTCGGCCGGTCGGTCGGGGACTTCGGCGTGCGGCGTTTCGGGGCGGTCCTGGTGGTGCGGTGCGGGGCGGTGCTCGCGGCGCTCGGGTTCGCGGTGGTGGCGGCGGCGCCGGGGGCCTGGGCGGGCATGGCCGGCTTCACGCTGCTTGGGTTCGGGCTGAGCGTGATCGTGCCGCAGACCTTCGCCGCGGCGGGCCGCCTCTTCCCCGGGGCGAGCGACGCGGCCGTGGCGCGGCTGAACGTCTTCAACTACGTGGGCTTCCTGATCGGCTCGCCGCTGGTCGGCGCGCTGGGTGACGCGTGGACGTATCGCGGGGCCATGCTGGTGCCGATGGTGCTGGTCCTGGTGACGGTGGTGTATGCCACGTCGTTCGGTTCTCGGCCGGCCCGATACGGTGGCGGGCATGAGCGGCCGCGCACTGTTGATGTGGGATGAAGCTGTCACGGGTTACGACTTCGGGTCCGAGCACCCGATGGATCCGGTGCGGCTCGCGCTGACCATGGGGCTGGTGCGGGCGTACGGGCTCGACCGGGCGGTGGACGTGGTGGCGGCGAAGCCGGCCGGGGACTCGACGCTCCGGCTCGTGCACCGCGAGGACTACGTGGCGGCGGTGCGGGCGGCGTCTGCGGATCCGCGGTCGGCGGACCAGGCGTACGGGCTCGGCACGGTCGACGATCCGGCGTTCGCGGGCATGCACGAGGTGTCGGCGCTGATCGCCGGGCAGTCGGTGGGCGCTGCGGAGGCGGTGTGGCGCGGGGACGCGGCGCACGCGGTGAACTTCGCGGGCGGGCTGCACCACGCGATGCCGGGCGCCGCGTCGGGCTTCTGCATCTACAACGACGCCTCTCTCGCGATCGCGCGGCTTCTGGAGCTGGGCGCGGAGCGGGTGGCGTACGTGGATGTGGACGTGCACCACGGCGACGGTGTGCAGGCGGCGTTCTGGGACGATCCGCGGGTCCTGACGATCTCGCTGCACGAGCATCCGCGGACGCTGTTCCCGCAGACGGGCTGGCCGGAGGAGACGGGCGCGGCCGGCGCGGGCGAGGGCGGGGCGGTCAATCTGGCGCTGCCGGCGGGGACCGGGGACGCGGGCTGGGTGCGGGCGTTCCACGCGGTGGTGCCGGAGCTGATCGCCGATTTCCGGCCGCAGGTGCTGGTGACGCAGCACGGCGCGGACACGCACTTCGAGGATCCGCTGGCGCATCTGGCGGTGTCGCTGGACGCGCAGCGGGCGGTGCAGGAGGCGTGTCACGAGCTGGCGCACGCCCATGTGGAGGGCGGCAGGTGGCTGGCGCTCGGCGGCGGTGGTTACGCGGTGGTGGACGTCGTACCGCGGTCGTGGACGCATCTGGTGGGCATCGCGGCGCACGCGCCGGTGGATCCGGAGTCGGTGATCCCGTCCTCGTGGCGGGACGAGGTGTACGCGCGGACGCGGCAGCTGGGGCCGGGCCGGATGACGGACGGGCGGTGGCCGGTGACCTGGCGGGACTGGGCGGAGGGCTACGACCCGGCCGACCGGCTCGACCAGGCGGTCCTGGCGACGCGGCGGGCGGTGTTCCCGCTGCGCGGGCTGCTGGCCTGAGCCCTGGCTTGAAGCGTTCGTACGGGCCGTGCGGCCGTTACGCCGACTGTGCGGTCCCCACCGGGTTTTGACTCCTCGTCGGGGGCCGTCGGGGAGCATCGGAGGGTGCTGAGTACCGGGGCGCTGCGGGCGCATCTGTTGGCGGCGGGGTTGGCCGGGACGGTGACGACCTCGCGCGAGGCGAGTCTGCGGAGCTACCGGCTGTTCGCCCTGCGCGACCCGCGGGTGACGCTGGGGCTCGACCCGGCCTGGGCCTGGGACGAGGGCGAACTGCTGCGTCTGATGGCGGACAAGTGCGGGGTCTCGGGTGATCCGGCGCACCGCTCGGGCCTCGACGTGATCGATCCGGAGCGGACGCTGAGCGGGCTCGCGGCGTTCGCGGAGCGGCTCGGGGCGGCGGCGGCGCGGCGGGCTCCGGTGCTCCTCGGGACGGGGCATCCGCACCGGCTGCTCGGTTTCTACGCCGCTCTCGCAGACGCTTTGTCGGCGGCGGGATGTCTTGTTCTCACCCCGGCGCAGGGGCGATGTGTCGACATAACGACCCGGTTCGGCGTACGCACGTACCTCCTGGACTACGTACGGGGTGTCGCGCTGGTGCGAGAACCGGACCTGCCGGCTGCGGGGCGCGAGCCCGGGGCGCACTCGCATTCGCCGCTGCCGGTCAGGGCGGCGCTCGAGAGCGCGGCGGAGGGCGGCTGGCCGCTTCCGGAGCTGGTGGTCGGGGACCACGGCTGGGTCTGCGGGGCAGGTCAGCTGGGTATCGAGGCGATCGGGCTCGCCGACACGGACGATCCTGCGCTGTTCGTCGGGGAGGCGGAGGGGCAGGTGTCGGTGGCCGTTCCGCTTGATGACGGCGTCCGGGCGGACTACTACCGTCCACTCACGCGCTATGTACTCAATCGAGCCCGTCTGTCACGGTAAACGGCCGATCGCAGCTCCTCTTCCCCACTCGTACCACCCGCCCCTACTCTGGGCGTGAGCGCTCAGCGACGAAGAGTCACCGGAGGGGAAGCCGGTGGGCGTCGCGTGCGGAAGGTACAGGTGGGTCATGGCTGCTGGCGACAGGCCTCTCAACGAGGTGAAGTTTCTGACCGTGGCGGAGGTCGCCTCGGTGATGCGCGTCTCGAAGATGACCGTGTACCGGCTGGTGCACAGCGGTCATCTGCCGGCGATCCGGGTGGGCAGGTCCTTCCGGGTGCCGGAACAGGCGGTTCACGAGTACCTGAAGGAGTCCTTCGTGGGGGTGGCGACCGCGTAGCGAGCGCGGAGCCGGGAGCCCGGGCCGCGTGCGGCCGGCCCTTCGCCCACCCTTCGCCGGAACCTTCGGTGGACCTCGGATTACAAGCGCGTCGCTCGGGGCGGTAGGCTAGCCCCTCGTAGGTCGTGTGGGCCCAGACGCCCCGCACCGATCCCCGCTGGCGCGGGGATGTTCCGAGAAGTGAGCGAGGGTAGTCGTGGGCTCTGTTATCAAGAAGCGGCGTAAGCGGATGGCGAAGAAGAAGCACCGCAAGCTGCTCAAGCGCACGCGCGTTCAGCGTCGCAACAAGAAGTAAGCGACGCCGGAACGACAGCGTTCCGCGTGAGGCGTGGCCCGTCACCGTTCTTTCGGTGGCGGGCCGCGCTTTTTGTTGCGCCGTCATGCGGAGGCGCTACGGTGGCGGGCAGCGGAACACCGATCGAAGACCGACGGACCGACGGAAGGCGCTTCTCTTGGGCAAGGTCGTGCTCGTCACCGGTGCGGCCCGGCATCTCGGTGCCCGTTTCGTGCGCCGCGTGCAGCGGGACCCGGACGTCGATCGGGTGATCGCCGTGGACGCGGTGGAGTCTCCGCATCCGCTCGGCGCGGCGGTGTTCGTCCGCGCGGACATCCGGCAGCCGGCGGTCGCCAAGATCCTGGCCCGGCACGACGTGGACACGGTCGTCCACATGGACGTCACCGGGACGGCGCTCGGCTCCGGCGGCCGCACGTCGGTCAAGGAGACCAACGTCATCGGCACCATGCAGCTGCTCGGCGCCTGCCAGAAGTCGCCGCGGATCAAGCGGCTCGTGGTGAAGTCCAGTACGAGCGTGTACGGCTCCGCGCCGCGCGACCCGGCCGTCTTCACCGAGACGACGCCCGCCAAGTCGCTGCCGAGCGGCGGCTTCGCGAAGGACGCGGTCGAGGTCGAGGGCTATGTACGGGGCTTCGCCCGGCGCCGGCCGGACGTGGCGGTGTGCGTGCTGCGCTTCGCGAACATCCTCGGGCCCCGCGTGGACTCCCCGCTCGCCGAGTACCTGGCGCTGCCGGTGCTGCCGACCGTCCTCGGCTACGACCCGCGGCTGCAGTTCGTCCACGAGGACGACGTGATGGACGTCCTGGAGCTCGCGGCGCGCGAGCCGCGCCGGGCCACCCTCAACAGCGGCACGTTCAACGTGGCCGGGGACGGGGTGCTGCTGCTGTCGCAGTGCGCGCGGCGGCTCGGGCGGCCGACGGTGCCGGTGCTGCTGCCGGCGGTCACCTGGGTGGGTCAGGCGCTGCGTACGGTCGGGGTGACGGACTTCGCGCCGGAGCAGATCCGGCTGCTGACCCACGGCCGGGTGGTGTCCACCGTGCAGATGCGCGAGACGCTCGGCTTCGAGCCCCGCTACACGACCGCGGAGGCCTTCGCGGACTTCGCGCGCAGCCAGGGCCCTGGGCTGCTGCCGCCGGAGCTGCTCGCGGGAGCCGTCGACCGGCTCGCCGGGCGGCTCGCTTCCTCATCGACCTCACAGCCGGCTGGATAGGAGCCCAGATCGCGATGGCGGACGCCAAGGTCATTCCGTTCGACGACGACCGGTCCCGGGCACGCCGCAGGCCCGCCGTGGACGGCCGTGAGGCCGCCGTACGGGCCCTGCCGGCCCAGCAGGCGCCCGAGGGGCCCGCCACGCCGCCCAGGCCCCCGGCCGAGGCGGCCGGCAACGGCAACTGGGAGCGGCGGCTGGCGGGCGGGCTGGCCTTCCTGCGGCGGCGGGTCACGGGCGACTACGAGGTCGACGAGTTCGGCTACGACGAGGAGCTCACCGACCAGGTCCTGATGTCGCTGCTCCGCCCGCTGTTCGAGAAGTACTTCCGGGTGGAGGTGAAGGGCGTCGACAACATCCCGAAGGAGGGCGGCGCCCTGGTGGTCGCCAACCACTCCGGGACGCTGCCGCTGGACGGCCTGATGATGCAGGTCGCGGTGCACGACCATCACCCGGCCGGTCGTCATCTGCGGCTGCTCGCCGCCGATCTGGTCTTCATGCTGCCGGTGGTCAACGAGCTGGCGCGCAAGGCGGGTCACACGCTGGCCTGCGCGGAGGACGCGGAGCGGCTGCTGCGGGCCGGTGAGATCGTCGGCGTGATGCCGGAGGGCTTCAAGGGCATCGGGAAGCCGTTCGCCGAGCGCTACAAGCTCCAGCGGTTCGGGCGCGGCGGTTTCGTGTCGACGGCGCTGCGGGCGGGAGTGCCGATCGTGCCGTGCTCGATCGTGGGCGCGGAGGAGATCTATCCGATGCTGGGCAACGCCAAGACGCTGGCCCGGGTCCTCGGTCTGCCGTACTTCCCGCTGACGCCGACCTTCCCGTGGCTGGGGCCGCTGGGCGCGCTGCCGCTGCCGACGAAGTGGACCATCCAGTTCGGCGAGCCGATCCCGACGGACGGCTATCCGCTGGAGGCGGCGGAGGACCCGATGCTGATGTTCAACCTGACCGATCAGGTCCGCGAGCAGATCCAGCACACGCTGTACAAGCTGCTGGTGCAGCGCCGGTCGGTGTTCTTCTGACGGCACGGGGCTTTCCGGCTGAACAGCGCTTTACGGCCGTACGGGACTTTCCGGCCGTACGGGAAGGGGGCGCCGCCCAGGCGGGTGGCGCCCCCTTCCCGTGACCGGGTCAGCTCGCGTCGCTGCTGTCGATGCCGAGGCCCGGCAGCAGGCCCGGGAGGATCGGCGGGATCGTGACGTCCGGGACCGGCGGGGCCGACTCGTCGCCGGACGGGCCGGTGCTCGGGCCCGTGTGGGGCGGGTTGAGCAGGTCGGCCGTGCCGCCGAGGAGGCCGTCGTCCTTCGGTGTGCCCGAGCCCGAGCCGGAGGGCCTGGGCTGGGTGGGATCGCCGCCCTGGGAAGGAGCGGCGGGCGGGGTGTGGGAGTGCTTCGGGTCGGCCGACGGGGTGTTTCGCGGCGTGCTCGGGCCGCCGGAACCGAGGGGGCCGCGCTCGGGGGTGCGCGGAAGCACGGACTGCAGCGGCTCGACCTCTTCGTCTATGGCGTCGAAGACGTCGTTCACCGCGTTGCCCACGTCGGACAGCTGGACCGGAAGCCGGCCGCGCAGTCCGTCCCAGGTGGCCCGGTGGGCCTGGGCGAACGAGTTCAGCCGGGCCATGGGGCCGATCTCGCCGTCCCGCTCGTAGGCCTGGCGGAGCAGCCGGTGGCCTTCGGCGGCGTCGTGCTTCATGCCGTCGAGGACGCGTCGGATCTCGCCGAGCGACTCGTGGTCGAGGTCGCCGGCCCGGCCGCGCTCCATCAGTCTGCGGGCCTCGCTCAGCCGGGTGGAGGCCTGGTCGAGATAGATCCCGCCCCGGTCGGCGTCGTCGTCCGCCATCCCGAGCTTGATGTCCTCCATGCCGCGCTTCAGCCCGTAGAGCGAGTCACCGGGCAGGGCGTCGGAGCTGGCAGCGGCCACGCCGCTGAACGCTCCGGCGGCCACACCGACGGTCAGACCGCCGGCGGCGAGGCCCTTGGTCCAGCGGGAGCGCGGCCGCAACTTCCTCAGCGGGGAGGCCCGGTGGGCCCCCTTGCCGCCGGAGGCCCGTTGCTCCGGCACGGTAGGGCCCGCTCCGGCGCTCCCCTCCGCGAGCATCGCTTCCATGGCGGCGACGAGCTGTGCCCGCTGCACCACCTTGACCTCGGGGTCCATCTGCGGCTTCGGCAGTTCGCCGAGACCGTTCGCCAGGGCCAACAGCCGTGTCTGATCGGCTGGTTCGGCCGACGCCTCGGGCTGCTCGGCCGCCGCGCCCTCGGACGTCCGATCCTCCAGGGCCTGGGCGAAGGCGTTCGCCCGCCGGTGCGCCGAAACGTTCGCGATCACTGGCGGCACCTCCTCTCGTCATGACGGTCGACTCCCCGGGGGGTTCGGAAGGTTGCACACCTTGAACGCATCCACACGAAAGAGTGAGTGGAAGTGGACATGGCGTGACCACAGGGAGCCTGCATTTCGCACAACGAGCGGCGCGGCACTTGGGTTACGCGCGAAAGATGATCGGACCAGTGCGTCATCGAGGCGTCACCGACTGTGAGTTGGACTGATGTGGTGGGGACGTGGGGGGAGAGGGGGAACGGGGAGCGCGGGAGGCGAGCGGATCGCGGGGACGGCGTGGACGGCGGGACGGTCGGCGGCGGCGCGTGTGGGGGGCGCGGAGCGCTCAGCGGGCGTCGTCCGGGAGGAGCCGGGCCAAGGTGCGGACGGCCCGGTACTGGAGGGTCTTGATCGCACCCTCGTTCTTGCCCATGACCCGGGCGGTCTCGGCGACCGACAGGCCCTGCAGGAAGCGCAGGGTCACGCACTCCTGCTGCTGGGGGTTGAGGCGGCGGACGGCGTCGAGGAGGGCGGCGTTGGAGAGCGACTCGAGGACGGAGTCCTCGGGGCTGCGCTCGACCTCGTTGGCGTCGAGCATCTCGCCGGTGGTGACCTCGAGGCGGAAGCGGCTGGACTTGAAGTGGTCGGCGACCAGGTTGCGCGCGATCGTCACGAGCCAGGCGCCGAAGTCGCGGCCCTGCCAGGTGAAGGTGGAGATGCGGCGCAGGGCGCGCAGGAAGGTCTCGCTGGTGAGGTCCTCCGCGGTCGCCTTCCCGCCCACCCGGTAGTAGATGTAGCGGTAGACCGTGTCGCTGTACTGGTCGTAGAGGCGGCCGAAGGCCTCGGCCTCCCCGGCCTGGGCGCGTTCGACCAGGTCCATCATGCGGGCGCTGTCGCTGTCGGCGGTGGGCCGGCGGGCGGCGGCGGTCGAGGTCCCGGCGCCGCCCCGAGTGCCGCGTCTGCCGACGGCGGCACCGCTCTCGGCAAGGGCGTAGCAGGGACCGGCGGGTGCCGGTCCGGCGAAGGCGGGTGCGAGGCCGGCGTACGCGGTGGGGACGAAGCCGCGCAAGTGGTCGAGGACCGTTGCGCGCAGCGTAGCCAGGCCCGAGGCGTCAACCCCGACGTGTGGGTACACGGGACTCCCAGAGGCAGAGCTTCCATCACGTGCAGTGCGGGACCGTTCACTCATGGTGGCGAAGTGTGGGTCCGTTGTGCGTCTGAGGAGAATAACGCTTCGTACAGGCAGCGCTACACCCAGTTGCTCAAATCATCGATTCCGTCGCATCTGTTACCGCTTGCGGGCGGAACAAGTCGCACTTCGTGACCGATTGCTGATCGGTTTACTTCCGAGTGTGATCAGCGGCAGGCTGGGTTGTGCTCAAGTGCGGGGCGGGGGAGTGATCGGGGCCGCTGTCGGGTAGGGAGTGCGGAATGCCCGTGAGTCGTGGTCCGCGAGGTGTTCGACCACGTAAGGGTGAGGGCCGCCGGTCCCGGGTTGTCGCAGACGGTCGCGGCCGAAACGTATCGCCATGATCCGCGCACGGCGTGCGGCCTGCGGCTGCGGCGTGCGCCGACGCCCCGGCGCCGCCCGGCCGGGAGAGGTCAGCGGCGGCGGCGGTGCAGGGCGAGCGCGGCGGCGGTGCCGCCGGCCAGCGCGCCGACGCCCGCGGCGGCCGGGATGCCGACCTTGGCCGCCTTGCGGCCGGTCCGGTAGTCGCGCAGCCGCCACTCGCGTTCCCTGGCGTGCTTGCGCAGCTTGGCGTCCGGGTTCACCGCGTAGGGATGCCCGACCAGCGAGAGCATCGGGATGTCGTTGTGCGAGTCGCTGTAGGCGGCGCAGCGCGCGAGGTCGAGGCCCTCGGCGGCGGCCAGCGCGCGCACCGCCTCGGCCTTGGCCGGCCCGTGCAGCAGCTCGCCGACCAGCTTGCCGGTGTAGACGCCGTCGACGGACTCGGCGACCGTGCCGAGCGCGCCCGTCAGGCCCAGGCGCCGGGCGATGATCGTGGCGGTCTCGACCGGGGCCGCGGTCACCAGCCACACCTTCTGCCCGGCGTCCAGGTGCGCCTGGGCGAGCGCGCGGGTGCCGGGCCAGATCCGGTCGGCCATGTACTCGTCGTAGATCTCCTCGCCGATCGACATCAGCTCGGAGACGCGGTGGCCCTTGACGATGGACAGGGCGCTGTCGCGGGCGTCCTGCATGTGCTCGGGGTCCTCGACGCCGGCGAGCCGGAACCAGATCTGGGCCCAGGCGAAGCGGGCCAGTTCGCGGCGCTGGAAGAACTTCCGCTTGTACAGGCCGCGGCCGAAGTGGAAGATCGCGGCGCCCTGCATCACGGTGTTGTCGAGGTCGAAGAAGGCGGCGGCCTCGGTGTCGCCGTGGACGGGGAAGTCCGGTTCCGCGGGCTCCGCCTCGACGGCGGCCTCCTCCCGCTCCCGTTCGAGCTGTCGCGAGGTCTTGCGCGCCGCCTCGGCGGCGGCCTCGCCTGCCAGGACGCTGCGCGCGGTGGCGGAGCGCCTACGGGTGGTGAGCCATCCCAGAGCGGCCATGTGGTGAGCATAGCCAGTCTGTTCGGTCCTTCCCGACGGCGTGAGGATGCCGTGGTGTGAACAGCGGGCGACGCACTCGTGGCCGGCCCTGCCGCGCGGGCCGCGCAGAATGGACGGCATGTTCGGACGTACGAGGAAGAAGAGCGGCCCGCGCACGGTCACGCTGATCGGCAGGCCGGGGTGTCATCTGTGCGACGACGCCAGGGCGGTGATCGAGTCCGTGTGCGCCGAGACCGGGGCGGTGTGGGAGGAGAAGGACATCACCCGGGACGAGGAGCTGTACCGCGCCTACTGGGAGCAGATCCCGGTCGTCCTGGTCGACGGAGAGCAGCACACCTTCTGGCGGGTGGACGCCGGGCGGCTGCGGCGCGAACTGGGTGCGTGACCGAAAGACGGCTACCATCGTCGACGTTTTGTTGGGTTTCGGGGGCGAAGCGACGAGGAGTGTGTGCGGCTTTGCCCCCTTCGGGTTTTCAACGCGTCGACGCGCTCCGCGGTTCCGTTCCGGTGCGAACCAGCCGCGTGACCCCGGTCACTTTGGCCAGACAAAACGGACACCATCTTTGTGCACGCGTTCACAAAGACATAGCCTGCATTCGACGGGGCGGTCCTGGGACACACGGCCGCCTGCAGCCCCGCTCATCCCGCAGGAGCACCGTGGCAACTGGCCGAACTCACCGACCGGCGACCCGTAGCCGAGGAATTCCCGAGGCCACCGTCGCCCGACTTCCGCTGTATCTGCGTGCCCTCACGGCACTCTCGGAGCGGTCCGTTCCCACGGTCTCCTCCGAAGAGCTCGCGGCCGCCGCGGGAGTCAACTCCGCGAAGCTGCGCAAGGACTTCAGCTACCTCGGCTCCTACGGCACGCGCGGCGTCGGCTACGACGTCGAGTACCTCGTCTACCAGATCTCCCGCGAACTCGGCCTGACCCAGGACTGGCCGGTCGTGATCGTCGGTATCGGTAACCTCGGCGCCGCACTCGCCGGCTACGGCGGCTTCGCCTCCCGAGGCTTCCGCGTCGCCGCGCTGATCGACGCCGACCCCGCCGTGACCGGCAAGCCGGTCGCCGGGATCCCCGTCCAGCACAGCGACGACCTCGAGAAGATCATCAACGAGGACGGCGTCTCCATCGGCGTCATCGCCACCCCGGCCGGCGTCGCCCAGCAGGTCTGCGACCGCCTCGTGGCCGCCGGCGTCACCTCGATCCTGAACTTCGCCCCGACCGTGCTCTCCGTGCCCGACGGCGTGGACGTGCGCAAGGTCGACCTCTCCATCGAGCTGCAGATCCTCGCCTTCCACGAGCAGCGCAAGGCCGGCGAGGAGCCGGGCGCCGAGACCGCCGCCGACACCGGCGCGGCCACCGCCGCCCTCGCCGCCGACCGGGCCGCCGGCGCCGAGCCGGGCGCCGACAGCGCCGTCGTACCCTCCGCCTCCCGAGGCGTCGAGGACGGCGGCCGCAAGGGACCTGACGGGGACATGCCCGCCGTGATGCCCGCATGAGCCTCCTCGTCGTCGGCCTCAGCCACCGCAGCGCCCCCGTCAGCGTCCTGGAGCGGGCCTCCCTCTCCGCCGACGCCCGCACCAAGCTGCTCCACGACACCCTCGCCGCCGAACCGGCCGCCGAGGGCGCCGTCCTGGCCACCTGCAACCGCATCGAGCTCTACGCCGACGTGGACAAGTTCCACGCCGGCGTTGCCGAGCTGTCCACGCTGCTCGCCCAGCACAGCGGCGTCGGCCTGGAGGAGCTCACCCCTTATCTCTACGTGCACTACGAGGACCGCGCCGTCCACCACCTCTTCTCGGTGGCCTGCGGCCTGGACTCCATGGTCGTCGGCGAGGGCCAGATCCTCGGCCAGATCAAGGACGCCCTCGCGCTCGGCCAGGACCTGCACACCGCGGGACGCCTCCTGAACGACCTGTTCCAGCAGGCCCTGCGGGTCGGCAAGCGCGCCCACAGCGAGACCGGCATCGACCGGGCCGGACAGTCGCTCGTCACCTTCGGCCTCGAGCAGCTGGCCGACGGCACGCCCGTCGACGACTGGGCCCGCGGCAAGCGCGCCCTCGTCATCGGCGCCGGCTCCATGTCCTCGCTCGCCGCCGCCACCCTCGCACGGGCCGGCGTCACCGAGATCGTCATCGCCAACCGCACCGCCGCCCGCGCCGAACGGCTCGCGGAGATCCTCACCGAGCCCGGCAGCACCGGCGTGACCGCACGCGCGGTCGAAATGGTTGCCGTCGGCGACGAACTGACACGTGCCGACGTCGTCGTCTCCTGCACCGGCGCCACCGGACTCGTCCTCACCGGCGAAGCCGTCGACACCGCCCTGCAGGGCCGCGACACGCCCCTCCACCTCCTCGACCTCGCCATGCCCCGCGACATCGACGCCGCCGCCCACCGCATGCCGGGCGTCCGCCTCGTCGACATCGAATCGCTCGCCGAGGCCTCCGCCGACGCGCCCATGGCCGCCGACGTCGACCAGGTCCGCACCATCGTCGCCGACGAGGTCGCCGCCTTCGGCGCCGCCCAGCGCGCCGCCCACATCACCCCGACCGTCGTCGCCCTGCGCGCCATGGCCGCCGACGTGGTGGCCGGCGAGGTCGCCCGCCTGGAAGGCCGGCTGCCCGGCCTCGACGACAAGCAGCGCGCCGAGATCACCCAGACCGTGCGCCGCGTGGTCGACAAGCTCCTGCACGCGCCCACCGTGCGCGTCAAGCAGCTCGCCAGCGAGCCCGGCGGCGCCGGGTACGCCGACGCACTGCGGACACTCTTCGACCTCGACCCGGAGACGGTTGCCTCTGTCAGCCGGGCCGACCTGAACGACGGCGACGTCAAGAACCGAGGGCGAGTATGACCGAGAGGGCACTGAGGCTCGGGACCAGGCGCAGCAAGCTCGCCATGGCCCAGTCCGGCCATGTGGCCGAGGCCGTCCGGCAGTTGACCGGCCGGCCCGTCGAACTCGTGGAGATCACGACGTACGGGGACACCTCCCGCGAGCACCTCGCGCAGATCGGCGGCACCGGCGTGTTCGTCGCCGCGCTGCGCGACGCCCTGCTCGCCGGCGAGGTCGACTTCGCCGTGCACTCCCTCAAGGACCTGCCGACCGCCCAGCACCCCGACCTGGTGCTGGCGGCGATCCCGCGACGCGAGGACCCGCGCGACGTCCTCGTCGCCCGGGCGGGCCTCACGCTGGAGACGCTGCCGGCCGGCGCCCGCGTCGGCACCGGCTCGCCGCGCCGCATGGCCCAGCTCAACGCGTACGCGCGCAGCCACGGCCTGACCATCGAGACCGTTCCGATCCGGGGCAACATCGACACCCGCGTCGGCTACGTACGCGACGGAGAACTGGACGCGGTGGTCCTCGCCGCGGCCGGACTCAACCGCATCGGCGGAACCGAGGAGCTCACCGGCTCCCTGTCGGTCGACCACCTGTCGGTCGACACGGTCCTGCCCGCCCCCGGCCAGGGGGCCCTGGCCGTCGAGTGCCCGGCGTCGAACGCCGCACTCGTCGCCGCGCTCGCCGGACTCGACGACCCGCACACCCGGGCCGCCGTGACCGCCGAGCGATCCCTGCTCGCCGCCCTGGAGGCCGGCTGCTCCGCACCCGTGGGTGCGCTGGCCGACCTGCTGGCCGACGGCCCCGGTCACGGGCAGGTTGTCACCGAAATGCGCCTGCGCGGAATCGTCGGCACCACCGACGGCGCCACGCTGGTGCAGCTGTCCACCACCGGTCCCGTACCCACCTCCTACGACGAGGCGGTGGCCCTCGGACGCGAACTCGCGGACGAGATGCTCGCCAAGGGTGCGGCCGGTCTTATGGGGGAGCGAGCACTTTGAGCCCCACCAGCCCGACCACCAGCCCCGCGTCCGCCGCCTTCCCCGGCCACGGTCACGTCACCTTCCTCGGCGCCGGACCGGGCGACCCCGGACTGCTGACGCTCCGGGCCGTCGAGGCCCTGGCCGGAGCGGACGTCCTGATCGCCGAGCCGGAGGTGCTCGAAGTCGTTCGCGGCCATGCGCGCGCGGGCGTGAGCACGCCTGAGCTGACGGTTGTCGACGAGGCGTCAACAACCGCCGGTGTCCCCGTGTTGAGGGATGCGACCAATCTTGTCATGGAGGCCGCGAGGGGCGGCAAGCGGGTCGTCCGTGCGGTGACCGGCGACCCCGGCCTCGACGGCAACGCCGGCAGCGAGATGCTCGCCTGCGCCGCCGAGGGCATCCCCTTCGAGGTCGTCCCCGGCGTCGCCACCGCCGTCGGCGTGCCCGCGTACGCCGGCGTACCGCTGCGCGACGCCCAGGGCACGGACGTCCGCTTCGTCGACGCCCGGACCGCCGACGACCGCTGCTGGGCCGAGGTCGGCGCCTCCGACGGGACCGTCGTCGTCTCCACGTCCCTCGACTCGGTCGCCGCCGCGGCCGGTGAACTGGTGGCGGCTGGCCGTAAGCCGGACACCCCGCTCACCGTGACCGTCGCCGGCACCACCACCCGCCAGCGCACCTGGACCGCGACGCTCGGCACCATCGCCCAGGTCTTCAAGCAGGGCAAGGTGCTCCCCTCGCCCGAAGGCCACCGGCCGGCGATAGCCGTGGTCGGCGAGCGCAGCGCCCCGGCGCAGCGCGACCAGCTCGCGTGGTTCGAGTCCAAGCCGCTCTTCGGCTGGCGGGTGCTCGTACCGCGCACCAAGGAGCAGGCCGCGTCGCTCTCCGACCAGCTGCGTTCCTACGGCGCGGTGCCGCACGAGGTGCCGACCATCGCCGTCGAGCCGCCGCGCACCCCGCAGCAGATGGAGCGGGCGGTCAAGGGCCTGGTGACGGGCCGCTACGAATGGATCGCCTTCACCTCCGTCAACGCCGTCAAGGCCGTACGGGAGAAGTTCGAGGAGTACGGGCTCGACGCCCGCGCCTTCGCCGGGATCAAGGTCGCGGCGGTGGGCGAGCAGACGGCCGCCGCGCTCGTCGACTTCGGCGTGAAGCCGGACCTGGTGCCGAGCGGCGAGCAGTCCGCCGCCGGCCTCCTCGAGGACTGGCCGCCCTACGACCCGGTCTTCGACCCGATCGACCGCGTCTTCCTGCCGCGGGCCGACATCGCGACCGAGACGCTGGTCGCGGGCCTCATCGAGCTCGGCTGGGAGGTCGACGACGTCACCGCCTACCGGACCGTGCGCGCCTCGCCGCCGCCGGCGGACACCCGCGAGGCCATCAAGGGCGGCGGCTTCGACGCGGTCCTGTTCACCTCGTCGAGCACCGTGCGCAACCTGGTCGGCATCGCCGGCAAGCCGCACAACGTGACCGTCATCGCCTGCATCGGCCCCGCGACCGCGAAGACCGCGGAGGAGCACGGCCTGCGCGTCGACGTCCTGTCGCCGGAGCCCTCGGTCCACAAGCTGGCCGAGGCCCTCGCGGAGTTCGGCCTGCGGCGCCGGGCCGCGGCGCTGGAGGCGGGCGACCCGGTCACGCGGCCGAGCGAACGCAGACCGGGCGCGCGGCGCCGCCGGACGACGTGAGCTGACCTGTGACGCGCGGGGCGCGGGTTCCTCGGGGAACCCGCGCCCCGCGCGTGTATGGGCGTGTGTGCGGGCGGGCGGTGGGAGGCCCGGGTACGGGCGGGCGGCGGGCCCATGGGCGGGTCCGTGGGCGGGTCGGCCGGTGTTCGTCTGCCTCCGTGCCGGGGGCCGGGACGGCGACAAGGTGTCTGTAAGTGGAGGGCGCGGGCGGGCGTAGCCTCGGGGACATGAACTCGTACGGAAGCTTTCCGGGGGCGCGGCCGCGGCGGCTGCGGACGACGCCCGCCATGCGGCGGATGGTGGCCGAGACGCGGCTGCACCCCTCCGACCTGATCCTTCCCGCGTTCGTGCGGGAGGGCGTGACCGAGCCCGTGCCGATCGCCACGATGCCCGGCGTCGTCCAGCACTCGCGGGACACCCTGCGCAAGGCCGCCGTGGAGGCGGTGGAGGCCGGCGTCTCCGGGATCATGCTGTTCGGCGTGCCCGAGGACGCCAAGAAGGACGCGGCCGGCACGGCGGGCACCGACCCGGACGGCATCCTCCAGGTCGCGATCCGCGACGTCCGGGCCGAGGTCGGCGACGACCTCGTGATCATGTCGGACCTGTGCCTCGACGAGTACACCGATCACGGCCACTGCGGCGTCCTGGACGCCGACGGCCGGATCGACAACGACGCCACCCTCGAGCGCTACGCCGAGATGGCCCAGGTCCAGGCCGACGCCGGCGTCCACGTGGTCGGACCCTCCGGAATGATGGACGGCCAGGTCGGCGTCATCCGCGACGCCCTGGACACCATCGGCAAGGAGGACGTCTCCATCCTCGCCTACACCGTGAAGTACTCCTCCGCCTTCTACGGCCCCTTCCGCGAGGCCGTCGCCTCCTCCCTGACCGGCGACCGCAAGACCTACCAGCAGGACCCGGCCAACGTGCGCGAGTCCCTGCGGGAGCTGGCGCTCGACCTCGAAGAGGGCGCCGACATGGTGATGGTGAAGCCGGCGGGCCCGTACCTGGACGTCCTCGCCAAGGTCGCCGAGGCGGTGCACGTGCCCGTCGCCGCGTACCAGATCAGCGGCGAGTTCGCGATGGTCGAGGCCGCGGCGGAGAAGGGCTGGATCGACCGGGACAAGGCGATCTTCGAGACCCTGACCGGCATCCGGCGCGCCGGCGCGCACATGATCCTGACCTACTGGGCGACGGAGGTCGCGCAGAAGCTCGCACGCGGGCTCTGAGCACGCCGGGGCTCTGGTCGGCGCCGGGCCCGCGAGCGCGCCGGCCTTTGAGCCTGCCGGGCCTGTGAGCCGGCTTTTGAGCCTGCCGGGCCTTCGAGCGCGCCCCGCCTTTGAGCGCGCGGACCGGGCGCCCGCGGATGCACCCTGGAGAGGTACCCGACAGGTACCTCCGTGGAGGTGGTCCTCATGATGAACACGCTGGTCGGCTGGCACGTCGAGATGGAGTTCAAGGAGGAGGGCGACCGGACACGGGCGGCGGCGATGGTGCGGCTCAGCGACGGTACGGAATGCCGCGCCCACGGCAACGCCATGCGCCACCCCTCCGACCCGGAGCAGCTGCGGGTCGGCGAGGAGATCGCCGGCGCCCGCGCGCTCATGGACCTCGCCTCGCAGCTGCTCCAGAAGGCCCACACCGAGATCGACGAGGCCTCGGGGCGGACGTCCCACCCGATCCGCCGCTGAGTCGGGGCAGGTCAGTAGGTGAGGGCGTCCTGCAGGTCCCGCTGCCAGTACGACACGGCGGCGCCGTCGTCGGCGAACGTTCCGCTCGGCGCCGTCACCGTCGTACCGCTCTCGCCGGTGAGATAGACCTTGATCGTCCGCACCGTCCGCGTGCCGGCGCCCGGCTCACCGGTGAGGATCAGGGACGCGTAGCCCGACTCCCCGGGCAGCAGCGTGACGACGGCCTGCGGCTTGCTGTCCTCGACGACCCTGACGGTGGCCTGGGCGTCGTCGAAGCCGACGAACGGGGCGCCCAGCGCGTCGCACGGGCGGCTGCCGACATTGGTGACGGTGAGCAGCAGGTGGTTGACCGGGCGGCTCACCTTGCTCGCCACGACCTTGCTGTTGGCCGCCGTGCAGGGAGTGCTCCCGGCCGACGCCGGGGCGGGACGGGCCGCGCCCGGCTTCGCGGCGCCGGGGTTGGCGGCGCCGGGGTTCGCGGCGCCCGGCCTGGCCGTGGGCCGGGCCGTCCCCTTGCCCCCGGGCGCGGCCGTCGGTGCGGCGCCCGGAGCGGTGCTCCCGGCCGCGCTCGGGGCCGTGCTCGGCCCGCCGGGCGGAGCCGTGGTGGGAGCGACGGGCTGAACGGACGCCGTGGCCGACTCCTCGGGCGCGACGGCGGACGCGGGGCCGTCGTGCGACTGGCAGGCGGTCAGGGCGAGGGCCGCCGAGACGACGGCGGCGGGCAGGGCGAGGCGGCGGACGACGGTACGCATGGCGGATTCCCCCGTGGTGCGGTCAGTGGTGGTCGAGCAGAACGATCACGGCCACGGTGCAGACGACGAGCACCACGAAGGCCAGGGCGTCGGTGACGCGGCTGTTCGGCATGACTCAAAGCCTGCGGGTCGGCGTGATCCACCGGCAATCGGCACGGGACAATGAGGGACGGTGGAACGCATTCACGCCGCTGACCTGCGACAACGCGGCGCCCTGGAATGCGTTTCCGGAACACGGGACGGGGAGAGGCGGGGATGGGCTTGACCACGGGGGACGGTTTCCCGGCACGCATGCGCGCCCTGAAGGAACGGTCCGGGCTCAGTTACGGAGCCCTCGCGAACCGGCTCCACGTCAGCACCTCCACCCTCCACCGCTACTGCAACGGTGACGCCGTACCGACCGAGTTCGCACCCGTGGAGCGCCTCGGGCGGCTGTGCGGCGCCTCCCGCGAGGAACTCGTCGAACTGCACCGCGCCTGGATCGTCGCCGACGAGGCGCGCCGACGGGGCCCCGCGAGCCGGGCACCCGAGCCGGCGCCGGCGCCGGACGCGCCCGCGGGCCACCGATCCCACGAGCCCGGACCCGCTGATGAGGCCGATCCCGCTGCCGAGGCCGGTCCCGAGGCCGGTCCCGCTGCCGGGCGCGAGCCCGCGCCGGGACCTACGCCCGCGCCCCAGGACCCGCCCCTGCTCCTCGCCGGCCCGCCGGCGGCGAAAACACCCGCCGCGCCCTCCCGCAAACCACTGCGCGGCGCACTCGCCGCCGCCGCCGTCGTGGCCCTCGCCGTGCCCACCGCCTACGTCGTGGGCTGCATCGGCGACGGCCCGGCCGACAGCCGCGACGACGGCCGGGGCCCGGCCACCGAGACCGCCTCGCCCGCACCCTTCAACGCCGGCATCAGCTCCTACAACTGGGCCGAACCCTGCGGCCAGTACTACCTCCTGGACCAGGACCCCAGCCACGTCCCGCCGCCGCCCCCGCCACAGGACACCCGCGGCTGGGCCCGGGCGCTCGACGGCATCGACGGCGGCCACATGCAGCTCCAGATCACCGTCACCGGCCGCACCCGCGAACCCGTCGTCCTCACCGCCCTCCACGTCCGGATGGTGGAGCGCAACAAGCCCCTGAACCGGGCCGCGTACTCCATGGGCGACGGCTGCGGCAGCGGAATCACCCCGCAGACCTTCGACATCGACCTCGACGCGCCCCGGCCCTACGTGAAGCCGGTCGCCGGACAGGACGGAGACCGCGTGGTGCCCGCGAAGAACTTCCCGTACAAGGTCGCCACCGGCGATCCGCAGGTCTTCAACCTCGACGTGCACACCGAGGAACACGTCGCCTCCTGGTACCTGGAGCTCGACTGGAGCAGCGGCACGCAGAAGGGCCGGGTCCGCGTGGACGACGGCGGCCAGCCCTTCCGTACCAGCGCGATCGAAGGCCGGCCGACGTACGGCTACTGGCCCGACAAGGGCACCTGGGTCACACAGTGACGGCCACACCCGTGGGCATGGCCGTCACCGTCACCGTCCGCGGCTGAGCGTCAGAGACGCTCGGGCGTCCGGATCCCCAGCAGGGCCATGCCCTGGTGCAGGGTCCGGGCGGTCAGGTCGCAGAGGAAGAGCCGGTTCTCGACCTGCTCCGGAGTGTCGGCCTTGAGGACCGGGCACTCCGAGTAGAACGTCGTGTAGAGCGACGCCAGCTGATACAGATACGCGGCCAGCTTGTGCGGCGCGTACTCCGCGGCGGTCTCCTGAAGGAGCTCGCCGAACGAGTCCAGGTGCAGGCCGAGCGCCCGCTCCGACACCGCGAGCGTCAGCTCCGGATGAGCCGCCGGCTTCGCGTCGCCCGCCTTGCGCAGGATCGACTGGATACGCGCGTACGCGTACTGCAGATACACCGAGGTGTCGCCGTTCAGCGAGACCATCTGGTCCAGGTCGAACTTGTAGTCCCGCGCCGCCGACGTCGACAGGTCCGCGTACTTCACCGCGCCGATGCCCACCTGGGTGCCGCGCTCGGCGATCTCCTCCTCGGAGAGGTCCTGCGCCTTCTCGCGGACCACCGCGGAGGCCCGCTCGATCGCCTCGTCCAGCAGGTCCACCAGCCGCACCGTCTCGCCCTCACGGGTCTTGAACGGCTTGCCGTCCTTGCCCAGGACCGTGCCGAAGGCCAGCTGGACGGCCTTCACCTCGTCGTTCAGCCAGCCCGCCCGGCGGGCCGTCTCGAAGACCATCTTGAAGTGCAGCGACTGGCGCGCGTCCACCACGTACAGCAGGGTCGACGCCTTCAGGTTCCGCACCCGGTCGCGGATCGCCGACAGGTCCGTCGCCGCGTAGCCGAAGCCGCCGTCCGACTTCTGCACGATCAGCGGCGTCGGGTTGCCGTCCGGGCCCTTCACGTCGTCGAAGAACACGCACAGCGCGCCCTCGGAACGCACCGCCACGCCCGACTCCTCGAGCAGCCGGCAGGTCTCCTGCAGCATGTCGTTGTAGCCGGACTCGCCGACGATGTCGGGGTCACGGATGTCCATGTCGAGCTTCTCGAAGACCGAGTAGAAGTAGATCTTCGACTCGTCGACGAACCGCTGCCACAGGGCCAGCGTCTCCTCGTCGCCCGCCTGCAGCTCGACCACCCGCGCCCGCGCCCGCGTCTTGAACTCCTCGTCGGAGTCGAACAGCGCACGCGAGGCCTTGTAGAGCCGGTTCAGGTTGGACATGGCCTCCTCGCCGGAGACCTCCGCGTCCGCGCCCTCGCTCTTGTGGTCCAGCTCGTGCGGGTGCTCGATCAGATACTGGATGAGCATGCCGAACTGGGTGCCCCAGTCGCCGATGTGATGGCGCCGGACCACCTTCTCGCCCGTGAACTCCAGGATCTCGACCATCGCCGCGCCGATGACCGCCGACCGCAGGTGACCGACGTGCATCTCCTTCGCCACGTTCGGCTGGGCGTAGTCGATCACGGTCGTGCCGGCCGCCGGGTTGAACGGCACACCGAGCCGGTCGTCGGCGGCGCGCGCCGCCAGCGTGTCGATGATCGCCGCGTCCGACACGGTGATGTTCAGGAAGCCGGGGCCGGAGACCTCGATCTCCTTCAGGACGTCGTTCGCCGGAATCGACTCCACGACCTTCGTCGCCAGCTCACGCGGATTGCCCTTGAGCCGCTTGGCGAGCGCCAGGATGCCGTTGGCCTGGAAGTCGGCCCGGTCGCTTCGTCGCAGCAGCGGATCGGCGGAACCGGCCTCCGGCAGGGCTGCCGAGAGGCCTTCCGCGAGGCGCTGCTGCACGGTCGAAGCGAGGGAAGGGACCGAGGCCATGAGCTTCCGTTCCTGTTGTGTCGAGTCCGGGTGTCCCGGTGGTCTATTTCGCTTGTCAAGTGTCCCATGGGCGGGCAACGTGTTTTCGCCGCCTGTGGACGAAGCCCGACCTGTGGACAACCTCGGACCGCGTCGTTCCGTCTGGGAGAATGACTCACGTAGACCTGTCAGGCCTTCGAGGCTTCGAGGAAACAAGGAAGAAGGACGAACCGACCGTGGCTCAGAGCAGCACCGAGACCGACTGGGTCTCCCGTTTCGCGGACGAGGTCATCGCCGAGTCGGAGCGACGTGCGCCTGGCAAACCGGTCGTCGTCGCCTCCGGCCTCTCCCCGTCCGGCCCCATCCACCTCGGCAACCTGCGCGAGGTCATGACCCCGCACCTCGTCGCCGACGAGATCCGCCGCCGCGGCCACGAGGTCCGCCACCTGATCTCCTGGGACGACTACGACCGCTACCGCAAGGTGCCCAACGGCGTCGCGGGCATCGACGAGTCCTGGGCCGAGCACATCGGCAAGCCGCTGACCTCCGTCCCCGCGCCCGCCGGCTCGCCCCACCCCAACTGGGCCGAGCACTTCAAGGCCGCCATGGTCGAAGCCCTCGCCGAGCTCGGCGTCGAGTACGACCCGATCAGCCAGACCGAGCAGTACACCTCCGGCGTCTACCGCGAGCAGATCCTGCACGCCATGCGCCACCGCGGCGACATCGACGCCATCCTCGACCAGTACCGCACCAAGAAGGCGCCCAAGAAGCAGTCCCAGAAGCCCGTCGACGAGGCCGAGCTCGAGGCCGCCGAGGGCTCCGGCGCCGCCGGCGAGGACGACGGCTCCGGATCCGGCGCCGGCTACTTCCCGTACAAGCCGTACTGCGGCCGCTGCGAGAAGGACCTCACCACCGTCACCTCCTACGACGACGACACCACCGAACTCGCCTACACCTGCACCGCCTGCGGCTTCGCCGAGACCGTCAAGCTGAGCGAGTTCAACCGCGGCAAGCTGGTCTGGAAGGTCGACTGGCCCATGCGCTGGGCCTACGAAGGCGTGATCTTCGAGCCCTCCGGCGTCGACCACTCCTCGCCCGGCTCCTCCTTCCAGGTCGGCGGCCAGATCGTCGGCATCTTCGACGGCGTCCAGCCCATCGGCCCCATGTACGCCTTCGTCGGCATCAGCGGCATGGCCAAGATGTCCTCCTCCCGCGGCGGCGTCCCCACCCCGGCCGACGCCCTGCAGATCATGGAGCCCCAGATCCTGCGCTGGCTCTACGCCCGCCGCCGCCCCAACCAGTCCTTCAAGATCGCCTTCGACCAGGAGATCCAGCGGCTCTACGACGAGTGGGACAAGCTCGAGGCCAAGGTCGCCGACGGCACCGTCCTGCCCGCCGACGCCGCCGCCCACACCCGCGCCGTCCGCACCGCCGCCGGCGAGCTGCCCCGCACGCCCCGCCCGCTGCCCTACCGGACGCTCGCCTCCGTCGTGGACATCACCGCCGGCCACGACGAGCAGACCCTGCGCATCCTCGCCGACCTCGACCCGGACAACCCGGTCACCGACCTCGACGAGGTCCGGCCCCGCCTCGACCGCGCCGAGAACTGGATCACCACCCAGGTCCCGGCCGACCAGCGCACCATCGTCCGCGACGAGCCCGACACCGAACTCCTCGCCTCCCTCGACGACGAAGGCCGCGAATCCCTGCGCCTGCTCCTCGAGGGCCTCGACACCCACTGGTCCCTCGACGGCCTGACCACCCTCGTCTACGGCGTCCCCAAGGTCATGGCCGGCCTCACGCCCGACGCCAAGCCCACCCCCGAGCTGAAGCTGGCCCAGCGCTCCTTCTTCGCCCTGCTCTACAAGCTCCTCGTCAGCCGCGAGACCGGCCCCCGCCTGCCCACCCTGCTCCTCGCGGTCGGCGCCGGCCGGGTGCGCAAGCTGCTCGGCGCCTGACCGGCACCCACGACGGAAACCGCCCTCCTCTGCATCGTTCGGAGGAGGGCGGTTTCCGTCGTGGGCACGACGAAACGACGCGCCCCGCGGGAGACCGTGGAGACATGAAGAACCACGCCCTCACCCACGAAGCGGTCACCGTCATCGGCTGGATCGCCCTCGTCCAAGGCGGCCTCGGCGCCGGCGGACGCCTCTTCGGAGACGGCCCCTGGGGCCTCCTGCAGAAATGGTGGGACATCCCCACCGCCGGCTACCTCGCCCTCTTCGCCGTAGGCATCGCGCTCGCCGCCTGGGGCGAGACCGCCAAGAAGAAGGCGAAGGCCTGACCACCTGCCCGCGCCGCACCTACGGCGTCTGGCTCTCCGCCAGCTCCTGCTCGATCTGCTGCCGCAGCCGCGGCGTCAGCTCACGAAGCACCGAAGCACTGCGCGGGTGATGAATCGCGTACCGGTCACTCAGCCATATGTCGAGCTGCTCCGAGGTCGGAAAGACCTGGTTCTCCTCGACGTACTCCCACATCGCCTTGTACGCGGAGTCCGCGAACGCGTCGATCGACGGATCCGGCTCCACGTACTCCGGATACTCCACGAACTCCTCAGGACCCGGCGGAGGAACATCCTCCGGGCCCTGCGGAATCGGCACCGGCGTCGGCTCCAGACCCTCCACGATCTGCGGGGCGTACGTGCCCTGATACGCCTCGGGCGAGACCTGCTGGGCCACGAACCACGGATTCCCCTCGCCCGGAACCTCACCCGGACCCTGACTCTGACCCGGACCCTGACTCTGACCCGGACCCTGGCCCTGACCGGCCGCCTGGCCCTGGCCCGGGCCCTGCCCCTGGCCCTCCGCCGAGGCCTGCGGCCCCGCCTGAACCCCCGCCGGGCCCTGCTGCGGCACCCCGGCCCCCTGAACCGGCACCGCACCCCGCACCGCCTGAGCATGCGACTGCTCCAGCTCCGCCACCACCGGCGCCGCCGGCAACAACACCGGCTCCACACCCGCAGCCGCCAGCCCCGCCGCAGCCGTCTCCGCCAACGGCACGCCGTACTTCGCCAGCCGCAGCGGCATCAACGCCTCCACCGGCGCCTTACGACGCCACGCACGCCCGAAACGAGCCTGAAGCCGCGCCTGATAGATCAGCCGGTCCTGCTCCAGCTTGATCACCTGCTCGTACGACCGCAGCTCCCACAGCTTCATCCGCCGCCACAACCGGAACGTCGGCACCGGCGACAGCAGCCAACGCGTCAGACGCACACCCTCCATGTGCTTGTCCGCCGTGATGTCCGCGATCCGGCCCACCGCATGCCGCGCCGCCTCGACCGCCACCACGAACAGCACCGGAATGACCGCGTGCATCCCCACACCCAGCGGGTCCGGCCACGCCGCCGCACCGTTGAAGGCGATCGTCGCCGCCGTCAGCAGCCACGCCGTCTGCCGCAGCAACGGGAACGGGATACGGATCCACGTCAGGAGCAGATCGAGCGCGAGCAGCACACAGATACCCGCGTCGATACCGATCGGAAAGAAGTACGAGAAGGTGCCGAAGCCCTTGTTGACGGCGAGCTCCCGCACCGCCGCGTACGAACCGGCGAAGCCGATCCCGGCGATGATCACCGCACCGGCGACGACCAGCCCGATGAGTATGCGGTGCGTACGTGTCAGCTGCATCGCGGCCACCCGCGATCCCTCCCGTCGATCGACATCTCGCGGGCACAGACTGGCACATGTGCGCGAAGCCCGGCCCCCTGGGGAGGGCCGGGCTCCGAACAAACCGGTGCAAACGCCTACTTGTTGGCCGCCGCCACCGCCGCGACCGCCTCCTTGGCCGCCTTCACCGCACCCTCCGCGATCGCCTTCTCCGACGGAGTGTCCGCACCCGCGTAACCGGCCCCGTTGTACGACAGCAGCACCACGACATTGCCCGTACGCGCCACGACCGACGCGTACTGGAAGTCCTCGTCCGTCTTGCGCACCCCGTACGTCACCGTGTCCGCCTGATCACCGACACCCGACGCCCGCACCGTCCGCAGCTTCTTCGCACCCTGCGTCGCCTGGACCTTCGCCAGCTCCTTGGCGTAGTTGTCCGCGGCACGCTCCTGCCCGCTGCCGAGCGTGGCGTCCGACTCGTAACGGTAGAAGGACACATCCAGCCAGCGATAGTTCGAGCCCTTGACGCCCTTGTCCTCCAGACCGTTCCAGGAGCAGCCGCCCCGGCTCGTCAGATCGCTGGACGCGGCCGCCGTACCGTTCTTGTTCTTCACCTTCGGCACCAGGCTCTCGACCGTCTTCGTCGAGACCGCCTTGCACACGTCCGGCAGCTTGGCGAACCGCGCGGGCTCGACCGTCTTCGTCGACTGCGAAGGCTTCGGGGACGCCGACGCCGACGACGACGCCTGGTCCGGCGAGCCGGAGCCCTTGTCACCGGAATCCGATCCGGAGGAGCAGCCGGCGGCGACGAGCATCACCGGGACGACGGCGGCGCAGGCGAGTATGCGGGAGAGTCGCGGAGCTGATCGGTGCATGGTTCCTTCAGTCGCTTGGGCGGTCGCTTGGCGGTCGCTCGGGCGGCCGGCGGCCGGGCGGCCGGGGTACGCCGACACGTTACGTGGTCCCGCGGCGCTCACCGAGCGGATCACGCAGCGGGACCCGACGGCTACTCCTCCAGCCGGTCGGCCAGCAGCCGGGCCAGATTCCTGGCCTTTTCCTGCAGTTCCTTGCTGTCCGGCGCCTCGGCGGAGGTGCCCGTCTGCTCCTCGTACTCCACCGTGACGATCACGTTCGATGTGCGGAACACCACGCTCACGAGGCGCTTCGCACCCGACGGACCGGTGGTCACGAGCGTGTCGTCGAGGAAGGCGACCTCACCGAGGCCTTCCAGCACGCGCGGCTCCAGACCGGTGGCCGCGGCACCACCGGGCGGCGGCGTCGCGGCGCCGGTGGGGCCGGTGCCGGCCTGGGGCGCGTGAGCCGGCCGGCCGCCGGCCGGCGGAGAGGCGGCGCCGCCGGAAGCCGAGGCCGCGTGCGAGGCGGGGCCGGTCGGGGCGGTCGGGGTGGCCGGGACGCCGCCCGTTGTGCCAGACGTCCCCGTCGTCCCCGGTGTGCCCGAGGGCGCGGACGGGTTCGCGGGCGCGGTGGACGGCGGCGGCGCGATACCGGCGGCCGCCTGCTTGCGGCCGTACACCTCTTGCGCCCGGTCGTCGTCGCTGACCACCGGGTCGTAGGAGACCACCCGCTCGATGTCCAGCGTCAGCCGGTGCGCGGTGTCCGGGGCGTCGGCCTTCCAGCTGCAGCCCACCCGCCGGTCGGTGTCGAAGGTGGCGGCGGAGGTGCCGCGGTAGGCCCGGTCCCGCTCCGCCTCGGGCAGCTCGGCCGCGCCGGGCAGCAGATCCTTCAGGGTCGCCTGCGGAATGGCGCCGCAGGGCTCGAAGAGCGTGCGGTAGCGGCCGGGAGGCGCGGCGGGAGCGGCCGGACCCGCCTTGGAGTCCACGGCCTCGGTCTGCGGGTCGGCGCCGGCGGAGCAGCCTGTCAGGCCGATGCCGAGACCGAGGGCGAGCGCGACCGCGGAGAGCACCGCGGGCCCGGATCGTCCGGGTGTGTTCGCCTTGCGCTGCACCATCCCAGGCTCCCTTCTCCCGGAGGCATCCCCCGAAAATTCGTTACCGCCCCGCAGGGCGCGGTGAACACAATGTGTATCGCACGCACAGCCGTTGATGCCGGTCCGCAGTCACCTGTACGGGCTTTGGCGCCGGTTTTTGCGTTATCGGACTTTTTGGGGGAATCGAGGAAGTATGTCGTACGTAGAGGTGCCGGGTGCGAAGGTACCCATCCGCATGTGGGCGGATCCGGCGTCCGTCGAGGGCGGCGCGATGCAGCAGCTGCAGAACGTGGCCACACTGCCGTGGATCAAGGGCCTGGCCGTGATGCCCGACGTGCACTACGGCAAGGGTGCGACGGTCGGCTCGGTGATCGCGATGCGCGGCGCGGTCTGCCCGGCGGCGGTCGGCGTCGACATCGGCTGCGGCATGTCGGCCGTCAAGACCTCCCTGACCGCGAACGACCTCCCGGGTGACCTCTCGCGACTGCGCTCCAAGATCGAGCAGGCGATTCCGGTGGGGCGGGGGATGCACCGCGAGATGGTGGATCCCGGCCGGCTGTTCCAGTTCGCCACGGCGGGGTTCGGGGACCTGTGGTCGCGGTTCGACACGGTCGCCGAACCGGTCAAATTCCGTCGTGAACGAGCCGAGAAGCAAATGGGAACGCTCGGCTCAGGAAACCACCTGATCGAAGTCTGTCTCGATGAGGCAGGGGCGGTCTGGCTGATGCTGCACTCCGGCTCGCGCAACATCGGCAAGGAGCTCGCCGAGTACCACATCGGCGAGGCGCAGAAGCTTCCCCACAACCAGGGTCTGGTCGACCGCGACCTCGCGGTGTTCGTCGCGGACACCCCGCAGATGGCGGCCTACCGGAGTGACCTGTACTGGGCACAGGAATACGCGAAGTACAACCGCGCGGTCATGATGGCACTCCTGCAGGAGGTCATGCGCCGCGAGTTCCGCAAGGCGAAGGTCACCTTCGACCCGGTCATTTCCTGCCACCACAACTACGTGGCGGAGGAGCGGTACGAGGGGATGGACCTGCTCATCACGCGGAAGGGGGCGATCCGGGCGGGAGCCGGAGACCTTGGGATCATTCCGGGCTCGATGGGCACCAGCTCGTACATCGTGAAGGGGCTCGGCAACGAGGCCGCGTTCAATTCGGCGTCCCACGGAGCCGGCCGGCGGATGAGCCGGAGCGCGGCGAAGCGGCGATTCACGGTCCGGGACCTGGAGGAGCAGACGCGGGGCGTGGAGTGCCGTAAGGACGCCGGCGTGCTCGATGAGATCCCCGGCGCCTACAAGCCGATCGAGCAGGTCATGGAGCAGCAGCAGGACTTGGTCGAGGTGGTCGCGAAGCTGAAGCAGGTCGTCAATGTGAAGGGCTGAGCATGGAGGGGGTGGCGGTGCGGGCCACCCCCTCGGGATGGTCAGTCCGGCAGCGCGACCAGCCCGTGCGTCAGCTTCCATCGGCGGACCTGGCACGCGCTCTGGGACAGCTGCAGCGTCGCGGCGGCGTCTGCAAGGGTCGGCGCGGCGAGCAGGATGCGGTCCTTCTCTGCCGTCCATGCGATGCGTGGCGGTGCTTTCCGCATTCCTGCCGGTCGCTTCCACGTCTGGATCGCCGTCGCATTGGCCTTCTTGTGGTCCAGCGCGAGGCAGCCGGGGTAGTACAGGTGCGCGGCGAGCTGCTGCGCCTGTTCCAAGACGTAGGTGATCACGTAGACCTTGTCGCGGGTGTTGCGGCGGGCGATGCGTTCCGCGCCCGTGATCTTTTTCGCGTAGTGGCACAGGTACGCCGCCAAGGCGGTGCTGGCGGACGTGAACGAGAGGAACGGGATGCCGTCGGCGGTCCAGCCGAGTGATCCGTCGGCGTCGATGACGCCACGGAGGTAGTCCGGCCGGGAGAACGCGACTCGGGGCGGCTGGATGATGCGGGACTTCTTGCCGTAGGGGATCCCGCGTCTTCCTGGTGGTGAGGCCCTCGGCGGGGAGTGGAGTCCCGGCCGGGGGCCGTTCTGTATGGAGTTGTGTCGACCGTAGGTCGAAGGTTCGGGTAGCGGTGGGGTGTTCGGGGTGGTTCACCCGAACGGGTGCCCGAGGTGGGGTGGGGTCAGAGCTCGCGGTGGACCTTGGTGTTGGAGGCCTGGGCGCGGGGGCGGACGACGAGGAGGTCGATGTTGACGTGCGGGGGGCGGGTGCAGGCCCAGGTGATGGTGTCGGCGACGTCGTCGGCGGTCAGGGGTTCGGCGACGCCGGCGTAGACCTTGGCGGCCTTCTCGGTGTCGCCGCGGAAGCGGGTGGTGGCGAATTCGTCGGTCTTGACCATGCCGGGGGCGATCTCGATGACGCGGACGGGCGTGCCGACGATCTCCAGGCGGAGGGTTTCGGCGAGGACGCGGGAGCCGTTCTTGGCGGCGACGTAGCCGGCGCCGCCTTCGTAGGTGGCGTGGGCGGCGGTGGAGGAGACGATGACGACGGTGCCGTCGCCGCCGGCGGTGAGGGCGGGCAGCAGGGCCTGGGTGACGTTGAGGGTGCCGATGACGTTGACCTCGTACATCGTGCGCCAGTCGGCGGGGTCGCCGGTGGCGACGGGGTCGGCGCCGAGTGCGCCGCCGGCGTTGTTGACGAGGACGGCGAGGGTGCGGAAGGCGGTGGCGAACTCGTCGACGGCGGCGCGGTCGGTGACGTCGAGGGCGTAGGCGGTGGCCTGGTGGCCGGCTTCGTTGATCTCGGCGGCGAGGGCTTCGATGCGGTCCTTGCGGCGGGCGGTGAGGACCACGCGGTAGCCGGCGGCGGCGAGCTGCCGGGCGGTGGCGGCGCCGATGCCGCTGCTCGCTCCGGTGACGACGGCGATGGGGGTACCGGCGGCAGTCATGACGTGCTCCTCGCGCATGTGGTCGATTGTGTCGATCGCACGGTCAGGATAGGGCGGGGTGTGCGGGCGGGGGTCAGCGGCCGCCGCGCGGGCCGTACATGATCACGGCCATGCCGGCGAGGCAGATCAGGGCGCCGGTGACGTCCCAGCGGTCGGGGCGGTAGCCGTCGGCGATCATGCCCCAGGCGAGGGAGCCGGCGACGAAGACGCCGCCGTAGGCGGCGAGGATGCGGCCGAATTCGGCGTCGGGCTGGAGGGTGGCGACGAAGCCGTAGACGCCGAGGGCGAGGACGCCGGTGCCGATCCAGATCCAGCCGCGGTGTTCTCGTACGCCTTGCCAGACGAGCCAGGCGCCGCCGATCTCGAAGAGGGCGGCGACGGCGAAGAGGGCGGCGGAGCGGGCGATCGGCATGGTGGAGAGGGTGCCATGGGACACGCGACTGACGAGTAGTCAGAATATATGGGTATCAATCGGTATCTTCGGTGCATGAGTGTGATGCGCAAGGCGCTGCTCGGCGCGGCCCTGGCCGCCGTCCTGGTGACCGGTACGGGTGCGGGCGCGCGGGCCGCCGCCGCGCCCGAGGCGGATCTGGCCCACCACGGCCATGTCTCGCTCTGGGACGGGCGGCTCGGGGTCTGGCTGGTCAGCGAGAACCACGGCCCGGCGGACGTGTCCCAGGCGACCGTGCGGCTCACCTTCTCCCAGCCGCTGGCGGCCGGTCAGGAGCTGCCGTCGGCGTGTCTGTGGAGCAGTGACCGGGTGATCTCCTGTCGTACGGGTGAGCTGCGGGCGGCCGGAGCGGTCGGTGAGCTCGCGCTGGACCTGCGGACGGCGGGCCGGCCGGACGAGCTGACCGTGGAGATCCGTACGGTCTGGCGTGACGGTGTGGTCGACGGCAACCCTCGCAACGACCGCCATCGTGTCCTGGTCCTGGCGACGGGCGATCCGTACGTCTTCTGACGCGGGGCGGGTCTCGGGGCGTGCTTCGGGCTGGGGGCTCACAGTGGGAGCGTGTAGCCGTCGGGGCGGACGAGGAGCGTGTCGCGGCGGGCCGGGTTCGCCCAGGTGGCCCGTATGACGCGGGCGGCGTCGGCCGGTGCGGTGCGGGGCAGGGCCGGGGTGGCCCCGTCGGGCGCGACCAGCACGAACTCGCCCGCGCGGAGGAGCTCGTAGAGCCGGCCCTCGCGCAGCTTCAGGTCGGGGACGCGGCGGGTGTCGGAGCCGTAGGAGATGCCGATGCCGGTGATCTGGCCCATGGCGCGGTCGGCGGCGGGGCGGACGGTGCCGAGCAGCCGGGCGGCGAGGCCGCGGGCGGCGCGCTGGAGCGGGGTGCGGGCCATGGCGAGCCGGACGAGGGCGCCGCTGCTGCGC
This sequence comes from Streptomyces sp. NPDC053493, assembly GCF_044544825.1. Classification (NCBI taxonomy): domain Bacteria; kingdom Bacillati; phylum Actinomycetota; class Actinomycetes; order Kitasatosporales; family Streptomycetaceae; genus Streptomyces; species Streptomyces sp. NPDC053493. The sequence goes on from NZ_JBITXS010000018.1 coordinate 31,808, forward strand.
AGCACGCGGGCACCGACGGGATGCCGCTCGGACTGGTAGCTGTCGAGCAGGGTCTCGGGGTCGGGTGCGTCGCCGCGCAGGACGGCGGCGAGCTTCCAGGACAGGTTGGCGGCGTCCTGGAGGCCGGTGTTCATGCCCTGGCCGCCGGCCGGGGAGTGGACGTGGGCGGCGTCTCCGGCGAGGAAGACCCGGCCGGAGCGGTAGGCGGGCGCCTGGCGCTCGTCGCTGTGGAAGCGGGAGACCCAGCGGGCGTCGTGCATGCCGTGGTCGGTGCCGAGGGCGCGGCGGGCCAGGGTGCGGACCTCTTCGAGGTCGACGGGATCGCTGTCGGGGACCTGGCGGGTGCGGTCCCAGCCCATGACCCGGTACCAGCCGTCGCCGAACGGCGCGATGAAGGCGAAGGCGTCGCCGGTGGCGGCGACGGTGAGCAGCCGGCCGGGCTCCTCGGTGAGGCGGACGTCCGCGAGGACGAGGGAGCGGATCACGGAGGCGCCGGGGAAGGGCAGGCCGATGGCGTCGCGCACGGTGCTGCGCACGCCGTCGGCGCCGACCAGGTAGGAGGCGCGCAGGGTGACGGGTCCGTCGGGGCCGGTCAGCTCGGCGGTGACAGTGTCGGCGTCCTGGCGCAGGCCGCGCAGGCGGGTCCCGTACCGGAATTCCACACCTGTGGACAGCGCGCGGCGTTCGAGGAGCCGCTCGACCTCGTACTGCGGGGTGATGAGCAGGAAGGGGAAGCGGGTGCGCAGCCGGGACAGGTCGAGGGAGAGCCGGCCGAAGAGGCGCAGCGAGGTGAGCGGGGTGCCGGTGGCGACGAGTTCGTCAGCAAGGCCGCGGGCGTCGAGCTGTTCGAGGGTGCGGGCGTGGACGGCGAACGCGCGGGTCAGGTTGCCGATGCCGCCGTCGCGGCGCTCGACGAGCGTGACGCGCAGGCCGGCGGCGGCGAGGTCGCCGGCGAGGAGGAGTCCGGTGGGTCCGGCGCCGACGACGAGGACGTCGGTGTCGAGGGTGGTGCCGGCGGTGCCGGCGGGGTCGGTGGTGCCCGGGGTGCTCATGACTGCCTCCAGGGATGCCTACGCTCGTTGGCCAACGGCTGTGGGTCAACGCTCGTTGGCAAATGTAGAGCAGGCGGCGATGGCGTGTCAACGCCTGTTGGCCTACAGTTGTTGGCATGACGACCGCACGGCGCTCCGACGCCACCCGTAGCGCCATCCTCGAAGCCGCCCGCGAGCGCTTCGCCGCCGACGGCTACGAGCGCGCGACCATCCGCGCCATCGCCCGCGACGCCGGCATCGACCCGTCGATGGTCATGCGCTACTACGGCAACAAGGAGGGACTCTTCACCGCGGCCACCGCCGTCGAGCTGGACCTTCCGGAGCTGGGCGCGCTGCCCGCGCGGCACGTCGGCGCCTCGCTCGTCACGCACTTCCTCGACCGCTGGGAGCGGGACGACGTCCTGACCGGCCTGCTGCGGGTCGGCGTCACCAACGAAGCAGGGGCCGAGCGGATGCAGGCGATCTTCGCCGGGCAGATCGGGCCGCTCGCGGCCGGCGTCTGCCCCGACCCCGCCGACGCGCCGCGCCGGGCCGGCCTGGTCGCCTCGCAGATCCTCGGCATGGCGCTCGCCCGCTACGTGCTGCGCCTCGGGCCGCTCGTCGAGATGTCCCGCGAGGACGTGGTGGCCTGGCTCGGGCCGACGGTGCAGCGCTATCTGACCGCGGAGGCGCCGTAGCCGGCCCCGTGGCCGCCGCGCGGGCGCGTAGGACTCGAGAGGCGCGCGGAGCCCGCAGGGCGCGCAGGGCGCGCGGGCCTGGAGAGCGAGGGCGCCGGGCGCGGCCCGTCGTCGGCTCAGTGGGCGGTCGCGCCGCCGAACTCGCGTACCGCGTCGGCGACGATCGTCTCCAGACGCGCGTGATGGGCGCCCCGCCAGTACACCCGGCCGCAGGCCGTGCACTGGGCGAAGACGTCGTACGTGTTCTCCGTGCCCTTCTCGATCCGCTCGCGCACCGCGTCCTTGTCGGCCTCGGCCAGCTCCCCGTTGCACGCCGTGCAGCGGGTCCACGGCGCGAGCGTCGGCGCGAACCGTTCGAGGACGTCCCGCAGCTGGTCGTCCGGCCGGTCGCTGTAGACGTACGCGCCCGCCCACAGCTCACGGCGCCGCAGCAGCCCGCGGTCCCGGGAGAGCATCACGCGCCGCTCCTTCGCGGACAGCGCGGCGAGCGCCGGATCGCCGATGTCCTCGCTCTCGTACGCCGCGTCGACGCCGAGCAGCCGCAGCCGCCGTGCCAGCGTCCCGAGGTGCACGTCGAGCAGGAAGCGCAGCGGGGCGCCGGGCACCTGCTGGGGCCGCGCGACCCCTTCCACGTCGACCGTCTCGCCGGCCGTGGGCACGTGCGAGGGCGGCACGGGGCGGCCGTCGACGAGCAGCCGGCCGGCCTCGGTGAGCGGAACGCCCAGCGACTCCACCACATGGCCGAGCGACGAGGCGCCGTCGGTGGCCACGGCCGTGTGTCCCGACCGCCGTTCGGCCGAGACGAAGAGCCGCAGGCCGGGGGCGAAGCTGATCTGGATCTCCGGTCCGTTCACGCAGCCAGGATGGCATCGGGAGCGGCTCACGGGCCAGGGAATTCCGGCCGGGTGGTGGTGGCGGTGGCGGCGGTGGATCGGGGCCGGGGCCGCGGGCCGGGGCCGGGCCCGCGCCCCGGGGCTTGAAACCTCCGCAGGCCGGCGCGGGCGGATTCCGGCGGCCTCAGGCCCTACGAGCGCTCACGGCCGCACGGTACGGTCCCGGTATGAAGATCATCGACCTCGAGCCCGGCGACCCGCGCCTGGAGACCGAACTCCTGCCGGTCCTGCGGGAGCTGCGCCCGCACCTCACTCCCGAGCTCTTCCGTGCCGTCTACGAGGACGGCCACGCCCAGGGCCTGCGCTTCACCGCCGCGTACGCCGACGACGGCGCCTGCGTCGGCGCGGCCGGCTGGCGGATCGTCATCAACACCAGCTCCGTGAAGAAGCTGTACGTGGACGACCTGGTGACCCGGGAGACCGCCCGCTCCACCGGCGTCGGCCACGCGCTGATCGCCCACCTGGAGCGCCACGCCCGCGACGCCGGCTGCTACGAGCTCAATCTGGACTCCGGCACCCACCGCACCGGAGCCCACCGCTTCTACCTGCGTGAACGCTTCGACATCGTCGCCTTCCACTTCACCCGGGAACTCAAGCGCCTGGGCGAGTAGCCAGATCCGGCGACGCGGTATCCGCGAGGTCGAGCCGCCAGGCGTTGCAGCGCATCGGCCGGCCCGGCGGGTACTCGAAGTCCCGCTCGCCGAGGAGGCGGAAACCGGCCTTGCGGCACACCGCGTTCGACGGGCCGTTGTCCGTCGACGGGAAGGCGAGCAGCGCGCCGAACCGGTCCTCGGCCCGGGCCCGTTCCACCACCGCGCGCGTGGCGGCGGTCGCCACGCCCCGGCCCTGGAACCCGGGCAGCACCGTCCAGCCCGTCTCGTACACCGGCTCGCCCTCGAAGGACGTCTCCCAGAAGCCGATGGAACCCGCCGCCACCTCTTCCGGCAGCAGCACGATCCGGAACATGCCGCCGGGACGGGCGGCGTCGGCGGTCAGCTCCACGTACCGCCGCTGGCGTGCGACGAGCTGTTCCTCGCTCTCCGGGCCACCCAGGTGGGCCATCAACTCCGGTGCGTTCACGGCGCGGAGCAGTCCGGCGTCCCCGTCCGACCACGGTTCGAGCCGCACCGGTGAGCTGTTCGCCGTGCCGTCCGCCGTGCCGCCCGCCGGGCCGTTCGCCGTGCCGCCCGCCGGGCTGCCTGCCGTGCTGCCTGTCGCGCTGTCGATGTCCATGGCCGCACCCTAGATCAGGGCACTGACAGCACCGCCCGGGCGTACGCGGTCGGTGGCACGCCGACCGTCGCCGTGAAGTCCCGTACGAGATGGGCCTGATCGCTGTAGCCCAGGTCGGCGGCGAGTTCCGCCCAGTCCGGGAGCGAGGCGACGGAGCCGGATTCGGCGCGTTCCAGGGCCTCGTGGATGCGGTAGCGCAGGATGACCCACTTGGGTCCGACACCGACGTACGAGGCGAAGAGGCGTTGCAGCGAGCGCGGTGAGAGCCCGGCCGCGCGGGCGAGGGCCGAGACCCGGCGTACGGACCGGTCGCCGCGGACCAGGTCCACCAGGGCCATCGCCTCCTCGGCGGCCGGATCGGGCACCGGTCCGCCGCGGCCGAGCAGGAACGCGTCGAGCGCCGCCACGCGCGCGTGGTCCTCGTCGGGAGCGAGCACCCGCGGCGGATCCTGCGGGCCGGTGCCGGCGAACGCCTCGGCGAGCGGCGCGATCCGGCCCGTCCAGTGCGCCACCGGCCACGCGGGTGCGAAGGGCCGGAAGCCGCCCGGCCGGAACTGCACGCCGCAGACCCGGCCCCGGCCGGTCAGCTCCTTGGCGAAGAGCTCCAGGCCGATGCCGGAGACCACCGCCGAGTCCCCGCCGTTCCTTCCTTCGTTCCGTTCGAAGACGACGTTCACGGACGGGTGCGGGACGACCTGGGACACGTACGGCTCGGTCAGGTCCCAGTCGATCAGCCAGTAGTGCTCCAGATACGGGCGGAGTGCGGGCGCCGGCGCGTACCGGCGGAAGCGGACGCGGGCGAGCAGCTCCGCCGCGTCCACGATGCCCCGGGTGTCGCGGCGTGGGCCGGGTCCTGAGGCGGTCATGTGCTGCATGGTTTCCACTGTGGCGCGTTTCTTCAAGACGCGGCGGGGCCGCCTTTCCTAGCGTCGGCCGTATGACCGACCGCACGCCCCGCGAGCCCCACACGCCCCGCGAGTCCCGCAGGCTCGCCGACCTGCTCGGCATCGCCGCCGCGTACGCCGTTCCGCTCGTGCGCGACACCACCGACGACCGCCTGGACGCGCCGACGCCGTGCGCCGACTACGACGTACGCGGGCTGCTGAACCACCTCTTCCACGTCGTCGTGAACTTCCAGCTGCTCGCCGCCCGGCAGCAGCCCGACTTCTCCGTCACTCCGGACTACCTGGCGGAGCCGGACTGGCGGGCCCGCTTCGAGAAGGAGACCGCGCGGCTGGTCGCCGCCTGGGCCGAGCCCGGCGCGGACGAGGGCACGGCCGGGGCGATGAATCTTCCGGCCCGGACGGTGGGCGCGATGGTGCTGCTCGACCTGACCGTGCACGCCTGGGACCTGGCGCGGGCGACGGGCCGGGCCTTCGAGCCGGACCCGGTGGTGGTGGCCGAGCTGGCCGGTGAGGTGGCGGGGATGGCGCCGATGGCGCGGAAGATGAACGTCTTCGGGGAGGCGGTGGAGCTGCCCGCCGACGCGCCGGCGTTCGCGCGGCTGCTCGCGGCGACGGGGCGGGACCCGAGGGAGTGGGCGGCGGCTTGAGGGAGGCCGGGCGGGTGGCCGTGGCGGGTTTCGGGGCCGAGGTCCCGCCGCCGTGGAGGCCCGCGGAGGCCCTCTTGTGCGGGCCCGGGATGCGCCCCAAGGTGGCGGGGACGGAGATTTCCGGCCGGGGAGGGAGCAGCCGCCATGTCGGACGCGACGGGTGTGTGGGGATTCACCGACGACCGGGGTACGGCCCTGACGGCGGCGGCGGCGCGCGGCCGGCCGGAACGGGTCGTGGCCTACGTACGGGCCGGGGCGGCGCTGCTCGACCTCGGTGTACGGCCCGTCGCCGTCTACGGCTCCGGGCACGACGGCGATGTGCTCGACCCGGTCAAGGCGGGCGGGCTCGCGGAGGCCGGCGTGCCGTACCTGGGGCCGGGGCGGGCCCTGGACGAGGCGCGGATACGGGAGCTGGGCGGCGCGGACCTCGTCGTGGACGTCACGTATGACGGCAAGAGCCCCTACGCGCTGGACGAGGCGCTCGCCGAGCGGATCGGGGCGCCGCTCGTCGCGCTGTCCGTCGGCAGCGAGGTGACGCCGGCGGTGATCGTGCGGCGCTTCGGGGAGCTGGCGGGCGCGTTGGGCGGGGGCGGGACGGTGGACGCGGGGGCCGGGCGGATGGCTGACGCGGAGGCGGAGGTGCGGGCCGCCGCGGGTGCGGGTTCGGGTGCGGGGGAGGGGCCGGCGGTGCTCGCGCTGTCCGGCGCCGGACCGGAGCAGGTGCACCTCGCGCGCCCGCAGGCCTGGCCGGAGCTGGCGCGGCTCGCTGAGCTGGGCGTGCGGTTCGTGGACCCGGGGCCGGGGCCGGGGGCGAGCTGGCTGACCACGGGCTGGGAGTACGCGGTGGGGCTCGGGGCGGAGCTGGTGCTGTTCGACAGCCGGGCGAACGCGGTGGTGCCGGGGGTGGTGCCGGTGGGGGCGCGGTTGGTGCCTTGGAATCCGGAGACGCCGCCGAGTGCGGGTGCGTTCGCCCGCTTCTTCCAGGACGTCGCCTCCGCCCTCACCCACCCGCCCGCCTAACCCTCCGGCCCCTTTCCCTCCCGGGCCGCCGCCCGAGCCCCCGCGCCTGCTTGCGCCGCGCGTCTCGGCCCTCCACCCCGTGTGGGCTTCGCCCGCTTCCGTGTGGGCATTCGTCCCGCTGGGGCGGGACGGGTGGGCACACGGGACGGCGCCCTTGCGGGCGCGTTCCGCACCTGCGCCTGTGCCCGCAGCCCCAGGGACGCCGCACTCCGGGTGCGGGTCAAGGCCCGGGGAGCCTAGGCCCGGCAAGGGGCGCCGTCCGTTGTGCCCACCCGTTCCGCCCCAGCGGAACGAATGCCCACAACACGGTGGGGCGCAGGCCCACAACGGTGGGCGCCCGGGCCCGGCCCCCGCAACCTCCGTCAGGGGAGGCGGGCGCGCAAGGAGGTGGCGAATTCTTCGGCGCGGGAGAGTTGGGTGCGCAGTTCCGCCACGCGTTCCGTCGCCGCGCGCTCGTACGCCCGTACGCGCGAGACGAGGACCGCCCGGTACGCGGGGTCGAGTTCGCCCGGCGTGTCGGGGACGTCCGCGGCGAGGCGGTCGACGGCGTTGAGGAGTTCGCGGGTCTCGTCCAGCGTGAAGCCGAGCGGCTTCATGCGGCGGATCACCATCAGGCGGGCCACGTCGGCGTCGGTGTAGAGCGGGAAGCCGCCCTCCGAGGACGCGGACGGGACGACCAGGCCGCTGTCCTCGTACTGGCGGATGGTGCGCAGGGGCAGCTCCGTCCGGGCCGCGACCTCGCCGATCTGCATGGGGTCGTCGGTCATGCGTGCGGTGCGCACTGTGCTCACGGCCATCGGGTCCTTCCTCCTCCGGGGCGCCGGCAGGCGCGGCATCCGCGTATGACTTCCGATTCGTCCTAACTTCAGCACTTATGAGAGCTGGAAGTGTGGCGAAACGCCTGTTGGTCGGGCGTCCGTTGGACAGCGCACGTCTGGGTGAGACCCTGCTGCCCAAGCGCCTCGCCCTGCCGATCTTCTGCAGCGACCCGCTCTCCTCCGTCGCCTACGCCACGGAGGAGATCCTGCTGATCCTCGCCCTCGGCGGTATCGCCGTGCTCCATCTGACCTGGTACGCGGCGGTCGGCATCGTCGTGCTGCTGCTCGTGGTCGTCGCCTCCTACCGGCAGACCTGCTACGCCTATCCGGGCGGCGGCGGGGCCTATGTCGTCTCCGCCGAGAACCTCGGCACCACCGCGGCCCTCACCGCCGCGAGCGCGCTGCTGATCGACTACGTGATGACCGTGGCCGTCTCCGTCGTCTCCGGCGTCGCCGCGCTCACCTCCGCCGCGCCGGCGCTCGACGGGCACGCGACCCTCCTGTCGGTGGTCTTCGTGGCGCTGCTCGCCTGGCTGAACCTGCGCGGTGTGCGGGAGTCGGGCCGCTGGTTCGCCCTGCCCACGTACGCCTTCATCGCGGTGATCTACCTGATGTTCGCGGTCGCGGCGGTGCGGATGGCGACCGGCGACACGATCCGCGCCGAGTCCGCCGACCTGCCGGTCCAGGAGGTCTCCACGTACTCGGGGATCGCGCTCGTCCTGCTCGGCCTGCGTGCCTTCGCCTCCGGCTGCACGGCGCTCACCGGCGTCGAGGCGATCAGCAACGGCGTGCCGGCCTTCGAGAGGCCCAAGAGCCGCAACGCCGCCATGACCCTGACGATCATGGGCTTCTTCTCGGCGACCATGTTCTTCGGGATCACGGTGCTCGCCATGGTCTACCACGTGCACGTCGCCGAGGACCCGACCCAGCTCGGGCTGCCGCCGGGCACGGCGACCTCCACCGCGCTCGCCCAGATCGGCCGGGCCACCTTCGGCGACTGGCACGTCCTCTTCTACGCCCTGCAGGCCGTCACCGCGGGCGTCCTCGTCCTGGCGGCCAACACCGCCTTCAACGGTTTCCCGATGCTCGCCTCCGTCCTCGGGCGCGACCGCTTCGCGCCCCGTCAGCTCTTCCACCGCGGCGACCGGCTCGTCCACTCCAACGGCATCGTGCTCCTCGCCCTGGCCGCCATCGCGCTCATCGTCGCCTTCGACGCCAACCTCACCCGCCTCATCCAGCTCTACATCCTGGGCGTCTTCGTCTCCTTCACCCTGTCCCAGGCGGGCATGGTCAAGCACTGGCGGCGAGAACTCGCCAACCCGAGCACCCCTGCCGCCCCGTCCGACGGGCTCGGTACGGGCGAACGCCGCCGGATCCGGCGGCGGATGGCGATCAACGCCTTCGGCGCCTGCCTCACGGCCGTCGTCCTCGTCATCGTCCTCGTCACCAAGTTCACCCACGGTGCCTGGATCGTGGTGATCGCGATGCCGCTGCTCTTCGCCGGGATGAAGGGCGTGCGCCGCCACTACGACACCGTCGCCGCCGAGGTGGCCGTCGCGCCCGGCGCCACCCGCGCCCGCTCGCCGAGAACCACGTCCTCGTCCTCGTCGCCTCCGTCAACGCGCCGAGCCTGCGCGCCCTGGCGTACGCGAAGACCCTGAAGCCCGCCTCGCTGACCGCCCTCACGGTCGCCGAGGACCCGGCGGACGCGGCGCTGATGCGCGCCGCCTGGGAGGCCCACGGCGTCGACGTGCCGCTCCGGGTCCTCGACTCGCCCTACCGCTCCGTCGTCCAGCCGCTGCTCCGGCACATCCGCGACGCGCCCGAACGCGGCGCCGACTCGGTCGTCTCCGTCGTCATCCCGGAGTACGTGGTGGGCCGCTGGTGGGAGCAGCCCCTGCACAACCAGAGCGCGCTGCGCCTCAAGACCCGGCTGCTGTTCATGAAGAACGTCGTCGTGATCGACGTGCCCTACCGTCTCGCCTCCGCCCGCGAACTCGCGGCGGAGCGTGCGAAGGAAGCGGACCGGTCAGCATGAGGCGACGGGCGTGGCACCGACCGCGCGCGTGCCCCGGCGGAACGGCAGCGGCTACGGCCACACCAGGCAGTACGGCTGGTGGCCCGCCTCGTGGAGGCGGTGGCTGAAGTCCTGCCATTCGTGCAGGAGCTGGTAGACGTTGAAGGCGTCCTGGGGGCCGCCGCGGTCGGGGACCGTGGACCAGATGAAGGCGGCGGCGCCGACGGATTCCTCGCCGACGCCGCGCAGCGGGTCGACGACGGTCATCGGGAGCTTGACGACGGCGTAGTCGGGGTGGAGGACGACCAGTTCCAGCGGAGGGACCTTGTGCAGGGGCATGCCCTGGATGCCGGTGAGGACCATCGCGGCTATGGTCTCCGGCTTGATCTTGGTGAACATGCCGCCCATGCCGAGCTCGTCGCCGCCGAGTTCCTCGGGGCGCATGGAGATCGGGACGCGGGCGGCCGTCGCGCCGTCGGGCGCGCCGAAGTACTTGTACGTGACCCCCAACCGGCCGCTCCCGCCACTTCCGCCGCTTCCGGTGCCCGTTCCGCCTCCGAGCACCGTTCCGCCTCCGAGCACCGTGCCGTCGACCGGCATCGGCCCGTCGTCGGGGCCGGCCTCCCGGGCGGCGCGGGCGCGCCGGGCCCGGGACCTGGCGACCCGGGACTCGTCCTGGGCCGGTTCGCCGCCGTGCGGGCCGGTCTGGGCCGGCCGGGCGTCGGGGCCCGTCGGCTCGTTCTTCGGCTCGGCAGGCCGCGACTGATCCCCGGTCCTCGGGTCGTTCGCCCTCGGTTCTTCCGTCCTCCGGCGCCGGTGCCTCCCCCGCCGGACAGGCTCGGGACCCAGGTCGTCAGTCCCCTCGCCCGGTCCGCCACCGCGATGCATATCTCCACCCGACTGCTGTTCCGGACCGCGCGTCTGCGCCGCGCGGCCCGATCATCGTGACAGTGACCTCCCCCAGGGTCCTGCGGTGAAACACCTGTCCGCAAGATCGCCGTGGCCTCTGACACCATGGATTCCGTGAGCCATCCCTATGACGCCCCAGTTTCGCAGACGCCGCGGGCGGCCGCCCCGGCATAACGCACGGGATGCCCACACCGTCCGCCCGTCCGCCCTCGCTTCCGCCCTCCGTACCCGAACGCCGTTCTCGCAGGTCAGGATCACAGTGCCGTATTCATACGAAGCCCCAGTCTCACAGACGCTTTTCGACCGCGCCTCCCTTGTGACGCCCGGCGGCGTGAACTCACCGGTACGAGCCTTCCGGGCCGTGGGCGGTACGCCCCGGTTCATGGTGTCCGGCACCGGTCCGTACCTCACCGACGCGGACGGTCGCGAGTACGTCGACCTGGTGTGCTCGTGGGGACCGATGATCCTCGGCCACGCGCACCCCGAGGTGACGGCCGCGGTGCAGGCGGCGGTGGCGCGCGGCACCTCCTTCGGCACGCCGGGCGAGGGCGAGGTCGCGCTCGCCGAGGAGATCGTGGCGCGGATCGAGCCGGTCGAGCAGGTGCGTCTGGTGTCGTCCGGGACCGAGGCGACGATGTCGGCGATCCGGCTGGCCCGCGGCTTCACCGGCCGCGCCAAGGTGATCAAGTTCGCCGGCTGCTACCACGGTCACGTGGACGCGCTGCTGGCCGCGGCCGGCTCGGGCGTGGCCACCTTCGGTCTGCCCGACACGCCCGGAGTGACGGGCGCGCAGGCCGGCGACACGATCGTGCTGCCGTACAACGACCTGGAGGCCGTGCAGGAGGCCTTCCACCGTCACCCGGGCGAGATCGCCTGTGTGATCACCGAGGCCTCCCCGGGCAACATGGGCGTCGTCCCGCCGAAGCCCGGCTTCAACCAGGGCCTGAAGGACGCGTGCGCGAAGAACGGCGCGCTGTTCATCTCCGACGAGGTCATGACCGGTTTCCGCACCTCGCGGGCCGGCTGGTACGGCGTGGACGGCGTGAAGCCGGACCTGATGACCTTCGGCAAGGTCATGGGCGGCGGCTTCCCGGCCGCGGCCTTCGGTGGCCGCGCCGACGTCATGGGCCACCTCGCCCCGGCCGGCCCCGTCTACCAGGCCGGCACCCTGTCCGGGAACCCGATCGCGACCGCCGCCGGCCTCGCGCAGCTCCGGCTGCTCGACGACGCCGCGTACGAGAAGGTCAACGCGGTCTCGAAGGAGATCCAGGGCCTGGTCACCGAGGCGCTCGCCAAGGAGGGCGTGGCGCACCGGCTGCAGACCGCGTCCAACATGTTCTCGGTGTTCTTCACCTCGACCGAGGTGCGCGACTACGACGACGCGAAGAAACAGGAGGCGTTCCGCTTCAACGCGTTCTTCCACTCGATGCTGGCCGACGGCGTGTACCTGCCGCCGTCCGCCTTCGAGTCCTGGTTCGTGTCGGCCGCCCACGACGAGCGCGCCGTCGAGCGGATCGCCGCCGCCCTGCCGGCCGCCGCCCGCGCCGCCGCGGAGGCGACCGCATGAGCGCGAACCACACCGGGAACCACACCGCGAACGAGACCGCGGCCGACACCGCGAAGGACGTCACCGTCGTCCACCTGGTGCGGCACGGCGAGGTGCACAACCCCGACGGTGTCCTCTACGGGCGCCGCGCCGGCTACCACCTGTCCGAGCTGGGCCGGCGGATGGCCGACCGGGTCGCCGAGCACCTGGCCGACCGGGACATCACCCATGTCGTCTCCTCCCCGCTGGAGCGGGCCCAGGAGACGGCCGCCCCGATCGCCAAGACGCACGGTCTGGACCTGGCCACGGACGAGCGGCTCCTGGAGGCGGCGAACGTCTTCGAGGGCAAGACCTTCGGCGTCGGTGACGGCGCGCTGCGCAAGCCGGGCAACTGGAAGCACCTCACCAACCCGTTCAAGCCGTCCTGGGGCGAGCCGTACATCGAGCAGGTGGTCCGGATGATGGCCGCGCTCGACGCGGCGAAGGACGCGGCGCGCGGGCACGAGGCGGTCTGCGTGAGCCACCAGCTGCCGATCTGGATCGTGCGCAGCTTCGTGGAGAAGCGCCGCCTGTGGCACGACCCGCGGCGCCGGCAGTGCACGCTGGCCTCGCTGACCTCGTTCACGTACCAGGGCGACCGGATCGTGTCGGTGGGCTACAGCGAGCCGGCCCTGGACCTCGTGCCGGCGCATCTGCGGGCCGGGGCGAAGCCGGTGAAGGGCAAGGCCAAGGCGTTCGGGGCGTAGACACCGGGCCCGGCCGGGAGTAGACCCTCGGCGAGGAGCGGACCACCCTCAGGGCGGTCGGACGACGATCTGTCGTTCGGCCGCCCTGAAATTCTTGTGCGAATTTCCGGAACCTCCGTGTTCCTCCCGGCATCTCACTCATTGTCGGTTTGGATGACGTTCAGGTCTTACGTCTTACGTCAGCGCGAATGGGGATGTCATGCGCGGGATCAATCGAAGGAGTCTGCTCGGGGCGGGGGTCGGTGCCGCCGCGGCGCTGGGCATGGCGGCCTGCACCAGTAACGGTCAGGACGAGCCGGGACGTTCCGGGCCGGGCCGGGGCGGCGACGTCTCCGGCCGGCCGGAGACCTCCGCCACTCCCACCCAGGACGACGGCCGCCCCATCGGTGACGGTTCCACCTCCGACACCGGAAAGCAGCCGAACCAGCCCGACGCGCCCGTGCCGCTGGAGCCCGGACAGACCCCGCCGCAGTTCGTGATCTTCTCCTGGGACGGTGCCGGCGAGGTCGGCAACGGCCTCTTCCCGCGCTTCTTGGAGCTGGCCAAGAACCACGACGCCGCGATGACCTTCTTCCTCTCCGGGCTCTACCTCCTGCCCGAGTCGAAGAAGGACCTCTACCGCCCGCCGAACAACCGCGTCGGCGCCTCCGACATCGGCTACCTCACCGACGACCACATCAAGCAGACGCTGAAGTACGTCCGCCAGGCCTGGCTCGAGGGCCACGAGATCGGCACCCACTTCAACGGCCACTTCTGCGGCGGCTCCGGCTCCGTCGCCAACTGGACGCCGGCCCAGTGGCAGAGCGAGATCGACCAGGCCGTCGGCTTCGTCACCAAGTGGCGGACGAACACCGGCTGGACCGACGTCGACCCGCTGCCCTTCGACTACACCAAGGAGCTCGTCGGCGGCCGCACGCCCTGCCTGCTCGGCCAGGACAACCTGCTGCCCACCGCCAAGCGCCTCGGCTGGCGCTACGACGCCAGCTCGCCCGGCGGCCGCCAGATGTGGCCGGTCAAGCGCGGCGGCGTCTGGGACCTGCCGCTGCAGGCCGTGCCGTTCCCCGGCCACTCCTTCGAGGTCCTGTCCATGGACTACAACATGCTGGCCAACCAGTCGAAGAACTCCACCAAGGGCATGCCCTCGCGTTATCCCGGCTGGCGCAAGCAGGCCGCCGAGGCCTATCTGTCCGGATTCCGCCGCGCTTACGAGTCCAACCGCGCGCCCTTCTACATCGGCAACCACTTCGAGCAGTGGAACGGCGGCATCTACATGGACGCCGTCGAGGAGGCCCTGAAGGGAATGGCCGGCAAGAAGGACGTCAGGCTGGTCTCCTTCAAGCAGTTCGTCGACTGGCTGGACGTCCAGGACCCGAAGATCCTCGCCAAGCTCCGTACACTCGAAGTCGGCCAGTCCCCGGCGGGCGGCTGGAACGCATTCCTCCGGCCCGCTTAAGAGATCTTGACAAGGGGCTTTACGGGCACGTAGGGGGGTGCCCAAGATCCCCGAATCGCCCATGCGAAACTTTTCACATGAGCCATGACCGTGCCCCTCGCCGCCGCACCCCGCGTCGCACCCTGCTGGCGGCCGGAACCCTGGCCGCCGCGCTCGCGCTGACCGCCTGCAGCTCCGACTCCAACGGCAAGTCCGGCGGCGGGGGCGACACCAACTTCGTCACCAACACCGGCGGCATCTCCACCGTCGCCAAGGGCGAGCGCAAGCCGATCCACACGCTCGCCGGGCAGACCCTCGACGGCAAGCGGCTCGACGTCGCCGACCTCAAGGGCAAGGTCGTGGTCCTCAACGTCTGGGGCTCCTGGTGCCCGCCGTGCCGCGCCGAGGCACCGCATTTCGCCAAGGTCGCCGCCGACATGAAGGCCAAGGGCGTGGAGTTCGTCGGACTCAACACCCGCGACTCCGACACCTCGAAGGGACTCGCCTTCGAGGACGAGTTCGGCGTCCCGTATCCCAGCCTCTTCGACCCGACCGGAAAGCTCATTCTCTCCGGATTCCCGAAGGGCTCGATGAATCCGCAGGCCATTCCGTCCACCATCGTTCTCGACAAGGACGGAAAGATCGCCGCGCGCTCGCTCATGGCGCTCGACGAGGCCAAACTGCGCTCCATGATCGAGCCCCTGGTCGCGGAGAAGTGACGTGAACGACACGGTATTCAGCGGGGCCCTCGTCCTCGCCCTGCCCGTCGCCGTGCTCGGAGGACTCGTCTCCTTCTTCTCGCCCTGCGTGCTGCCGCTCGTCCCCGGCTACCTCAGTTACGTGACCGGCGTCACCGGCACTGACCTCGCCGAGGCCCGGCGCGGCCGGATGACCGCGGGCGCCGCCCTCTTCGTCCTCGGCTTCTCCGCCGTCTACGTCTCCGGCGGCGCCCTCTTCGGCGGCTTCGGCTGGACCCTCCAGCAGCACAAGGACACCCTCCGGATCGTCCTCGGCGTCTTCATGATCGCCCTGGGCGTCTTCTTCATGGGCCTCATGCCCTGGTTCACCCAGCGCGAGTTCCGCTTCCGCAAGAAGCCCACCGCCGGCCTCGTCGGCGCCCCCGTGCTCGGCGCGCTGTTCGGCATCGGCTGGACCCCGTGCATCGGCCCCACGCTCGCCTCCGTCAACGCCCTCGCCCTCGAGCAGGCCAGCGCCGGCCGCGGCGCCGTCCTCGCCCTCGCCTACTGCCTCGGCCTCGGACTGCCCTTCGTCCTCACCGCCGTCGCCTTCCGCAAGGCGCTCGGCGCGTTCGGCTGGGTCAAGAAGCACTACGCGTGGGTCATGCGGATCGGCGGCGGCATGATGATCCTCACCGGCGTCCTGCTCCTCACAGGAGCGTGGGACAGCATGGTCTCCACGATGCAGAGCTGGTCCGACGGTTTCACGGTGGGGATCTGAGAGTTCCGAGATGAGCAAGACAGACACCAAAGAGCAGGACGGCAGCCTCGGCGAGGCCGGGGCCCAGCTGTCCACCGCACCCGCCGAGGACACCGCCGTCGGCGGCCCCACCCTCGGCGTCATCGGCTGGATCCGCTGGTTCTGGCGGCAGCTCACCTCCATGCGGGTCGCGCTGATCCTCCTCTTCCTGCTGTCCCTCGGCGCCATCCCCGGCTCCCTCATCCCGCAGACCAGCGCGGACGAGCTGAAGGTCGAGCAGTTCAAGCGGGCCCACGAGACCCTCACCCCGCTCTACGAGAAGCTCCAGCTCTTCGACGTCTACAGCTCGGTGTGGTTCTCCGCGATCTACATCCTGCTGTTCGTCTCGCTCATCGGCTGCATCGTGCCCCGCACCTGGCAGTTCGTCGGCCAGCTCCGCGGCCGCCCGCCGGGCGCGCCCAAGCGGCTGACCCGCCTGCCCGCCTACACCACCTGGCGCACCGAGGCCGATCCCGAGCAGGTCCGCGAGGCCGCGCTCGGCATCCTCAAGGGACGCCGCTTCCGCGCCCACACCGTCGGCGACGCCGTCGCCGCCGAGAAGGGCTATCTGCGCGAGACCGGCAACCTCCTCTTCCACCTCGCGCTCATCGTCATGCTGGTGGCCTTCGCCTGGGGCCAGCTGCTGAAGTCCGAGGGCGGCAAGCTGATCGTCGAGGGCGACGGCTTCGCCAACACCCTCACCCAGTACGACGACTTCAAGTCGGGCTCCTGGTTCGGCGTCGAGGACCTGCCCGCGTTCGGTTTCAAGCTGAACGAGTTCACCGGCACGTACGAGCAGAACGGCCCGCAGCGCGGCACCCCGCGCACCTTCGAGGCCGGCGTCACCTATTACGAGGACGGCGGCCCCGAGAAGAAGGCCGTCATCCGGGTCAACGAGCCGCTGAAGGTCGGCGGCTCCAAGGTCTATCTGATCGCCCACGGCTACGCGCCCGTGGTCACCGTCCGCGACGGCCGCGGCAAGGTCGTCCTGCGCGACGCCGTGCCGCTGCTGCCGATCGACAACAACATCACCTCGACCGGCGCGATCAAGGTCATGGACGGCTACCGCGACAAGGACGGCAAGAAGGAGCAGCTGGGCTTCCAGGCCTTCTTCGTGCCGACGTTCGCGGGCGCCGGCAAGGGAACGATGTTCTCCCAGTTCCCCGCGCTCGACTTCCCCGTCATGGCGCTCACCGGCTTCCACGGCGACCTGCGCGTCAACTCCGGCCTGCCGCAGAACGTGTACCAGCTCGACACCTCGAAGATGAAGCAGTTCGCGGTCGACGGCGGCACCGGCAAGGCCAACCGGCTGCTGCCGGGCGAGACCATGACGCTGCCGAACGGCGCCGGCTCGATCACCTTCGAGAAGGAGATCAAGGAGTGGGCGAGCTTCCAGATCTCCCAGCAGCCCGGCAACGGCCTCGCCCTCGCGGGCGCGGTCGCCGCCATCGCCGGACTCGCCGGCTCCCTGTTCATCCAGCGCCGCCGCGTCTGGGTCCGGGCCGTGCGGGGCAAGGACGGTGTCACCGTCGTGGAGATGGCCGGCCTCGGCCGGAGCGAGTCCGCCAAGCTGCCCGAGGAACTGGCCGACCTCGCGGTCACGCTCAACGGCCGGGCGCCGACCGCGCCCGAGCCCGAACCTGCAGAAGAACCCGCCGGCGAACCTGCCGCGAAGTCCGAAGGGGCTGAGAAGTGATCCTCGCCGCCGAGACCAACCAGAGCCTGGCGCAGCTGAGCGACCTGCTCGTCTACTCGTCGATGGCCGTCTACACCCTGGCCTTCTTCGCCCATATCGCCGAGTGGGTGTTCGGCAGCCGCAGCAAGGTCGGCCGCACCGCCGCCGCGCTGACCGCCCGGCAGCCCGCGGCCCCGGCCGTGACCGTGCGGACCAAGGCCGCCGGCGGCACCGCCGTGCTCGACAAGCCGAAGGTCGTCACCCGCGCCGCGGCCGGCGCCCGGGACGTCCCGGACGGCCCCGGCGCGGCCGGCGGCACGGTCAAGGGCGACCTGTACGGCCGGATCGCGATCTCGCTGACCGCGCTCGCCTTCCTCGTCGAGGCGGCCGGCGTGGTCAGCCGCGCGCTGTCCGTGCAGCGGGCGCCGTGGGGCAACATGTACGAGTTCTCCACCACCTTCTCCACGGTGGCGGTCGGCGCGTACCTCGGCTTCCTCGTCGCGAAGAAGAACGTCCGCTGGATCGGACTGCCGCTGGTCACCACCGTCCTGCTGGACCTCGGCATGGCCGTCACCTGGCTGAAGACGCCCAGCGACCAGCTGGTCCCGGCGCTCGACTCGTACTGGCTGTGGATCCACGTCTCCACCGCCATCTTCTGCGGCGCCGTCTTCTACCTGGGCGCCGTCGCCACCCTGCTCTACCTCTTCCGCGACGCGTACGAGAACAAGCTCGCGACCGGCGGCAACCCGGGCTCCTTCGCCCGCTCCGTCCTGGAGCGCCTGCCGGCCGCCGCCTCGCTCGACAAGTTCGCCTACCGGGTCAACGCGGCGATCTTCCCGCTGTGGACCTTCACGATCATCGCGGGCGCGATCTGGGCCGGTGACGCGTGGGGCCGCTACTGGGGCTGGGACGCCAAGGAGGTCTGGTCCTTCATCACCTGGGTCGGTTACGCCGCGTATCTGCACGCCCGCGCCACCGCCGGCTGGAAGGGCCGCAAGGCCGCGTACATCGCGCTCATCGCCTTCGGCTGCTTCCTCTTCAACTACTACGGCGTCAACATCTTCGTCAGCAGCAAGCACTCCTACGCCGGCGTCTGACCGGCTGGGCTCGCGACCGAAGGGCCCCGGGGCCACGCTGGAGACATGAGCGACATCCCCCGGGGCAGGAGCGAGACCCACGAGGACGGCACGCACCTGCTGCGCTACACCGTCGAGATCCCGCACCCGCCGATCGCGGTGTGGGCCGCCGTCGCCACGCCCGAGGGCCTGCCGTCCTGGCTCTGCGCCGCGGACCCGCTGGAGCCGCACCTGGGCGGAAAGGTCACCCTGCGCTGGCTCAACAGCGACACGGTCGTCTCCGGCCGGGTGACCGCCTGGGACCCCGAGTACGTCGCCGAGTACACGGTCGAGCCGCCGCACGGCCGGATCCGTTTCCATCTGGAACCGGGCCCGGACCACGACGAGTCGACCGTGCTGCGTTTCACGGCGGAGTTCGGCGGCACCCGCGAGGCCAAGCTGGACATGCTGGCGGGCTGGCACGACCACCTGGAGCGGCTGCGCGCCGCGCTGGACGGGCGCCCCACCGACTGGCGCGACTGGACGCCCGAACGCTGGCGCGCACTGCGCGAGCTGTACGAGCGGGACGACGCGCCCTGGCCCAAATGGGTGCCGTAAACACCGGATGGCGCCCCGAGCGCCGGGCGCGCGCCCCGCTCGCGTGCCCGGCTCGCGTGTTCAGCTCCTCCTCGGCGGCAGGCAGCTCGCGGCCGGCGGCGCGCCCTCCGGCCAGGCGATGGCGACGAAACGCTGGGAGCCGTCCTGGGCCAGCTCCACGATCGGCACCGCCTTGTTGTACGGGTTGCCGAAGTTGTCCAGGCAGATCCAGCCGCTCGCGCCCTGTACCCGCAGCGAGCCCTTGACCTGCGGCCACTGGGTGGGCACGTCGGCGAGCTCCGGGTAGGCGGAGCCGTCCGGAGTGGCCTGGCGGATGGCGTGGACGGCCGTCGCCATCGCGTCGTACGCGACGATCGCCTGCCCGTCGGCGAGCGCCACCGGCTGCTTCGCCGCGCGGGCGATGTCCGTCACGAACGTCTCGTACGCCACCGTCGAACCGCCCGTCGCCGGCAGCTGCCGCCCGGCCGCCGGCCGCCAGGCGTCCGGGTGGGCGAGTGAGGCGTAGCGGACGGTCAGCCGCGCCTTGAGCGCCTGCCGGTTGAGCTTGCGGTCGGCGCCCAGGTAGGAGCCCTCGTCGCCGGTGAGGACGGTGAAGGAGCGCTCCGCGCAGCCGCGCGCGCCGAGCGCGTTGATGAACTGGCGCAGCTGGGTGTGGCGGCCGGCGAAGAACACCGTCTCGGCCCGGGTGTCGCAGATCAGGTGGGTGATCTGCCGGAAGGTGTTGGCGGTGGTGCCCTCGTCGGTGGGATCGGCGGGCGAGGTGAACAGCTGCGGCTCGTAGGGCGCGCCCTTGAGCGAGGCGGCGAAGGCCGACTTGAGGGTGTCGGTGTAGTGGTCGCCGGTGCGGGTGTCCTGGACGAGCAGCGCCTTGGCGGCGTCGACCCGGCCGAAGTGGGCGAGCGCCTTGGCCTCGTCGCCGTTGGTGGGCGAGACCCGGGCCAGGCCGGGGAAGCGGTTGTGGCCGGGGCCCGGCCCGTTGGCGATGTCGTCGGCGGTGATGGTGGTGCCGACCACGGCGATGCCCGCGCCGGTGAGGGCGGCCACCGCCCGCCGTATCTCGGCGGAGGAGGTGGCGACGCCGGTGACCGCGCGCAGCCGGTGCGGGGCGGCGGTCATCGCCTTGAGCTGTTCGACGGTGGTCTGCCAGAAGGCGTTGTTCCGGCCGGTGTTGGCGAGCACGAGCCGGATCTTCGGGGTCTCGCTGTTGGACTCGTGGTTGGCCCGGTACTGGCGGGCGTAGGCGCCCTGCACCTCGTGCAGCACCTTGACCCGCATGCCGGGATCGGGCGAGGTGAGCGGCAGCAGCACGGCGACGGTGGTGTACTCGTCGGGCTTCAGCGTGGCGTTCTCGCGGCCGATCAGACCGGCGACCTCGGCGAGTTCGGGCACGCCGAAGGCGTAGCCGTCGTCGCCGTTGACGCCGACGCACTCCTCGGAGCCCTGCGGGCGGGTGACGCCCGGCGCGCAGGAACGGTCCTCCGGAGTGGTCCACCGCTTCACCGCCCAGCCGAGCGGCACCCCGACGACGAGAAGGGCGAGGACGGCGGCGATGAACTTCTGTCTCGGGGTGTAGAGGTAGCGGTTGCGCAGCCGGTTGGCCATCGGCTCAGACTCCGTCCTCGCGGCCCGGCGGCAGCGACGGCCGCCGCCAGGCGTGAATGTCCCTCGGCCAGTGGGTGGCCGCGTCCCACAGCGGGCTGTTGCCCGTCAGATGGCGCCCGGACAGCTGCCGCAGCTCGTGCGCCAGCTTCTCGGTCACCTCGTCGTCGGGCAGGGCCAGTGGATCGGTCAGCAGCCATACGGCGTGCAGCAGGCGCCGTACGGACAGGTGCAGCGCGGTCGACTCGGCGTCGAGCCCGTCCGGCAGCCGGCCGGGCGCCTGCTGCCCGAGCGCGACGGCCCGCCGCGGATCGGGCCCGGCGGCGTGCGGGTCGCGCGGGTAGGGTGCGGAGGCCACGAACCGGAGCCGGCCCAGCCAGCCCACCACGTCCGGCTCGGGGAACGTGGCGCGCAGATGGCTCACGGCCCCTTCGACGCGGCCCAGGGCGAGTTCGTGGAACAGCCGGTAGGGCAGGTCCGCGTCCCGCCGGTAGTGCGCGTGCAGCGTCTCGTGCACGGCGCGCCAGGCGGCGTGGTGCGGGTGGTCGGCGTCCCCGAAGCGCAGCCGGTGCAGCAGCAGGGCGCGCAGCAGCGGGTCGGCGACGAAGTGTTCCGGGCCCTCCGGCCAGTCCTCGGCGCGCAGCCGGTCGCGGACCTGCAGCGCCATGTCGCCGTCGCGGGACTCGGTGTGCAGCCGGGTGCGGGCGAGCAGCCGCGCCGACTCCTCGTCGTGGGCGGCGGCGAGCACGGTGAACGGCTCGGTGCGGGGCTGCGGGAGCAGCGCGCCGAGCAGCGCGGGCGCGACGGCCACCGGCGGGGCGTCCTCGCGCAGCTCCACCGTCAGGTCGAGCAGCGCGCCGGGCGTGAGCCGCGGCCGTACGGCGCGCGGGGCCTCGGCGGCGGCCTGCCCGAGCAGCATCACGCCGAGCGGCCGGCCGCCGGTGAGCCGGTGCACACCGCGCGCCAGGTCGGGCGGGGTGAGCCCGGACGGGTCGAGCCGGTCGAAGGCGGCCTGGGTCTGGGCCGGGGACAGCGGCGTCAGGTCGACGGCGAGGATGCCGGAGGTGACGTCGCCGCCGCGCGGGGCGGCGGCCCGGTGCGCGGTCTCCGGCAGCCTGAGCCGGTGGGCGTGGCGCAGGCCCTCGTGCTCGCGCAGCCGGGAGGCGGCGAACACCACGACCTTGTCGCGGCGGCCGTCGTGACGGGCCCGCAGGATCGGTTCGACCAGGCGCCGGCCCAGCTCGCCGTGCGCGTTGTCCAGGAGCAGCACGGGCCGGCCGCGCCGGGTGCCGACCCGGGTGAGGCCCTTGTAGGCCTGTCCCAGGTCCTCGACGAGCGCGGCCACGAGGAAGTCCTCGGCCTCCCGGCGGCGCCGGCCGCCCTGCTCGAAGTCGACGGCGAGCTGCTGGAGGCCGGCCTTGCCGCGGCCGCCCGCGTTGCGGTAGGCCCCGTACCAGCTCTCGGACCGCTGCTGGACCCGGCCGAAGACCTCCTCGAGGACGGTCTCGACCGTCGCCTCCGCGAGGAGCCCGGCGAGCGGGGCGGCGGCGTCGGCGAAGGTCGCGGCCAGTTTGGTGAGGACCTTGGTGACCCAGTTCGTCGCCGCGCCCTTGGTGGCGTCGACGGTGGAGAGCACCGGGCCGAGCCGCTGCAGGTCCCGCTGGGCCCGCTCCTCGTCCTCCTGCGTCCAGCCGGTCGAGGCGACGGCGACCAGACCGAGCGAGAGCCGCGGGAACTGTACGGGCTTGGCGCCGGTGACCCGCGGCGACAGCTGGACGGCCAGCTCGGCGAGCGCGCCGGTCACCTCGGTCCAGCCGGGCCCGTGGTCGGCGGGCGGCTCGATGCGCGCGCAGTCGACGAGCGCCAGCGGAGTGGCCAACTTGTAGGTGGTGCGGAGCTGTTTGAGCAGGGCGGTCTTGCCCATGCCGCGGCCGCCGGTGAAGACCACGACCGGCGGGTCGTCGCCGTGCTCGTACGGCACGCGGGCGAAGCCCTCGCCGCCGAGCCCGATCAGCCGCGCGGCGAGCCCCGTGCGCTGGAGCACCGCCTCGCGGCCATAGAGGACCCTGTCCACCCCGCCACCCCCCGTATCCCCACGAGACGTGCCCCGTCACATCATCAAGTCTGAATTATCAACGGGTAGTTGTGCTTCGGCCAGGTTTTTCGGGAGCTCGGCGGGACACTCCTGAGGGGCGGCGGAGTTCACCCGGCGGTGATCGCGTCGAGCTGGGCGCGCAGATACGCGTGGGACTCGATGCCGCCGATCGTGGTGCCGGGGTCACACTCGTAGAAGTAGACCAGCGACATCAGCTCCTCGGCGGGTGCGTCGGCGGGCGGCGGCAGCACCCGGTGCCGGCCCGAGCGCCAGCGGCCGCCGGTCCAGCTCGCCATCAGGTCACCGATGTTGACGGTGAAGGCGGCCGGGTCGTACGGGGCGTCCTGCCAGCCGCCCGCGTCCGTGTACAGCTGCAGCCCGCCCTTGCCGTGCTCGCGGTCGAGGATCGTGACGGTGCCGAAGTCGGTGTGCGGGCCGATCCGGAACTGGCCCGGCTCGGGCTCGCCGGTCCGCTCCCGGCCCGGGTACCAGTTGACGTTGAAGCCGAAGGTCGGGTGCCCGGTGTGCCGGGTGAAGAAGTCCGCGCCTTCTCCGAGGGCGAGCCCGAGCAGGTCGAGCACGTGGTCCGACAGGGCCCGCATCCGCTCCAGGTAGGCGGTCACCAGCGGCTTCAGCTCCGGTGTCTCGGCGGGCCAGGTGTTCGGCAGGAACCACTCGGCGTCGACGGCCGGGTCGCCGGTCGGCTCCTCCGCCGCGAACGACAGCGACTCCTTCAGGTCGGGCGGTGTCGCGGTGCCCTCCGCGTAGCCGTTGGCCTCGGCGCCCGGCCCGAGCCAGCCGCGTCCGCCGACCTTCACGGCGTAGCGCTCCTTCACCTCGGGCGGCAGGTGGAAGAACGCCCGGGCGCTCCTGCGGATCGCCGCCCGCAGCTCGGGCTCCACGCCGTGCCCGCTGACCAGCAGGAACCCGGCTTCGCGCAGGGCGCGGTCGACGGCGGGCAGCTGCCCGGCCGGGTCGCGCCCGAGGTCGATCACCGGAAGTCTCGCCTCACTCATCGCCGATGTCCTCGTTCCACAGCTCGGGGTGCCTGCCGATGAAGTCGCGCATCAGCGCGGTGCAGACGGGATCGTCGAGGACCAGGACCTCGGTGCCGTGCTCGGCCAGCCAGTCGTGGCCGCCGTGGAAGGTCTCGGCCTCTCCGACCACCAGCCGCGAGATCCCGAACTGCCGGACGAGACCGGAGCAGTACCAGCAGGGCGAGAGCGTGGTCACCATCGTCGTGCCGCGGTACGAGCGCTGCCGGCCGGCCGCCCGGAAGGCGTCGGTCTCGGCGTGCGCCGACGGATCGCCGTCCTGCACCCGCCGGTTGTGCCCGCGCCCGAGCAGCCGCCCGTCGGGCCCGTACAACGCGGCGCCGATCGGGATCCCGCCCTCGGCGAGCCCGGCCCGCGCCTCGTCGAGCGCGACGCCGAGCCACTGACGCACCTGGTCCATGTCCTGGACTCTTCCCCGGCGCGGGGCGGTGTCACGCCTGGTGGCGGTGGGGCTGCGCCGTGCGGGGCACGGGAGCGGACTCCCGAGGCCGGCGCCTGAGGCCGGCGCCTGAGGAGGTCAGTGCTGGGCGGCGAAGGCGTCGGCGTGGTCGCGGGCCCACTGCCGGTAGGTGCGGGCGGGGCGGCCGAGGAGGGTCTCGGTGGTGTCGGCGACGGTGGCCGGCCCGTGGCAGGCCGCGGCCCAGTAGTCGAGCAGCGAGGCGACCACGGGCGCGGGCATGAAGCGGCTCATCTGCCGCTCGGCCTCGGCGCGGCTGGTGTGTTCGACGGTGACGGGCCGGCCGAGGACCTCGGACAGGGCGGCCAGCTGCTCGCGGAAGGTGAGCGACTCGGGTCCGGTGAGGGTGAGCGCGCGGCCGGTGAGAAGGTCGCCGGTCAGTGCCGCGAAGGCGATGTCGGCGATGTCGTCGGGATGGACGGGCGCGAGGTGCGCGTCGGGATGGGCGAGCTGGACGGGCAGGCCGCCGCCGATGGCGTGCGCCCAGGCCAGGGAGTTGCTGGCGAATGAGTCGGCCCGCAGGAAGGTGTGGGTGAGGCGGGAGCCGGCGAGGGCGCGCTCGACGGTGAGGCTGTGGTGCGCGAGCGGGTCGGTCTCGGCGTCGGGGCCGAGGACCGAGGCCGAGGAGAGCAGGACGACGTGGGTGACGCCCGCGGCCTCGGCGGCCTTGATGAACGCGTGGATGCCGGCGGGGTCGGGATAGAGGAAGACCTGGTCGACGCCGCGGAGCGCGGTGTCGAGGCCTTCGGGGCGGCCGAGGTCGAGGCGGACGGTCTCGACGCCGTCGGGGACGGCCGGTCCGGCCGGGTGGGCGCTGGCGGCGCGGACGGGCCGGCCGGCGGCGTGGAGGCGGGCGATGACGCCCTGGCCGACCTGGCCGCGGGCGCCGGTGACGAGCGTGGTCATGGGGAAGCTCCTTGGTTCGTCCTTCAGCGGGACGTCGCGCGATCGTTGAGCATCGAGGATTGCTTGTGCTTAGACATATGCATGCTCGCATGCACACATTTGAAGTTCAACACGAATATTCACGGCCGCATCCATGTCGGTACGATGGGCGGCATGACGAAGCGAGAGCCGCAGACGGCGGAGGAGCTGCTGAACGCCGTGGGCCCGGCCTTCGGGAAGCTGCGGCGCTCCTCACTCCTGGAGGTCGCCGGCCCGATCTCCGAGAAGGACCTCAGCCGCACGCTCGTGCTCAGGATCGTCCTGGAGGCCGAGCAGGAGCGGACCGGCGAGATCACGGTCGGCGCCGTCGCCCGGCACCTCGGCGTGGACCCGTCGGTGGCCAGCCGCATGGTCTCCGACTGCATCGCGGCCGGCTATCTCGTACGGGCCGCCTCCCAGCAGGACGGCCGCCGCACCGTGCTCCACCTCAGCCCCGAGGGCCGGGAGCTGATGGCCCGGTTCGCCCGCCACCAGCGCTCCGCCTACGACCAGGTCACCGCGGACTGGAGCGAGCACGAGCGCCTGGAGTTCGCCCGCCTCATGATCAAGTACGTCGCCTCCCAGGACGGCCTCAGCCGCCGCGCCGAGGAGCATCGGCGCGGCTGATGGGCCCATCGGCAGCGCTGCCCACTGGCCCGTGGACCGGACACCCGCCCCGTTC
The DNA here is from genome assembly GCF_044544825.1 of Streptomyces sp. NPDC053493. Lineage (NCBI taxonomy): Bacteria > Bacillati > Actinomycetota > Actinomycetes > Kitasatosporales > Streptomycetaceae > Streptomyces > Streptomyces sp. NPDC053493. Next base: position 57,339 of record NZ_JBITXS010000018.1, read on the forward strand.
GTAGCGTCATGGGCATGGAAAACGTGACCAGCGCGAACCAGATCCGGGGCACCCTCGAACTCACCCTCGCCATGGTGCTGTCCGGCACCCTCGGCATCTTCGTCGTCGAGTCGGGCGCGTCCCCGTTCAACGTGGTGTTCTTCCGGTGCGTCTTCGGGGCCGTCGCCCTCGGGCTCTACAGCCTGGTGCGCGGGTTCTTCACCGGGCACGGCCTCACCCCGAGGAAGCTCGGGCTCGCCGCGCTCGGCGGGGCGTTCATCGTCTTCAACTGGGTGCTGCTCTTCGAGGCGTACGAGGCGACGTCCATCTCCTTCGCCACCGTCGTCTACCACACCCAGCCGTTCTTCCTGGTGCTGCTCGGCGCCGTCGTGCTGCGCGAGCGGATCGGGGCGGCGAAGCTCGGCTGGCTCGCGGTCGCGTTCGCCGGGCTCGTGCTGGTGTCGGGCGTACGGCCCGGGGACACCGCCTCGCTCAAGGGCCTCGGCCTCGCGCTCGGCGCGGCCGTGCTCTACGCCCTGTCGACGATCGTCACCAAGCGGATCACCGGCGTCCGGCCGCACCTGGTCGCCCTGGTCCAGGTCACCGTCGGCATCCCGCTGCTGCTGCCCTTCGCCGACTTCGGCGAGGCCGCCGCGCTCGGCGCCGGCTGGGGCTGGCTGGCGGGCCTCGGCCTGATCCACACCGGTGTGATGTACGTGCTGATGTACGCGGCGTACGCCAAGCTGCCCACCGCCCGGATCGCCGTGCTCGCCTTCACCTACCCGGCCGTCGCGATGGTCGCCGACTGGGCCGTGTACGGGCACCACATCGGCCTCGTCCAGGCGCTCGGCGTCCCGCTGATCGTGCTCGCCAGCCTCCGGGTCACTCTGGCCGGGAAGCAGGTGAAGCAGGGGCAGCAGGTGCAGCAGGGGAAGCCGGCGGCTCCTCGCGGACGAGTCGTCGCGTCTGCTCCACGAACAGCCGCACATGCGCCGGAAGCCGCTTCCCCCGCCGCCACGCGATCTGCGTGAAGAGACGGAACGTCGGCTCCCAGTCCAGCGCCACCAGCGCCCCGGACACCAGTTCCTCGTGGACGGTGATCCGGGGCAGCAGCGCGATCCCGAGGCCGGCGGCCACGCCCCGCTTGCTGGCCTCGATCGTGCCGTACTCGGTGAAGACGGCGCCGTAAGGCCTCAGTTCGGCCTCGAAGAGGTCCCGGTAGGCGCAGCCCGGTTCGGTGCCCACGAGCCCGGTGGCCGCCAGGTCCGCGGCCGTCAGGCCGCCGCGCCCGGCCAGCGGATGGCGCGGCGAGGCCACCAGGACCAGCGGCTCCTCCGTCAGGACCTCGCTCTCCAGGCCCTCGTGCTCGGTCTCCCGCTCCATCAGCAGCCCGAGGTCGTACGTGCCCTGCCGCAGCGCCTGCCGGGTGGCGTCGCCGAGCGTCGGCCGCAGCGAGAGCCGCACGGCGGGATAGCGGTGGTGGAACAGCTCCAGGAGCGGCGGCAGCCGGTAGGACGTCAGCGACTCCATGGTGCCGACGGAGATCGTGCCGGCCGGTTCGTCACCGGCCGTGACCGCGGCCCTGGCCTCCTCGGTGAGGGCGATGATCTGCCGCGCGTACGGCAGCAGCCGCTCACCGGCCTCGGTGAGCCGGATGCGGGCGCCGAGCCGCTCGAACAGCTCGGCGCCGAGCGAGGACTCCAGCGCGCGGACCTGCGCGGTGACGCTGGACTGCGCGTAGGCGAGTTCGGCGGCGGCCCGGGTGAAGGACAGGACGGTGGCGACCTTCTCGAAGGTGACCAGGAGCCGCAGCTCCATCAGTTCTCGGTGTCCTTCTCGCCGCGCGGATGCTCCTGCTCGCGCCGCTTCAGCTCCTCCTCGCGGCGGCGCAGGTCGGCCTCCCAGTCCTTCAGGAGCGCCTCGTCCTTCTTGTTCTCCTCCTTGAGGGACCTCAGGAACTCGGGGTTGTCGTCCGGCGCGACCCACTCGTGACGGTGGTTGCGGTGCCACTCGCTCGGCGTGCGGCCGCCGGCCGGCGGGCGGCGCAGCTTGCCGGCGGCGAACCAGACGATCGGGCCGACGATCCAGAAGAGCAGGATGATGATGACCCAGACCACCTTGGGCAGGTGCTTGACCTCGTCCTCCGGCGTGTTGAGGCAGTCGATCAGCGAGTAGATGACCAGCGCCAGCGGCAGGATGAACATCAGTGCCCTGAGCATGTGGGACGGCCCCCTGGAGGTGACGGCGGGCCGGTCGACGCGGCCCCGGTGAGGGGTTCAGGTTATCGGGTGACCGATACTTGCCCCTATGGCTTACGACGATCTCCGCTCGCTGCTCCGGGCGCTGGAGCGCGAAGGCGACCTCAAGCGCATCAAGGCCGAAGTCGACCCGTACCTGGAGGTCGGGGAGATCGTCGACCGCGTGAACAAGGCGGGAGGCCCGGCGCTGCTCTTCGAGAACGTGAAGGGCTCCGCCATGCCGCTGGCGATGAACGTCTTCGGCACCGACCGCCGGCTCCTCAAGGCCCTGGGCCTGAAGTCGTACGAGGAGATCAGCGACAAGATCGGCGGGCTGCTCAAGCCGGAACTGCCGCAGGGCTTCATCGGCGTCCGGGAGGCCTTCGGGAAGCTCGGCTCCATGGTCCACGTGCCGCCGAAGAAGGTGAAGTCCGAGAACGCGCCCGTCCAGGAGGTCGTGCTCACCGGCGACGACGTCGACCTCGACCGGCTGCCGGCGCTGTTCACCTGGCCGAAGGACGGCGGCTCCTTCTTCAACCTGGGCCTCACGCACACCAAGCACCCGGAGACGGGCGTGCGCAACCTCGGCCTCTACCGCCTCCAGCGCCACGACAAGCGCACCATCGGCATGCACTGGCAGATCCACAAGGACAGCCGCAACCACTACGCCGTGGCGGCGGAGCGGGGCGAGCGGCTGCCGGTCGCGATCGCCTTCGGCTGCCCGCCGGCCGTGACGTACGCCTCGACCGCGCCGCTGCCCGGCGACATCGACGAGTACCTCTTCGCCGGCTTCGTGCAGGGCAAGCGGATCGAGATGGTCGACTGCAAGACGGTGCCGCTGCAGGTCCCGGCGAACGCCGAGGTCGTCCTCGAGGGCTGGCTGGAGCCGGGCGAGATGCTGCCGGAGGGCCCCTTCGGCGACCACACCGGCTTCTACACGCCGCAGGAGCCCTTCCCGGCGCTGAAGATCGACTGCGTGACCATGCGCAGGCGGCCGCTGCTCCAGTCGATCGTGGTCGGCCGGCCGCCGACCGAGGACGGACCGCTGGGCCGCGCGACGGAGCGTTTCTTCCTGCCGCTCCTCAAGATCATCGTGCCGGACATCGTGGACTACCACCTGCCGGAGTCCGGCGGCTTCCACAACTGCGCGATCGTCTCGATCGACAAGAAGTACCCGAAGCACGCCCAGAAGGTCATGCACGCCATCTGGGGCGCGCACATGATGTCGCTGACCAAGCTGATCGTCGTGGTCGACAAGGACTGCGACGTCCACGACCTGCACGAGGTGTCCTGGCGGGCGCTCGGCAACACCGACTACGCCCGCGACCTCACCGTCGTCGAGGGCCCCGTCGACCACCTGGACCACGCCTCCTACCAGCAGTTCTGGGGCGGCAAGGCGGGCATCGACGCGACCAGGAAGCTGCCCGAGGAGGGCTACACGAGGGACGGCGGCTGGCCTGACATGGTCGAGTCGGACCCGGCGACGGCGGCCCTGGTGGACCGCCGCTGGAAGGAGTACGGACTGTGACCACGGCCGCGATGCCCGGCGCGCGGCCGGGACGCACCAAAGCCTTCCTGCGCCTCGTGATGATCGAGCACTCGGTCTTCGCGCTGCCCTTCGCGTACATCGCCGCGCTCACCGCGATGTACCAGCTGGACCGGCGGATCCACTGGTGGACGCTGTTGCTGGTGACCGTGTGCATGGTGGGCCTGCGGACCTTCGCCATGGCCTGCAACCGGATCATCGACCGCGAGATCGACGCCCGTAACCCGCGCACCGCGGGCCGCGAGCTGGTGACCGGCGCGGTGTCGGTGCGCTCGGCGTGGACCGGCGCCGGCGTCGCCGTGGTGGTGTTCCTGGGCGCGGCGGCGCTGCTCAACCCGCTGTGCCTGGCGCTCGCGCCGCTCGCGGTGGTGCCGATGGTGGTCTATCCGTACGGCAAGCGGTTCACCAACTTCCCGCACGCGATCCTGGGCCTCGCCCAGTCCATCGGCCCCATCGGGGCGTGGCTGGCGGTGACGGGCGAGTGGTCCTGGGACGCGGTGATCCTGGGCATCGCGGTCGGCGTCTGGATCGGCGGCTTCGACCTGATCTTCGCCTGCCAGGACGTCCAGGCGGACCGGGCCCACGGCGTGATGTCGGTCCCGGCCCGCTTCGGCGTCCCGGCGGCGCTGTGGGGCGCCCGCGGCTCCGCCGTGGTGACCACGGCCCTGCTGGTCTGGTACGCCCTCGCGACGGACGCGGGCGGCTTCTTCTGGGCCGGCCTGGTGATCGTGGCGGTCGCCTTCTGCTACGAGCACTCGATCGTGAAGCCGCACGACCTGTCCCGCCTGAACCGGGCGTTCTTCACGGTCAACGGCTTCATCGGGATCGCGCTGTTCGTGTGCGCGCTGCTCGACCTGGTGGTGCGCGGGCTCGGCGTGTAGCCCGATCGGGTGCGGGGGCGACGCGGTGCGCTCCCACGCCTGACGCGGCCGCCCTCCACCCCGCCGGATAGGCTCGTCGGCGTGGAGCCGGAGAACAAGCAGCAGCGTCGTCCGTGGGTGGTCGGGGTGTCCGGGGCGTCGGGGACGCCCTACGCCGCCGCCGTGCTGCGGGGCCTGCTCGCGGCGGGCGAGAGCGTCGACCTGGTGGTGTCGCGGGCCTCGCGGCTGACCTTGCTGGACGAGACGGGGATCGCGTTCCGGGACGCGCACTGGCGCGACGACCTGGCGGCGTGGCTGGCGCGGGGCGCCGACGGCAAGCCGGAGACGTTCGCGGTGGACGCGGCGGCGCTGGACGACGTACGCCACTGGGCGGCCGGTGACCTGGCCGCGGGCCCGTCCTCGGGGTCGTACCCGGTGAAGGGGATGCTGATCGTGCCGGCGTCGACGGCCGCCGTGGCGGGTGTGGCGCTCGGGCTCTCGAAGGACCTGCTGCAGCGGGTGGCGAGCGTGACGCTGAAGGAGCGGCGGCCGCTGGTCGTGGCCGTGCGGGAGACGCCGCTGAACGGACAGACGCTGAAGCACCTGGTGACGCTGGACGAGGCGGGCGCCGTGGTGCTGCCCGCCTCTCCGGCGTTCTACGCGGGGGCGACGCACATCCAGGACCTCGTGGACTTCGTCGCCGGGCGGGTGCTCGACGCGGCAGGTGTGCCGCACGAGCTGTACCGCCGGTGGGAGGGAGAGCTCGGTGGTGCCCTCCCGTCTGATTAGCGCTTCTTGGCGGCGCGCTTCTTCGGCGCGCGCTTCGAGGCGGTCGGCTGGTGGGCACGCGAGCGGTTGGCCAGGTCCTGCAGCTCGCGCATACGGGCGTAGGCCATCTCGATCGTGTACACGGTGAACACCACTCCTGAAAGATCGTCTTTGATCTGCTGAAAGATTCACAGGGTGTCGCCCCTGTGTACCTTAGATTCTATACCTAAACTCGCGGTATCGCTGGACAATGGAAGGCTTCATACCTATGGACGCCGTGGACAGGCAGCTCATCCAGGCCCTGCGCGAAAACGGCCGGGCCTCGTACGCCGAGCTCGGCCGGCTCGTCGGGCTCTCCGGCCCCTCCGTCACCGACCGCATCAACCGGCTCGAGGCCGCCGGAGTCATCACCGGCTACCGCGCCACCGTCGACGCCGCCTCGCTCGGCCTCGGCGTGACCGCCCTCATCGGCATCTCGCTCTCCGACGCCGCCGACCACGAGGACGTGGCCCGCCGGCTGAAGGACCTCGCGGAGATCGAGGACTGCTGGTTCATCGCCGGCGACGACTCCTTCATGCTCAAGGTCCGCGCCAACGACGTCGACGGCCTGGAGAAGACCATCCGCCGCCTCAGCGGCACCAAGGGCGTCTCCCGCACCCGTACCACGATCGTGCTCTCCACCAAGTGGGAGAACCGGGTCGGGGACCTGCCCGAGGAAGGCTGAGAGTACGGTGGGGGAGCCTGAATCGCAGATGAGAGTGGGAGGCGGCCGTATGGACGCGGGGCTCAAGCGGGAGCTGGAGCAGAAGGTCCTCGCCGGCGAGCGGCTGAGCCGTGAGGACGGTATCGCCCTGTACGCGTCGGACGACCTCGCCTGGCTCGGTGGACTGGCCCACGAGGTCCGGACCCGCAAGAACGGCGACGTGGTGCACTTCAACGTCAACCGTCATCTGAACATGACGAACGTGTGCACCGCCTCCTGCGCCTACTGCTCCTTCCAGCGCAAGCCCGGCGAGAAGGACGCGTACACCATGCGCATCGAGGAGGCCGTGCGCCTCGCGAAGGCGATGGAGAACGAGAACCTCACCGAGCTGCACATCGTCAACGGGCTCCACCCCAACCTGCCCTGGCGCTACTACCCTCGCTCGCTGTCCGAGCTGAAGAAGGCGCTGCCGAACGTCTCGCTCAAGGCCTTCACCGCCACCGAGATCCACCACTTCGAGACCATCTCGGGCCTGTCGGCCTCCGAGATCCTCGACGAGCTGATCGAGGCCGGCCTCGAGTCGCTGACCGGCGGCGGCGCCGAGATCTTCGACTGGGAGGTCCGTCAGCACATCGTGGACCACCGCACCCACTGGGAGGACTGGTCCCGGATCCACCGCCTCGCGCACGAGAAGGGTCTGAAGACCCCGTGCACGATGCTGTACGGCCACATCGAGGAGCCGCGCCACCGCGTGGACCACGTGCTGCGGCTGCGCGAGCTGCAGGACGAGACCGGCGGCTTCCAGGTCTTCATCCCGCTGCGCTACCAGCACGACTTCGTCGACATGCAGGACGGCAAGATCCGCAACAAGCTCCAGGCCCGCACCACGATGGCCACCGGAGCCGAGGCGCTGAAGACCTTCGCCGTCTCGCGGCTGCTCTTCGACAACGTCCCGCACGTCAAGGTCTTCTGGGTGATGCACGGCGTGCAGACCGCGCAGCTGGCGCTCCAGCACGGCGCGGACGACATGGACGGCTCGGTCGTCGAGTACAAGATCACGCACGACGCCGACAACTACGGCACCCCGAACAAGCTGACCCGGGACGACCTCCTGGAGCTCATCCGGGACGCCGGCTTCCGGCCGGTGGAGCGCAACACGCGCTACGAGGTCATCCGCGAGTACCCGGGGCCGGACGCCGACCGCCGCGAGTCGCCGCAGCCGATGCGCGTCTGACGACGCCTGACGATGTCTGGCGACGCCTGACGGCCGGTCCTTCGGAGGGTCAGTCGTTCAGCGGAAGCAGCATGATGATGTCGTCGCGGTCGTCGCCCGGGGCCACCCGGATGGCGGCCGGGACGCGTCCGACCTCCTTGTAGCCGGCCCGCGCGTAGAAGGAGTCGACGCCGGTGCCGCCGCGGCAGGTCAGCCGTATCGCCTCGACGTGCTCGAAGCCCTCGCCCGTCCGGGCCGCCTCCTCGGCCGCCGCCATCAGATCCAGTCCGTACCCCTTGCCCTGGTGGGCGGGGTGCACCATCACCGTGTACAGCCACACCCAGTGCGTCATCAGGGGGTGGCTGTTGTGCGTGAAGAAGGCGGTGGCGGCGATCGCGCCGTCCGCGTCCCGGCCGACGAGCAGCCGCGTGCCGCCCTCGGCGATCCCGACCAGATGCCTGAGCAGCGCCGGCCGGATCTCCTCCGGCGTCACGGGAGGAACGAAGCCGACCGCGCCGCCCGCGTTGGACACGTCCGCCCAGAGGGCGAGGACGCCGTCGCGCAGCTCGCGGTCGATGGCCGGATCCAACTGGAAGGTAAGGGTCATGGGTGAACAGTAACTATTACAAGTGGGGTGCTCAAGGCCCCGCCACCCGTGCGTCGGGCGGGGCGTGCTTCACTGGGGTGACGCTCGTCCGGTATGGGAGGAATCCAATGCTCCGCTACACCCTGATGCGCCTCGGCATCTTCGCCGGCAGCTTCCTCGCGCTGTGGGGCCTGGTCTACGTCGGGGTGCTGCCGCGCGGCCTCGGCGACTCCAACCTGCTGTGGGTCCTCCTGCTCTCCGTCGTCGTGTCCGCCCCGCTCAGCTTCGTGCTGCTGCGCCGCGAGCGGGACGCGATGAGCGTCGAGATCGTCCGGAAGGTCGACCGGGCGAAGGGCCGCCTGGAGGCGAACCGCTCCGCCGAGGACGCGGCCTGAGAGCCGTCCGGGTCGCCCCAGGCGGTCTGAGCGGCCGTGGGGCTCGCATAAAGAACGCGTAAGTTACGTCACAAGCCGGACACCCCGGGCAGGAGCTTCGAAGGCTCTCGCCTGGGGTTTTCTGCGTTTCGAAGGGATAGGCCCGGTTTTTCCGTCCCTCTACCTCAAAGAAGGGCTTTGAGGTTCTCAAAGTTCAAGTGTTAACGTGTTCGCCATGAAGACCGCAGTGCGCCTCCGACCTGCCGCGAGCACCCCGCTCGTGGCGCGCCTGCACGTCGATCTCTGCCGCTGTATGTCCGCGGTCTGTTGCCGCGCGCTCTGACCCGGCATCATGCAGCGGCCCGCGCGTTTCGCGCGTGTGAGTGCCGCACCCCCGTCCTCGTATTCCCCGATACGCACCAGTGGAGTGTGCCCGTGTCCGCGTCCGCGTCCACGCCCGCGAAGTCCCGCATACCCAAGGTCCCGTTCTGGGCCCAGATCGTCGCCGGTCTCGTCATCGGCGTGCTGCTCGGCTGGCTCGCCCGCAGCCAGGACGTCAGCTGGCTCAAGGAGACCCTGACCCAGGTCGGCGGCATCTTCGTCCAGCTGCTCAAGCTGGCCGTCGCCCCGCTCGTCTTCTTCGCCATCCTCGTCTCGATCACCAACCTCCGTAAGGTCAACAACGCGGCCCGGCTGGCCGCGCAGACCCTCGTCTGGTTCATGATCACCTCGCTGATCGCGGTGGCCATCGGCCTCGCCATCGGCCTGATCACCAACCCGGGCGCCGGCACCGGCCTCACGCCCAAGGACGGCAAGCTCCCCGAGCACAAGGGCAGCTGGATCGACTTCCTGACCGGCATCGTCCCGACGGACGTCATCACGCCCTTCACCGAGCTGAACGTCCTCCAGATCGTCTTCATGGCCGCCGTCGCCGGCATCGCCGCCCTCAAGCTCGGCGAGAAGGCCCAGCCCATCCTGACCCTCTCCGAGTCGGTCCTCGAGCTGCTGCAGAAGGCCCTGTGGTGGGTCATCCGGCTCGCCCCGATCGGCACCGCCGGCCTCATCGGCCGCGCCATCGTGAACTACGGCTGGGACCTGATCGGCAAGTACGCCACCTTCACCGCCGACGTCTACATCGGCTGCGCGCTCGTCCTGTTCGGCGTCTACCCGCTGCTGCTGGCCACCGTCGCCAAGCTCAACCCGCTCCAGTTCTTCAAGGGCGCCTGGCCCGCGATCCAGCTGGCCTTCGTCTCCCGCTCCTCGGTCGGCACCATGCCGGTCACCCAGCGGGTCACCGAGCGCCTCGGCGTCCCGAAGGAGTACGCCTCCTTCTCCGTGCCGTTCGGCGCCACCACGAAGATGGACGGCTGCGCCGCGATCTACCCGGCGCTCGCCGCGATCTTCATCGCGCAGATCTTCGACGTGCAGCTCGGCGTCAAGGAGTACCTGCTCATCGCCTTCGTCTCGGTCATCGGCTCGGCGGCCACCGCAGGCCTCACCGGCGCGACGGTCATGCTGACCCTGACGCTGTCCACCCTGGGCCTGCCCCTGGAGGGCGTCGGCCTGCTCATGGCGATCGACCCGATCCTCGACATGATGCGCACCGCCACCAACGTGGCCGGCCAGGCGCTGGTCCCGGTCATCGTCTCGGCCCGCGAGAAGATCCTGGACGTCGCCGCCTACGAGTCCGCCTCGTCCTCGCCGGTCGACGACCTGGTGGACGCCCGCGACGCCGAGCGGAAGGTCTCCGTCCCGGCCGCGGCCTGAACCGCCGCCCCGTAGGCCGTCATCGGCCCGCACCGGCCCGTACCGGCCGCACCGGCCCGCATCGCGCCCCGGACCTGGAAGAGGTCCGGGGCGCGGTGCGTCCGGCCCGTCTAGGGTGAGCGCGTGGGGACCAAACGGCTGCCGCGCGAGGTGCGGGAGCGGCAGATGATGGACGCGGCGGTGCTGACCTTCGGGCGGCGGGGATACCAGGCGGCGTCGATGGACGACATCGCCGAGCTGGCGGGTGTGTCGAAGCCGCTGGTGTACCTGTATCTGCGCTCCAAGGAGGAGCTGTTCACCGCCTGCATCCGGCGGGAGGCCGAGGCGCTGCTCGCCGTCGTCGCGTCCGCCGTGGAGGGCGGCGGGGCGGCACAGGACCGCTTGCGGGCGGGGCTGCTGGCGTTCTTCTCGTACACGGCGGAGCATCCGGACGCGTGGGCGGTGCTGGGCCGGCAGGCGCGGGCGCAGGGCGAGCCGTTCGCGACGCAGGCGGAGCGGATGCGGGCGGAGGTCGCCGCCTACGTGGCGCGGCTGGTCCGGGCGGCGGCGCAGGGCCCGTGCGACGCCGAGGGGCTGGCGCAGGCGCTGGTCGGGGCGGCCGAGTCGCTGGCCAACTGGGCGAACGGCGAGGGCGCCGTGGCGCCGCGGCAGGCGGCGGAGACGCTGATGACCCTGGTGTGGACGGGACTGGGCGCGCTGACCGCCGGGATGGACGCGGATCTGTCCAAATCCCCTGCGGCACCCTAGATTTACTCGGAAGTAAGGTTACTGTCCGGTTCTCCCGCCCGAGGAGCCGCACGTGCCCGTCCCCGAGTCCCGGCCCGAGCTGACCCGTGTCGACGGGACCGTCCGCGAGGTCTCCGTGCCCGCGCTCGTGCCGCCCGCGCGCCGCGGCTCCCTCGCCGACCTGCCGTACGACACCGCCCGCGAGGAACCGGCGGCCGTGCTCTTCTCCCGCAAGCGGCCCGACGGCACCTGGGCCGACGTCACCGCCTCCGCCTTCGCCGCCGAGGTGCACGCGGTCGCCAAAGGGCTCGTCGCCCAAGGGCTGCGGCCCGGCGACCGGCTCGCGCTCATGGCCCGCACCCGCTACGAATGGTCGCTGCTCGACTTCGCCGCCTGGGCCGCCGGGCTGATCACCGTCCCGCTCTACCCGACCTCCTCCGCCTACCAGACCCGCTGGATCCTCCAGGACTCCGGCGCCGCCGCCTGCGTCGTCGAGGACACCGCCCAGGCCCGGCTCGTCTCCGCCGAACGGCGCCAACTGCCCTCCCTCGGACAGCTGTGGGTCCTCGACACCGGCGCCGTCGACCAGCTGCGCCAGGCGGGCGCCCGCGTCGGCGACGAGGCCGTCACCTCCCGGCGCGGGCTGCTCACCCCGCAGACCCTCGCCACCCTCATCTACACCTCCGGCACCACCGGCCGCCCCAAGGGCTGCGCCCTGACCCACGGCAACTTCTTCGCCGAGGTCGACAACGCCGTCGAACTCCTCCACCCGGTGTTCCGCTCGGTGAGCAAAGAACCCGCCGCCACCCTCCTCTTCCTGCCGCTCTCGCACGTCTTCGGCCGCATGGTCGCCATCGGCTGCGTCCGCGCCCGCGTCCGGGTCGGCCACGCGCCGTCCGTCGAGAGCGACGAACTCCTCGCCGACCTGGCCACCTTCCGGCCCACCTTCCTCCTCGCCCTCCCGTACGTCCTGGAGAAGGTCTTCCACACCGCCCGCGCCACCGCCGAACGCTCCGGCCGCGCCGCCTCCTTCGACCGCGCCGCCCGCGTCGCCGAACGCTACGGACAGCGCTCCACCGCCGACGCCCGGCCCTCGCTCGGGCTGCGCGCCGCCCACGCGCTCTACGAACCGCTCGTCTACCGGCGGATCCGGGCCGCGCTCGGCGGCCGGGTCCGGCACGTCATCAGCGGCGGCTCACCGCTCGGCGCCCGGCTCGCCGAGTTCTTCGCCGGCGCGGGCATCGAGGTCTACGAGGGCTACGGCCTGACCGAGACCACCGCCGCCGCGACCGTCACCCCGCTCCTCGCGCCCCGCCCCGGCACCGTGGGCCGCCCGCTGCCCGGCACCGCCGTCCGGATCGCCGACGACGGCGAGATCTGGCTCAAGGGCGGCCACGTCTTCGCCGGCTACTGGGACGCCCAGCGCGGTGTCGCCCTGCCGTACACCGACGACGGCTGGTTCCCCACCGGCGACCTCGGCACCCTCGACGACGAGGGCCATCTGCGGATCACCGGCCGCAAGAAGGACCTGATCGTCACCTCCGCCGGCAAGAACGTCGCCCCGGCGCCGCTGGAGGACTGGCTGCGCGCCCACCCGCTGGTCGCCCAGTGCATGGTCCTCGGCGACGGCCGCCCGTACGTCACCGCGCTCGTCACCCTCGACCACGAAGGGCTGCTGCACTGGCGGCGGATGCGGCACAAGGACCACCTCGCGCTGTGGGAACTCGCCCGCGACGAGGAACTGCTCGCCGTCGTCCAGCGAGCCGTCGACGACGCCAACCGGCTGGTGTCGCGGGCCGAGTCGATCCGCGCCTTCCGGATCCTGACCACCGAGTGGACCGAGACGAGCGGCCACCTCACGCCCTCCCTGAAGCTCAAACGGCGGGCGGTGCTGCGGGACTTCGCCCGCGAGATCGACTCGATGTACGGCTGACCGGGGGTGTGTCAGGCGGGATCTCGGGACACCGGCCTAGAACCGGATCCGGACCGTCAGGCCGCCGCCGTGCGCGTTCGCCGTGGCCGTCGCCGTCGCGCCGTGCGCGCGGGCGATCGCGTCGACGATCGACAGGCCGAGGCCCGCGCCCTCACCGGGCGCGTGGGTGCGCTCGCCGAGCCGGCGAAACGGCTCGAAGAGCAGCGGGACCGTCTCCGCCGGCACCTCGGGCCCCGTGTTGGACACCTCGACCACCGGGGCCGCCCCGGTTTCTTCCGCAGCGGTACGAATCTCCACCCGGCCGCCCGGGACGTTGTGCCGCACGCCGTTGGCGACCAGGTTGTGCAGCAGCCGCTCGAGCAGCACCGGATCGCCGTCGACCGCCGCCGGCCGGGCCCGGACCACGACCGTCACCCCGCGCTCCGCCGCCTCCGCCCCCAGCGCCTGGGCCGTCCGGCCGGCCAGCTCGTCCAGCGCCACCCGCCGCCGCTCCCGGACGCCCTGGTCGGAGGCGGCGAGCAGCAGCAGCCCCTCGATGATCCGCTCGCTGGTGTCGGCGACCTCGATCAGCTTCGTCCGGATCCGCGCCACCCGCTCGGGCGACGGGTCGCCGGCGAGCCCGATCTCCGCCGCCGCGCGCTGCACGGCCACCGGCGTCCGCAGCTCGTGCGCCGCGTTCGCGGCGAACCGCTGCTGGGCGGCGACCAGTTGCTCCATCCGCCCGAGCATGCCGTCGAAGGTGTCCGCGAGCCGCTTGAGTTCGCCGGGAGGAGCGTCGAGGGCGATCCGCTCGTGCAGGTTCTCGCCGGACAGCCGGCGCGCGGTGTCGGTGATCACGGCCACCGGGCGCAGCACCCGGCCCGCCATCCACCAGGCGAGCGCAACCGAGACGACCGCGTAGACGCCGAGCACGGTGAGCGAGACCGTCAGCAGCCGTTCCAGGGCGGCGGACTCGGCCGCGTCGCTGACCGTCCGGGTGATCGCGAGCGCCGTGCCGGGCCTGGTCCCGGGCGGGACCGGGGCGGGGCTCGCGGGCACCGCGCTCGGGTAGCCGGTGGGGCCGGTGGGGAACGCGGTCGGCAGGTCCTCCAGCCGCCGCGCCGGTACGGCGGTGGTGACGGCCGTGCTGATCGACGAGTACAGGCCCTCCTGCACCAGGACGTAGACGACGCCGGTCAGCAGCGCGCCCGCGAGGAGCAGCAGCGCGCCGTAGAGGGCGGTGAGGCGGGTTCGTTCCTCTCCGAGCGGAATTCTCGGACGGCGGCGCGGGGCGCGGCTCATGACCCGATCCGGTAGCCCGCGCCCGGCACCGTCTCCACCACCGGCGGCTCGCCCAGCTTGGCCCGCAGCTTGCTCAAGGTCACCCGCACCGCGTTCGTGCGGTAGCTGGTGTGCTCCTCCCAGACCTGCTCGATCAGGTCCTCGCCGCTCACCACCGCGCCCTCGGCGCGCAGCAGCGCCTCCAGGACGCCGAACTCCTTGCGCGACAGGTGCAGATGCCGGCCGTCCCTGCTGGCCTGCCGGCGGGCGGTGTCCAGGACGATCCCGCGCCGCTCCAGGACGGGCGGCAGCGCCGGCCTGGCCCGCCGGCCCAGGGCGAGGACCCGGGCGAGCAGCTCGTCGTACGCGAAGGGCTTGGCCAGATAGTCGTCGGCGCCGAGGCCGAGGCCCTCGACCCGGTCCCGTACCGTCCCGGCCGCGGTCAGCATCAGCACCCGGGTCATCAGCCGCTGCCCGACCACCCGGCGGCACACGTCGTCGCCGTGCATCCCGGGCAGGTCCCGGTCCAGGACCAGGACGTCGTACTCCCCGAGCTGGAGCTTCCGCAGCGCCTCCAGGCCGTCGGCGGCCACGTCCACGGCGAGCGCGGCGCGGCGCAGGCCCTCGGCGATCATCTCGGCGAGGAACGCCTCGTCCTCCACCACCAGTACGCGCATGGCCCCTGTGTATCCGAAAGGGACCTTTCGCCGGTGTAAACGAAACCGCTGAGAGAAGCGAAACATCCCTTCGCGGCACCCTCCCGCCATGACCATTCCGACCGTTCGACGGATCTCCCGCGGGGCCGCCGCCATGTCCCTGGCCGCCGCCCTCGCCCTCTTCGCCACCGCCTGCTCGGGTTCCTCTCCGAGCGGAAAGAACGACGGGAACGTGAGCGAGGAGGGCAAGAAGGCCGACCAGGCCTTCGAGCACCGTAAGTGCCTGCGCGAACACGGACTCGACGTGCCCGAGCCCAAGCCGGGCGAGAACGGCGTCGGCCTGACGATCGGCGGCGACGGCGTCTCGAAGGAGAAGATGGAGGAGGCGTTCAAGGCCTGCCGCAGCAAGGCGGGCGACGGCGCCGGCGCCGGCTTCGGCAAGGAGCCGACGCAGGCCGACAAGGACAAGGCGCTCGCGTACGCCCGCTGCATGCGCGAGAACGGCTACGACATGCCCGACCCGAAGTTCGACGGCGGCGCGCAGCAGGCGTTGCCGATGCCGCAGGGCGCGGAGAAGCAGAAGTTCGAGAAGGCCGCCAAGGCGTGCGAGGGCGTGGTCCGGTGAGCGGCCACGACCACGACGAGCAGTCGGCGGGCGAGCGGGCGGCGGGCGGGCGGCCGACGGGCCGGCGCCGGCTGGTGCTCGCCCTGGTGGCGGTCGTCGCCGTCGCGGGCGCCGGGGCCGCCGCCACCGCCCTGTCCACGCGCCAGGAGCCGCCGAGGCCCGAGACCGCCGGTGGGCGGAGCCTGCCGCCCGCCACCGCTCCCGTCACCCGCGGCGACCTCAGCGACAGCTCCCGGCGCGACGGCACGCTCGGCCACCTCGGCGAGCGGAAGATCAACGCGGCCGGCGCCGGCGGCACCCTCACCTGGCTGGCCCCGACCGGCTCCGTCGTCGAGCGCGACGGACGTCTCTACGAGGTCGACGGCGAACCGGTCCGGCTGATGTACGGCGAGGAGCCCATGTACCGGACGCTGCGGACGGGCGACAAGGGCAGGGACGTACGGCAGTTGGAGGAGAACCTGGCGGCGCTCGGCTTCACCGGCTTCGACGTCGACGAGGAGTTCACGGCGAAGACGGCCGCCGCCGTCAAGCGCTGGCAGAAGTCCCACGACCTGAAGCAGACCGGCACCGTCGGCCCCGACCGGATCGCCTTCGCGGGCAGCGCGATACGCGTCAAGGCGGCCGGTGCCGGGACGGGCTCCGGGGGCTCCGGGTCCGGGTCCGGGTCCGGCGAGGGCGCGCTCGCGCCCGGCGACCGGATCGCGCCGGGCAGCCCGGTGCTCACCGTCACCGGCTCCGAACGCGTCGTACGCCTGTCCGTCCCCGTCTCCGAGGCCGGCTCGGTGCAGGCCGGCA
The DNA here is from genome assembly GCF_044544825.1 of Streptomyces sp. NPDC053493. NCBI lineage: Bacteria > Bacillati > Actinomycetota > Actinomycetes > Kitasatosporales > Streptomycetaceae > Streptomyces > Streptomyces sp. NPDC053493. The sequence goes on from NZ_JBITXS010000018.1 coordinate 73,367, forward strand.
CCCGGGTCAGGGTCCGGCTCCCGGACGGCACCGAGCTGCCGGGCAAGGTGTCGGCCGTCGGCAGGACCGCGTCGGCGGGCGACGACCCGCAGGACCGGACCCCGAAGATCGACATCACCGTCTCCTTCGACGCGCCGGACAAGGTCAAGGGCGTCGACCAGTCGCCCGTCACCGTCGAGATCGCCGGCCGGACCCGCCACGACGTCCTGTCCGTCCCCGTCAACGCGCTGCTCGCACTGCCCGACGGCGGCTTCGGCGTCCAGGTCGTCGAGCACGGCCGGGCCCGTGACGTGCGGGTCGAGCTCGGCATGTTCGGCCAGGGCCGGGTCGAGGTCGCCGGCGACGGGCTGCGCGAGGGCTTGAAGGTCGGGGTGCCGTCCGTATGAGCGCCACCACGAACCGTCCGGACGACCGGCACCGCACCGACGACCGGCACCGCACCGACGACGGGCTCCGCCCCGACGACGGGCGCAGGCCCGGTGACGGGCCCGGCCCGCACGGCCGGGCCGTCGTCGAACTCCGCGGTGTGGTCAAGGAGTACGCGGGCGGGGTCCGCGCCCTCGACGGCGTCGACCTCACCGTCGGCGCGGGCGAACTCGTCGGCATCGTCGGCCCGTCCGGGTCCGGCAAGTCCACCCTCCTCCATGTCGTCGGCACCCTGGACCGGCCCACCTCCGGCACCGTACGGATCGCCGGCCACGACATCGCCGCGCTCACCGACCGGCGGCTGTCCGCGCTGCGCGCCCGCCACATCGGCTTCGTCTTCCAGGCCTTCCACCTGGTGCCGGGCGTCGGCGCGCTGGAGAACGTCGCGGAGGGCCTGCTCTACTCCGGCCTGCCGCGCGCCCGCCGCCGCCGGATGGCCGCCGAGGCGCTGGCCCGGGTCGGGCTCGCCGACCGGATGGGCCACCGGCCGCACGAACTGTCCGGCGGGCAGAAGCAGCGCGTCGCGATCGCCCGCGCGGTGGTCGGCGAGCCCGCCCTGCTGCTCGCCGACGAACCGACGGGCGCGCTGGACTCGGCGTCCGGCGAGGCGGTGATGGAGCTGGTGCACACCCTGAACGCGGAGGGAGCCACCATCGCGGTCATCACGCACGACACCGAGATCGCGGCCCGGCTGCCGCGGCAGGTCCGGATCAGGGACGGGCGGGTCGTGGCGGACACGGCGCGCGGAAAGGTGGTGGCCTGATGCCCCGCCCCCGCCCCCGCCCCGATTCCGGCTCCCACTCCCACTCCCGCTCCCGGTCCCGTTCCCGCGACCGGGCGCTCAGGGCCGCCCGGCTCGGGCCGCGCGACGTCCTCCACGTCGGCTCGGCCGGCCTGCGCAGCCGCCCGGTCCGCGTGGTCCTCTCCGCCCTCGGGATCGCCATCGGCATCGCGACGATGATCGCGGTGGTCGGCATCTCGGCCTCCAGCCAGGCCCAGTTGCTGCGGCAGCTCGACGCGCTCGGCACGAACATGCTGGTCGCGAAGCCGGGCGAGGGCATGTTCAGCGGGCAGGAGGTGAAACTGCCCGAGGACGCCGTCGGCACGGCCGGCCGGATCGAGGGCGTCGAGAAGGCCGGCGGGACCGGTGACCTGGACCGTTCGGTGCGCCGCTCCGAGAAGGTCCCGGTGGGCGAGACCGGCGGGATCGCGGTCAAGGCGGCCACGGAGGGCCTGCTCGACGTGCTGCGCGGCCGGCCGGCCGCCGGGACCTGGCTGAACGCCGCCAACAGCCGCTATCCGGCGGTGGTCCTCGGGCATGTCGCGGCCGAGCGGCTCGGTGTGGACCGGCCCGGCCGGCAGGTGTGGATCGACGACCGCTACTTCACCGTCGTCGGCATCCTCGACCCGCTGCCGCTCGCCCCGGAGATCGAGCGCTCCGCGCTGGTCGGCTGGGAGGCGGCCCGGCGGCTGCTCGGCTTCGACGGGCATCCGACGGCGGTGTACGAGCGCTCCACGGACGCGTCCGTCCGCGACGTCCAGCGGCTCCTCGCCCCGACGATCGACCCGCGCAACCCGCAGAACGTGTCCGTCAGCGACCCGTCCTCGGCGCTCAAGGCGAAGGCCGCGACGGAAGGAGCGTTCTCCACGCTGCTGCTCGGCCTCGGCGGGATCGCGCTCCTGGTGGGTGGTGTGGGCGTGGCCAACACCATGATCATCTCGGTTCTGGAGCGCCGCCACGAGATCGGCCTGCGCCGCTCGCTGGGCGCCACCAGGGGCCAGATCCGCGTCCAGTTCGTCACCGAGTCCCTGATGCTCTCCGGGCTCGGCGGCCTGGCCGGCGTGGCCCTCGGCGCGGCGGCCGTGGCCGTCTACGCCACCACGGGCGGACTGCCCTGGGTGGTCCCGCCCTGGTCGGCGGCGGGCGGCTTCGCCGCGACCCTGGCGATCGGCACCGTGGCGGGCCTGTACCCGGCGGTACGGGCGTCCCGCCTGTCCCCGACGCTGGCCTTGGCGACGGCCTGACGCGACGGGCCCGGGCGGCCGGGCCGGGGGTCAGGCCGCCGGCCGGCCCCCGGCCCGTACGCCCGTCGTCGTCACGGCCAGAGCAGTTCGCGGTGCCAGCCGCCGTCCGCCGTCCGGCGGTAGCGCAGGCGGATGTGGCGGCGTTCCTCGTGGCCCTGGAAGAACTCGACCTCCTGCGGGGCGACCACGTAGAGCGTCCAGCTCGGCGCGGGCGCGTCCGGTTCGCGCAGGGCGCGTTCCCAGGCGGCGGCGCTCGCGCGGTCCAGTTCGTCGAGCGAGGAGAGGAGTTCGCTCTGCCGGCTGACCAGGGCGGAGGCCAGGGCGCCGGTGGTGCGGGCGTGCAGGTCCTCGTACGCCTCCTCGGGCGTACCGGTGACCACCCGGCCCCGCACCCGCACCTGGCGGCCCTGCGCGGCCCAGTAGAAGTGGAGCGCCGCCTCGGGGCGGGCGGCGAGCTGGCGGCCCTTCGCGCTGCCGGAGTGCGAGGCGAAGTGCCAGCCGCGGGCGTCCGCGTCGTGCAGGATCACGGTCCGCACGTCCGGGTGGCCGTCCGCGTCCGCGGTCGCGACCTGCATCGTGCTCGGCTCGACCACCCCGGCCTCCACGGCCTGCGCGAACCACCGGTGGAAGAGCCCCACCGGTTCCTCCGGCACGTCCGCCGGGTCGAAGGCGGGCAGCTCGGTGTCCCAGACCCGCACGGACCGCAGGGCCTCCTGAAAACGCCGTTCGTCGTCCATGGCGTCCATCATGAGGCCCTGCGGCAAGGTGGTGCGGGAGATACGGGACCGGCCCGCCGGGTCAGCCGGTGTAGTAGCCGGTGACGTCGGCGATCAGGTCGACCGAGCCGTTCTTGTTGTAG
>NZ_JBITXS010000019.1:0-75798 GCF_044544825.1 Streptomyces sp. NPDC053493
GTGCGGTGAAGCCTAGACACCTCCACCACACCGGAGGTCTTCGCCATGATCAAGACCCGCGACTGTCAACAACGCTCGTGATCAATACACCTAGGTCGTGTCCGCCGCTCCGCTACTCCTTCTCCCAGCCGCTGTGCAGCCGGGACTTCACGTCGTCCGGCGGCAGGAACTTCGACCACCGCTCCGGGAACTCCGACGGCATGTCGGGGTCGTCCTCGTCGACGTCGTCCTCCTCGGCGCGCAGCCGGGCGACCAGGTCGGCGGCCTGGGCGGCGCGGGCGCGTTCGTTGGCCTCGCGGGCGGCGGCGGTGGCGACGGACGGCCAGACGCGGTCGATGGCCGCGTTGACGGCGGCGCCGACGAGGACGGCGAAGGCGGAGATGCCGATCCACAGGAGGACGGCGATGGGTGCGGCGAGGGAGCCGTAGATGGTGGGGCCCTCGACCTGGCTGGTCAGGTAGATCCGCAGCAGGAAGCTGCCGAGGACCCACATCGCGAGGGCGACGAGGGCGCCGGGGATGTCCTCGATCCAGGGCGAGCGGACCGGCACGGACACGTGGTAGAGCGTCGTCAGGAAGGCGATGGACAGCAGGATGACCGTGGGCCAGTAGAGGACGGAGACGACCTCGGTGCCCCACGGCACGAGCTGGACGAGGCGGTCCGGGCCGACGACGGCGAGCGGCAGGACGACGGCGCCGATGAGCAGGGCGACGATGTAGAGCAGGAAGGCGAGGAGCCGGGTCTTGACGATGCCGCGGTGGCCGTCGAGGCCGTACATGACGGTGATGGTGTCGATGAAGACGTTCACGGCGCGGGAGCCGGACCACAGGGCGATGGCGAAGCCGAGGGAGATCAGGTCGGGCCGCCGGGCCTGGGTGACGTCCTCCAGGAGCGGGCGGGCGATCTCGTTGACGCCGCGGTCGGACAGGACGGTCCGGGCGGCGTGGAGGATGTTCTCCTCGATGCTGGCGACCGTGTTGGTGTTGGTCCACGCGTCGGCGTAGCCGAGGAGGGCGATCAGGCCGAGCAGCAGCGGTGGCAGCGACAGCAGGGTGAAGAACGCGGCTTCGGCGGCGAGGCCGAGGATGCGGTACTCGATGCACGAGTTGACCGTGTCCTTGAGCAGCAGCCAGACCATCTTCCGCTTGGAGACGTTGCGGTAGAGCACGCGGGCGCGGTGGAGCCGGCTCCAGGGCCGACGCTCGCGTCGTTCGGGTGTTTCGTTTGCTGCCTGCACCTCCTTACCGTATCGGCATGGCGACCGGCACCCACACCGTGACCAACCAGGCTCCGCCCCTGGTGGGATACGACATGTTCTCGTCCGACCGAGCCCTGGCGGAGGCCGTGGAACGGCACCTGCCACCGGAGGTGTACGAGGAGGCGGCCAAGGAGCTCGCGGGCTTCGGAGTGTCCACGGGCTCGTCCCAGGCGCAGGAGTGGGGGCGGCTCGCGAACGAGTTCCCGCCACGGCTGCGGACCCACGACCGGTACGGGAACCGGATCGACGAGGTGGAGTTCCATCCGTCCTGGCACCGGCTGCTCGGCCGCGCGGTCGGCGCAGGGCTGACGGACGCGTGGGGCCGTCCGGGTGGTCATGTGAAGCGGGCGGCGCTCTTCCTGCTGGCCTCGCAGGTTGAGGCGGGACACGGCTGTCCGCTGTCGATGACGCACGCGGCGGTACCGGCGCTGCGGGCGGATCCGGAGCTGGCGGCGGCCTGGGAGCCGTTGCTGGCCTCGCGGGTGTACGAGCAGGACCTGCGGCCGCCGCTGGAGAAGGCGGGCGTGCTGCTCGGGATGGGCATGACGGAGAAGCAGGGCGGCAGTGACGTACGGGCGAACGCGACCAGGGCCGAGCCGCTGGCCGAGGACGGCGCCTACGTGCTGACGGGGCACAAGTGGTTCTGTTCGGCGCCGATGTCGGACGGCTTCCTGGTCCTGGCCCGGACGGCCCGGTCCGCGTCGGCGTCGGCGGGCGGGTCCACGTCGGCAGCCGGGTCCGCATCCGGGTCCGCGTCCGGGTCCGGGTCCGGGTCCGCGGGAGAGGACGGCCTGACGTGCTTCCTGGTGCCGCGGGTGCTGCCGGACGGGTCGCGCAACGCGTTCGCCATCCAGCGGCTGAAGGACAAGCTGGGCAACCGCTCGAACGCCTCCGCGGAGGTGGAGTTCGACGGGTCGACGTGGGCGCGCCGGGTCGGCGAGGAGGGCCGCGGGGTGCGCACGATCATCGGGATGGTGGCGGCGACCCGGCTGGACTGCGTGCTCGGGTCGGCGGCGCTGATGCGGCAGGCGGTGGCGCAGGCCGTGCACCACGCCTCGTACCGCAGCGCGTTCGGCGGGCCGCTCGTCGACAAGCCGCTGATGCGCAACGTGCTGGCTGATCTGGCGCTGGAGTCGGAGGCGGCGACGGCCCTCGGGCTGCGGCTCGCGGCGGCGTACGACGCGGCCGAGGCCGGCTCGGAGGAGGAACGGGCGCTGCTGCGGATCGCGGTGCCGGTGGCGAAGTACTGGGTGACGAAGCGGTGCACGCCGGTGGTGGCGGAGGCGCTGGAGTGCCTGGGCGGCAACGGGTACGTGGAGGAGTCGGGGCTGCCGCGGCTGCTGCGTGAGTCGCCGCTGAACTCGGTGTGGGAGGGCGCCGGGAACGTGCAGGCCCTGGACGTGCTGCGGGCGTTGCGGCGGGAGCCGGAGGCGCTGAACGCGTTCCTGGTGGAGGTCGGGCGGGCGCGCGGCGCGGACCACCGGCTCGACCGGGCGATCCGGGAGATGCTGGCCGAGCTGGCGGACCTGGACGGCATCGAGGCGCGGGCGAGGCGGCTGGTGGAGCGGATGGCGCGGGTCCTCCAGGGCGCGCTGCTGGTGCGCTGGGCGCCGCCGGCGGTGGCGGACGCGTTCGCCGCCTCGCGGCTCGGCGGCGACTGGGGAGCGGCGTTCGGCACGCTGCCGCACACGCTGGACCTGGCGGCGGTCGTGGAGCGGGCCCGCCCGGAGGCGTGAACGGGAGCGTGGACGGGAGCGTGAACGGGAGTTCGGCAGGCCCGTCGGACGGGTGAGGTTGGAGCGTGGTGCCGCGCGTGCCAGGGGTGGACCCGGGGCCGTGCGGCGCCCTGGAGGGGGTCGGCACGCGCGGAAAAGCCGAGGGTGGTGCTGCGCCGACACGGCACCACCCTCCGCTTCGGTCCAAGCGTCGTGGACGGGGGCGGGGGTTGCCAGAGTTGCAAGGGGTTGCAGGATTACCCGAAGCGCCCCGCGCGTGGCGCCGGGGAGCGGCACGATGGGCGTCAGGACCACCGCGGCGCAGAACCGATACAGCGAATCCGCACCGCTGGTGGCCGGGAGGGACCGATGAACAACACGCAGCTCGACCTGATCCGGCTGGCCGCGATGGACGCGGGCAAGGCGACCCGGCTGCTGCACCGGGTGCGGGAGGAGACCCTGGCTGGCCGGACCCCGCCGGTGGCGCCCCGCCCGGTGATCGACGCCTCCTGGCAGCGGATGTTCCGGCTCGGCCTGAATCCGGACCAGAGCACCAGCAGCGTGCTGCTGCAGCGTGACGAGCTGGAGGAGCGGCGCCGGGCGACGGTGCTCGGCGAGGTCATGCGCACGCTCAGCGCCGGTCTGTCGGGGATCGCCGACGCGTCCATGCAGATCATGGTGGTGACGGACGAGCAGGGCCGGGTGCTGTGGCGGGAGGGCAATCTCTCGGTGCTGCGGCAGGCCAACGGGATCTGTCTGGAGGAGGGCGCGGCCTGGAGCGAGCAGACCACCGGCACGAACGCGGTGGGCACGGCGCTCGCCATGGGCAAGGCGGTGCAGGTCCACTCGGCGGAGCACTACGTCCACACGCTGCACAACTGGACCTGCGCCGCCGCTCCCGTCCACGACCCGCGCGACCAGCGGCTGCTCGGGATCGTGGACGTCAGCGGTCCGGCGTCCTCCTTCCATCCGGCGACGCTGGCGCTCGTCAGCTCGGTGGCGCAGCTCGCCGAGGCGGAGATGCGCCAGCGCCATCTGCGGTCGATCGAGCGGCTGCGGTCGGTGGCGGCGCCGATCCTGTGCCGGGTCGGCGGCCGGGCCGTCGCGGTGGACCCGCACGGCTGGACGGCGGCGGTGACGGGCATGGCGCCGGTGGACCGGATCACGCTGCCGAAGTCCTTCCGGACCGGCCGGGTGTGGCTGCCGTCGCTCGGGACGTGCGCGGTGGAGCCGCTGCCGGGCGGCTGGCTGCTGCGGGTCGAGGAGGACAGCGGGCCCGGCGGGCCGGGCGCGGCCGCGGCGAGCCGGGTGGTGCTCGATCTGAGCCGGCCGCGCCGCTGGACGGTCGCCGTGTCGGGCGCGGCGGGCAGCTGGTCGCAGGAGCTGAGCCCGCGCCATGCGGAGCTGCTCTATCTGCTGGCCCTGCACCGGGAGGGCCGGACGGCGGCCGAGCTGGCCGAGGACGTGTTCGGCGACCGGACCCGGACGGTGACCGTGCGGGCCGAGATGTCGCGGGTGCGGCGCAATCTGGCGAGCGTGCTGGCCCACCGTCCGTACCGCTTCAGCGAGGAGGTGGAGGTCGAGCTGCTCCGGCCGGCCCACCCGGCGGACCTGCTGCCGCAGTCGACGGCCCCGGCGATCCGCGCGGCCCGCACCGGCACGACGGCCTGACGGCACGACGAGCGCCCGGCCCCGCCCGCCCCGCCCGGGCGCCCAGGACGCCCGGGACGCCCAGGGCGCCGAGGACTAGGACGCCAGCTTCATGAAGAGGGACCGGATCCGCTTCTGGTCGGCGACGAGCGGGAGGGTGTCGAAGTACAGCTCCCACTCGCCGTCCGGGCCGAAGCGCTCCACGATCCCGAAGGGGATGTCGGTGCCCTGGTCGCCGGAGACGGTGCCGTGCCACTCGACGTACGTGGTCGTGGTGCCGACGGCGACCTGGCCCGCCTTGAGCTGGAGCCGGCCGGTGGCGAAGAGGCGGTCGAGGTAGGCGCGCTTGCCGGCGTCGGTGGTGAGCGGGGCGTCGAGGCCGGGGCCCATGAGCCGGGCGCCCGCGAACCGGTCCAGGAGGGCGTCGGTGTCTCCCGCGTTCCAGGCGGCGAGGCGGCCCGGGATCTCGCCCACGTGGAAGCGGACGGGCGCGCCGTGCTCGGCCGCGCCGCGCTCGGGCCTGCCGCTGTCGGCGACGCCGGCGAAGAGCGGCGCGGGCGCGTCGTCGGGCAGGGTGTCCTGGAAGAGGACGGCGCGGTCGTAGTAGCGGCGGGCCTGGAGGGTGCGGCCGTCGTCGCCGAGGACGTTGCGGGCGATCTGCGGGTAGGCGACGGTGCGACCGCGGAGCGTGACCTCGTTCCACTGGCCGAACATCACGGTGCTGCCGTCGGCGACGACGTTCGTGCCCCGGTAGGTGAGGCTGGGAGCGAGCCGCAGCGAGGTGGCGATGGAGCCGCCGATCACCGCGCGGCCGCGCTGGGGCTCGGAGCCGGCCTCCCAGAGGGTGGCGTCGGGGTCGAAGATGTCGAGGTAGGCGCTGACCCGCGGGTGGGTGAGGTCGCCGGGGACGGGCGGGGTCCCGGTCGGGATCGCGCCGAAGGCGATCTGCCGCTCCATGAAGGCGCAGGCGTTCGGCGTGATCCGGCCTTCGAGGCGGTCGACCTCGGCCCGTGCGGCCGGGCAGGCGCCCTGCGCGGCGGCCGCGTCGCCGCCGGGCCGCGCCTCGGCGGCCGGTCCCGCGATCGCCGCTCCCGCGACGACCGCCGCCGCCACCGCGATGCCCACCAGTCCGCGTCGACCCGTACCCATACCGTCCTCCTCATGTCCCGCACCGTCTGTCCGGCACCGGCGGCGGTGCTCGCCGTCCGGTGTGATCACTGTGGCGTCGGGCGGGACGACGGGTCGATTACGTGCGAGGTAATGCCCTGGGCGCCGTCACGCGGAGATCGTCCGCAATGCGGACAGCGGGTTCATCCATCGGATCACTCCGTGGACCCGGCCTGGGAATTCGACGCTCCGCATGATGCGATAAGCCCATGAGCATCACTCTCACCACCTGGTCCCTGGAACAGACCTCGCCGGACGACCTCCGCCCGGTCCCCGCACCCGAGGGCCGGGACCTGCGGATCGAGCGCGCCGGGGTGCCGTCGGCGGAGTTCAGCCGCTTCCTCTACACGGCGGTCGGCGGCGACATCCGCTGGACCGACCGGCTGTCGCTGACGTACGCGCAGTGGCAGGAGATCGTGGAGCGGCCCGGGGCCGAGATCTGGGTGGCGTACGAGAAGGGGACGCCGGCCGGGTACGTGGAGCTGGACGCGCAGCCGGACGGTGTGGTGGAGATCGTCTACTTCGGCCTGATCCCCGCCTTCCGGGGCCGGGGCATCGGCGGGCACCTGCTGTCGTACGGCGTGGAGCGCGCCTGGGACCTGGCGGAGCGCTGGCCGGACCGGGAGCCGACCAAGCGGGTGTGGCTGCACACCTGCTCGCTGGACGGCGAGCACGCGATGGCGAACTACGAGCGCCGTGGCTTCCGGCTGTTCGACACGAAGGTGGAGGAGGCCGAGGAGGCCGACAACCCGGGTCCGTGGCCGGGCGCGTACGCCTGACGCCCGCCCGGCGCCCACCCCTCGCCCGCCCGGCGCCCGCCCCTCGCCCGCCGGGCGCTCGCGGCCGGGCCCGCCCGGCGCGTACGGCACCACCTCGACGAAGGGGCCCTGAGCTGGGCCCCTTTCGCGTGACCCATGCCACACTGTCTCGTAAAGCGAGACAGCCATGTCCACATCCTGGACGAAGCTGGACTGGTTCCAAAGTCCCGTGACACGCTTCCGTCATGTCTGGAACTGGAATTGCCTTGGTGAGTCGGCGGCACGTCGACCTCGGCCGCATGTCCAGCGCCATGTGTTCGACGCGCTGATCGACTCAGCACCGCCGGACCCTCTTCGTAACACCCGTTCACTGCGCACTGCCGCGCCACTCTCCGATCCGAGCGCGAGTGTGCAGGTCAGAGCCGCCCTCTCGCCGTCCCGAAGGACACATCGCCATGGCCGCCACCCCGGAAAACCCCACTCCCGTCGCCGCCCGCCGCAAGGCCGGGCGTCACCGTGGCGAGGGTCAGTGGGCCGCGGGTCACTTCACCCCGCTGAACGGCAATGAGCAGTTCAAGAAGGACGACGACGGTCTCAATGTGCGGACACGTATTGAGACGATCTACTCCAAGCGCGGCTTCGACTCCATCGACCCCAACGACCTGCGCGGACGCATGCGCTGGTGGGGTCTCTACACCCAGCGCCGCGAGGGCCTGGACGGCACCAAGACCGGTGTCCTGGAGCCGGAGGAGCTGGACGCCGAGTACTTCATGCTCCGGGTCCGCATCGACGGCGGCCGGCTGACGACCGAACAGCTGCGGGTGATCGGCGAGATCTCCCAGGAGTTCGCGCGCGGCACCGCCGACATCACCGACCGTCAGAACGTCCAGTACCACTGGATCCGCATCGAGGACGTCCCGGAAATCTGGAACCGCCTGGAGGCGGTCGGCCTGTCGACCACCGAGGCCTGCGGTGACACCCCGCGTGTCATCCTCGGCTCGCCGGTCGCCGGCATCGCCGAGGACGAGATCATCGACGGCACGCCCGCCATCGAGGAGATCTACCGGCGGATCGTCGGCAACAAGGACTTCTCCAACCTGCCCCGCAAGTTCAAGTCCGCCATCTCCGGTTCGCCGCTGCTCGACGTGGCGCACGAGATCAACGACATCGCCTTCGTCGGCGTGGAGCACCCGGAGCACGGTCCCGGCTTCGACGTCTGGGTCGGCGGCGGTCTGTCCACCAACCCCAAGCTGGGCGTCCGCCTCGGCACCTGGGTGTCCCTGGACGAGGTGCCGGACGTCTACGAGGGCGTCATCTCGATCTTCCGCGACTACGGCTACCGCCGGCTGCGCAACCGCGCCCGCCTGAAGTTCCTCGTCGCCGACTGGGGCCCGGAGAAGTTCCGCCAGGTCCTGGAGGACGAGTACCTCAAGCGCAAGCTCACCGACGGCCCCGCCCCGGCGGAGCCCGCCGGCCGCTGGCGCGACCACGTGGGCGTCCACAAGCAGAAGGACGGCCGCTACTACGTCGGCTTCGCCCCGCGCGTCGGCCGCGTCGACGGCGCCACCCTGACGAAGATCGCCGAGATCGCCGAGGAGCACGGCTCGGGCCGGCTGCGCACCACCGCCGAGCAGAAGATGATCGTCCTGGACGTCGAGGAGGAGCGGGTCGAGTCGATCGTCTCCGCCCTGGAGTCCCTGGACCTGCGGGTCACGCCCTCGCCGTTCCGGCGCGGCACGATGGCCTGCACCGGCATCGAGTTCTGCAAGCTGGCCATCGTCGAGACCAAGGGCCGCGGCTCCTCGCTCATCGACGAACTGGAGCGCCGCATCCCGGAGTTCGACGAGCCGATCACCATCAACATCAACGGCTGCCCGAACGCCTGCGCCCGCATCCAGGTCGCGGACATCGGTCTCAAGGGCCAGCTGGTCCTGGACGACGACGGCAACCGGGTCGAGGGCTACCAGGTCCACCTCGGCGGCGCGCTCGGCCTCGAGGCCGGCTTCGGCCGCAAGGTCCGCGGCCTGAAGGTCACCTCGGCCGAGCTGCCCGACTACGTCGAGCGTCTCCTCAAGCGCTTCCAGGCGGAGCGCGAGGACGGCGAGCGCTTCGCCACCTGGGCGGCGCGCGCGTCGGAGGAGGCCCTGTCATGAGCGAGCGGGCCGCGCCGTTCCACTGCCCCTACTGCGGGGACGAGGACCTCCGCCCCGGCGAGCAGGGTCACGGCGCCTGGGAATGCAGGGCGTGCAGCCGAGCCTTCCAGCTGAAGTTCCTGGGGCTCCTGGCCCCTGGCACTTCGAGCGACTCCACTGGACGGGAAGAGATATGACGGTCACTCAGGACGCGAAGGACGCGACCGCGGCCGACCTGAAGGCACTCGCCGAACAGGCCGGCCGCGAGCTGGAGGACGCCTCCGCGCTGGAGATCCTCCAGTGGGCGGCGGCGACCTTCGGCAAGGAGTTCTGCGTCACCTCCTCCATGGAGGACGCGGTCGTCGCCCACCTCGCCGCGCGCGCCATGCCCGGCGTGGACGTCGTCTTCCTCGACACCGGCTACCACTTCCCCGAGACCATCGGCACCCGCGACGCCGTCGAGGCCGTCATGGACGTCAACGTCATCACCCTGACCCCGCGCCAGACGGTCGAGGAGCAGGACGCCGAGTACGGTCCGAGGCTGCACGAGCGCAACCCCGACCTGTGCTGCGCGCTGCGCAAGGTCAAGCCGCTGGACGAGGGCCTGACCCGCTACCGCGCCTGGGCCACCGGACTGCGCCGCGACGAGTCCCCGACCCGGGCGAACACCCCGGTGGTCGGCTGGGACGAGAAGCGCCAGAAGGTGAAGATCTCGCCCATCGCCCGCTGGACCCAGGACGACGTGGACGCCTACGTGCTGGAGCACGGCGTGCTCACCAACCCGCTGCTCATGGACGGTTACGCCTCCGTCGGCTGCGCTCCGTGCACCCTGCGCGTCGCGGACGGCGAGGACGCGCGGGCCGGCCGCTGGGCCGGCCGGGCCAAGACCGAATGCGGGCTGCACGGCTGATGACCACCACCCCTCAGACCTCTCAGACCTCCCAGGAGAACGACGTGACCGGAGCCACCGTCTGGCTCACCGGCCTGCCCAGCGCCGGCAAGACCACGATCGCGTACGAGCTCGCCGGCCGGCTGCGCGCGGAGGGCCGGCGCGTCGAGGTGCTCGACGGCGACGAGATCCGCGAGTTCCTCTCCGCGGGCCTCGGCTTCAGCCGCGAGGACCGGCACACCAACGTGCAGCGGATCGGCTTCGTCGCCGAGCTGCTCGCCTCCCACGGCGTGCAGGTCCTGGTCCCGGTCATCGCGCCGTACGAGGACAGCCGCGAGGCGGTCCGCAAGCGCCACGAGACGGAGGGCACGCCCTACGTCGAGGTGCACGTGGCCACGCCCGTCGAGGTGTGCTCGGTCCGCGACGTGAAGGGGCTGTACGCCAAGCAGGCGGCCGGCGAGATCAGCGGGCTGACCGGCGTCGACGACCCGTACGACGAGCCCCGGAACCCCGATCTGCGGATCGAGTCCCACACCCAGACCGTGCAGGAGTCCGCGGCGCAGCTGTACGCGCTGCTCACCGAGAGGGGTCTGCTGTGACCACTGTCGCCCACGTCCACGAGTCGACCGACAGCCCGTTCGCGCTGTCGCACCTCGACTCCCTGGAGTCCGAGGCCGTCCACATCTTCCGTGAGGTGGCGGGCGAGTTCGAGCGGCCGGTGATCCTCTTCTCCGGCGGCAAGGACTCGATCGTCATGCTGCACCTGGCGCTGAAGGCCTTCGCGCCCGCGCCGGTGCCCTTCACGCTGCTGCACGTCGACACCGGGCACAACTTCCCCGAGGTCATCGAGTACCGCGACCGCGTGGTCGCCGAGCACGGCCTGCGCCTGCACGTCGCCTCCGTCCAGGAGTACATCGACGCCGGCAAGCTGCGCGAGCGCCCGGACGGCACCCGCAACCCGCTGCAGACCGTCCCGCTGACCGAGGCGATCCAGCAGCACCGCTTCGACGCCGTCTTCGGCGGCGGCCGCCGCGACGAGGAGAAGGCCCGCGCCAAGGAGCGGGTGTTCAGCCTCCGCGACGAGTTCTCGCAGTGGGACCCGCGCCGGCAGCGCCCCGAGCTGTGGCAGCTGTACAACGGCCGGCACGCCCCCGGCGAGCACGTCCGGGTGTTCCCGCTGTCCAACTGGACCGAGCTGGACGTCTGGCAGTACATCCAGCGGGAGAAGATCGCGCTTCCGGAGATCTACTTCGCGCACGAGCGCGAGGTCTTCCAGCGCAACGGCATGTGGCTGACCGCCGGCGAGTGGGGCGGCCCGAAGGACACCGAGGACGTCGAGACGCGGCTCATCCGCTACCGCACCGTCGGTGACATGTCCTGCACCGGCGCGGTGGACTCCGACGCCACCACGCTGGATGCCGTGATCGCCGAGATCGCCGCGTCCCGGCTCACCGAGCGGGGCGCCACCCGGGCGGACGACAAGCTGTCCGAGGCCGCGATGGAAGACCGCAAGCGCGAGGGGTACTTCTAATGAGCACGTCCACCGAGCAGCAGCCGCCCGCCGAGCTGGCGGCGACCACCCTGCTGCGCTTCGCCACCGCCGGCTCCGTCGACGACGGCAAGTCCACCCTGGTGGGCCGGCTGCTGCACGACTCCAAGTCGGTGCTCGCCGACCAGCTGGAGGCCGTGGAGCACGCCTCGCGTTCGCGCGGCCAGGAGGCGCCCGACCTGGCGCTGCTGACCGACGGCCTGCGGGCCGAGCGGGAGCAGGGCATCACGATCGACGTGGCGTACCGCTACTTCGCGACCCCGCGCCGCCGGTTCATCCTCGCCGACACGCCCGGGCACGTGCAGTACACCCGGAACATGGTGACCGGCGCCTCGACGGCCGAGCTGGCCGTGGTCCTGGTCGACGCCCGCAACGGCGTCGTCGAGCAGACCCGCCGGCACGCCGCCGTCGCCGCGCTGCTGCGGGTGCCGCACGTGGTGCTCGCGGTGAACAAGATGGACCTGGTGGACTACCAGGAGTCCGTCTTCGCCGCGATCGCCGAGGAGTTCACGACGTACGCGAGCGAGCTGGGCGTCCCGGAGATCACCGCGATCCCGATCTCGGCGCTCGCCGGCGACAACGTCGTGGAGCCGTCCTCCCACATGGACTGGTACGGCGGCCCGACGGTCCTGGAGCACCTGGAGACCGTCCCGGTCAGCCACGACCTGACGGCCTGCCACGCGCGCTTCCCGGTGCAGTACGTGATCCGGCCGCAGACCGCCGAGCACCCGGACTACCGCGGCTACGCGGGCCAGATCGCGGCCGGCGCGTTCCGGGTCGGCGAGGAGGTCACCGTCCTGCCGTCCGGCAAGACGTCCACGATCACCGGGATCGACGCGCTCGGCGAGTCCGTGGACATCGCCTGGGCCCCGCAGTCGGTCACGCTCCGGCTCGCCGACGACATCGACATCTCGCGCGGCGACCTGCTCGCCCCGAGCTCCGACGCCCCGGCGACCACGCAGGACATCGAGGCGACCGTCTGCCACGTGGCGGACCAGCCGCTCGCGGTCGGCCAGCGGGTGCTGCTCAAGCACACCACCCGCACGGTCAAGGCGATCGTCAAGGAGATCCCGTCGCGGCTCACGCTCGACGACCTCTCCCAGCACCCGAACCCCGGGCAGCTCGTCGCCAACGACATCGGCCGGGTCAAGGTGCGCACCGCCGAGCCGCTCGCGCTCGACGCGTACGCCGACTCCCGCCGTACCGGTTCGTTCCTGCTGATCGACCCGGCGGACGGCACCACGCTGGCGGCCGGCATGGCGGGCGAGTCCTTCGCCTCGGCCAAGGCCGCGCCGGCCGTCGACGACGAGGAAGGGTGGGACTTCTAGATGGACCAGGACGTCTACGGCACCTTCGCCAAGGAAGGCGGCCGGGTGGGCTCCGGCGCCCTCGGTGCGGGCCGGGGAGGTGTCGCACGATGTGCGTGCTGACCTCCGCGCGCCGCTGCGGCGGCGCTGTGCCGCTCCACCCTGTCGCTCCCGGGCGACGACATCAACGAAGACTTCGAAGACGCTGAATCGAGGGGAACACTTCCCGTGTCTGCCACCACCCGTACCACCCTGCGCCGCGGCCTGGTCGCCGCCGCCGCCCTGCCCGTCCTCGTCGGGGTTCTGGCCTCCTGCGGCTACGGCTCCCAGGCCAAGAACGACGAGAAGAAGGTGGCCGCCGAGGGCGAGAAGCTCTCCGCCGACACCGTACGGCTCGGGTACTTCCCCAATCTGACGCACGCCACCGCCCTGGTCGGTGACCAGGAGGGCATCTTCCAGAAGGAGCTCGGCGGCACCCAGCTGAAGGTCTCGACCTTCAACGCCGGCCCGTCCGAGATCGAGGCCCTGAACGCCGGCTCGATCGACATCGGCTTCATCGGCCCCTCGCCGTCCATCAACGGCTACACCAAGTCCAAGGGCACCAACCTGCGCATCATCGGCGGTTCGGCCGCCGGCGGCGTGAAGCTGGTGGTCAACCCGGAGAAGATCAAGACCCTCGACGACGTCAAGGGCAAGAGGATCGCCACCCCGCAGCTCGGCAACACCCAGGACGTGGCCTTCCTCAACTGGGTCTCCGAGAAGGGCTGGAAGGTCGACGCCCAGAGCGGCAAGGGCGACGTCTCCGTGGTCCGCACGGACAACAAGATCACCCCGGACGCCTACAAGTCGGGCTCCATCGACGGCGCCTGGGTGCCGGAGCCGACCGCGTCCAAGCTCGTGAGCCAGGGCGCGAAGGTGCTGCTCGACGAGTCCGAGCTGTGGCCGGGCAAGCAGTTCGTCATCACCAACATCATCGTGTCGCAGAAGTTCCTCAGCGCCCACCCCGACGTGGTCGAGGCGGTCCTGCGCGGCTCGGTGAAGACCAACGAGTGGATCAAGACGAACTCGGACAAGGCGAAGGCCTCGGCCAACGCCAAGCTGAAGGAGCTGTCCGGCAAGGCGCTCGGTGACAAGGTGATCGACGGCGCCTGGCCGTCCATCCAGTTCACCGACGACCCGCTGGCCGCCACGCTGCAGGCGCAGGCCGACCACGCGGTCAAGGCCGGTCTCCTCAAGGAGCCCGACCTGGTCGGCATCTACGACCTGAAGCCGCTCAACAAGGTCCTGAAGGCCGCGGGCAAGCCCGAGGTCTCCGACGCCGGTCTCGGCGTGAAGTAATCGACCCCCAGCCCGAGTTCAGGTCTCCCAGGAGGTGACGACCATGGCCACGACCACGACGCTCGCCAAGGCCGAGGACCGCATCGGCGCGGTCGGTCACGCCGCGCGCATCGAGCACGTCTCGAAGTCCTTCGGCGGTCCGGCCGGCGGCCAGCTCGTCCTCGACGACATCTCGCTCGATGTCGCCCCGGGCGAGTTCGTCACCCTCCTGGGCGCCTCGGGCTGCGGCAAGTCCACCCTGCTCAACCTGGTCGCCGGGCTCGACCGGCCGTCCGCGGGGTCCATCGACACCCCGGGCGGCAGGCCGGCCCTGATGTTCCAGGAGCACGCCCTCTTCCCGTGGCTGACCGCGGGCAAGAACATCGAACTCGCCCTCAAGCTGCGCGGCGTGCCGAAGGCGGAGCGCCGCCCGGAGGCCGAGCGGCTGCTCGAACTCGTCCGGCTCGCCGGCTCGTACGGCAAGCGGGTGCACGAGCTGTCCGGCGGCATGCGCCAGCGGGTGGCGCTGGCCCGGGCGCTCGCCCAGGACAGCGATCTGCTGCTGATGGACGAGCCGTTCGCGGCGCTCGACGCCATCACCCGGGACGTGCTGCACGACGAGCTGACCCGGATCTGGCGCGAGACCCGGCTCTCGGTCCTGTTCGTCACCCACAACGTGCGCGAGGCCGTGCGGCTGGCCGAGCGTGTCGTGCTGCTCTCGTCCCGGCCCGGCCGGATCGCCCGGGAGTGGACCATCGACATCCCGCAGCCGCGCCGCATCGAGGACGCCGCCGTGGCGGAGCTGTCCGTCGAGATCACCGAAGAACTGCGTGGGGAGATCCGCCGCCATGGACAGCACTGATACGACGACGGTCGAGGCCGTCAAGGCCGACGACCTCGCGGGTCTGGAGGCCGGACTCGACGCCCTGGACAGCGTGCAGGTCCGCCGGGCGCCGGTGCGCGAGGTCCTCGTCAAGAAGGTCCTGCCGCCGGTCCTCGCGATCGCGCTCGTCCTGGTGGTGTGGCAGCTGCTGGTGACCGCGAAGGTCGCCGAGGAGGGCAAGCTGCCCTCGCCCGGCGCCGTGTGGGACAGCCTGTCCGCGATGTGGCTGGAGGGCACGCTCCTCGAGGTGCTGTGGACCAGCGTGTCGCGGGCGCTGCTCGGCTTCCTGCTCGCGCTCGCCATCGGTACGCCGCTCGGTCTGGTCGTCGCCCGGGTGGGCGTGGTCCGGACGGCGATCGGCCCGATCCTGTCCGGTCTGCAGTCGCTGCCGTCGGTCGCCTGGGTGGCGCCCGCGGTGCTGTGGCTGGGCCTCAACGACAGCATGATGTACGCGGTGATCCTGCTCGGCGCGGTGCCGTCCATCGCCAACGGCCTGGTGGCCGGCGTGGACCAGGTCCCGCCGCTGTTCCTGCGGGCCGGGCGGACGCTCGGCGCGACCGGGCTCAGGGGCGCCTGGCACATCGTGATGCCGGCCGCGCTGCCGGGCTACCTCGCGGGCCTGAAGCAGGGCTGGGCGTTCTCGTGGCGGTCGCTGATGGCGGCGGAGATCATCGCGTCCTCGCCCGATCTGGGGCTCGGTCTCGGCCAGCTCCTGGAGAACGGCCGCAACAACTTCGACATGCCGGGGATCTTCCTGGCGATCATCCTGATCCTGCTGGTCGGTGTCGCCATCGACCTGCTGATCTTCAGCCCGCTCGAGCGCGCCGTGCTGCGGCGCCGCGGCCTGCTGGTGAAGGCCTGACCATGAACGCACCCGTCCTCCTCGTCGTCGCCCACGGCAGCCGCGACCCGCGGCACGCGGCCACCGTCCAGGCCCTGGTGGCCCGGGCCGGTGCGCTGCGGCCGGGGCTGCGCGTGGAGACGGCGTTCCTGGACTTCAACCTGCCGTCGGTGACGGGCGTGCTCGACCGGCTCGCCGCCGAGGGCGTGCGGGAGGTGGTGGCGCTGCCGCTGCTGCTGACCCGCGCCTTCCACGCGAAGGCCGACATCCCCGCCGTACTGCGGCAGGCTCCGGCCTCGCTGCGGGTGCGGCAGGCGGAGGTCCTCGGCCCCTCGCCGCTGCTGCTCGCGGCGGTGGAACGGCGGCTGTACGAGGCCGGGCTCACGCCCGGCGACAAGAGCGCGACCGGGGTCGTCCTGGCCTCGGCGGGCTCCACGGACCCGGAGGCGATCGCAGTGATCGCAGAAACGGCGCGGGAGCTGCGGCGCACCGGTTGGTGCTCCGTGCGGCCTGCGTTCGCCTCCGCTGTGACGGCCGGGGGCT
Source organism: Streptomyces sp. NPDC053493 (assembly GCF_044544825.1). Lineage (NCBI taxonomy): Bacteria > Bacillati > Actinomycetota > Actinomycetes > Kitasatosporales > Streptomycetaceae > Streptomyces > Streptomyces sp. NPDC053493. The sequence continues at coordinate 16,010 of NZ_JBITXS010000019.1, forward strand.
TCCCCGGCACCGAGGAAGCGGTACGGGCGCTGCGCGCCGAGCCGGGCGTCCGGCGCGTGGCCGTGGCCCCGTACGTGATCGCGCCGGGCCGCCTGCCGGACCGCATCGCGGCCGGCGCGGCGGACGCCGACCTCCTCGCCGACGTCCTCGGCCCCTCCCCCGAACTGGCCCGGCTGCTCCTGGAACGCTACGAGGACTCGGCGCGCCTTCCGGAGCGGGTGGCGGTCGCCGCCGGCTAGGTCTCGCCGCCGGCTAGGCCGGAGCCGGCCTAGGCCTTGCGGCCGCTCAGGGCCAGGGCCCGGGTGAAGGCGTCGGCGTCCTCGGCGGCGGCGAGCGGCTCGGCGAATCCCTCGTACTGCCGGTACATCTCGGCGTAGCGCTCGACCACGTCGAGCAGACGGGCGCCGGTGGCCGCGGGCACCGTGAACTCCTGGCCGGTGCTGCGGGCCAGGTCCCAGCCGTGCAGGGCCAGTTCGGCGAGGAGCATCGCCGCGATCTCGGTCGCGGGCACCCCGCTGCCGCCGATGTCCACCTCGCCCTCCCACGCCTCGGGCTTCCGCCACGCGGCGAGCGCCCGGTCGAGCCGGGCCGCGTACTGCTCGGGCCAGTCGGCGTCGGCGGTGAAGTCGCGCCGGACGGTCTCCTCGGGCAGTTCGGTGCGCAGCGCGCGGTGTTCGAGCCCGTGCGCGGTGTAGAGGACGAGGTGATTGGCGAGTTCGCGTACGGTCCAGTCGGGGCAGCCGGACGGTCCGGCGAGCCGGTCACGCGTGACTCCGCGGGTGACGCGGGCGGCTTCGGCGGCGCAGGTGGTGAGGTGGGCGTGGATCTCGTTCATGCGGCCGAGGCTAGGCCGGGTCGGGCGCGGGGGTCTTGAAGTTTCGCGACAGCCGGCGGCGCGGCCGGCCGGTGGCGGGCGTCTATGCTGATCGCCTTTCGGACGCTGAGGGGGATCATGATCGACGTCGACGGGTATCTGGCCGTGCTGGGCGTGGAGCGGCCGGCGGAGCCGAGTGCCGAGGCGCTGTGGGCGCTGCACCGGGCGCAGGTGGAACGGGTCGCCTACGAGACCCTCGACAACCAGCTGGGACGGCCGTCGGGCATCGGCGCCGAGGAGTCGGTGGCGCGGATCCTGCGCGGGCGCGGCGGCTACTGCTTCCAGCTCAACGGGGCGTTCGGCGCGCTCCTCGACGCCCTCGGCTACGACGTCACGCTGCACCGGGCAGGCGTGCAGGACGAGGTCGAGGACCCGGCCGGCCCGGGCGGCGACCATCTCGCGCTCACCGTGGGCATCGACGGCGAGCGGTGGCTGGTCGACACCGGGCTGGCCGGCGGGATGTACGAGCCGCTGCCGCTGCGGGAAGGCACCTACGTGCAGGGTCCGTTCACCTACGGCATGGCGCCGTCGGCGGTGGTGCCCGGCGGCTGGCGGTTCGCCCATGACCCGCGCGGCGCGTTCACGGCGATGGTCTTCGCGCCGGAGCCCGTGGAGCTGTCCTCCTTCGCCGCGAAGCACACGTTCCTGTCCACCTCGCCGGAGTCCGGTTTCGTCCGGGTCCTCCAGGCCCAGCTGCGGGACGCCAAGGGTGTCGACATGCTGCGCGGCTGTGTGCTGCGCCGGATCGACGCCGAGGGCACGGCGGAGCGGACCGTGGACACGGCCGGCGACTGGTACGACGTCCTGGCCGACGTGTTCCACCTCGACCTGGGCGACGTCGACGCCGCCGCCCGGGCGGAGCTGTGGCGCGGCGTCCGCGCCGCGCACGAGCAGTGGGAAGCGGCACGCTAGCCCGTGGGCTCGCGGGCTAGCCGGCCCGTGGGCTCGTGGGCTCGTACGAGCCCTAGGCGAAGTCGAGGCCGCCGGTGCGGGTGCGCTTGAGCTCGAAGAGGTCGGGGTGGGCGGCCAGGACCCGGAAGCTGTCGAAGAGTTCGGCCGCCGCCTCGCCGCGCGGGATGGCCCTCAGGACCGGGCCGAACCAGGCGGTGCCGTCGACGTGGAGCGTGGGCGTGCCCACGTACGCGCCGGCGTCGGGGTCCTTGCCGGCGTCGTGGCTGCGGCGGACGGCCTCGTCGTGGGCCGGGTCGTGGGCCGCGGCGGCGAGGGCCGGGTCCAGGCCGAGCGCGTCGAGGGACTCGGCGGTCACGGCGTCGAAGTCCTTGTTCTTGTGCTCGTGGATGCGGGTGCCGTACGCGGTGTAGAGCGGGCGCAGGATCTTCTCGCCGTATCTGTCGGCCGCGGCGGCGCCGACCCGGACCGGGCCGAGGGAGGCGTCGACGAGGGTGCGGTACCAGTCGGGCAGTTCGTTGCCCTCGTTGTGGAGGTAGAGGCTCATGAGCCGGAAGCGGAGGTCGAGGTCGCGGTGCCGCTCGACCTCGAGCATCCAGCGGGAGGTGATCCAGGCGAAGGGGCAGGCGGGATCGAAGTAGAAGTCCACGGTGGTCGTCATGGCCGAAACCCTAGCCAGGGCATGGCCCGTGGGAGCGGGCCAATCGCGCTGTGCCGGACTGGGCCACTTCCGCTCCGCCGCCGCCCGGTTCAGTGCGCAGGCCCGGTCATCTCCACGAGCTTCAGCACGGTGTTCCAGTTGCGGCCGGTGGCGAAGACGTCCTTGTAGAGGGCGGGCCGGGAGAGCGCCTCGCCGAGCTTGGAGCGGCCGAGGCCGTCCGGGGCGTAGAGGTAGAGGACGCGGTCACCGAGGGCGAACGCCTCGGGCAGGAAGGCCTCGCGGTCGATCCCGGCGAAGCGCGAGTCGTCGACCGGCCGGGAGAGGTAGAAGGCGTGGAGCTGCCGGCCCTCCAGTTCGGCGGCGGGGAACGGGCAGTTCTCGGCCACGGCGGCGAGGTAGTCGTGGGCGCGGACGAGGCAGTCGACGCGGAAGCCGAAGTGCTCCTCGATCGCCGCCTCGATCGCGGTCGCGAGCTCCTCGTCGGCGGCCGCGGCATCGGTGGTGAAGACGGCGTTCCCGCTCTGCAGATAGGTCCGCACGTCCCGGTGCCCGAGCTCTTCGAGGACGGAACGGAGCTGCGCCATCGGGACCTTGCGGTGGCCTCCGACGTTGATCCCGCGCAGCAGCAGGGCATAGGTCGTCGTCATGCGCACACCGTAGAGCGACCGCCGCGCCCCGTGGGGGAGGGCACGGCGGTCGCCGGTTCTACGGGTGCTCCGTGACGGCCGTCGCTACTCGACGATCTTCAGGAGCTTGTTGGCGGTGCCGGGCGAGGCGTTGCCGATCTTGTCGGGCGTGGCGCCGGCGACCAGCGCCTGGGCGACCTGCTCCGGGGTGGCGTCCTTGTGGCCCGCGAGGTAGACGGCGGCGGCGCCGACGACGTGCGGGGTGGCCATGGACGTGCCGGAGATGGTCTTGGTGCCGGTGTCGCTGTCGTTCCAGGCCGAGGTGATCTCCGAGCCCGGCGCGTAGAGGTCCACGACCGCGCCGAAGTTGGAGAAGTCGGACTGCTGGTCGTCCTTGGTGGAGGAGGCGACGGTGATCGCCTCCGGCACGCGGGACGGGGAGCCCTGGCCGGCGTCGGAGGACTCGTTGCCGGCGGCGACGGCGAAGGTGACGCCGGAGGCGATGGCCTTCTTGACCGCGTCGTCGAGCGCCGGGTCGGCGCCGCCGCCGAGGCTCATGTTGGCGACGGACGGGCCCTGGTGGTTCTTGGTGACCCAGTCGATGCCGGCGACGACCTGCTCGGTGGTGCCGGAGCCGGAGTCGTCGAGGACGCGGACGGCGACGATCTTCGCCTTCTTGGCGATGCCGTAGGTGGATCCGGCGATGGTGCCGGCCACGTGCGTGCCGTGGCCGTTGCCGTCCTGGGCGGTGTCGTCGTTGTCGACGGCGTCGAAGCCGTTGACGGCGCGGCCGCCGAAGTCCTTGTGGCTGATGCGGACGCCGGTGTCGATGACGTACGCGGTGACGCCCTCGCCCGCGGCGTCGGGGTAGGTGTACTTCTGGTCGCCGGCGGTGTCGGTCTGGTCGACCCGGTCCAGGCCCCAGGACGGCGGGTTCTCCTGGGTCTCCTTGATGGAGAACTTCCGGTTCTGGACGACCTTGGCGACGGCCGGGTCGGCGGCGAGGCGCTTGGCCTCGGTCTCGGTCAGGTTGTTGACGGAGAATCCGTTGACGGTGGAGTCGTAGCTGCGGCGCAGGGTGCCGCCGTACTCCTTCGCCAGATGGCTCTTGCCGGCCTGGTCGGTCTTCTCGTCGAGCAGCACCACGTAGCTGCCCGCCACGGCGCCCTCGACGCCGAGGCCGTAGACCGTTCCTTCGGCGGGCGTGGGGGCCGCGCCGGCGAACGGGCCGGTGAGGACGGTGACTCCGGCCGCCGCCGCGATCGCGGTCGCGACGACGACGATCCGGGTGCGCTTGCGGTCACGCTTGTGTATTGCCATGAAGAGGGGTCTCCTCGTCAGGTTTTGTGGGGGGTTGGGCCACAGGAAGGAAAAACTCCGGTGGCTCGCTCGAAACCCTGACCGATTGACGAGTGCAAATCAAGGCCTTCACAGACCTGTGACTTTTTCAACAAGGTTTCTTAAAGAGAAATGGGGCGAGTCCCCTCAACTCGCCCCACCGCTCGGACAGTCGGGAGTTCCGCCTCGATGAGGTCGGCCGCCCGCGGCGTCCCGCCCTCGCGCGCCATCGCCTCCCGGATCTCCCGTCCCCGACGGGCCACTTCGGGATCGGCCACCAGCGCGAGGACCGACTCGCGCAGCCGCTCGGGCGTGACCTCCGCCATCGGCAGGTGGCGGGCGACGCCGAGCGACCGGAGCATGTCGGCGTTGCCGAACTGGTCGACGGCCTGCGGCACGGCGACCATCGGTGTGGCCGTGGCCAGCCCCTCCTGGCTGCCGCCCGCGCCCGCGTGGGTGACGAAGGCGTCGGCCTCCTCGAGGATCGCCTGCTGCGGCACCCACGGGTGTACCTCGATGTTGCCGGGCACCTCGCCGAGTTCGGCCGGGTCGACGAAGGCGCCGATCTGCAGGACGACGTGCCAGCCCTCCAGACCGCCGAAGGCCTCGACGCAGGCCCGGTAGAAGTCGGGCTGCTTGGTGTAGGCGGAGCCGAGCGAGACCAGGAGCAGCTTGTCGGCCGTCTCGGGCCGCCGCCACTCCTCCGCTTCCGCGTGCGGCGGCCGGCAGGCGCCGACGAAGGTGAAGACGGACGCGTCCACCCGGTCGGCGTGCGGCTGGAGCGCCCTGGGGATGAGGACGAGGCCGCGGCGCGGGCGGCCGACGAAGGAGTCCGGGTGGGTGGCGATGCCGTGCTCGGCGAGCCACGCCTCGAAGCGCGCGTAGTACGCCTTGCCGCGCGTCGAGGCCTTGAGCTCCGCGTACATCGGCTCGGCGACCTCTTCCTCGTAACCCTCCCAGGGCACCAGATTCGGCCACAGCGAGACGGCGGGGACGTTCCAGGTGTGAGCGAGGACGCGGGCCGGGTACGAGGTGATGTCGTGCAGCACCAGGTCGGGCCGGTCGCCGTCGAAGGCGGCGGCGAGCTGCGGCAGGGCCTGGACGGCGTCGTCCAGGAACGACTGGAGGCTGTCGACGAGTTCGGTGCCCCAGGCGTCGGGGTCGTCGCCGGTCGGCAGGACGGACCGGTAGACGACGGGCGTGGCGCCGGTCGCGGCGACCTTGTAGATCGAGACGAAACGTCTCGTCTAATCGTTTTCAGACACGCTGATACCGGGCCAGCACCCGGTTGCCGTCCGCCACCAGCCGCCGTCTCAGCTCGTCGGTGCCGATGGCGCCGCTGTAGTACTCCTGGAAGGCCGGGGTGGCGACCTTGTCCTTCCACTCCGGATAGCCGCGCACCGACTGCGCCGGCGCCGGCCGCAGCCGCCGCGCCACCGCCGCGCCCGTCGCCCAGCCGAACTCCGGCGTGTGCAGGGCCGGATCGGCGAGCGCCGCCGTCGAGGTGGGCAGCATCCAGTCGCCGCGCGCGAGCCGCACCAGGTTGCGCGGCTGGAGGAAGAAGTCGAGGAAGCGGGCGGCCTCCGCCTTGTGCGGACTGTCCGCGGCGATGGACAGGGTCTGCGGGCTCACGCCCTGCGCGAGCCCGCCGGCCCCGGCGGGAGCGGGCAGCACGATCCAGTCGAAGCCCTTCGGCGCCTGCTGGACGATCTGCTGCCGGTACGAGAAGCCCAGCGGCACCATCGCGTACTTCCCGCCGAAGAAGCCGGGCAGGGTGTCGGATCCGCCGCTGCCGAGCGTGGCGCGGGAGGCGGTGCGGTCGGTGTCGACCATGGCCCGGATCGTGCCGGGCACGACCTGGTCGCCGTCGTCGAAGCGGACGGTCACCTTGCCGTCGGGCCCGCGGTGGAAGAGCCGGCCGCCGGCCGACAGGCCCAGATTGAGCGTGACGGAGACGGGCTCCTTGAGCGGCCAGGCGACGGCGTGGCGGCCCTCGCCCATCCGGGCCGTCAGCTCGCGCGCGACACTGCGGAACTCCTCCCAGCTCCAGGGCCGTTCGGCGGTCGGGATCCGGACACCGGCTTCGGTCAGGACCGTCCGGTTGGCCATGATCATGCGCGGTTCCTGGAGGAACGGCACACCGTAGATCCCGTCGCCGAAGGTGGTGGCCTGCCAGCTGTGCGCGGGGATGTCGTCACGCAGCCGCCCGGGCAGCAGGGTGCGCAGGTCGGCCAGATAGCCGCCGTAGGCGAAGTCGGCGAGGTCGTCGGAGGCGTCGTGGATGAGGTCGGGCGCCTCGCCGCCCTCGAAGGAGGTGAGCAGCTGGTCGTGGACGGAGTCCCAGCTGCCCTGGACGTACTCGACCTGGATGCCGGGATGGGCGGCGTTCCACTCCCGCACCAGCTCCCTGTTGGCGTCGACGGACTCCTGCTGCCAGGCCAGGGACTGGAAGCGGAGCCGTACGACGCCGTGGTCCTCGGCGCGCGAGCCGTCGGTGGCGCAGCCGGTGAGCAGCAGCGCGAGCGCGGCGGCCGCGGCGAGCAGCCGTGGGAGAGCGGACCGGCGCGGCCTCATGACTTCACCGCCCCGGTCAGCATGCCGTCGGTGATCCGCCGCTGGATGAGGGCGAAGACGACGAGGGACGGCAGGGTGGCGAGGAAGGCGGCGGCGGCGAGCGGGCCGAGGTCGGCGGCGCCCTCCGCGCCGAGGAAGTGGGTGAGGACCACGGGCAGGGTCTGCTTCTCCGGTGTCTTGAGGAGCACGAGCGCGAAGAAGAACTCGTTCCAGGCGGTGACGAAGGCGAAGAGGGCGGTGGCGACGAGGCCGGGCGCGAGCAGCGGGGCGGTGACGGAGACCAGGGTGCGCAGCCGGCCGGCGCCGTCGACGGCCGCGGCCTCCTCCAGCTCGGCCGGGACGGCCCGGACGTAGCCGGTGAGCATCCACAGCGCGAAGGGCAGTGACCACACCACGTAGACGAGGACCAGGCCCGGGAGGCTGTTGACGAGGTGGAGGTTCTTGAGGACCAGGAAGAGCGGAATGATCAGGAGGACGAACGGGAAGGCCTGGCTGACCACGACCCAGCCGGTGGCGGCGGCGGTGAGCCGGGAGCGGTGCCGGGCGAGGACGTAGGCCATGGGCGTGGCGACGGCGACCGCGACGACGGCGGCGGCGAGCGCGGCGACCAGGCTGTTGGCGGCGGCCCGCAGCAGCGGCTGCTCGTCGAAGGCCTGCCGGAAGTTGTCGAGGGTGGGGTCCCGCGGGATCCAGGTGGGGTGCAGGGAGCCGAGTTCCGTGGCCGGTTTGAAGGCGGTGGAGACCAGCCAGAGGAACGGGAAGGCGAGGAAGAGCAGATACGCGAGGAGGGCGGCGTACTGGCCGGCGCGGGCGGGCCCGCTGCCGCGGAAGACGCTCACCGGGCGCTCCCTCACTGTTCCTCCTTGAGCCGTCCGACGAGATACAGGGCGAGGAGTACGGAGACGACGGCGACGAGCACGCAGCCCATGGCCGCGGCGTAGCCGAACTGGCCGTAGCGGAAGGCCTCCTCGTAGGCGAAGAGCATGGGCAGCCGGGTGCGGCCGCCCGGTCCGCCGTTGGTCAGCACGTAGACCAGGGCGAAGGAGTTGAAGTTCCAAATAAAATTCAGGGCGCTGACGGCGAGGGCGACGGGCCGGAGGGCGGGCCAGGTGACGGTGCGGAAGCGGCGCCAGGCGCCGGCGCCGTCGAGGGCGGCGGCCTCGTGGAGTTCGCGCGGGGTGTTCTGGACGCCGGCGAGCAGCGCGACCGTGGTCTGCGGCATGCCGGCCCAGACGCCGACGACGATCACGGCGGGCAGGGCGGTGCCGAGGCCGCTGAGCCAGGCCCGGCCGTCGCCGAGGCCGAGGTCGTGGAGGGTCTCGTTGAGGACGCCGGCGTCGGGGTTGTAGACGAGCCGCCACATGATGCCCACGACCACCTCGGGCATCGCCCAGGGCACGATCGCGAGCGCCCGGGCGAGCCAGCGCAGCCGCAGGTCCTGGTGGAGCAGCAGGGCGAGGCCGAGCGAGAGGAGGAACTGCGGGACGGTGACGCCGACCGCCCACAGCAGGCCGATGCGGAAGGAGTCCCAGAAGAGGGTGTCGTGCAGCAGGTCCTGGAAGTTGAGGGTGCCGGTCCAGCGGGTGGCCTGGGTGCGGCCGGACTGGGCGTCGGTGAAGGCGAGCGCGATGCCGTAGAGGAGCGGTCCGACGCTCAGCAGGAGGATCGGCAGCAGGGCGGGCAGGACCAGGAACCAGGCGCCGAGGTCGCGGCCGGGTCTTCGGGCGGTGCGCTCGGGAGTGGTGCGGCCCGTGGACCGCCGGGGCGCGGTCAGCACACTCACGGCTTCCCACCCATGATTGACCCCCTATGCCCGGTTTGCCACCTTGCCTGGGACTCGGTCATCGTCCTGACGGGCCGTCGGTTCGTCAAGACGACCTGCACGGATGCGAGACTTTGGCGCAAGAGCGGCTGGTGTGGGGAGAGAACGATGGACGAGGCGCGGGCACGGGAGATCCTGGCCGCCGCGGGACTGCGGGCGGCCGACGCGACGCTGCTCGCGCTGGGCGAGAACGCGGTCTTCGGCCTCGGCGACCTGGTCGTCAAGGTCGGCCGGGACCCGGAGCTGCTGCCGCGCGCCGAGCGGGAGCTGGCGTTGGCCGGCTGGCTGGAGTCGGCCGGTGTGCCCGCCGTACGGGCGGCGGAACCGAAGCCGCTGACGGCCGAGGGGCATCCGGTCACCGTCTGGCACCGGCTGCCCGAGGCCGTGCGGCCCGCCGAACCGCGCGACCTGGCCCCGCTGCTCCGCGCGGTCCACGCCCTGCCCGAGCCGGCCGGCCTCGTCCTGCCGCGCCGGGAGCTGCTCGGCGGCGTCGAGCGCTGGCTGCGGCTCGCCGGCGACGCGATCGACCCGGCCGACGCCGCCTTCCTGCGCGAGCGGCGCGACTCCTTCGCCCCGGCCGCCGCCGCGCTCACGCCCCACCTCACGCCCGGCCCGATCCACGGCGACGCGCTGCCCCGCAACGTCCATGTCGGCCCGGACGGCCCGGTCCTGGTGGACCTGGAGACCTTCTCCTCCGACCTGCGCGAGCACGATCTGGTGGTGCTGGCCCTCTCACGGGACCGCTACGGCCTCGACCCGGCCGCCTACGACGCCTTCACCGCGGCCTACGGCTGGGACGTGCGGGAGTGGGAGGGCTGTGCGGTGCTGCGCGGGGCGCGGGAGACCGCGAGCTGCGCCTGGGTGGCCCAGCACGCGCCGTCCAACCCGAAGGCGCTGGCCGAGTTCGAGCGGCGGGTGGCCTCGCTGCGGGACGGCGATCCCGAGGTCCGCTGGTACCCGTTCTGACATCATGAGCACTGTCGAACCGACCGGTGGCGAACGGGGACTTGGGATGCGGATGGAACTGTCGGACGTCACGCTGGACGTCGAGGTGAGCGGCGAGGGCCCGACGGTGCTCCTCCTGCACGGCTTCCCCGACTCGCACCGGCTGTGGCGCCACCAGATCCCAACCCTGACCGCGGCGGGCTACAAGGTGGTCGCTCCGACCCTGCGCGGCTTCGGCGGCTCCGGCCGGCCGGACGGCGGCCCGGAGGCGTACCACCCGGCGAAGCACGTCGGCGACATGCTGGAGCTGCTGGCCCGGCTCGGCGTCGACCGCTGCCATGTGGTGGGACACGACTGGGGCTCCGGCGTGGCGCAGGGCCTCGCGCAGTTCGCCGCCGAGCGGGTGGCGAGCCTGACGGTGATGTCGGTGGGCGACATCACGGCGGTCCTCGGGCCGGACAGCTGGCAGGAGCGCCAGCGCATGTGGCACATGACGATGTTCCAGTTCGCGGGGCTCGCCGAGGAGTGGCTGTCGCGCGACGACTTCGCCCGGCTGCGCGAGATGCTCGCCGGCCACGCGGACCTCGACGAGGTGCTGGAACCGTTGCGCGAGCCCGGCGCCCTGACCGCGGCCCTGAACATCTACCGCGCCGCCCTGCCGATGGAGGTCCAGCTGGGCGTGCCTCCGACGCCGCCGCCTTTCACCATGCCGGTGATGGGCGTCTGGTCCACCGGCGACCCCTATCTCACCGAGCGCCAGATGACCGCCCTGGCCGCGCGTGCCCCGGAGGGCTGGCGCTACGAGCGGATCGAGGACGCCGGGCACTGGTTCCCGCTGGACCAGCCGGAGCGGGTCGACGAGGTGCTGCTGTCGTTCCTCAAGGAGAACGGCTGAGCGGGAAAGGCGAGAGCCTCTAGGACGCCACCGGCGCGGGCGCGCGCAGCGGCCAGAGCGGGTCGACGACCGCGTCCGCGTCGCCCTTGCGGCGCAGGAAGGACTGGAAGTCCTCGGCCCACTCCCGATACCAGCCGATCTGCCGCTCGTGCAGTTCGGCCGGGGCGAGCGCGGCGACCGACGGGTGCCGCTCGGCTATCGCGACGGCCACCCGGACCGCGGCGAGCGCGTCGGCCGCGGCCTGGTGGGCGGCGGTCAGTTCCACGCCGTACTCCGCGCAGACCGCTTCCAGGGTGCGCTTGCCGCGCCGGTAGCGGTCGACGGCCCGGTCGATGGTGTACGGGTCGATGACCGGTCCGACCGAGTCGGCGCCGAGCCGCTCCTCCAGCGAGGCGAGACCGTGCCGCCGCAGCTCCGCGGAGAGCAGGGTCAGGTCGAAGGAGGCGTTGTACGCCACGACCGGGACGCCCTCGCGCCAGTAGCCGGTCAGGGTCTCGGCGAGCTCGTCGGCGACCTCGCGCACCGGGCGGCCCTCGGCGGCCGCGCGCTCGGTGCTGATGCCGTGGATGGCGGACGCCTGCGCCGGGATGCGGATGCCCGGGTCGGCCAGCCAGTCGCGCCGGCGGACGACCTGTCCGCCGTGCACGCCGACGACCGAGGCCGTGACGATGCGGGCCTCCAGCGGTTCGGTGCCGGTCGTCTCCAGATCGAAGCCGACCAGCGGTGCGCCGTGCCAAGCCATCGGGTCCTCCTTACGTGATCTCCCCCGTGGTGGTGAACACCCTCGCACGGGCCACTGACAATCGGTCCGGAGGCGTCAGGAGACCGGGCGGGAATCGAGCCAGACCGACTCGAACTCCTCCCGGTATGTCGGAAATAGTCCGTGTTCCGCGTCACGGTCGGGTGCGTGTCCGGCCCGGACCACGTGGGTGCGTCCGCCGCCGCGCAGCACCAGGACCGGCGCCTCCATGCCGCGCGCCTTGCGCAGGTAGGACTGGACGACGCCGACGCCGTCCGCGCCGTCCCCGTCGACCAGATAGGCGGTGAAGCGCGGCGTCTCGTCGAAGACGTGGATCTGGAAGGCGCCCGGGTCGCGCAGCCTGGCCCGGACCCGGCGCATGTGCAGGATGTTCATCTCGACCGAGCGGCTCAGCTCGCCCTTCTTCAGACCGAGTTCCCGCTCGCGCCGTTTGACCGCGCTGCTCGCCGGGTTCAGGAAGAGCAGCCGTATGCGGCAGCCGGACTCGGCGAGCCGGACCATGCGCCGTCCGGAGAAGTTCTGCACCAGCAGGTTGAGGCCTATGCCGATGGCGTCGAGCCGCCGGGCCCCGCCGAACAGGTCCTCGGCCGGCAGCTGCCGCTGGAGCCTGACCCGGTCGGGATGGACGGAGACCACGTCCGCGTACCGGTCGCCCACCAGGTCCTCGACCGCGTCGACCGGCAGCCGGTCGGCCGACGGCACGCCCGCCCCGCTGCCGAGGATCTCCAGGAGCCGGGCCGAGGCCCGCTCGGACTGGGCGAGCACGGTCAGCGACAGGGCCCGGTTGCGGGAGACGACGTTGCGGGTCACCTCGAGCTCGTCCAGGGCGAGCTCGACCTCGCGCCGGTCGTCGAAGTACGGCTCGAAGCAGGGCCAGTGCTGCACCATCAGCTCCCGCAGCTGCGGCAGGGTGAGGAAGCTGAGCACGTTGTCGTCGGCCGGGTCGAGGAGATAGCCCTTGCGGCGCGAGACCTCGCGCACGGCCACGGCCCGCTGCACCCACTCCTGGCCGGCCGGCCCGGCCGCGGCCACCACCCACTCCTCGCCGTGCACCGGCTCGTACACCGGCCGCAGCACCGCGGCGACGACGGCCCGCAGCCGCTGCTCGACGAGATTGAGCCAGATGTAGGCGCGGCCGGCCCGCTGGGCCCGGGTGCGCACCTCGCTCCACGCCTCCGCGCCCCAGTCCAGCTCGGCCCCGATCTCCACCGGCCGGGCGACGGACACCGCGCCGGGCGGCGCCTCCGCGGGTTCGGCCGGTCCTCCGTCGTGACCCGCCTCGCCTGGGGGCAGCTCCAGACCTCCCGAGCTCACCCGCGCACCGCCTTCTGCTCCCGGACATCCGGTCCGGCCGACTGGAACACCATCTGACAATGATCAGCAACGATCAAGGAAGGGTACTCCGGGAGCGGGAGGCGATGCAGCAGGATGGACCGGTGCGTCGCTCAACTACCCTGTGGCGGCGCGCCGTTCTGGCCGGCGAGATCGGCCGGAGTGAGCGGATTCATAGCGGTTACGTCCCGGGGCGCGAGCTGGAATCCCTGCCAGTGGACGGGCATCGGCTGCTGGTCCTCGTCCCGGGCGACGTGGTGGAACCCGATGTTGACCCACACCGCCGGGTTGGTCAGCGTCTCGCCGTTGACCCACTTGTCGACGCTGTCCGGCGCGTTCCGCCCGCAGTCGAGGATGTTGTTGCTGGCGAACTGCTCGCAGGCGCGCGCCTGGGTGAAGTAGACGTCGTGCCGGGTGAAGGGCCGGCCGGCGTAGGTGTTGGTGTGGCCGGGCACGATCTCGTACGAGCGGGGGTGGCCGTCCTTGTTCTTGCCGGTCGCGCTCACCACCCGCCACCAGCGCATGTTCTTCGCGTCTCCGGCGAGTTCCTTGGTGACGGTGGTGCGGGTGGTCTTCACGGTCGGGCTGCCGCCCCGGGCCGGCGGCGTGACCTGGGAGTCGTACTGCTCGATCCGGCCCTTGGAGCTGCCGTCGAGGCCGAAGTCCAGCTTCCAGAAGACGTTGTGGGCGTGGCTGGTGGCGTAGTCGCGGGCGCCCTTGCCGATGGGCCAGCCGCGGCCGTCGGTGGCGTTGTAGTCGACGGGCGAAAGGCTGCCGGTGGCGCCGACGTTGGCGCCGATCATGCCGTCGGAGGAGAAGCGCCACTCGCTGATGTACTCGTACCAGCCGACCTTGTTGACGGTGTAGACGAGCAGGTCCTTGCCCTGGGCCTGCCAGACCTTGGAGCCGGTGTCGGCGGCCATCCGGTAGGCGTGGCCGCGGGCGCGGGTGGTGGTGCACAGGCCGTTGACCTTGCCCACGTCGGGCACCTTGACGGAGGTGAGGGTGCCGCCGGGGCACTCGCCGGGCTTGAGGTTCTGCAGGCCCCAGCCGAAGCCGGCGCCGGTCAGGTCGTCGTACTCGGCGTTGCCGTCGTCGTAGGGCACGTGGATCTGGGCGAGCTTGGCGCTGTTCAGGACGCGGATGGGCGCGGGCTCGCCAGGCGGCTGGTAGGTCACCTTGTCCAGGATCAGGCCGGAGTCGGTGGAGTAGCGCCAGCACATGCGCCAGACGGTGCCGCCGTCGAGCTTCTGCTCGATGCGGTACGCGGCGGAGCAGTCGGCGGCGGGCGGTGCGGGCGCGGCCGGGGCGGCCGGGGCGGCGCCGGCCGGCGTGGCGCCGGCGGCGGTGGCGACGGTGCCGAGCAGGGCGCCGGCGGCGAGGACGGTCCCGGCCCTGCGGGCGGGCCGGAGTCGCGAAGAGGACATGCGGAACGTACTCCCTCGGTACGGACGTGCGTGACGGTACGGCCGGGTCGGTGGTCAGCCGACCCGGGTGACGGTCCGGGCGCTCAGGTCGACGATCAGGTCCCGGGTGTCGATCCAGGCCCCGTTGAGGACCTTGGTGACGAGCCGGACGCAGCGGTGCTCGCCGCACCTGGCGAGCGGCGCGGGCACGTTCCGCTCGCGGTAGGTGCGGTAGACGTCGCCGTTGAACCACAGCTGGTCGGTGGAGGTGAGTTCCTTGCCCGTGGCGTCCTTGTAGTCCTCCTTGACGCCCTTGCCGAGCGGGCTGTCGAGGATCAGGCGCAGGGCCGCGCGCAGCTCCTCGGGGTGGGCGGAGGGCTGCACACCGCGCTGGGCGCCGGACTGCTCGACCTTGCCGGTGTCGAGGTTGACGGTCGTGGTGACGAGCTCGTCGCGCCCGTAGTCGTAGAGGCGGACCACGGCCCGGCGCGGGCCGCCGGTCTCCTCGCCGGGCCGCGGGTCGGCGAGTTCGGTGCCGAGGCGCTGCGGTCCGCGGCCGCCGGCGGCGTTCCGCCGGTCCGCGGCGGCCGGCGGGGTCAGCGCCAGGGCCTCGGCCCGCTTCAGCTCGCCGTCGGTCAGCGGGTCGGTGCCGACGCCCCGCTCCCCCTCGGGCGGCGCGGAGGCCAGGGCCGCGGGTCCGGGCGCCGGGCCGGCGGCGCCCTGCCCGCCCTGCCCGGCCGGGTCGCCGGAGGCCGTGGCGTCCGGGCCGGCGGCGGCGGTGCGGCGGGGCGCCTCGTCGGCTCCGGCGCTGCCGGGCAGGGTGACGGCGACGGCCACGGCGGTGCCGGTCACGGCCATCGCGGCGCCCGCCACCACCTTCCCCAGATGGCGGCGCACTATTTCGTACACACTTCCCCCCATATGCACATGTTTTCCCCTGTTCCCCCTCTTGAGGTGCGGTCACCCGGTAGGACGGGTCGAAGTCCTAGGAGGTTGCCCCGGTTTCGGGCAGGATCTGGCCGAAGCAGACCCCTTGACCCCGGATCAGAAGTGGAAGAGTTCACCTATGCAGGTCTGGCCGGGACAGGCGTATCCCCTGGGCGCCACCTATGACGGTGCAGGAACCAATTTCGCGGTCTTCTCGGAGGCCGCCGACAGAATCGAGCTGTGCCTGCTCGACGACGACGGGTCGGAGACGGCGGTCGAGCTGCGCGAGACCGACGCCTTCGTGCGGCACGCCTATCTGCCGGGCGTGATGCCCGGACAGCGGTACGGCTTCCGGGTGCACGGCCCGTACGCGCCGGAGCGCGGACTGCGCTGCAATCCGGCCAAGCTGCTGCTCGACCCGTACGCGCGGGCCATCTCCGGCTCGGTGAAGTGGGGCGAGGCGGTGTACGGCTACCACTTCGGACGGCCGGACTCGCGCAACGACCTCGACTCGGGGCCGCAGACGATGACCTCGGTCGTGGTCAATCCGTACTTCGACTGGGGCGACGACCGGCGCCCGCGCACCGAGTACCACCACACGGTCATCTACGAGGCCCATGTGAAGGGCCTGACCATGCTCCACCCGGACCTCCCGGAGGAGCTGCGCGGCACCTACGCGGGGCTCGCGCACCCGGCGGTCATCGGCCATCTGAAGGAACTGGGCGTCACGGCGCTCGAGTTGATGCCGGTCCACCAGTTCGTCAACGACCACCGGCTGGTGGACGCGGGGCTCTCCAACTACTGGGGCTACAACACCATCGGCTTCTTCGCCCCGCACAACGCCTACGCCTCCTGGGGCGACCGGGGCCAGCAGGTCCTGGAGTTCAAGTCGGCGGTGCGCGCCCTGCACCAGGCCGGCATCGAGGTCATCCTCGACGTGGTCTACAACCACACCGCCGAGGGCAACCACCTGGGCCCGACGCTGTCCTTCCGGGGCCTGGACAACTCCTCGTACTACCGGCTGAGCAACGACCCCCGGTACTACATGGACACCACCGGCACCGGCAACTCGCTGCTCATGCGCTCCCCGCACGTGCTCCAGCTGATCATGGACAGCCTGCGGTACTGGGTGACCGAGATGCACGTGGACGGCTTCCGCTTCGACCTCGCGGCCACCCTGGCCCGCCAGTTCCACGAGGTGGACCGGCTGTCGTCGTTCTTCGACCTGGTGCAGCAGGACCCGGTGGTCAGCCAGGTGAAGCTGATCGCCGAGCCGTGGGACCTGGGCGAGGGCGGCTATCAGGTGGGCAACTTCCCGCCGCAGTGGGCCGAGTGGAACGGCATGTACCGGGACTGCGTGCGCGACCTGTGGCGCGGCGAGCCGCGCACGCTCGCCGAGTTCGCCTCCCGTCTGACCGGCTCCTCCGACCTCTACCAGGACGACGGGCGGCGCCCGCTCGCCTCGGTCAACTTCGTGACCTGCCACGACGGTTTCACGCTGCGTGACCTCGTCTCGTACAACGACAAGCACAACGAGGCCAACGGCGAGGGCAACCGGGACGGCGAGAGCTACAACCGGTCCTGGAACTGCGGCGCCGAGGGCGACACGGACGACGCCGGCATCCGTGAGCTGCGGGCGCGGCAGATGCGCAACTTCCTGGCCACGCTGATGCTGTCGCAGGGCGTGCCCATGCTCGCCCACGGCGACGAGTTCGGGCGCAGCCAGGGCGGCAACAACAACGCGTACTGCCAGGACAGCGAGATCGCGTGGGTGCGCTGGCCGAAGGCCGGCAGCGAACCGGAGTCCACGCTGCTCGAGTTCACCCGGGCGATGGTGAAGCTGCGCCGCGACCACCCGGTGTTCCGGCGCCGCCGCTTCTTCCACGGGCGGCCGGTGGAGGGCACCCACGACGAGCTGACCGACATCGCCTGGTTCACGCCGCAGGGCGAGGAGATGACGGCCCGGGACTGGCAGGCGGCGCACGCCCGCGCGCTCACCGTGTTCCTCAACGGCAACGCGATCTCCGAGCCGGGCCCGCAGGGCGAGCGGATCTCGGACGACTCCTTCCTGCTGATGTTCAACGCCTCCTCGGAGGAGCTGGACTTCGAGGTGCCGGACAGCCACGGCGAGTGCTGGCGGGTGGTCGTGGACACCTCCCACCCGGAGGGCATGCCGCCGGAGGAGGGCCCGCGGGTGACGGCGGGCGAGCGGGTGACGCTCGCCCCGCTCACGCTGACGGTGCTGCGCCGGCCGGCCTGACGCCCTGCTCCGGCCCGGCGCCCGCGCTCGCGGCAGGGGCCGGGTCCGGCGTCGGCGTCGGCGTCGGGTGGATGCGGACCGTCCAGGAGAGGAGCGCGCAGGCCACGGCCGCGCCGGCCGCCACCGCGAAGGCGGCCGGGGCGCCGTGCGCCTCGGCGAGCCGGCCCGACACGGCGAGTGCGAGGGCCTGGCCGCCGACCACGCCGCTGGTGAGGAAGGCCATGCACTCGGCGAGCCGGGCGGGCGGCGCGGTCCGCTCGGTCAGGCCGAAGACGGTGATGAGGTGCGGGGCGTAGGCGACGCCGAGGACGACCACGCCCGCGTAGAGGCCGGCGAGGCCGTCCACGAGGACCAGCGGCGCGGCGAGCACCACGAGCGCGCCGGTCGCGGCCCGCCAGCGGGTGGTGAGCCCGATCCGGGCGGGCACGGCGGCCATGGCGAACCCGGCGGCGGCGCTCGTCACGCCCATCGCCGCGTAGACGAGCCCGGCCTGGTCGGCGGCGCCGAGGCGCTCGGTGAGGGCGGTGATCCCGGCCTGGGAGGCGCCGAACATGGCGCCCTGGAGCATCATCGTGGCCCGCAGCGCGTAGGTGGCGGCGGGCAGGCGCGTCCGTTCGGCGGCACTCGTTCGGGTGGCCTTGGTCCCGGCCCTCCTCCCGGACTTCGTCGCGCCCGGCGCCAGGCCCGGCGTCCCGGCCGGCGTCGCGACCGGCGTCGCGACCGGCGCCGCGACCGTGGTCCCGGCCGTCGTGCGGTGTGTCGTGCGGGCCGTCGGGTGCAGCGCGAAGGCGGTGCCGCAGGTCGCCAGGAGCGCGGCGGCGGTCAGTAGGGCCGCGGCCGGGTGCGCGACGGTGGCGGCCAGGCCGACGAGCGCGGGGCCGAGGACGAAGGAGACCTCGTCGAGCGTGCCCTCGAAGGACAGGACGGTGCCCACGGCCCGGTCGTCGGCGCCGGACGCGCGGGCCAGCGTCACCGAGCGGGTCCGGGCGAGCGGCCCGACCTGCGGCACCGTCGCGCCGGCGAGCGCGCCGAGCGGCATCAGCAGGCCGACGGGCGCGCGGCCGAGCGCGGCGAGGACGAGCAGGGTGACGGCGACGGCGTTCGCGAGGGAGGCGGCGAGGACCACGGGCCGCTGGCCGTGCCGGTCCGCGAGCCGGCCGACCAGCGGCCCCGCGACGGTCTGCCCGGCGGCGAGCGCGCCGCCCGCGAGGCCCGCGGTGGTCAGCGACCCGCTGGTCTCGGCGACCAGGAGGAGGCTGCCGAGCTGGCACATCGCGGTCGGCAGCCGACCGAGGAACGACACCGCGGGCAGGACCGGGCCGAGCAGCGACAGGGTGTCGCGATACATCCGGAGCATCACGCGAACGTAACGCGATGCACACGAACGGGTGCATGGGGCGATGACACAGAAGCCCTCACGCGGGGTACGTACGTTCGCATGACGTCCTCCTCCGCACGCGCGCTGCCCACCGCGACCTACCGGCTCCAGCTCCGGCCGGAGTTTCCGTTCGCCGCCGCAGAGCGGGCCGTGCCGTATCTCGCCGGGCTCGGCGTCTCGCACCTGCACCTGTCGCCGGTGCTCGAGGCGGTGCCCGGCTCCACCCACGGCTACGACGTGACCGACCACCGGGCCGTACGGGCCGAACTGGGCGGTGAGGCGGGGCTGCGGTCCCTGTCCGCCACGGCCCGGGAGCACGGGCTCGGGATCGTCCTCGACCTCGTGCCCAACCACATGGCGGCCTCGCCCCGGCACAACCACGCGCTGTGGGAGGTGCTGCGGGACGGTCCCGAGTCGCCGTACGCCCGGTGGTTCGACATCGACTGGGCGGCCGGCGGCGGGCGGATGCTGCTGCCGGTGCTGCCGGCGCGGCTGTCGGAGGTGCGGGACCGGATGCGGGTGTCGGGCGGGATCCTGGCCCTGGACGGGCAGGAGTTCCCGCTGCGCGAGGGCACCGAGGGGCTGCCGCTGGAGGAGCTGCTCGACGCCCAGTGGTACCGGCTCGGATGGTGGCGGCTCGCCCGTACCGAGCTCAACTACCGCCGCTTCTTCACCATCTCGGACCTGATCGGCGTCCGGGTGGAGGACCCGGAGGTGTTCGCCGCCACGCACGCGAAGGTGCTCGAGCTCGTCGCGGACGGCGTGGTGGACGGGCTGCGGATCGACCACCCGGACGGGCTGGCCGACCCGGAGGGCTATCTGGAGCGGCTCGCCGAGGCGACGGACGGGCGGTGCTGGACGGTGGTGGAGAAGATCCTCACCGGCACCGAGCCGCTGCCCGCGTCCTGGCCGGTGGACGGCACCACCGGCTACGACGCGCTGCGGTACGTGGACGGGCTGTTCACCGACCCGGTCGGCGCCGACGAACTCGCCGACGTGTACCGCGAGTTCGTCGGCCGGGCCGGTGACCGGGGCGGCTACTGGGAGGCGACCGCGCGGCGCGCCGCGTACAAGGTGGTGACGCACGAACTCGCCGCCGAGACCGCCGCGCTGACCCGGACCGCCGAGCGGATCTGCGCCGCGGACCCGGACCTGCGCGACCACGCGCCGTGGGCGCTGCACACGGCGGTGCGCGAGCTGCTCGTCCGGATGCCGGTCTACCGGCCGTACCGGACCGGCGGGGAGCTGGTCCTCACGCCCGAGGCGGCGCGCGGCGCGAAGGCCGCGTTCGCGGTGCCGGAGGAGGCGACGGCGGTGGACGTGGTCCGCGACCTGGCGCTCGGCGCGCGCGGTGACGGGCCCGAACACCGCGCCTTCCGGGCCCGGTTCGCGCAGACCTCGTCCGCGCTGCGGGCCAAGTCCGTCGAGGACACCGCCTTCTACCGCTACACGCCGCTGCTGTCGGCGAACGAGGTGGGCGGAGACCCGGGCCGGCCCGCGGTCGCGCCCGACGAGTTCCACGCCTTCTGTGCGCGCCTCGCCCGCGACTGGCCCGGCACCGGGACGGTGCTCACCACCCACGACACCAAGCGCAGCGCGGACGTACGAGCCGGGATCGCGGTGCTCGCCCAGTGCCCGCAGCGCTGGGCGGAGCTCCTGGAGGAGGTGTCCGGGGTGCCGGCGCCCGATACGCACCTGGCGTGGACGGCGTGGCAGACGGCGTTCGGCTTCGGCACGGCGGACGCGGAGCGGCTCGGGCCCGCCGTCCTGAAGTCCGTACGGGAGGCGGGTCTGCACACCAGCTGGACCGAGCCGGACACGGCGTACGAGCGGGCCGTGGCCGAGTTCGTGGCGGCCGGGCCTGGCCGGATCCCGCTGCGCGGGGCCTCGGAGGCCGCCTTCGCCCTGGAGCCGCACATCCGCGCCCAGGTCCTCGGCGCCGCACTCGTCCAGCTCACGATGCCGGGCGTCCCGGAGCTCTATCAGGGCACGGAGCGGGAGTACCGCGCGCTGGTGGATCCCGACAACCGGGCGCCGTTCGCGATCGGCCCGGACGACGACAAGACGGCCGTGGTGCGCGCGGCGCTCCGGCTGCGCCGCGAACAGCCGGCCGTCTTCGGCCCGGCCGGCCACTACGCTCCGCTGAGCGCCACCGGACCGGCCGCTCCGCACTGCCTCGCCTTCAGCCGCGCGGACCGCGTCCTGACCGCCGTCACCCGCCTCTCGCTGCGCCTCGCGGAGACGGGCGGCTGGCAGGACACGTCGCTGGCCCTCCCGGACGGCCGGTGGATCGACGTCCTCGACGGCGTACGGGAGTTCACCGGCGGCCCGGAGACGCCGGTGAAGCTGGCGGAGCTCTTCGACAGCCGGCCGGTGGCGCTGTTGGCGCGGCTGTGAACTTGTCCGGCGCCGAGCCGCGATGACAAGCTGACGATCATGCAAAAGGATCAGGTCAGACGCCTTGTCGGGGCGGGTTTCGGGCTCGTCTTCGTCGAGGCGAACGCGGGCGGTCTGCCGACGGCCGTCGCCGCTCCGCTGCGGCTGGCCGCCGTCGCGGCCTTCGTGGCCGTGGTCGTTCTCGGGCGGCGCTTCTCGGCCGGCGGTCACGCCATCGCCTCCACTCCGGCCACCGCCGATGGCACCGGCGGTGACGTCGGCGGCGGGCCCGGCGGCGGTGAGCGGGCGGCGACGGTCTTCGGCCGGCGCTACTGGGCCGTGGTGGCGGCCGAGGTGCTCGGGCTCGCGGCCGGGCTCGTGGTGCTCAACCGCGTGCTGCACGCCCCGCAGGCCACCGTCGGCTGGATCGCCTTCGTCGTGGGCGTGCACTTCTTTGGCCTCGCCACCGTCTGGCACGCGCCCGCGCTGCGCCCGCTCGGCGCGTCGATCACCGCCTGCGGTGTCGCGGGCCTGGCGCTGGCGGCCGCCGGCGCCTCCACCGCGCTGATCGGCGCGGTCGCCGGTGTGCTGCCCGGCGCTCTGCTGCTCGCCTCGGTGTGGTGGCCCTCCTTCCGCCGGGCCCGGCCGGTCCGTCCCGTCTGAGGGGCGCTCCGCCTCGAACCGGTCGAAGTGTGCCGCCGGACGCATGGGTTCGGCCTGAGCGGTTACGCGCAGGAGTGGCGGAGTAAGGCGGAGAAGGGAGAGCGACATGTCGGAACGTCGGCAGCACGAGACCGGGCACGCGATACCTCTGGTCGGCCCGTTGCGCACGACGGGCCACCGGGTGCACGCGGACCTGGAGATCCCGATCGACGTGGTGTTCTCCTACGATCCCGCCGACCCGTGGGCCGTCCACACCTCGTTCGGCCAGCTCGACCAGACGGTCGACTGGACGCTGTCCCGTGAGCTCCTGGAGGCCGGCACCCGCACGCCGTGCGGCGTGGGCGACGTGCAGCTCTGGCCGCTGCGCCGGGGCGGCCTGGGCGGCCGGCTCCGTATCCGCCTCGGCGGCACGGGCACTCCGGTCCTCGTCGACATCGACCGCCGCGCCCTGCGCGACTGGCTGGCGACGACCTTCCGGGCGGTCCCGGCCGGCACGGAGGCGGACCACATCGACTGGGCGGCCGAGGCGGCCCACATCGGCCCGGGCGTCCGGCCGCATCCCGAGAGCTAGGGCAGCGCCGGAGCCCGGCCGGGCCCGCGTCAGCCGGCCGGGCGGACCAGGAGGGCGCGGGGCGCGCGGGTGACGAGGCCGGTGCGGGCGGGGCGGGCGCCGGGAGCGAGCCGCAGCCGGGGCATGGCGCTGAAGAGGGCACGCAGGGCGTATTCGGCCTCCAGGGCGGCGAGCGTGACGGCGGGGCAGGTGCCGGTGCCGTAGGTGAGCTGGCCCGGGTCGTCGCGCCACGGGTCGAAGACGTCCGGGTCGCGGAAGCGTTCCGGGTCGCGCCCGGCCGCGCCGACGAGGAGGGCGACGGGCGCGCCGGCCGGGACGATGCCGCCGGAGACCCGGATCTCGCCGCGGGTGCGGCGCATCATGATCTGGACCGGCGGCTCGCGGCGCAGGGACTCCGTCCAGGCGCGGGCGACGGCGTCGGAGGGCGCGTCGCGCAGCGTCTCGGTCAGGTGCGGGTCGGTCAGGACGTCGGCGAGGAAGCCGGCGAGCGCCTTCTCGCGTACGGCGATCTGGCCCGTGCACTGTCCGGCGAGCGCGGACGCGGCCCGGCCGCGCACCAGGCGCATCATGTCCCGGTAGGGCACGCCGACGGCGGCGGCGACGGTGCCGGCGGGCAGCCAGTGGCAGAAGTCGGCGACCAGGTCGGCCTGCGGGCGTTCGGCGATGCGGCGGGCGAGGACGAAGGCGGTGCGTTCGGCGACGGCCCGCAGTTCCGTCTCGTCGACGTCGGTGTGGGTCTGTGCGCAGGGCGGGTCGCCGGGGCGGTGGCCGTGGGTGAAGCGGGCGTCGGTGAGGGCGCTCGCCACGTCGGCGTACCGGCTGAGGACCCAGGCCCGCAGGAGCGGGTCGTGGGTGAGCGGGAACTCCTCGCGCAGCACCCGGTAGACGCGGTACGGATCCCGGGTCGCGCCCGGCTCCAGCGGGCTGGGCGCGACCCGGCGGGCGTCGGGCCGGCCGTGCCGGTCCGTGCGGGCGCGAGCCGGGCCGGCGGGTGCCATCGTGGGCAGCTTGGCCCACAGGTCCCGCCACGGCGCGTGGTGCGGAGCTGGTGCGCGGTGCGTCGGGTGCTTCGGCTCGTCGCTCATCTCGCCCCCTCGTCGGTCAGCGGCGCGCGTGCCCCAAGCCCACCACCGGGCAGACCCGGACGCAGCAGGTATACCGCCGAACGGGTGACGAGAGGAGACCCGCTCCAGCCACTCCCGAGCGCTCCCCATCCCCACCGACCGGGCGCCCGCAAGCCGCGCCCCGCGCCTCGGCCGGGTCCTGCGCGTTCAGTGGGGCGAGAGCCGGAACGCCATCTGGCCGAATGCCACCGCGTCGCCCGCCCGCACCACCACCGCGCCCGTCACCCGGCGGCCGTTGACCGTCGTGCCGTTCGTCGAGCCGAGGTCGCGCAGGATCCACAGGCCGCCCTGCAGCGACAGCTCCGCGTGCAGCCGCGACACCGTCTCGTGGCTGAGGCGCAGGCCGTTCACCGGGTCGCGGCCGATCCGCAGCGGATACGGGCCGGGCTGCGGCAGCAGGAGCTTGGGGAGGCGCTCGGCCTGCCAGGCGCGGCCGATCCGGGCCGTGAACGCGGACATCTTCTCGACCGCGCCCACCACCCGCCGCGTCCAGGCCGACTCGGTCGTCAGGTCGGCGGTGAGCAGGGCGAGTTCGTCGGAGCGGCGGGCCACCAGGGCCCGCTCCATGCGGAAGAGGAAGGTGTCGTGCGACAGACGGCCCTGCGCCGCGCCCTCGCGGAGCACCGCGAGCGCGCGCTCCCGCTCGGCGTCGGTCAGCCGAGGGGATTCCGGCGGGGGCGCCGGGAGCTCGTAAGGGGTCGTCACATCCGTGATTGTCGGACGGGAGGCCCCGGGGTGTCCAGAAGGGCCCCGGACGACGGGGCACAAACCCGCATGCCTCCCGGCGTGATCGTTGCTACGGTCTGGCGGCCGGTCGCCGTCCCGCGCCGGCGGACCGATCACCTGGGGGAACCCGCTACATGACGCACGAGCCCGCGCTCCACGTCCGGCCGCTCACCGGCCCGGAGGAGCTCGACCTCTTCACCCGCCTCACCTACGAACTCGACCACGAGCTCGCCGACGACCTCGCGACCGGCCGCCGCCGCCCGGAGTGGCTGTGGGTGGCGCTGCGCGGCGACCGCCTGGTCGGCCGGATCGGCTGGTGGACCGGGCAGGCCGGCGGCGCGCCGCAGTCCCTGGACTTCTTCGACCTGGATCCGCGGCTCCCGGCCTCGGAGGCCACGGAGATCGGGCTCGAGCTCTTCCGGACGGCGGCCGCGGCCGTTCTCGACGGCGGCGCGCGCCCCGAATTCGGCCGGTTCATGCCTGCCGACTGGCGGGAGGTGCCGGAGACCCGCGCCCGTCTGGAGACGCTGTTCGGCGTCCTGGAGGCGACCGGCGCCCGGCCCCTCGTCGAGCGGCTGCGCCTGGAGTGGCGGGCCGGCACGGCCGTGCCCGAGCCGGCCGGGCGGCTGGTCTTCCGCCCGGTCCGGGACCGCGAGGACCTGCTGGCGCTGATGACGCCGGTCATGGAGGGCACGCTGGACGCCCACGGGCGGGCCGACCTCGCCTCCGGGCTCTCACCGCGCGAGGCGGCCGAGCTGCACTACGACGAGGAGCTGGCGCACTACCCGACGCCCCGCGACTGGTGGCGGATCGCGGAGCTGCCCGGGACCGGCGAGCCGGTCGGCTTCGTCGTCCCCGCGCGCAACCACTACCACCCGGTCATCGCGTACATCGGCGTGCTGCCCGCCCACCGCGGCCGGGGCTACGTCGACGACATCCTCGCCGAGGGCACCCGGGTGCTCGCCGCCCAGAACGTCTCCCGGATCCGGGCGGCCACCGACGTCGGCAACGTGCCGATGGCGAAGTCCTTCGCGCGGGCCGGTTACGTGAACTTCGCGCGGGCGGTCAACTTCGTGTGGGACGCGCCGGGCAAGCAGGGCGACTGACTGCCAGGATGGTCCCCGTACCGTACGTCGTCGACGAGGGGACCGTCGCGTGCTGTTCGAGGTATGGGCGCCGCACGCCCGAGACCGGGTGACCCTGGAGCTGAACGGCGCCCGGCTCCCGCTGGAGCGGGACGCCGAGCGCCCGGGCTGGTGGACCGGCGTCGCCGCCGCCGAGGACGGCGACCGGTACGGCTTCGCCCTCGACGACGGGCCGCCGCTGCCCGACCCGCGCGCCCGGCGCCTGCCGGACGGCCCGGACGGCCTCGCCGCGGTCGTCGACCACGACACCTACGCCTGGCGCGCCGAGCCGCCGCGGCTCAGGCTGCAGGGCGGTGTCCTGTACGAGCTGCACGTCGGCACCTTCACGCCCGAGGGCACGCTCGACGCGGCGGCGGCGCGGCTCGGGGAGCTGGCGGGCCTCGGCGTCACCCATGTGGAGCTGATGCCGCTGTGTCCGTTCCCGGGCGTGCACGGCTGGGGCTACGACGGGGTCGCGCCGTGGGCGGTGCACGAGCCCTACGGCGGGCCGGCGGCGCTCAAGCGGTTCGTGGACGCCGCCCACGGCCTCGGCCTCGGTGTGGTCCTCGACGTCGTGCACAACCACCTCGGGCCGTCCGGGAACCATCTGCCGTCCTTCGGCCCGTACTTCACCGACACCCATCACACGCCGTGGGGCGCGGCGGTGAACCTGGACGCGCCCGGTTCGGACGAGGTCCGGGCGTACTTCCTGGGCAGCGCGCTGGCCTGGCTGCGCGACTACCGGATCGACGGGCTGCGGCTCGACGCCGTGCACGCGCTGGCCGACACCCGGGCGCTGACCTTCCTGGAGGAGCTGTCGACGGCCGTCGACGAGCTCGCCAGGGAGCAGGGCCGGCAGCACTTCCTGATCGCCGAGTCCGACCAGGGCGACCCGCGCACCACCACGCCGCGCACGGCCGGCGGGCTCGGCGTCCACGCCCAGTGGAACGACGACTT
The DNA here is from genome assembly GCF_044544825.1 of Streptomyces sp. NPDC053493. Classification (NCBI taxonomy): domain Bacteria; kingdom Bacillati; phylum Actinomycetota; class Actinomycetes; order Kitasatosporales; family Streptomycetaceae; genus Streptomyces; species Streptomyces sp. NPDC053493. The sequence goes on from NZ_JBITXS010000019.1 coordinate 42,258, forward strand.
CCACCACGCCCTGCACACCGCGCTGACCGGCGAGGCCCAGGGCTACTACGCGGACTTCGCGCGCGCGCCGATGGCCGCGCTCGCCAAGACCCTCACCCGTGTCTTCTTCCACGACGGCACGTACTCCAGCTTCCGCGGCCGCCGGCACGGCCGTCCCGTGGACCGTGAGCGCACGCCCGCCCACCGCTTCCTCGGCTACGCCCAGACCCACGACCAGATCGGCAACCGGGCCACCGGGGACCGGCTTTCGGCCACCCTCTCCCCCGGCCTGCTGGCCTGCGCCGCCGCCCTGGTGCTGACCGGGCCTGCCGTGCCGATGCTGTTCATGGGCGAGGAGTGGGGCGCGAAGACGCCCTGGATGTACTTCACCGACCACACCGACCCGGAGCTCGCCGAGGCCGTACGGCGCGGCCGGCGACGGGAGTTCGCGGCCCACGGCTGGGCCGAGGAGGACGTGCCCGACCCGCAGGATCCGGCCACCCGTGACCGTTCCGTCCTCGACCGCGCGGAACGCGGACGCGACCCGCACAAGAAGATCCTCGCCTGGCACCGCGAGCTGATCGCCCTGCGCCGCACGCTTCCCGACCTCACCGACCCGGACCTGGCCGGCCTGAAGGTGGCCTACGACGAGGAGGCCCGCTGGCTGGTCTTCCGGCGCGGCGACATCCGGGTCGCGGTGAACCTGGGCAAGGAGCAGGCCGACATCGCCCTCGGCTCCAACGGGCGCGACCGTGTGCTCGCGACGTGGGACCGGGAGCGGACGCAGGCGCCCGGCCGGGACGGGCTGCTGCGCCTGCCGGCGGAGTCGGCCGTGGTGCTCTCCGACGCCTGATCGATTGTCAGTGGCGGATGGGACGGTAGGAGCATCCGAAGGCGGAAAGCCGGGAAATGAGGGGGAGCTCTGCCATGTCCGGAAGCCAGAACTACATCAATCACGTCGCCCTCGTGCTGGACGCCAGCTCGTCCATGTCGCACCTGAGCGGCAAGGTCGTCGAGGTCGCCGACCAGCAGATCGCCTACCTCGCCCGCCGGTCGAGGGAGCTGGACCAGGAGACCCGCGTCACGGTGTACGTCTTCGCCGACACGGTGGAGTGCGTCATCTACGACAAGGACGTGCTGCGCATGCCGTCTCTGAAGCAGCTGTACCGGGCCGGCGGCATGACGGCTCTCCTCGCGGCCGCGCTGAAGTCGCAGCGGGAGCTGGCGCAGACGGCCCAGCTCTACGGCGACCACAGCTTCCTGACGTTCGTCCTGACCGACGGCCAGGAGAACGCGAGCCACCGCTGCCCGGACGCCTTCTCCAAGGATCCGCGGGAGTTGGTCGGGGCCGTGGCCGGGATGATCGCGACGCAGGAGGACAACTGGACGCTGGCGGTGCTCGTGCCGGACCAGATGGGCCGGCGCGAGGCCATGCAGTGCGGTTTCCCGAAGGAGAACATCGCCATCTGGGACGCCACCAGCACCAAGGGCCTGGAGGAGGCCGGGCAGGTCATCCAGGAGGCCACCGAGAAGTTCATGGTGGGCCGCACCAAGGGCATCCGCGGCTCGCGGGCGGTGTTCTCCACGGGCGCGGAGACGGTCAACCAGGACACCATCAAGGCGGCCGGCCTCACGCCGGCCGACCCGTCGGCCTATGCGCTGCTGCCGGTGGACCGCGCCGCGGCGATACGGGAGTGGGTCGTCGACGCGGGACACACCTACCGCACCGGCGGCGCCTACTACGAGCTGAGCAAGTCGGAGAAGGTCCAGGCGCGCAAGCAGATCGCGGTCCTGGAGAAGAAGACGGACCGGGTCTACACGGGCCCCGAGGCGCGGGCGCTGCTCGGGCTTCCCGACGTGGAGGTGCGGGTCAAGCCGGACCACAACGACAACTTCACCATCTTCGTGCAGAGCACCAGCGTGAACCGCAAGCTGGTGCCGAACACGCGGCTGCTGCTGATGCTCTGACGTGGCGTGACGTGCCGTGAAGTGCCAGGGAAGTGCCGTGACGTGACGGGCCGCCGAGGGCGGTCGCGCAGGGCTCGGCTAGGCTCCGCGCGCATGAACATGTCCTCGTCAGCCGTGCGGATCGGCGCGCTCGTCCCTCTCACCCGACCCGGCTGGACCGAGGCCGGCCGGCATCTGCTGGCCGGTCTCGAGCTGGCCGTCCACGAGGTCAACGAGGTCGGCGGGATCGCCGGAAGGCCGCTGGAGCTGGTGGTGCGGGACACCGCGGCCGACCCGGACCGGGCCGCGGCGGCCGTGGACGAGCTGGCCGGCCTGGGCGTGGCCGCGCTGGCCGGCGAGTATCACAGTGTCGTCGCCCGCGCGGCCGCCGCCCGGGCCGACGCCCTCGGCCTGCCGTTCCTGTGCTCGTCGGCCGTTCTCGACGCGCTCACCGACGGGCCGACGCCCTGGGTCGCGCGCCTCGCGCCTGCGCAGTCCCACGGCTGGCGGGTCTACGCGGACTTCCTCCTGGACGCCGGTCACCGCCGGATCGCGGTGGCGACCCAGCCGAGCGTCTACTGGGCGTCCGGGACGCGCCTGCTGCGGGACCGTCTCGCGCCGCGCGGCGGCACCGTCGTCGAACTCGACACGCGCGAGCTCGACCCGGCGGCGCTGTGCGACGCGCTCGTCGGCCACGGCGCGACGGCCCTGCTCCTGCTGGTCGGCCTTCCCGAGCCGGCGGCGGGGATCGTCAGGGCCGTGCGCGCGGACCCGCGCCTCGCCGGGACGCTGATCGGCGCTCCGGCCGGGCAGCCGGAGTTCGCCGGGTGGGAGGCGCTGCTGGGCGGCGACGGGGCCGCGGTCCCGTTCCTGCGCTATCTGCCCGAGCGCCTCACCGCGCTCGGCGCGCGGGTCGACGCGGCCCTGCGGGAGCGGCTGGCCGCGGCGCCCTCGTTCGTCGCCTTCGAGGGTTACGACACGATCGCCGTCCTCGCCGACGTGCTGCGCTCCGAGGGCGCGGACCGGGACAGGATCGCCGCGGCCTGGCCGCGGGTGGCGGTCGAAGGCACGCGTGGGACGGTCCGGTTCTCCCGGGAGCCCGGCATCGGCGTCTCGCAGTGGGTGTGGCCGCCGGTCCAGGTCGTCGACCGGGATCCGGCGGACCCGGACCGCTTCAGGGTCCTGCGCACCGGCTGAGCGCGCCTAGAGGGTGTCCGGGTGGCTCATTCCACGATGGCCATCTCGCGCGGGGTGTCGTTGAAGCGGCGCCCCGTGCCGTCCTCCGTCAGCGTCACGATGTCCTCGATGCGGACGCCGAAGCGGCCGGGCAGATAGACGCCCGGTTCGACGGAGAAGCACATGCCGGGGACGATCGGCCGCTCCTCGCCCTCGATCATGTACGGCGGTTCGTGGGTGGTGACGCCGATGCCGTGGCCGGTGCGGTGGATGAAGTACTCGCCGTAGCCCGCGTCCGTGATGACCTTGCGGGCCGCCCGGTCCACGTCCTGGCAGGCGGCCCCGGCCCGTACCGCCTCGAAACCGGCCTGCTGGGCCTCCCGTACGAGGTCGTGGACGCGCCGCTCCTCGTCCGTCGGGTCGCCGACGTGGACGGTGCGGGTGGTGTCGGAGCCGTAGCCGTGCTTGAGGCCGCCGAAGTCGAGGACGACCATGTCGCCGCGCTCGATGACCCGGTCGCCGGCCTCGTGGTGCGGGTTGGCGCCGTTGGGGCCGGAGCCGACGACGGTGAAGTCGACCTGGGAGTGGCCGAAGCGCAGCAGCAGCGCGGCCAGGTCGGCGGCGACCTCGGTCTCCCTGCGCCCGGCGAAGGGCACCGTGAGGATCTCGCCGTAGGCCCGGTCGGCGGCGGCGCCCGCCGCGGCGATCCGGGCCAGCTCGTGCCGGTCCTTGACGGCGCGGAGCATCGGCAGCGCCTGGGTGAGCGAGACGTACGAGGTGCCGGGCAGGGCCTGCTGGAGGCCGAGCAGGTGCATGGCCCAGGCGTTGTCGCTGACGCCGAACCGGCCGTCGACGTCCAGGAGCGGGGCCGTGACGGCGTACGGGTCCGTGCCGTCGGTCCAGTCGCGCAGGGTGAGCGCGGCGGCGCCCGCCGCCTCCTCCGCGTCCGGGGCCTCCAGGGTCGGGACGACGAGGACCGGGTCCTGGCCGGGTGTGATGACGAGGACGGTGAGCCGTTCGGTGATCGCGGTGGGCCGGTAGCCGGTGAGGTACACCAGGTCGGGCCCGGGCGCGACGAGGACGCCGGCGAGTCCGGCCTCGGCGGCCGAGTCGGCGGCGCGGGCCATCCGGGCCCGGTAGTCGTCGGCGGTGAAGGGCGCGGGCGCGTCGGCGCCGGACGCGTCGGTGCCGGACGCGTCGGTGCCGGGCGCGGTGCGGGCCGGCTCCGGCCGGTGGTTCTCGGGCATGGCTGCTCTCCTCGTCGACGTACAGCATCCTGCCGGGCGCGGGCCGGGCCCGCGACCGTTCAGCCCTGCTCGGGGTGGCGCACGATGAGCCGTTCCAGGAGCGCCTGGAAGTCGTCGCCGACGACGATGCGCAGCTGGCCGTCCTCCTCGCCGTGCTCGCTGAGCTGGGTGAGCGTGCCGGCCCGCCACCAGAAGACGTACGGGCTGATGGCACCGGGCGTGTCCTCGTAGCCGGAGGCGGCGAAGGAGGCCATGGCGCCGAGCGCGGGCACGATGGTGGTGTCCCGGATGGGATGGAAGGCGAGCTGGTGCCGGAAGGGCATGGCGACGAGGGCGCCGTCCGCGGTGAGCGGGCGGCCGGTGACGCGGCGGACGACGGCGTCGAGGTCGAGGACCCGGCTCGCGGTGTAGAAGGAGTCGCCCAGGATCACCTCGAAGCGCATGCCGTCGGAGTCCTTGACGGTCTCGTGTCCCTCGACGGGCAGCCCGCGCAGGTTGTCCAGGGCCCGCTCGCGCAGCCGGACCGGGTCGCCGAGGCGTTCCAGTGCCTCGTCGGTGAGCGTCATGACGCTTTCCGGCAGGTCGAGGGCGAGGACCTCGTAGAGACCGGGTGCGACGGTCCGCGCGTACTCGAAGGCGTCCGGGTCGATGGCGTCGCCGCTGACGACCCGCGGGTAGAGCTGGGCGCGGATCTGCTCGGGCGGCAGGGTGTCGAGCGCGGAGGGCCCGTCGAGGGCGCGGACGACGAGCCGGACGTGCCGGGAGATCAGCTGCGGCCAGACGCGGGTGCCGCGCGGGTCCTGGTGGCAGACGGCGGCGAGGTTCCCGAGGCCGAAGCGGCGGCCGCCGCTGTCGGTGACGAAGTCGGCGTAGACGGTGACTTCGAGTCCGAGCTCCGCGAAGGCGGCGCGGACCCGGCCGCGGAAGAGGGCGGCCTCGCGCTCGGAGAAGTACGTGAACTCGGGATCGCGCGGCGCGTCCTCGCCGTCCCGCCTGGGCCCTCGCCGGAACCACCCCACGTCGTCCCGCCTTTCTCGCCAGATGTGCTCCGTCGTGGTCAGCCTAGGGGGTGCCTCGCCGACCATGCCGGGCTGATCGGCGAGACACCCCCTAGCGAGCGGTCGTTTCGGCAGTGGCGAGTCGTCGGGCCAACTCGGCGGCCGGGCCGGTCGGTTCGCGGCCGGTGTGGAGGAGTTCGACGCGGTGGACGAGGCGGGGCGCGGTGAGCGGGACGCCGTCGGCGGCGGTGCGCGGCAGCAGGGCCAGGCCGTGGCCGGCGGCGGCGAGCGCGGTGAGGGTGCGGACGTCGGTGCCTTCGTAGCGCAGCGATACGGGAAAGCCCTGGCCGGCGGACCCGGCAGGCCCGGCGGGGACGGCGGCGCGCAGCCTCTCGAGCGGGAGGCCGGCGTCGGGCGCGTCGATCCAGCGGGCGTCCACCAGGTCGGCGAGGCCGAGCCCGGCGCGGCCGGCGAGCGGGTGGCCGGCCGGCAGCACGACGACGAGCGGCTCCTCGCCGACCCGGCGGGCGGTGAGCGGGGCGACGTCGGGCAGCCGGAGCGGGTCGCTGGGCGCGGCCGGGCCGTCGACCAGGCCGAGATCGGCGGCGCCGGTGGCGACGGCGGCCGGGATCTCGGTGCGGGGCAGGGTGCGCAGGGTGACGCCGGTGGCGGGCAGCGCGGCGAGGGCGTCGAGGACGGTGGGAGGCAGGGCGAGCGGGGCGGCGGCGAGGGTGAGGGTCCGGCGGGGCGCGGCGGCGAACCGGGCGAGGTCGGCGCGGGCAGCGTCGAGCCGGAGCAGGAGCGAGCCGGCGTGTTCGAGGAGCCGCTCGCCGGCCGGTGTCGGGGCGACGGGCCGGCGGGTGAGCAGCGGCAGGCCGAGGTCGGTCTCGAGTGCGGCGACGTGCTGGGAGACGGCGGACTGGGTGTAGCCGAGGGCGCGGGCCGCCGCCGAGAAGGAGGCGAGCCGGGCGACGGCGACGTAGGTGCGCAGCAGGTGGGGATCCACCGGCTCAGGAGCCCTGGCGGGTCTTCAGCAGGTCCCGGGCGTAGTGGGCGAGCGAGCGGTTGTAGCGGGGCAGCAGCGGGGCGAGGGCGCCGAGCGCGAGGGACGCGGCCTCGCGGTCGCGGCCGGTGTCGGCGAGGGCGAGGGCGAGGAAGGCGTCGACGGCGGGCGCGAGGGCGGTCTCGTCGGCGTCGAGCCGCTCGGCGGGCACGGCCCGCTCCTCGGTGAGGAGTTCGACGCTGAGGTCGGGGCGGCCGAGGTTGCGCAGGCTGCTGGCGAGCTGGACGACGGCGCGGCGGCGGCGCAGTCCGGTGAGGCCGCCGTCGAGGGCCCGCCGGTAGAGGCGGACGGCCTGTTCGGGCTGTCCGGTGGAGTCGTGGGCGGCGCCCTGTTCGAAGAGGGCGACGGGGTCGTCGGCGGGGCGCTCGGCGGCGAGTGCGGCGACGCGCTCGCGGAAGCCGGCCGGGTCCTGCTCGTACGCGTCGAGGTCGGCCCAGAGGGCGGCCAGCCGCCGCTCCCAGTCGTCGCTGCCGGAACCGGTGCCGTGGTGGGTGCCGTGGTCGGTGGTCATGGCCGCACCCTACCGACGCGGTGGATAAGCGACCGTGATGGAGCGTGCGGGAATCATCGTTGGACGTGAAGGACGCGGCGCGCCGAGCATGGGCCGCATGACGACTCCTCCCCTTTCCCGTACGGCGGTTGCCCGCGTCGCCCTGGTCGGCGACCGTTCGCCGCACGTCACGTCCCACACCCGCGTCCCGTCGCTGCTGGCGGCGCTGGCCGGGCGGGACGGGCTCGTCCTCGACGCGTACTGGATCCCGACGCGGGACGCCGAGGCGCCGGGCGCCGTGGCCGGTTTTGACGCGGTGTGGCTGCTGCCCGGCAGCCCGTACGCGAGCGAGGCGGGCGCGCTGGCCGCGGTCCGCACGGCGCGTGAGGACGGCGTCCCGTTCCTCGGGACCTGCGCGGGCTTCCAGCACATGCTGGTCGAGTACGCGCGCCATGTGTGCGGGCTGGCCCGCGCCGCCCACGCCGAGAACGATCCCGCGGCGGCGGCCGGCGACCTGGTGATCGCCCCGCTCGCCTGCTCGTTGGTGGGTCACGAGGGCGTGGTGCGGGTGGCGCCCGGCTCGCTCGCCGAGTCCGTCCTCGGCGCGGAGCGCACCACGGAGCGCTATCACTGCGCGTACGGTCCGGCCGAGGACCGTCTCGACGTCCTGACGGCGCACGGTCTGCGCTTCACGGGGACCGACGACTCGGGCCGGCCGCGCATCGCCGAACTCCCGGCGCATCCCTTCTTCCTGGCCACGCTCTTCCAGCCGGAACTCGCTCCGGCCGATCCCGACGTCCACCCGGTCCTGCGCGCCTTCGCCCGCGCGGCCACCCGTCACGCGGCAGCGGACACGGCCACGGTCCCGCCCGGCGGCAGGCCCGCGGCCACGGCCGACGCGCGTACGTCGCGTGCGTCCGTGCGATAACTCGATTGCGTCGGCGCACGTTCGGATGAGAGCTTGTCAGCGCTGATGCACCTCCCGGTGCGCAGGCTCTCGGCTCCTTCCTCCACGAACGCACGCCGCGGGCCGCTTCGATCTCGGGAGACGCACGGTGTGCGGGGGCCCGGTGCGCAGGCCGGGGATACTTCCACTGTCCATGGGGGGACGCGGGTTCGAATCCCGTCCGGCGCTTCGGGCGCCGGTAGCTCAGCGGCCCAGAGCACCTTGTTCCCCGGCCGTCCCGATCTCGGGCTCCCGCACGCCGTCGCCGGCTCCCCTCCTCCTGTGAGGGCTCTTCCCATGGCTCGTTTCAATCTTCGCGGTGCCCGGTCGTCCACCGGGCCGTCCGGCCGTTCGCCCGTGGTCACCACCGAGGCGCGGACCCGTACGCACGAGGGCGCCGAGGCGCGCCTGCGTGAGCCGAGGAGCGAGCTCTTCCTGCTGGCCGTGGCCAACCTCGTCGGCACGGACGCGTTCTACGAGGAGGCGGGCGCCCGTGACGACCGGTTCACCGCGCTCGTGCGGCGGCTCGCCGTCGAGGACCCGGCGTGGACCGCCGGTCTGCTCGGCTGGCTGCGCCGCGAGGGCAACATGCGTACGGCGTCGCTGGTCGGGGCGGCCGAGTTCGTCAGGGCCCGGCTCGACGCGGGCGCGGACGCCGAGCCCGGCGCGTCCTGGTCGAACCGCTCCGTCGTCGACTCCGTCCTCCTGCGCGCCGACGAGCCCGGCGAGTTGCTCGGCTACTGGACCGCGCGGCACGGCCGCCGGCTGCCCAAGCCGGTGAAGCGGGGCGTCGCCGACGCGGTCCGGCGGCTCTACGACGAGCGCGCGCTGCTGAAGTACGACACCGCGTCGAAGGGCTTCCGCTTCGGTGACGTCCTGGAGCTGGTGCACGCGGCGCCGCATCCGGACAAGCCGTGGCAGGGCGAGCTGTTCAAGCACGCCGTCGACCGCCGGCACGGCCGTGGCGACGACGTCCCGCCGCGGCTGGAGACGCTCGCGCACCGGGCCCGGCTCCTGGGCATGCCGGTCGCCGAGCGCCGCCGGGTGCTCCAGGACCCGTCGTGCCAGGACGTGTTCGCGAAGGCGGGCATGACGTGGGAGGCGGTCGCGGGCTGGCTGCAGGGTCCGATGGACCGGGCCGCGTGGGAGGCCGTCATTCCCTCCATGGGCCTGATGGCGCTCGCCCGCAACCTGCGGAACTTCGACGAGGCCGGTGTCGGCGACGACGTGGCCGCGCAGATCGCCGCCCGTTTCGCGGACGCGGAGGAGGTACGGCGCTCCCGCATGTTCCCGTTCCGCTTCTGGGCGGCGTACCGGTCCGCGCCGTCGCTGCGCTGGGCCCACGCCCTGGAGCGGGCGCTCGGCCACTCGCTCGACCGGGTCCCGGCGCTGTCCGGCCGGACGCTGATCCTCGTGGACCGCAGCCCGAGCATGTTCCCGGGCTTCGCCTTCTCGACGCCGAACCGCTCCGACATCCCGCTCGCCGACCAGGCCGCCGTGTTCGGTGCCGCGCTCGCCGTGCGGGCGGACGCGCCCACGCTGGTGGAGTTCGGGCAGACCTCGCGGCGGATCACGGTGCCGCGCGGCGGCAGTGTGCTGCGCCTGGTGGAGCAGTTCGGGCGGATCAACGGCACGGACATCCCGTCGGCGGTCACGCGGCACTACGCGGGGCACGACCGGGTCGTCGTCGTGACCGACGAGCAGACCCGCCCGGGCTGGCTGCCGTCGAACTGCCACGGCTACGGCGACGGCATGCCGGAGACGCGGATCGACGACCTGATCCCGGCGGACGTTCCGGTCTACATGTGGAACATGGCGGGCTACCGCGAGGCCGCCATGCCGTCCGGCGGCGGCAACCGCCACGCGCTGGGCGGCCTCGGCGACGCGGCGTTCGGCCTGATCCCGCTCCTGGACGCCGGCCGGGACGCCCGCTGGCCCTGGGAGTGAGCCCCGGGCGGCGGGACCGGTCGGCTCGTCCGGGCCGGCCGGGACGCCCGCCGGCCCTGGGAGTGAGCCCCGGGCGACGGGGCCGGTCAGCTCATCCGTACGACGAGGTCGGCGCGGTCCCGGCCGCGCGCCACCAGCCGGGCGTTGGCCTCGTCGGAGTCGGCGACCCAGCGTGCGGCGTGGTCCGGTTCCTTGCCGAAGCGGATGTGGCGGGCGACGAGGCGGGGCACCCGGCGCCGGTCGTCGAGGTCCACGTACCAGACCTCGTCGAGCAGCGGCCGGACGGCGGCCCACGGGCCCTCGTCGTGCAGCAGGTAGTTGCCCTCGGTGATCACCAGCGGGACGTCGGGCGGCACGGGTATCGCGCCGGCGACGGGCTCCTCCAGGGCGCGGTCGAAGGCGGGCGCGTAGACGGTGGTGCCGGGTTCGGCGGCGCGCAGCCGGCCGAGCAGTGCGGTGTAACCGGCCGCGTCGAAGGTGTCGGGCGCGCCCTTGCGCCCGGCGCGGCCGAGGCGTTCGAGCTCGGCCTGGGCCAGGTGGAAGCCGTCCATGGGGACGAGGACGGCGCGGCCGTCGAGGCGGGCCGCGAGCCGCTCGGCGAGCGTCGACTTCCCGGCGCCGGGCGGCCCGGCGATCCCGAGCAGGCGCCGCCGCCCGTCGCCGGCGAGGCGCCGGGCCCGTTCGACGAGCCGTTCCAGTTCCCGCGCGTCCATGCGCCGCATTCTCGCACCGGCGGGCGTGGCAGGGTGGTGTCATGAGCATCGAGGTGCGCCCGGCGTCGGTCTACGCGGACGTCCGTGCGGTGATCGGGCCGAAGTCGCCCACCGCCAACGTCTGTTTCTGTCTGAGCTACCGGATCCCGTCCAAGCTCAACAACGCGCTGCGCGAGCCGGACCGCGGCGCGTTCGTGGCCGAGCTGTGCGGCAAGGAGCCGCCGCCCGGCGTGCTCGCGTACGACGGCGAGGAGCCGGTGGGCTGGGCGGCGGTGGCACCGCGCGCGGAGACCACCTTCGCCCGCAATCGCAAGATCCCGCACGTGGACGACCTGCCGGTCTGGTCGCTGTGGTGCATCCGGGTCCGTCCGGGCCACCGCAAGCGGGGCGTCTCGCACGCCCTGATCGCGGGCGCGGTCGACTTCGCCCGCGCGCACGGCGCTCCGGCGGTCGAGGCGTACCCGCTGGACAACGGCGACGCGCGGGTCGACCTGACGATGGCCTATCCGGGCCTCCGCAAGAACTTCGAACGCGCCGGCTTCACCCACGCCGCCGACACCACCTCGGTCCTCTCGGGCCACCCGCGCGTCCTCATGCGCCTCGACCTGCGCTGACCGGCCGGCGGCCCGGAGACCACAGGCCGGCGCGGCTCGGGCGGCAGCGGCTCGGGTGGCACCCGCCTGGTCATACGTATAACCTCACCTCATGACCACCACGCCTCCGCTTCCGTCCCTGGCCCTCGTCACGCTCGTCGTCCGCGACTACGACGAGGCCGTGGACTTCTTCACCCGCGCCCTCGGCTTCGAGCTCGCCGAGGACACCGACCGCGGCAACGGGACCCGCTGGGTCGTCGTGCGGCCCCGGGGCGGCGCGGGGACGGGGCTGCTGCTCGCCCGGGCCGACGGCGAGGCGCAGGCGGCGGCCGTCGGGGCGCAGACCGGCGGCCGGGTCGGTTTCTTCCTCCACACCGACGACTTCGCCCGCGACCACGCCCGTATGACCGCCGCGGGCGTCCGTTTCCTGGAGGAGCCGCGCCACGAGCCCTACGGCTCGGTCGCCGTCTTCGAGGACCTCTACGGCAACCGCTGGGACCTCCTCCAGCCCGCCACCGCCTGACCCGGAGAGCCGTTCGGCTCCTCAAGCCGCTCAGCGGCGCGTCGTCAGGAAGTCCTCGACGGTGACCGTGCCGTGGGCGTGAGCCGGAGCCAGGTGGCCGCCGGCGCGGAAGGCGCGGTAGGCCGGCCCGGGCAGCGGGACGTTCCACAACGCGGCGAGCGGGCGTGCCGGGCGTCGCGGGCCAGGCGGGACTTTCCGGACACGGCCTAGGACCGGGCGGCGGCTCAGGAATGCGACATCGCGGCGAACTGCCGTTCCGCGAAGGTCAGTTTCTCGGGGTTCATCACCATCCGGACCTCGGTGATCAGGCCCTCGCGCGCCTCGAACGTCCCGACCGCCACGAACCGCCCCGCCGCGTGCGCCACCAGCGCCGGCGCGCCGTTGACCTCGGCGACGACCAGCTCCAGGCCCGCCGTCCCGCTGACGCCGCTCGCCTTCGCGAGGACGCCGCCGAGGAAGCGCAGCACGGCGTCCCGGCCGAGCACGGGCTGGAGCGCCGCCCTGACCTTGCCGCCGCCGTCGCTCCACCACGTCACGTCCTCGGCGAGCAGCCGTTCCAGACGCGCCAGGTCGCCTTCCCGTGAGGCCGCCACGAAGGACTCCACGAGCGCGCCCCACCGCTCCTCGGACGGCGGCGCGCAGCGCGCCGCCGGCCGCGCGGCCGGCGCCTCCTCCCCCGCCCGCGTCCTGTCCGCCGTCACCCGCCGCACCGCCCTGCGGTACAGCTGGCGGCAGTTCGCCTCGCCCAGGTCGAGGACGCCGGCGATGTCCCGGTGGCTGTAGCCGAACGCCTCCCGCAGCACGTACACCGCCCGTTCGGTGGGTGTGAGCCGCTCCAGCAGCACGAGCAGCGCGGTCGACACCGAATCGCGCCGCTCGGCCGACTCCACCGGCCCGAAGACCTCGTCGCCGGTGAGCACCGGCTCCGGCAGCCACGGCCCCGGATACGTCTCGCGCCGGGCGCGCGCCGAGGTGAGCCGGTTGACGCAGAGGTGGGTGACGACCTTGGCGAGCCAGGCCGCCGGCCACTCGATCACCGACCGGTCCGCCCGGTCCCACCGCAGATAGGCGTCCTGCACCACGTCCTCCGCCTCGTCCGCCGAGCCGAGCATCCGGTAGGCGATCCCGAACATCCGGGGACGGCAGGCGGCGAACTCCTCGACGGCCGGGGCGCCGGGCTGGGTTCCTGAGGTCACGGGCCCAGACTGTCAGATCGCGGCACGGGGACGGGCGTCCGGCCGGGAGGCCGCCCACGATGCCCGGAACGGTCCGAAGTGCCGGGTGACGCAGGTCACTTCGCCCGGTGTCACGTCTTCGCCGGCCGCCGGTGTCCTGAGGGCATGAACGAACACAGCGACCCCACCAAGGTCGTGGTCGTCGGCGGCGGTTACGCCGGCACGATCGCGGCGAACCGCCTGCGGGCACGCCCCGACGTCGACGTCACACTGGTCAATCCCCGGCCCGACTTCGTCGAACGCATCCGGCTGCACCAGTACGCGGCCCGGACCGGCGAGGCCACGATCGCCTACGGCACGCTGCTCGGCGCCGGCGTCACGCTGGTCGTCGACCGCGCCACACGTATCGACACCGCCGCCCGCACGGTGCGCCTGGAGTCGGGGCGCGCACTGGACTACGACTACGTGATCTACGCGGTCGGCAGCACCGGCGCGACACCGGCGTCGGTGCCCGGCGCGGCCGAACTCGCCTTCGACGTCGCGGAATGGGAGTCCGCGGGCCGGCTGCGCGCCAGGCTGGACGCACTGCCCCACGACGCCCCGGTCACCGTGGTCGGCGGCGGGCTGACCGGCATCGAGACGGCGGCCGAGCTGGCCGACCGGGGACGGCGCGGGATCACCCTGGTGTGCGGCCGCGGGCTGGCTCCGACGTTCGGCGCACCGGGCCGCCGCTACATCGCCGGCTGGCTGTCCCGGCACGGCGTCGCCGTACGCGAAGGCGTCTCGGTGAGCGAGGTGCGGCAGGACGCGGTGGTCCTGTCCGACGGCACGGCGCGGCCGAGCGCGCTGACCGTGTGGACGGCGGGTTTCGGCGTGCCGGACCTGGCGGCGGCGAGCGGACTGCGCACCGACGGACTCGGCCGGCTGCTCACCGACGAGACGCTGACCAGCGTCGACGACGACCACGTCCTCGCGGCCGGCGACGCCGCCGCGCCCTCGGGCCGGCCGCTGCGGATGAGCGGCTACGCCGCCGGCCCGCTCGGGGCGCGGGCGGCCGACACCGTGCTGAGCCGCATCGCCGGGACCGAACCGGCGGTCGTCGACCTGGCCTTCAGCGGCGCGTGCGTCAGCCTCGGCCGGAGCGCCGGCGTCCGGCAGCTCGCCCGCAAGGACGACACCGCCCTGAACCTCTACATCGGCGGCCGTGCGGGCGCGGCGATCAAGGAGGTGACATGCCGGTTCGTGGTGGCGAAGCGGATCCGCCGGGAGGCGGAGAAGCCGGGTTCCATGGGCTGGCCCAAGGCCGGCCCGCGGCCCGTGGCGTCGGCCTCCGCCGTACGAGGGGCCACGTCCGCGTGAGCACCGACGACCATGCCGAGCGGTTCACCGTGCTGCGACCGCTGCTGTTCACGATCGTCTACGAGATCCTCGGCTCGGCGACGGAATCCGACGACGTGCTGCAGAACAGCTATCTGCGGTGGGCCGAGGTGGACCTGGCGACGGTACGCGACACCAAGTCGTATCTGGCGCAGCTGGTGACCCGGCAGGCGCTCAACGCCCTGCGGTCGAGCGCGCGCCGCCGCGAGGACTACGTCGGCCCGTGGCTTCCCGAGCCGCTGCTGCTCGAGGAGAACGACGCCTCGGCCGACGTGCTGCTCGCCGAGTCGGTGTCGATGGCGATGCTCGTCCTGCTCGAGTCGCTCACTCCGCACGAGCGGGCGGTGTTCGTGCTGCGCGAGGTGTTCGGCTTCTCCTTCCGGGACATCGCCGCGGCGGTGGGCCGACCGGAGGCGACGGTGCGCCAGGTGGCGCACCGTGCCCGCGAGCACGTACGGGCGCGGCGCAAGCGCTTCGAGCCCGTCGACGCGGCCACGACCGCGCGGATCACCGAGCGGTTCATGACCGCGGCGAGCACCGGCGACCTGGAGGGACTGCTGTCGCTGCTCGCGCCGGACGTCGTCTGGACCGCCGACAGCGGCGGAAAGGCCACCGCGGCGCGCCGGCCGGTGGTGGGCGCGGAGAAGGTGGCCGCGGTCCTCATGAGCCTGTTCCGCCGGGACCGGCTGTCGGACCTGCGGGTGGAGCGGGCGCACTGCAACAGCACGCCGGCCCTCCTGCTGAGCGGTGAGCGCCTGGAAGGCGCCTTCCTGATCGAGGTCGCCGACGGGCGGATCACCCACTTCTACGCCGTCCGCAACCCGGACAAGCTCCGCGCGCTGGCGGTCCCGCGCCGGATCACCCGGTGAGGGCGAGGAGTCGTCACGCCTGCCGTTCCCGTCCCTTACGGGCCAGGTACACGCAGGTCGAGTTCGGCGCGGACCGTCTTGCCGACGGGCAGGCGGTCCAGGATCCGCCACCGGGTGGCGAGCGCGTCGACGAGGAGGAGGCCCCGGCCGCTGTCGGAGAGCGGCCCGGCGGCCGACGGTACGAGGCCGGGCCGGGTTTCCGTACGGGTGTCGGAGACGTCGATGCGGAGGCACCGGTCCGGCTCGTACGCGAGGCCCAGCTCGAAGTCCCGGCCGGGCACGCGGCCGTGGGTGACGGCGTTCGCGGCGAGCTCGGCCACGATCTGGGCGACGGCGTCGGAGACGGCACCGCCGTACGAGAAGTCCCAGCGTTCGAGCTGGTGGAGGGCGAGGCGCCGGGCGAGCCGGGCGCCGCGCGGCGTGGAGCTGAAGCGCTGGGTGAACACACGTACGGTGACGGGCGCCTGGCGGGCGTGTGGGCTGGTCATGGCCCCAATGTGACGGCTTCCAGGGCCTGTTCCCCAGGTCAGGAACTCGTACGGTCCGTAAGCGTACGAGTGCGGAGTGTGGACAGTACTCATCACCGCCCGTGAGCATGCCGTGTGGAGGTGCACGTGATGACGAACGACGGCTACACGGAACCGGAGACCTCGGACAGCCTGAAGGCGTTCGGGGAGGTGGTCAAGACGCTCCGCAAGCGGGCCGGGCTCACCCAGGAGGAATGCGCCGCGCTGGTGCGGTATTCGAGAGAGACGATCGCGTCGGTCGAGCAGGGCCGGCGCTTCCCGTCGCCGACGTTCGTGGAACGGGCGGAATCGGTCCTGGACGCGTTCGGCATCCTGAGGGCCGCGGCGAAACACCTGTCCCGGCAGCCGGGCCTGGCGAGCTGGTTCCGTCGCTGGGCGCTGCTCGAGGCGCAGGCGCTGTGCCTCTACACGTACGAGAACCGGCTGATCCCGGGCCTGCTCCAGATCGAGCCGTACGCGCGGACGCTGTTCGAGGAGCAGCTGCCGCCGCTGAGCAACGAGGAGATCGAGGAGAAGCTGGTGGCGCGCGTGGAGCGGCAGTTACTGCTCACCGAACGGCCCAACACGGCGTACAGCTTCATCATCGAGGAGCACGTCCTGCGCAAGCAGACGGGCGGGCCGGAGACGCACCGGGCGCAGATCGAGCACATCCTGCGGATGTCCGAGCGGCGGAACATCGAGGTGCAGGTGATGGAGCAGAGCCGAGCGCATCACGCGGGTCTCGACGGCCCCATGCAGTTACTGGAGACGCCCGAGAACCGCTGGCTCGCGTACTGCGAGGGACAGGAGAGCGGACTGCTGATCTCCGACAGCAAAGTCGTCGGCATGCTCCAGATGCGGTATGCCAGGATGCGGTCACAGGCTCTTACGCTGGAAGACTCCCAGAGCCTGTTGCGGCAGATGCGAGGAGCGACATGAGCACCACTGACCTGGCCTGGTTCAAGAGCAGCTACAGCAGCGGCGGCAGCGGCGACTGTGTGGAAGTGGCGCTCTCCTGGCACAAGTCCACGTACAGCGGCGGTTCGGGCGACGACTGCGTCGAGGTCGCCGCCTGCCCCGGCACCGTGCACGTCCGTGACTCCAAGCGGCCCGAGGACGCGCAGCTGGCGCTCTCGCCCGCCGCCTGGAGCGCGTTCGTCGCGCGGTGCGAGCAGATCTGATGGGTTATCTGGACGACCTGTTCTCCCTGTCCGGCCGCACCGCCCTTGTCACCGGCGGCAGTTCGGGCATCGGCAAGGCCATCGCCCGGGCGCTCGCCCGGGCGGGTGCCGCCGTCGTGATCGTGGCCCGGCTTGAGGCCGAGCTGAAGGCGACGGTCGACGAGCTGACCGGGCTCGGCGCGACCGCGGCCTGGGTGAGCGGCGACCTCGGCACGCGGGACGGCGTGCGGGCGGTGGCGGAGGAGGCGGCGGCGGTGTTCGGCGAGCCGGACATCCTGGTCAACTCCGCCGGGATCAATCTGCGTCCGCCGTTCGCCGACCTGTCCGACGAGGTCTGGGACCGGACGATGGCCCTGAACCTGGAGGCGCCGTTCCTGCTCGGCCGGCGCTTCGGGCCCGGGATGGCGGAGCGCGGCTTCGGGCGGATCATCCATGTGACCTCGCAGCAGGCGCACCGGGCGTTCGTGCAGTCCGGGGCGTACGGGGTGTCGAAGGGCGGCCTGGAGTCGCTGGCGCGGTCGCAGGCGGAGGCCTGGTCCGCGTACGGCGTCACGGCCAACACGCTGGTGCCCGGCTTCGTGATGACGCCGCTCAACGAGCGGCTCTCCTCCGATCCCGTGAAGGTCGCCGAGCTGGCCGCCCGCACGATGGTGGGCCGCAACGGTGTCGCGGAGGACTTCGAGGGCGCCGCCGTGTTCCTGGCGAGTGCGGCCTCCGCGTACGTCACGGGCCAGGCGCTCTTCGTGGACGGCGGCCTGTCCGTCCACTGAGGCGAGCGGCCGCGCCGACCTGAGGCGGCACGCGGGCCGGCGGGTGCCGACACACCCGCCGGGATGCCGTGGATCGTCCGAGCGGTGAACGAGGATCCCCCTACGCTCACCGCCCCGCGTCCTCGGAGTCACCATGGCGTCATCCTCGGACCCACGTCGACCACGCCGCTCCCGGGCGTCGATCGTTCCGCCGCTCGTCCTCGTCGCCGCCCTGGTCCTGGTCGCGTTGACGCTGGGGTCGTGGCTTCAGCTCATCCAGCGGCAGGCGGTCGACACGGTCCACACGGCCGGGTCCGGCGCGCCCGACCGGGTGGACGTGGAGGCCACCGTCCAGAAGGTGGACGCGGCGGCCCGGGAGCTCCACCTGCGGGTACGGGTCACACCGCGCGGGGCCTACGCCGAGGACGACGGGAGCGCGCCGGTGGCCGACCTCAGCCTCCAGACCACGGCGGCGACGCTGGAGGGCCTGACGTTCGAGGCGCACGAGCGGATCGCGACCGAGGACGTGGACGTCGCGCTCTCGGGCGGGTCGATCAGCGACTATCCGTTCGACACCTACGAGACCGACGTCGGCTTCGCGGCGACGGTGGGCGGCCGGGCGGCGCCGGTGCGGCTGCTGTTCTCCGACAACGACACGCTGTTCGCCGTCTCCGCGGCCTCCGCGCCCTCGCGGCCGGGCACGGCCGTCGTGACGCTGGACCTGTCCCGGTCGGGCAGTGTGCTCGCCTTCGCGGTCCTGATGATGGTGGTGATGTGGGCGCTGGCGGCGTCCGTGCTGCTCGGGGCCTGGTATCTGACGACGCGTGGGCAGGGCCTGGTCTGGCCCGCCCTGGGCTGGATGGCGGCCACCCTCTTCGCCCTGTCGGCCTTCCGCAACGCGGCGCCCGGCACGCCGCCGATCGGCTGCCTGATGGACTGGATCGCGTTCCTGTGGGCCGAGACCGTCATCGCCCTCTGCCTGACCACGGTGGTCGTCACCAGCGTCCGCAAGGCCCTCCGCCCGGACGACGCCCGCCCCGCCGTCTGAGGGCCCTTCGTCCGTCTAGAAGGTGTCCCGTTCCGCGAGCCGGGCCTTCTGGAGAGCCGTCAGGCGGCGGACGTACAGGGCGGCGGCGGGTGTGGCGGCGAGGGCGAGGAACTGGGCGGCGACGGCGAGCCAGGTTTCCGGGGCGAAGTCGTAGCTGGTGGAGCCGTCTCCGGCGCCGCCGGAGGACTCGCCGTGGTAGGTGTGTGCGATCAGCGCCGGCCACGGTGTCCAGAACAGCGGCCAGGTGAGGAGGGTGGGCAGCCAGAGGGCCCACCAGGCGGTGAGCGGGCCCGCCGGGGCGGGGCCGTTGCCGGGTGGGCTGGAGGCGTGCCAGATGTCGTCGGCGATCTGCTTGGGCAGGACGAGGTTGGCGCCGGGGACCAGCCAGCCGATGACGGCCATGGCCGGGCGGTAGCGCAGCCGGCCGGGCGCGAAGGTCTCGGCGACGGCGCGGACGCGGGCGAACCAGAGCAGCCAGGCGACCACCAGGGCCACGCCGAAGAGGAGTTGGACGTCCCACAGGACGTGGTAGACGGCGCCCGCGCCCCAGTCGTCCGGCAGCACGACCTCCGTCCAGAGCTCCTGGGCGTTCGGCGGCCGCACGCCGTCCAGCAGGCCGGTGGCGAGGGCGAGTTGGTGGCCGAGGGTGAGCAGGCAGGACAGCGCGACCAGGCCGAGGAGCCAGTAGACGGCCGTGCGGCGGCCGTCGCCGCGTTCGCGGCCGCGGGCGCGGCGGCGTTCGTCGGCGAGGCGGGGCGCCGGGACCCATGTGCCGGCCTGTCCCGCGACCTGTCCCGCGGCCTGCGCCCCGGCCTGCGCGGGCACGAGGGTGAGCGGTGAGGTGAGCGGGAAGGCTCCGGCGGGCCCGGTGTCGCCGCCGGCGGTGACGCGCGGGCGCGGGTCCTCGTGGTCGAGCAGCAGGGCCGCCTCGTGACCGAGCCAGGCGAGCACCTCCGGCGGCAGCCAGGGCCCGGGATCGGCGTCCCGGCCCTCCTCGGCGCGCCGGCGCAGCTCGTCGAGCGTCGGCCGTTCCTCGGGGCGTTTGGCCAGACAGTCGCCGACCAGGCCGAGGAGCGCGTGCGGTACGCCCTCGAGGTCGGGCGGCTCGTGGGTGATCCGGTACATCATGAGGTGCACGGACGCCTGGTCGACCGGGAACGGCAGCCGGCCGGTGGCGGCGAAGGCGAGGACCGTGCCGAGCGAGAAGACGTCGCTGGCCGGGGTGAGCAGCTCGCCGGTGATCTGCTCCGGCGACATGAAGCCCGGTGAGCCGACGACCACGCCGACCGAGGTGAGGCCGGCCGACGTGGTGTTCTGCGAGCGGGCGATGCCGAAGTCGATGACCTTCGGGCCGTCGACGGTCACCAGGACGTTCGTCGGTTTGAGGTCGCGGTGGATGAGCCCGGCGCCGTGGATGTCGGCGAGCGCCCGGCACAGTCCCGACGCGAGGCCGCGCAGCGAGTGCTCGGGCAGCGGGCCGTGCAGGTCGGCCACGACCTGGTGCAGCGTGGGGCCGGCGACGTACGCGGTGGCGACCCAGGGCAGGGGCGCTTCCGGGTCGGCGGCCAGGACCTCGGCGGTCCACTCGCCGCCGACGCGGACGGCGGCGGCGGTCTCGCGGGCGAAGCGGCGCCGGAAGTCGGGACTCGCGGCGAGTTCGGCCCGTATCGTCTTCACGGCCACCATCCGGCCGCGCGGCGACCGGGCGAGATAGACCACGCCCATGCCGCCCTCGCCGAGTCTGCCGATGAGCCGGTACTCGGCGATCCGGTCGGGGTCCTGTTCACGTAAGGGCTGCACGGTCGGCCGCTCCCCTCCCACGCACCACACGACGGCACACCAGCCGCGACACACCAGCCTAGGGCGCCACGGGCGACGACACACCGGGGCCCCGGGCGGAGATCCGCCCGGGGCCGCAGTGTGTCAGGTCACCGGAGGTCAGACCAGGTCGAACCGGTCCAGGTCCATGACCTTGCTCCAGGCGGCGACGAAGTCGTTCACGAACTTCTCCTTCGCGTCGTCGGAGGCGTACACCTCGGCCAGCGCGCGCAGTTCGGAGTTCGAGCCGAAGACCAGGTCGGCGCGGGTGCCGGTCCACTTGACCTCGCCGGTGGCCAGGTCGCGGCCCTCGAACGTGGTCTGGTCCTCGGAGGTGGACGTCCAGGCGATGCCCAGGTCGAGCAGGTTGACGAAGAAGTCGTTCGTCAGCTTGCCCGGCGTCTCGGTGAGGACGCCGAGGGAGGTCTGCGGCTGGGTGATGCCCAGGGCGCGCAGGCCGCCGACGAGGACGGTCGTCTCCGGGGCGGACAGGGTGAGCAGGTTCGCCCGGTCGATGAGCAGGTACTCGGCCGGGAGGCGGTTGCCCTTGCCCACGTAGTTGCGGAAGCCGTCGGCGGCCGGCTCCAGGGCGGCGAAGGACTCCACGTCCGTCTGCTCGGCGGAGGCGTCCACGCGGCCGGCCGTGAACGGCACCTCGACGTCGTGGCCGGCGTCCTTGGCCGCCTTCTCGACGGCCGCGGTGCCCGCGAGGACGACCAGGTCGGCCAGCGAGACCTGCTTGCCGCCGGTCTGCGCGGAGTTGAAGGAGGACTGGATGCCCTCCAGGGCGCGCAGCACCTGGGCGAGGTCGTCCGGGTTGTTGACCTCCCAGCCGCGCTGGGGCTCCAGACGGATGCGGCCGCCGTTGGCGCCACCGCGCTTGTCGCTGCCGCGGAAGGAGGCGGCGGCGGCCCAGGCGGCGCCGACCAGCTGGGCGACCGAGAGGCCGGTGCCGAGGATCTGCTCCTTGAGGGAGGCGATGTCGGCGGCGTCGATCAGCTCGCCCTCGCGGGCCGGCAGCGGGTCCTGCCAGATGAGCTCCTCGGACGGGACCTCGGGGCCGAGGTAGCGGACGACCGGACCGAGGTCACGGTGCGTCAGCTTGTACCAGGCGCGGGCGAACGCGTCGGCGAACTGCTCCGGGTGCTCGTAGAAGCGGCGCGAGATCTGCTCGTAGACCGGGTCGAAGCGGAGCGACAGGTCGGTGGTGAGCATGGTCGGGCGGTGCTTCTTCTCGGCGTCGTGCGCGTCCGGGATGATCTCCGGGGCGTCCTTGGCGACCCACTGGTGGGCGCCGGCCGGGCTCTTGGTGAGCTCGTAGTCGTACTCGAAGAGGTGCTTGAAGAAGTCGTGGCTCCACCGGGCCGGCGTGGTGGTCCAGGTGACCTCGAGGCCGGAGGTGATCGCGTCGGCGCCCTTGCCGGTGCCGTAGGAGTTCTTCCAGCCGAGGCCCTGCTGCTCCAGCGGGGCGGCCTCGGGGTCGGCGCCGACGTTGTCCGCCGGGCCGGCGCCGTGGGCCTTGCCGAAGGTGTGGCCACCGGCGATGAGGGCGACGGTCTCCTCGTCGTTCATCGCCATGCGGCGGAAGGTCTCACGGATGTCGCGGGCCGCGGCGATCGGGTCCGGGTTGCCGTTGGGGCCCTCGGGGTTGACGTAGATGAGGCCCATCTGCACGGCGCCGAGCGGGCTCTCCAGCTCGCGGTCGCCGGTGTAGCGCTCGTCGCCGAGCCAGGTGGTCTCGGGGCCCCAGTAGACGTCCTCGTCGGCCTCCCACACGTCGGCGCGGCCGCCGGCGAAACCGAAGGTCTTGAAGCCCATGGTCTCCAGGGCGACGTTGCCGGTGAGGATCATGAGGTCGGCCCAGGAGATGGACTGGCCGTACTTCTTCTTGACCGGCCACAGCAGACGGCGGGCCTTGTCGAGGTTGCCGTTGTCCGGCCAGCTGTTCAGCGGCGCGAAGCGCTGCTGGCCGGCGCCGGCGCCGCCGCGGCCGTCGCTGATGCGGTAGGTGCCCGCGCTGTGCCAGGCCATGCGGATCATGAGCGGGCCGTAGTTGCCGAAGTCGGCCGGCCACCAGTCCTGCGAGGTGGTGAGCACCTCGGCGATGTCCCGCTTCACGGCCGCGAGGTCGAGCGCCTGGAAGGCGGCCGCGTAGTCGAAGTCCTCGCCGAGCGGGTTCGCCACGGCGGGGTTCTTGGCGAGGATCTTCAGGTTGAGCCGCTCCGGCCACCACTGGCGGTTGCCGCCGCCCTGGGTCGGGTGCGGGGCGCGGCCGTGCGCGACCGGGCAGCCGCCGACCCCCTTGGCCGTCTCGTCCTCGGTGACAAGGGGATCGTGATTCTGCTCAGACATCGGTCTTTCCTTCCGAACCGTTCGGATCGCGGAGCTCGGGAACTGCCGAGGCGTGTCGGTGTGACCGGCGCACACCCTCTTGGCTACTGCTGGAGTCGATCCTATAGTGGACTCAGTCCAAGTCAAGATGACGGTCAGACCGACACGGGCGCTTCCCGGCCACCGCGGTCGGGCGACGGGAGGCGACGGGATGCAAGGCTGGTGAGCATGAGCAATCTGCTGGAACGGCTGCGCCGACGCGGCTGGCGGATGACCGCCCAGCGGCGCGTGGTCGCCGAGGTCCTCGACGGCGAGCACATCCACCTCACCGCGGACGAGGTGCTGGCCCGCGCCACCGAGCGGCTGCCGGAGATCTCCCGCGCGACCGTCTACAACACGCTCGGCGAGCTGGTCTCGCTCGGCGAGATCATCGAGGTGTCCAGCGTCGGCCGCGCCAAGCGCTACGACCCCAACGCGCACCAGGCCCACCAGCACCTGGTCTGCGCGGGCTGCGGCACGGTCCGCGACGTCCGCCCGGCCGGCGACCCGATGGACGGGCTGCCCGAGGACGAGCGGTTCGGGTTCACGGTGACGGGCGTGGAGATCACCTACCGCGGACTGTGCCCGGTGTGCGGGGCCCGGGCCGAGGAGAGCCGCGACGGCTCCGGGCCCGGAAACGGCTGAGCCGGCCGGGCGCGTACGCGCGCCGGCCGGCTCGGGTGCCGCTGTCGCCGCCGGTCAGCTCTCCACGGGCTGCGCCGGCGAGCTGTCCTCGGGCTGCCGCCGGTCAGCTCTCCACGGGCTCCAGACGGAGCGCGATCGAGTTGATGCAGTAGCGCTGGTCGGTCGGGGTGGGATAGCCCTCGCCCTCGAAGACATGGCCCAGGTGGGAGCCGCAGCGGGCGCAGCGCACCTCGGTGCGGACCATGCCGTGGGAGGTGTCCGCGAGCAGCTCGACGGCCGAGCTGTCCTTCGGGTCGTAGAAGGACGGCCAGCCGCAGTGCGACTCGAACTTCTCGGTGGACGTGAAGAGCTCCGCGCCACAGGCGCGGCAGGAGTAGACGCCCTTGGTCTTCGTGTCCGTGTACTCACCGCGGAAGGCGGGCTCCGTACCGGCCAGCCGCAGCACCTGGTATTCGGCCGGCGTGAGCTCCGCCTGCCATTCCTCGTCCGTCTTCTCGACCTCGTACGCCATCGTTCTCTCCCTCAGCTCGACAGGCGGGCGAGGATCCGCGGCCCCAGGTCCGTGACGTCGCCCGCGCCCATGGTGAGAACCAGGTCGCCGGGCTTCGCCATTCCCGCCACCACCTCGGGCACCTCGGCCTTGTCGTGGACCGCGGTCACGTCGGCGCCGGCCGCGTGCGCCGCGGCGATGATCAGCTCGCTGGTGACGCCCGGGATCGGGTCCTCGCGGGCCGGGTAGATGTCGAGGACCACCGAGGCGTCGGCGAGCGCGAGCGCCTCGCCCATCTCCCGGCCGAGCTCCTGGGTGCGGGAGAACAGGTGCGGCTGGAAGACGACGAGGAGCCGGGCGGCGCCGGCGGCGCCGCGCATGGCCTCCAGGTCGGCGGTCATCTCGGTCGGGTGGTGCGCGTAGGAGTCGATGACCTGGACGCCGGCGGCCTCGCCCTTGAGCTGGAGGCGGCGGCCGACTCCGGTGTACGCGGTGAGGGCGTGGGCGAGCCGGTCGGCCGCGATGCCCGCGTGGACGCCGGCGGCCAGGGCCGCGGCGGCGTTGTGGGCGTAGTGCCGGCCGGGGACGGAGACGGTGAAGGTGAGCGGGTCCGCGTCCGGAAGGGAGACGGTGACCTCGCTGGTCATGCCCTTGGGCGTGATCGACAGGATCCGGACGTCGGAGTCCTCGCCCTCGCCGACCCTGATGATCTCGACGTCGTCGCGGCGGGCGGCGACCCGGCGGGCCAGCTCGCGGGCGCCCGCGTGCTCGCCGACCACGAGCGCGCCGCCGGGACGGATCTTGGCGGCGAAGGCCTCGAAGGACTCGTAGATCTCGTCCATCGACGCGTAGTTGGCGTGGTGGTCGAGCTCGACGTTGAGGACGACGGCGACCTGCGGGTCGTACTTCTGGAAGCTGCGGTCGCTCTCGTCGGCCTCGGCGACGAAGATCTCGCCCTCGCCGTGCCGGGCGTTGGTGCCCGGGCCCGCCAGGTCGCCGCCGATCGCGTACGACGGGTCCAGACCGAGCTCGGTGAGTGCGACGGCCAGCATGGAGGTGGTAGTGGTCTTGCCGTGGGTCCCGGCGACGGCGATCGCGCCGAGGCCGTCCATGAGCGAGGCGAGCGCGTCGGAGCGGTGGACGACCGGGATGCCCAGCTCGGCGGCGCGGGCCAGCTCCGGGTTGTCGGCGCGGATGGCGCTGGAGACGACGACGGCGGAGGCGTCGTCGGCGAGGTGCTCGGCGGCGTGGCCGATGTGCACGGTGGCGCCGAGGGCGCGCAGCGACTGGGCGGTCGCGGACTCCTTGGCGTCGCTGCCGGCGACCTTGGCGCCGCGCTGGGCGAGGATCTTCGCGATGCCCGACATTCCGGCACCGCCGATGCCGATGAAGTGCGGCCGTTCCATGGCGGCAGGGATGGCGGGTGCCATGCGGTTCTCTCCCCGGGAGTACGTGCGGACGTCGAGGCTCCAGCCTAGTGGCTGCCGCCGGGGGGCTCGGGCGGGCACGCCCGCGCGCCCCGGCGGGCCCGGCGGCCGCTACTCGTTGTGCGCGAACAGCTTCAGGACCGGCACGCCGACCTTGTGGCGGGCCCGGGAGGCCCAGTCGCGGTGGAAGAACTCCTCGACGTAGTGCGGGGCGGTCAGCACGATCACCTCGTCGGCGTTCGTCTCGTCGACCACGGTCTTCATCATGTCCAGCGGATGGTTCTCGACCACCTGTCCGACCGCCTCGCAGCCGGCCTTCCTCAGCGCCTGGAGGGAGACCTCCAGGCCCTGCTCGGCGAGCGGCCTGGCCTCCTTGCCCTCCGGTTCGTCGCCCTCGCGGGCCGCTTCCTTGAGTTCGCCCATGGCCACGTCGTCGATGGCGCGCAGCAGTACATCGGCCTGGTCACCGCGGGGCTGCATCAGGACCACGAAGGACACGCCCTCGTCGCCGTGCAGGGTGGTGACGAAATCCACGTCGACGGCCGTCAGGGGCTTCTCGATCATCAGAACGCTTGTGAACACCTCAGGAGCCCTTCTGCGGAAACCATCCTTCCCCGTGCCCGCACGGGGACTGCGAGAGTGATTGTGCCCAGCGGACGCTAAGCGGAACGAGAAATTCCGGCGATTGTCAGATCCGACGGTAGCGGCTGAAGAGGAAGCCGTCCTGCTCCAGCAGCGACGCCACGGCGAAGCGTTGCGGAACCGCCACGGCGGGCCCGCCGGCGATCCGCTGCGCACCGCCCGCGGTCATGGTCGGCGAGACGGTCAGGCACAGCTCGTCGAGCACCTCGGCGGCCACGAACTGGCCGAGCAGACGCGGTCCGCCCTCGGTCAGCAGGCGCCGCAGACCGCGCTCCGCGAGCGCCCGGACCGCGCGCTCCGGCTCGACGCCGGGACCGTCGCCGGCGATCACCACCTCGGCGCCCGCCCGCTCGGCCTCCGTCCGCCGCTCCGGCGAGGCCGCGGCGCCGGTGAGGATCAGCGTGGGCACCAGCGGCTCGGTGAAAAGCGGAAGCGAGAAATCCAGGTCCAGCGAGGCCGTCACGACGGCGATCACCGGCGCCGGGCCCTGCCCCGCCGCCGCCCGGCGCTCCGCGAAGGCCTCCCGCGCCCGGGCCGGGCGATAGCCCTCGAGCCGTACGGTCTCGGCGCCGACCACGACCACGTCGGCCAGGGCCCGCAGGATGCCGAAGATCCGCATGTCGGTCTCGGAGGACAGCGGCTGGGAACGGCCCTCGTGCTGGCCGGCGCCGTCGAGGGAGGACACCATGTTGGCGCGCAGCCAGGGCCGCGAGGCGGCCTCCGCCGGGTACGCGTAGGCGTCGGCGAGCTCGTCGAGGGACCACTCGCGGTCGGAGTCCGTCGCTGTCATGTCCGTCACAGGGAACAGGCGTCGCATCCTCGCAGTCTGACACGGCGCTTACAGTGGGGAACTGTGTCGACCCGTGCCATCACCGAAGCGGCTGCCACCGAAGCGGCCCCGCTCTCGCTCTGCTCCCGAGAGCCGCATGTCCCCGCCGACCGGCTCGTCGCGGAGATGGTGCCGCCGCCCCGGTTCGACGCCGTGCGCTTCGACACGTACATCCCGGACCCGAACCAGCCCAGCCAGATCGACGCCGTCAAGATCCTCAGCGGCTTCGCCGAGGGCCTCGGCGGCGCCCACGCCACCGGCGCCGGCAAGCGCCGCTGGTTCTCCAGGGCGCCGAAGAAGCCGGCCGCCGCGGCCGGCCCGCGCGGGGTCTACCTCGACGGCGGCTACGGCGTCGGCAAGACCCACCTGCTCGCCTCCCTCTGGCACGCCACGCCGGCCGAGCCCGCGCTCAAGGCCTTCGGCACCTTCGTCGAGCTGACCAACCTGGTGGGCGCGCTCGGCTTCCAGCAGACCGTGCAGACGCTCAGCGGGCACCGGCTGCTGTGCATCGACGAGTTCGAGCTGGACGACCCGGGCGACACCGTCCTGGTGTCCTCGCTGCTCAGCCGCCTGGTCGAGCAGGGCGTGGCGCTGGCCGCCACCTCCAACACGCTGCCCGGCAAGCTCGGCGAGGGCCGGTTCGCCGCCGCCGACTTCCTGCGCGAGATCCAGGGCCTGTCGGCGCACTTCCGGCCGCTGCGCATCGACGGCGAGGACTACCGGCACCGCGGCCTGCCCGAGGCCCCGGCGCCGTACGACGACGAGACCGTCGCCCGGACCGCGTACGCGACGCCGGGCGCCTCGCTCGACGACTTCCCGCACCTGCTCGAACACCTGGCCAGCGTTCACCCGAGCCGGTACGGCGCGCTGACCGACGAGCTCACCGCGGTCTGCCTCACCGACGTCCGGCCGGTCCCCGACCAGTCGACCGCGCTGCGGCTCGTCGTCCTGGCCGACCGGCTCTACGACCGCGAGATACCCGTGCTCGCCTCCGGGATGCCCTTCGACAAGCTGTTCAGTGACGAGATGCTGAACGGCGGCTACAAGAAGAAGTACTTCCGGGCGATCTCGCGGCTCACCGCGCTGGCCCGGGACGCCAAGGAGCTGGTGGCGCAGTAGCTTGGGGGCCATACCCGATCGAAAGGGATGCACCATGGCCGCTACGCGTACCGCCCACAACGTCTGGGAGGGCGACCTCCTCAAGGGCAAGGGCGTCGTGACGCTCGACTCCTCCGGCATCGGCTCCTACCCGGTGTCCTGGCCGGCCCGCACCGAGGAGCCCAACGGCGTGACCAGCCCCGAGGAGCTGATCGCCGCCGCGCACTCCTCCTGCTACAACATGGCGTTCTCCAACGTCCTCGCCAAGAACGACACCCCGCCGACCCGCCTGGACACCAAGGCCGAGGTCACCTTCGTGCCGGGCAAGGGCATCACCGGCAGCCACCTGACCGTGCGCGGCGAGGTGCCGGGCGTGGACGCCGAGGAGTTCAAGCGGCTGGCCCAGGAGGCCGAGAAGAACTGCCCCGTGAGCCAGGCCCTGGCAGGAACGACGATCACGCTCGACGCCGATCTCGTCTGATCGTCCGTAACCGAGGCCCCGCGTGTCCCGCATGTTCTCGCGTCACCACCGTGCGTGATACACACATGCGGGTCACGCGTCACACACCTGTCCGCCAGCAGGAAGTGGGTTGCCTCATGTCCGCGACACGACGTCAGATCCTGGCCGCCGGCATCGTCTTCACCGGCGCCGTCTCCGAACTCTTCGCCGGCGGCGCCGGCGCCGCGGGTGCCACCACCGCCGGCGCGCTCGGCCACGGCGCCGGGTACGGCCCGCTGCTCCCCGACCCGGACGGTCTGCTCGACCTCCCGGCCGGCTTCTCCTACAAGGTCCTCTCCCGGCAGGGCGATCCGCTGCGCTCCGGCGAGGGACTCGTCCCCAGCAACCACGACGGCATGGGCGCCTTCGCCGGCCGCCACGGCCGGACCCATCTCGTGCGCAACCACGAGAACCGGGTCACCGGGAAGATCGGCGTACCGACCGTCGAGGGCCTGACCTACGACCCGGCGGCCAAGGGCGGCTGCACGGCCCTGACGCTCGACGGCCGCGGCGACGTCCTCGACGAGCGGGTGGCGGTCGCGGGCACCGCCGTCAACTGCGCGGGCGGGCCGACGCCCTGGCGCACCTGGCTCACCTGCGAGGAGACCGAGGACCGGGCCGGGACCAACGGCTACACCAAGGACCACGGCTTCGTCTTCGAGGTCGACGGCGCCGAGCCGCGCCGCACGGGCGCCGTGCCGCTCACCGCGATGGGCCGCTTCCAGCACGAGGCCGTCGCCGTCGACCCGCGCAGCGGGATCGTGTACGAGACGGAGGACGCCTTCGAGCGGCCCTTCGGACTCTTCTACCGCTTCCTGCCGCACAGGCCGCTCGGCGGCACCGGTTCGCTGCGCGCGGGCGGCGCCCTGGAGGCGATGCGGGTGCCGGGCGTGCCGGACCTGTCGGCGATCCAGGAGACGGGCGCGTCCTTCGACGGCGTCGAGTGGGTGCCCGTACCGGATCCGTCGGCGGCGGTGACGCCCATCCGGCACCAGGACTTCGGCCCGCGGGGCATCACGCACGCCCAGAAGCTGGAGGGCTGCTACTGGGGCGGGAGCTCGGTCTACTTCGTGTCGTCGTTCGCGCGCGCCAAGGACGGCTCGGCGGGCACCCACTTCGGCCAGGTGTGGAGGTACGAGCCGCACCGCCGCCGCCTCACGCTCGTGGTCGTCTTCGGCCCGCGGACGGACGTCCAGCTGCCCGGCGAGTCGCCGGACAACATCTGTCTGGCGCCGTCCGGCGGCCTGATGGTCTGCGAGGACGGCAACGGCGCCCAGCACGTCTTCGGCGTGAGCCGGAAGGGCGAGGTGTACGCGGTGGCGCGCGGCGCCCAGAACATCGGCACGCCGGACGAGCCGGAGTGGGGCGAGTTCGCGGGCGTCACCTTCTCGCCGGACGGCTCGACGATGTACGTGAACTGCTACACGCCCGGGACGACGTTCGCGGTGACGGGCCCCTGGCGCTGATCAGACCAGGGAGTAGCGCACGTCGGTGAGGCGTTCCGACAGCTCCCACAGGCGGCGGCCGGTCTCCGGATCGGTCGCCGCAGGCGCGTAGGCGACCCGCCGGGGCGCGCCGCGCAGCTCGCCCGGGCCGCCGGGCCCGTAGAGCGCGCCGCCCTCGGCGTCCGGCGCGGTCGCCGCGTACAGCTGGGGCAGGGCGCCGGTCTCGGGCGCCTGGGCGAGCAGCGGGCCGAGGATCCGGCCGAAGACCAGCCGGACGAGGGCGACGGGCGTACTGGTCTGGAGGTTGGTGGCGGTGTAGCCGGGGTGGCCGAGGATGCTGCGCACCGGGCTGCCGGCGCCGGTCAGCCGGCGGTGCAGCTCGTGCCCGAAGACGGTGTTGGCGAGCTTGGCCTGCCGGTAGAAACCCATCGGCGAGTAGCGGCGCTCGCCGTCGATGTCGTCGAAGGCGATCCGGCCCCTGCGGTGTTCGAGCGAGCTGACGGTGACGACGCGGGGATCGCGGCCGGCGGCGAGGCGGTCCAGGAGCAGCCCGGTGAGGGCGAAGTGGCCGAGGTGGTTGGCGGCGAACTGGAGTTCGTGGCCCTGGGCGCTGAGGGTGCGGGGCGGGGCCATGACGCCGGCGTTGTTGACGAGGACGTCGATGCGCGGGTGGTCGGCACGGAGCTTGCCGGCGAAGTCCCGTACGGAATCGAGGTCGGCCAGGTCGATCCGCCGCACCTCCAGGCGGGCGCCGGGCACGGCGGCGGCGATGTCGCGGGCGGCGCGGCGGCCCTTCTCCTCGTCGCGGACGGCGAGGACCACATGGCCGCCACGGCGGGCGAGTTCCCGGGTGGTGGCGAGGCCGAGGCCGCTGTTGGCCCCGGTGACGACGTAGACGCGTCCCGAGAGGTCGGGGATGCGGTCGGCGGTCCAGTTCTCTGTCATGTGTCACACGCTGCCGCCCGTGTCACTCGGTGTCAAGCCTTTCTCCGAGTGCCATCGGGCGGGCTAGCATGGGTCCATGACCTCCGACGCCTCCGTCAGCCTGGCCGAGCGCAAGCGCCTCCTCGTCGCCACCGAACTCACCGAGTCGGCGCTCCAGCTCCTGGCCCTCAAGGGCTTCGACGCGGTCACCGTCGACGAGATCGCCGCCTCGGCGGGCATGTCGAAGCGGACGTTCTTCCGGTACTTCGCGTCCAAGGAGGACGTGGTCGTCCAGTTCCTCTCCGGCATGGGCGCCGACATCCGCGCGGCGCTCGCGGCGCGGCCGGCCGGCGAGGCCCCGTCCGTCTCGCTGCGGCACGCCCTGGCCGTCCCGCTGCTCGCCTGCACCGACCGGCACGCCGACCACGCGGCCCGCGCGCTGCGCGTGGTCCAGCTGATCCTGCGCACGCCCGCGCTGCTCGCCCGCTTCCTGGAGCGGCAGGCCGAGTGGCGCGAGGACCTCGCGGCGGAACTGGCCCGCCGCCACGGCGCCTCCGGCTCGGGCTCGGGCTCCGGCTCGGGGGCGAGGTCGGGGTCGGGGTCGGGCTCCGGCGACCTCTATCCGCTTCTCGCGGCGGGCACCGCCCTGGTCGCCTTCCACACGGCGCTCCAACGCTGGGGCGACAGCGACGCGGCCGAGGACCCGCTGGAGCTGCTCGACCGGGCGTTCGCGGTGGTGGCACCGGCGCTCGACGCGCAGGATCGGTAGGAACGCCGTTCGCGGGAAGGAGCACGGCATGCCGAAGGGAAAACGCGCCGCACGGGGAACGCCGCTGCGGGAGCTGCTGAGGATCCCGGTGGGCGAGCCGGTCGACCTCGCCTCCTACGACGCCGCCGCGACACCCGGCGGCCCCGCCGACAAGAAGGCCGGCCTCACGGCCACTGCCGCGCTCGCGCCGCGCCTCGCCGAACTCCAGGAACGCCTGTACGCGGCGAGCACGGCGGGCGACCGGCGCCGGCTGCTCCTGGTGCTCCAGGGCATGGACACCAGCGGCAAGGGCGGCACGGTCAAACACGTGATCGGCTACTTCAACCCCTCGGGCTGCCGCATCCACGCCTTCAAGGCGCCGACGAAGGAGGAGCGCGCCCATCCCTTCCTGTGGCGCGTCACCCGGGCCCTGCCGCTGCCGGGCGAGATCGGCATCTTCGACCGCTCGCACTACGAGGACGTCCTCATCGCCCGGGTGCGCGGCCTCGCGCCGCCGGTCGAACTGGAGAACCGTTACGGCGAGATCGCCCGCTTCGAGGAGTCCCTCGCCGACGACGGCGTCACGATCGTCAAGGTCTTCCTCCACATCTCGTACGAGAAGCAGCGCGCCCGGCTCCTGGAACGCCTCGACAATCCCGACAAGCACTGGAAGTTCAACGAGGGCGACATCGAGGAACGCGCCCTGTGGCCCGCCTACCAGGAGGCGTACGAGATCGCGATGCGGCGCTGCGCCACCGCCCGCACGCCCTGGTACCTGGTCCCGGCGGACCGCAAGTGGTACCGCAACTGGGCGATCAGCACGCTGCTCCTGGAGGCCCTGGAGGAGCTGGATCCGCGCTATCCGCCGGGCGACTTCGACGTGGCGGAGTCCCGCAGGCGGCTCCTGGCCACCTGAGCCGGGCCGGGACGCCGCGGCGGGGACGCTTCAGCAGGGACGCCTCGGCCCACCGCGTGGACTCCGGCCCCGCGGCTGCCGAGCCGTGCACGAGGACGAAGTCTGATCGGTTAACTTCCGGAGGTGACCACTTTTGTACGAAGAATGTCGGCGCTCGCCCTGCTGGGCGCCGTACTCGTCGGCTGCGACGGGGGCGCGGCCGACACGGCGGCCCCGCCGCCGGCGAAGCCCGCCCAGCCCGGCCGGTCCGCCCAGGCGGAACGTTCCGCCCCGTCCGCCCCGTCCGCCGCGACCGACCGGCCCGACGCGCCCGGCTCCAAGGGCGCGTCGCCCGCACCGGGGCACCCGGCCGCGCCCGTCCGCAAGGCACCGCCGACGCTCGCCCCGGCCGCCGGCGGCCTCACGCCCGTCTACACCCACCGGACGAAGAGCGCCGACAAGGTCGTCGCGCTCACCTTCGACGCCGACATGACCGCCGATCAGGGCCCGCGCGCCGCCGGCGGCGAGCACTTCGACAACCCGCAGCTCATCGCGACCCTGCGGCGTCTCAAGGTCGACGCGACGGTCTTCATGACCGGGCGCTGGGCCGAGGAGTACCCGGACCAGGCGAAGTCCATCGGCAACGATCCCCGCTTCGAGATCGCCAACCACTCCTACAGCCACTACGCCTTCGCGGCGCCCTGCTACGGCCTGCCGACCGTCGCCCGGCCCGACATGGCGAGCGACGTGCAGCGTGCCTTCGACGCCTTCCGCGACGCCGGCGCCACCAACGTCGTCCCGTACTTCCGCTTCCCCGGCGGCTGCTACGACGACGCCGCCCGCCGCGCCCTCGCTCCGGCCGGCGTGACCGCCGTCCAGTGGGACGTGGTCAGCGGCGACGCCTTCGCCAAGGACGCCGACGCCGTCGCCGAACAGGTCCTCGAAGGCGTCCGGCCCGGCTCCCTGGTCGTCATGCACTGCACCCGCAGCGCCGCCCCGGTGACCGAACAGGCGATCCGCCGCATCGTCCCGGAGCTGCGCGCGAAGGGCTACCGCTTCGTGAAGGTCTCGGAGCTGATGACCACGGCTTAGGTGTATTGATCACGAGCGTTGTTGACAGTCGCGGGTCTTGATCATGGCGAAGACCTCCGGTGTGGTGGAGGTGTCTAGGCTTCACCGCACAC
>NZ_JBITXS010000020.1:0-74223 GCF_044544825.1 Streptomyces sp. NPDC053493
GGGGGACCCTGTGGGAGAGTAGGACGCCGCCGAACAATTTTTAGCCTCAACCCCTGGACCTGGTCCGGGGGTTGAGGCATTTTTGCGTTCTGCCGGACCCCTGTGCGGAACACGTCAGAGGCTGAGGGTAAGGTCAGGGGGCATCGTCAGCCCGTTCCCACAGGAGGCCCCCGGGTGGAGGTCCAGGAGACTCGCGTTCAGACGAACCGGGTGCTCACCATCCCCAACATCCTCAGCATGGCTCGCCTCGCCGGCGTACCGCTGTTCCTGTGGTTGATCCTCCGGCCCGAGTTCGGTGGGCCCAACAGTGACGGCTGGGCGTTGCTCGTGCTCGCGCTCAGCGGTGTCAGCGACTATCTCGACGGGAAGCTCGCCCGGCGCTGGAACCAGATCAGCAGCCTCGGCCGGCTCCTCGACCCGGCCGCCGACCGGCTGTACATCCTTTCCACGCTCGTGGGCCTCACCTGGCGAGAGATCCTGCCACTGTGGCTGACCGCAGCCCTTTTGGCGCGGGAGCTCATGCTCCTCGTCATGGTGGGAATCCTCCGCCGGCACGGCTATCCGCCGCCGCAGGTGAACTTCCTCGGGAAAGCTGCCACTTTCAACCTGATGTACGCCTTCCCGCTGCTCCTCCTCAGTGACGGAAACACATGGGTGGCGTCACTCGCTGAAGTTTTCGGGTGGGCCTTCGCCGGATGGGGTACAACTCTGTATTGGTGGGCAGGGATCCTCTACGTGGTCCAGGTCCGTCGACTCGTGAAGGCGGATACCGCGGCCGACTGAGCCCGTCCGTCCGTGCCGAGCAACGACGCCGGCAGGAACGAGGACGCCCCGTGGCCATCGAACGGACAGGCAAAGTCGGCAGGACCGTCGTCTCTTCAAGGAGGACGCTTCCGACATGAAGGCCGTCGTGATGGCCGGCGGCGAAGGCACCCGTCTTCGCCCCATGACCTCGAGCATGCCCAAGCCTCTTCTGCCGGTCGCCAACCGGCCGATCATGGAGCATGTCCTGCGGCTGCTCAAGAGGCACGGTCTCAACGAGACCGTCGTCACCGTGCAGTTTCTCGCCTCTCTCGTCCGTAATTACTTCGGCGACGGCGAAGAGCTCGGAATGGAGCTCACCTACGCCAACGAGGAGAAGCCGCTCGGCACCGCGGGGAGCGTGAAGAATGCCGAGGAGGCGTTGAAGGACGACGCCTTTCTCGTCATCTCCGGGGATGCGCTCACCGACTTCGACCTCACCGATCTGATCCGCTTCCACAAGGAGAAGGGCGCCCTCGTCACGGTCTGCCTGACCCGGGTGCCCAATCCGCTGGAATTCGGCATCACGATCGTCGACGAGGAAGGGAAGGTCGAACGCTTCCTGGAGAAACCGACCTGGGGCCAGGTCTTCTCCGACACGGTGAACACCGGCATCTACGTCATGGAGCCCGAGGTCTTCGACTACGTCGAGGCCGACGTGCCGGTCGACTGGTCCGGTGACGTCTTCCCGCAGCTGATGAAGGACGGCAAGCCGATCTACGGCTATGTCGCCGAGGGCTACTGGGAGGACGTGGGCACCCACGAGAGCTATGTGAAGGCCCAGGCCGACGTCCTGGAGGGCAAGGTCCAGGTCGACATCGACGGCTTCGAGATCTCCCCGGGCGTCTGGGTCGCCGAAGGCGCCGAGGTCCATCCCGACGCCGTGCTGCGCGGGCCGCTCTACATCGGCGACTACGCCAAGGTGGAGGCCGGCGCCGAGGTGCGGGAGCACACCGTCGTCGGCTCCAACGTCGTCGTCAAGAGCGGCGCCTTCCTTCACAAGGCCGTGATCCACGACAACGTCTACATCGGGCAGCAGAGCAATCTGCGCGGCTGCGTCATCGGCAAGAACACCGATGTGATGCGGGCGGCCCGGATCGAGGACGGCGCCGTCATCGGCGACGAGTGCCTCATCGGTGAGGAATCGATCGTTCAGGGCAACGTGCGGGTCTACCCGTTCAAGACGATCGAGGCCGGCGCGTTCGTCAACACCTCCGTGATCTGGGAGTCCCGCGGACAGGCGCACCTCTTCGGTGCGCGCGGTGTGTCCGGCATCCTCAACGTGGAGATCACGCCCGAGCTGGCCGTACGGCTCGCCGGCGCGTACGCGACCACGCTGAAGAAGGGCTCCACCGTCACCACGGCGCGTGACCACTCCCGTGGCGCGCGGGCGCTCAAGCGGGCCGTCATCTCGGCGCTGCAGGCCAGCGCCATCGACGTACGCGACCTGGAGAACGTGCCGCTGCCGGTCGCGCGTCAGCAGACGGCGCGCGGCAGCGCGGGCGGGATCATGGTGCGTACCTCGCCGGGTGTGCCGGACTCCGTGGACATCATGTTCTTCGACGAGCGCGGCGCGGACCTGTCGCAGGCCGGGCAGCGCAAGCTCGACCGGGTGTTCGCGCGGCAGGAGTACCGCAGGGCGTTCCCCGGTGAGATCGGTGACCTGTCCTTCCCGTCCAGCGTCTTCGACTCGTACACGGGCTCGCTGCTGCGGACCGTGGACACGTCCGGGATCGCCGAGGCGGGTCTGAAGGTGGTCGTCGACGCGTCCAACGGCAGCGCGGGCCTCGTTCTGCCGAGCCTGCTCGGACGGCTCCAGGTGGACTCGCTGACGATCAACCCGGGTCTGGACGAGTCGCGGCCGACCGAGTCCGCCGAGAGCCGGCGGGCCGGGCTCGTACGGCTCGGCGAGATCGTGGCCTCGGCGCGGGCCGCGTTCGGCGTGCGCTTCGACCCCGTGGGCGAGCGTCTGTCGCTCGTCGACGAGCGGGGCCGGATCATCGAGGACGACCGGGCCCTGCTGGTCCTGCTCGACCTGGTGGCGGCCGAGCGGCGCTCGGGCCGGGTGGCGCTGCCGGTGACCACCACGAGGATCGCCGAGCAGGTGGCGGCGTACCACGGCACCCAGGTGGAGTGGACGACGACCTCGCCCGACGACCTGACCCGGGTCGGCCGGGAGGAGTCGACGATCTTCGGCGGCGACGGCCGCGGTGGCTTCATCGTGCCGGAGTTCAGCAGCGTCTTCGACGGGGCGGCCGCGTTCGTCCGGCTGATCGGTCTGGTGGCGCGGACCCAGCTCACCCTGAGCCAGATCGACGCCCGGATCCCGCGGGCCCATGTGCTCAAGCGGGACATCGCGACGCCATGGGCCGTGAAGGGGCTCGTCATGCGCCGCGTGGTGGAGGCGGCCGGTGACCGGTCCGTGGACACCACCGACGGCGTGCGCGTGGTGGAGGCCGACGGCCGCTGGGTGATGGTGCTGCCCGACCCGGCGGAGGCCGTCACCCATCTGTGGGCGGAGGGCCCCGACGACACCTCCGCGCAGGCGCTGCTCGACGAGTGGTCGGCGGTGGTGGACAGCGCAGGTCACTGAGCGGACGGCCCACGGATGAGGCCGGAGAGCCGGGAGGTGCGGGTCGCCGCCTCCCGGCTCTCCGGTGGGGCCATTCGGCGGTAGGCCGTGCGACGTGCGACGATGTGCGGCATGTCGCAGCAGCCCCCCGTTCGGAGCACAGGAACGCCTCCTCCGCGCCCGGACGCGTCCATGTCGCTGCTGAACAACGTGATCGACCACGCGCTGGACGACGGGTACGCGGAGGCCTCGGCCCGGCGCGCCGAGGAGGGCGGCAGGCTGCCCCGTACGATCCGGGCGAAGCTCGGACTCGCGGCCGGCCTGGTGCTCGCCGCCGCCGTGGTGACGCTGGGCGCGGCCGAGGCGCGGGTGTCCGCGCCGGTCGTGGCCAAGGAGCGGCAGGACCTGATCAACCGGATCGAGTCGGAGACCTCGACGGCCGACAAGCTGGAGCAGGACGTCGAGCGGATCCGCGACGAGGTCGGCGAGCGGCAGCGCAAGGCGCTGGAGCAGCACGGCGGCGACCAGGCCGAGCTGGTGGCGCTCCTGTCCGGTGCGACGCCGGTGCACGGTCCCGGCGTGAAGCTCGTCGTGGACGACGCGAAGGGCACCGACTCGGGTGGCGGCGGTCCGCGGGAGAGCAGCGGCTTCTCCGACACCGGGCGGGTGCGCGACCGCGACATGCAGCGGGTCGTGAACGGTCTGTGGGAGTCCGGCGCCGAGGCGGTCGCGATCAACGGGCAGCGGCTGACGGCGCTCTCGGCGATCCGCGCGGCGGGTGACGCCATACTGGTCGACAACAAGCCGCTGGTGCCGCCGTACACGATCCTCGCGATCGGCGACGGGCAGCGGCTGAGCACCGCCTTCCAGGACAGCGCCGACGGTCAGTATCTGCACGCGCTGCAGGAGAACTTCGGGATCCGTACCAGTATCTCGGCCGAGGGCGACGTGCGTCTGCCGGCCGCGCCGAGCCTGATCGTACGTACAGCAGAGCCGAGGGGAGCCGGGGCGGCGAAGGCCACCGGGCAGGCCACGGCCGACACAGGGAAGGGCACATCTTGATCGCCGTACTGGGCCTGATCGTGGGAGTCGTGGTCGGACTGTTGGTCCGGCCCGAGGTTCCGGCGGTGGTCGAGCCCTATCTTCCGATCGCCGTGGTCGCCGCCCTCGACGCGGTCTTCGGCGGCCTGCGCGCCATGCTCGACGGGATCTTCGTCGACAAGGTCTTCGTGGTGTCGTTCCTGTCGAACGTGGTCGTGGCCGCGCTGATCGTCTTCCTCGGCGACAAGCTGGGTGTGGGCGCGCAGTTGTCGACCGGTGTGGTCGTCGTCCTCGGTATCCGGATCTTCTCCAACGCCGCCGCCATCCGGCGGCACGTCTTCCGGGCGTGAGGCCGATGAGCGAGAACGAGGACAGGAACCGGCGGCCGGAGCCGGAGGAGGGCGCCGGGCAGCAGCGCCCCGCACCCGAACCGCGCCCCGAGCAGCAGCCGGCGCCCCGCCCCGAGCAGCAGCCGGGCCCCCGTCCCGAGCAGCAGCCGGCGCCCAGGCCCGCACCGCGTCCGGAGCCGCAGCCCCGGCCGCAGACCGGACCGCCCGCGGGTCCGCAGCCCCGGCCACAGACCGGACCGCCCGCGGGTCCGCAGCCGCGGCCGCAGACCGGACCGCCGGCCGGGCCGCAGCCCCGGCCGCAGGCGCAGCCGCCCGCGGGTCCGCGGCCGACGCCGCAGCCCGCGCACCGGCCGCAGCCGCAGCCGGGCGCCCGGCCTCACCCGCTGCAGCGCCCGCAGCCAGGGCCCCAGCCGCGTCCCGTACCCCAGGGTCAGCCTGGCCCGCAGCCGCAGCCGCAGCCGCAGCCGCAGCCGCAGCCGCAGCCGCAGCCGCAGGTGCCGCCTGCGCCGCAGGCCGGTGCGGGGGCCGGTGCGGGAGCCGGGGCCGGGGGCGGAGTGACCGGGCGGCAGCGGCTGGCCGCCAGCCTGTGGCCGCCGCGGGTGAGCCGTGCCCAACTCGTCGTCGCCCTGCTGCTGTTCGTGCTCGGCCTCGGGCTCGCCATCCAGGTGCGGTCGACCAGCGACAACAGCTCGCTGCGCGGCGCGCGCCAGGAGGACCTGGTGCGGATCCTCGACGAGCTCGACGACCGCACGCAGCGCCTGGAGGACGAGAAGACGCGTCTGGAGAACCAGCGCTCCGAGCTGGAGTCCAGCTCGGACCAGGCCGAGGAGGCCCGTAAGCAGACCCAGGAGAAGGAGCGGCAGCTCGGCATCCTGGCCGGCACGGTCGCCGCCGAGGGCCCGGGCATCACGCTGACGATCACGGACTCCACCGGCGCCGTCGAGTCCGACATGCTGCTCGACGCCATCCAGGAGTTGCGGGCCGCGGGCGCGGAGGCGATCCAGGTCAACGACGTGCGCGTGGTCGCGGACAGCTATTTCTCCGGCAGCGGGCGCGACATGCGGATCGATGGAACGGAGGTGGCCGCTCCGTACGTCTTCAAGGTCATCGGCAAGCCGGAGGATCTCGAGCCCGCGCTCAACATCCCCGGCGGCATCGTCCAGACACTGGAGAAGGAGCAGGCCACGGCCAGGGTGGAGCGTTCCGGGAAGATCGTGGTCGACGCCTTGCGACCTGCGAAGCGGCCTGACTACGCTCAGTCGTCCTCGCAGTGAGGCGGGCCACGGTGACCGTCGCGCGGCAAGGGCATGACCTTGCGGGGGGTCGGCGCACCACAACGGTGGTGCGTGGTGGAAACTGTCGAGTGGCTACGGACGTTGTGAAGATGTCCGGGTCGGCAGGTGTGTTCAGTCAGGGTTCGTCCTGCCCCACGGGCGGGTCTGTTTCGGTCAAGGGGAATCGCCCGTGAAGTTGTTTGCGAAGTTGTTCGGCAAGAGCGGACGCGAGGACGGCGGCAACGCCCGACACCGCGCGCCGCG
The DNA here is from genome assembly GCF_044544825.1 of Streptomyces sp. NPDC053493. NCBI lineage: Bacteria > Bacillati > Actinomycetota > Actinomycetes > Kitasatosporales > Streptomycetaceae > Streptomyces > Streptomyces sp. NPDC053493. The sequence continues at coordinate 6,303 of NZ_JBITXS010000020.1, forward strand.
TCACACCCAGAGTGAGGAACAGGGCGCGGAGCGCCCGCTCTTCCGCGACGAGGTCGGTGGCCAGGGAGGCGACATTCCGGGCGCACCGGGCGCGTCGTCTGTTGACCCTGCCGGTGCCGCGCGCATAGGTTTCGGAGAACCATCAACCTCAGGTGCGGGTGGAGGGTTTGCCTCCGACCCGTACGCGACCCAGACCTCCGCGGGTCAGCCGCGACAGGAGGACGCTGGCATGCCGGTGTGTACGAGGTGCGGTCACCGCAACACGGCGGACAGCCGTTTCTGCTCCCACTGCGGCGCTCCGCTGCGCGGTGGTGTGGCGCCGGAGCGCGCTTCCGAGACGACGTCCACGATCTCCATCTCGGGGCTCGAGGCGTACGACTCGGAGGTCACCGGCCAGACCGCGCTGCCCTCGCTGTCGGCGGAGGCCCTCGCGGCCGTCGAGGCGCTCCCGTCCGGTTCGGCGCTGCTGATCGTGCGCCGCGGCCCGAACTCGGGCAGCCGCTTCCTGCTGGACGGCGAGCTCACCACGGCCGGCCGGCACCCGCAGAGCGACATCTTCCTGGACGACGTGACCGTGTCGCGCCGTCACGTGGAGTTCCGCCGCCAGCCGGACGGCACCTTCACGGTGTCGGACGTCGGCAGCCTCAACGGCACCTACGTCAACCGGGAGCCGATCGACTCGGTCGTGCTCTCCAACGGTGACGAGGTGCAGATCGGCAAGTACAGGCTCGTGTTCTTCGCGAGCCAGCGGGGCGTGTGACGCTCCAAAGCACCTTCAGGGAAGGTCCATGCTGCGTACACCGACGGGCGGTGCCGGTCTCGGCACCGCCGCCGCGGACGACCGGCTGGTGAGCATCGGTTCGGTGCTGAGCCAGCTGCGCGACGAGTTTCCCGAAGTGACCATCTCCAAGATCCGGTTCCTGGAGGCCGAGGGGCTCGTCGAGCCCCGGCGGACGGCCTCCGGCTACCGCAAGTTCAGTCCGCAGGACGTGGAGCGCCTCGCGCAGATCCTGCGGATGCAGCGGGACCACTACCTGCCGCTCAAGGTCATCCGCGAGCATCTGGACGCCCTCGCCCGGGGCGAGCAGATCAGACTTCCCTCGCCCAGCCCCCAGCGCGACCTGCTCGACGGGGCCCTGGAGGAGGAGGCCGACCGTCCGACGGCGTCGCGGGTCGGCCGGGCCGAGCTGCTCGCGGCGGCGGAGGTGAGCGAGGCCGAGCTGGCCGAATGGGAGTCGTACGGCCTGGTCGGCGAGGCCGACGGCGGCGGCTACGACGCCGAGACCGTCACCGTGGCCAAACTGGTGGCGGACCTGGGTCGATTCGGTCTGGAGCCGCGGCACCTGCGGTCCGTCAAGGCCGCCGCGGACCGGGAGGCCGGGCTGGTCGAGCAGGTGGTGGCGCCGCTGCGCCGGCACCGTAATCCGCAGACCCGGGCCCATGCGGAGGCCACCGCCAAGGAGCTCGCCGGGCTCTCCGTACGGCTGCACGCGGCACTGGTCCAGACCGCGCTCGGACTCCGTCTGCAGTGATCTCCGGCCGGCCCGACTACCCAAACCGGTCGGGCACGTCCTAGGGTTGCTGTGTGAACGAGCTCGACGTTGTGGGTGTCCGGGTGGAAATGCCCTCCAACCAGCCGATCGTGCTCCTGCGGGAAGTGGGAGGCGACCGCTACCTTCCCATCTGGATCGGACCGGGGGAGGCGACCGCGATCGCCTTCGCCCAGCAGGGCATGGCCCCGGCCAGGCCGCTGACGCACGACCTCTTCAAGGACGTCCTCGAGGCCGTGGGGCAGGAGCTGACCGAAGTCCGCATCACGGACCTGCGCGACGGGGTCTTCTACGCCGAGCTGGTCTTCGCCAGCGGTGTCGAGGTGAGTGCCCGGCCGTCCGACGCGATAGCGCTCGCCCTGCGCACCGGCACGCCGATCTACGGCAGTGACGGCGTGCTGGACGACGCGGGCATCGCGATTCCGGACGAGCAGGAGGACGAGGTGGAGAAGTTCCGCGAGTTCCTCGACCAGATCTCGCCGGAGGACTTCGGGACCGGTAACCAGTAGGCGTAACCGGCACCGCGGAACCAGTAGCCTTTCCCCGGAGAGGGGCACGTGAAACCACTCTCAGGGTGATTATCACTCGGCGTGCCGAGTGTGGCGATCGTTGACGCACCCCGAGTGACTGCCTACCTTCGTGTGGGCAGGTCAAGGACGGAGGGTCGGCGTGATGAGCAGCGGCGACGGTACGGCAGGGGGCTTCCTGGGGCGTGCCTCCGGGGAGAAGGGCCCGTATCCGCTTCACGGCAGTGTGGGCGACTCCGCTACGGACGTGAGCGCGGGCCCGGGACCCGCCGCGGACGTGGCCACGGAGGCCGTGGGCTACCGCGGCCCGACCGCCTGCGCGGCCGCCGGCATCACGTACCGCCAACTGGACTACTGGGCGCGCACCGGTCTCGTCGAGCCGAGCGTGCGGCCCGCGTACGGCTCCGGGACGCAGCGGCTCTACAGCTTTCGGGACGTCGTCGTCCTCAAGATCGTCAAGCGTTTCCTCGACACCGGCGTCGCGCTCCAGAACATCCGCGCCGCGGTGCAGCACCTGAGGGCCCGTGGCTTCCGCGACCTCGAGCGCATGACGCTGATGAGCGACGGCGCGACCGTCTACGAGTGCTCCTCGCCCGACGAGGTCGTCGACCTGCTCCAGGGCGGGCAGGGCGTCTTCGGCATCGCGGTGGGCGTGGTGTGGCGGGACGTGGAGGCGGCGCTGTCGCAGCTGCACGGCGAGCGCGTCGACACCGGCGAGACGCTGATCGGGCACAACCCGGCCGACGAGCTGGCGCGCAGGCGCCGGGACAGGGCCGTCTGAGCCGTACGCGTGGGGACCGGAAGGGTATGCGGGGCGGCTCGTGGGCGAGGCGGCGGCCTGGGCCGGATTCGGGCGCGTACGGGCGGTGGCACGGGTGTGCGAGCCGATTGTCAGTGGCGTAGGGCAGCATCGGAACCGTGAGAGCCGCGCCCACGATCCTGCATCTCGACATGGATGCCTTCTTCGCCGCCGCCGAACAGGCGTCGAAGCCCAGCCTGCGCGGAAAACCCGTGGTCGTGGGCGGGCTCGGGCCGCGCGGCGTGGTCGCCACCGCCTCGTACGAGGCGCGGCGCTTCGGGGTGCACTCCGCGATGCCGATGGCCCAGGCGCGCCGGCTCGCGCCGAACGCCGCCTATCTGGTGCCCCGCTTCGCCTTCTACCGGGCCATCAGCGGCCAGGTCATGGAACTCCTGGGCCGCCTCTCGCCGCTCGTGGAGCCGCTCAGCCTCGACGAGGCCTTCGTCGACCTGGAGGCCGGGGGAGTGGCCGACGACGGCGCGAGCGCGCGGGCGGCGGGTGAGCGGCTGCGCCGCGACATCCTCGCCACCACCGGGCTGACCGGCTCGGTCGGCCTGGCCGGCTCCAAGATGCTCGCGAAGATCGCCTCGGAGGAGGCCAAGCCCGACGGGCTCGTGCTGATCGAACCCGGCACGGAGCGGGAGCTGCTCGGACCGCGGTCGGTACGGATCATCCCGGGCGTCGGCCCGGCGACCGGTGAGCATCTGCGGCGCGCCGGGATCACCACCGTGGCGGAGGTCGTCGAGGCGGGCGAGGACGAGCTCGTACGGCTCCTGGGGCGGGCGCACGGGGCCTCGCTGTACCGGATGGCCCTCGGGTACGACGACAGGCCCGTGGTGGCCGAGCGGGACGCCAAGTCGGTCTCCGTGGAGGACACCTTCGACGTGGACCTGCACGACCGGCTGCGGATCCGGATGGAGGTCGAACGGCTCGCGGAGCGGTGCGTGGGCCGGCTGCGGGGCTCCGGGCACTCGGGGCGGACGATCGTGCTGAAGGTGCGGCGGTACGACTTCTCGACGCTGACGCGGTCCGAGACGCTGCGGGGGCCCACGGACGACGTGGTGGTGGTGCGGGAGGCGGCGGCGCGGCTGCTGGAGGGCGTGGACACGACGGGTGGCGTGCGGCTGCTGGGCGTGGGCGTGAGCGGGCTCGCGGACTACACGCAGGAGGATCTGTTCGCGCAGGCGGAGGCGGCGGGAGCGGCGGGAGCGGCGGGGCCGGACGGGGTCGTGGAGGCGGCGGAGGCGGGGCCCCGGGTGGAGGAGGCCGCGGAGGTGCCGGGCGCGCCTTCTGCGGCCACCGAGCCCGCCGCCGAGCGGCGCTGGGCGCCCGGCAACGACGTGCGGCACGCGGTGCACGGGCCCGGGTGGGTGCAGGGCAGCGGGGTCGGGCGGGTCACCGTCCGCTTCGAGGAACCGACCTCCGCACCGGGCCGCGTCCGCACCTTCCCGGTCGACGACCCGGACCTCGAGCCCGCGGACCCGCTGCCCCTGGTCCCGGGCGGCGCGACGGGCGCCGCCGCGTAGCCGCCCTGCGGGCGGGTGGACCGACCTGCGCGGTCGCCGGTGGTCGGCGCTCGGCCGGGTGGGTGAGAGGGACCGCGCGGCGGAGAGGCGTCAGGGCTCTTCGTGGCCCGCCAGGTGGCCGAAGTCGTGGTCCGGGGGCGGGGGCGCCGGAGGGAGGGTGAGGTTGTAGTGGCGGTAGAGCTGGAGTTCCTGTTCCGGGGACAGGTGCCGGCCGACGCCGAAGTCGGGAGCGTCCTTGATCAAGGAGCGCTCGAACGGGATGTGGAGGCCGTCCTCCACCAGTTCGCTCGGCTCCAGCGGGACGAACGCGTCCCGGCTGAAGAGGCCGGTGCGGACGGCGGCCCATTCGGGGACGCCCGTCGCGTCGTCCAGGTACACCTCGTCGACGGTGCCGATCTTGTTCCCGTTCCGGTCGTACGCCTTGCGGCCGATCAGGCTGCGCGGATCGATATCGGTCTGCACGGTCCCTCCAACTGGTCGCAACTGCTCTACAACCCCTACGAAAGTGCACATCTGGGATGTCGGCCACTTGAGCGATGAGAGAAGGAACGGCGCTGGTAGGCTGGCTGTGGCCGTCGACCCCGCGCGGGAGAGTCCTCCGGAGAAAGCTTTCGGAGGCGCCGAAGGAGCAAATCCTCCCCGGAATCTCTCAGGCCCCTGTACCGCGTGGACGAGGTCACTCTGGAAAGCAGAGCGGGTGTCGGACGGCATCCGCTCTCACCGACGGTGAAAGCCGGTCCTCCGCAAGGCGGGCCGGTGAAGCTCTCAGGTTTGGATGACAGAGGGGGAGGCCGTCCGGGCACCCGCGCCGTGGTGCCCCTCGCAGGTCGTGACGACCAGGAGGCCCCCGTACATGACCGCCAACCGCACTCCGCTCTCCGAGCTCGAGCAGGGCATTCCCTTCGAGCAGCGGCATATCGGACCCGACGCCGAGGCGCGGGCCAAGATGCTCGCCCAGGTCGGTTACGGCTCCCTGGACGAGCTCACGGCCGCCGCCGTGCCGGACGTCATCAAGAACGCCGAGGCCCTGAAGCTGCCCGGCGCCCGCACCGAGGCCGAGGTGCTGGCCGAGCTGCGCGCGCTCGCCGATCGCAACCAGGTCCTCGCGCCGATGATCGGCCTCGGCTACTACGGCACCTTCACCCCGCCGGTGATCCTGCGCAACGTCATGGAGAACCCGGCCTGGTACACGGCCTACACGCCGTACCAGCCGGAGATCTCGCAGGGCCGCCTCGAGGCGCTGCTCAACTTCCAGACCGTGGTCGCCGACCTGACCGGTCTGCCCACCTCCGGCGCCTCGCTGCTCGACGAGAGCACCGCCGCCGCCGAGGCCATGGCGCTCTCCCGCCGCGTGGGCAAGGTGAAGGGCGGTGTCTACCTGATCGACGCCGACGCCCTGCCGCAGACCATCGCCGTCATCGAGACCCGCGCCGAGCCGACCGGTGTCGAGGTCGTCGTCGCCGACCTGAGCGCCGGCATCCCCGCCGAGATCGCGGAGCGCGGTGTCTTCGGCGTCCTCCTGCAGTACCCGGGCGCCTCCGGTGCCATCCGGGACATCAAGCCGGTCATCGACCAGGCCCACGAGCTCGGCGCGATCGTCACCGTCGCCGCCGACCTGCTCGCCCTCACGCTGCTCGCCTCGCCCGGCTCGCTCGGCGCCGACATCGCGGTCGGCACGACCCAGCGCTTCGGCGTCCCGATGGGCTTCGGTGGCCCGCACGCCGGCTACATGGCCGTCCAGGACAAGCACGCCCGCTCGCTGCCCGGCCGCCTCGTCGGCGTCTCCGTCGACGCCGACGGCAACAAGGCCTACCGCCTGGCCCTGCAGACCCGCGAGCAGCACATCCGCCGCGAGAAGGCCACCAGCAACATCTGTACGGCCCAGGTGCTGCTCGCCGTCATGGCCGGCATGTACGCCGTCTACCACGGCCCCGAGGGCCTCAAGGGCATCGCGCGGCGCACCCACCGCTACGCCGCGATCCTCGCCGCGGGCCTGCGCGCCGGAGGCGTGGAGCTCACCCAGGGCGCGTTCTTCGACACGATCACCGCCCGCGTCCCGGGCAAGGCCGACCAGGTCGTCGCCGCCGCCCGCGAGGCCGGTGTCAACCTCTACCGCGCCGACGCCGACCACGTCTCGATCTCCTGCGACGAGACCACCACGCGCGCCCAGCTCGCCGCCGTCTGGACCGCCTTCGGCGTCACCGCCGACGTCGAGGCCCTGGACGCCGCCACCGAGGACGCGCTGCCCGCCGACGCGCTGCGCACCGACGCGTACCTGACCCACCCGGTCTTCCACGCGCACCGCTCCGAGACCTCGATGCTGCGCTACCTGCGCAAGCTGGCCGACCGCGACTACGCGCTCGACCGCGGCATGATCCCGCTCGGCTCCTGCACCATGAAGCTGAACGCGACCACCGAGATGGAGTCGGTGACCTGGCCCGAGTTCGGCCAGATGCACCCCTTCGCCCCGGTCGACCAGGCGCAGGGCTACGTCACGCTCATCACCGAGCTCGAGGAGCGCCTCGCCGAGGTCACCGGCTACGACAAGGTGTCGATCCAGCCGAACGCCGGCTCCCAGGGCGAGCTGGCCGGTCTGCTGGCCGTCCGCGCCTACCACCGCGCCAACGGCGACCTGCAGCGCACGGTCTGCCTCATCCCGTCCTCCGCGCACGGCACCAACGCCGCCTCCGCGGTGATGGCCGGCATGAAGGTCGTCGTCGTCAAGACGGCCGAGGACGGCGAGGTCGACGTCACCGACCTGCGGGCCAAGATCGAGCAGCACCGCGACGAGCTCGCCGTGCTGATGATCACCTACCCGTCCACCCACGGTGTGTTCGAGGAGCACGTCTCCGAGATCTGCGGCCTGGTGCACGAGGCCGGCGGCCAGGTGTACGTCGACGGTGCCAACCTCAACGCCCTGGTCGGCCTCGCCAAGCCGGGCCACTTCGGCGGCGACGTCTCGCACCTGAACCTGCACAAGACCTTCTGCATCCCGCACGGCGGCGGCGGCCCCGGCGTCGGCCCGGTCGCGGTCCGCGCGCACCTCGCCCCGTACCTGCCGAACCACCCGCTCCAGCCCACCGCGGGCCCGGAGACCGGCGTCGGCCCGATCTCGGCCGCCCCGTGGGGCTCCGCGGGCATCCTGCCGATCTCCTGGTCGTACGTGCGCCTGATGGGCGGCGAGGGCCTCAAGCGCGCCACCCAGGTGGCCGTACTCGCGGCGAACTACATCGCCAAGCGCCTGGAGCCGCACTACCCGGTGCTCTACACCGGACCGGCCGGCCTGGTCGCCCACGAGTGCATCGTCGACCTGCGCCCGCTGTCGAAGTCGACCGGCGTCAGCGTCGACGACATCGCCAAGCGTCTGATCGACTACGGCTTCCACGCGCCGACCATGTCGTTCCCGGTGGCCGGCACGCTGATGATCGAGCCCACCGAGTCCGAGGACCTGGCCGAGCTCGACCGCTTCTGCGACACGATGATCGCGATCCGGGCCGAGATCGAGAAGGTCGCGTCCGGCGAGTGGCCGGCCGACGACAACCCGCTGCGCAACGCCCCGCACACCGCCGCGGCGCTGGGCGGCGAGTGGAACCACGCGTACAGCCGTGACGAGGCGGTCTTCCCGGCCGGTGTGTCGACCGCGGACAAGTACTGGCCGCCGGTCCGCCGCATCGACGGCGCCTTCGGCGACCGCAACCTGGTCTGCTCCTGCCCGCCGCTGGACGAGTACGACAACTGACGCCTTCGGCCGGCGACGGCCACGGCGCGATGAGGGCCGGTCCGGAGAACTTCTCCGGGCCGGCCCTCGGCCGTTCCCTCGTGAGCGGCGCTCAGGCCGCCGTGGTCACACCGGCCGGCGTCAGCGGCCGGTGCGGCGCGATGACCTGCCCGTCCGGCAGCAGCTCACCGGTGTCCTCGAACAGCAAGACCCCGTTGCACAGCAGGCTCCAGCCCTGCTCCGGGTGGTGCGCCACGGGTCGGGCGGCCTCCCGGTCGGCGGAGTCGGCGGTGGGACAGGCAGGCTGGTGCTGGCACATGGGTGGATTCTTTCGCTGCGTCGAAGTGGATGTCCTGCGGCTCTTCGTAGGCATGGCCGCCCCCGTCGGTCGGTTCGGTTCCGGTCCCCAGTCTTGCCCCATGGACGGGCTTCCGCAGGGATTTCGCGTCAGCTCGTCCTCTCCTGGGAAGACGCATCACCCGCAGGGGCGGTTCAGGTCAACCTCCCTGTCCCTTCGGGGGGTTCGGGGTGGCCCAGGTGGGCTAGTCCGATCGGGAGCGGCCTCGGACGGCCGTGCGCCCCGGGACCGGAAGGCCCCGGGGCGCGGACGGATGTGCGGTGGACCGGTGTCCGTACGGTGGCGGTGGACGGGTGTCCGTACGCTCGCGGCGGCCCGTCGCGTGGATCAGGCGGGTGTCGGCTCGCCGAGGGCCGCGGAGCCGAAGAGCGGCGGCGGCGAGAGGCGCGGCACGATCACGGGCAGCAGATCGGCGACCCGGTAGGGACGGTTGGCGGCGATGCCGGGCGGCGCGGGCGCGAGCGGCACGAGCAGGTCGTCCGGCCCGGGCTCGGTGGTGGCGCCGTCCGCCTCGGTGTCGGTGTGCAGCCACAGGGTCAGCATGTAGAGGCCCGGGACGGAGAGCAGCCGCGGCTGGTACGCGGTGGGCAGCGCCTCGGCCTGGATCAGGGCCCGCTCGGTGGCCGAGACGTAGGGCCCCTCGAAGAAGTGGGAGAAGGACCAGCCGTCGGGCGTGAGCATGGTGTCGGCGGCGGCGATCGCCCGGTCCCCGTTCCTGATCAGGAAGCGCCAGCCGGCCAGCCGGGTGCGCGGCGGCTGATGCTGTCCGGCCACGCCGGTGACGTCACCGGTCACGCCGGGTACGCCGGCCGCTCCGGGCGCCCCGGTCACGCCGAGAACATGGACGGGCAGCGGGAGTTCGGGGCTCAGCGGTCCCTGTGCGGCCCGCAGGGCAGGTGTTCGGGGCTCGCGGACCGCGGTGGGCGATCCGAGGGCCGCGAGAACACTGCGGAGGGCCGGCGCAGGGGCCGGGGAGGGTCGGAGCATGGTGGGTCGCCTCTCACTCAGGAGACACGGTGATGCTGGGCGGGTACGACGGCGCTGTCAGCGACGGGGCCAGAGAGGGGGGCCATGGGTGGCATGGCCGTACGCCAACACTCTGCCTCGTGCGCGGAGTTTATACGACACGTGTTCACACAGTGTTTCCGGTAGGCGCCGCCGATATTCCTGACAAGGCGTCATTCAGACGTATTCCCAGGCTGATTCCATGGAATGCGTGCGTCCGGCGGAACTCTCGCCTGCGGTTTCCGTGCCGGAGCGGTCGGCCGAATCTTGACCCCGGCCACTCCCGTACCTCGAGAACACGTACGGAACAATATGACATTGGTATATGTCGATTGCCTCGTGCCCGCGGAGACTGCCCCGCGGAACGCGCACCAGAGTATCCGGCAACACCTCACTCCCGCAGGCGTTGTCGATCAGTCGGTGGGGCATCATGGTCCGAGACGCTCGCGGCCGTCGTGGCGGCTGCCCACTCGGGAGGGACGCTTCGATGGGGGAGAAGGTCGTGGCCGACGGGTTCGGCCCGTCCGACCGTCAGCGCTACCGCAGGAAACTCCAGCAATGTCTGGCCGCTCTCGCGCGGCTGCTCGCGGAGAAGCGGTTCGACCGGCCGCGCAATCTCATGGGCCTGGAGATCGAACTCAATCTCGCGGGTGACGACGGCCTGCCCAGGATGCTGAACGCGCCGGTGCTCGACCGTATCGCCAGCCCCGATTTCCAGACCGAACTCGGAATGTTCAACCTGGAAGTGAACATCGCGCCGCACCGGCTCGACGGTCACGTTTTCGACCGGCTCGCGGAGGAACTCCGTACCGGACTGGGATATGCCGACCGCAAGGCCGCGGAAGTCGGCGCCGGCGTGGTGATGATCGGAATACTGCCGACCCTCACCCAGGACGACGCGGTCCTCGCCAACCTCTCCGCCGCCGACCGCTACACGCTCCTCAACGACCAGATCCTGGCCGTGCGCGGCGAGGACTTCACCCTCGACATCCAGGGCGTCGAGCGGCTGCACTGCACCTCGTCCTCGATCGTGCCCGAGGCCGCCTGTACGTCGGTGCAGCTGCACCTCCAGGTGACCCCGCCGCGCTTCGCCGCGGTGTGGAACGCGGCACAGGCGATCGCCGGCGTGCAGATAGCCGTCGGCGCCAACGCGCCCTTCCTCTTCGGCCGGGAGCTGTGGCGGGAGTCCCGGCCGCCGCTGTTCACCCAGGCCACCGACACCCGCCCGCCCGAGCTCCAGGCCCAGGGCGTGCGCCCGCGCACCTGGTTCGGCGAGCGGTGGGTGGACTCGGTCTACGACCTGTTCGAGGAGAACCTGCGCTACTTCCCGGCCCTGCTGCCGATCTGCGAGGACGAGGACCCGCTGCGCGTCCTGGACGAGGGCGGCGTGCCGAGGCTGGGCGAGCTGGTGCTCCACAACGGCACCGTCTACCGCTGGAACCGCCCCGTCTACGGCTGGGTCGACGGCGTTCCGCACCTGCGGGTGGAGAACCGGGTGCTGCCGGCCGGGCCGACCGTGACCGACGTCATCGCCAACGCCGTCTTCTACTACGGGCTCGTACGGGCGCTCGCCGAGGAGTCCCGGCCGGTGTGGAGGCGGATGGACTTCGCCGACGCCGAGCACAACTTCGACACCGCGTGCCGCCACGGCATCGAGGCGGAGCTGCGCTGGCCCCGGCCGGGCCGGGGCGGCGGAGTCGCGGCCGTGCCGGCGGTACGGCTCGTCCTCGACGAACTGCTTCCGCTGGCCGCGGCGGGCCTGGACGCCTGGCACATCGAGCCGCGCGACCGGGACTTCTACCTCGGTGTGATCGAGGAGCGCTGCCGGCGGCGCGTGAACGGCGCCTCCTGGCAGGCCGACACCTTCCACCAGGCCCTGGAGTCCGGCCTGGACCGCTCCGCCGCGCTCGCCGCGACCACGCTGCGCTACCGCGAGCTGATGCACACCGGCGAGCCGGTGCACACCTGGCCCGTGGGGGTCGAGAGCGGGGTGCCGGCCCGGTAGGTAGGGTTCCCGTACCCGCACGACGATGGGGAACGGGAGACAGGTGTGGTGTCGGAGCAACGAGTGGTGGACGCTTCCCTGCCTCCGGACGGCCTGCCGCGCCGGATCCTGCGCTCCGAGATGCTGCTCGTGCTCGCGCTCTCGCTCGGCGCGAGCGCGCTCTCCGCGCTCATCAGCTTCATCGGCTCGCTGACCAAGCCCGGCTCCCTGAAGGAGCAGGCCGCCACGCTCAACGGCTCGTACGCGCCGGGGCGGCCCTGGCTCGACCTGGCCTGGCAGCTCTTCGGCATCGCCACCGCGCTCGTGCCGGTCGCCCTCGTCGCGCACCTGCTGCTGCGCGAGGGCCTGGCGGCGCGGGCGCTGCCGGCGGCGCGCGGCCTTCGCGTGATCGGCTTCGACCGCGGCAGGCCGTGGCCCGACCTCGGGCGCGGCGCCCTGGTGGCGGCCGGCATCGGCAGCGCGGGCCTGGCCTTCTATCTGGCGGCGCGGGCGTCCGGGTTCAACCTCACCGTGGTGCCGGAGTCGCTGCCGGACGTGTGGTGGAAGTATCCGGTGCTGATCCTCTCGGCGATCCAGAACGCGGTGGTCGAGGAGGTGATCGTCGTCGGCTATCTGCTGCGCCGGCTCGACGGGCTGGGCTGGTCGCCGAAGGCCTCGCTCGCGGCCAGCTCCGTGTTGCGCGGCTCGTACCACCTCTATCAGGGCGTCGGCGGCTTCGTCGGCAACATGGTCATGGGCGTGGTGTTCGTGTGGCTGTACCGGCGCTGGGGCCGGGTCGGGCCGCTGGTGGTGGCGCACGCGCTGCTCGACATCGTGGCCTTCGTCGGCTACGGGCTGCTCGCCGGGAAGGTGGACTGGCTGCCCACCGTGTGAGCACGGGACCTTCAGAAAGGGGCGTACGGCATCGGCCGTACGCCCCTCGCGTGTGCCGGGGCCGTGCTCAGGCGTGGAGTTCGCCGTCGATGACGGTGACCGCGTGGCCGTTCAGCAGGGTGCGGTCGCCGCGCAGCCGGGTGCGCACGAGGCCGGTGCGCGCGCCGCCCTGGAAGCCGGTCAGCTCGTCGCGGCCGAAGCGGGCGGACCAGTACGGGGCGAGGGCGGTGTGGGCGCTGCCGGTGACCGGGTCCTCGTCGATGCCGACGGCGGGGAAGAAGCCGCGCGAGACGAACTGGTAGTCGCCGTCGGGACGCTCGGCGACGGCGGTGGCGATGATCCCGCGCTCGGAGAGGGCGGCCAGGGCCGCGAAATCCGGGGTGAGGCCGCGCACGGTGGCCTCGTCGGCGAGTTCCACCACCAGGTCGCCGATGTGGGCGGCCGTGTCGAGGACGGCGACGGGTTCGGCGCCCAGCGCCTTCGCGAGGCCCTCGGGCGCGGGCACGGGGGTGAGGGAGGAGGTCGGGAAGTCCAGGGTGATCGTGCCGTCCGCCTCGGCGGTGGCGATCAGGACGCCGCAGCGGGCGGCGAACCGGACGGTGCCGGTCGCGATGCCGGTGCTGTGCAGCACATGGGCGGTGGCCAGGGTCGCGTGGCCGCACATGTCGACCTCGGTGGCCGGCGTGAACCAGCGCAGCGCCCAGTCCGCCTCGCCACCGGGCGGCAGCGGGTGGGCGAAGGCGGTCTCGGAGAGGTTGACCTCGGCGGCGACCCGCTGGAGCCAGGCGTCCTCCGGGAAGGCGTCGAGGAGCAGGACTCCGGCCGGGTTGCCGGCGAAGGGCCGGTCGGTGAAGGCGTCGACGATTCGAATCCGCATGGTCCGCAACGTACCGGACCGGGAAAACCGCAGGCCAAGGCCAATTCGGCGCGACTGGACCGATCCGGCCCGCCGCCGAATGATCCGGTCGCTGATCCCTCTGGCGGGCTGCGGCGCGGGCCGGGCCGGGCCGCAGCCACCCGGGTCCGTGTTCGGTCGCCCTTGCTCAACGAACTGTCCCGATATATCGTTGAAGCATCGCGACAGTTCAACGATGGAACCCGATGGAAGGAGCGTTGCGATGCGTACCTACGGACACGAATTCGGACACGGCCACGGCCCGGGTGCCGGACGCGGGAACTGCGGACCCGGCCCTCGCGGAGACTTCGAGGGACGGCGGGCCGCTTTCGGCCCCTTCGGGCCGGGCTTCGGCGGCGGGCCCTGGGGCGGCGGCTTCGGCGGACGGGGCCGCGGCGGCGGTCGCGGCCGGGCGCGGCGCGGCGATGTGCGCGCCTCGATCCTGGCCCTCCTGAAGGACCGCCCGATGCACGGCTACGAGATGATCCAGGAGATCGTCGAGCGCAGCGGCGGGGCGTGGAAGCCGAGCCCCGGCTCGGTCTACCCGACCCTGCAGATGCTGGAGGACGAGGGTCTGATCGGCAGCGAGAGCGAGGGCGGCAAGAAGCTGTTCACGCTCACCGACGCCGGGCGCGCGGAGGCCGACGCGGGGCCGGACGCCCCGTGGGAGGAGGCCGGGCGCGGCGTCGACTGGGACGCCGTGAACGAGATCCGGCAGGCCGGCTTCGGCCTGATGGAGGCCTTCGGGCAGGTCTGGAAGACCGGCAGCGCGGAGCAGCGGCAGAAGGCCGTCGAGGTCATCAACGAGGCCCGCAAGAAGCTGTACCTGATCCTGGCCGACGAGCACTGAGCGGTCGTCGAGCCGTACGACGAAGGGCCCCGCGGCAGATCGCCGCGGGGCCCTTCGCCGTACGGAGCGGCCGGCCGGTCAGCCGACCAGACCGGCGAGCTTGCGCAGCGACTCGGTCAGCGCCGCCGTCGCCGAGTCCTTGAGCTTGCCCGCCATCAGGGACACGGCCGCACCCGTGAACTCCCCGTCGATCCGTACGGTCGTGGCCTGGCCGTCGGGTGCGAGCGAGTAGCGCGTGCCCACGTTGACGCCCATCGGACCCTTGCCCCGGATGGCGAGGACGCGGCCGGTCTCCAGCTCCTCCACCGTCCAGGTCACCTCGGCGGGGAAGCCCATCAGCTTCATGTTCTCCGCGAAGGTCGCGCCCGTCTCCAGGGTCTCGGGGCCGCCGTGGGGGAAGTTCGTGTGGGTGGCGTTCCACTCGCCGTACGAGCCGAAGTCGGTGAGCCGTGCCCACACCTTCTCCGCCGGTGCCTCGATCCGTGCCTCCGCGCTGACTTCGGCCATGGGTCCACCCCTTCACGCGTACCAGTCGGCTTCAGGTGTCGCGGAACGTAGCCGCAGCGGCGTGAACATTCAATACTGATGAACCGTCAGTTCTGCGGGCTCGCCGCCGATCCACCAGATCTGCGCCGAGTCGAACCAGTCCGAGGCGCGCGGACCTCCGGTGTCCTCGTGGCAGTGGAACGCGGCCCAGAAGAGATCGGCCGGCAGCGCCTCCCGCGGCGCGTACACGCGGTAGACGTACTGCCGCCCGTCGAGCGCGAGCAGGGCCACCATCCAGAACATGTCTGAAGGACGACACGGGACGGGCCTGTGGTTGCGTACGGGGCGCAAAGCAAGGCGGCGCGCGCCCCTGGGCGGGAAGTCGCGCGATCTCATCCGTAAGGAGGAGGAACCGCTCGCCCGTGCCCAACCCCGGTGGGATGCGCACATGCTCCTCGCCGGGGATGTCCGGCGCCCCGGCGGCTGATGAGGTGGAAGGGTGCACCCTCCCGTCCCTCCGGCCCCCGTCCCGCCCGGCCCCGGACCCGGCCACCCGGCCGCCCCGTCCGGCCTCGCTCCCGTCCCGCGGCTGCCCCGGCCGCGGCCCGCCGCGCGCCGCGCCGAGCTCGAGGACGGACTGAGCCCGCAGCTCCTGACGGCCCTGACGGCCGCCCGGCGCCGCGCCCTGCGCGACGGCGACCGGCAGATCGACACCGCGCACCTGCTGCACTCGCTGGTCGAGACCGACCCGGAGGTCGCCGCCGCCTTCGACAGCGGCCACCAGCTCGCCCGGATCCTCGGCTACCTCGTCCAGCGGTCCATCGGATACGGGCTGCGCTGGCAGCGCTCGGTCGAGGACACCGGCTCCGCGCTGCCCGTCCTGCGCGGCACCGAGACCACCGCGGCCGGCTGGTCGCCGGCCGCCGCCACCGCCCTCGCGGGCGCCTTCGAGCGGGCGGCGCGGCGCGGCGAGGGCCGGGTCCGCGGCCTCGACCTGCTCGCCGCGCTGGCCGCCGACCCGGCCGGCCGGGCCGCCGAAGTGCTGCGCCGGGCCGGCGTCGACCCGGTCGCCCTGGCCGCCCGGATCGAGGAGCCGTCTCAACAGGTGTAACGGTCCTTACGCTGCTGACCGGGTCCTGTCATGATGGCCCGATGCACGCGTCTCAGGGGAGAAGCGCCGGCCTGGGAATCGCCCTGGCCTCGGCCTTCGCATTCGGTGGTTCGGGAGTGGCGGCCAAGCCGCTCATCGAGGCGGGACTCGACCCGCTCCATGTGGTGTGGCTCCGGGTGACCGGCGCCGCCCTCGTCATACTGCCCGTGGCCTGGCGCCACCGTGACCTGCTGCGCCGCAAGCCCGCCCTGCTCGCCGGCTTCGGCCTGCTCGCCGTCGCCGGCGTCCAGGCCTTCTACTTCGCGGCCATCTCCCGCATCCCGGTCGGCGTCGCGCTGCTCGTGGAGTACCTCGCCCCGGCCCTCGTCCTCGGCTGGGTCCGCTTCGTCCAGCGGCGCCCCGTGACCCGCGCCGCCGCCTTCGGCGTCGTCCTCGCGGTCGGCGGACTCGCCTGCGTCGTCCAGGTCTGGTCCGGCCTCAGCTTCGATCTGCTCGGCCTGCTCCTCGCGCTCGCCGCAGCCGGCTGCCAGGTCGGCTACTTCGTGCTGTCCGACCAGGGCAGCGACGAGGCCGAGCCCGCCGACCCGCTCGGCGTCATCGCGTACGGACTCCTCGGCGGCGCGCTCGTGCTCACCGCCGTCGCCCGCCCGTGGGGCATGGACTGGTCGGTCCTCGGCGGCACCGCCGACCTGGACGGCACCCGGGCGCCCGCCTGGCTGCTGCTCGGCTGGATCGTGCTGATCGCCACCGTCCTCGCGTACGTCACCGGCGTCGTCTCGGTGCGCCGGCTCTCCCCGCAGGTCGCCGGCGTGGTGGCCTGCCTGGAGGCCGTCGTCGCGACCGTCCTCGCCTGGGTGCTGCTCGGCGAGCACCTGGCCGCCCCGCAGATCGTGGGCGGCGCGGTCGTCCTCGTCGGTGCCTTCATCGCCCAGTCGTCGGCGCCGAAGACGGCGGCGGCCGAGCCGGTCGCGGGGTGGGCCGCGGAGGCGTCGGCGGAGGCGGGTGAGGCCCTGGCAGGGAAGGGTCCGGCGGACGCGGGCGCGGAGGCGTCGGCGGAGGCGCTGGTCGGGAAGGGGTCGGCGGCGGCGCGGGGCGAGCGGGCCGGGTTGCCCGGCGAGCGCGACGCCTCGTAGGGTGCCGATCATGCACGCGACCGTTCTTCCGCCTCCCGCCGCCTAGCGCGGGCGGCACCATCCGCTGACGAAGACCGGGCTCGGGCGGGCCGTTTCCAGGCCCCCGAGCGGTTCGTCGCCGCCCGCCCGCGGAGCCGAGCGACCACCGAAACCCCTCGTCTTCCCCGTGGAGAACGTACGTGTCGAACACTTCCGCCTCCGCCCTGTCCACCGGGCGGAGCCTCACCTATCTGATCGTCGCCGGAATCGCCTGGGGCACGGCCGGCGCCGCGGCCTCGCTGGTGTTCCGGACCAGCGACATGGGCCCGCTCGCCCTGTCCTTCTGGCGCTGCGTCGGCGGGCTCGTGCTGCTGCTCGGCGCGCTCGCGCTGCGGCGCGGACCCAAGGCGCCGGGCACACCGGAACCGCGCGGGCGGCGGCTCGTCCGCGTCCTCGGCACCGGGATCGGCCTCACCGTCTTCCAGAGCGCCTACTTCGCCGCCGTCCAGGCCACCGGCCTCGCCGTCGGCACCGTCGTCACGCTCGGCGCCGGACCCGTGCTCATCGCCGTCGGCGCCCGGCTGCTGATGGGCGAACGGATCGGCGCCGGCGGCGCCACCGCCGTCGCCGGAGCGCTCGCCGGGCTCGGTGTCCTCGTGCTCGGCGGCGGCGGAGCCGAGGTCCGGCCGCTCGGCGTCCTCCTCGCCGTCGTGTCCGCCGCCGGCTACGCGGCGATCACCCTGCTCACCCGGTGGCTCGGCCGGGACGCCGGCGGCGGCGACGCACTGTCGACCACCACCTGGGCCTTCGCCGTCGGCGCGGTCGGCCTGCTGCCGATGGCCGCCGCCGAAGGCCTGGTCCCGCACACGGACGCGCCCGGGCAGGTGCTCGCGCTGCTCGTCTACGTCGCGGCCGTGCCCACCGCCCTCGCCTACGCCCTGTACTTCGCCGGCGCGGCCGTGGTCCGCGCCGCGACCGTCTCCGTGATCATGCTCCTGGAGCCGGTCAGCGCGGCGGTCGTCGCGGTCACGCTGCTCGGCGAACGGCTCACCGCCGCCACCGTGGCCGGCACCCTGCTCCTGCTGTGTGCCGTCACCGGCCTCGCCTTCGCCGAGGCCCGTACGGCGGCGGAACGCCGCCGCCGTACGGAGACGGTGACGGTGTAGCGCCTGGTCCGAGGCAGCTCCTGGGAGAGGGAGCGCCCCGCCGCGGGCCAGGGTCTGGTCAGCGGGCGGTTCCGGCGGCGCGGCGGCGGGCCTGGTGGGCCAGGGCCGCCGCGTCGCCGGGGCCCCGGCGGGCGGCCAGGTGCGCCCCGACGCGGTCCTGGACCTCCTGCGGCTTGTTGCCCGCGTACTTGAACTTCGCCCGGACGTCGGTCACCTCGAGCCGCAGCACCCGGATGCCCGGCAGCATGCGGCCGAACGGCGCCTCACCGGGAACCACCGGCGCCGTGCCGCCCTCCGGCTGGAAGTGGGCGACCTGCCGGTTGAGCAGGACCGCCTTCTCGGCCGGGTCGTCGACGACGTGCGCGAGGCAGCGCAGCTGGACGGCCGCGTAGTACGAGGTGGGTGTGCCGTGCTCGCTCGGAGCGCCGTCGGGCGCGGTCCAGTGGCCCGGTACGAAGGCGTAGTCGTCGACGACGCCGAGCAGCACGACGGGATTGCGCTCCAGGTCGCGCCAGAGCGGGTTCGGGCGGGCGAGGTGGGTGATCACCTGTCCGTACGGGCCGGGCTCGGGCTCGTAGCGGAAGTGCGCCGGCTGCACCCACGGCGGCTCGCCGGCGGATCCGTTGACCGCCAGCTGGCCGAAGTCGTGGGCGGCGAGCCAGCTCCGCCACTCGTGCTCGTCGTGGGGCGCGTCCCAGGGATGGATCAGCATGGCGGTGTCCTCCGCGTCCTCAGAGAGCGGCGAGGTAGTCGGGCAGGGCGAGCGCCGGGTCGAGGTCGGCGGCCGGGACCGGAGTGCCGTAGCCGCGCAGGACCGGGACCACGCCGGACCAGTGGGGGAGCGCGGCGTCCTCCGGCTCGTCGTTGGGGCCGCCGGCGCGCACCTTCGCGGAGACCTCGGCGAGGTCGAGGCGCAGGACGGCGGTGGCGGCGAGCTCCTTGGCGTTGCCCGGGCGGGAGTCGGCGGAGCGGCCCGGGACCACGTGGTCGACCAGCGCGTCGAGCGCGGTGCGCAGCTCCTCGGGATCGGTGACCTGGTGGGCGGTGCCGTGGACGACGACCGAGCGGTAGTTGATGGAGTGGTGGAAGGCGGACTTGGCGAGGACCAGGCCGTCGACGTGGGTCACGGTGAGGCAGACCGGCAGACCGGGCGCCGCCTCGCCGCTGCCCGCCATGCGCAGCGGCCGCGAGCCGGTCGAGCCGTGCACGTACAGGTGCTCGCCGACCCGGGCGTAGAGCGTGGGCAGCACGACGGGCGCGCCGTCGCGGACGAAGCCGAGGTGGCAGAGGTAGGTCTCGTCGAGTATCGAGTGGACCAGGGCGCGGTCGTACGAGGCGCGTTCGCGGGAGCGGGTGGGGACGGTGCGCTCGGTGGGCTCGTAGGACCCGGTCGTCGTCCCCGCTGTCTCCGGGGCCGCGCCCGTCGCCGTCTCCGTGATCGTGTCGGTCGTCGCGTCCGCCATTGCGTACTCCATTGCACTAGTGCATACTTAGCTTTGTGCTAGGAGAGTATCGGATCGAAGGCCGTCGCGCATCGGAGATCGCCGCCAGCGTGGAGCGGGGCGTCGGCTCCGGGCAGCTCGCGCCCGGCCAATCCCTGCCGCCCATGCGGGAGTTGGCGGTCACGCTGGGCGTGAACCCGAACACCGTCGCCGCCGCCTACCGCACCCTGCGCGAGCGCGGAGTGATCGAGACCGACGGGCGGCGCGGCAGCCGCGTGCGGTCGGCGCCGGCCACGACGGCGCGCGGATCGATCCGGGTCGAGGCGCCCGAGGGCGTCCGCGACGTGAGCGAGGGCAGCCCGGATCCCGCACTGCTGCCACCGCTCGGCGCCGTCTTCGCCGAGGTCACGCGCGAGTACGCCGAGCGGCCGCCGATGTACGGCGAGGCGCCGGTCGACGAGGACTTCGCACGGCTCGCCCGGGCCGCCTTCGACGAGGGCGGCGTACCGGCCGGGCCGGTCGGCGTCGCGTCCGGCTCGCTCGACGCGATCGAACGGGTCCTCGCCGTCCACCTGCGGCCGGGAGACGCCGTGGCCGTCGAGGACCCCGGCTGGGGCAGCCTCCTCGATCTCGTACCGGCGCTCGGGCTGCGCCCCGTGCCGGTCGCCGTGGACGACGAAGGGCCGCTGCCGGACGCGGTGGCGCGGGCACTGCGGGCCGGCGCGCGAGCGGTGATCGTCACCGACCGGGCGCAGAACCCGACGGGCGCCTGCGTGAGCGAACGGCGCGCCGCCGCGCTGCGCGCGGTCCTCGACGCGCACCCCGACGTGCTGCTGATCGAGGACGACCACGGACACGGGATCGTCTCCCAGCCGCTGCACCCGCTCACCCGAGGAGAGGGCCGATGGGTGTTCGTGCGGTCGGTGGCCAAGGCGTGGGGACCGGACCTGAGGATCGCCGCCTTCACCGGCGACGCCGAGACGGTCGACCGGGTCCTCGGCCGCCAGCGCCTCGGGCCCGGCTGGGTCAGCCGGCTGCTCCAGCGCGCGGTCGTCCACCTGTGGGCCGCCGGCGCGGTCGATCCGGCGGTCGTGGCGGGCTCGTACGGGGCGCGGCGCGACGGCCTGGTCCGTGCGCTCGCCCGGCGCGGCGTCGAGTCGCACGGGTGCAGCGGCATGAACGTCTGGGTGCCGGTCGCCGACGAGACCGGCGCGGTCGCCCGGCTGCTCGCCCGGGGCTGGGCGGTCGCGCCCGGCGCCCGCTTCCGGATGGAGGCGGGCCCGGCCGTCCGCCTCACCGTCTCCACGCTCACGCAGGAGGACCTGGAGCCGCTCGCCGACGCGGTCGCCTACGCGGCGGGCCCGGCGCCCGCCCGCAGCTACGGGTAGGGCCCGGGGCCGCGCCCGCCGGGGCCGGCCTTAGCGGTGCCGGCACCGGTGGGCGTGGCCCGACGGGTGAGCGGCGGGGAACGACCGCCCGCACGAGCCGCCGACCGTGACCCGACCCAAAGGCAGGACCGCGCGACGAGCAAGTCGGTAGAGTCCGTACGTGCGTTGAAGATCCGGGCGGTGGCCACGCGCCACCGCGGACGGTGAAGGCGACCCCGCCACGCGGGGGATGCCCGGCTGCCATGCCCGTCACCTCTCGCCGGAGACAGCACCATGACCCAGCTCATGACCTATGACGCGTTCATCGACCTCGCCACGGCCGACCCGGCCGTGGTCGGCCTCGTCCTCAAGGGCTCCCAGGCCCATGAGGGCATGACCACCGAGCACTCCGACCACGATCTCTACGTGGTCCTCGCGGATGACGCGACGACCGACCTCGTCCGTTTCACCGGGCACCGCAGCCCCGAGCTCGATCTCGTCATCCTCTCCCTGGAGGAGTTCCGTGCCCTCGGCATGCCCGGCTTCGAGAGGTACGCACTCTCCCGCTCACGCATCGTGCTCGACCGGCTCGACGGAGGGATAGCGCACATCCTGGCCCGCAAAGCCCGTCTGGACGCCGATCAGGCATTCCGGGAGGCGGCCGAGTGGCTGGACGCCTATGCCAACTCCCTTTACCGCTCGGTGAAGAACGCGCGTGACGGACATGCCCTCGCGGCCCGGCTCGACGCCGCGGACAGCGTCCGGTTCCTGCTTGAGTTGCTCTTCGCCCTGGACCGCCGGCCCCGCCCCTACAACAAGTACCTGGAGTGGGAGCTTGCCCGATTCCCGCTGCCCGGCTGGGACAGCTCACCTCTGCTGGACACGGTGGGCCTCATCTCGGCCACCGGAGACGTATCCGCACAGCGCCGCCTCTTCGCTCTCGTCGAGACGGCGGCCCGACAGGCCGGACACGGCGCGGTGCTGGACGCGTGGGGAGAGGATCTCCACCTGATGCGACCGCAGGAGACGTAGAGGGGGAGCGCACCGTTCCTGGGTGGTGGCTGACGACATGTCGAAGATATTCGAATGCTTTGCCCCTCGTGCGACGTCCCGGCGAGGATCGCCTTCGCCTCGCCCCCTCATGTCCATGAGGGGGCATCGGAATGCGTCGTACCGGCCGCTGAAGGCAGTACGAGTTCGGGGGGAACATGAAACGGGCGAGACATCGGGTGCCTGCCGCGGTTCTGAACGTGGCGGTGATTCTGGCGCTGGCGGTGAGCGGGTTGCTGGCAGGCAGCTCACCGGCCCGCGCCGATATCTTCGGCTGGTACGTGTGTCAGGACCTGCCTCACGTCGATGTGAACCTCTTGAGCCGGAAGTACGTGACGCGTCCTGTCGGACCCTCCACGGGCGTCTTCAACACGACGGATCAAACCGGCACCCACAAGATCTCCTACACGAAGGAGTACGCCGTCGAGACGGCGACATCCGTGTCGGGCTCCATCGAGGTGAGCTCCGTCATCGCGGCGACCCTCGAGGCAGGCTGGACCCAGACCGTCATAGACAAGACGGTGACGCTCAACGAGGAGACCTACACGGTGCCACCGCACTCGGGTCTCTACGCCCAGCCGTACGTCAGGTTCCTGGAGATCAACTACAGCAGGTTCGGCCCGCCGGAGATGGCCTACTTCGGAGGGACGTACTGGTGCAAGCGCAGTCCCGACGTCACCAAGGCCTGGGCCGTCATTCCGGTGAAGTCGTGGGTGTGCATCTTCACCGGTTCGCCGGAAGACGGGGAATGTCCTCGCGAGGGCCGTGGCGGCAGGGGCGGCGGCGGCCAGCCCGGTGGGACGCCGGCGCCGCCCACCGGCCCTCAGCCCGTGACGTCGGTGTACGGCCTTGCCGACGGCACGCTCCTGTCGACCGGTGACACCGGGCGCGTCTACAAGATGGTCGGCGGTGCTCCGGTGTGGCAGGCGACCTGCGCCGACGACATCTGCGACACGGCTCTGCGACCCACCACCCAGGCGGTCATCGACGCCGGGCCGCGTACTCCGCGCAACGGCGTCTCCGCCGTCGACCAGCAGGGCCGCGTCTACCTGTTCGTGGGCGGTGCCCCGCTGTGGCAGGAGAGCTGCGACGCCCCCGTCACCTGCGGCACGCCGGTCAAGGTGTCGTCGTGGTCCGTCGACGCCCGTGACCACATGAACGCCCGGCCGGCGGACGGACAACTCGTCCAGGCGAAGTCCGGATCCACGGACCTGCCCGTGTCGGTCACGGTCGGCGGCGCCCGGATCCCGTTCGCGACCCCGCAGGAAGTGATCGACGCCGGGTACGGCACCGACTGGGCCAGCCGCGTCGTGGCGATCTCTCCCGGCAGTTACCACGGCATCGGCACCATCCCCGAAGACGGAACCCTCGTCCAGGGTGCTTCTGGCGGCACGTCCACTCCCGTCGCGATGATTCTCGGCGGTGCTGCCATCCCGTTCGCCAGCCCGCAGGAAGTGATCGACGCCGGGTACGGCCCCGACTGGGGCGCGAAGGTGCGTGGCATCCCCTCACGCCACTTCGATCTGCTTCCTCCTGTCCCGCAGGACGGAACCCTCCTCCAAAGCTCTTCGGGCTCCACGCCTGTCGCCGCCATCGTGGGCGGGGGACGGGTGAACTTCGCGAGTCCGCAGGAAGTGGTCGACGCCGGCTTCGGCACCGACTGGGGCGCGAAGGTGCGGGCCGTGCCGGCTCGCGCGTTCAGCGCGCTGCCGACGCAGATCATGGACGGGACGCGGCTGGGGAAGAGCGGGTCGACGTCCGAGGCGGCCGTGGTCGGTGGGGCGCGGGTGGACTTCTGGTCCGCGGAGGAGCGCAACGCGGCCGGCTACGGCGACAGGCCTCTGCAGATGATCCCGGCCCGTGTCTGGGACGCCATGACCACGAAGATCGCGGACGGGACGCGGCTGGGGAAGAGCGGGTCGACGTCCGAGGCGGCCGTGGTCGGTGGGGCGCGGGTCGACTTCTGGTCCGAGGAGGAGCGTAATGCGGCCGGCTACGGCAGCAAGCCTCTGCAGACCGTCCCGGCCCGTGTGTGGGACGCCATGACCACCAGGATCGCCGACGGGACACTGGTCGGCAGGACGGGCAGTACCTCGCAGGGAGCGATCGTCGGCGGGGCGAAGATCCCCTTCATCAGCATCGAGGAACTCCAGGAGGCCGGTTACGGCGACAAGCCCCTGCGCGTCGTCCCGGCCCGGGTCTGGGACGCGCTGTCCACGAAGATCGCGGACGGGACGCGGTTGGGGAAGAGCGGGTCGACGTCCGAGGCGGCCGTGGTCGGTGGGGCGCGGGTGGACTTCTGGTCCGCAGAAGAACGCAACGCGGCCGGCTACGGCAGCAAGCCTCTGCAGATCGTGCCGGCCCGGGTGTGGGAGGCCATGTCCACGAAGATCGCGGACGGAACGCGTATCAAGGACGCGGGTTCTTCGGGTCAGGGGGCGATTGTCGGTGGGGCGAAGATCGCGTTCGTGAGCATGGACGAACTGACGGCCAGCGGCTACGCCGACGACCCCATGCAGGTGGTGCCGAACCGGGTCTGGCAGGCACTGCCCACGAAGATCGCGGACGGAACGCGTATCAAGGACGCGGGTTCTTCGGGTCAGGGGGCGATCGTCGGTGGGGCGAAGATCGCGTTCGTGAGCATGGACGAACTGACGGCCAGCGGCTACGCCGACGACCCCATGCAGGTCGTGCCGAACCGGGTCTGGCAGGCGCTGCCCACGAAGATCGCGGACGGAACGCGGCTGGGGAAGAGCGGGTCGACGTCCGAGGCGGCTGTGGTCGGTGGGGCGCGGGTGGACTTCTGGTCCGCAGAAGAACGCAACGCGGCCGGCTACGGCGACAAGCCTCTGCAGATCGTTCCGGCCCGGGTGTGGGACGCCATGAGCACGAAGATCGCCGACGGAACCCGCATCAAGTCACCGGAATCGCCCACCGTCTGGCTGGTCACCCAGGGACGGCGGACCGCGACGGACGTGGTCACCGGAGCGTGGACCCTTCCCCGGCGGGTGGTCGACTCCCTCCCGCTGAGCTGAGCCGGCGCGCGCGGGAGCACCGCACGTCGCGCGGAGGCCGGCCGGGGAGTCGTCCCCGGTCGGCCTCCTGGGCTCGACCGAGCTGTTACGGGTCGCAGCGCTAGGAGCGGCTCGCGGGAGCCGCAGCCGGAGCCGCGACCTGCTTCGGGGATGTGGCGGTGGGGGCCGCAGGCTGCGGTGTCGGTGGGCGGCGGCGGCTCGGGGTGCGGGTCTGGGTGAGGGCCGCGCCGGCGAGGACGACGATCGCGCCGACCGGTGTGTTCCAGGTGAGGTGCTCGTCGAGCAGGGCGACACCGGCGGCCGTGGCGATGACCGGGATGAAGTACGTGACCATGGACGCCGTCGTCGGGCCGACCTCGGCGACCACGCCGTACTGGAGCAGCATCGCCCAGCCCGTGCCCAGCGCGCCGAGCGCGACGACCGCGAGCAGCGGCAGGAGGTCGACGTCGGTCGGCAGGGACGTGAACAGTGGTGTGACCACCGCCAGCTGGAGGGTCGCGAGACCCACCTGGCCGGTGGCGAGCGACAGGTTCGACGCGCCGGTGCCGGCCAGGGTGCGGCGGACGTAGATCCAGCCGACCGCGTAGCTGAACGAGGCGAGCAGGGCGAGCGCCGTGCCCGTGACGTCCAGACCGGAGAAGCCCTGCCAGGCGCCCAGGACCGTCAGGACGCCGACGAAGCCGATGCCCAGACCCGCCGCCCGCACCCGCGTCGGGCGGTCCTCCGACAGCGCGACCAGCGACAGGACCATGCCCCACAGCGGCGTGGTGGCGTTGCAGATGCCCGCGAGGGTCGAGGGGATCGTCAGCTCCGCGTACGAGAAGAGCGAGAACGGCAGCGCGTTGAGCAGGAAGGCCGCCACCGTCAGATGGCCCCAGGTGCGGGCGCCGCGCGGCAGCCGGTCGCGCTTGACGACGAGGGCGACGGCCAGCACGGCCGTACCGAACAGGAGGCGGCCGAAGGTCACCTGGAACGGGGCGAAGCCCGCCGTGCCGACCTTGATGAAGAGGAAGCTGAAACCCCAGATCAGGGCGAGGACGCCGAAGCGGATGCGCCAGTCGACCGCGTGCGGCCGGCGGGGAGCGGAAAGGGTGGCGGGACGGCTCATGGGACTCAGGGTCGCCGAGCCCACCTCGTAGCACAAGCGAGAATTCCTGGAGTCGATGTCTTAGTATCGCTTACATGTTGAACCTGGAGCGCCTGCGCACCCTGGACGCCGTCGCCCGGCACGGCTCGGTGAGCGGCGCCGCCGAAGGGCTGCACGTGACGACCTCGGCCGTCTCGCAGCAGCTGTCCAAGCTGGAGCGGGAGATCGGCCAGCGGCTCCTCGCCAAGAACGGCCGCGGGATCCGGCTCACCGACGCCGGGCTGCTCCTGGCGGAGCACGCGGCCCGGATCCTCTCCCAGGTGGAGCTCGCCCAGGCGGACATCGAGGCGCAGCGCGGCCAGGTGGTCGGAGAGGTGCGCATCGCCGCCTTCCCGACCGCCATGCGCGGGCTCTTCCCGGCCGCGATCCGCGCGCTGCGCGCCGCCCACCCGGAGCTGCGGGTGCAGACCACGGAGCTGGAGCCCGAGCCGGGCGTCCGCGAGGTGCTGCGCGGGGACTGCGACCTGTCGGTCGTGCTCGACTGGAACAACAAGCGGGCCCCCGTCCCGCCCGGCCTGGAGCGGGCCCATCTCCTCGACGACTCCGCCGACGTGGCCATGCCCGCCGACCATCCGCTGGCGGGGCGGGAGGCGGTGGACCTGGAGGACTTCGCCGGTGAGGAGTGGGTGTCCTGGCCGCAGGGCGAGTTCTGCCACGACTGGTTGATGTTCACCCTGCGCTCCAAAGGCGTCGAGCCGCGGATCGCGCATGTCGCGGCCGACCACCACACCCAGCTCGCCCTGGTCGCCGCCGGGCTCGGCGTCTGTGTCGCCCCGCGGCTCGGCCGGCTGCCGGTCGGGGACGGTGTGGCGTTCGTGCCCGTACGGCAGCCGGTGCGGCGGCACATCTACGCGACCTGGCGCACCGACGCGGGCCGCCGGCCGTCCATCCGCGCGGTCGTCGAGGCGCTGCGGGCGGCGGGCGCGCCCCTCGACGGCTGACCACCGCCGCGGCGCGCGTGTGCCGGGCCGGGCCGGCGGTGGCCTCGGGAGTCGGCGGGACCCCGGGGCTCCGCGCCTACCGGAGCGCGGGCCGACGGGTCGACCGGGGGAGCCCGGGTCTACGGAAGGCCGAGCTTGCGGAAGTCCCAGGAGGCGATCGCGTCCGGGGTGAGCCGCAGCCAGGCGTGCCGGCCGTCGTGCGGCATGGCGTCCAGGCCGAAGTTCTTGGCCGCGAAAAGCCGCTCGACGGCGTCGAGTTCGTCGCACGGCTCGCCGGTGCGCGGAGCCTCGCCCACGAACTCCACCGTGCCCGACAGCTCCACCCCGCGCAGCTCCCCGTAGTCCTCGCCGTCGTCGACCACGACCGCCACCCGGGGCCGCTCCCGCAGCTCGGCCCAGCGGCGGCTGCGGGTCAGCGAGTAGAGCCAGAGCGAGGTGCCGTCCCAGAGGAACCAGAGCGGGCTCACGTGCGGATGTCCGCCGCCCGAGACGGTCGCGACCCGGCAGGTGCGCTGTTCGGCGAGGAAGGTGTCGAGCTCGGCCGGGCTCATCATGATCCGGCGTCCACGGCGCTGTGCGACGGTCATCGTCCGCACCCTTCTGGATTTCTGATGGAGTGTCAGAAATCATGGGGGCTCGGCAGCCGAGGTGCAAGCAGGAGGACACCGTGGAGCAGAAGGACCGGCTCGCAACGCAACGGCTCGCAACGCAACGGCCCGCGTCACAAGTGTCGCAACGGCTGGCGGCACAAGCGTCGCAACGGCTCGCGGAGCAGCTCGATCCCGCGGGCACCGTGCTCCTGACCGTCGAGTGCCAGCGCGGCGTCGTCGGCGAGGACGGCGCCCTGCCCGAACTCGCCGCCGTCGCCCGCTCCTCGGGCGCACTGGAGCGGATCGCCCGGCTCGTCGCCGCCGCCCACGAGGCCGGTGTCCAGGTGCTGCACGCCGTCGCCGAACGGCGCCCCGACGGGCGCGGCGCCAACCGCAACGCGCGCCTCTTCCGTGCCGCCGCCCGGCTTCCCGTCCAGCAGCTCAGCGGCAGCGACGCCGTGCGGATCGCCGAACCCATCGAGCCGGCCGAGCAGGACCTCGTCGTCCGGCGCCTGCACGGCCTGTCGCCGATCGCCGGCACCGACGTCGACGCCCTGCTGCGCAACCTCGGCTGCCGGACCCTCGTCGTCACCGGTGTCTCCGCGAACGTCGCGGTGCCCAACGCCGTCTTCGACGCCGTCAACCTCGGCTACACGGTCGTCGTGCCCGGTGACGCCGTCGCCGGAGTGCCGGCCGACTACACGCCGGCCGTGCTCCGGCACAGCCTCGCGCTCGTCGCCACCGTCACGACCACCGACGACGTCCTCGCCTGCTGGAAGGCGCCCGGGCCGGTCAGCCGAGCCTGATCGCGTCCCCGGTCACCTCGATCGGTGCCGGCTCCAGCGGCCGGGTCGCCGGACCCTGCTTGACGCTGCCGTCCGAGAAGTCGAAGTGGCTCTGGTGGCACGGGCAGACGATGACGCCGTCGCTCACCCGGGACACGCTGCAGCCCTGGTGCGTGCAGCGCGAGGAGAACGCCTTGAACTCGCCCGCCTTCGGCTGGGTGATGACGAGCCCCTGGTCGGCGAGCACCTTGCCGCCGCCGACCGGGATGTCGCCGGTCCGCGCGAGCGGCGCGCTCTGCTCCGTACCGCCGGAGGAATCCGTACCGCCGGCCGAGTCCTTGCCTCCCGTGCCGCCTCCCGCCCCGCCGTCCGCGCCCGTGCCCTGCTCCGTCCCGCAGGCCGCGAGGGCCGCCGTCAGACCCGCCCCGCCCGCCGCCGCGACGACCGTCCTGCGCGCGACACCGCTCATGCCGTTCCCCTTACTTCACCGTCATCACCGCCGCCACCGTCGTCACGGCGCCGGCGTCTCGTCACCGGGCCATCGTGTCGGACCCGGCCGCCGCGCGCCACGGGCACGTGCCGACTGCTCATGAGGCGGTGCCGCCGCCTCGGCCGTACCTCCAGGTCTAGTACGCCCGCTCCCGGACCGTCGTCGTCCACGGCGGCTGCTCCCGCGGCGGGCTCTCCACGGTCGGCGGCTCGGCCCGGCGGCCGCCGCGGGCGAAGAAGTCGGCGAGCGGGAGGATGGCGGCGCCGATGGTGACCGCCTCCGGGCCGAGGGTGCCGAGGCCGATGGTGACCCGGGCCGCCGGATAGCGCAGGGCGTACTCCCGCGCGTACTCCCGCACGCCGTCGAGGAAGCGGTGGCCGAGCTGGAGTCCGGCCCAGCCGCCGACCAGGATCCGCTCCGGCTGGAAGAGGTTGATCAGGTCGGCGAAGCCCGCACCGAGATACTCGGCGGTCTCGTCCAGGACGGCGAGGGCCGTCGGGTCCGGGGCGCGCCCGGCGTCGTCCGGCGGGTAGGCGGCGGCCAGCATCGCGGTGAGCGCCGTCTCCTCGTCCGCGCCGGCCGGCGGCCGGCCGCCCGCCTCGCGCCACCGCTCGAGCAGCGCCTCCGCGCCCGCGTACGCCTCCAGGCAGCCGCGGGCCCCGCAACGGCAGCGGCGTCCCCGCACCCGTACGGTCAGATGGCCCCACTCCAGGGCGCGGCCGGGGCCCAGCGGGTCGGTGGCGACACAGGCCCCGACGCCCGAGCCGAAGAGCACGAAGACCGCGCTGCCGGCGCCGCGACCGGCGCCGAACCACAGCTCGGCCTGGCCGAGCGTCCGCGCGCCGTTGTCGATCCGGTACGGGACGGAGGCGGGCAGGTCGACCGTCTCGCGCAGCATCCGCTCCAGCGGCACGGCGTCCCAGCCGATGGTCTGCCCGTGCACGACGGCGCCGCCCGAGCCGCCGCCCTCACCCCGCTCCGAGCCGCCGTCCGTGGGGCCGTGGGCGACGATGCCCGGGACGCCGACACCGACGCCGAGCAGCCGGCCGGCGTCCATGTCCGCCGCGCGCAGCACCTCGGCGATGCCGTCGCGGATGTGGCCGACGACGAGCCCGACCTCGTAGCGGTCGTGCGGTTCGGGACTGTCGACGGCCAACGCCCGCTCGGTGCGGGCGAGTTCGGTCAGGGTGAGGTCGAACAGCTCGATCCTGATCCGGGTCTCGCCCACGTCGACGCCGATCATGCAGCCGCTGCCGGGACTGATCCGCAGCAGCGTGCGCGGGCGTCCGCCCGCGGAGTCGACGCTGCCGGCCTCCTCGACCAGGCCCTCGGCGACCAGTTCGGCGACGACGTTGCTGACCGAGCCGGAGCTGAGACCGGTGGCGGGCGCGAGCGAGAGCCGGCTCGTCGGGCCGTCGAAGTACAGCCGTTGCAGGACCGCCGTGCGGTTCTCCCTTCGCAGGTCGCGCACCGTGCGCCCGTTCGTTGCTCGCACCTCAACCCCCCGTTTCTCGCGGCCTGTTCGGCAACATACACCCGGCGCGAAGCCTTGACGCGCCCTTCTCTTGGAGCTTAACTCACGCCGTGAATTAAGCGACCTCACCGAAAGGGTTCCGAGGAGTCATGCGCAGAATCAGAGCCGCGGTCACCGGCGTCGCCGTCCTCTCGCTCGCCCTCACCGCGACCGCCTGCGGCGGCGGCACCACCGACGGCTCGGGCGGTTCCGCCTCCGGGCCGAGGACCCTCACCTACTGGGCGTCCAACCAGGGACCGAGCGTCGAGGCCGACAAGAAGGTGCTCCAGCCCGAACTCGACCGGTTCGAGAAGGAGACCGGCATCAAGGTCAGGCTGGAGGTCGTGCCCTGGTCCGAACTGCTCAACCGGATCCTCA
Organism: Streptomyces sp. NPDC053493; assembly: GCF_044544825.1. Lineage (NCBI taxonomy): Bacteria > Bacillati > Actinomycetota > Actinomycetes > Kitasatosporales > Streptomycetaceae > Streptomyces > Streptomyces sp. NPDC053493. Next base: position 37,022 of record NZ_JBITXS010000020.1, read on the forward strand.
CCGCCGCCACCTCCGGCCAGGGCCCCGACGTCCTCAACATCGGCAACACCTGGAGCGCCTCCCTCCAGGCGAGCGGCGCCCTGCTGCCCTGGGACGAGAAGAACTTCGACGCCATCGGCGGCAAGGACCGCTTCGTCGAGTCCGCGCTCGGCTCCACCGGAGCCCAGGGCCAGGACCCGGCCGCCGTCCCGCTCTACTCCATGGCCTACGCGCTCTACTACAACAAGAAGATGTTCGCCGACGCCGGCATCAGCGCACCGCCGGCCACCTGGGACGAACTCACCGCGGCCGGCCGCAGGCTCGCCAAGGACGGACACTCCGCCCTCGGCGTCGAGGGCGCCAACCCCGCCGAGAACATCCACCACGTCTTCGTGCTCGCCAAGCAGCACGGCGCCGACTTCTTCACACCCGAGGGGAAGGCCGACTTCACCAACGACGGCGCCGTCGCCGCCGTCAAGCAGTACGTCGACCTCATGGCCGCCCACAAGATCGTCGCGCCCGGCAACGCCGAATACGCCCAGAACCAGTCCCTCAGCGACTTCGCCAAGAACCGCACCGCCATGGTCCTGTGGCAGACCCCCGCCCAGACCTTCGCCGCCCAGGGCATGAAGCCCGACGAGTGGGGCGTCGCGCCCGCGCCCGTGCCCTCCGGCACGCCCGGCCAGGGCACCCGGATCAACTCCATGGTCGCCGGCATCAACCTCGCCGTCTTCAAGAACACCGGCAACCGCGAAGGCGCCCTGAAGTTCGTGAAGTTCATGACCTCGGACGCCGAACAGAAGACCCTCAACCAGGCCTACGGCTCCGTCCCGCCGGTCAAGACCGCGCAGGCGGACCCCGCCTTCGCCGGCCCGGCGCTCGCCGTCATCCGCGACACCCTCGCCAAGAGCGCCGCCGCCCTGCCGCAGGTCCCGGAGGAGTCCCAGTTCGAGACCGTCGTCGGCACGGCCGTCAAGGAGCTGTTCGCGGACGCCGCCGCCGGCCGCCCCGTCACCACCGAGTCGGTGCGCGCCAAGCTCGACAAGGCCCAGCAGCAGATGCCCAGGAAGTAGCCGCGGTCCCCGACATGACCGCCCTCCCGGCCTCCCGCACCCGCGCCCGCACCGGCGCGCCCGCCCGCGTCCGTACCCGCAGGCGCCTCGCCCTCCCGTACCTCCTGCTGCTGCCCGCCCTGCTCCTCGAACTCCTCGTCCACCTGGTGCCGATGCTCATGGGCGCCGTCATGAGCCTGAAGGAGCTCACCCAGTTCTTCATCCGCGACTGGACCGCCGCGCCCTGGGCCGGCCTCGACAACTACGCCGTGTCCGTCGACGTCGACGCGCCCGTCGGCCAGGCGCTCCTGAAGTCCTTCGGCACCACCTGCGTCTTCACCCTCGCGTCCGTCGCGCTGTGCTGGCTGCTCGGCACCGCCGCCGCGATCCTCCTCCAGGACGGCTTCCGCGGCCGGGGACTGCTGCGCACCCTCTTCCTCGTCCCGTACGCACTGCCCGTCTACGCCGCCGTCATCACCTGGGCCTTCATGTTCCAGCACGACAACGGCGTGATCAACCACGTCCTGCACGACCAGCTCGGCATCGGCGACACACCCGCGTTCTGGCTGATCGGCGACAACAGCTTCTGGGCGCTGCTGACCGTCTCCGTCTGGAAGGGCTGGCCCTTCGCCTTCCTCACCCTGACCGCCGGACTCCAGAACATCCCCCGCGAGACCTACGAGGCGGCCGCCCTCGACGGGGCCGGCGTCTGGCGGCAGATCCGGCACGTCACCCTGCCCTCCCTGCGCCCGGTCAACCAGGTCCTCGTCCTCGTGCTGTTCCTGTGGACCTTCAACGACTTCAACACGCCCTTCGTGCTCTTCGGCAAGGCGGCGCCCGAAGCGGCGGACCTGATCTCGCTGCACATCTACCAGTCGTCCTTCCAGACCTGGAACTTCGGCACCGGCTCGGCCATGTCCGTGCTCCTGCTGCTCTTCCTGCTCCTCGTCACGGGCGGCTATCTGCTGCTCACCTCACGCGGACGGAGGACCCGTGCGTAACCGGACCGCCCCACCGTCACCGACCGCCCCGGCCCGCTCCTTCCTGTGGACCCGGCGGATCTTCCTCACGCTGCTCACCGGATTCGTCCTGCTGCCGGTGTACGTGATGGTGTCCAGCTCCCTCAAACCGCTCCAGGACGTCTCCGGAGAGTTCCGCTGGCTGCCCTCCGGACTCACCCTGCGGCCCTACGCCGACATCTGGCGGACCGTGCCGCTCGCCGACTTCTTCGTCAACTCCGCGATCGTGGCGGGCGCGGCGACCGTCTGCTCCGTCACCGTCGCCCTCTTCGCCGCGTACGCCGTCAGCCGCTACGACTTCCGCGGCCGGCGGGTCTTCACGGTGACCGTCCTGTCCACCCAGATGTTCCCCGGCATCCTCTTCCTGCTGCCGCTGTTCCTGCTCTACGTCAACATCGGCAACGCCACCGGCATCGCGCTGTTCGGCTCGCGCGGCGGACTGATCCTCACCTATCTCACCTTCTCGCTGCCGTTCTCCGTCTGGATGCTCGTCGGCTACCTCGACTCGATCCCGCGCGACCTCGACGAGGCCGCCCGGGTCGACGGCTGTGGACCCGTCGGCGCGCTGCTGCGGGTGATCGTCCCCGCCGCCGTACCCGGCATCGTCGCGGTCGCCGTCTACGCCTTCATGACCGCCTGGGGCGAGGTGCTCTTCGCCTCGGTCATGACCACCGACACCACCCGCACCCTCGCCGTCGGCCTCCAGGGCTACGCCGGCCAGAACGACGTGTACTGGAACCAGGTGATGGCCGCCTCCCTCGTGGTCAGCGTCCCCGTCGTCGCGGGCTTCCTCCTCCTCCAGCGCTACCTCGTCGCCGGCCTCACCGCGGGCGCCGTCAAATGACAGACCGTCAGCGACCCATCCGAGAAAGGCAGTCCGTGTCCGACGACCGCACCGCACCCCTCGACCTCGGCGCCTTCCCGCCCGGCTTCGCCTGGGGCACGGCCACCTCCGCGTACCAGATCGAGGGCGCCGTCGCCGAGGACGGCCGCGGCCCCTCCATCTGGGACACCTTCGCCCACACCCCGGGCGCCGTCGACAACGGCCACCACGGCGACACCGCCTGCGACCACTACCACCGCTGGCCCGAGGACATCGCGCTGATGAAGGAGCTGGGCACCGACGCCTACCGGCTGTCCGTCGCCTGGCCCCGGATCGTCCCGGACGGCGACGGCCCGGTCAACGCCGCCGGACTCGACTTCTACGACCGGCTCGTCGACGGCCTCCTCGAGGCCGGCATCACCCCGTCCGTCACCCTCTACCACTGGGACCTCCCGCAGGCCCTGCAGGACCGCGCCGAGGACTGCCGGGGCGGCTGGACCGAACGCGCCACCGCCGAACACCTCGCCCGCTACGCCTCCGTCGTCGCCGCCCGCCTCGGCGACCGCGTCACCCAGTGGGCCACCCTCAACGAGCCGCTCTGCTCGGCCTGGATCGGCCACCTCGAAGGACGGATGGCACCCGGCCTCACCGACCTCACGGCGGCCGTCCGCGCCTCCTACCACCTGCTCCTCGGCCACGGCCTCGCCACCGCCGCCGTCCGCGCCGAGGCGCCCGGCGCCCGGGTCGGCCTGGTCACCAACCACTCCACCGTCGAACCCGCCACCACCCGGCCCGAGGACGTCGCCGCCGCCGTCCGCGCCGACGGCCACACCAACCGCTGGTGGCTCGACCCGGTCTACGGGCGCGGCTTCCCGGCCGACCTGCGCGAGCTGTACGGCGTCGAGCTGCCCGAACGTCCCGGTGACGAGGAGACCATCGCGGCCCCGCTCGACTGGCACGGCCTCAACTACTACTTCCCGGTCACCGTCGCCGACGACCCGGACGGGCCGGTCCCGCACGCCCGCGAGGTACGGCCGCCCGGCCTGCCCCGTACCGGCATGGACTGGCCCGTCGACGCCGGCGGCCTCGAGGCCTTCCTGCTGCGGCTGACCGAGGAGTACGGCGTGCGCCGCCTCTACGTCACCGAGAACGGCTCGGCCTTCCCCGACTCCGTACGGCCGGACGGGCGGGTCGACGACCCGGACCGCACCCGGTACCTGGAGGAGCACCTGGCCGCCTGCGCCCGCGCCCTGCGCAAGGGCGCACCGCTGGCCGGCTACTACGCCTGGTCCCTGCTCGACAACTTCGAGTGGGCCTACGGCTACGACAAGCGGTTCGGCCTGGTCCACGTCGACTACGCGACCCAGCGCCGGACGGTCAAGGCCAGCGGCCGGCGGTACGCGGACCTCATCCGCGCCCACCGGGCGCAGGCCGGCTGACTCGTACGTTCCCCCCACCGAGAAGGAGCCGTCATGTTCCGCTCCCGCACGCGTGCACACCGCCCCAGGATCCGTCCGCCCCGCTCCCGCGGCCGGATGCTCGCCCTCGTCACCGCCCTGCTCGGCGGACTGCTGGCCGTCGCCCCGGCCACGGCCGGCCAGGCCGGCGCCGCCGCACCGGCCCTGTTGTCGCAGGGCCGGCCCGTCACCGCCTCCAGCCAGGAGAACGCCGGCACCCCCGCGGCCGCCGCCGTCGACGGCGACCTCGGCACCCGTTGGTCCAGCGCCTTCGCCGACCCGCAGTGGATCCAGGTCGACCTCGGCGCCCCGGCTGCCCTCAGCCGGGTCGACCTGCGCTGGGAGACCGCGTACGCGACGGCGTACCGCATCGAGACCTCCACCGACGGCGCCGCCTGGACCACCGCCTACACCACCACCACCGGGCCCGGCGGCACCGAGTCCCTGCCGGTGTCCGGCACCGCCCGCTACGTACGCCTGCACGGCCTGACCCGCGCCACCGGCTGGGGCTACTCGCTCTGGGAGTTCCAGGTGTACGGCACGGCCGGCGGCGGCACGACGCTGCCCGGCGGCGGTGACCTCGGGCCCAACGTGCACGTCTTCGACCCGTCCACACCCGGCCTCCAGGCCACCCTGGACGAGGTGTTCCGGCAGCAGGAGTCGGCCCAGTTCGGCACCGGCCGGCACGCCTTCCTCCTCAAGCCCGGCACCTACAACGGGATCAACGCCCAACTCGGCTTCTACACCCAGATCGCCGGCCTCGGCCTGCGGCCCGACGACACCACGATCAACGGCGACGTCACCGTGGACGCGGGCTGGTTCAACGGCAACGCCACCCAGAACTTCTGGCGCTCGGCCGAGAACCTGGCCCTCAACCCGGTGAACGGCACCGACCGCTGGGCCGTGTCCCAGGCCTCCTCCTTCCGCCGGATGCACGTGCGCGGCGGACTCAACCTCGCGCCCACCGGCTACGGCTGGGCCAGCGGCGGCTACATCGCCGACAGCCGGATCGACGGCCAGGTCGGCAACTACTCGCAGCAGCAGTGGTACACCCGCGACAGCGCGATCGGCGGCTGGTCCAACTCGGTGTGGAACCAGGTCTTCTCGGGCGTCGAAGGCGCCCCGGCCACCGCCTTCCCCGAGCCGAAGTACACGTCGCTCGACACCACGCCGATCTCCCGCGAGAAGCCCTTCCTCTTCTACGAGGGCGGGCAGTACAAGGTCTTCGCGCCGGCCAAGCGCGTCGGCGCCCGCGGCGTCAGCTGGTCCGGCACGCCGCAGGGCGAGACCGTCCCGCTCAGCCGCTTCTACGTGGTCAGGCCGGGCACCACCGCCGCCACCCTCAACCAGGCCGTGGCGCAGGGACTGCACCTGCTGTTCACCCCGGGCGTCTACCACGTCGACCGCACCGTCGTGATCGACCGGCCCGGCACCATCGTCCTCGGACTCGGCCTCGCCACGCTCGTCCCCGACAACGGCGTCACCGCGCTGCGGGTCGGCGACGTCGACGGCGTGCGGCTCGCCGGGCTCCTCATCGACGCGGGCCCGGTGAACTCGCCCACCCTCCTGGAGATCGGCCCGCAGGGCGCCGCCGCCGACCACGCGGCCGACCCGATCACCGTCCAGGACGTCTACCTCCGGGTCGGCGGCGCGGGCGCCGGCCGCGCCACCACCGCCCTGGCGGTCCACAGCGACGACACGATCGTCGACCACACCTGGGTCTGGCGCGCCGACCACGGCGACGGCGTCGGCTGGGAGACCAACCGGGCCGACTACGGCGTGCGCGTGTACGGCGACGACGTCCTCGCCACCGGCCTGTTCGTCGAGCACTTCAACAAGTACGACGTGGAGTGGTTCGGCGAGCGCGGGCGCACCGTCTTCTTCCAGAACGAGAAGGCGTACGACGCACCCAACCAGGCCGCCGTCCAGGACGGCCCGTACAAGGGCTACGCCGCCTACCGCGTGGACGACTCCGTGACCACGCACGAGGGCTGGGGCCTCGGCAGCTACTGCTACTACAACGTCGACCCGACGATCCGGCAGGACCACGGCTTCCGCGCACCGGTCAGGCCCGGCGTGCGGTTCCACAGCCTGCTCGTCGTGTCCCTCGGCGGCAAGGGCCAGTACGAGCACGTGATCAACACGACCGGCGCCCCGACCTCGGGCTCCGACACCGTTCCGTCGACCGTCGTCTCGTATCCCTAGGACACGGGCTCGGAAGGGATCACCCGCGGTTCTCCGCGGGTGATCCCGCTCAGGCGTCGAATGATCCCGCTCAGGCGTCGAATGATCCCGGTCAGGCGTCGAAGCCGGCGAACCAGGCCGCGGCCATGTCCTTGTCGCCGTGTCCCTGGGCCGCGGCCCGCCGGAAGCGGCGGTGGCCGGCTTCGGTGGCGTCGAGCCGGACGCCGGAGCGTTCGGCGGCCTCCAGGACGAGCCGGGCGTCCTTCTCCGCGTTGTCGACGGTGAACTGGGGCGTCCAGTCGCGGTTCAGGACCGCGGCGGACTTGCCCTGGAAGAAGCCGCTGTCCAGGGGGCCGCCGGAGACGACGTCCACGAAGTGCTCCGGGTCGACGCCCAGCCGCCCGGCGAGCGCGAGGGCCTCGCCCACGCCGTGGGTGAGGGCGCCGACCCAGACGTTGAGGACCAGCTTCAGCCGGCTGGCGGCGCCGCTCGCACCGTCCTCGCCGACCCACACCGTGCGCGCGCCGACGAGGTCGAACAGCGGCTGCACGGTGGGGCGCACGCTCGGCGGCGCGGCGGCCAGGACGACCAGCGTGCCCAGCTCGGCCGGTTGGCGCGAGCCCTGGACCGGCGCGTCGACGAAGACGAGGCCGGCCTCCTCGGCGAAGGCCGCCAGCTCGTCGACGGCCTCGCCGACGGTGCTGACCTGCACCCAGACGGTGCCGCGGGCGAGCTTCGGCGCCGCGGCGCGGACGGCGTCGAGGACGCGCGGCCCGTCGCTGAGGACGGTGAGCACGACGTCGGCGCCGTCGACCGCCTCGGCCGGGCTGCCGGCGACCTGGACGCCGTCGGCGGCGAGGGCTTCGGCCTTGGCGCGGGTGCGGTTCCACGCGCGGACGGTCAGGCCGCCGGCGGCCAGGTTGCGGGCGACGGGGGCGCCGATGACGCCGGTGCCGAGGACTGCGATGACCGGCTGTGCGGAGGTCATGTCCGGACTCCTGGAGAGGTGGCTCGAGGGACGCGGCGGATGAGGCACGCGGTTCGAAAATTTTCGTACCGGGCTACCTTAGGCACGGCGGCGACGGCGCCCGCAACCTTTCGCGGGCGCCCGTCACATGTCTGTCATCCGTCCGCGCAACCGGGAGGTCCGCGATGCCCGTCGAGCTGTTCCATCCGCCGCTGGACGCCGTCGAACTCGACGCGGTGTACGCGGCGTTGGCCGACCGGCACCGGCGCGCCGCGGTCGTCCGGCTGGCTCGTACGCCGCAGGCCGAGGTGCCCTGCGCGGCGCTCGACCTGCCGGGCGCCAAGTCCACCCGCTCGTACCACTGGAAGGTGCTCCGCGAGGCCGGCCTGGTCCTCCAGCGCAGCTCCGGCACGGGCATGCTGCTGCGGCTGCGGCCGGACTTCGACCGGCGCTTCCCGGGCCTGCTCGACAACCTGCTGGCCCTGACGGACGGGCAGTGAGCCCGCCGGCTCCCGGCCGCTCGGCCGCTCGGCCGGTCAGCCGGTCCGCAGGTGGCGCGGCGCGGCGAGCGGCGTCCTCGGCTGGTAGAGCAGCACCGGGGCCGGAGCCGGGCCCGGGGCCGCGTCCACCGCCGCGGCCGGTACCGCCTGCGGCGGGAAGAACCTGGCCAGCTCGTGCCGGCCGCTGATGCGCAACTTCCGGTACGAGTGGGTGAGATGGGACTCCACGTTGCGCAGGCTCACCTTCAGGAGCCGCGCGATGTCCCGGTTGCTCATGCCCTGGGCGGCCAACTCGGACACCTGCCGCTCGGTCGGGGTCAGCAGCGACTCCGTGGAGTCCTTGCGCGGATCGGGCCGGCCGCCCGCGAACCGCAGCTCCCGCTGCACCGCCTCCACCAGGGCGTCCGCGCCGAGCGAGATGCCCACCTCGTTGGCGCGGTGCAGCAGCTCGCGGGTGCGCCGGGCCGTGCCGTGCTGCCGGTGGGCGCGCCCCGCCGCGTACAGGGCGTGGGCGAACAGCAGCGGTGCCGGGGCCGGTTCGAGCAGCTCCACCGCCCGCTCGGCGAGCCGGAGCGCCTCACGGCCCGGGCTCGCCGCGGCCTGCGCCACCAGCGCGCGGCCCAGCGCGGCGGGTGCGTCCCAACGGCGGGCCCGCTCGGTCTCCTCCTGGGCGCCGCGGCGGGCCGCGGCCACGTTCCCGAGGGCCAGCTGGAGCGTCGACCTGGTCGAACGCCAGGGCAGGATCGCGGGATTGGCGACACCACGGCGGGCCAGCTCCTGCGCGCACCGGTCGATCAGCGCGAGCCCGCGCCGGGCCTGGCCGAGCCGTCCGAGCGCCCGCCCGGCGCTGTGCAGCAGATGGAGCCGCCACCAGGTCACGGGCTGCTCGCCGGGCAGCGGCGGCGCCTCGTCCAGGAGGGCGCCCGCCGCCGCGATGTCGTCCTTCTCCAGCACGACGTCGATGAGCACGGCGCGGGCCAGCGCCCCGGCGTGGTGCTCGGCGGCGCCGATCCGCCCGAGCAGGTCCGTCGCCTCGCGGGCGTCGTCCTCGGCCGGGCCGAGCAGGCCACGGTGGAGCTGGACCAGGGCGCGTACGGCGAGGGCCTCGGCGATCCGGGTCACGGCGCCGTCGGCGCGGGCGAGCCGCACCTCGGTGTCCATGTGCCGCTGGGCCTCGGCCACGTCGCCCGCCCAGAGCTGGGCGAGCAGCGCGTGGTACCAGGTCGGCGAGCCGTACGGGGCACGCGGCACGGACAGGAGACGGTCGGCGATCCGCCGCACCGCGGGCGCCGACTCCCCGGCCGCCGTCCGCAGCAGCAGCACCCGTTCGAGGCGTTCACCGCCGTCGGCGAGCGCCTCGTCGGCGGGCCGGTAGGTGCCCTCGTGCAGCCGTACGTGCCGCAGCGCCTCGCGCAGCCGGGCCGCCGCCGTGGGTTCGAGCCCGCCCGCCTCCCGCCGGGCCTTTTCCAAGGCCTCGCGGGCGGACGCCGGCCGGTCGAGCCGCAGCAGCACGTCGGAGAGCCGCAGCGCCTGCCCGACCCGCTCGTCGGGCCCGGCGGCGCCGGCGGCGTGCGCGGTCAGCGCGCGGGCCGAGGCCGGCAGGTCGAGCCCGGTGAGCGCCTGGATCCGCAGGCCCTCGGCGCGGTCGGCCAGCTCCGCCGGCACGCCGTGCAGCACCGCCTTCTCGACCAGCCGGCGCGCCCCGGCCGGATCGCGGCCGACCATGCCCTGGGCCACGTCGAGCAGCAGCCGGCCCATCCACGGCTCGTCGAGCCGGTGGGAGCGCAGCAGATGGCCGGCGATGTCCTCGCAGGGCGCGCCGCGGCGCCACATGCAGCGGGCGGCGAGGCGGTGCAGTTCCGCGCGCTCGGCGCACGGTATGTCCTGGTAGAGGAGGCCGGCGAGGAGCGGGTGGCGGAACTTCATGTCGTGCGGACAGAGCAGGCCCGAGTCGGTCAGTCGGCCCAGACATCGGCAGGCGTCCTCCGTGGGCACGCCGCACAGGTCCGCGAGCAGCGCCGCGTCCACCGGCGCGCACAGGATGCTGGCGGCCCTGGCGACCTCGAGGCCGTGCGGGTCGAGCCGCCGGAGCATGCACAGGATGCGCTCCTTGACCGGCTGGAGGCGCCTGCCCTCGTCCTTCGGCTCGGCCGGCGCGCGGCCGGCCAGCACGTCGGTGCGTAAGTGCTCGGTCAGGAGGTAGGGATTGCCGCCGGTGCCGGCGACCAGGGCGTCCACGGACGCGTGGTCGTGCCCGTGGTCGTGGCCGCAGATCGCCGCGGCCAGGTCGAGGGCCACGCTGGGGCTGAGATCGCGCAGGTGGATGTGCCGGTCGGGCCGCAGTCCCTCCAGGAACTCCACCAGCAGGTGCTGGTCGCTCGCCGGCTCGCCGCACCGCTTGGTGGTGAGCAGGACCACCGGCAGATTCTCCAGACGGCGGCTCAGGAAGCCCAGCCACAGCAGGGATTCACGGTCGGCGTGCTGCACGCCGTCGACCGTGAGCAGCAGCGGGGTGTGCCGGGCGGCCCTGCCCACGCAGGCGCACAGCTCCGCGAGGAGCGGATAGTCGGGCTCGGCGGGCCGGCCGCCGTGCGGGGCGCCATAGGTCGCGAAGGCCCGTTCCCAGCCTCGCGCGGCCTCGGGCAGCGTGCCCAGCAGCTGGTGCACCACACCGAGGGCGAAGCCCTGTTCGGTCGGGGAGGCGGTGGCGGACAGTACGGCCATGCCCTGCTCTCTGGCGGTCTCCTCGGCCCAGCGCAGCAGGGAGGTCTTGCCCGTGCCGATGATCCCCTCCACCAGCGCGACCGCGCCCGCCCCTCCCCTCGCCGAGTCGAGCATCCGCGTGATGACCTTCGACTCCTCGGTCCTGCCGAACAGTTCCTGGGGCACCGCCCTGACCTCCTGCCGAACAGTAATGACGTCGCCGCCACGGCAGAAAAGGCTTCGTCGAAGCACGTGGAGGAATGGTCAACTTCCGCCACGGAGAACCCCCGAGCACCGCTGAACGGCGTACACCTCCGATGGATCCCGACGCTAGCACGGGCCACCACGGTATTTGTACAGCCGATTCCGCATGACGGTTTCCGAACGTGTTCCTTCGGCCATTGCTTCGGTCCCACCGTATTGATGAACACGGGGACCGCACGGGTACGGTCGGCACGCTTTCGCGGTGGTGGCCGGTGAGCCGCGCGGAAATCCACCGTCGCGTCCGCGGCGATTTCACCACCGACCTGTTGGCGGAAATCAGATGGAGGGACCGGTGTCCGCGGTGTCCACCGAACAGTTCGTGCTGTCCCTGACCGGAATCCTGCCCTACGTCTACGAGCAGGCGTGGCAGAGCGTCCTGGGCACCCGCTTCCGGCTGGAGGTCGTGGACTGGCGGGCGACCCGCACGGCGGTGCAGGACGCCCGGCTCGCCGAGCGGCTCGCCCGCGAGTCCGCCGGCGGGCTCCGCGGCCGGGAGCCCTCCGACGGGCTCCCGCCCGGACGGCCGGCGGGGATGCGCGCCACGCTCATCCGGCGCGACGAACGGACCTGGACCTTCGCCTGGCGCTACGACCGGGCGCTGATGGACCGGCGGGCCGGACTGCGGACCGTGGACCGGGCCGCCGAGGCGTACCGCACGCTGCTGCGCGGCGGCGACCCGCGCCGGGCCGCCGCCGTGCGCCGGCGGCTCGCCGGTCCGGTGGGCCGATGAGCGGCGACAACTCCGTGCGGCTGTTCTGCCTGCCGTTCGAAGGCGCCTCGGCCGGCGTGTACCTGCCCTGGAGCGAGGAGACCGGTCCCTCCGTCGTCGTCACGCCCGTCGAACTGCCGGGCCGCGGCCGCCATCCGCGCACCCGCCCCTGCGGCCGGCTCGAACCGCTGCTCGCCGAGGTCATGCCGTACGTGGTCCGCATGTGCGACCGGCCGTTCGCGCTGTACGGGCACGGGCTCGGCGCCCTCCTCGCGTACGAGATCGCGGCCCGCCTGGAGTGGGAGCACGACGCGGTCGCCGAGCGGCTGTACGTGTCGGGCGCCGGCCTGCCGCACCGGCCGCCCACCGCGGACCGGGCCCTCGGCCACCTGCCGGACGAGGAGCTGCTGCGCGGGCTCGGCCGGCGGGGCCGGATCCCTCCCGGCGCCCGCGACCCGCGGCGGGCGGCCCGGACGCTGCCCGCGCTGCGCGCCGACCTCGCCGTCCTGGAGGCCTACCGGCGCGACCCGCGCCATGTCGTGCACTGCCCGGTCACGGCGATGGGCGGGCTCGACGACCCGGGCGTCGCCGCGGCCGACCTCGCCGGCTGGCGCCGCTGCACCCGGCGCCCGCTGCGGGTGGACATGTTCCCCGGCGGGCACTACTTTCCGCTCACCGCCCGGCGGGAGGTCCTGCGCACCTTCAGCCGTGACCTGGACCGCCCGCGGGCCGTGCGCCGCGCATTGGCGGCGACGGCGCGCTCGTACTGACCGGCGGGGCAGGCGGGCGGTCCCGGGGGCCGCCCGACGGGTCGGCCCGAGGGCCGTCCGGGGCGGCCGTCCCGGGCGGCCGTCCCGGATTCGGCAACGGAAGTTGCCCGCCCGCTCCGGCGCGCCACATCCTGGCCGCCGGAGGTGACGGTATGACACCCACCCATCGCACCGCGGGCCTCGACGACCACCTCGGCGCCGCCGGGAGGGCGGACGGCGACGTGCGCGACGACGCCCCGGACCTCGGCCCTGAAGGTGACGTGCGGGACGACGGCCTCGACGCCGACGCCGACGCGGACGTCGACGCCGGTAACGGGTTCGGCGCCGGGGCGAGCGGTGACGGACCCGACGGCCTCGACGGCCGCAACGGACCCGACGATCTCGACGGCGAGCCGGACCACGAGGCCGAACCGCACACCGGCTTCCTGACCGAGGCCGCCCGCTGGCTGCGCGGCCTCCTCGGGCCCGAGGACACGGTCACGGCGGCCGTCCGCCGGGTCCTCGACGTCGGCAGCGGCCCGGGCGCGGCCTCCTGCGCGCTCGCCCGGGCCTTCCCGCGGGCGCAGGTGGTCGCCGTGGACCGCTCGCCCGCCCATCTGGCCCGGGCCGGGGCCCGGGCCGCCGCGCGCGGACTCGCCGGACGGCTCGTCACCCGGCGGGCCGAACGGCCCGAGGAGTTCGGCCGTCTCGGCCCGGCCGACCTGATCTGGACCGGCAACGTCTGCCGCCACCTCGGCGACCAGCAGGCGGCCCTGCGGAGCCTGGCCCGCGCCCTGCGGCCCGGCGGGCTGCTCGCCGTCGCCGAACGCGGACTGCCGCCCCGCTTCCTGCCCCGCGACATCGGCATGGGCCGGCCCGGCCTCCAGGCCCGCCTCGACGCGGCGCTCGAGGAGCACTACGCCGACCGGCGCGCCGCGCTGCCCGGAGCCACCTCCGTCGTCGAGGACTGGCCCTGCCTGCTGGCCTCGGCCGGACTCGTCCCCGCCGGCACCCGCACCTTCCTCGTGGAGCTGCCCGCCCCGCTCGGCGAGGCCACCCGCCGGCACCTGCACACCCGGCTCGCGCGGCTGCTCGACGAGATCGGCGAACGGCTCGACCTCGTCGACCGGCTGACCGTGGAGCGACTTCTCGACGGCGACGCCTGTACGAGCATTCTGTGGCGCCCCGACGCCTTCTATCTGACGGCCGTCACCGTGCACACCGCCCGTCTGTGCCGGCCGCGCACCGGCTGATTCCGTGCCGATTTCCCCCCCGCCGGAGTCCGGGCACCGGGCCCGTACTTCGGCGTACTCCGGCGTCCCCGTAAGACCGTAGGACCGCCGGCCCGCAGATTCTTCGGTCAGCCCTACGGTCCGACCGTATTGAGGGGCCCGCGACCGCACTCCTAGGTTCCTTCACGGCAGCCGCTCCGGCGCGAGAAGTGGAAATCCGGCCGGGCACGGGTGAGAGACGGAGGACGCGTGAAGATTCGGATTCTGGGCCCGCTGCACGCCGAGACGGACGGAGTTCCGGTCGTCCCGACGGCCGCGAAGGAGCGGCAGATCCTCGCCCTCCTCGCGCTCCACCCGGGGCAGCTCGTCCCGGTCGGCGCGCTGCGCGAGGAGGTGTGGGGACCGGTGCCGCCGCGCAGCGCCCACACCACCCTGCAGACCTACGTCCTGCGGCTGCGCCGCGGCCTGGCCGCGGCCCTCGGCGCCGCTCCCGGCGGCCCGGCCGGACCGGCTGCCCGCGCCGCGGCGCGGGAACTGCTCGCCACCGGTCACGACGGCTATCTGCTGCGGGTCGCCGAGGAGGACGTCGACGCCCTCGCCTTCGAGCGGGCGGCCCGCACCGGCCACGCCGCCTTCGCGGACGGCGACAGCGAGGCCGCCGCCCGGCTGCTGCGCGAGGCCCTCGCGCTGTGGCGGGGCCCGGCCCTGGTGGACGTACGGGCGGGAAAGGCGCTGCGGGCGCTCGCGGCCCGCTTGGAGGAGAGCCGGCTGCTCGCCACCGAGCGCCGCATCGACGCAGAGCTCCGGCTCGGACTGCACGGCGAACTCCTCGCCGAGCTCACCGAACTGACCCGCACCCACCCGGGCCACGAACGCCTGCACGCCCAGGCCATGGTCGCGTTCTACCGCTCCGGCCGGCAGGTGGAGGCCCTGGAGCTCTACCGCGGCCTGCGCCGGCGCCTCGTCGAAAAGCTGGGCCTGGAACCCGCGCCGCAGCTCCAGCGCCTCCACCAGGCGATGCTCGCCGTCGACCCGCGGCTCGACACCCTCGCCCAGAGCGGCCCGCCGACACCGACCTTCGACCTGTACGCGGCCTGACGCCGGCCCGCTCCGCCCGGCTCCGGCCCGATCGGGCCCCGCAGCCGGTCCGCTTCCCTCGGCTTCCCCTCCGCTTCCCCGCGCTTCCCACGAAAGGCGACGAAGTGACGAACGACGTACCCAGTCTGTACGAGTGGGCCGGCGGCGCCGAGGCGCTGGAACGGCTCACCGAGGCCTTCTACGCCCGCGTCCGCAAGGACGAGCTGCTCGCCCCGCTCTTCGCCCGCATGGCGGACGACCACCCGCAGCACGTCGCGACCTTCCTCGGCGAGGTGCTCGGCGGCCCCGAGCGCTACACCGAGCACCACGGCGGCTTCCCGCACATGCTCTCCCGCCACCGCGGCCGGGCCATCCGGCCCGAGCAGCGCGCCCGCTGGGTCGAGCTGATGCTGACCGCGATGGACGAGGTCGGCCTGCCCGAGGACGCGGAGTTCCGCGCGGCCTTCGTCGGCTACATCGAGTTCGGCTCGCGCCGCGCGATGGCCAACTCGCAGCCGGGCGCCGCGCCTTCACGCCGTACCACCATCAAGAAGTGGGGCTGGGGCGAGGGCGTTCCCGGTGACGACTGAGCCGCGCGGCGGCGTCCGGAAGCGGCCCACGACGTCCCGGTATCGGCAACAAATGTTGTCCGCACGAGGCACCCGGTTCCAGCATGAGGGCACTGGTGATCACCCTGCCCGAGCGGATCGACGAGGCCGGCAGACCGGCGCGCACCCGCCTCGATCCGCACGTCCGAACCCTCTCCGTACAAGGAGCCCGCCCATGTCTTCGACCACGCCTGAGAGCGTGCGGAACGCGGCGCAGGAGGCCGCACCCCGCAAGACCTCCGACCGGCTGCCGTTCGCCGTCTATCTGCTCGCCTTCAGCCTGTTCGCCATGGGCAGCGCCGAGTTCCTGCTGGCCGGCGTGCTGCCCGACATCGCCGACGACCTGCACATCTCGCTGTCCTCCGCCGGCGCCCTGATCTCCGCCTTCGCGATCGGCGTGGTGATCGGCGGCCCGCCGCTCGCCGTGCTGACGCTGCGCTGGCCGCGGCGCACCACCCTGGTCGTCTCGCAGCTGACGTTCGCGCTCTGCGTGGCCGTCGGCCTGCTGACCGACGACTTCACCGTCCTGATCGTCACCCGCTTCCTGTGCGGCCTCGCCTACGCCGGTTTCTGGGCGGTCGCCGCCGTCACCGCGATCGGCCTCGTCACGCCCGACCGCACCGCCCGCGCCTCCGGCGTGGTCGTCAGCGGCCTCAGCATCGCCATGGTGGGCGGCGGCCCGGCCGGCGCGCTGCTCAGCCACTTCACCGGCTGGCAGGGCGGGTTCTGGGCGGTGGTCGCGCTGACCGTCCTCGGCGCGGTCTCCACCGTCGTCGCCGTGCCCGCGACCCGCGCGGCCGAGGAGCCCAGCGTGCGCCGGGAGCTGCACACCATGCGCAAGCCGCAGCTGTGGGTGGTGTACGCCGCGACGCTGCTCAGCACCGCCGCGTACATGATCTCGTACAACTACCTCGCGGCCTTCCTCACCGACGTCACCGGCATCGACTCCGTCTGGGTGCCCGCGATCCTCGTGCTGTTCGGCATCGGCGCCTTCGTCGGACTGTCCATCGGCGGCCGGATCTCCGACGGGCGGCCCCACCACGCGCTCCTCGTCGGAGCGGGCGGGATCCTCGTCGCGTCCGTCCTGCTCGCCCTGCTCGGCCGGCACGCCGTGGCGGTCGTTCCCCTGGTCCTGATCCTGGGCGTGGCCGGCTTCGTGCTCAACCCGGCCATCTACGGGCGGGTGTTCAGCGTGGCGGCCGGCGCGCCCACCCTCGCCGGCGCCACCGCCGTCTCCATGTTCCAGCTCGGCATCAGCCTCGTGCCCGTCCTCGCCGGCGTGGCCCTCGGCGCCGGAGCCGGACTGACCTCCATTCCCTGGCTGGGCGCGGGCATCGCCGTCCTCACCGTCCCGGTCGTCCTCGTCGAGAAGTCGATGGCCCGCAAGCGCGCCGCCCTCGCCGCCGAGCACGCGGCGGCCGGCGACAGCTGATCCCGGCCGGCCCCCGCTCATCCTTCCGCCCGCTCTCCCTTCCGCCCGCTCATCCCTTCGCCCGCTCTCCCGGCCACCGTGCCGGCCGCCCTTCCCGGTCGTTCCGTCTGCTCTTCCATCCGCCGTTCCGTTGCCCGGAGCCGCGGAGCATTCCCGTACGGAATTGCTCCGCGGCTCCTCCCGAAGGAGAACCGCATGGACAACAAGCTCGGTTACGAACTCGGCACCTGGGTCGTGGACCAGATCCGGAGTCCCGACCGCCCGGCCCGCAGCACGTTCTCGCTCCTCGACCGGGAGTGGGAGCTGCTGCCCGAGGTCTTCCCGCCCTACACGGACCCGGGCCCGGGCCTCTTCGCCTCCTGGGTGCCGTACGAGAAGGGCGACCGGTTCCTCGAGATGGGCTGCGGCGCCGGCATCGCCGCGGTCCTCGCCGCGGACGCCGGCTGTGCGCGGGTGCTCGCCGCCGACATCAACCCCGCCGCCGTGGAGAACACCCGGCGCAACGCCGCCCGGCACGGTGTCGCCGACCGCGTGACCGCGCTGGCCAGTGACCTCTTCGACGCCCTGGACCCGGCCGAACGGTTCGACGTGGTCTTCTGGAACACGCCGTTCATCGAGGCGCCCGAGGACCGTCCCTACGCCGGGCAGATCGAGCGCGCGGTCTTCGACCCCGGCTACGAGCTGGTCGGCCGCTTCTTCCGGGACGTCGTGCGCCATCTGGCGGACGGCGGGCGGGTCTTCCTCGGCACCAGCGAGGCCATGGGCAACCCGGACAAGATGCTGCGTGCCGCCGCCGACGCCGGCTTCGAGGGCCGGCGTCACCGCAGCGAGAGCGTCGGGCTCCCCGCCGCGGACTTCGGCGACTCGCCGGTGGTCCGGGCCCACACCGACGAACACGGCACCGTCCACATGGACTTCACGATGTACGTCTTCACGCGCCGCTGACGCCCGGGCCGCCCCGCGCCGCCCGCGCGGCCCTCCGTACGACCGCACCCCGCACCGACCGCACCCCGCACCGACCGCACCAGCTCTTCCACCGGATTCGAAGATTGGGATCGGGAATGTCGACGAACACCCACGGGAACGCAGACGGTACCGGCTACGACGTCGTCATCGCCGGAAACGGAGTCCTCGGCCTCTCGCTCGCCTGGGTCCTGGCCCGCCGAGGACAGCGCGTCGCCGTCCTCGGCCTGCCCCACCGCCCCTGGGCCGGCTCCGCCGCCGCCGGCGCCATGCTCGGCTGTTTCGGCGAGGTCACCACCTCCCTCCTCGCCACCGAGCACGGCCGGGCCAAGCTCGAACTCGGCATCAAGGCCACCGGGATGTGGCCCGAATGGCTGGCGGAGCTGGAGGAAGGCACCGAAGGCGCCCCGGTCAAGACCGCCGAGGGCACCACCGTCGTCCTCAACACCATCGGCACCGCCGAGATCGACGACGCCAACTACCAGGCCATCCGGGCCGAACTCGTACGCTACGAGGAGCCCTTCGAGGACCTCGAGCCCACCGACCTCGACTGGGTGGACGCCGAGCCCATCTCCCGCCCGCTCAGGGCCTTCCACATACCCGGCGAGCACGCGGTCGACGCCGCCGCGCTCCTGGAGCGGCTCGAGTCCGCCGCCGTCCGGGCCGGCGTCACCCTCGTCCCCGAGTTCGCCACCCGCGTCGCACACCGCGGCGAGCGCGTCACCGGAGTCGTCCTGGAATCCGGGCGCACCCTCGCCGCCGACCACGTGACGCTCGCCGCCGGCGCGCGCACCCAGGAACTCCTCGACAGCCTGCCCGTCGGCCCGCGCATCCCGCGCCTGGTCAGCGGCTACGGCGTGTCCTCGCTCATCAGGACCGCCGACGGCACCACTCCCGACAGCGTCGTCCGCACTCCCAACCGCTCCTTCGCCTGCGGACTGCACGTCGTCCCGCGCGGCGACGGTCACGTCTACGTCGGCGCCACCAACGTCATCTCGGTCGAGCCCCGCGACACCGCCGAGATGCGCGACCTGGTCTTCCTCCTCCAGTGCGCCCACCGCCAGGTCCGCCGCAACCTGTGGAACAGCGACGTCGCCAAGGTGCAGGTCGGCAACCGCCCCGTCTCCATGGACGCCTTCCCGCTGCTCGGCGAGGGCGGCATGCAGGGCCTGTGGGTCATGACCGGCACCTACCGCGACGGCCTGCACCTCTCGCCGCTGCTCGCCCACGACTTCGCCGCCCGGATCCTCGGCGAGGAGCCGCAGAACGACCTGGCCCGCTTCGCACCCGTACGCCGGCCCATCCAGGCGAGCACCCGCGAGGAGATCGTCGACGTCCTCGTCGACCACCAGATGGGCATCGGCTACGAGCAGGACTGGACGATCCCGGTCGAGTGGCACCAGTGGATCGAGCAGGACCTGCGGCCGGCCACCCTCGCCTGGGCCGACGAGCTCGACCCGGAGTTCACCCCGCCGGCCGAGCTGCTCTTTGCCTCCCGCTTCGACCCCGAACTCGTCAGCCTGCTGCGGAAGTACTACGCCACCTGCCGCGAGCACGGCTGACGCCCCGAGATCCTCCGAGAAAGGACTGAGCATGGCTGTCGAGACCATCGACCCGGCCGGCCTCCCCAAGCCCTACGGATGGCGCCAGCTGGCCGTCGGCACGGGAAGCCGCGTCATCTTCCTCAGCGGCCAGACCCCGCGCACCGCCGACGGCGAGCCGGTCGGCACGGGAGACCTCGCGGCACAGACCGAGCAGATCTACCTCAACATCGCCACCGGACTCGCCGAGGCCGGCGCCACGTTCGACGACGTGCTGCGGCTGACCATGTACGTGGTGGACTGGTCGCTCGACAAGTGGGAGGCGATCACGGCGGGCGCCGAGCGCGCCGCCGCCACGCTGGGCGCCGACGTCGTCCGGCCCACCACCCTGGTCGGTGTCGCGACCCTCGCCGAACCCGACTTCCTGATCGAGATCGAGGCGACGGCCATCGCCGGCTGACCCCGGTCCCCGCCCGTCACGAAGGCCCCCGCCGGATCCCGGCGGGGGCCTTCGCGACGAGGCCGGGCCGGCCGCGGCCCGCACGTCCGGTGTGCGCCTCGGGGAGGACGGCCCGTGACGGCGCCGGTCCTCCGATCGTTGTCGGGGCGCATCCATCCCACGTCGTCGACCGAGGGGGCCGCGTGCCCAGGGAACGCCTTGATCCCGCCCTGCTCAGGCTCTGCGGCGTGCTCGCCGTGGGCGCCTTCGCCCCGCTGCTCGACAGCACGATCGTCTCCGTGGCGGTCGACGTCCTCGCCGTGGACCTCGGTGTCCCGACGACGACCGTGCAGTGGGTGAGCACCGCCTATCTGCTGGCGTTCGCGATGGTCATGCCGGTGAGCGGCTGGGCCGGTGACCGGTTCGGGACGCGGCGGGTCTGGCTGGGCGCGCTGGCCCTGTTCTCCGTCGGCTCACTGCTGTGTGCCTGCGCCTGGAGCGTCGGGTCGCTGGTCGTGTTCAGAAGTGTGCAGGGGGCCGGAGGGGGACTGATGATGCCGGTCATGCAGACCATCGTCGTCCGGGCCTGCGGCGGTCGACGGGTCGGGCGGCTCGTCGCGATCGTCTCGTTGCCGGCGCTGCTGGGCCCGGTCCTGGGGCCGGTGTGCGGAGGGCTGCTGCTCGGGCATCTCAGCTGGCGCTGGATCTTCTACGTCAACCTGCCCGTCTGCGCGCTCGCCCTGTTCCTCGGCCGGCGGGGCGTGCCCCGTGATCGTCGGCAACGTGCTTCACGCCTCGACGTCGTGGGGCTGACGCTGGTCTGCCCGGGCCTGACCGCGCTCGTGTACGGGCTCGCGCAGTGCGGCGGCCAGGACGGCGCCGGAGGAGGGCGGGTGCTGCTGCCGACGGCGGCGGGGATCGTCCTGGTCGTCGCGTTCGTCGGATGGAGCCTGCGCAGCAGCGCGCCCCTGATCGACATGCGCCTGTTCCGGCTGCGCTCCTTCGCCGCGACGGCGGTGCTGATGTTCGCCGGCGGTCTGACCATGTACGGCGGGATGTTCCTGCTGCCCCTGTACGCCCAGTTGGTGCTCGACAAGGGCGTCGTCGCCACCGGAATCCTGCTCGTTCCGCAGGGCCTCGGTGCGCTGGCCGCGCGGGCGGCCGGCGTGCTCACCGACAGGATCGGGCCCCGCCCGGTCGTGGTCACAAGTCTGCTGCTCAGCGCGGTCGCGACGTGGCCCTTCGCCGCCTCGGTGGGGGAGGGTCCGGTCATCGCCGTCGCCCTGTTCTTCCGCGGCCTCGGCATGAGCGCCGTCAACCTCGCCGTCACGGTCGGCGCCTATCAGGGGCTGGACGACTCCCAGGTCGCGGATGCCAGCACCACGACGCGTATCGTCCAGCAGCTCGGCGGTTCCTTCGGCATCGCCGCCCTCGCCGTCCTGCTCCAGCGCGGCGGCCACACCGCCACGGCGTTCGCCCACGCCTTCGCCCTGACGGCCGCCCTCACCGTGTGCGCCGTCCTCGCGGCAGCGCTGCTGCCCGGCCGCCGAGCCCCGGCCCGAGCACCTCTGGCGACAGCCGAAGGACGGCCCTGACGTCCCTGCACCGCCGGCCGCATCGCCCCTCCGGCCGCATCGCCCGTCCGGCCGCGGACGGCCGAAGGGTTTCCGGCCAGGCCGCGCGACGGACCGGTCAGATGATCGCGGGCGCGTGACCTTTGCCCGCGCGCCCCTGTTGGCCGGGCATGAACACTGAGCGGGTCCGTCACCTCACCTTCGACCGCTTCGGCTACCGGTGCCGGATCGTCGAGAACGCTGCTCCCGTCACCGAGCCCGTCGTCGTACTCGGCGGCGCCTTCCAGGACATGTACGCCTATCAGCGGCTCGAAGCACGATGGGCGGCCTCGGCGACCGTCGTCAGCGTGGACCTGCCGGGCTCGGGCGCGGCCGACGTGCTGCCCGCTTCGTACGGCTTCGACTTCCTGACCGGCGCGCTGGCGGACCTGCTGGACCAGCTGGGCCTCGGCCGGGTGAACCTCTTCGGGGCCTCCTACGCCGTGCCGATCGCCTACGACCTGGCCCAGGAGCATCCCGAGCGTGTCGCCCGACTGGCTCTGGTGGGCGCCGCTCCCGTGTACCCACCCGAACAACGCGCCGCGCTGCGGGCGATGGCCCACGCCCTGGAGTCGGGCGACCCCGGCGCGTACGCCCGGATGAGCATCGAGGCCCTGCTGTCGCCCGGCGAGCGGGACGTCCACAAGCGCGCCGTCGTCACCCGCGTCCTCGCCCGCACCATGGGGTCGGTCACCCGCGCCGACATCCCCCGGCATCTGGCCTCCACCCGCCGTGTCATCGAGTGGCCCGGGTTCCGGCCCGGCGGTGTCCGGGACGTTCCGGCGCTGGTCTTCACCGGCGAACACGACAGCCTCACCGTGCCCGATCTCGGGCGCGAGGTCGCCGCCACCATCGCCGGGAGCGTCTTCACCCTGATCCGGGGCGCCGACCACCTCTGCCACCTCGAACGCCCGGCGGAGATGTCCGAGTTGCTGGATCGCTTCTTCACCGACCAGCCCCTCGACGGCCTGCCGTACCTCACCGGCCTCGAACACCACGCCAGGCGCGCCTCCCTGGTCCCGTGACGGCTCCGTAGCGCCCCACGACCAGTCCGCCACCGCATCCCTCACCCACCAAGGGGCACAGATGTCCGACCTCCGGCCCCGGACGGCCGACCACGGTTTCGTCTCCTACGCGGAAGCCGTCCTCGGCAGCCTGGCGCGCGATCCCGGCCTGCCCGCGGTCATCTGCCCCGACCGCCGGCGGATCACCGCGGGCGAGCTGCGCGACAGCGTCCACCGGCTCGCCCGCGAGCTGATCACGCGGGGCGTCCGGCGCGGGCAGACCGTCTCACTGCTCACCGGCAACACCCCTCAGGCGCTCGTCGCGCGCTACGCGGCCAACCTGGCCGGTGCGCGCGTGACACCCCTGTACTCCGGGCTGAACCCGGAGGCCCTGGCGCACCTGGTGGACGTCGCCGACACCGAGCTGCTGCTGGTCGACCCCACCCGGTACGCGGACCTGGAGCGGCTGGAGCCGCTTCTCCACGTGCCGATGCCGGCGACGCTCGGCCCGCACCCGCACCTCGACGACATCCTCGCGGCGGCGGACGGGCAGCCGGCGGAGCCCGTCACCGTGCCCGTGGGCGCGGAGGACGACTGGTGCATCCGCCACACGGGCGGCACCACGACCGGGCTGCCGAAGAGCCTGCAGATGAAGCACGGCCCGTACCGCCGCACCCTGGACCACCTGTCCTGCCCCACGGAAGCCCCGCCGCGCTATCTGGCGTGCACGCCGCTCACCCACATCGCCGGGCTCTGGGCGGACCTGGCGCTGATCCAGGGCGGATCCGTCGTCCTGCAGCACGACTTCGATCCCGGCGAGGTCCTCGCGGCGATCGCACGCGAGCGGATCACCCGGCTCTTCCTCCAGCCGCCCCTCCTGCACCAGCTCCTCGACCATCCCGCGCTGCCCGCCAGCGACACCTCCAGCGTCCGGCAGCTGACCTACGGCGGCAGCCCCGCGTCGACGGCGAGGCTGCGGCAGGCCGAAGGCGTCTTCGGCAAGGTGCTGCACAGCTGGTACGGGCAGAACGAGACGCTCGGACTCACCGAGGTCCACCCCGACGAACACGACCGCGTCGGCCGGCACGGGCAGATCACCGTCGGGCGTGCCATGCCCGGCGTCGAACTCCGCGTCGTCGACCCGCACGGCGGCGTCCTTCCCGCCGGCCGCGAGGGCGAGATCCACGCCCGCGCCCACAGCGCCATGAACGGCTACTGGAAGCAGCCCGAACTGACCGCCCGCGTGCTGCACGACGGCTGGGTGCGCACCGGCGACATCGGCTACCTCGACGACGACGGCTATCTCTTCCTCGCCGACCGCAGCCACGACACGATCACGGTCGAAGGCACCCAGGTCTATCCCAGCGAGATCGAGGAGGTGCTGATGGCCCACCCCGCCGTCGCCCAGTGCGCCGTCTTCGGCATGCGGGACGAAGACACGCTCGAGCGCGTCCACGCCGCCGTCGTGCCCGCCCGCGGTCACGACGCCGACATCGACGAGCTGCGCCGCCTCGTCGCCGTCCGCAAGGGCGATCTCCACGTGCCCCACGCCTTCCACGTCCTGCGGGCCATCCCGCTCAGCGGCATCCTCAAGCCCGACAAGAACGCACTGCGCCGCGCACTCTCCTGAAGGGGCTCCCTCATACGCGCGCGGCGGAAGGGCGGCCGCGCCTCAGGGACGCGGCTTGGCGAGCAGCTCCTCGATCACCGCGGCCACCGTCTTCGGTGCGGGCAGCCCGGGATGGTGGCTCGCCGTGCCCGTCGTCGGGTCGAAACCGTCGTGCCATTCGGGCTCGTGGACGAGCGCGCCGTCCTCCCGGATCGTCGCGATGTTCCGCCGCACCGCCGGCTTGTGCCACATCTTCGCGCCCATGACCGGGAAGTACACGACGGGGCAGTCCACCGAGAGCGCCACCGTCAGGAGCCGGTTGGGCGCCGCGCCGGCCGCGGCCGAGGCCAGGGTGTGGGCGGTGGCCGGCAGGACCGCGAGCACGTCGTGGTCGGCGGCCAGCCGGGACGGCTTGTCCGTCGGCCAGTGCGCCGGCGACTCGCCGCTCACCACCCGCTCGGCGAACAGCGCGAGGCTCTCCGGCGTCACGAACGAGGCCGCGGTGTGCGTCAGGAGCACCGTGAACGTGCTGCCCGGTATCCGCCGGCGCATCGCCTCGATGTACGCGGGAAGCCGGGTCACCGCGATGGAACCGGTGGCACCGACGAGGACGCGTTTCCCGGTCGTCTCCGGGGCGTGGTGAATTCCCATGACCCGATGATGTCGCCGCCGTCCCGCCACCGGTCAATGCCGGAAAGCGGCCGGGACCGGCGCGTCCGGCCGGAGTCCAGTGGAATTCCGGCGCGCCCGCGCAGCGGGCCAAATCCTACGGTCGTCCCTACGGTTCGACCGTATTGAGGCCGAATGCGCCGCTGCCTAACGTCCTTTTCCGTCAGGAAATGGGAAAGCCCGTCAGGGCGACCGAGAAAAGGGACGGACGTCGATGGAGGATCTCTTCGCCAAGCTGCGCGACGGCGCGGGCCGGACCCGGCTCGACGGGAAAAGGCTGCCCGATCTCAAGCCGCGGCCCGAGCAGCGGCACGAGCCGTTCCCGCTCACCGACATCCAGCAGGCCTATCTGATCGGCCGCCACAAGGGCCTGGAACTCGGCGGCATATCCAGCCAGTACTACCTCGAGTGCGACTGCCCCGGTCTCGACGTGGACCGGCTGACCCAGGCCCTGCGTCAGCTGATCGCCCGCCACGACGCGCTGCGCACGGTGGCCGGCCCCGACCAGACGCAGCGCGTGCTCACCGACGACGAGATCACGCCGTACACCATCGCCGTCACCGACGCGCGGAACCTTCCCGCCGGCGAGCGGGCGGCCCGCCTCGACCGCGTGCGCGCCGAACTGACCGAGCAGGTGCTGCCCTTGGACCGGGCGCCGCTGTGGGACGTCCGGGCCACGCTCCTCGACGGCGACCGGGTCCGGCTGCACCTGGCCGTCGACCTGCTCTTCCTCGACATGCGCGGTCTCTACCGGCTCCTGGAGGAGTGGCGCCGGCACTACGACGACCCGCACTGGCGGCCCGAGCCGCCGGAGCCGGCCTTCCGCGACTACGTCCTCGCGCACGAGGAGCTGCGCCACGACACCGTCGGCCGGGAGGACGCCGCCTACTGGGCCGAGCGCCTGGACACCCTGCCGCCCGCCCCCGAACTGCCGCTGGCCGTCGCCCCCGAACAGCTCGGCACACCGCGGTTCGTACGCCACCGGGCCGCCCTCGCGCCCGAGCGCTGGGCGGCGCTGCGCGCGGCGGCCGCCCGGCACGGCCTCACCCCGTCGGGCGTGCTGCTCGCGGCCTACGCCGAGGTGGTGCGCACCTGGTCGCGGCGCCAGGAGTTCACGCTCACCGTCACCCAGTTCCACCGCCTCGGCCTGCACCCGCAGGCCGACGCGATCGTCGGCGACTTCCTCGCGCCGAGCCTGCTCGCCGTCGGCGGCCGGCCCGAGGAGAGCTTCGGGCAGCGGGCGCGCGAACTCGAGGAGCGGGCCCTGGAGGACCTCGCCCACTCCACCCACAGCGGCATCCGGGTGCTGCGCGAACTGGCCCGCCGCAGGGACGACGGCCGGGCCTCGATGCCCGTCGTCTTCTCCAGCACGCTCGGCGCCGAGGCCGACGGCGGCGAGCCCGCGGCCGGCCGCCTGGAGGCGTTCGGGCCGCTCGTGCACGACCACAGCCGCACCCCGCAGGTGTGGCTGGAGAACCAGATCCTGCAGCTCGACGGCCGGATCTCGGTGAACTGGAACGCCGTCGAGGGCCTCTTCCCGGACGGCACCCTGGAGGCCATGTTCCAGGCGTACGTGACGCTGCTCGGCCGACTGGCCGACGAGCCCGCGCTGTGGGACGCCACCCGCGGCATCGTGCCGCTGCCCGCCGGCCAGGCCGAGGAACGGGCCCGCGCCAACGCCACCGCCGAGGACATCCCGCCGGCGCTGCTGCACGAACTGGTCGCCGAGGCCGCCCGGCGCGCGCCCGACGCGCCCGCCGTGATCACGCCCGGTGCGGAGACCTCGTACCGCCGGCTGACCGAGACCGCCCACCGGATCGCCCACCGGCTGCTCCGCGGCCCCGGCACCGCGCCCCACGAGATCGTCGCCGTCTCCATGCGGCCCGGCGCCGCCCAGTACTCCGCGTTGCTCGGCGTCCTGCACAGCGGCGCCGCCTATGTCGCCGTCGACCCCGAGCTGCCCGAGGAGCGGCGCCTGAAACTCCTCGAACGATGTTCCGTGCGGGCGGTGGTCACCGAGCCGGACCTGCGCGAGACCCTGCGCTGGCCCGCGGGCGTCACCGTGATGACCGCGGACGACGAGGCCACCCTCGCCTGCCCCGCCGAGGCGCCCGAGCGCCGCCAGGGCCCCGACGACCTGGCGTACGTCATCTTCACCTCGGGCTCCACCGGCGAACCCAAGGGCGTGATGATCACCCACCGCAGCGCCGCCAACACCGTGCAGGACATCAACCGGCGCTTCGGCGTCGGCCCCGACGACCGCACGATGGCGCTCGCGCCCACCGGCTTCGACCTGTCCGTGTACGACGTCTTCGGCGTCCTCGGCGCCGGCGGCACCGTCGTCGTGCCCGACCCGGCCCGCGGCAACGACATCGCCCACTGGTCGCAGCTCATCGGCCGCTACGGCGTCACGATCTGGAACAGCGTGCCCGCGCCCATGCGGATGTGGATCGACTCGCTCGGCGACGGCGCCGTCCCGCGCGGCTGCCGGCTGCGCCTCGCCCTGCTCAGCGGCGACTGGATCCCGGTCGACCTGCCGGACCGGATCCGCGAGAAGCTCCCCGCGATGCGGGTGATCAGCCTCGGCGGCGCCACCGAGGGCTCGATCTGGTCGATCCACCACCCCGTCGAGGCCGTGCGCCCCGAGTGGGCGAGTATCCCGTACGGAAAGCCGCTGGCCAACCAGACCATGCACGTCCTCAACCAGTGGCTGGAGCCGTCGCCGGTCGGCGTCACCGGCGAGATCCACATCGGCGGCGTCGGCGTGGCCCAGGGATACCTGGGCGATCCCGTCCGCACCGCCGAACGCTTCCTCGTCCACCCCGTCACCGGCGAACGGATCTACCGGACCGGCGACCTCGGCCGCTATCTGCCCGGCGGCGACATCGAGATCCTCGGCCGCGAGGACTTCCAGGTGAAGATCAACGGCTACCGTGTCGAGCTCGGCGAGATCGAGGCCGCCCTGCTGCGGCAGGACGGAGTGAGCAGCGCACTTGTGACCGCGCCCGCCCACGCCCGCACCGGACAGCGGCAGATCGCCGCCTACGTGGTGCCCGAGCCCGGCACCGCACCCGACCCGGCCGCCCTGCGCGAGGCGCTCGCCGCCCAACTGCCTGGATACATGGTGCCCAGCCGTTTCCTCACCCTGGACACCCTGCCTCTCACCGTCAACGGAAAGATCGACCACAAGGCGCTCCCCACGCCCTGGAACGACGACACCGAAGGCGCCACCGCACGCGTCGCGCCCCGCGACCGCCTGGAGGAACGTCTCTTCGCCCTCTGGTCCCAGCAGCTCGGCCACGCCGACTTCGGCGTCGAGGAGGGCTTCTTCGACATCGGCGGCGACTCGCTGCACGCCGTCGGCCTGCTCGCCCTGCTCCGGAGCGAGTTCGGCATCGAGGGCGACACCGAGCAGGAGATGGTCGAGGGCCTCTTCATGAACGCCTCCATCGCCTCCTTCGCCGAACTGCTCGCCTCCGCCGAGGAGACCGCCGCGTGACCACCACACCCCGTCCCGGCCCCATGTCCGAGGACCGCGAAGCCGGTCCCGCACCCGAGGACCGCGAAGCCGGTCCCGCACCCCAGGACCGCGAAGCCGGTCCCGCCGTCCCCGCCGTCGCCGAGTGGGACCACGTCGTCGTCGGCTCCGGCTCCGCCGGCGCCCTCACCGCCGCCCGCCTCGCCGCCCGCGACTCCGGCCACGTCCTGCTCCTGGAGGCCGGCCCCGACCAGCCGCGGCCCCGCGACCGCGCCCACCCGCTCGCCGACGCCGGCCGGCTCGTCCTGGCCGGCTACAACTGGGACTACAAGGCCAACCTGCGCACCAGCGACCGCCTGGAGGCCCTGCTCCGCGGCGGCGACACCACCGGCACCGCCGCCCGGGCACTGTGGGAACGCTTCCCCTACCAGCTCGGCAAGGTCGTCGGCGGCGGCTCCGCCGTCAACGGCGCCATCGCCCTGCGCGGACTGCCCCGCGACTTCGCCGCCTGGGAGGCGGCCGGCAATCCCGACTGGTCGTGGGAGCGCGTCCTGCCCTTCTACAAGGACATCGAGAACGACGCCGACTTCCCCGGCCACCTCCACGGCGACAGCGGACCGCTGCCCGTCCGCCGCACGCCGCGCGACCGGGTCCATCCCCTGGACGCGGCCTTCTGGGCCGAGTGCAACCGGCAGGGCGTCACCGATCTCGAGGACCTCAACGCGGGCGCCGAGGCCGGCGTCGGCGCCATCCCCGGCAACGCCGTCGACGGCGAACGCGTCGACGCCGCCACCGCCTTCCTCTCCGCCGCCCGCGAGCTGCCCAACCTCCACCTGCGCACCGGCGTCCGGATCACCCGGGTCCTGTTCGAACGCGACCGGGCCGTCGGCGTCGAGGCCGAGACGGGCGGCACCCTGACCACCGTCCGCGCCCGGCACGTCGTGCTCGCCGCCGGAGCCGTCGGCACACCCGTCGTCCTTCAGCGCTCCGGCGTCGGCGACGCGGCCCTGCTCCGGGCCCTCGGCATCCCGCCCGTCGCCCACCTGCCCGGCGTGGGCCGCGACCTCGTCGACCACCCCTCGGTCGTCATCTGGTCCAGGCCCGCCGACGGCGTCTGCACGCCGGGCCTGCCCTGGCGGCAGGTCGCCGCCCGGATGAGCAGCGGCTTCGACGACGACGTCGACATCCAGACCGGCCTGCTCAACAACGTGGAGAGCCACACCGTGCCCGGCTTCGTCGACCGGCTCGGCTGGCCGCTGGTCGTCGGCCTGTCGGTGATGCTGCTGCGCCCGCGCTCCCGCGGCCGGGTCTTCCTCGACAGCGCCGATCCCGCCGCCGCGCCCGTCATCGAACTCGGCCTCGGCACCGACCCCGAGGACGTCGAACGGCTCTGCCACGGCGTACGCCGCGCCTGGGGCCTGCTGCGCTCGCCCGGACTGGCCGGCCGGCTGGAGCGCACCCAGTTCTGGAGCGACCGCATGATCGCCAACGACGGAGTGCTGCGCAGCGGCGTCCGCCACATCATGAACCCCGGCTGGCACGCGGCCGGTTCCTGCCGGATGGGCCCGGCGAGCGACCCGTACGCCGTCGCCGACCAGGACGGCCGCGTGCACGGCACCGAGAACCTGCGGATCGCCGACGCCTCCCTCTTCCCCACCATCCCCAGCGCGCCCACCAACCTCACCACCCTGATGCTGGCCGAGAAACTGGCCCGCGGTACGAAGGAGTGACCGTGCAGACAGGCCCCAGGCCACCGGTACGGCTCTACTGCTTCCCGCACGCCGGCGCCACCTCGCTCGTCTACCGGAGCTGGCGACGGCTCGGCGAACCGCACCTCCTCGTCCACGGCGTCGACGCGCCGGGCCGCGGCGCCCGCCGCCGGGAACGCGGGGCCGCCGGCTTCCACGCCCTGGTGCGGTCCATGGCCCAGCAGGTGGCGGCCGACCTGCTCGCCGCACGCGAACGGACGCCCGGCCTGCGCTGGGCGGTCTTCGGACACAGCTTCGGCGCCACCACGGGCCTCGCCGTGGCCGCGGCCGTGGCCCGCCAGCTGGACCTGCCGCCCGTCCGGGCCGTGCTCTCCGGCGCCGTACCGCCACCGCTCCAACGGCCCGGACGGCT
This sequence comes from Streptomyces sp. NPDC053493, assembly GCF_044544825.1. Taxonomy (NCBI): domain Bacteria; kingdom Bacillati; phylum Actinomycetota; class Actinomycetes; order Kitasatosporales; family Streptomycetaceae; genus Streptomyces; species Streptomyces sp. NPDC053493. Next base: position 67,214 of record NZ_JBITXS010000020.1, read on the forward strand.
GCTCGCCGACGTGCCCGACGAGGAGCTGCTCGCCCGCACCGCGGCCGACGGAGGCACACCGCCCGCCGTGCTCGCCGACCCGACGATGAGCCGCATCCTGCTGCGGATGCTCCGCGAGGACGACGCCGTACGGGCCGAGTTCCGGGCCGAGGCGTCCACGCTGGAGGTCGACTTCCCGCTCACCCTCGTCGCCGCCCGCGAGGACGTGCACGCGCCGCCGGAGCGGGTCTGGCCGTGGGCCGCGCACAGCACGGCGGCGGTGCGGCGGGTGGAGATCGAGGGCGGCCACTTCGCGGCCGTCCAGCGCCCGAAGGAGACGCTGACGATCATCGCCGACGACACCGACCCCGGGGAGGGATGACCGCATGCCGACGCGCAACGGCTACGAGCCCGAGCACGAGCAGTTCCGGGAGACCTGCCGGGAGTTCCTGACCCGTGAGGTCCTCCCGCACCACGCCCGCTGGGAGCGGGAGGGGATCGTCGACCGCGAGGTGTGGCGCAAGGCCGGGCGGGCCGGGCTCCTCGGCACCGGCGTCGACCCGGCCTACGGCGGAGGCGGCGAACCCGACTACCGCTACCCGGCCGTGTTCGCGCGGGAGATCATGTGGGCCCGGGCGACGGCGCCCGGATTCGTGGCCCACAACGACGTCATCGCCACCTATCTCGCCGAGCGGACCACCGAGGAACAGCGCAAGAGGTGGCTGCCCGGCCTCTGTTCGGGCGAGCTGATCGCGGCCATCGCGATGAGCGAACCCGACGCCGGCTCCGACGTCGCCGACATCCGCACCACCGCCGTACGCGACGGCGACGGCTACGTCCTCAACGGACAGAAGACCTTCGTCACCAACGGCGAGAACGCCGACGTCGTCGTGGTCGCCGCCAAGACCGCGCCCGAGCGCGGCGCCCAGGGCCTCAGCCTGCTCGTGGTGGAGCGCGGCACGCCCGGCTTCACCCGAGGCCGGCGCATGGAGAAGCTCGGCTGGCACGCCAGCGACACCTGCGAGCTGTTCTTCGACGACTGCCGGGTGCCCGCCGAGAACCTGATCGGCAAGGAGAACGCCGGACTCGCCTACATGATGGCCGGGCTGCCGCGGGAGCGGCTCAGCATCGCGACCGTGGCGGTCGGCGCGTCGGAGCGGATGATCGCGGACACGCTGGAGTACGCGAAGACCCGGCAGGCCTTCGGGCAGGCCATCGGCAGCTTCCAGCACAACCGTTTCCAACTCGCCACCATGGACACCGAACTGACCATCGCCCAGGTCTTCCTCGACCACTGCGTGGCGGAACTCAACGCCGGGCGGCTCTCGGTGACCGACGCGGCGAAGGTGAAGTGGTGGACGACCGAGCTCCAGGTCGACATCGCCCACCGCTGCCTCCAGCTGCACGGCGGTTTCGGCTATCTGAAGGAGAGCGCGATCTCCCGGGAGTGGGCCAACAGCCGGGTGCAGACGATCTACGGAGGGACGACGGAGGTGATGAAGGAGCTGATCGGCCGCTCGCTCGGCCTGTGAGGGCCTGAACGGCCGTGTGGTGCCGCGTGCCGTCCGCCGGGGAGCCGGTGGGCGGCACGCTCCGTGGGGGGCGGGCCTTCGTGCGGCACGCTCCGTGGGGGGCGGGCCTTCGTGCGGGGCGGTGCGCCTCCGTGCGGGCGGGCGCGGCGGGCGCGCCTCCGTGCGGGCGGGCGCGGCGGGCGCGGCGGGCGCGGCGGGCGCGGCGGGCGCGCCTCCGTGCTGGCGGGCGCGCGGTGCCAAATCAGCATCCTGCGTTGCGGTTTCGGGAGCGGATCGCTGTAATGGCGGCGTGGAGCAGTCCCCGATCATCGCCCAGGCCCTGTCCGCCGTCGGCCCCCGGCTCAAGCGGCTGCGCACCGCACGCGGAGTCACCCTCGCCGCCCTGTCGGAGGCCACCGGCATCTCCAAGAGCACCCTGTCCCGTCTGGAGGCCGGCCAGCGCCGCCCCAGCCTCGAACTCCTGCTGCCCATCGCCCAGGCCCACCAGGTGCCGCTGGACGAACTGGTCGGCGCGCCCGAGGTCGGCGACCCGCGCGTCCGGCTCAAACCGCACGCCGTGAACGGCAACACCGTGCTCCCGCTGACCCGCCAGCCCGGGCCCCTCCAGAGCTACAAGATGGTGCTCCCGGCGAGCCGGGACACGCCCGAACTGTGCACCCACGAGGGCTACGAGTGGCTGTACGTGCTCTCCGGACGGCTCCGGCTCGTCCTGGCCGACCACGACCTGGTGCTCGACCCGGGCGAGGTGGCCGAGTTCGACACCCGGGTGCCGCACTGGTTCGGCAGCACCGGCGAGAGCCCGGTCGAGGTGCTGAGCCTCTTCGGCCGCCAGGGCGAGCGCATGCACGTACGGGCCCGGCCGCAACGCAAGGCGCCCGCCTCCGGCGGGTGAGCCGGAGACGGGCGGGGGAGACGGGCGGGGGAGTCGGGCACGGATCGGGGCGCGGCGCCGGGCGCGTACGGGTCAGGCCGAGCGGTGCGCGGCGAGGTCCCGCTCGATCTCCTCGTCCACCAGGTCGTGGTTGAGCGCGAACGCCGCCGCCGCTCCCATGCCCGCCGCCGTGACGGCCTGGGCGCGCGGGTCGACCACGTTGCCGACGGCCCACAGGCCGGGGCGGCTGGTCCGGCCCGCCCGGTCGGTCAGCAGCCAGCCCTGCTCGTCCCTCGCACAGCCGAGACCCTCGAAGGCGGAGTCGTTGGGCGTCATCGTCGGGAAGAGGAAGACCGAGGAGCACTCCAGCGTCCGCCCGTCGGCGAGTTCCACCGCGCGCAGCCGTCCTTCCTTGCTCAGCAGCGTGGCCACCGGCCCGTCGAAGACCTCGACTCCGCGCGCGTCCATCCGTTCCCGCTCCTCGGCGGTGAGCGGCCGGTCGTGCGCCACGTAGCGCACGTCGGACGACCACTGACGCAGCAGCAGCGCCTGGCCCGGCGACGCGGGATGCACGCCGAGGACGACGATGGGCTGGTCACGCACCTCGTAGCCGTGGCAGTACGGGCAGAAGTGCACGTCCTCGCCCCACAGCGCGCGCACGCCCGGGATCTCCGGCAGCCGGTCGCGCAGTCCCGTGGCCAGGACGACATGGCGGGCGCCGAGCGTCGCCCCGCCGGCCAGCCGCACCACGTACCCGCCGGCCTCGGCCGCGTCCACCTGGTCGACCCGGCCCTGGAGCAGGACGGCGCCGTAGCGCGCGATCTCCGCGCGACCGGTCTCCAGCACGGTGAGCGGGGAGACGCCGTCACGGGAGAGAAAGCTGTGCATGTGGGCCGAGGGCGCGTTGCGCGGCTCCCCGGCGTCGACCACGGCGACCGTGCGACGGGCCCGGGCGAGGACGAGCGCGGCGTTCAGCCCACCCGCCCCGCCGCCTATCACGATGACGTCGTACGAGGTCCGGTCCTGCGGGTTGTTGTTGGCGCCGGTCATGGCGATCACCTCCGCCGCCAGGGTGCGGGGACCACGTCGTCGCGGGCAATCTTTGTTGCCGTTTCCGGGACGCGCGCGGGCGGTGCGCGAGTGGTGCGCGGGTGGTGCGCGGGTGGCGGTGGAGCGGCACTCGGACGGCGTAAGGAGCCGGAACGGGCGGCTCGGCCGTACGAGACGCCACCTTCGCCCGATACTTCCGCTTCCTGGATCCGGCGGATCTCCCCGGTGTATAACGCAGCGGCATTTCCCGCCGAGTGAACGGAACGAAAGAGAAGCCGTGCCGCCCATGGCCCGGAAACCGCAAGGGAATCCCGTGGCCGGCGCGGGCGAGCTCCACCGCCGAGGGCGCCTTCGGGGGACCGCGGGCCGGAGCAGGTGCCGCGCCGCCTCCAACACCACCTCCCGCACCGACCTCGAACTCCAAGGAACACCGTGATCCCGAACCTCCTCGGCCGGACCGCCCGCGCCGCCACCGTCGCCGGCCTCGCCGCCGTCGTGCTCGCCACCACCGGTCTCGCCGCGCCCAGCGCCGCCGCGCCGGCGCCCGCACCCGTACCGGCGGGGTTCGCGGCCGACGGCGGCCACGGCCTGCGTCACGTCACGCTCGACGGCGCAGACCCGGCACGACGCGCCCTGCCCGCCCACCGCACCGCGCCCTTCAGCATGCTCGGCCTCACCTGGACCGACTCCCGGGCTCCGCTCGGCGGTACGGCCGAGGTCCGCACCCGGGACCTGCGCACGGGCGCCTGGTCCGCCTGGCGCACGCTCGACCAGGACGTCCGCACGCCCGACGTGGGCCCCGACAGCCGCGCCGCCGACGTGCGCGCCGGCACGCAGCCGCTGTGGACCGGCCCGTCCGACGGCCTGCAGGTGCGGGTTACCGCGGGGCCCGACGCCGGGGCCAGGCTGCCCGCGGGCCTGAGGGTCGAACTCGTCGACCCGACGGCCGGCGCGACGGACGCGGAGACGGAGACGGAGACGGACCGGACGCCCACGGCGGTGACCTCGGCGACGCAGCCCGTCGTCACGCCGCGGTCCGGCTGGGGCGCGGACGAATCGCTGGTCCTGAACCCACCGACGTACACGACCGAGACGAAGGCGGTCTTCGTCCACCACACCGCAGGCAGCAACGACTACACCTGCGACCAGTCGGCCGGCATCGTCCGCTCGATCTTCCTCTACCACGTGCAGGGCCAGGGCTGGAACGACATCGGCTACCACTTCCTCGTCGACACGTGCGGCACCGTCTTCGAGGGCCGCGCGGGCGGCGTCGACCAGCCCGTCCTCGGTGCCCAGACCTACGGCTTCAACACCGACACCGCCGGCATCGCCGTGCTCGGCGACTACAACACGGCCGTCTCCACGCCGCCGGTGCTCGACGCGATCGCGCACGTCGCCGGCTGGAAGCTCGGCCTGTACGGCTACGACCCCGCCGGCACCGTCAACCTCACCGCGGCGGCGGACAACGGCCGCTACAAGAAGGGCCAGGTGGTCACCATGAAGCGGATCTCGGGCCACCGCGACGGCTACCCGACCGAGTGCCCCGGCGAGCACCTCTACGCCGACCTGCCCGCCATCCGGCAGCTGGCCGTCACCGGCTGACCCGGCGTCAACCCGTACCGCCGTCGGCCCGCCGGGCGCACCATGGAAGCCGTCACATGGGCGATGTCAGGGGGGCGTCGAGATGATGTTCGGCTTCGAGGACGGCTGGTGGGTGGTGCCGGTCGTCCTTCCGGTGATGCTGTGGGTGGTCTTCGGACCGTTCGTCATGGGCGCGATGGGAGTGTGGTGCGCCCGGCGTCCCGGCCGGCGGCCGCGCCTGTGGTCGGTGCTGCTGCCGCTGGAGCCGCTGGGCGCCCCGGCCTTCTACCTGTTCCGGCCGGAGCGGTGGGACGACGCGACCTGGAGCGACGATCTCCTCGGCTACACGGCCGTGTTCGTCCTGGCCGACACCCTCGTCCCCTGGCTGCTCGGTTACGGCATCACGCGCGCCGTACGGGCCTCCCGCGCCCGGCGCGCCCTGCGGGACGGCCGGCCCGGCCCCGACTCACCCGACACCGGGCCCGGGGCCGAACCGACCGTGTCCGCCTGACGGCGGGCACGACTCAGTAGATGTGTCCGACGTGCGCGAGGGCCTGCTTGAGGAGCGCCCCGTGACCGCCGGGCATCTCGCCCTGCACCGCGGGCGAGGCCGCTTCCTGCGGACTCAGCCACACCAGGTCGAGCGCGTCCTGGCGGGGCCGGCAGTCCCCGCTCACGGGCACGATGTACGCGAGGGACACCGCGTGCTGGCGCGGGTCGTGGAACGGCGTGATGCCGGCCGTGGGGAAGTACTCGGCGACCGTGAACGGCTGCAGGGAGGCCGGGACCCGCGGCAGGGCGACCGGGCCGAGGTCCTTCTCCAGGTGCCGGAGCAGCGCGTCCCGGATCCGCTCGTGGTGCAGGACGCGGCCGGACACCAGGGTCCGGCTGATCGTTCCGTCGGCACCGATCCGCAGGAGCAGTCCGATCCCGGTGACTTCGCCGCTGTCGTCCACGCGTACGGGCACGGCCTCGACGTAAAGGATCGGCATCCGGGCTCTGGCGGTGTGCAGCTCGTCGGTGCTGAGCCAGCCGGGTGTGGTCTCGGTCATGTCGGACATCTCTTGATCGTACTTTCCCGGTCGGCGCTTCGGCAGGCCTAGCGCGTCAGCCGACCCGGTGTTCGAACCGCGCCCCGGCCCGCCCCGCCCGCACGCCGCGCGGGCGCCGGCCGGCGTGCCGCGGGCCGCCGCCGGATTCTTTCCATGTTTGCAACCGGTCCAGCGGTGAATACGGACGTACAGAAGAGTCGTAACCAGGAAAAGGGGATCCCATGGGAATTATCGGCTGGATCCTGCTGGGTCTGTTCGCCGGGATCATCGCGAAGTTCCTGATGCCGGGCCGGGACCCTGGCGGTGTCATCGTCACGATATTGATCGGCATCGCCGGCGGACTGCTGGGCGGATGGCTCGGCAAGGTCATTTTCGGAGTCGACTCCATCGACGGATTCTTCGAGCTCTCCACATGGATCGCGGCCATTGTCGGCTCCGTCATCCTCCTGGCGCTCTACCGACTGGTAGCCGCCCGGAGACACTGAGGATCGCCACGGGTGATATCGACCGGCATGCGTGATTGCCGCCATTCGGGGTAAAAGCCTGGATCGAATCCTGATCGCTACACCGGTTCGGGGTGTGGAGGAGAGTGAGATGGCTACCGGCAAGAAGTCGAAGAACGTGGCCAAGGTCACGAAGGGCAAGGTAAAAGAGACGACGGGTAAGGCCGTCGGCAACGAGAGCATGGTGATGAAGGGCAAGGCGGAGCAGGTCGCGGGGGACGCCAAGCAGACCGGCCAGAAGGCCAAGGACACCCTGAAGCACTGACTGCGGGGCCGATGAGCAGGGGTGGATCGGTGCAGGGGAGAAGGGCCGGCAGGGAAACCTGCCGGGGCGGGCCGGGGGGGCGGGGCCGGCACAACCCCCAACACCAACGGGGTGCGGGGGGGGGGGGCGACGTGGATTTAAACAGACAATAGTTATATTGGAACCACGCGGCCGAAG
>NZ_JBITXS010000021.1:0-54982 GCF_044544825.1 Streptomyces sp. NPDC053493
CCTGTCCACCGACCCCGTCTACGGAGGCGGAGACAACCGCTACGGCTACCCCGGCGACCCCATCAACCAATACGACCTCAACGGACAAGCCTGGTACAACCCCATGAGCTGGCTAAGGAAGTGGCGAGGCTACCGACGCCGCCACGCGAGTGCGGACATGCTCCACTCCACGCTCATGTTCGGCGCCCTGATCACGCCAGCCGGTAAGACCGCCACCATGCTCAGGCGGCTCAGGAGATTCCGCAGGTACACCCAGTGCAGGAGCTGGCGCGGCGCCTTCGCTTGTGGGTCGGCGATGCTCAACGCGCGCGAGACCTACTGGTATGCAAGGAACGTAGGCAGGCACGGTGCCCGGTTCATCTATAACGGCTATACCGCCATCTATAACCGCTCAACTCCTGGCTACTGGCCGAGGAAATATTTCATGCCCTGGACCCCTTGGAGTGGCCGCTTCAGGTAACGAGTGTGTGCCCGTGGGCCGACGGCCCGGCGCAACGCGCGGTGAGACCTGGCAGGCTGAAGCTCGTTCACGCATGTCGTAGAACTCGGGCGTCGCGGTCGACTCTGCGCTCATCCGGCTGATCAGCGGACCGCGAGGCCCGTCAACGAGAGCTCCTGCCGTCGGTCGGGACCATCGGACTCTGGACGGTCCCGACCGGCAAGCCGCCTGACCGGCGGCCAGCCGCTGACACTCGCTCGCCCTTGCGATCACGCCCGGCCAGGCGGATGGCTTCCGGGCACTGCGGGCCGGCTGGCCAGAGGTCGGAGATGTTCCTGGCCGAGACGGCGTATTCGTCCGGGGCGATCCGCAGTCATCCGCGACGGCGTGCGATCTGGGCGGTGATTCCGCAACCTGCCGATGAGGCCGTGTCTGTGCTGACCTGCGCGGGCGCGGCATCGCCGGGACGATCTCGGAGACGGATCGAGCAGATGAAACGGACGGCGTCACGGGGTAGATGCCGGGGGAAGCCGCAGCAGGAGCCCAGGCCGGTATCGGCGAGTTGTTCCTTGGCTGTGTCGCTGTTGGCAGGCGGCCTGGGTGCACTCGAGCTAGACCAGGCGCGGCATACCGCCGTCTCGTACCGTCGGCCGCCGCGCGGTGATGCCGCGCTTTTTGGCGAGGCGGGCCACCAGCAGGCAGTACGCCGGTGCGGTCACCAGTTCTGCCAGGAGTGCTTGCCACGGTGCGTCCGCGGCCGTGCCGGTGTCGGCGAGCTGTCCCAGTGCCAGCGCGATGCCGTAGGCGAGCAGGTTGTTGGCGGTATGCACAGCGATGACGGCCTCCAGTCCGCCTGTACGTTCCACGAGCCACCCCCACCACAGCGCGGAGTACAACAGCAGCAGGAATCCGCTCCACCCGCCGAACCCATGGGCCAGAGCGAACAGCACGGAACCCACGACCACTCCCGGCCAGGGTGAACTCAGGAACCCTCCGAAGAACTGCGGCACCCAACCTCGGAACACGAGTTCCTCTGCGGCGGCCTGGAACGGCACGATCACGAGGAAGACCGTCAAGCCCGCCACGAGCCGGCCCGGACCAGGCGCTTCACCGGTGAAGATCTCGTCGCCGTTGGCCAGCCAGTCCCACAGCGCCAGCCCGCCCATGTTCAGGGCCATGACGGCGAACGCGAGACCGGAGCAGAGCCCGAGCCAGTGCCACCGCAGCCGGCCCGTCACCGACAACAGTGTCCCCGCCGGCCGGCTACCGCACCAGCGCACCCCGAGCATCACCGCGGGGATGCCGACGGCCAGCGACAGCAACCCGAGCGCCTCGTCCGCCAGAGGATCGGCCAACAGGCGCTCGCCCTCCTCGGGTGCGAACTGAGTCCCGTACATGAACGCGGCCGTCATGCCGAGCAGGAGAACGGCGACCATCCCGGCGGCCAACAGCCCAGCCACCGTCAGCGCCTCGCCGATCCGGCGCAACGGCCCCTGCCGCCCGTTACGCGCCTGCTCGCAGTACCGCGACCCGTCGCGGGCAGGAACGGCCCCGCGCGCGGCGGCACGCTGCTCCGCAAGGGGCCACGCCTGTGCGGGGACACCATGCAGGAAACCTCCTGCAGCTGGCGTCATCCCAGTGGTGGCACTCCGCTCGTGACCCATACCGCCTGGCTGACCGGGGTGTTCCTCCGGCGCGGCGGCAACCGGATGCGTTGGCCCGGTCCATGGCGCCGCTCCCAGACCCTGAGTCGGTCTCGGCTGATGCTCGGAAGCATTAGCTTCCTCATCGCTCCGCTGGCCCCGTGCGCCGTTTTCCGACCCTGATATACCCACCCCAGGCCCTTCTCCTCACGCCACTCGGCGTACCTCGCATGGCAGGATTTCGCTGTCCTGATTGCAGTCATCACGGGGCGCACAGGTTTCGGCCGTCCGGTAGATCCTGAAACTACCGCAGCTCAGTCCGGTCGCTTGCCTTGCCTGCCACGCCCAAAGTCCCCTGCTCCGTCGAACTTGCCGCGCCCGCGGTCCGGCTTCGAATCGTTATCAGGCGAAACGCAAACCGAACCGTCACGGCAAGCACGAACAGAGTGTAGAGCCCGAGAAGACACAGGGAGATCGTGTCGATGATGTCGGTGTTGTACCTATGAGGGGCAGCCATCACTCCCATCAGCAGCCAGGCGCCCCATCCCAAGGCCAGCTCTTTCGCTTCGCCCTTCATTGCTTCCCCTCTCACCGAGTTCTCCGATGATAGGGCTACGCCCTGGCGGTCTGATCCGCTGATTCCGGTTCGACGGGTCGTTGACCTGATCCGGAAGAGCAGTCAGCATCGCTGAAAGTCCCATGCTGGTGAGAGGGACAGTCTTTCCATCACCCCACTTGCCCTCGACCGATGACGCAGCAGCGACATCTAGCCGGGTGATGCCGATCTGCAGACATCGGGCGTGACGCGGAATTCACCAAACAGGGCATCATCTCGAGTACCCCATTCCCCTCCTTGGTCTTCATCCGAAGTTCATGGAAGCGCCTCGCTTGAGAGCCACCGAAGTCGAGGAACGGATGTCGTGGAATTCGTTGATTCCAGTATGGGGACCGAGGAGTGCGCCGCCGACGACGTACGCTTCAGCGTCTGCAGCCGCTCCTCGTGCGACGCGAGCTCACACGCGCGAGCTCGCGTCGCGGTCTGCGTGACCTCAGATGTGCCTCAACTCCCGTTTCCGACGGTTCCGCGGAGCGCATCCCCTGGCCATGAGGGGAATCGATTGGGGGACAGCCCCCGCCTGGCTGAGTGCGTTCCTGACCGGCGGATCCTTACTGCTTGGGTTCTACATCCTCCTGCGGGACAGGCGTAAGGAGGAGCGCCTGGAGGCGTCCAAGGTGGTGTCCATGTACTACCCGGAGGGCGACGAATATGCGGAGTCGTCCCAGATCCGGGTGGTGCTGCGTAACACCGCGGATCGACCGATCTACTTCCCGGGCGTCCTCTTCGGAGCAAGCGGTGGTCGGCTGCGCGCATGGCCGTTCGAGGAAGACGTCGTGGAGCCGGGTGAGTGCGTCGAGGTCCGGGTTCCTCGGTACTTGGACGAGATGAGGATCGGGATTGCAGGGGTGTTCTTCCACGACGCCGACGGATGCATCTGGGCCCGCGACTTCTCCGACTTCTCCCTGGTCCGGAAGGGGAAGCCCTTCCCTGCCCGTGCTCCGCGGCGGAGGCGACGAGCGATTCGACGAGTCCGCGTCACCGCCTACTAGGGGGTGTCCGGCGGATCATGGCCGGGGTCGCGGCTCCTGGCACGGCGCCTCGCTGCGTTGCCGAAACGTCCACATAGTGCCCCCGTAGCCCTTCGGGCACGGGAGGTGCCCCCACCGCCATGAGGACGCTCCGGCGCCTTGCGATGCACCGCACCAGACGCCGGGCCCTATCCGGCCCTGATCCGCCGGACCCTCCTAGCGTCTCTACAGTTAGTCCCCCGCGCCGACCGGTTCCGGAGGGTGCGGCCCGCCGCCGTCCTTGATGTCCTGCTCGCAGGTTCGTCCGCGGTAGGACTGGTCGTTGGGGATCAGAAGCACTCCGGCGACCCGCTCCGGGTGCTCGACGGCCAGCCACTCGTCGCCCGCGAGGGGGCCGTCCGGCCTGAACGCCTGGGACGAATAGACCGTCTGGCACCCGAACGCGACACGTTCCTTGTCGACCGCGCAGGCATCCACCGCTCGATCGTATGCAAGGGCGTCCCCCTCCACTAAGGTCCCCTTCAAGATCACTTCACGGGATGGGGGCCACACCATGAGCAACAGCTCTGGAACGTACGAGGGTTTCACGGCCGAGGAACGGGCCGCGATGAAGGATCACGCCAAGGAGACGAAGGCGGCGGCTCGACGCGCCTCCGCCGCGGACAAGGCGGCCCAGGCCGAGCAGGATGTCCTCGCGAAGATCGCCGAGACGCAAGAGTCGGACCGGATCATGGCCGAACGGGTCCATGCCGTCGTCACGGCAGGCGCCCCGGAGCTGGCACCGAAGCTCTGGTACGGGATGCCCTCGTACGCGCTGGACGGCAAGGTCGTCTGCTTCTTCCAGAGCGCGGAGAAGTTCAAGGCCCGCTACGCGACCCTCGGCTTCAGCGACCTGGCGAAGCTGGACGAGGGCACCATGTGGCCAGCCGGCTTCGCCCTGACCGAGGTGACACCCGAGGTGGAGGAGCGGATCACGGCGCTCGTGAAGCGGGCGGTGGGCTAGGTTCGGTCCGGCGGATCATGTGATTCTCCGGCCGAACGCTCGTTGGTTCGGTCATGGGTCGGGGGGATCTGACGAATCGCGAGTGGTCGCTGTCGGAGCCGCATCTGCCACCTTCGGGTGGTCCAGGCGGCCGGTGGAACGATCACCGCACCGTGATCAACGGCATCATGTTCCGGGTCCGGACCGGTATCCCGTGGCGTGACCTGCCGGAACGCTACGGCTCGTGGAAAACCGTCTACGAACGGCACGCCGCTGGTCGGCGGATGGCACCTGGGACCGGATCCTGCAGTCGGTCCAGGCCGACGCCGACCTTGCAGGCCGGATCGATTGGTCGATGGTCGATGTCGACTCGACGTCCTGCCGGGCCCAACAGCACGCGGCCGGCGCCCGCAAGACCCGGCCGCGGATCCCGAAAAAGGGACGACGCCTCGACACCATCGCCCCGATGAGGGACTTGGACGGTCCCGGGGCGGCCTGACTTGCAAGATCCACCTCGCCGGCGAAGGCGGCTGCCGCCCTATGGCCCTCCTACTCACGCCGGGCCAGTGGCGCGACGCTCCGCAGCTGGTCGAGGTCCTGGACCGGGTCAGGGTTCCCCGGCCGCTGGGCGGACGACCCCGAACCCGGCCGGACCACGTCAGCGGCGACAAGGCATACAGCTCCCGCCGAAACCGCCGCTACCTGCGAAGACGCCACATCCGGCACACGATTCCGGAACCGAAGGACCAGCGGGCCAACCGGCGACGCAGAGGCAGAGACGGCGGGAGGCCCGTCGGCTTCGACCGCGACCGCTACCGACGCCGCAACGAGGTCGAGCGGACGATTAACCGACTTGAGAACTCCCGTGCGGTCGCCACCCGTTACGACAAACGGGCCTACGTCTTCCACGGCACCGTCCCGGCCGCAGCGATTCGGCTCTGGCTCCGTCAGTGATCCGCCGGACAGAACCTAGTGCCACATCAGACAAAGTTCGTCCCAGCGAGGGCCGCCAGCGAGAACCGGCTGACGCTGGAGTCGGCCGCGGGCGAGCGGATGCGTGGCCCCGACCATGAGCCGTACCTGCGAGGTGTGCACGACCGGAGCCGACGGTGAGGCGTGGGTCGTCGACCGGTACCACGGTGCTGCACCTGGACCGCCGGGTGGCGGGCCTGGAGCAGTCTGATGGCGCCCTTGACCACGCAGAAGTGCGGTCCCGTCGTGCCGATCGCGAGAACGCCGGTGTGACCGCGCGCGGCCGCGGTGGCGGCGTCGACGCCGTGCATGATCTGGCGGTAACCGGCCTCCCACTCCCGGTGCGCCTGCGCGCCGACGGGTGTCAGCCGGACGCTGCGGCTGGTGCGGTGGAAGAACTGTGCGCCGATCGGGCGCTTCAGCTGTCTGACCGCCTGGCTGACGCGGGCCTGGGTGATCTGCAGGCGCTCGGCGGTTCGGCGCCGCTTCCGCCGCCCTCGCCGGGCTGGCCCTCACTTGAGACGCCCGGACGTGCGTCACTCCCCTGGAGAGAGGACTCTCTATGCGCATCGATGTGCGCGGCCACCTGTGGACCGATGAATACGTCGATCTCCTCGATTCCTTTGGCCGCACCGACACCGCCACCCAGCGCAACACCGGCGCGGGCGCTTCGCCGGCTGAGCTCGAGGCCCGCTTCGCACTCAACGGCACCGCCGGGATCGAGCACCAGGTGCTGTCCGTCTCACCGCAAGTCCCACACTTCGCCGACCGCGAGAACGCCGTCACCGCAGCCAAGTACGCCAACGACCTGTACGCCGCCGTCCTCGGCCGACCCTGAAAGGCTCCTCAGCGCGGGTGTGGCGGAGGAGGCGGCGACCGCGACTCGGGAGCCGCCCGGACCACTGAACTCCGCAGACCGTGTGGCTGCAACGCAGAGGCGGATGTCCCTATCTGTGGGTTCCACGTCCCCATGACCATGGCTGCGCCCGAGAGAGATGAGGAAACTGGGACCTGCTCTTGAACCAGATGGGTCCCATCAGCCAAGTACAGGGGAGATGCCATGACGGTGACGACGGCCGGGAACACAGCGGCAGGCATGCACGTGCCGGACACCAAGCTGACGCGGGAGGCGACCGAGCTGGTCCGCGAAGCGGCAGGTGACCTGATCTACCACCACTCACGGCGGGTGTACTTCTTCGGCAGCCTTCAGGGCCGCAACCGTGATCTCGCTTTCGACCCTGAGCTGCTGTACATCGCCGCGATGTTCCATGACCTGGGACTGGGCCAGCAGTTCCGGACGAGCGGCCGCCGCTTCGAGGTCGACGGTGCTGATGAAGCCCGCCGCTTCCTGCAGGCACACGGTGTACCGGACGACAGCGTGCGCCGGGTATGGACGGCCATCGCCCTGCATACCACCCCTGGGATTCCTGAGTTCATGGAGCCCGAGGTCGCTCTGGTGACCGCCGGCGTCGAGTACGACGTCCTGGGCATCGGCTTCGCGGACATCTCCGCCGCCGAGCGCGAGGAGATCGTGGCCCTGCATCCGCGCCCCGACTTCAAGGCGCGCATTCTCGGTGCGTTCACCGACGGCGTCCGGCACAAAGCTGCAACCACCTTCGGGAACGTCAAGGCGGACGTACTTCAGCACTACCTGCCGGGCTTCGAGCGCAAGGACTTCGTCCGTACGATCCTGGACTCGCCGTGGGACGAATAGCACCCATGTCCCGGGGCGCAGACAGCCGAGCTCGTCAGGGTGCGGACCGGATCGTAGTGATCGTCGCCTTCGACGAAGTCCAGCTCCTGGACGTCAGCGGGCCGCTGGAGGTCTTCACCACGGCCAATCGCTACGGCGCGCGCTACGACGTGCGGGTCGTCTCCACCGCCGGTCTCGACGCGCGCACCTCCTGCGGGCTGCGGATCGGGGCGAACGCCTCCCTCGAGGATCTTCCTCAGTACATCGACACGCTGCTGGTGCCCGGCCGCAGAGACTGGCGGCATGCTGTCGCCGACAGCCACCTGCTCTCACTCATCGCCGGTCTCGCCACACGGGCGCGGCGAGTGACCTCGGTCTGTGCGGGCGCGTTCCTTCTGGCCGAGGCCGAGCTCCTCGACGGCCGGCGCGCCACGACCCACTGGGAGTTGGTTCCGCAGCTCGCCGCCGCCTATCCGAAGGTACGCGTGGAGTCGGACCCCGTGTTCGTACGCGACGGCCACATCGTCACCTCGGCCGGAGTCACGGCGGGGATCGACCTTGCCCTTGCTCTGGTGGAGGAGGACCACGGCGCAGACGTCGCGAGGGAGGCAGCCCGCCAGCTCGTCGTCTTCATGGCGCGCCCGGGCGGGCAATCGCAGTTCAGCGTCCGCATGACCCCGCGGCCGCCCCAGCACCCGCTCGTACGCCGCGCGATGGACGAGATCACCATGGACCCCGCTCTCCCCTACGGCGTCGACCCGCTGGCTGCGGGGCTTGGCGTCAGTCCCCGACACCTGGCACGCCTCTTCCGGCAGGAGACCGGCATGACGCTCGGACGGTACGCCGACGCCGTTCGGGTGGAGGCGGCCCAGGTCCTGTTGTCCTCGGGCACCGCGCCGGTCGAGGAGGTCGCGCAGCAAGCCGGATTCGGGTCCTCCGAGAGCATGCGTCGCGTGTTCCAGCAGACCTTTGGTGTCTCCCCCACCGCGTACCGGGCTCGCTTCCGCACCACGTCCGCCCCAGCAAGGGAACCGGTTGCGCCAGGCCCTGTCCGGCGGATGGTGTGACTGCCGGACCGAGGAGCTCTGCCCATGCGTACTTCCGCATCTCTGCCGACTACCGCGCGACCGCCTCAGTCATCCAAGACGCAGGCTAGCTAACCATCCAAGGGGTCGACGTGATCCCGGCGCCGCCGGCACCGAGCGAGGTGTGACCGCGCTGCCAAGGCTGCGCCGAATGCCTTGCCGGGTCACCCTCAGGGACCGGGTAGCGCCGTCCTTGCAGCCCTCTCTCGCCAGCAGGGACGTACCGTCAGAGCACGGCCCTTTATCGACAGGACGGGCCGAAGGGCTGGCCGCCCGCACACCAGCCCCCGAGCGCGGGCGGCCAGCAGCAGGAGGCCCACAGCCCGCAGAGCCGCTCGTCGCCGACCCTTTTGGCCGCAGGTGCGCTGCTGGCACCGGCAGCACGCGTGGTCCTTGCAGAAATCGCCGCGGGCCCCGTCGTAGCAGCCGAGGTTGTCGAGCACGTCATGACAGATCGAGTCGCGCTGACCTGCAGGTTCCCGTTCGGTCTCACTTGCCGGCGCTCACCTGAAGGCGAGTTGAACGGGCCGGCCCCGCCAGCGGTGGGTGGGTGCCGGCGGGGCCTTGTGTGGAGGCCCGCGCAGGTGGGCCGACAGGCTCAACGATGACGTTCTCCTGAGGTCACGTTGTCGGGTCGGCGGCCAGGCGCCTCGCCTCCCACGTCATAGCGGGGCGAGCACCCACCGTACGAGCGGGAACCGGACCCGGCCTTTGCCAGCAGTCGTCCGGCCCTCTCCGTCGGCAGAGTCCGGCATCGAGATCAGGGGCGTTCGGGTCGGTCACGCTGGTGAGTCTCGACGCCAGGCACCATCACGACGGCCATCGGCTTGGAAATCCCGAGACGGGCGGCGTCGCAGCACCGCAGTTGACGCCCGCAGACGCGCGGTGGGCCGCACCAAGAGGTTGCGGCCCACCGACTGTCTGGTTCGCGGGAGTCAGATCTGCTGCTGGATCAGGTAGAAGCCGAGAGAGACGATGCCAGCGCCGGTGGCATAGGCGGCACCACGCAGGGTGCTGGAGATGAGGGCGCTGCGTCGGCGGGCGATCCAGCGGCGGCCGCGGCGGATTCGGGAAGGCTGCTGCGCGGTGCGGGTGCGGCAGATTCGCGCGGTCTTGTCCGCGGTGCGGGTGCGGCGGCTAGTCTTCACGGTAGGTGCTCCGTTCTTCGGGGTACTGGTGTGGTCCGGCGGGGGCTGGGCGGCCTAGGAACCTTCGGCCCCGCGCCGGACTTCTGCGTTTCAGGGGCGGCCGGCGAGTTCGTGGATGCGGTCGGCCAGGCGGGCGTCGGGGCGGCAGACCAGGCCGTCGGCGGTGTGATGGTCGGCCAGCTGGTCGACGTCGGCTTCCAGGCCGCCGGTCAGGACTGCCCGGCTGGCGTCGTGGCTGGCGGAGTCGTTGGTGAAGTGCTCCAGCGCCTTGAGGAACGCCTGGGTGTCGACTTCGCGGTCCCGGGGTGTGTCCGGGCAGAACAGAGCGGTCACCTGCCGCTTCCAGAACTTCGCCTCACGATCGTCGCCGAGAGCAAGGTGGTCGAGGTACAGGCAGTACGCCGCGCCGCTGGATCCCGCGCCGGCGGCGAAGCGCCACCAGAAACGGGCGCTTTCGGGGTGGTGAGCGAGGTAGAGCATGCAGGCGAAGACCTGGACACCCTCGATGTCGACGCCGTCGGTCCAGCCGTCGAACTGCGCGACGGTGTCGTCGCCGCCGAGCAGCGCGGTCAGCTCCTCCATGTGGGCGGCGGCCCCCGCCTGGGTGACCACCACCCGGGCCATGACGCCGAGCCGGCGCCGGGCGCTGGGGTGACCGCCGATGGGTGCCGGGTCAGAGGAGGGAAGGTGGGCGGTGTCGCGGGCGATGCGGCGCAGCCCGGCGCCGACGTCGAAGGCGCGACGCGGCTCGCAGACGGCGATGTCGGCGTCGGCGAAAAGCTGTTCCCAGGTGTCGCTCACTGGGCGTCCTCCTTCTTGATCGGCCGCGTGGCGCGACGGTGGATGGGGGCGAGGCGCTCCTGGGCCTTGCGGATGTGGTGGTTGACGGTGCCGGGCGTGAGGCCCATGTACCAGGCGATGTCCTTGGTGTCGTACTTGCCGATGAAGCGCAGGACGATCGCGTCGAACTGGCGCGGGGGGAGCTTGGCGAGGGCCGGGTACAGGCCGATGCCGCTGTCGCGCGCGGCGAGTTCCTGGCGGCAGCCGCCGATCAGTTCGTCGATGATGGCGCGGCGCAGGATCTGCCAGGTCTGCGCCTGCAGGTCTGGTTCGGTGAGCAGGGTGTCCCAGTGGGTGCGGATCTCCACGTAGGCGCGGTGGACCGCCTTCTCCGCCCGTTCGTTGGTCAGCAGGATCTTCAGCGCGAAGTCGTGAAAGGTCACCTGGTTGGTGAGGTAGTGGGCCTCGAACTCCAGGGGAAGCTGGAGCGGGGCCTCCTCGGCCACAGGCATGTGGCCGTCCTCACGAACGTCGTCGGTCATGGGGTGTCTTTGGTCCTCTTCGTTGAGGGCTGACGGAAAGAGCGGCTCCCGGGGCACCGCTAGGGATCACTCAACCGGCCCAATCGGCCGAACATGCATGCGCGGCCTTACGAATTTCACGCGGTGCGGTCGGGTCGGTGCTTAACGTGATCATCAGAGGCGCTGTCACGGCCCCTGACCTGCGAGAATGGTCACTCACAGGTGTGACACATGCGCAGTGAGTGATCGACGTCACAAAGTGGTGCTGCCGATGAGTGGGTGGCTTCTCGCCACCATCGAGTGAAATCCGCCAAACCCGCCCACAGGTAACTACGTCGCGCTCCCCGGGCGACGCCCACCTTTCCCTCCTGGAAGGTGGTCAGGGGTGCCGGCGGAGCCCGAGGGATGTGTGTCGCGGCAGCGCGAGTCCGGACCCAGCGGAACCTCGATTACTCCGCCGTCTCCCGCCGCGGCCTGGCGCACCTCGCGCTTGCGGACCGTCTCGACGCCTGGTCACGCTTCGCCGCGGAACCAGGAGAAGACTCCCCCGCCGCGCGGCGTCCGTGTAGCCAAGGTCGGACCTCCTTCGTCGACAGCGGGAGAGACAGCGCTGGCACGCCCGCGGCGCGGGCCAAATGGCGAGGGACTTCGTGGATCGCGCCCGCGCAGGTCAGGTTGGGCCCTACGGTCGTCCCACGGCCAGCGTCCGGGCGGTAACGCCGGGCATGAGTGGGAGGGGAATCGAGGATGGTCAGCGCCGGTACGTACCCGCTGTGGCGGGAGCTCGCCTTGAGCGAGGGCCTTCCCAAGGAAGCCCTCAAGACGGTGATCGAAGCTCTGTGCACCCCGAACGGCTTTGACTCGCACACCGAGCGCCGGCGGGAGGACGCCCTCAAGGCCGCCCTGCCCGCGCTGCTGGCCCGGACATCGGGCAAGCGGCTACGCGGCCAGCTTCTGGTGCACGCCGACGAGAAGATGCTGACCGACCTGGCCGCCGCGGGCACGGTGACCATCGCCGACGTTCACGGCATTCTGCGGCACCGCCGGCCATGGGCGGAGCTGGTCTCCGCTCTTGCACGGCACCCCGAGCAGGTCGAGGCCGCGATCGCCCTTCTGCCCCAACTCCCCCGCCACGAGGTGGAGCACGTCGTCCGGTACTGGGATTCCGACCGCTACAGCAGCAACGCGGACGCGCCGCCCCTGCCCGTGCCGCCGGAGCTGTTCGACGCCGTCCTGGAAGCCTGTCTGGCCCCGCTCGCCGCGTACCTGCTTCACCCGCAGCCCGAAGAGGGCTGGGAGGCCCTCTCCGCTTTCACTAAGGACTGGTCCCTGGACCTGGGCGGCCACAGCGGCGTCTGGGCGGTGCTGGCTCGGTGCCCCGAGCGGTGGGCGGAGCTCACCGCACACCCCACGCTCGGGCCGGCCGTCCAGCACCTGCTGCTGGACCAGGCCGAGATCCATGCCCTCGAGGACGCCCGGAACCGCGCGGCCTTCGCCGACCCGGACAGCGAGGACCTTCCTATCGATCCGACTCCCGCCCTGAGTGAAGAGCTGCTGCTCGCCTGCCTTCCGGCCTTGTGTCTGCCCGAGCTGGCCGAGCTGCCCAATCCGCGGGTGACGGCCCGCAGGACCTTGCACCACCTCGCCAACCGCGTTCGCAATAACCCTCGCCTGGCAACCCTGGCCGCCGACCAGCTGCACGCGGCCGCCGACGCGCTCACCACCCGCGGTCGACTGCTCAGCCCGCCCGCGAAGCAGAACGGCGACCGCGCCTTCGCCAGCCGGCTCCTGAGCCTCGCCGAGGACCTGGCTCTCCTCAGCGCCAGCCCTGACCACCTCGCCAGGGCCTGCGCCGAGCTCGCCGGCCTGGAGCAGCCCGCCGTCGTCTCCCCCGCCCCAAGCCAGACCCTGATCCGCGTCATCGGCACCCTCGACCCCGACCACGACCGCCCGGACCGGCTCCTGGAACGCAACAACGAACACCGCCGCGTCCAGGCCCTTACCGCCCTCGCCGCCAACCCGCACACCCCGCGCACCGCCGTCACCGACGCCCTGGACGGGCTGCACCCCGCGGAGCTGGCCTGGATCGCCGAGAAGGCAACCGGCCCCGACTGGTTCCTGGACGCGGCAGCGGCCGTCCCGGCCGATGAGGACGAAGACGACGGTGTGCTGCGCCTGATGAGCGACGACGAACTCGCCCAACACCCCGACCCTGCGGCCGTCCTGCAGTCCTGGCTCGACTCCCCTGCCGCCCGCGAGGTCCTCTCCCGCTCCGAGATCTACCGGGCCGTCGTCAAGTCCCGCCACCACACCCTGGAGCACCTGCTCCAGATTCCCGCCGACGAGATCCTCTCTGGAAGCGAACCCGAGATCGCGCTGCAGATCCTGCTTGACCGCTGCGGCCGAAGCGCCGACCGGTGGGCAGCGCTCGCCGCCGCCATGACCTTCGGGTACGGCGAGGAGAAGATCACCTTGGGTCAGCTTCTCGACTCCCTGGATCCCGCATCTGCCGATGCGCAGACCTCCTGACGGGCCGGCTCGACGCGGGACGGCACCTGCAGTCAGGCGCCTGGGTCGCGCGGGACGGTGGGAAGTGGTCGTTGAGGCACGGTACCAAGTGGAGATGCGTACGCGGCTGCGCCGTCTTCGGGAGGCAGGAGTCGACGGCTCGATGATCCGGATCGACACGCGGGGTGACCCTGCTGGATGCAGCGCGCTTGAGGGTGGCGGCGGAGATCCCTGTCCGCTCCGCCAGGTGGTCGTAGGTCAGCCCGCTCGCCCGGCGTTCCGCCCGCAGGAAGTCCGCGAGTTCGCCGCGGGAGGGCACGCTGTGGTCGACGGGATTCTCGTGCGTCCCATGCCGGGCCCTTGTCAGTGCCTCCTGCGACACTGCGCGGCATGCCCGAAAGCCTTGTCGCGGGGCGCGGTCGCGCGCCGCGACTGAGGGCGGGTTCCTCGCGCGGGAACACCTCATCGGAACTCTGGTGTCGCGGGCCCGTGAGGTGTTCGCTGCCATCCCGGCCACGCAGGTGCCACGCAGCCGGTGCGGCATCTTCGAGAGCTCGTTGCTGCGGCGCCGGCGCTTATGGGCGGCGCGCCAGCAGTGAAGCAGCCCCGTGACAGCGACGCCGGCGAGGATCTGCCGCGCGTCGATCATGTCCTGAACCTTGTCGAGAGCGAGCCACTCGATCCGGTCCGCTTCGTGCGTGTCGACAGGGGCCGCCACTTCCCGTGCTCCACGGGCGAGGTACACATGGTGCACGGCGTTCCACCGTTGGCCCGGTGGCCAGAATTCAGCGGCCCCGACCTCGCGAGCCCGGGGCAATCATCTCGCCGCCAAGTACGGTCGTCTGCTGCTCAGTGCGGATCGCCTCCGGCGTGCCGCCCGGCCGGCCGAGGTGGCGCCGGTCGCCGCCGTCGCCCTGGTCGACACCGCTTATGGCTGTACCGGTGGAACCGGGCCACTCCGCCTTGGGCAGGGGTGCGACTCCTCTGGCGGCTTGCCCGCGCGCTGTCGCTAGCGCTTACGGGATGGGGCGGCTTGGTTGGCCACGCCTAGACGAAACAGATCATCTGCATACTTTCCAACAAGTTCCGCGGTTTCGCCATGATTCGCATGGAGCGCCTCATAAATGTAGAAGGAGCGAGACGGGGCATTCTCGCCCTGAGGCTCAGGAGTCAGCTCGACAATTCGCGCCGCTGCTAGAGCATCCTTCCGGCGGTCGTCATCCGACATTATGTCATCAACCGAGCGCTGCCAATCAAGAAATGGAAGTCTCCTGCTCGGATCGATAAGCGCATGAAGTTGAGCGCAATATCGAATGAGTTGCTGCAATCCTATGGCGTCAGCGACTTGCCCGTGCGCCCAGCCTCCAACGGTGATCAAGAGTTTCTTCACCCCGAACCATTCGAAGAAATTACCGAAGTCGCTACTGGCGACAAGGTCGCCCGGTGGGCGCGGCCCGTGCCAGTTCCACATAGAAGGTGCGTGAATGTTGAAAGTGTAAGCTGTTCCTCCGATGAACTCGCCGCCATTAATATCCGCCGCGAACGTCGGAATGTATCCCGAGTTTCCAAGTGCACTCTTCTGCTTGGCGGTGTAATCTTCGAATTTCAGATGGCGGACTCCGTCCGACATCTGAATCCAGATGTTGCTGAGGTAATCTATGTACTGCTTTATCTCGGTGACGACGCCGGCATTGCTCGTCAGAGAGGGATTGACTGCCCTCATGACGCAGATTCTGGCGCTCATCGCATACAGTAGAGCGGGTAGCGGCCATCGGTGGTCCCAGACTTGATGGAATCCAGTCTCGGGCGCCCGGTCGGCCATGTGGTACATCCATCCCGTCACCGGGTCCATCGGATCACCCCCGCCCGACATTGCTGCCACGCTGTTTGGGCGCATCCACAGACTGGATCCCATCAAGCGGGTGACAGCTTTCTTAGTATCCGTATCTGCTATGGCCATCTTGTTGGCCCAGAATGCGTTATTCTCAAGCATGGCGGTGACGTTTGTATGAGCGGCGTTGCATGCGTCAAAGAATCCGTGCACCGTCTGAATGGCGGTATATGCGTCGGCTTTCAGGTCATCGATTGTTTCCTCTCGGGAAGTTACCCAACTCGCTAGCTGGAAGTCCTGGACTTGCTTCATTTGGGCGTGCAGTTTTTCCAGCAGCACTAGATTTGGATCTTTGCTTGGGGGGGTGTTATTTAGCCAATTCTCTAGGGCGAGTGCGAATGAAACCAGGTCAGCGCCCATGGTGACGAGTTCGCAGGATTCTTTCAGTGCTAGAATTCCTGGATCGTTGATGAGGCCGTCTCTGAAAAGTGGCAGTCGGCAGATTCGGTTGCCTACATAGAGGGGACCCATCGAGTCGGGCGCTTCAGTCAGATCCTGGACTTCGTCGCCTTCGTTAGGGGTATGGGTGAAGGACCCGTCCTCGTGAAGGTAAATCTCCGCATCCAGAAGTCGATAAATTAGAGCGCACATCGTTTCTCCTGCGGCATGCCCCCACAGCCCCCCATTACCAATATGACGCGCACGTGGCGGTCATGCATGCTGGCCCCGCCCGAGACTGACATCAGCGAGCACGAGATCGAAGGCGCGCTCGCCCTGATGGAGACCATGAGCGTGAGCACCTGGCCGACCTCGGCGACTGGCTCACCGACCACTACGGCCCTGGTCGAGGTCATCAGCGCGAAGGCGGAACACCGGGAGCCGAAGCCGGTCGCGGGCGAGGAGCCGGAGGCCGCGCCGGTCGTCGACCTCATGGCCGCGCTCGAGGCGAGCGTGGCGAAGGCGAAGATCGCGCGGTGAGACCGGCGGGCCGGCCACCGTGCACGAAATGCCGAAGCCGAAGAAGACCGCAGCCAAGAAGACCACCGCGGCGAAGAAGGCGCCCGCCAAGAAGACCGCGGAGCACTACCGTTCCGCGCGCCTTGGCCCCCTCCACCCCTGGAGCCGAGCCTCGGTGGAGACCTACGGTCTTCGGGATGGACGACTACGAACTGATCGGCGGGACGAGCTCTCGGGATCCGGAGCGCCGCGGTCCCGGTGCCGGCCGCCGGGGACCCATCGCCGTCGCTGAGGCGATGATGTGCGCGCGCTGTGGGAGGGAGAGACGTCCCGCCATGGTGGTCAAAGCGGCACCGCCGAGACGCTGGAGGCCGCCCAGGCCGGCGTGCACCTCGCCGCCGCGCTGGTGCAGTGGTTAGTGTCGGGAGCGGTCGTCCGCACCCCAGACGTTTCATGGCAAGAGCAGCGTCCTACTCGTGCAGGTGATTCAGGCGTCGGTCCTGAACCGCCTGCCCCGGTGGGGCGTTCCCAGGGGCATGGAGCCGCGATCGACCCAATCCACCCCAGCGACCCCGGTCTCGTTGTCCTGGACATCACCGGCGCGGACGAGGCGACCTGCAGGCCGCCGTAGCCAAGGTCGCCTGCGGTGGGCGACCTCGGGCACACCGAAGGTCCGCGCGAATTCCGGGCGATGTGGCCGCGCAGCTCGGGGCCGCTTGTACGACTAACGACAACAGTCGTTTGGGCCGGACGAATTGAGGTCTTCACGAGCACCGAAGACGTGAGGTGCGTCACACCTCGAAAGCATCGGTAGGCCACTTTCGTGTAGCCCGTACGGTGCGCCCCATCCCCCTGAAGTGGTGCCTGAGCTGGGACGATCCGCCCCAGACATTGTCAGTCGGGCGTGGTATGGGAAAACCTACAACTCAATGGCGCGACTAGGCCATTCGTGTCGCCTGGGGGTCAGCGAATTGCCCGCTCCCAGTCGTAGAGTCGGCACACGAGAAACGCCCTTCGACATGACGAAGGGAGACCCCGTTCGCGGCCTTTGCTTTCCAGGGCCTGGCCACGGTGGGGTCTCCCCTCTCGTCAGTTGCTGGGTGCCCACCTACCGATCAGCAGGGATACCCATGACGCCCCTTGACCGTACAGCAAGCGCCTCGCCCAAGAACTCGCGCCTGATCGCCTGGGTGTCGGTCGGCACCGGCATCGCAGCTGCTGTCGCAGTTGTAGCCCTCGGCCTGAGCGGCCATCCGGAAACTGCGGCCGCAGTTGGGGCGATCGGCGGCGCGGCCTTCGCCGCTGGCGGCGTCACGGTGACCGTGAACGTCCGCAAGTAGACCTAACTCCAGCGCCTGGCCGACGAGGACCAGGGCCTCAGGCCGGCACCGAAGACCGGGGCGCTGGCGATGGCCGGAAGGAGAGCTGATTCGGCAGGGGCCCTCCTGCTGTCAGGCGGCTGCGGTCCTAGGTTCACCCTTGAAGAGCACGTGGCCATAGGCCAGGCCCTCTCCGGCATCCGCGAACTGTGAGGCCTGGGCCGGCGTTGAGGAGGGTGACGCGTGCCGCCCTGGCGTCAGCCCGGGGCGCGTCGCCCCAAGGGGGCCCGGCTGCCGCTCGGCCCGGGCCCCGGTCGAGCGCCGTCGACCGCGCTGCCGCCGCTGACGGGCTACGCCTCGGCGGTCTCTTCTTCCTTCCCGCCCTTCACGTAGTCGGGGATGAAGATCTTCTTGTGCGTGCAGTTCCCGGAGGCGTGCCCGCGGGGGTTGAGGCAGTGGTCGCGCCAGTGGCCGCTGACCGGGCCGCCGCGACGCGGCCGGTAGGGGCCGCTCGCGCCATCAGCCGCTTCAGGTTCCTCTTCCTGCCCGGCGTCGAGCTCGTCGAGCGCGGCGGCGGCAGCTTCCTCGAGTATGCGGGCGACGTCCGCCAAGATGCCGGTCGGCTTCGGGGGCTCGTCCTCGCGCTCGGTCTCATGCTCGGCGTCGTCGTTGGCCGCGTTCACGCGGCGGGCGTAGGCGACCGCTCCGGCTGCTGCTGCTGCGACCACGCCGATCGCGCCGGCTTTCCAGGCCGGGGAGCGCCTCTTCCACGCGCCGGCCGCGCGTTGCAGCAGCGGCTTTCTCTCCGCTCTGGCCTCGTTCGGCAGCTCGGACGGCGGCTCGGTCGGTCGCGGCTCATCGGCCATATGTCCCCCTCGGCGGAAAGTTGCCAGGGCCGCTCATTCTGTCAGCGTTCCTCCCTCGGCCAGAACCTCCAGGGCAAGGGCGTGGAGGCGCGCGTCCACCCGGTGGGATTGGGGAGGCCCCAGCTGCCGTTGCGGCATGACGCGGAGCCGGGCGGGCCTTGGTGACCGGCTGCCTGGCCAAGGCCACCTGCGCTAGCCTCGGCTAACACCCGACCGCGGAGGACACGATGGCGAACCTCATCTTCAGCGAGGCCGAGCAGCGCGAGCTGCGCGAGGCCGCGCGCGCGGAGTTCCCCGGAAACCCGGCGCTCGCGTACGTCCTCGAGAACCTGGCCGCCGAGGGCATCGACCTCGACCGGTGCCGGAGCTGGGACGAGATCCGGTCGGAGAAAGGCCTGGCCGACCAGAGCGACGAGGCGCCGGAAGTTGCCTAAGCACTCCCAGGGTCGGCGTCCGCGCATCGTGTTCGTCGAGCCGGCCGAGACCCAGGTCCGCATCCTCACCATCGAGCAGACCGCCCGCCTCGACAAAGCGCTGAACGTCCTTGCTGCCGACCCGGCCGCCGCGAAGCCGCACGCCACCGCCACCGCGCTGCGCGACCACCAGCACGAAGGCATTCGCGTCATCTTCTACGCGACCGCGCTGGGAAGCATCCTGATCGTCACCTACGTCGAGGTCGACTGAACCCCTCCTGGGCCGTTTTCGCCGCGTCGTGTCGCGCGTTGTCGGCGGCGTCCGCTGAGCAGCGAGCGGGCTTCAACTCTCCATCCCGTCTTCACCGCGGTCCTGGATATCGGTGGTCTTCGGTAGGCTGCTGCCGTTCTCCGGCCAGCCGCGTACGCCGGTCGCCGAGCAAGCCCGTGACCACGCCGCGGGCAGCCCTGTGTCAGGGGTGGCCAAGGCCCCAGGGGCCCGCGCAAGGTGAAAGAGGACCGCCGGCTCATCGACACCCGGCAGCAACACGAAGACTTCCTCCTGGCCGAGCGTCTCGTCGACCGAGGAACCGACTGATGCTGGCTCGGTGCAGTGCTCTACGTCGGGCACTGCATCCGCTGGAGCAGCGGTCCCAGGGAAATCAGGTCGACGCAGCGTCGCGTGGCAGCGAGTATGCGACGCGACCGCTCAAGCTCCCGGAGACGCACGTGGGTAACCGACAAGCAGACATCGACTTCACCTTCCAGCGCCCGACCACCGTGCGCGGCTTGTTGGAGTTGCTGACCCCGGCCGGCTGGTCTGCTGAGGAACGCCCCGGCTACATCTCGTACATGATCAACGACGCAGACGACATGCACGAGTGGTACGACAGCACCCCCGACCGCCTGAACGCCGTGCTCGCGGAGCTGGACTCCGCAGCGAATCTGCCCTTCACCGTGGCGCTGAACATCTACCACCCGCAGGGCGGGACTGGCGGGATGCTCATGTTCTTCGCGCAGCGCAGGGAAGTCTCTTTCCTTCCCACCATCGACCGCCGAAGCATCCCGGACGCGCCACAGTTCACCGACCTCGCCTGGTACCTGGCGGCACTTGTCCCTCCCCTGCTCTGGGCCGGCCTCGAAGGGTACGAGGCCCGAGAGGACCCCAACTAGGCATCATCCGAGGTGACGCCCTCCGTAGCCGCCGGTCGGGCGCCGGGCTTTGAGCATCGAAGTTGCCCATCCAGGCCGCATAGCGTGCTCAGTCACAGGAAAGCGGGTTCTGATCTACTGCGGCACGCCGCCGCCCGCGTGAGCCAGCGGTGCTGGCTCTGGCCGGTCCTCGTTCCTGCAGGCCGAGGAGCGAGAGGGGCTCACGCGGACTTGCGGCGTGCGCTGGCTTTTTCGCCGCTGTCTTCTTGGCGGTCGTCTTCTTCGCCGTCTTCTTCTTGGCTGCGGTCTTCTTCGGCTTCGGCATCTCGTGGACGGTGGCCGGCCCGCCGGTCTCACCGCGGGACTCCTTCGCCTTCGCCACGCTCGCCTCGAGCGCGGCCATCAGGTCGACGACCGGCACGGCCTCCGGCTCCTCACCCGCGATCGGGGCCGGCTCCCGGTGCTCGGCCTTCGCGCTGATGACCTCGACCAGGGCCTCGGTGTAGTGGTCGGTGAGCCAGTCGCCGAGGTCGGCGAGGTGCTCCACGCTCATGGTGTCCATCAGGGCGAGCGCGCCTTCGATCTCGTGCTCGCTGATGTCAGTCTCGGGCGGAGCCAGCTCGGCGGGTGAGCGGATCTCGTCGCCCCAGTGCAGGCCCTGGATCACGAGCGCCTCGCCGAGCGGCCGCATCAGGCCCAGCCGCTCGCGGCCACGCACCGCCGGTGGAGCGCTGGTCGTCTGGCGCAACGATGGGACGACAGTCGAGGCCGAAGCGGCGTACGGGCCGGCAGCCTGGGAGGAAGCGACAGGCGACTTCTCATCGAACGAGTAGTCACTGAGGGACAACGCGCAGCGGCCTCTTCTTGCGAGGAGACATGCGCGATGGTCTTTACCGAGGGAAGACCACTTGACCCATGTTCCTGGCTAGATGATGAAGACGCGCGTCCACGGCAGCGTATGCCTGCTCCCAGCTCGCGAGAGCGTCATCTGTAGCGCTGGCCGCAGCGACTACAGCCGCAGCGCTGTAGGCGTCTTCGAGTTCTCGACAGAGGACCTGGGCGGTATCGGCGACTTCATTGCTCCCCAGGGGCAGAACATCCTTCAGAAGAGACAGCCGGGCCTCCCTAGCAGCAACCCGTGTTTCATCCGGGGACGGGCTCTGAGCGGCGGCAACAGTGCCGGACCCCTCCGCAAGCGCAATGACCTGTTGCACCGCGGTGATCGTCGTGAGGCGGAAGGCATGATAGCCCGCCTGCCGTGCCTCAAAGGAGCGTCGCTCCCACTCGGCATCCAGCTTCTGCCGTTCTACGCTGGCCGTCGTGGCTGCCTGGCTGATTGCCGTACGCGCCGACACCCAAGCGCTCACCGTGACGCCAACCGCACTCGACACGCCGGCAACTGTCGCGGCAAGCACGGCCGCTGCACCCGCATCCACGGCAGTGATTCTCGCTCGTGCGCCCAGGCGCTGTCCTGCAGTCCAGCAAGCGCGGCCGAGAGTAGATCCTTCGGGAAGGTGTCCCCACGGGCGCGCGGCGGTAGCCGGCCCACGAAGTCAGCCGCCACGACGGCCCCCTCCGCCCCGCGACGACCGATGGGACCGCCTTGCCTTGCTGCTTACCCGGGGAGCCCGTCCGATCCGCGACCCGGCCGGGCGCATGACTGCCGAGGCCGCCGCCGAGGTCATCGAGCGCCTGGCCGACGTTGCCGGCCTGTCAGGCGACTGGTCTGACCTCTCCCTGCGGCGCGGCTTCGCCACCGTCGCCCGCGCCGCCGGGCACGACCCGCTGGAGATCGCCCGTGCCGGGGGCTGTGCCGACGGATCGCTCGTCCTGCCCCCCGCTACATAGAAGACGTCGACCGCGTGAAGAACAGCCCACCTGTCGGCATCGCCTGTGAGCGGCCCGGAGCGGGGCGCCCGCCGCGCTGGTGAACACGCCTGCTGGTACTACCCGAGGCCGCGTGAGCGGGTCATGGACGCGCTGCCGTTGAAGGGCGCGCTGCCGTTGAAGGGCGCGCGGACGGTGCTCTGGGTGACGTTACGGGCGACCACGGTCGGACCGCCTGGGGTGACACTGCGGCCGAAGGATGCCAGGGAGGCGTACGCGAGGCGCCCGACGGCGCTGAACTTCGCAATGGCCGGCCGGTGGCTGGTCGCCGCCGCCGACCGACGATGAAGCAGCTGCGGCGCGCGGTCGACGCGGGTTCCCATCGTGAGTCCGTCGCAGCTATCCACGTCGGAGGCGTGTGCAAGGGTTCGTCCATGGATACCTCTGAGACCAACCGGTTGATCAGCGTGGATCTGCAGCCGATGTACGAGGCACTGTTCACCGCCGCAGGACGGCCAGTGACAATCGCCCTGCCTGCGCTGCAAGACATAGCGCAGGTGGCGCTGGCGCCGATTGCCAACGAAGCCGCTGCGGCGATCGATCGAGCCTTTCGAGACAGCGTGGGTGCGGCATACATCAGTCAGCAGCTCACCCAAGGCGTGTCGACGGCGTCTTACGCGATCGAAGAAGCCCTGGATCTGTCCTGGCTGCAGGGCAGCCTGGCTCACGTCTCAGAGGCTGCCTTGCCGCGGGACTGGTTCTCTCAGCAGGTTCAAGGGATATACGCCAGCGATTGGCTGGGGGCACTAGTGGACGGTGGGCCGCCAGAGCAGCCCGTCGAAGTGCCCTCCGAAACGCTGGTCGACCTGCGCGCCTCCGCCGAGGCCTTCCAACAGGAGGTGGCATACCTCCCGCTGGGCGAGCAGAAGAAGCTGTTTCTGGCCTTCGTATGCGCCATCGTGGTCGCGCTGGGTTTGCTGCTTGCCGTCGCCGTTCAGGACCAGGGTGAGGCTAGCGACATTCTCGGGTCCGTGTCGGACATCATCGGCGTGGCGGGCACGGTGGCACCCCTCGCGATGCTCGCATGGGACCGCCGACGGGGACACACCCGCGAGGGTGATGACGCTGAAACGCCGGAACCCCGCTAGCGGGCAGGTATGAGGGCGGCCGCACGTGCAGCATCCTGCGGGATCACATTGTGCCTCAGCGAGGACCAGGCTTCTGGCAAGCCGTCAGGTGGTAATAAGGGGCAATCCCTCGCCATACGTCTGACCTGCATGCTCGGTGCTGTGCCGGTGTTGCGCGGCACGCGCCCGACACCGAGCAACAACTGCCGCTGGTTACAGAACGAATGCCGATCCCACGAAGACCGCATGTTGTCAGCTTTCACCGTTCGCCGGGGTACGGGTGGTCAGGAGGACCGCGAGCGTGCGTCGGTACCCGGCCGAGGCGTTCTCCCTGGTCTTCACCGGGCCGATCGGCCGGTCGGCGGGGCGGGTGGCCACTGGTGGTTCCGGAGCCGAGAGGGCAGCACTCGCCGGAAGGACGCGGACGTCGCGGACCATGGTCTTGCCAGCCCGCTGGTTGGCCGCGTCGATGATCTGGGCAGTGAGCAAGCGGAGCTGCGTTCCGTAGGCCGGTGAGTCGGGGCGCAGGTCGAGCCGCCCGGTCGGGGAGTCGAAGGTGACGGCGGTGGCGTGGGCGGCCAGGTTCGGTGCGACCGCGGCGGCGATGTCGGGCCACTGGTCGAGGAGGTTGCTTCCGGAGGCGGGCACGTCCCAGGCCCGCTCGGCGATGAGGGACTGGATGACGGTGGCGAACCCGGTGGGGTCACGACGGTCGCGCTGCTGCACGGTCGCGCGCTTCGGCCGGCGCGGGGCACGGGTCTGGGCGCCGCGCTGACGGGCGGCCTCGCGGGCCTGGTGGAGCGCGATTCGGGCGAGGTCGGCGCCGGATGCTTCGGGAACGCTCGGAGCCGGCAGGTCGGTCTCGGTCATGGCGAGTCTTCCTACTGCGTCTGGTAGGTGGTCAGGGAGCTTCGGGCGAACCCGGCGAGCTGTTGGGCGCGGCGGACCAGGTCCTCGCCGAAGAGGTGCCGGGCCGCGGCGGTGCCGAGGGCGTGGATCGTGTCGTCGATCAGGTCGGTCGTCCCGAGCTGGAGCTGGGCACGGGCCTGGCCGCGCATCTCGGTCCGTTCCTCGTCGCTGATCTCGAACGGATCGGCACCGGCTTGAGCGGGCTGGGCAGGGCCGTTCAGGACCGACTGCTGGAGGTTGTTGCGGGCGGCGTTGTTGACGTGGGCGAACGCGGTCTCGATCTCGCGCTTGAGGGCGGCGTCGGCTGGGGATTCCCATGCGCCGTCCTGCCGCTCGCGCTCGGCACGGACCTGTTCGATGCGGTGGCGGCGCCGGGCCTCCAGGGCCCCGTGCCACTGCTCGACGGCGGCAGTGCGCTTGGCCGGAGTGTCCAGGACACTCTCGGCCCTGTTCAGCAGGACGGCGAGCAGGCCGGAGCCTCGGCGGACACGCTCGGCCTCGCCGCGCAGGTGGAGCCAGGCGAGAACCTCGTTCACCGTCCATCCGGCATCGGCGACACCACGCACCACCCAGGCGATCCGGGGCGTCGAGCAGCCACGCAGCCAGTCGACCCGCTCGGTCAGCTCACGGGCGAGCTGGAAGCGGCGGCCGACCTTGTTCAGCTGCCGCCGTTCACCCGCGCTGGAGCGGGTCCTCGCCTTGGCCTTCTTCGCGGTGGAGGAGGTGCTCACCCCGCTTGCGAGCTTGCTCTCAGGGGGGAGGGAAGTACCAGCCGCAGAAGACCCAGTTGAGGTACCCACCTGCATTGGGGTGCAACGGGCTTCACCAGGAACAGCCGTCCCAACCCGCTGCTCAGCACCCTTGCGGGCAGCCCTTACCGAGGTCTTCGACGACGCCTTCGCCCGCCGCTTGCGCACCTTCCGGGCGGCCTTCCTAGCCAGCTTCGCCATCAGCTCCCGGCCGGCCTCCGCGATCCCGGACACCGCCCGCGTGTACGCCGGAGCAGTCTCATCGCGCTGCACCGTGCGGATCCCCAGCGCGACGTCGAACTCCGGCGGGATCATCCGCGCGAACTCTGAGGCCTGCGCCGGACCGCCGGCCACCCGCGTGCCCTTGACGATGTACGCGAGCAGCCCGGCCTCCCGCAGCATCCCCAGGTGATACTCCACCGACCGCTCCGACAGCCCGGTGCGCCGCACCAGGTACTCGATCCCCGGACGACACGGGAGCAGCGCCGCGAGCTCCTGGGCGACCCGCACCGTCGTCGGCCCGAAGCTGCGCGGACCGTGCGACCGGTACCGCCGCGGCTGATACAACCCGGACCCGGCCACCCAGTGGACCGCCTGCATCCACGAGTAACCCTCCCCCGCGATCCGACCCGTCGACGTCGACAGCCACTGCCGCGCCTCCGGCACCCACAGCTCGGGCAGCGTGACCACCGAGTCGTCGACCGAACCGCGCGGCACCGGCACAGACGCCGCAACCTCCGCCCTGAGGGCGCTCACCGCGGACCATCGACGATGACGAGGGTCGTGTCGGCACGGAGTGCCGTAAGAGACAACGCGCAGACAGAACTAAAGCGGATCAAACGGTCACAGCTGAGCTGGAAAACGGCATGACAGTCCTGCACAATGACTCCTGTCGTTGCGGCCTCGCCGAAACGGCATGACGAAGCCCGCTTGCGGTGCTTCGGCGAAGCCCCAAGTAGGTGCTTCGTGGTTCTGGGAGAACCAGTACGAGCGTTCGGATCCGGCGGCTAACCGGGTGCGAACGACCCCTTCGATCGGGCGGCTAACCCGGTCGGTGTTAGGGGGCGCTCAGCCGAGGTGCGGCTAACACCTCGAGGACTGGGCGTCCCGGCGGCCATGGCCCGATAGGGCGCCGCCAATCACGCTGCTACGGCGATACAACCCCCTCCTGGGAGTGCGGGCCGCGCTGCCCACCAGCGCGGAAGTAGGAGAGTCCGGACTGGGCCACGCGGCCGATGGTCCGAATGAGGAAGAGCGTGCGGAAGCGCGAACGCCCCGCCGGAGCGACGCGAGTGCGTCGCTGCGACGGCGGGGTGGTGTGTGTCCGCGTGCGGGTACGGGTACCCTGCATCACGCGACCGCCTTCCTCTCAGTAAAGGTGGTTCGCCGGGCCGGGTTACTCCGGCCGAGAGCCCTCAGGACTTGCCTAAGGTCCAGAGGGCTTTTTCTCTTGCTGCTGTGGATCAGATCCGAGGACACCCTACTCTCACCACCTGCCGCAGAGTGACGACAGGTCACACCGTGTCGGGGCGTACGTGAGGGGCCATCACGGCTTTTCCTCATTGGCGATCGGGGGGCGTCTGCGTAGGCTGATCTGCGGTCATGTACGCGGCGGTCGCGTCGTCGGACCGCTTGAACCGCGGCCACCGCTCGCCCACCGGGTCAGCGAGCTCGGCCTCGCGGGTGCGAGCGATGAGGGCAGATGGGCCCTCGCTGCGCAGCACATCGAGGAGTTGCGCCCAGGTCAGGACTCCGAAGCTGTCGACGAGCCGGCTCGCGCCGTCCGTCAGCAGAGCGGCCTGCTGAACTTGCGCAAGGTCGACGCTCCCTGTGATCGCCTCGTCAGCCGCGGCCGGGTTCGTTGCCGCTACCCAGTAGCCGCCGGGCCGGTTCCGGAGACGTCGTTGGACGGTGACAAGTGCGGAGACGCGAGCGGCGTGCTCGGGAGTGCCCGTCGGCCCTTGGAGCGCGGCCTCCATCTCCTCGCTGGCCACCTCCTCGACGCGTTTGTCGGTGATGGTCCGGATGCCCTCGTCGCCGAGGTCGAGCACCAGCACGTTGTCGGAGAGTACGAGGTAGTCGAGGATGTCACCCCGCTCACGGATCATCACGACGGTCGACGCCGGGACGGCCTCCTGGTCCAACGCGCAGCTGCCGCGGTGGAGGTCGTTGACCTCGGAGATGGCGCTTCGCAGCGCCTCGCGTAGCGACACCGCGTCGTCACCGATCAGGTTGATCAAGCGTGTCCCGAGCTGCCGCACGTACCAGGGGGTGCCGTGGATGCACCCCATGGGCAGGTCCTTGGGTGCGGACAGGCCGTCCAGCACGACGACCCCGGTGGGGCTGACGTGGACAGTGTCCTCGTTCGCGGTGCCCACACCTTGGGTCGAAGCCACGGATACCTGCACGTCAGGCCCCTTCCGGGCGGTAGAACGGCGTGATTTGCTCGCTCGCGACGATCTCAAGGGTCTCCGGGTCAAAGCGGCTGGAGATGAGGGTCGAGAACCGTCGCGCCTTGAGCTCGCGATGCACGGTGGCTAGCTCCTGGTTGAGCCAATGGACGACGCCACCAGAGCCGCGCGCGTGGATGCCGGCAACATACAAGAAGGTTCCCTTGCCATCGGGGCGTGGGAGCCGGCCGAAGTACGCGATGTCGCCGTTCTCGCCCCGGTCCATCGGTGAGCGGTAGATCTGCCCGGTGTTGCGGTCGGTGAGGTACCAGCCGTCGTCATCCTTGCCGAATCGCAGGTGGGGATCCCCTTCGAGGATCTGTTCGATGAGGGGCGACAGTCGAGGACCGCAGATGACCACGAGGTTGTTCCGGTTGAGCCGGACGTTGCCGCCGAGTGGAATCCGTTCAAAGCTGACTTCCAACCCAACGTCTTCGGCCAGCTCCCGCAGACGTTCGTACGTCTGGACGTCCTCGGTGGCAATCACGGGGCCCTGGATGGCCTTCTTCTTGCCATCCTTGTCGTTGCCGTCTTCCAACTTCTCGGCTAGCGCCACGATGACCTTGCCCGAGCCGAGGAAGAGCCTCTCCGGCGGAGCTCCCTTGGCGAGCTGGCTAACGCGTCCCTTGCTGATGCCGAGTTCGGACGCCAGCTGAGTGCTGTTCAACCGGCCCACACGCAGCGTCTCGTTCATCGCCTCATTTCGGACCGCCTGAAACTCGTTGCCGTAGTCCTGTACACGGCCAGCGAGACCATGAGCGACCTTCGCCCGCTCGAGAGGGTCGGGGAGCTCCTTCAGCTGGGACAAGGCGACGTCGAAAGCCGCATCGAACTGCTCTCTCAGCGCGGCTGGAGCTGCATCGTGCGCTTCCATGCGTGCCTCCCTTCATAGAGTCATGTTTACCCCATTAAACCTCATGGGTTCAAGGTGGTTGACGAGCGGCGCGAGGAGACCTATGGTTTCGACAGCCGAGCGGTTTAGGGCGCTAAATCTTTCGGTTGCGTTCGCTATATCTGCTTGTCGAGCGCCCAGCACTTCGCAGTTTTGCAGCCCGTCTCTTCGGAGTCGGGCAGGTGGTCGGAGGCGGTAGCACCACCAAACCCCCCGGCTGGCAGGACTGCTGTACGACGTCAGCGCTGATGCGCTGTCTGTCTGCCAGGACACGGCCGTTGGCCTGTGGGCCTGGTGGGCAGAGAGAGCATCCGCCCCCGCATACACCCCTCCCTCTTCCTGCTGAGGAGTCGCCATGCCTGAGCTCGCCATGCCCAAGGCCGCCATGCGCAAGGGCCGCACCCGTACCTCACGCGTCAGCCCCCTCGACGCGATCGCCCTCTCGACCCTGTCGCCCGGACACATCGACATGCGGACCGTGGAGACCACGCAGACCCGCCGCATCTCGTTGGTGTGCCCGGACTGCGGCACCTGGGTGGCCGTGAGTTCCAGCCGCGGCACCCACCTGCTCAAGCTCGTTCCGCATCACACCGGCCGGGCTGGCGTCGCCGACGCGATCCGCTGCCGCTCGAGCAACCGCCTCGTCGACGTGGACATCACCGACTATGCCTGGCGCCGCCAGTACAACGAGTGGGCCCGCGAGGAGCGCCTCGCCGTCGACCTGACCCGTCATCGCCGCGCCACCCTCCAGACCCTCAAGATCGCCCAGCCGCAGGAGCGCCCCGCCTACCGGCGAGCGCAGTGGGAGCGTGTGGTGCCCGCTGCCCGTCGGGCCGACGCCGCTCGCGTTCCTGCCGACGCGATCCTTGCGGCTAGCGGTGCGGCCGTCGACGGACCCGCTGGGAACTCGGCGGGCATGGCTCCCCAGACTGCCGGGGACCGGCGTTCCGTTCGTGCCCTGGCCACCGGCATCCTTCGCGCCTTAGGCGACGCCGCCCACGATCGGTGCGCGCGCGACGTCCTGGCGGAGCACCTCACTCGCGCCGCCTACACGCACCTTGCCACGGTCTGGCGCCGCCCCCTTGCCCCGGCAGACCAGCCCGCGCACACCGCGCTGGTGGCGGCGGTCAGGGCCCAGCTGCCCGCGCCGATCCCGGGCGAGACCGCTGCTGCCTACACCGCCCGCTGCCGCAGGTCCGTACTCGCCGCTTGACCTGTACCACCGCCCACGGCCCCGACCTCTTCTCCCGCTCCGCGAGGGGGACGAGGCCGGGGCCTTCTGCTCCCCGTCCCGCCTGACTCGCCGCAACCTGGAGGTCCTGATGCCCGCCCCCCTGACCCTGACGACGCACCGGCCCAGCACTGGCGAGGTGTTCGACACCGAGACGCTTACGCTCCTGGACGAGCTCGACGTCCCGCTCCCTACTGAACTCACCGACGCCGAGGTCGACCTCGACATCGCCTTCGGTACGCCGCTGGAGATGCACGAGCCCGCGGGCACCGCCCGGGAGACGCGCCGGTACGCGGCCGCGGTCCTGGCCGCGCCCGACCGCCGCCACGAGCTCGCCCTCTTCCACGGCGCGGAGATCGCCGCCCGCGTCGATGCTGGCCGCGACATCCTCGCCGCCGACCCGACCATCACCGCCCGCATCCGCGAGCGCCTGGTCGACGTCCTTCTCCCCCACGCCGACCGCCTGCGTTGGACGATCCGCTCTGGCTGCCGCCCCGAGTACGCCGCCGCCTGACCAGTCGACCTCGGACGGACGCCCACGATCAGTGGCCACCCCTACTGCACCAAGAGGTGGCCGCTGGTCGTGGCCGGTCGTACGGCCCGCCAACACGACGACAGCCCCGGCGACTTGGAACCCCCGGGGCTGTCCAGACCCTGACTGGAGGACCTGATGCCCACCAGCATCGCACGAAACGACGGCGACTCCGACCCGATCATGGACGAGGCCCTGCGCCGCGTCCGGCAGGGGAAGTGACGAGATGGACTGGCGCCACAACGCGGTCTGCCGCGACGAGGACCCCGAGCTGTTCTTCCCCATCGGCAACACCGGCCTGGCACTCCTGCAGATCAATGAGGCCAAGGCCGTCTGCACGCGCTGCCCGGTCATCGAGCAGTGCCTCCAATGGGCGATGGCCTCCGGCCAGGACGACGGCGTCTGGGGCGGACTGTCCGAGGACGAGCGCCGGGCGATGAAGCGCCGCGCCGCCCGCAACCGCGCCCGGAACACCCAGAACGGAGCGACGGTATGACGGACGCTGACCAGCAGCGCCTGAGCGACGCGTTACGCCGCACCAACGCCAACCACGACTTCGGCCGGCGATCCCGTGGCTGACTCCCTGCACGCCCAGTACATGAAGGCCGCGTCCTCCAGCCGCGCGCACGGCAAGACCTGCACCACCTGCTCGCCGAACGCGCGATGCGACACCGGCCAGCGTCTGTACGAGTCGTTCGCTCGACTCCAGGACGCCTACCTCGCCAAGCAGAGGGAGCGGCGAGGCTGACCCGCGGTACGGGACGGATCCAACAGCCGTCTCGTACTCGCGCTGCTTTGACCAGGCCGGTCGCCCGCGAGACGGGCGGCCGGCCTTCCACATGCTCCAGCCCGGGAACGTCTCGGGCTTGTCCCGCAGGAGGGCTCATGAGCAGCAGCACCCCGCACGACACCGCGACGACCGCCGGCACCACCCGGCTGCCCGAGTCGCTCTGCACGCACACCCCGACGTGCCCGACCGCCGACAGCCCGGACCGGGAGGCCGCGCACGTCCTGGCCGCTCACCCGGAGCAGGGCTGGAGCCTGCTGTGCAACGCCGTCGTGGTCTTCGAGGACACCGGCGAACTGCTCCCGGGCGGCCAGATCATCGCCCCGCGCCGCCCGGTCGAAGTCCCGTCCTGACGGTCGCCTGCTCCGCGCTCACCGGTCGCCGAACACCGGCGCGGCCGGTGCGGGCGGTGACGGGGAGCCGGACAGTCCGGACCCACTCCACCTCGGACACCTGGAGCGAGCAATGAGGAAACCTGCCCCGCATCTCGTGACGACGGCGAAGCCCTCTTCGGCCGCCGGCCCCGTCGAGCCGGAGACGCCTTCCACCGCGAGGGTGCGCGACACCATCCGGCTTCGCGAAGGCCACTCGATCCCGCCCGAGTGGATCGCCAGCCCCGACGGCAACTGACGTCTGACGGCTGCCTGATCCGCTCGCACCGGCCGCCGAACACCACGGTGGCCGGGACGGGCGGTGACGGGGAGCCGGACAGTCCGGACCACCTGACCGTCAGGAATCGCCGTGCGCAACAGCACCCAGAACCCCAGCGCCCTCACGTTCCAGCGAGGCCAGTACGTCCTGTACCGCGACCCGGAGAAGTCCTGGACCGGCCAGGCCGCCCACACCTTCGTCTGCCGCGTGGATCGGGTCTGCCTCCACAACACCTACGACCTGACCCCGCTGCCGTCGGGCCGTCCGATCTACTACGCGAACCCGGACTACATGCGGCTGCTGCCCGCCGCCGACGCGATGTACGACATCGACACTGCGCCGCTGAACAGCGACAGCGCGGCCGGCGACATGACCGCGGCCGCCATGGCCTGGCTCACCCAGCAGCACGCGACCGCCAACAAGCTGCCCGAACTGCCCGAGCAGCGCTGACCACCTGCTCACGCAGACGGCCCGCCGAGTCCCCGGCATGAGAGGTGCCGGGGACTCGGCGGGCCTGGTCACGACCCTACCGACCGCCGCCGATCCGCGGTGACCTCTTGCACGAGGCGCCGGAAAGAGAGGACACCTCCGTGGCCAACACCACCACCCGGCGCAGGCGTAAGCCCGCTCCGGCCCCGAACCCCCGAGGCACCGCCCGGGCCAAGGCGCCGCAGCCGCCGGCCACGATCCCCGCCCAGGCCGCCGCTCCCGAGGAGAGCATGCCGCTGCTCTTCGCGGCGGCCGACCCGGTCCTGGCCGACGCCGCCGACCGCGCCGCCGATCTGCGAGGCCTGGCCGCCGATGACGCCGCGCGCATCCTCGCCGACAGCGAGCAGCGCGCCGCCGCACTGCTCGACGGTGCGCGCACACAGGCCGCTTCGATCACCGAGGCGGCCACGGCCGAGCAGGCCCGGATGCTGGCCGCTGCGACAGCCGACACCGAGCGGATCCGTACCGAGGTCGCCCACCGCGCGGCCGTCGACGCCGCGCAGGTCCTGACCGACGCTGAAGCGAAGGCAGAGCAGCTGCTCACCGACGCCCGCAGCAAGGCCGACACCGTTACGACGACTGCCACCGCCGCGGCCGAAGAGATCCTCGCCGACGCCCGCAACCAGGCCGAGAAGGTCACCACCACGGCGCTCGCGCAGGCCAACGAGGTGCAGACCCAGGCCGCGCAGGCCGCTGAGAAGGTCCTCGCTGACGCGGAGACCAAGCGCGCCGAGCTGCTCTCGGCTGCGGAGCGGACCGCGGCCGAGACCCGGACCCATGCCACAACCGACGCCGAACAGCTCCTGCAGCGGGCGCGGGCCGAGGCCGACCGGACGCGCGAGAGCGCGGACGGCCAAGCCGCGCAGGTGCGTGCCGGAGCCGAGAAGGCTGCGGCCGGCCTTCGCCAGGACGCCGAGCGTGCCCTGGACGACGCCCGCAAGGCCGTCGAGGAGCTGCGGGCCGCCACCGACAAGGACGTATCCCGGCTGCGGGAACAGGCGGAGACGAACGCCAAGACCGCCCGGGAGGCGGCGGCCAAGGCCACGGCCGACCAGGCCGCCGCCGCGCTGGCCCTGGCCGAGGCCGAGCGGGTCCTGGAGGCGGCGTCGCAGCGCACCGTGCAGCGGGCCCGCCGTCGTGAGATCAAGGCGGAGTCGCGCGCCAAGCGGCGCAAGCTCCGCAACGACGCCCGGCCCGCCGGCGGAGTACCGCCGCTGTCCAGGCAGGAGCTGGTCCTGGTCGTCGCAATCGTCCTGGCCGCCGCGACCGTCTCCACCCTCGGCCTGCTCTCCTCCTACACCGCGCTGGAGACCAAAGCGGCCGCGTGGGGCTGGGAGTGGCCATGGCTGCTGCCGGTCGGTATCGACGTCGCGATCCCGGCGTTCACCGGCGCCAACCTGATCCTGATCCGGACGGGGATGGAGCTGCGCTGGATCCGCTGGGTGCCCCGCGCGCTGACGGCGGTGACCGTGTACCTGAACTGGAACGCCTCCGACTCCGCGTCGGGCCGCATCGGGCACGCCGCCCTCACGCTGCTGTGGGTCGTCTTCTCGGAGATCGCCTCCCACGTCTACGCCACGAGGATCGGCGCGGTCACCGGCAAGGTGCGCATGGAAACGGTGCGCCGCTCGCGCTGGATCCTCGCCCCGATCCCCACCGCCCGGCTGCGCCGCCGGATGATCCTGTGGGAGATCACCTCCTACGACGAGGCGCTCACCCGCCTCCAGCAGGAGACCTGGCTGCGAGCGCGGCTGCGCAAGGAGCACGGCTTGCTATGGCGGTGGACGGCTCCCCTGGAGCAGCGGATGGCGCTCAAGCTCGGCTCCGCGCCCGCCGCGCTCGCCGACACGCTCACCCCCGACGACGCTCACGCCATCGAGCGCGTCGAAGAGAGCGCCGACGCTCATAGCGCTCACCCGGAACCGAGCGGCGCTCACCCCGACATGAGCGCGCTCACCTCCGGAGACGCCGACGGTGAGCGTGAGCGTCTCGCGCTCACCACGGGCGCTCACACCGATGAGCGCGCCACCGAGAGGTACGACGCTCACCGAGCGGACAGCCCCCGCACGCGCAGCGAGCGGGACGCGCTCACCGAGCGCCGCCACGACCGCATCCGTCTCCTCTACACCGAGCTCGGTCGCCGCCCGCAGTGGACGGAGATCCGCGACGCGCTCACCGAGGCGGGCCTGTCCGACGAGCCCGTCTCCCGCCCGACCGCCCAGCGCCTGCGCGAGCAGGTCGAAGAGAGTGCCCAGGACGCCCTGGTGAGCGCGAAGGCGAGCGTCCCGGCGAGCGCCTGAGCGCCCGTCACCTTCAACCGCTCCTGCCGCTCATGGTCGCCACCGGTCCGCGCTCACAGTCCTGAGCGTGAGCGCGGACGGGTGACGGCCACGGCCGGCAGGCCGCTCGCCCGCATCCCGCCCCGAGCGGGGCGCGGCCGATCAGCCCGAACCGAGCACGATCCCGGCCCCGCTCGCACGCCTCGGGGACACGGACCCATGAACCCCTTCCCTCTCCTCACCCCGAGACCTGGAGGTCTTCTGCCATGCCCGTGAACAACAATCGATGGACCTCGGACCACCTGATGAAGCCCGGCGGCACCGCCCTGTACGGCGCCCAGCAGCGCGAGCGGCTGCGGCAGATGGCCGACGAGGTCAGGGCGCTGCTGCGCGAGTACCGGGCTGACCTGGAGAACATCAGGTTCGACGGGGACAAGCCCTTTGAGGCCCGTATCCGGGCCTATCTCGCGTCGCGTCCGCTGGCGCAGCTCGAAAGCGACCTCCGGGACGCCGTAAATCACGCCGGAAAGCTCGACGCCGAATTCCAGCGGCGCTATGTAGATCTGCCCGAGAAGCGTGAGAAGAAGGCGGAGAAGAAGGAGCTTGAGAAGGCGCGTAGGAAGGGCCTGAACAACGCCCGCGCGGTCGTCACTGCCGGACAGCTCAACGGCCTGTCGCAGTCCCTAAACGAGCCGACCGGCCACGGGAAGGGAGTCGCGAAGAAGACTGGCGCAGACGGCGGCGATCACACCTTCCAGGACTTCCTGGAAAAGAGGGCCTGATAAGTGGCTGCCCCGCTTTCCAAGGGCCAGAAGGCGCGCTGGAACAAGCGCCTGGCGGAGACCACCACGAACAAGGCGCGGGCGACCGCGCTGTGGGACCTGGCCCGCCTCTTGGCCGGCGCCGACGACAAGGCATGGGCCGACCTGGTCCTGCTGCTCCAGGGGTGGACCCAGAAGCAGCAGGGCCGGGGCCCCGGCTCGTAACGCTCCGCGCTCATCACTGCTCATCATCACCGCTTCACTCCGTGAATCGCGGGGTCCCCACACGCGCGCCTATACGCGCGCGTGAGGCACCCCGATTCGTGACCCTGAGTGACTGATCGAAGGAGACGGCCGATGGCCGACGACGACGCCGGGGGGACCGTCCTCGGTTTCCCCGGCGGGCTGACGATCCCGGGGCCGGTGGGCTGCGGCCCGCCGCCCGGGGCCGCAGCCCCCACCCTGGCCGCCCTGCCCGACCTGGCGCCCCCGCCCTCCCTGCTGGTGGCGGGAGACTCCGATGTCGGCGGCGCGAGTACGACGACCGCGCACGCGGACGCGGGAATGCCGGACAGCCCGGAAGGGCAGGGAATCGCCGCCATGTCGGTGGTGATGATGGCCGGAATTACCGTCGCCGCAATGCGCGGCGCATGGAACGCAGCCGCTTATCTGAAAGCCCGACACGAACACCACCGGGCAATTGCAGACCAGCAGCGAGCGGCGGCTGATAAAGCCGCGATCGGTGTTGAAGCAGCCCGCCAGAAAAGCCGCTTGCAAGCCGGTCCAGAATTCGGGCGCAGCACTCGCTCGGCAGGCGGCGGAGGTGGCCGGGCAAACTCCGGGAAGAATTCCACGCCCAGCACGTTCCGCTCCTCCGGCGGCTCCAAGCCGTTGGGCGGCTCCGGGACCAAGACGCCCAACAAGCCGTCTGGAGGCGGCTCTGGCGGCCGTACGCCCTCGCTGGGCACCGGCGGGCGCGCAGGCGGCGGCGGGGGCCGCAGAGGCGCCCTGGAGCCCTCCGGGACAAGGGGCGGCAGAAACACCGAGAACAGGGGCCGAAAGACCCCGACAACCGGCACGAAGAACAACTCCGGGAGCCTCTCCGGAGCCGTACGCGACCGTGCCACCGACCGGATCCGCAACGGTCCCAACCCGAAGAACGGCACCGGCACCCTCGGCACCGGCAAGTCCGGCTCGGGCGGCGGCACCACACCGTCCTCCGGGTCGAAGTCGGCCCGCGGGCCCAGGCCGAAGCCCGGCACCTCCGGCTCGAAGTCCGGTACGACCGGGACCAAGTCCGGCACCTCCGGAACGGGCGCGGGAGGCAAGGGCCGGGTCACGCTGACGGAGGCGGCGGCGAAGGAGTCGGCGCGCCGGCTGAAGCGGCGCCGCAAGCGGCTGTCCCCGCCCGTCCTGAGCACGGTCCGCAAGGGCAAGGGCAAGAAGGGCGCGGGGAAGTCGGGCAGCGGTCCCGGCCCGAAGCGCAAGGGCAAGGGCCGGGTCACGCTGCCCGCGGCCATCGCGAAGGAGTCGGCGCGGCGGCTGAAGAAGCGCCGCAAGCGGCTGGACCCGCCGGTTCTGACCACGGTCCCCAAGAAGAAGGGCAACAAGGGCAAGAAGCCCGCCGCTGCCGGCACCACGGGCACGACGACGCCGAAGGTCAGCCTGACCAAGAAGCCCAAGCCCGGCACCACGGGCACAACGACGCCGAACGTCAGCCTGACCCAGAAGCCCAAGCCCGGCACCACGGGCACGACGACGCCGAAGGTCAGCCTGACCAAGAAGCCGAAGGTCAGCCTCAAGAAGAAGCCGAAGCCGGGTACGGACGGCGCGGCCGGCGCCGGCGGCACGGCTCCGAAGGTGAACCTCCGCAAGAAGGTCAAGCTCACCAAGCAGCCGCGCAAGCCCAGCCCGGGCACGGCCGGGCCGCAGCCGACCGGTCCGGCCGGGGCGGTTCCCAAGCCGAAGGCGGACAAGCGCCGTTCCCGCCGCGGCTGGTGGGAGCGGGCGAGTGCCCGCCGCTCCGGCCGCCCGGCTCCCGACCCGTCCAGCGCCGCCAGCTCCGGCCCCACGCCGAACCCTCCGCCGGGCGCAACACCCGGCGGAGGGTTCGGCCCGCCCCCGGGCTGGGGCTACGCGCAGGGAACGACGATCACCGTCGAACAGGTCGGCGGCGAGGGCTGGGCCGCCCGCCGCGAGCAGAACCGCCGCGCGGCCCGCATCCCGGCCGGAGCCATTCCCGCATCACGAAAAGGAGGAACCGGAGTGACCGTGCCCGTCCCGGCGAAGGCACCTAACACCCAGTACGCGGACAGCGACCTGACGATCTACGACGTCATCGACTCCGACGCCGACATGGCGGAGGAGATCATGGCGGGCGTCGACGAGGCCAACGCCGCCGCTGAGGGCTGCGACAAGATGATGACGCGGCTGGAGGCCCTCCACACGAAGATCGTCGAACTCAAGGTGCCCGGCGTCCTGGAGGGCTGGGTGCTGATCCTGGCGGAGAAGGCCGTCAGCGTGAAAGCGAAGGCGGAGGCCCTGGCGGAGAAGCTGCCCGCCGCCTCCGAGGCCATCCGCACCGCCGGCGAGAACGCGGAGCGCCGCCACAAGCCGCTCGCCGACGCCGTCCGCGATGCCGGACACGCCGCCCCCGCTGAGCGCGACTACCACGTCGAATAGGAGAACCCACCGTGTCCGACCTCGTTCCCGTCATCGGCGGAGCCCTCCAGAAGACCGGCTCCGTCATCGTCGGTGCCGTCCGCTTCGGCATCGTCGTCGCCCAGCTGACCGCCGCCAGCGCCACCATGGCCGGCCTGTCCAACCAGGTCCGCTCCACCTTCAAGTACGTGGAGGACTGCGCGGACTCGGTCGACAAGCTCGCCGACCAGGCCGCCGCCCTCAGCGTCGACCAGTCGACCGTCAACGAGCACCGCGAGGCAGCGACCGTGATGCGGTCC
The DNA here is from genome assembly GCF_044544825.1 of Streptomyces sp. NPDC053493. Taxonomy (NCBI): domain Bacteria; kingdom Bacillati; phylum Actinomycetota; class Actinomycetes; order Kitasatosporales; family Streptomycetaceae; genus Streptomyces; species Streptomyces sp. NPDC053493. The sequence continues at coordinate 37,541 of NZ_JBITXS010000021.1, forward strand.
TGCAAGGACGAAGCCGAAGCCATGGCGGTGGAGTGCGAGGAGATGTCCACGCTCTTCCACGAGACCGCCGACGGCCACATCGCCGACTACGGCGCGGTCGCAGACGCCGCCAACAACATGCCCGACGGCATCGAGATGGCCGACCGCACCTTCTACAGCAACCGCTGACCCACCCTCACCCCCTCACCACGAAGGGCGGCGAACCCCACGACGGGTTCGCCGCCCTTCCTCATGCCTCGAAGGAGAGCCCACCGATGATCCGCCTCGGACCCCTGCGCGGCCGCTTCACCCTGGCCCGCAACGCCTTCGGCCGCGTCGCCACCGTGGCCGGCACCGGCGCGCTCGCCACCGGAACCCTCACCCACGACTTCTACGGCCCCTCCGTACTGGCCGCCCTCGGCTGCGCCGGATGGGGCGCCCTGTGGTCGCTGACCCTGCCGCGCAACGCCGCGGGCAACACCGCCATGGGCCTGTACCTATCCCCGTCGGTGTCCATGGCCGCGCTGCTCACCGCACAGCGGATCGTGCCCGGCATCGACTGGTACTGGCAGCTGCTCGCCGACGCGGGCTGGACCGCCGTGGTGCTGCACGTGCGCCCTGCCCGCCTGGCCCGGGTCCTGGCCGGCCGCGAGAAGTCACTGACCCCCGAGGCCATCGAGCAGACCCAGGAGCTCCTGGCCGCCGACACCGACCAGGCCGGCCCGCAGCACCCGATGGCCGCCTACTGGGCGCAGCACGTCGCCATCGAGGGCGGCGCCGCCCCGAACACCGTGCTGGAGCAGATCGAACGCACCGGTGAGGAGTCGATGACCGCCGTCATCCGCTCCACCCTCCCCGGCAAGCCGGTTCCGAAGATCGACCTGCTAGAGCTGTCCGCGGCCATCAACTGGCCCGAGGACGACATCACCATCACGCCCGTGCCCAAGCAGGGCGCCGGGGTCCGGCGGCTGACCGTCGGCCAGGCCCCCGAGGAGGCCCTGGACATCTACACGGCCTGGGAGAAGCTCATCGCCCCCAAGGGCATGCCCTCCACCGTCATCACCGCGATCCGCACCGTCGACATCCCCGACGAGGAGACCAAGGAGCTCCCCGCATGAGCAAGATCTACGAGCTGACCGTGGAAGCGGTGGAGGCCGGCGACATCATCACGTACCACCCGATGAAGCTCGCCAACGCCCTGCGCATCAAGGACGTCAACCGGCTCGCGGTGGAGACCAGCGTCATGGGCGACAAGGCGCTGGTCACCATCTACCCGCACGACCCGCTCGCCCGCGTCATCCTCGCCGACCCGCAGATGCTGGTCATGGACGACCGCGGACGCGTATGGATCGGCCGCTACCACAACGGCCGGCCCTCCATGCTGCGCCTGTACGACCCGGCGTCCGGCTCCGCGCAGCGCCTGCTGCTGTTCGGCACCACCGGCGCTGGCAAGTCCACTGCCGGGCAGATCATTCTCGCGGCGATGAAGCGCTCGGGGATCGCCGTGCTGTACGCCGACCTCAAGGGCGGCCAGTCCGCCCCCGAGGCGTACGGGCAGACCGGGCCCGGCGCGGACGGCAACGTTGCCTGGCGGGTCACCACGCAGGAAGGCACGATGGCGCAGCTGCGCACGACGTGGCTGACCATGATGGACCGCCAGGAGCGCTACGCCCGCCTGGGACGCTCCAAGTTCCTGCGCGACCGGCCCGACCCGCTGATCTACCAGATCGTGGACGAGGCCAACCGCCTCCTGGAGAAGGGCGCGCCCTACCGGGACGAAGCCACGTTCTACATCAAGGACATCGGCCGCACCGGCCGCTCCCTCGGGGTCGGCATCGGCCTGTTCGCTCAGGCCGGCCACCTCGAGGAGATGGGCGGCAGCGACACCCTCCGGGCGATGCTCAAGGAGGGCGAGGTCATCCTCCTGCGCTGGACCAGCTCGATGATGAAGCAGCTGGTGACCGACGGCCTGCTGCCCGCCGGGCAGATCCTCGCCCCGATCCCGAAGTACGCGGGCGAAATCGACCTCGTCTCGCAGTTCGACGAGGAACACACCGACGACGACCGGCCCGGCACCCAGGGCACCGCCTACAACGTCAACGGCCACTACCCGACGTCCAAGATGCGGTTCTGGAACATCGGCTCCCCGATCCCCACCGAGGGCCTGGACCCGATGGTCCTCGACCTGTACGGCCCCGGCGCCCCGCCCGAGATCGAGGAAGCCGCCTGGGACCTCATCGGGGACGCCTACTGCCAACGCCTGGACGGCATGGAGGCCTACCGGGCCGTCTTCCCCGAGCCCGAAGAAGACGAGGACGGCGAAGGCGGCGGCGGGGGCAAGAAGAAGGACGGCGGCGCCAAGACGGCCGCCTCCCCGGTCCCCGCCTCCCAGCCCAAGCCCCGCGCCCGCACGCTGCGCGAACGCATCCAGGCCGTCCTGGACGCGCACGACGACCCGCTGGACGCGCTCCAGATCCTGGAGCTGGTCAACGCCGACGGCGGCCGCGAGGTCAAGCTCGGCAGCGTCCGCAACACCCTGACCGCGATCAGGAACTGACCCACACCCCTCGCCCGGCCGGGCCGGGCCTCGCGCCCCGCCCGGCCGCCGGCCTTCCCTAAAGGAGCTCTCCACTGTGGCGCTGACCGTCTCCCTGGTCTTCTTCGCCGGAATCATCGTCGTGGTCCTGCTGCGCACCGGCTACCTGCGGCTGTGGCCCGCGCTGGCCGCCGTCCTGTTCGGCTTCACCCTCGCCTCCACCGGCATCGCGCCCGCCATCACCAACGCGATCAGCAGCGTCGCCGGATGGCTCAGCACCCTCGGATAACCCACCCCACCCGCCCCGCTCCCCCACCCCTCGCGCCCTCCCCGCCACACGGCAGGGAGGGCGCGCCCGTACCCGAACGGAGACACCACGATGGACTTCCACTCCACCGACGGCCGCCCGATGTCCGACTCCGAAGCCGCCGCCGAAGCCCAGCGGATCATCGAGGAGAACTTCCGGCCCGAACCGCCGGTCCGCCACTTCCCGACGTCGTTCCGCGACCACTCCCCCGTGCCCGCCTACGGCGACACCCCGCACGTCCATCAGGACGACCGCCGGATCGTGCCCGCCTGGGCGGCCGGGATCGCAGTGGCCTCCATCGGTGTCGGCGCCGGGATCACCGGCATCGGCTGCGGGGCCTGGCTGGTCCTCCAGGGCCTCGCCTCGGTCACCCTGACCGGCGTCCTGATGGTCACCCTGCCGTTCGCCGGCCTCGCCATGGCCGCCACCGCGATCTGCGGAGCGATCAACCGCGCCCGCTCCGCCGTCACCAAGAACATCTACGAGGCCCCGGTCACCCAGAAGACCGAGATCAACAACCACAGCACCACGCGCGGCATGTTCTTCGCCCGCACCCGCAACGACATCCACAGCTGATCCCGGCACCCTGCGTCGCACTCGAATCCCGCCCGCACGGCCGGGTGTCGAGTACGGCGCAGGCCACCCCGGGCAGCCCGCGCAATCAGTCGTCGTCCAGGTAGATCAGCAGGCGGCCGTACTCATCGACCTCCGCCTCGTAGATCACGCCGTCGACGACCGCGTGGTCGACGACCACCTCGAAGTCGTCTTCGTCGTCGATCCACAGCACGCCGTCGTCATCCGTGAACGCCGGATAGATCACCCCGCCGGCGATCACCGAATCGAACTCGACTGCCATCGCGCCCCCCTTGCTGCTCCTGGCCTCGCCCCAGCCTGACGCACCACCAGGCCCCGGCGACAGAGACATTCCCATCCCGTACGCAGCGTCACCGCCCTCGAAGGAGATGCCGACCGTGGCTGACCACAACGACCGCACCCCGCACGTCCCCGCCCAGCGCCAGGAGTCCCCGGCCGCCGACGACGGCCAGGCCCTCGGCTTCCCGCCGCCCCCGCCCGTGCCCTCGCTCGAAGACCTCGAAGACAAGGAGCCGCGGCTGAAGGCCCTGCGCGAGTGGTGGGCCGACGCCTGGGACGACGGCGGCTTCCTGCACGACCGCTGGGAAGATCTGCGCCGCGCCCCCGGACTCGGCTGGCACGGCATGGCGAACTGGGTGAAGACGGCGCTCGGACTCGCCGGGATCAGCGCGGTCCTCATCCTGCTGGACGGCGCGACCGACGTCCTGGCCGACACCCTGCACAGCCTGCTGACCGCCGTGCCGCGCGTCCAGGTCGGCGCCGACACCTCCCACGGCGTCTTCGCCGTGGTCGACCAGCCGATCCGCACCTACATCGCGACGCACTCCGCCGCGCTGCCGCTCAGCACCTCCACCGTCTACACCGTCTGGCAGATCGTCGGCATCTTCGGCCTGGCCGGCGGGTTCTTCCGCAGCAGCGGCGCGCGCCTGACCTGGACCGCGTGGGGCGCGGCCAGCATCGCCATGGTCTGGGACGCCGCCCCCGACGAGAGCCGCACCATCGCCACCGGGCTCGCCGTCCTCGCCTGGACCGTCGCTTCTGCGTTCGCGCTGCGCGGGCTGACCCTGCGCCCGGCGTTCTTCACCCACATCCACAACGCCGGTCACCAGATCGAGCCGCACATCCACCTCCCGGCCCCGGCCGTCTCGGACGCTGACGACACCCGGGACAACGTGCACCCGCTCCAGAAGCGCTGACCTGCCGCCCTGCCTGGCTCTCGCCCGCCCCGCGCGGGCGAGGACCGGACAGGCCGACCGGCCGCCCGCCACACCCCACGCCGGCCACTCCCCCGCCCGCGCCGCCCAGCCGGGCACGACGAACCACCTCGCTGAACCGGCCCGCTGTACCGCGGACCGCCCTCACCCATCCCGAAGGGAACCCGCTGTGCGCGCATCCGTACGCCGCTCCGTCCAAGCCCTGCTCGACGGCGCCGACATGGTCACCATGCTGGCCGGTGCCGCCAGCGGCGCCGTGGCCTGCTACACCTACTACCCGGCTGCCTTCGACGCCGATCTGCGCCTGGCCGCCACCGGCGCCGTCGCTACGTCGCGCAGGAGTCCCCGGCCACCAACCTCGCCGCCCTCATCAGCCAGCTCGACACCGCCGCCCCGCACTACCAGGCGGCCGGCATCAACGGGCATAGGACCTGGAGACCGCCTCGTCCTACCTCGACGAGGCCCTCAACAGCACCGACGAGACCTCCCGCGACGTGTTCCTGCGCCGCACAGACGAGCTCCTGCGGCCGCTCGTCGGGGACATGACGCAGGAGAACCGCGCCGCGGCCGGTGACTGACCCGAACCACCCAGGCCGCGCGCGAGCTCTACCGACCGGACGTCGAGACGGCCGACGTCGTCAACGACCACCGCGGCTACTGACCGCCCCGCGACCGGCCCCTGCGCCGACCCGTACGACGTCGCCGTGATCCGGCGGCGGGCCGGTGCCGGGTCCCCGGTCAGCTGATGCACCATCGCAATCGCATCCATTCGGGCGAGTACGAGATCCGCGCTGCTGCTTTGCCCCGCCCTCGACTGACGACAAATGGCGCGAGTTCCAGCAGCACTTCGCCCTGAGGTCGAGTTGGGCACCTGCGGGCGCCCCTACGGAACTCCTTGCAAGCACGAGCGTGCCTGCGTTAGCTGCCCGATGCTGCGGATCGATCCCGGCCAACGAAAGCGACTGATCGAGATTATCCACAGCCGCACGGACCGCATCAGCGAAGCCAAGACCAACGGCTGGCTCGGTGAGGCAGAAGGGCTACAGGTCAGTCTCCAAGCCGCCAGCAAGAAGCTATCGGCGATGGATCAGGCCGGAGCCCGGACCAAGACCCAGGTCACTGATTCCCCAGATCAGACAACCCTCACGCCATACTCGCCCCACCTCATGGAGAGCCCTGCTGAACAAGGCGTCCTCGCGACCTGTCACCGGAGCCGCAGGACGCCAGGAGCGCGATCCTCGAAGATCTCGACCAGCCAGTCGAAGACAGTGGTTCCGCGCTCTTCCCTTGCTGCGGCAAGGTCGGCGCTGAACGAGGGGCGGTTCGTGGGGTGACAGCGTGACAGCCGGATCTCCAGCTGGCGGGCTGTCTCCGGATAGCCGAGATATTGGCGAGACACCTGGTGGTCGCGCCACTCGATCACGTAGTCATCGTCGTCGGGCGTTCCGAAGCCACCGCTGAGGCAGTCGGCGAAGGCGTCGAGGTTTCGGCCGAAGTAGCCCCCGGGACCGTTGATCGCTTCGCCGATGACTCGCCAGAAGTCTTCCAGCGTTCTGATCTGCCTGCCGTCCAGCACATATTTCGCTGTCACGGCTCGGAGGATACGTGCAGCTCCGCGGCTGCGTCCCTTCGATTCTGGCTGCCTCCGCTTAGTCCGGAAAACGGGTTCAAGGAGATCAACGACCGGCTCGGGCACGCGGCGGGCGACACCGTCCTCGCGTCGATCGAGGCCCGCCTCACGGCCTGGGCGGGCACGCGCGCAGCCGTCGGCCGGCTCGGCGGCGACGAGTTCGCCGCCGTCCTTCAGGCCTGCTGCGCGAGATCCAGCCCGGCGACTTCGTGCGTGTCATCGGCACCTTGGTCCCGCCCGCCGGACCCGAGGCACCTGCCCACTTCACGGTCGACGGCCTGGAGGTCCTCAGGCCCGCCCCGGCCCCCGTGGTCTACGGACTCGTGCTGGAGCGGTTCGGGAACTACGTCGTCGTCTTCGACGCCGACCGCGATCAGGTCCCGGTGTTCACTGTGTCCGGCCGCTGGGTCGGCGAGGCCGCCACTGCCGATGCCGATGCGATAGGCGACCTCATCGACGCCTACGAGGAGGGCAGCCTGCGATAACGACCCCCCTGCCCGGGCGCGCCGTCCTGGAACGGTTCCCTGCCGGCCACCCGCGCGGCTCCAGACCCGCCGACGAGTACGCCGCCACCCAGCGCGCCCAAGGCAGCGGCCAGCGTTCGGGTCGGGATGGGCCTGAACACCAACCGGTTCCTCGTGATCACTGACCGCATTACCGCCATGCGGTACCCGGCCGTCCTGGTATCCACGGCTGGCATCCCCAACCTCAAGCTAGGCGCGTGCCACCTGGGTGGTCTGAAGGCCGAAGGCCCGGTTCCTTCGCAGACCATTGTGGAGGAGCCGGGCTTTCGACCTTCCTCGGCCGTAGCGCTGGCCGTCCAGGGCTACGAGCAGGTCGTGGATGTCGCCCTCCGCGGGTCTCGACATGCCCTCGCACCTGAGGTCTTCAAAACCGGGTTTTGAAGCGCCACGGCGAGGGGCGGGAGGCGCGGACAGGCGACATGTTCAAAACCCGGTTTTGAAACCAGCCGCCGAAGGGCACCGAGACGGCCACTTCGTGACATCCTGTCCCGGTCCGCTAGTACCAGCCGACCTGGCTGGGAAGCATACGGAGCATCAGGAGTACCACCCATGGCACGGATTACCGCGCTCATCAACCGCAAGGGTGGAGTCGGGAAGTCGACTCTCACCGTGAACACCGCGGCCATCACCGCCCACGTTCTGGGCACAGCCCCCGTAGGCGACCCCCACTACGTCGCCGCAGTCTCCGCCGACCCGCAGGGATCGACCACGTGGTGGTCGGAGCGAGTCGGCCAGGAGCTCCCCTTCGCGTTCGAGCAGATCAACTCCAAGGACGATCTGGAACTCTTCTCGGCGCTGAAGAAGTCCCGCAAGGTCAAGCACGCCTTCATCGACACTCCCGGCTGGATGGACCTGCCCGAGGACGAGAAGGAAGAGGCCGGCGACCCGTTCGGCAAGAGCACCGCCGCCGACGCCATGCGCGCTGTGCTGGCCAACGCCGACGACATCATCGTCCCCGTCGAGCCCGAGCCCCTTGGCTTCATGCCGACCCGCGACACCATCGAGGAAGTGGTCAAGCCCCTCGGCATCCCCTACCTCGTCGTCATCAACAACTGGGACCCGCGCGACGGTGAAGCCGACTTGGATCAGACCCGAGATTTCATCCGCGCCCAAGGCTGGAACCTCGCCAACACCGTCGTGCGTCACTACAAGGTCCACACCCGGGCAGCACTCGAAGGCACCGTCGTGACCCAGTACAAGAAAAACCGCGTCGCCATGGAAGCCCGCGAGGATTTCTACCAGCTCGCCCTCGAGCTGGGCGCGGGGAAGAAGGGTGCCCGCTGATGGCGTCGAAGAAGCCCTGGTCTGACCTTCTCGACGGCCCTGGGAAGCCTGGCAGCAATCGCGAATCGGCCTCCGAGGCGCCTAAGGCGCAAGTTCCGCCGACCACGGTGTACATGCACACGATCATCGGCAATCCGGACAATCCGCGCACGGACGCCGACTACACCGACGATGACGCTGACTTCCGCGAGCTCAAGGAGTCGATGAAGTCGGTCGGTCAGCTCCAGCCGGCTGTCGCTATGTCCCGCGAGGCGTTCCTCCGTGTCAAGCCCCAGCATGGCGATCGTGTCGGCGAGGCCGAGTGGGTTGTCATCTTGGGCAACCGCCGTCTTCACGCGGCGAGGCAGCTTGGCTGGACGAAGTTCGAGATCCGCGTCCGGGACCGTCTCGGCGACCAGGACGACGACAAGGTCGACGAAGCGGTCGTCATCGAAAACATCCACCGCAAGAACATCCCTCCCTACAAGGAGGCAGAGTTCCTGCAGCGGATGGTGGAGCGTCACGGCTCCCAGGAGAAGGTCGCCGAGCGCATCGGCAAGTCGCAGATGTACGTCTCCAACCGGCTCGCCCTCCTCAACCTCGCACCCGAGCTCCGAGACGTCGTCGACACCAAGCAGATCAAGGTGAAGACAGCCGAGAAGATCGCCAGGATTCAAGATCCAGAGCAGCAGAAGGCGATCGCTGCCGAGGAACTCCGTAAAGCCAAAGAACCGAAGGCTCCGCGGAAGCGGGAGACCACAGTGTCGACGGCGCCAGCGGTTCAAAACCCGGTTTTGAACTCCGGCTCGGAGTCCGCCCCGGCGAGTGGGGGAGCAGTCGTCACCTCGGTCCCTGACCAGAGCAAGCCAACGGTCGTGGTTCCTGAGCCGCGTGTGACCCCGGCGCCGTTGGCAGCCCAGCTTGGCGAGGTCCCGTGGCATGACGGCGCAGCGCTCATGGACGCCGCCTTCGACAAACTGGACCCCGCTCAGCGCAGCGCGTTCATCCAGCACTACTTCCGGCGCAGCAGCGGAGTCGAAGCCGTCGTCGCCGACATGAGCGGCAACCTCAGCCCGCAGGCCCGCGCTTCACTAGCCGCCATTCTCCAGCGAGTCGCTGCAGGCCTCCTCTCCGAGACATAACCGTCCCCCTGGCCCCCTGCCCTCTGAACGGAGGGCAGGGGGCTGCTGCGCATCCAGGCCCCCCTTCGATCGGACGTGCGCTCAGACGTCGACTCGCAGTCAGCCAGAGATTGTCCAACCGACTCACTCCAGACAATGCCTAGAGCCGTGTTGGTCCAAGCCCGTCCTGTGAGCTCGCCGCACCAAGGCAGGCACCCTGTCATCCGCCGTGGCGAGTCGATGTTGTCAGGGACAATGAACAGACCGACCCGAGCATGCTCAGTGTGCGTCGCTCAGGAAACTCAGCAGGCGGGCACGCTAGCGCCACGGCGCCTGACTTCCGCTCATGCCGCTGTCAGTGGGGCCGTGTAGCCTCGCGCGGTGATTATTGACCGGAACGCGGGCGTCACCCCGAACCGCTACCAAAGCGCTGCGCTGCGCCGCACGATCGGAAGACGGATAGGCCGTGCTGACCGTGACGACATGCTGCGCGCTCTTCTGTGGGTGAGCGAGGTTCGCCTGGCTGGAGACCTGGTAACCGCGTGGCGCCAGCTCTACCAAGAGCTCGACCGAGAGATGCATGAGGCCCAGCGCCGGCGCGACGGCCTGTCCTGGCAGGAGGGGGACCAGGTTGGCGTGAGCAGTCGAGCGGCAGCTGAGGATCTGGCGGAGAAACTCTTGGCCGAGCGGCACGAGGCGCAACAGGCGCTGAAAGAGTGTGAGCGAGCCGCTGAAAAATTCGCCCACCGACTCGGAACGCATCACAGTGATGACCTGACCGTGCTGCGCACCGTCCTGTCGGTCCTGAACGACCAGCTGCAGTCGGCTAAGAAGCGTCTCAGCGCACTGCTGTCGACGGACAAGGATGAGCTGCACGGCTTGGCAGAGCTCGAACAGCGCAGACGTGCCGGGACAGGCACCACGCTCGAGCAGCTCGACCAGATGGAGCAGAGCGATTTCGACCGCCTCATACAGCAAGCCCTGGAGCGATCCGGCTTCACCATCGTGACCGCCGAATCGAAGGTGCTCGAGGTGGCGCGCGAAGCCTTCAAGGGGATCGTCTTCTGCGACCACGCCAGGAACCCGGCGTCAGGTCAGGCCACGGACATCGAGGCGATCGTCGCGGCGCAACGTTCCGCCCTGGATCGTGGATACAGCTCCGTGCTGGTGGTCAGCAATCTTCAGTTCATCTCACACCCCGCCCACCGGCTTACCGCGAGTTCGCAACCAGACGTAGAGATGATCCAGCGCTTCGACCTTCAGAAGTGGATCGAATGGGGAGAGCCCTTCGACGATGTGGCGGAGTGGGTCTGATGCACATCAACTGGGCAACCGCCGTTCCGTTCCCTGACTACCCAGACCCGGAGCTCCAGAAGGAGCTGCGCCGCCGGATATCGGACGCTACAGACGATGACCTGCTCGCGGCGTACCTGCACTGGACCGAGAACCGGATCGCGGCGGCATGGTCCCGCGCTGCAAACGATCTCGAGGACGAGGTCGCAAGAGAGCTGGAGCACGTGGATGCCTTGCGCAAGCCGCTTGGGACTCACTTCTCGCTGCGGTATCTCAAGGCCCACGACAGGCTGCGCGACGCGATGCTCCAGGCCTGCGACGCCTCCAGTGCGGCCGCTCGTGAAGCTCGCATGGTCTGCGATCAGCTGCGGAAACTCACCACGGGAGACCTCTCCGCCCACTACCAGACGGGGCCAAACGACGAGCAGGCGCCGGCGGGACGCCTCGGTATCGTCATGGACCAGTTGGGGCGGATCGAGAGCGAGCTTCGTAGCGCGCTGAAGGCGCACCGCGACGCCATGCACGACGTGGCGCTGCGGGAGCGAGACCTGAAGTCGTTCATCGCTTCGGAACACAGCGTCGCCGTCGAGGACATCCACGCCATGTCACCGGCAATGTTCGAGCAGACGGTGGCAGCACTTGCGAGGCGTGATGGTCACACGATTCTCCGCAGCAGCGGTGGCTCCCGAGATCTGGGGGCGGATGTGATCACAATGGCCCCCGACGGCAGCCGGGTGGTCCTGCAGTGCAAGCACCGTCAGGGCGGTCGCGGCAAGGTCGGCTCGCCCGATGTGCAGACGCTTAACGGCACCGCTCGGCCGGAGCACAAGGCGGACATCGTCATTGCTGTTACCAACGGCAGCTTCACGAAGCCTGCTGTCGACTTTGCACGTAATCACGACATCCGCCTCCTGGACTGCTCGAGGCTCCGGCGATGGGCGACATGGGGCGAGCCGTTGCTCTCCGTCGTGGGCATTGGTGAGGCCGGAGGGAATGACGTCTCCACGGGTTGGTGGAGCCCCGCCTGAAGCGATGTCGGGGAGTGGCGATCGGCAGGGCGGCCGGATCGTAGCCGGCAATCGGACGGCGGACGGGCCATGCCTCGCGAGCCGCAGCGTTTCGTTCCAGATGGTAGTGGGTCGGCTCCCGGTTTCAGGGGCGGTGCTCCGGACGTATCGCTAAGGATCGCCTGATGCATGACACGCTGACGGATGACCAGAGTCCGGCCGCTTGCGTGGCGGGGTTCTGGTCTGCTCCCGCCGATTCTGAGGCCGTTCCGGCGACCAGGCCGGCCATTCTAGCCTTCTCGTGCTCCCGTTTCGTCGATTTCCGGAGGCCTTCAGGGGCGTCAGGACGGCGTTCCGATCGGCGCGGCTCCTGAGCACCTACCTCAGGAGCCAGCGTGCTGGGCCGGCCGCTTCCAGTCGGCCGAGTCGATTGCGTTCCGGCCCGGACTGGGCAAGCTCAAGGGCACTGCCTGGGCGCCCCCTTCGGAGCCCCCACTGGTGCCCGGCACTCGATGCCGGAGAAAACCTGATGTCCGCATTTGGGGGAGAGCATCAGGTTCCGGGGGCCTGGACGCTCTCCCAGGCCGGGCTCGGCACGCGGCTTCGATCAGCGACTGCCTGTAGTCAGCACCTGCCGGAGCGCGTGACTACGGACCAGTGAGCCTGGCGGCTGAGGTTCTCGCGCGGTGTGCGGCAGGGGTGGAGGAGTATGAAGGGGATCTGGTGTTGCCCTGGATGCGTGCGGTGAGTACGGCGTGGGGGCGGCCTCCGGGCTCGGCCGGGGGGACTGCGGTGACTTTGAGGCATTGGTGCAGTTGTGCGTGACGGGTTTTGGGCGTGAGTTCGAGGACGACGAGGAAGCCGACGTTGATGTCGGTGGCGCCGTACTCGGCCGGTTGGTAGCTGTAGCGGCTGGCGAGGTAGTCGATGGACGCATGATCGAGTTCGCGCTTGCACTCGATGACCAGGCGGAAAGCTCCGAAGAACAGCACAACGTCGGTGCGGCCGGACCCGATGTTCTTGACTTCCCACAGAGGGGTTGTACTGAGGGCGGTATACCCGCGTTTGGCCAGGTCTTTGGCCATGTCGACCTCTTCTGGTGCGGCTTCGTCCTTCTTGAATGGCCGGAGGAAGGGCTCGCCAGTTGCGCCGCCGGTTTCTGTGTCAATGGCCCAGCGCGTGTACCTCATAAGGAAGAGCAGGACCTCCTCCACACGCAGCGCGGGCTCTCCACTGACACCGCTGATGCGTTCGATCTCGGATCGTAGGTTCCGGTAAATGGTGTTGAAGTAGTCGCTGCGGTCGGGGTTTCTGGCGTTGAGGGCGATCCTGCCAGCATTGTTTAGGTCGTGGGCGAGGCCCGGGTGTCTCTGGAGCATCGCCGTGAGTCGCTCTCCCACGTCCGTAGGGAGTGCCAATGCAGACGTGGCGTCCCTAACGTCGATGAGTCCGCCTTTTGGGAGTTCGGCGTCGCCTCCTGAGCGCAATGCCTGTTGCAGTTCCACGATCGCGCTGCGGGCTTCTTCGGTCGTTTCGGGGTTGTCGGCGTTGACGGCCAGCCACCGGTCGAGGAATGCCGCGCTGTCCCCTCTGGCCGCGAGAGTGCTGGCCAGTCGGGGCTGCAGGAGGTGCGGCAGCGCTGCCGTTTGCGTAGGAGGGGGGACGTCATCTTTGTAAGGGATGTCGGGCGCCGCCAGCAGGTGCAGTGTGCGGTGGGCACTGTAGACCTGGGCCATGGAGGAGATTAGGGCCGGCGGGTCCCACCATGCGCTGTCCAGGTCCTGCAGCGCGTGCAACCGGTCGGCGAGCTGGACCCAGGTGACGGTGGCATCCGCCCGTGGCTGGCGCCACGTGGGTTGCTCATTGAGGCTGTTGAGCCGGTAGGCCAGGACCAGGGAGTGCAGCTGGTGAATTAGGGCGTCGGATACGGCCTGGCCGGCGGTGAAGGCGAGGAGGGCGTCGAGGGCGGTCTGGAAGATGAGTGCGTCCAGGCGGTCTTCGTACCTGCTGCAGCGGCTCAACCAGTCACGGGCACTGCGCAGCTCGGGGAGGACGTTTTCGACGGCTTCTTGGGTGAGGCCGGCGCGTAGGTGGGTCATGCCTAGTTCGAAGCAGATGTCGTCTTCGTAGTCTTCGAAGACGAGGAGAGCCTCTAGGGCGTCGGGAATCTCTTCGTCCTCCCATCGCTCCGCTGCCGCCCCTAGGCAGCGCACAAGCCGCTGGATCATCACGGGGTCCGGTGGGGCAGAGGCCGCGGCTTCGGCGAGTTCGCCGGCCTGCTCGACGAGCTGGCCGCGGAGGCGCAAGGCTCTGGTCCAGCCGCCGAGGGCTAGACGGGTCAGTCCTTCCAGAGCGATCCCTGCTTCGGCGTCTTCGCCTTGAGCCCGGTGACCCAGCGCTCGGCTTAGTGGGGCCGCGAGAGCGGGAAGGGCCTCGGCACAGGAGAGTGTGTCGTCGACGATGTCTTCCAGTGCGAACGCGTCCTGGGCGGCGATGGCCTCGGTGATGAGGGAGGCTGCCTGGTCAGGTGAGGGCAGGGTGGGCCATTCGTCTAGCAGAACGCTGATGACCAGCGGCATATCGGACGAGCCGAGCAACTCTTCACGCTCCGACAAGATCGTCTCGAATCCCCCCAAAGACTCCAAGGAGATGATGCTGTCGGTTTCACGCAATGCTTCTAGTCGTGCGGATACCTCGCTCACGTCATCCTCGTGTCGTCTTATGGGGGACTACCACAGAGTGTTCCCTGGTTCGACCACATACGTGTGATCGGCGTCGAGCGTCTCATCGAGGTATCTGCCATGGGCACTGGTCAGGATGACCTGCAGCCCGGGGATGTCCTCGGCGAGCTGGACGAGCTCCTTGAGCATGCGCGCGACGTGCGCTGGTTTGGCTTCTTCCCGCCCAATGGAGTCCAGGATGAGAAGCCCGGGATGGCGGGTGACACCGGCTTCCAGTCCGACACGGAGCAGCGCCGCGATCACCGCGATCTTCAGGCGCAGCCGCTCTCCGTCGTTGACCTTGCCGAACTGGACCGTCGCCCCGCCCTTCTCGACCGCCATATGACCGGCACCGTTGAGTTCGGCGCGAGTCAGCTGTCGAACGCCTAGGTGCTGACCGATGGCGGTGAGCTTCTCATTGACCTGCGCGAGCAGTCCGTCCTGGTCCCCCTTGCGTCGGGCCACCGACGCAGCCTCCGCAGCCTTGAGGATCTTAAGGCGGCGTTCCAGGACCGCGATCTCCGCGCTGAAGTCTGAGATCCGGGCACCACGGCGTTCATTCAGCTGACCGCTGAGCTGGGCTCGGCGCAGTTCCAGCAGATGACGGCGCTCAGCAGCCGATGTGTCGATCTCAGCCAACGCGGTGCGGGCCACGTCTAGAGCTGCAGATGCGTGATCGCGCTCCCGTTTGGCGAGGTCCATAGCCTCTGACTCTGCCTCTGCGGTTTCCGAGAGCTGTAGTACTGCCAGCCGCGCCTGAGTGAGGTCGTCCAAGGCGTCGACATTGAGTGCATTGTCGGACAGCATGCGGCGCAGCCCATCCGTAGATACGGGCTTCTCTGCCAGCTCGTCGTTGGCCTGCAGCTTCAGGTCGCTGTCACACAGAGAGCATCGACCGGCCTTCTCGACAGCCCAGCGCTCCGGGGCCACATCGGTATCACACCGGGGGCAGCACGTGGGCTTCAGGGCGTGCCAGAACCGGCGGGTGAGGGAGGCCTCTTGCAAGGCCGCGACATCCGCTTCGGCCGTCTCCAGGAGTCGGGAGGTCTCGCCATAGCCCTGACTGTGCTCCAGCCACACCTCCTGTGCCCGGGCGTATGCGGCCGAGGCGGCTTGAAGATCGCCGACCAGACGGGCCAGCTCGGCAGGCTCGGGGATACTCGGCAAACTATTGAGTGTCGTGTCGATCTCTGTGATTTCACGCTGCAGCTCGCCCAAGCTCTGGGTGTGAGCCGTTTTTGCTTGGTCTACCTGCCGCTGCAGCACTGAGATCCGGTTTTCCAGATGCTTCGCGTAGGCCTGCGCTGTGGCCGCCACAGGAGCCCAGGGACTGCCGAGGTAGACCTGCAGCAGCCGCACAGCGGCGAACTTCTCCTCACCGAGTACGACCTTGACGCTCGGGTCGCTGATTAGGAGGGCCCCGCTCCAGGTGGGCCAGCCCTGAACCCCGAGGGCTCCGTCAGCGTCATCGATCCGGTCGCCTTCCCGCCGGGCTGCCCAACTGGGAATGGCTTCAAAGCCAAGACGGGGCAGCATGATCCCGTCCATGACCCGTTCCATGTCCTTGCCAGAGGAGAACGCTGCGAGCTCGTGCCGCACGTGCGGGCGCAGCACCTCGCACATCTCATGCAGTAAGTCCGGTGTGGGGACCCGGGCGTCGTTGCTCACCCCGAAAGCCTCGCTGACCAGCCGTCGACTGAGCTGGTTCAGATGGTCCCAGGGGATATTGGCATCTGGCGCCAGGAGGAGGACCCTGCCACGAGGGCGTCTGTCGTGGACTGAGAACACGACAGCCATCCGTTCGTCATCCACGGTGACTTCGACAAGCACACCGCGTAGCCACCCCCGAACGTCGTCCTGTAGATCTGTCCGTCCTCGCACCGCCCACAAAATGATGTGCAGCAAACTCGACTTGCCGGCGTCGTTCTCGTCCTGTGTACCGAACCCGGTGACTCCTGGCTGGATGGCTCGTGCGAAGGAGAAAGGCGCGGCGGCTCCGTCACGAAATCGCTTGATTCCAGCGAAATGCACGCCGCGTACTCCGAGGGCGTGACGAGCCGTGCTCCAGCCTGCGGGGGGCCTGACTGCCTCGGCAGCCAGCGCTTCCCGGACCTCCACTTCTTCGACCCCGCTGCGCTTGACGATGTCGCCGATCCAGTCGTCGGCCCCGACGATCGGTTCCGATCCAGCTCCAGATTCTTTCGGCGGCGTCATCCGCGCCCCCCTCCCTCATGCCCCTCTGCCGGGGGCCAGACAACACCGAAGCGCGCTGCGACTTCCTGCGCCCGCTGTGTGACTTCCTCGGTGATCTCCGGGATCAGCTTCCCAGGGGCCACTGACTTATAGATTTCGTGCTCATACTGCCGCTTGCGCATCTGGCCTCCGCTGACTGCTTCAGGGATCAGCCCAATGGCCTGCGCCTGCTTCACGTACCAGGCCATCTCCGGGATGCCCTCTTGCAGAGCTGTGGCTGCATCCTGGCCCTTGGCCAGCAAGTAGTAGTCACGGCGAGCGTTCTGGCTACTCTCATTAACGCGTCGCACCGAGATGTGTCTACGTGACGCCAACAGGGCCAGCGCGTTGTCCGGGCGCTCGTAGGCGCCGTACAGATACTTGGCCATGGGGTAGCGGTGTAGGGAGGGAGCCTTTCCCCCGAGCATGTCAGCCACGAGCCGCAGAGTCGCCTCGGCCGGCTGACGGTCCTGAGTCACCTCAGTTAGCAGTTCATGGGCGAGGTAGTCCGGGCAACGCAACCAGAAGTCGAGTTTGACCAGTCGTGTTAGGGAACGGACTACCTTCACGGCGTCAGGAGTCAGCCCATTGCCTGTGCTGGGAGAGCCGAGCACATCCATGATTATGAGGAGGCGGGAAGCTGTTTGCGATGTAGCTCCCCCTCCGGCGCGGTGACGGCTCACCAGGATGTTTCCCACACGCCCCCCAGCGATACAGGCTCAGCTGATCAACACCCGAGATCACGGAGAGTAGCTCAATGATGTGCTTCGTCGCACCCTTTCGACCCAGAGAAGTCTGTTCAACTGCAAGGGCAACGGCGCACCGCGCTCCGCCCGAGCTGATCGAGCGCTCCAGAGAGAGATGCCCTGACGATGCACCGAGTCCCGGGTCAGGCTAACGCGGGACATTAGGGCACGGGGTCTACGTCCATCGCATTCCGATGGCGGAGAGCAGCTCCACCCGTTCCGGCGTCAGTGTCGCGGCCCTGCTGCGTTGGTTGCTGATCCACGCCCCGAGTCGGA
>NZ_JBITXS010000022.1:0-51445 GCF_044544825.1 Streptomyces sp. NPDC053493
CCTGTCCACCGACCCCGTCTACGGAGGCGGAGACAACCGCTACGGCTACCCCGGCGACCCCATCAACCAATACGACCTCAACGGACAAGCCTGGTGGAGCAAGCTCGGCAGGGCCCGTAACTGGAAGATCTGGGGACGTGTCCGAAACGGATGGAATCGTGGCTGGTCTGGTTTCAAGCGCGGTGCGCGATGGGCTGGCGGTGAAATTCGATGGCTCAAAAACAATCGCTGGAAGGCCGTCGACTACATGCGCGCATACACCGCGCGCGGAGCATTTCTCGGATCGGCCTACGGGGCGTACCGATGCAAGCGCGCCCACAGGTTCCCGAACTGCGGCTCCTACATCGGTACCTACGGAACGATGGGAGGGCTGATCGGGTTTGGTTACGGCCTCGGCAGGGGGCCCATCAAGGCTGGTCAACTCGCCTGGAAGCGCTGGAAGAAGTGGAGGAAGAGGTAGGTAGCGAAAATCAGCGGACTGAAGGGTAACTGCAATCACTCTTCATTCTGCTGAGGCAGGATTCTAGGCAACGTAGGGGCCCCTGTACGGGGCCCCTACTTGGGGAAGCAGAGGAAATCGATCGTGGCTCAATGGGAAATCGTCGCCGTCCTTTCCGGAGACGGGTCGAGCAATCGGGCAACTATTCGCTCGATCGAAAGCTTTGAAGGGGATGCCGCGTTTGCGGAAGGGCAACTCCTGAAGGTGGTGAATAATTATTCCGATGACACCTGGAAGGTGACCGGACGTAAGGTATTCAAGCACTCAGATCGGTCTTACTTTGTGCGAATTGATGGGTTGACATCGACCTATCGGTACTTGATTCAGCTTTTCGAACTGATCACTGATGGTGAGTCCCCAGGGTTCCCCGATAAGTCCGCATAGAGGAAGCGCCTCTATTGCGATCATTGTTTTAGAGCCGTTCGGCCAGCGCTGCTCCCTGGCTGGGCAGCGCCGTCCTGTTGCCACGTTTAGTGGCCTCTGAGTCGCGGGCCCCGGCCGGCCGATCTCGCCGGACTGATCGGCGTCCTCATTGCGGCCGACACGCTGACCTCGCCGGGGCCGCCCGTTGGCACGGCCGAATGCTCGCCCTAGATGATCTGCCAGGAGCGCAGACGCTCGGCGATAGCAAAGGAGTCCAAGCGCAGCAGGCGGACATCCATGATCAGGTCTCGCCAGAGCTCGAACTTGGTGTCCACGGTCAGGCCGTGCATCTTCAGGTACGCGAGGACGAGCGCGTGTCCGAGCAGTTCGTTTCGGTGGGGGAGCGGGCGGAGGACCACGCATTCCTCCAACAGGACAGCGGCCCGCCAGAAGGCGTCAGGGCGGTCCTGGTCGTACCGGGGCGGATCGACCTTGTGGCGAGCGGCCATACCAACCAGGATCGAGAAGTCGTTGACGGCTAGATCGCCGCCGAGATCCTCCTGACGCTCCAAGATCCAGCGATAGTCGATGTAGAACTCGGCAGGCACGGGTCAGGCCGCCCGCGGAGCATGCTGAGCCGGGGCAGGTCCACCGAAAGCCTCGTCGAAGGCAGCGACGGTCGCTGGGTCGGCGATCACACGGCGGAACTCCTCGGCGCCGATCGCAAGCGCGCGTTCACGCTCCTTCTCCTCGGCAACGCGGGCGAGGTAGTCGCCCAGCGGCACGCCAGCGTCGTCGGCCAGCGCCTGGAGGGCGGCCTTGGTACTGTCCGGGATCTCGATGTCGGCCATGCGTCGAGTATGCCCGCCGCCGCGCGCCAGGGGTATTCACCTCACATTGCGCGGTCTTGGCTGCTCGTTGAGGTGATCGGCAGGGCTGCACTGGGCGTATGGGGCCGGCTGCTGGCCTCCACCGTCGCTGCCCACGCGCGGCCGAGCGCCCTCCTCGCCTTCGTCTGCATAGACCAGCCCTGCTCGGATAGCAGCGATTGGCCACGCTCAGGTCCTGAGTCGGTCCTCTGCACGTCGAACCAGATCAGCCTCATGCTGTCCGCCAGGTCTGCCGCGTAGGCCGACGCCTCCTCGGCCCTGCTCCAGCCCATCCCGACGTTTCAGGAGTCGGTGATCGCGCTCCGAAGGTAGGCGTTGGGCCGCCCATCGAGCCGCTGCAGCAACGTCTCCGCGCGGGACTTGACGAGCCCCTGCCGGTAGCTGGGCGGCAGCTGAGCGTACACGGAGGCCGCCATGTCGGCGGCCTCCGTCGGGTCGCCGTCCATGCGTAGGCACGCGGCGATGTCCATGGCGATCAGGGCCCTCGTCATCACCGACGGCGAGGTGGTGAGGTCGAGCGCGTCGTCCTGCGCGTCGTAGGCGGCCGTGGTGTCGCCGAGGAGCGTGAATGCTTGGGACAGGTGCACGAAGTGCTTCTGCCCCGGGTAGCCGAACCACGTGTCGGCGGCCTCCTGGCCGTCGAGCCGGTCGGCGAGGTCCCGCACGTCGCGCACCGCGGCCTCGGCTCCCTCGGTGTCGCCGATCGCGGCGAGGGACCGGGCCGTGACGGCGGCCGACAGCGCGGCAGCGGCGGTCGGTGCCTCGCCGGCCTCCCGCCGGGCCTTGGCGGCGATCCTGGCGGCGACCTCGGGGGCCCCGTAGTTGAGCGGCACCATCGCGTGCCGGGCCAGGACCCAGGCGGTCATCCGGCGGTCGCCGGACTCGCGGGCGGCTTGCTCGGCAGTGTAGAACCAGCGGAACGCGTCGCGCTGGTCGCCCCGGTCGTGCTGGACGATCGCGACGAGCCCGGCGATCCCCGCCGTCGTACGGGCGAGGTCCGCGCGGTCTTTCGCCGGGTGGGGCCGGTTGAGGACCTGGCCGAGGAGGTCGAGGTCGCCGTGCATCTCGGCGAGCACGGCGTCAGGGGAACGGCCGTGGTAGCCGCCACGGTGCCGTTCGAACGCGGACTCCAGGTAGTCCAGGTCGCCGCTGCCTGCACCCTTCAGGCCGCCGTCGATGCCCTCGCGGGCCTGCGCAATGCCGGGCAGGACGGAAATTCCCGCCGCCACGGCGGCTACTTCTATGAAGCGCCTTCGGTTCACGTCCTCGTTCTCCTTGCCATGGCTACGCCGGTACTGCCGCGAGGCGAGTACGGCACGGCGTACGTCTTCGACCGTGATCCCGTAGGCGTTGGCGATCAGCTCCCAGGATTCCGAGGTGGGGATGCGTTTGTCGTTCTCCCACCGCTTCAGCCTCTCCGGGTCGAACCACCGGCCGCCCTGGGCGGCCTCCAACACTTGAGCCTGGTCTTGCTGGGTCCGGCCGGCGTCCTTCCGGAGCCTCCGGAGTAACGCGCCGATGCCGTCCGGGCACATCATGGTCCGCCCCTCCCGCACGAGTCGGTGGAGATTCCATCCTGGCCCTCCAACGTGGCCCCGTGCCAAGGAAATGGCCCCCTTCCTGGCCCCTCTCTTCTTGTGTGCCCCGGCCGTTGAATGGGCGAACGCCGCCGGGCCCGGGGGTTTCTGTTCCAGCTCCCGGCCCTGGCGGCAGCCATCCGTGCACCCTTGGAGGAGGAGAGCCATGCGCTTACACGTCCCCGGCCTGGATGCCATTCTTGGCTGGATCTGGGCGATCGGCACCGCGGTCGGGTTCGGAACCGTCGCGGCCGTCGCCGTCGACGGCCTGGACGAGCCCGCTGTGGCGGCGAGTGTTCCGGACGCCGACGTGAGCGGGTGGCAGGCGTGATGAGGCCCGATCCGGAGGCCGTGTTCGCGTACGCGGCCGGGCAGGTCGAGCAGGCCGCCCACGGCTTGTGGCCGCGCGCCAAGGTCGCCTTAGGCCCGGTGGTGCCGTCGGTGACGAGCTACGTTCAGCAGGTCGACGTCGACGGCCGCCCGCTGTTCGCGAAGCTGTCCGTCCTCGGCGTCTCCCTGGTGTCGCTGCTGCGCGGCGCCTGCGGCGAGTGGCCCGAGGTCCTGCAGAAGCAGGCCGTGTACGTCACCTCGCCCGGCGCGCTGCTGGAGCGTGAGCGCGACCAGCTCCGCACCCTGCGCGGCGTGGCGGGCCTCCGTGTCCCGGACGCCGCCGGCTACGAGCGGGGTGTGCTGTTCACCGAGCCCGCCCACGGGCCGACGCTGGCCGACCTCATCGGCAAGGAGCCGGACCGCACGGCTGACCTGCTCGGCCTGGTCGTCGACGAGGTCGCCCAGGGGCTCGGTCAGCGCGGGGTGGCGGCCCGCGTGGAGAGGACGGAGATCCGGGAGCGGTCGATCACCGCGACGTTCCTCAGGAAGTTCAACGGCCTCTCGGGCGGCACGTATTTGCGACAGACTGACCATGCCGTGACGCTGACGACGGTCGTCACGCGCCTGCGTCTGGCGCAACGCGTCGCTGCTCCTCCGACCAGGGCCGTCGTGTTCGGCGACTTGAAGCCCGAGCACGCGGTGTTCCCCGACGGTGACGGGCGTCCGGTGTTCCTCGACCCCGGCCTGATGCGCGGCCGGCCCGCCGGTGACCCGGCCAAGCTGGTTTCCCGCCTCGTGCTGAACCTGATCACCCAGCCTCCGGCCGCCCGGGACGTCCGCGCGGTGCTCGGCGGGGTGGCCGCGTTCGGCGCGGCGATGACGGCCCGCTCCGACAGGGCCGGGCGGGACGTGTGGCTGCGGCAGCTCACGGTGATGTGGCTGATGGACACCACGAACATCCTGTCCACCTACCTGTCGGCCCCGCCGGGCCTGCCGCTGGCCCCGCACGCGGCGGCCGCCGTCAGCCGGGCCCGCCAGGTGTGCGACATGCTCGACCGCTCGACGGCCGCGCTGACCTCCTACCGGGACGCCCGCAGTGTGTGGCGGCTGTGCCTGGACAACGCGGCGAAGGCGGCCCTGTCGTGACGACCATCGGACTCATCGGGGCCGGGGCCGTCGGGCAGACCGTCGGCACGATGCTCGCCGCCTCCGGCTGGTGCGACACGATCATGGTCGCCTCCGGCTCCGGCCGCACCGCGGCCTCCCTGGTCACCGATCTGGAGGACATGGGGCAGGTCACCGGCTCACCCCTCCGGGCGATCCACGCCGCCCCCTCGGTCATGGGCGGCTGCGACGCGATCGTGGTGTGCCCCCGCGCGGTGTTCACCAACACGCAGACCAGCGACGTGCGGATGGCCGGCCTGCACGCGAACGCGCCGCTGATCGCCGCCATCGCCCGCCGGTTCACCGGCTACCAAGGGGTGGTGGTCATGGTGACGAACCCGGTCGACGTCATGACCCGCCTGTTCGCCGAGGTATCCGGCTGCGGCCGCGTCTTCGGCGTCGGCTCCAACACCGACACCGCCCGCTACCGGCTCACCCTCGCCCGCCTCCTGAACGTCCCCGTGGCGGCCGTGCACGGCCATGTGGTCGGCGAGCACGGCGACAACGCGGTGATCTGTGCGTCCTCGACCACCGTCAACGGGCAGCCGGTCCCCGTGCCGCTGCAGCAGGTCCGCGACGAGCTGCGCGGCCGCCCCCGGCGCATTAACGAGGGCATCGGCAGGGTACGGACCGGCCCCGCCGGGGCCGCCTACGCCGCCCTCCGACACGCCCTCGGCTTGACCGATGGAGTGATCGAACTGTCCGCCCCGTGGCGGGGCGACTGGTACGGAATGCCGTTGCGGTTCGCCGCCGGCACCCCGACCGTGTGCCTTCCGCCGCTCGACTCCGGCGAGGCCGTGCACCTGCAGGCCGCCGCCGCCAAGCTCAACGCCGCGTACGACCAGATCAAGGAGACCCGATCCTGATGTCCGACCGCACCGCCACCCGCATCGCCACGGCCGACGGCCAAGCCGTCACCGTCACCAGCCGCTCGAAGGCCGTGACCGACTGGGCGGCCCGCTACTTCGGCTCGTGGTGGAACGCGGCCACCGCCGAGCCGCCCGTCTCCGGGCCGGTCGTGTCGGCGGACGTCGCCCCGGAGGAGTTCGTGCAGATCGCGGCCGACGTCTCCCAGCAGCAGCCGACCGAGGTCGAGTACGCCGGGGCCTTGATGCTCCACGCCCGCGCCGAGGACGGCACCGTGACGGCCGTGCAGCCCGACGGCGACCTCGCCTACCGGTGGGACCCCTCGGTCCGCCGCCTGCGGATCGCGGGCTCTGGGGAGACCGCCGTCGCGACGGCCGCGTCCCGCCTGGCCCGTGAGCTCGTACGCGGGATGCTCCTCGTCGAGGGCTGGCAGATCCTGCACGCCTCCGCCGTCACCCGCGACGACGGGGCGACCCTGCTGACGCTCGGCGACAAGGGCGCGGGCAAGACCACCACGGCGATCCTCCTCGCGCGGTTCGGGTGGCGTCTCCTCGCCAACGACCGCATCTTCGCCCGCGTCGAGAACGGCCGGGTGCGGGTCCTGCCGTGGCCGTCGGCCGCCGCGTTCGGCTTCGGCCTCCTCGACGCCCTCGGCCTCTTCGAGTCCGTAGCCGACCGCCTGCGAGCCGGGGAGATGATGCACCCCACCCAGGACCAGCGGGTCACCGACGCGCTCCTGGCGGGCCGCCGAGAGCCGCTGTGGCGGTCGAGCGGCAAGGAGATGAAGCCGCAGTTCTTCCCCGACCAGCTCGACACGTGGCTCGGGATGCGGCTCGCCACCGAAGGCACGGCGGCCGCCGTCCTGTTCCCGCAGATCGTGCCCGGCGCCGAGGCCCGCCTCGTCGACGAGCCCCGCGGCCTGACGGAGGCGGACTTCTTCACCGCCGGCACCGAGGACCGCTACCCCGACGTCTTTGGCCTCCTGCCACTCAGCGGCAGCCACCCCGTCCTCGTCGACCAGCTCTCCGCCCTGCCGCGCCAGTCCCTTGCTCTGAGCCACGACACAGCCGCCAGCGCGGCCCTGCTGGAGAAGACGGCCGCCAGCCTCCTGGACTGACGCGGCCCCCTTGAGCTCGCCGGTCTGCCACATGGACAGGTGACCGGCGAAAAGGGGCGGGTCCGGCGGAGATCCCCCGTTCTCCGAAGGGTTAGGCCCGCCCCGCCTGCACCACTCGAAACGATCGAGAGGAGCACCACCATGACCCTGCTGGCCATCGAGCCGGAGGCCGGTCAGGCCCCCGAGTTCCGCGACCCCCGCGCCTACGTCAAGCCGGAGGTGTGGGACCGCGAGATCGCCCTGCTCATGCGGGACTACCCCTTCGACGAGGTGATGGCGACCCGCCTGCTCCACGCGGCGGTGTCGTACTTCATCACCGCGATGGAGAAGTGGGGCGAGGGCCTGGAGATGTGCTGCGGGCGGATCGTCGACATCGCCTGCCACGTGTTCATCCTTGACACCCGCAACTACCGCGAGTTCTGCGCCGCGAACTTCGGCGGCAAGTTCCTGGAGCACATCCCGGAGATCGCGTTCAAGTACGACGGCTCGGTCGAGCGGACCGCGCAGATCATCGCCGGCAACGGCTTCGAGGTCGACTGGAAGCTGTGGGAGGCGGACTACGCCAAGTGCGGTCCGTGCTCCCCGGGCTCCAACTGCCATTGAGCCGTAAGGTCGGCACCCATCGCCCGGGGGCGCGTCACGCGCCTCCGGGCACCCCGTTCGAGCGGCACCGCTCGGATTGGCCCACGACACGCGGGAAGACGCGAGTAGCTTGGCGGGCTCCACCGTCCGGCACGCGTCCCCGGAGGACTCTTCATGCTCAGCGCCGCCCCGACCACCCCGGCCGAGTACTGGGACAAGTACAAGCCCTATCGAGGGGAGGGAGACCAGCCCCGGCCTGCGGCCGGGGCTTTCGACTGGACCGGCCTTCCCGGCCACGGCCCCGGAGCCGAACTCCTCGGCACCCCGGTCACGGCCCTGGACCTGGGGCCGGCCGAAGGCGAGAACGCCGCCTTCCTCGCCCGCGCCGGGGTCGAGGTAACCGCCGTCGATTTCTCCGCCGTCCAGGTCGAGCGGGCCCGCCGCTTCTGGGACGGCGAACCGCGGCTCACCTTCGTCCACGCCGAGGCGTGCGACTGGCTCGACCAGGAGGACCGCCGGTTCGACGCGATCTACTCGACCTGGGGAGCCGTCTGGTTCACCGACCCCGAGGAGCTGTTCCCCCGCATCACCGCCCGCCTCGCCCAGGGCGGCATGTTCGGCTTCTCCCACCGCGAACCAGTCATCGGCCAGTACGGGGCCCAGGAGATGGGCGGGAAGTGGCTGGAGGGGCGCGAGTCCGAGCTGAGGGTCCTGCGCTGGCAGTACACGGCCGAGCAGTGGACGGACCTGCTCAAGCGCCACGGCTTCACGTCGATCCGGGCCGAGGTCCTGCCGAACCCGGACCCGGCCGCGCTCGGCACGCTCCTCGTCACCGCACAGGCCCCCGGCAGTGACCAGCACCCACGAATGGCCGCGTGACCTCCGCCACGCCCCCTCGTCACCCTCCCGACCCGGCCGCCCAGCGGGTCGCAGTGCGTTCAGAGATGTACGCCGATGCCATCGTCGGAGCTGATCGGCCGGGCGGTCGCCCGGCCGGGTCACGCTCCGCACCCAACAGGCACATGGCTGCGGCGGGCGGTGGCCTGGTGTTGCCTGCGCCAGTTCGACCAGTGCAGCAGGCTGCCGCCCGGGAACGTGTTCGTCGGGGTCAGCAGGCCACCAAGCAGGTGGCGGATCTCTGGCACTGAGGTGCTAGGCGTCGAGCCCCAACGATCTGACCAGCTGGGTGAGTTCGGCGTAGAAGAGCTTGTCCGGCGAGGGCGTCTGGGCACGCAGGTGGCCGTAGACCTCCAGCGCGACCAGGCCGTGCAGGTGCCCCCAGATCCGCAGCGCCAGGGCCACCCCGGCCGGCGGTAGCGCAGGGAACGCCGGGCGGACCTTGTCGAGCAGGCCGGGGTCGAAGTCGTCCCAGCCGAAGTCGCTGTCCCCATACACCTGTTCGGCGCCGTCCCAGGCCGTGTCTGCCAGCGCGGCGATGCCGACACAGACCCGCCGGGCGGCGTCCGGCGCGGCGCCGCCGTCTGGGGCCTGGTAGCCAGGGACGGGGTCGCCGTAGATCAGCCGGAAGCCTTCGGGGTTTGCCAGCGTCCAGTCGCGGAAGGCGTGCGCCCAGGCCCGTATGCGCTCCGCCGGAGTGCCCTGGGCGGAGGCGGCCCAGGCAGCGTCGACGGCGTCGGCGAGCGCGGTGTAGACGTCCGCGATGAGGACGGTGACCAGGTCGTCGCGGGTGGCGAAGTAGCCGTAGATGGCGTTGGCGGTCATGCCCATCTCGCGGGCGATCGCTCGCAGAGTGATCGCGTCGGGGCCACCTGATCGCATCAACTCCAGTGCCGTGCGCTTGATCTCGGCGGTCGTCTCGGCGCGCAGTCGCTCGCGTCGTCCGGTGTTTGGGGTGCCTGCCACGGGCTCACTCTACAGCGTCACTGCACTGATTGCCGTGCAAAAACTTCACGCTGTATAGTTTTTATACGGCGTGAGGCTGCTTGGTCCCGCGCCACCATTCGGCATGACCACGGCATGAATCAAGGGGAGAACGCATGCAGATTGGCGTCATCGGAGCCACCGGCACCATCGGGAGCCGGGTCGTCACCGAGGCCCTCCAGCGCGGACACCACGTCACGGCGTTCAGCCGGGACGCTTCCGGGATCACCAGCCAGCGGGAGAACCTCCGCTGGGCAAGCGTCGACGTTCTGGACGCCGCGAGCATCGGCGCTGTCCTGCCTGGCTTGGACGTACTGATCAGTGGTTTCCAGCCCGGGAACGCGGCGAAGGACTTCGCCGACACCGTCCGGCGCTCGATCGAGGACCCTACCGTCTATGCGGTTGCCGCCCAGGCCTTGCTCAAGGCCCTGGAGAGCCACCCCCGCACCCGGCTGATCGTCATCGGCGGCGCCGGCAGCCTGGAGATCGAGCCGGGCGTCGTCCACGCCGACCACGAGGAACTCATCCACGCCTCTCTCGACGGACTCGGCCTGCCCCGCCAGTACGCCGTCGCCGTACGCGGCCACCGGGAGGCGCTGAACGTCCTGCGCGCCTCGAATCGGCTCTGGACCTACTTCAGCCCCGCCGAGCAGATCGCCCCCGGGGAGCGCACCGGCCGCTTCCGCATCGGCGGCGACCAGCCCGTCCTGGACGCCGACGGCCTGAGCCGGATCTCGGCGGAGGACGCCGCGGTCGCCCTGGTAGACGAGGCGGAGCTGCCTCGCTTCGTCCAGCGCCGGTTCACCGTCGGCTACTGAGCCGGCTGCTGCCCCGGTCCGAAGGGGCACGCCTGGTCCCCGACTTCGCGGCCTGCGCTGGAGCCTGGGTGAGAGCGGCAACAGCCACCGCGTGATCATCAAGGATTGTGTCGACTCCTAAGGATCATGCGGTGCCGCGGGGCACGGCATAGAGCAGCCCGCGGGCGACGTTCGACCAGTGTCCTTGGCCGGCCCGGCGAACTGATCGCATGAACCGAGACACCCTGCAACCAGCACGGTCCCAAGACAGCGGCGAATCTGCCCGCGCAGCCCGGGCCGAGGTGGAGGCAGGCGCGGACTTCGAGGTCTTCCTGAAACAAACGGCTTCGGCCGCGCAGGCTTCGCGCACTTTCGGCCCGCTGGTCCGGCCGGCCCGTCGTTGTGCAGCGGTTCATGCCCAACAACGGCTGGGACTACAAGCTCTGGGTGGTCAGCGGCCACGTCCGCCCAGGCCCGTGAAGACGCCAACCGGGTCATTCCGTTAGGAGTTCTAAGACGCCGATTCCTCTCGGGGGCTGTCCGGATCGTGAGGGCACGGTCTCACCCTCCGACCGCTTCACCCGCGTTGTCGGCATCTGCCTCTTGGGCTCGCCGCACCTGCAGGCCAGCCTGGAACGAAGCCCGCCTTGGCGGCCGTAACTCGAACGGATCTAGAGCTGCCACCGATCGGACTCGATCACGAGCGACCTCTCGTCTGACAACTTCGGAGGTTGCTGATCTCGATGGGAGAAGTGGGAGGGCTGGGACGTCAAGGAGGCGAAAGGCGCGCATCCCACGCGCTGCCTCCAGAGCGAAACCGGAGAACGACTCACATGACGTGGTCCATGGACTGGGCCGGCCTCGTCCCGGCCGCCGCGGCCGGTGTGCAGATCGCGGCCGTCGTGGTGCAGGTGTACTGGGACCGGCGGCAGCGCTCGGTGTCCACGGCGCCCCACCGCGAAGGCGACGCCTGCCCCGCATGTGCCGACGCCTCAGTGACCCGCGCGCCCGGAATCACCGTCCAGGTCGGCGTCGCCACGCCTGCGCCGGGCCCGTCTTCGGTGATCGTGCGCGTGAGCGAGAGCGGGAAGCTGCTGCCGCGGGTGAAGGAGCACGGTCGGTGGTAGCGGGTGAGGCTTCCCAGGAGTCGGAGCCAGACCTCGCCCAGCGCCTGGTCGACTGCTATGAGACCTTCCTGGCGGCGGAGACGCTGATCTTGCGCAAGAAGTTCGGCGGCAAGCTGACGCGGCACGTCTGCCGGGACGTGGCTCACGAGGCGTACATGAAGGTCGCGGCCAAGGTTCTGTCCGGTGAGCTCGGCCCGGACACCAACCTTCCCGCATATCTGCGGGCGGCCTCGAGGAATCTGGCGACGGACGTGGTGAAGGCTCAGAACCGCGTCGCACAGCTGGACGACGCGGAACTGCTGCCGGCCGTGCCTGGGCAGGGGCAGCCCTTCGAAGCCATCGAGCCGATGGAGGAGCTGGTCCTTCCTCAGATCGACGCCATGCCGCTGACGCGGCACCGCAAGGTCGTCCAGTTCCAGAGCCAGGGACTGAGCGATGCGCAAATCGCCGAGACCCTGGGCATAACTACCGATCGGGTCCAAAAGGACCGGCACATGGCCGTGTCCGAACTGCGCGACCGACTCAGCGCGCACATCCGAGACAGCCATCGAAAGAAGACGCAACGCGGGGGGAAGGACAGGTGACGGATGTGAGCCTCAACGAGGACAGCGGCGGACGCCCGGTGCTCGAAGGGCCGGCTGAGCTGCTGACGCTCGTGACCCGGCTCTCCGGGCCGCCGGACTTCTGGGACCGTCCCCAAGGCAACTTGGGTCCCCTGACGGACACGTACAAGCTCGACAGCGAGCAGCGGGCCCGCGCGAACTCGCTGTACCGGCTCGGCTCCAAGGCTCTCCTGCGAGGTGAGCTGGCAACCGCGGCCGACCTTCTCGGAGAGGCCGCCGCAGCCGGACACCCCGGTGCCCTCTTCCGCCTCGCTGTCGTCGTCCTCAGGGCGAGCGGCGAGTGGCGAGACGAGGCATGGTTCCTTGTCGAGGAGGCCGCCCGGCACGGCCACGGCGACGCCCTGCGCCTGCTCAACGGCACCGGCGCGCACCCCACGGGCGCAGAGGGCGGGGCGCCCGCGGAGGATCCGCTGTTCCTCGACGAGATCCGCCACCAGCTGTCCGCGACACATCGCCCGGCCGTGTCGGGCATCCCGCGCATTCCGGCGCCGCCCGGCCCCCAGCCCACCCCGCCGGACAAGCCCGGCCCCGAACAGCCCGACGTCGACGGCAGGCCTCCCAAGCCGGGACTGGTCCTCGTCCCAGCCCCCGTGCTGCCCACGACCTACGGGCCGACCCCGCGGCCACAGGCCGAGCCCGATCTGGAACGGCCACGACTGACCGCCCTGATCGGAGGGCTGGCCCTTGACGTGCCGGACCTTCAGCCGCCGTCCCCTTCTGCGGCCCCGGCGCGCGGCCTGAGCGGCAGCGAACCGCCCTGGTCGGCGAGCGCGCTACGGCCCGCGATCCTCACCGACATGGCCCGCCACAGCAATACCCCTGCTGTCGTTCCTGCCCGCTGGCAACTCACCCAGCGAGCCCGAGACATGCTGATGCTCATCCACACCTCGGACGGCATCGACACCAGAGCCCTCGCCCGCCGGGCCCGAATTCCATTGGACGTCGCCGCGAGGATGCTTCACTGGCTCGCCAAGGAGGGCTTCGTCCAATCCCGGGACACCGTGCACTTCCCTGGTCCCCTGATGATCCTCGCCACCGGCAACGACCCGGATCAGACCTTGCTCAAGGACACACTCGGCGCGCTGCGCGACGAACTGGATGCCGCTGTCTACATCAGCACCTACACCGACGGCGAGATCACCATCAGGCAATCCGCCTTCAGCACCACCGCTCCGCCCGTCGAAGAGTGGGCGCCGTTCAGCGACACAGCCCACGCGAGCGCGGTAGGCAAAAGCCTGCTGGCCCAGCTTGACTTCCACGGACGGATGGACCATCTCACCCGCTATCCCTCCGTCGCACTCACCGAACGGACGATCACCAGCCGCCGTGCTCTGATCGAGGAGCTCGACGCCCCCGGCCCGCACTCAGCCCAGTTCGACCTCCTGGAGTACTCGGAGTCGACGCTGTGCGTGGCCTACTCGCTCGGGCTGCCCGGCCGAGCCTCCAGCGTCGCCCTGTCCCTGCCGGCCGGACAGCACAAGCGTCTCGTCGCCGCCGCGCGCAGCCTCAGCCAGCGCGCCACCGGGATTCTCCTCGCCAACCTGCTCGCCGACGACATGCATCCCGCTGCGAGTCGCGAGGCGGCTCCCGAGTGCGCGACGGCACCTCCTCCGACCACATCAGTACGGTCTGCGGCATCCGACCATCCCCGAGCGGACAACACAGATGCCGCGCCAGCCGTGTCCGACCCCGTTCGTGCACCAGTGAAAGTCAGGGGCGCGGCGCTGTCCGAACTGAGCAGGAGGGCGGGGTAATGCATCCAGCGGCTCGGAGCGTTGCGGGCAAACCCCGGCCTTGGCGCCGCCGGCACGGGACGGGGCGAGCGGGCACGGGGACCCGCGAGGTGCCGCGGAGAGTACGACCTCGAGCGCGGCGTCTCAGCATGAGCAGCCGGGATGCTGCTTCACCCGTACGGATGCTTCTCACGACCTGGCGAACCAGCGAGCGCGGACTGCCGTCGTTGGGAGCATGCAGATCGATGAGGAGCACATCGGCGAACCAGGTCTGGTCGTCCTGGACATCATCGCCGCTGACGAGGGGACGGTGCGCGCGGTGATGGAAGGGCTCCAGCACAAGTGGGCCACCTCAGGCGTGACGCCGCTGTGGCGTGTGCCGGGCGAGGCCGGCGTGCGAGCGAGGGTGCACGCGGACATCCGGCGTCCGGGCTGACCTCTGATGCCAACTCGCTGGTGCTTCGCGTGACCCTCGCCAACGTCACACTTTCCACATATCCGGCAGGCCGCCGGTGCGACGATCGCACTCCTCCGCCGCCGCCCCCTTTTTCCGAAAGGTTCTTGATGAGCCGTACCGTACGCATCGCCGCAATCACGTCCGCCGCACTCGGCATGCTCGCCCTGGCCACACCGAGCCAGGCAGCCTCCACCACCGGCGCTCTGATGATCACCCAAGTGCGGCCGAACGCCGCGGGAGCCGACGTCAGCGGCACCACCCAGCTGAACCTGAACGGCGAGTACTTCGTCATCAAGAACGTCACCAGCCGCACAGTCAACACCAGCGGCTACATCCCGGACATCACCACCAACACCTACGGCCGTGCCCTGCCCACGTACTACCTGCCGGCCGGGGCCAAGGCCTACGTCCACACCGGCAGCGGCCGTAACTACCGCGACAGCAGCGGCAACCACCACATCTACCGCGGCTACGCCCGCCACGTCCTGCCGAACACCAGCACCACCAAGAACCCGGACCTGCGGCTGAAGAAGCCCGGCAGCCGCGACGACAACACCTCCACCGGGAGCATCAGCACCTGCAACTGGAACACAGCCACCAACGGAACCACCTACGGCTGCTGACACGACAGGGCCCGCCAACCAGAGCTGGTGGGCCCTGCACCTCCGGCAGCGGGCCCGCGCGGCGTACCCGGGGAGCCAGGGTGGAGCACTGATTCGCTCGTCTCATCGAGCCCTCCGGCGCCCAGCGGCGAGTAGCTCGCTCGCCCACCAGGTCCACCAGATCGCTCCAGACGCCGCAGAGACGACGCACCCTACATCGCCAATGGGGTGAATCTCAGCATGACTCCCCGAGTCCCTGTGCCCGGCTTCCTAGCGGCTGCGCTGGGAGAACGCCTCGGCAGAACGGTCACGGTCCAGGAAATCGTCATGTTCGACCCTCAACGCCACGAGAGACATGAGATTGGATTTCCCCCGCGACCCATCCATGCCATCCGCGTCGACGCGACCTACTGGAGAACCGTGGACCGCCGAAAGTTCCTCCGCAACGGCTTCGCCGCCTCCGCGTTCACGACGCCCGTCACCCGGTGGCTCACCCAGCCCGCCCATGCCACCCCTCTTCACCAGCAAATCCGCCGGGTCGGCCGCGCCGACCTCGACGAGCTATGGCAGGCCGCCGCCGAAGCGCAGAAGTGGGACTCCCGGTTCGGCGGCGGCAACTGGAAGTCCAGCTCCGTCACCGAGTGCCTGCGGCTGCGGGCCGCTCCCTTGCTGTCGGGCAGCTACTCGAAGGCGATCGGCAAGCAGCTGCTGGCGGCGACCGCCGAGCTGTCCCGGGTGGTGGGCTGGTCCGCCTTCGACATCGGCCAGCACGAAGCGGCACAGCAGCACTTCGTCCAGGCGCTGAGCCTGGCCCGGGCAGCCGGCGACGTGCAAGCCGGCGCGTACGTACTGACCACGATGTCGTTGCAGACCATGCTCCGCGGCTACCCGGAGCGCGCCGCGGACATGGCCGGAGGAGCCTACGAGCGTGCCCGCAAGACCGCGGCCCCGCGCGTTCTGGCCTTCGCCAAGCTGGCCGAAGCGCGCGCCCACGGGCGGGCTGGGGACTCCAAAGCGGCCGGCGCGGCACTCGCTTGCTCCGAGACCCTGCTCGACCAGGTCCGCCCCGATGCCGACCCGCAGTGGCTGTCGTACTTCACGCACGCCCGGCTCGCCGCCGACGCCACGGAGATTCACCGCGACCTTGGGCAACACCGTGCCGCGTTCGCGTGGAACGAGCAGGCCGAGGTCATGCCCTCGGACCGCTTCACCCGCGCTGTCGGCATCCGGCTCTCCGTCCTCGCCAGCAGCCACTTACAGGCCGGAGACCTGGAACGAAGCCTCGCCGTCGGCGAGCGCGCCCTCACCGTCCTGCGCGAGGTGTCCTCCACCCGGGCCCACGGCTACCTTCGCAGCTTCGCCGCGGCCCTCAAGCCCTGGCAGAAGGAACCCGCCATCTCCGCGTTCATCGGCCGCGCCCAGACCCTAGCCGCCTGAGCACCAGCAGCAGCGTCAGGCCGACCCGCCTCAGGAGGCGGATCACCTCCTCCACGGCGAGAGCCGCCGAGGGCCCGCTCCCGTGCTGCGGAAGCGGGCCCTCGGGTGTGGTGCCGGCGTCAGGCCACGTTGGCGGCCGTGCCCCATTCCGGGTCCCGGCGTCGCCGGTTCCAGCCGGGGTCCACGCCCCAGCCGCTGTCGTGGTTCGTCAGCTGGCTTTCAGGTAGGCGCCGGCGGGCCCGGCGAGCCGCCGTCCGTTGCCGTACTTGGTGTTGATGCGGTCGAGGACCGGCTCGAGCCGGAGCGCGTTCTCGCGGACGGGGTCGAGGGTGAGCTGTGTGCCGGGGCCTTCGTCGGCCGGGCGGAGGTCCTCGGCGATCAGGGTGAGGCGGCGGATCCGGCCGCGTTCGAACGCCATGGCGTCGAGGATCCGGAAAGCGGCGCTGCGCAGGTCTTCGGTGTGCGCGGACGGCGCGGGGAGCGCCCGGGTGCGTTCGACGGTGCCGCCGCCGGCGAGAGCGACGGCGAGGGTGAGGGCGCGGGCGGTCTGCTCGCGGCCGCGGATCCGGCCGGCGAGGGTGACGATCAGGTCGAGGAGCGCGGCGCGGACGCGGACCGGGTCGATGGTGTCGATGGTGAAGGAGTGGGAGGCGCTGGTCGACTGCGGCATCCGCGCGGCGGTGACGGTGCGCGGGTCGATTCCGCGGGCCCGGGCGCGCAGGGTTCGGCCGGCTTTGCCGCCGAGGAGGCGGCAGACGACGGACTCGTCCATCGCGGCGAGCGCGCCGACGGTGTGCAGGCCGTAGCGGCGCAGGGTGGCGGCCTGGGCCGGGCCGATGCCGTAGAGGGCGTCGACTGGGAGCGGGGCGAGGAAGGTCTCGACCGCGCGGTGGTTGGGCAGGTGAAGCACGCCGGCGGGGCCGGTGCGGGCGGAGGCGGTCGCGGCGGTCGCCCAGGTGTCGGCGACACCGATGTGCAGGTCGATGCCGTAGCGGGCGATCGCCTGGACGCGGGCGCGCTGGGCGAGCTCACCCGGGTCCAAGCCGAACAGCGCCGTAGTGCCGGTCAGCTGCGCGAGGCCGGCGAGCGGCGGCAGCGGCTGCACGAGCGGGGTGTATTCGCCGAGGAGCTCCAGGATCCGGCGGTGGTCGTCCGGGGCGGTGTCCGGCCGGCACCGCACATGCCAGATCACGCAGTCCCGGTCTTCGTGTGGGCGGCTCATGCCGCAGTCACCTCCCGGTGGGCCTGCACGGTGCGGGCGGCGCGCAACAGCTCCGCGCGGCCGCCGGCCGCCGAGCGCGCCCAATACGGGTGGAAGTACACCTCGGCCGACAGACGGATCAGGCGGCGGCGGAGCGCGGTCGTGCGGGCCGGGCCGGTGCGGGCGAGCTGCTCGTAGACGGCGATCCAGCAGGTCTGGGCGGTGACGAGGTCGGGTGGGAAGGAAGTGCGCGCCATGACATGATGGAAACACATGTTCGAATTCCGGCGCACGTCGTGCCGCGTCACAGGATGGGAACGCAAGTTCTACCCTGGCGCTGCCGACCACGCGCCCGCCCGAGGAAGCCGCCCGCCATGACCAGCCCCGTCGCCCCCGCCTCCCGGAACCTCCCGCCGCAGATGTGCCCGCCGGAATTCCTCGGCCAGTGCGCGATCTGCCAGGCCGACTGCCACCGCTACGGGCCGGGCGGCAACCCGCTCTGCCAGAAGCACCAGGCCCTCGCGCCGGCCCTGCAGAAGAAGCCCGCCGCCGAGGCCGCGCCGCTCACGCCGGCGTGAGCGCGCGGTGCTCGACCTGCCCGACAATCTCCCCCAGCTACGGATCCTGGAGCGGCTGGCACTGATCATCCTGCGCGACATCCAGCTGAAGATCACGGAGGTCGAGAAGCGCGACGCCGCGATGCGGCCCGTGCGCGTGCTGCCCGAAGGGCCGGGCTGGGTCATCTCCTACCTGCGCGAGCGCGGCCGCCGCGTCCCGGCCGCCGTCCACATCGGCGACTGCGCCATGGCGGGAAAGAACACCGACCGGATCAGCCAAGACGAGGCCCGCCGCCTGCTGGCCGAAGGCATCACCCGCGGGTGCGAGATCTGCCGGCCCGAGACCGAACTCGGAATCCTCGGCTGATGCGCGCCGCCTGGTGTGACTGAGCGCGATAGTTGGCCCTTGTGCACGCTGGTTGGCCCGTGTGCGTGCCAGGTGGCCTGCGAGCATGCGGCACGGACGCGCTGAGCGGGGGTTTCTATGTTGGGGATGGTTGCGGCGTGCGGCGCCCCTGGCTGCCGGGCGGCTTCGAGTGGTCCGGATTGCCCATGATCGAATCTCTGTGCATTCGATGGCGGCGGAATGGGACGGTGTGGTGTGGGGGACTGGCGGACCAATCCGACGTTCTCGATGTGCCGGGCTCTGGTAGCCGGGGCGGATCTGGCCTCGTTCGTGGGAGGCCCGTTCGACATCCGCGCTGTGGTGGCGGCGATCGAGCCTGGGAGCTTTGACGGGGCCGTCTTCGACGCCCTTCCCTGGGGGAACTTCCCTGACGGGGAGAGGGCCCGGGAGGCCGTGCGCCTGCTGCGGGCTGGAGACGGGTGCGCACGTAACGCGATGCGCGTGCTGTTTGGTATGTGCGCCGACGACAGCAGGGCCGCGGTCGCTCTTGCCGTACCGGTCCTGATCGGGATCGCAGCCGACCCCCACCACCCACACCGCGCCGCCGCCCTCGGCGGTCTCGCCGCCCCGGCCCGCGCCCGCTACTTCGGTGTCGCCTCCCGCGACGAACTCCTTCTCCACCGCTCCGGGTCCCAGCACGAGGCCCTCGACGACTACGGCGTCGAGGTGACCGGCTACCCGGCAGGCTGGTCGGTGGCCGCCGCCCGGGCCGCGATCACCGCGGGGACCTCCTTGCTCCTGCCTCTCCTGGAAGACTCCGACCCCACTATGCGCATCGACGCCTCCTACGCTCTCGCCACCGCGGCCGACGCCGGCCATACGGTCCGAGACGCGCTTGCCACCCGGTTCGCCGAGGAGCAGGACCCCATGGTCCTGGCCGCGTTGGTCCTCGCCACCGCAGAGACAACACGCGCCCACCCGCACCGGTCGGCCACCGCGTGGATCCGCGAGCTGTGGCAGAACCCGGCACAGCCCCCCGAAGTCCGCCTCGCTGCCGCGATCGGCTGGCTCTGCCTCACCGACGAACCCGCCCCCGGCACCCTGCACACAGCCGTCGATGTCCTAGCCACTGAAGAACGCGCCCGCACCATGGACGCCCTGCCCTGGATGGCCGCCGTTGGTGGCAACGAGCCGGGGCTCCTGCGCTGCGTCCGTCGCATGCTCCACCCGGATGAGCCCGACCCGTACAGCGACGACCCCTGGGCCTCCAAGCCCTGAGCGACGAGTGGCCGACGCCTCGTCGCCCGCGCGTCTGCTCGCTTTCTGTGCATCGAAGTTGTCCGTCGGGGCCAACTACCGCGCTCAGTCACACCTGGGTGCGCCGGGCTACTCCGAGGAGATACGGCGGGCGAGGTCTGAAGCCAGCTCGCCCGCGGCCCGGCCACGCGGGGTCAGGTCGAGCGTCTCCAGCAATCGCAGGTAGCCGACTGCCGCCCGGGCTTCGGTGGCAGTCAGCACGGGCAGCCGGGGGTCATCCGGGTAGTCGCCTGCGACCGGCTCAGCAGTATCCACACAGCGAGCAACTCCCGCGCGCCGGCCAGGACACGCCCCTGCCGTAAATGGGCCAGCGATCAGGCGGATTTCCGCCGCCGGGAGGCAGCGGTCTTCTTCGCCGCCGTCTTCTTAGCGGGCGCCCTCTTCGCCGCGGCGGTCTTCTTCGCCACGGCCTTCTTCGGCTTCGGCATCTCGTGCACGGTGGCCGGCCCGCCGGTCTCGCCACGGGACTCCTTCGCCTTCGCCACCGACGCCTCGAGCGCGGCCATCAGGTCGACGACCGGCGCGGCCTCCGGCTCCTCGCCCGCGACCGGCTTCGCCTCCCGATGCTCGGCCTTAGCGCTGATGACCTCGACCAGGGCCTCGGTGTAGTGGTCGGTCAGGAAGTCGCCGAGGTCGGCCAGGTGCTCCACGCTCATGGTCTCCATCAGCGCGAGCGCGCCTTCGATCTCGTGCTCGCTGATGTCGGTCTCGGGCGGGGCCAGCTCGGCGGGTGAGCGGATCTCGTCGCCCCAGTGCAGGCCCTGGATCACGAGCGCCTCGCCGAGCGGCCGCATCAGGCCCAGGCGCTCGCGGCCACGCAGCGCGTATTTCGCTACGGCCACCTTCTCGTTGCGGGCGAGGGCCTGACGCAGGAGGCTGTAGGGCTTGGCCGCCACGGGGCCGGAAGGGCGTGCGTAGTAGTCGCCGGCGCCGTAGGAGGTCGGGTCGATCGAGGCGGCGTCGACGAAGGCCACGATCTCGATGGCCTTGGCGGTCGGCAGCGGCATGTTGGCGAGGTCCTCGTCCGTGATCGGGACGAGGTCGTCCTTCGTGACCTCGTAGGCCTTGCCGATCTGGTCCTCGGTGAGGATCTCGCCGTCGATCTCGCAGCGCTTCTGGTAGCGGATCCGGCCGCCGTCCTCGAGGTGGATCTGCCGGAAGTGGACGTCGTGCGACTCGGTCGCCGGCTCCAGGCTGATGGGCACGGTGACCAGGCCGAACGAGATCGCGCCGTTCCACATGGGGCGGGGCATCGGGCTCCTCCAGGACGCCCCCCTGGGGTCTGACCTCAGGCTATGCAGACCCGCACCGTGATCGCACGCCCCACATCGCCCGTACGAGGCCAAGCGCGGGGCCGCGCGAGCAGCGGCGGCGCCTGCACCATCGCCGTCACCGGGCCGTCCGCGCCTCCCCGCGCGGCCGCCAGACCGGTTTCCGAGCACCTCGCCGTCCCGGGCCAGCTCGCGCTGTTCATGATGGACCGAGGCTTCTCACCACTGCTGCAGCGGCCCGCGCCCCTGCTGCGGAAGACCTGGGTGGCCGGCTTCACCGCTCGCGTCCGTGCCCGCGGCTGGACCCTACGAAGGACGCGGAGGCCTCTCCTTCGGCGGCAACATCATCGAAACCGGCACCGACTCCTACCGACTCGCCACCACCCGAGCACGCGCGAACCAGGCAGCCGGCTGACAAACACGCCGAGCAGCACCGCACAGGACGGTCAGCCAGAGAACAACCGCCGCACCTCTTCGAGACGCGCACGCTGATCATCGATCCAGCCAGTCGCCGGAAAGAGGGGCACGCTGACCGTCACCTGTGACGACGGACCGTCATGGACTGATACCGCGATCACACCAGGACTCACCGGCTTGATCTTGAACTGCACGGTCCGTCCCGAGTTCAGCCACGACACGAACCGATTCCCCGCAAGCGCTCCCAGAGCTTCTTCCCAGCCATCGAGGTCATCGGACGTCACATAGACAGGGAAGCTGCCCTTGACTGTCTCGGTCTCCACGACGAACTCACAGTCCAAGACATCCCCGCCTGGGGCCGGCCGCGCCAGCACCCGCAGCGAGACAACGTGACCGCTCGTCCCCGGCGGATCGGCCAGATAAATCAGCTCGCCCAGATCGTCTTCCGCCACAGCCCCTCCCACCGGCCTCGAACGGAAGCATCATTCCTGAGCCCGCTGACACACACGGCGCCGAGGTGGGTGTTACTGATTCTCACCAACATTCCGCAGCCAGTTGATCACCTTCTGCTGCCGAAACTCCACGACAAACGTTCTCCGTTGCCACCTACGAAGCCACAGCGGGCTGATCTTCTCTGTACTCCTCGACCGCTGTCAGGAAGCCAGTGCGCTGCCAACCTGGGCAAGACGTGCGGTCGACCAGGCAAAACGATTAGCGGGGTTACGGAAGGAGTAGCCGCCATCGTTGATCGGGTAGCCGGCCTCGGCTGTTGTCCAGTGCGTGGGGCCGCACGGCCCCTGATCCTCAAGAAGCGCCGCGGCAAGCCGTTCGGGCGCCTCAATGTGAGTGCAGGCGCGCAGCGCTGCGGTTAGGCGCTCGACAGCTCCGTCGGGCACGTTGTCGTCGCCGAACGCGGGTAGCAGAAGCAGCAGCCGGGCGTGGGGATCGGTGGTGCTGCCGCCGGGCAAGTGGTTGTCCGCAGCGGCAGTCAGCTCGGCCCAGGACAGGCCGGGGCCCATGAAGTGCCCGTCGTCTTGAGCCAGACGCTCGGCCGCATCCCAGTCCGGGTGGTGCACGAGATAGTCGATGCCTTCGTCCTCCTCGAAGGCGCGGTACACCACGTACAGGGAGTGGTCGCCGGGGAGCGGCACCGTGAAGACGGGCCAGGAGTCGCCTGCCAGCAGCTGGGACTGCAGGACTCCGGCGGCCCGGTCGTCCGTGTCGCGTACGAGCTCCTCGGCCGCCTCGCTTTCGGAGTAGAAGTTGTGCAGGTGGCCCATCCAGAACAGGTGCTCGTCCAGAAGGTCGGGCTGGTGGTGGAAGGGACCGCCGTCATAGCCCGGGATCCGGGCTGGGGCTCTCTGTGGGCTGTTCGTCACGGGGTCATCATGTCCCGGGCTGCCTTGCAGGCGTCAGCTGGGGCATCTCAGGCTTTTGCGGGACAGCCCTTAGGGCGCCCCTTGCGCCACGAGGTCGACAGTTCGAGCGAATTGTCGGTGCTACCCGAATCTCTGAGGGGCCCTGTTGGGATGCATGCCTTGTGGACCAAGGTGAAAGCGGCACCGGGGAGCAGAGCCCTCCCCGGGCCGGGCGACGTATCACGACGTGGCTGGGAGTAGCTGCGAGCCTCGCTGGCGTCGTGGGCGGAGTACTCCTTTTGTTCGACCGCTTTGGGCCTAAATCCCCCTTCACCTTGGAGGACTGGGCCGAAGAGGCTAATGGCATCTGCGATCAGAACTACAGCGCGGAAACGCAGGCGACCGCTCAGGCCACGGCTTCCCTGATCGCAGCAGAAACGGCGCCGACCACGATGCCGGCCGAGCAATTCCAGGGCTTGGTCTACAAGGCGGCGGGTGACGTGGGGCAGATCGCTGGAAGCCTTCGCAAGGTCAGGAACCAGTTCGACGACATCAAGCGGCCTGAGGGGCACGGCGATGACGTGGACCAGGCCCTGAAGAAACTCGATGAGCTGAGCCGGATTGACGCCGACTACGCAGATGCCATGAGACGTCTCACCACTGGTGAGCAGGTCCTCGTGACCGAGCAGGTGTGGTTGCGAAAGCGCAATGAGGTGGCGGCTGGTGTTCAAGAGGCGTTGACGAAGCTGGGTGCCACGCAGTGCTTTCGAAAGAGCGAGTGATCGGCAGGGTCAGCCCCCGGACGGCGCCAGCCCCTTCTGGCCGCTTGGGGCCCGAATGCCGCGGCCCTACGTGGCGCGTCGGCAGCCAGACACCCGACCTCTGTGCGGGCAGCGCGGGAACGAGCCCTCGCGATCATCCGCTGCGTCAGCAGCATCCCGAAGCTGGGTCAGTCGCGGTCCCGGCCGGGCCCCGGGCGGTGAGCGGCCATGCACTCCCGCATCCACGCAAGGACGAGGAACGCCGCCTCTTCGGCGCGGGCCTCATCCCGGCCGGCGCCATCGGCGAAAAACTGGAGCAGGATCCCTGCGGCGGGCCGGGCCACATCGCCCGAATCGCACGCCGCGCACAGCTCCAGGCGGAGCGGCCAGCTCTCGGCATCGCTCTCGGGCATGACCACGCTCATGATCAAGTCGCCGTGACACAGTGAGCACTGCGGCAGCCGTGTCATGATCCTCGCCCAGATCGGCCCCCTCAGGTCTCCCCAGGTTATGCACTCCGGCGGCGGGGACGCGCGAGCAGCGTGTCCACCGGGACGACCTGGACGTCCGAGACACCCGGCCGAGCCTCGTAGCCGGCCTTGTAGCGCTCGGCCGCGGTGGGGCTGAAGCTGCCGTCGTGCGACTCGGTCGCCAGCTCCCGGCTGATGGGCACGGTGGTGTTGACTGAACCAGTCAGCGGAAAAGGGCAGGTCAGGCGGCGTGCAGTACTCGGCGGGCAGCCAGGCGGAACGCGCTCTTGGCTAGATCGAAACGGCCCGCCGCTGCCACGGACTGAAGCGTGGCGCCCTGCTCCAGCGTCCCGCTGCGGGCCAGGAGGTCAACAGGGGAGCGGAAGTGCAGTTCTCGCGAGGCCTCCACAAACGTGTTCACTGCACGAGTCAGTGCTGCGTCATACGCGGCTGCCAAGTCGGCTGGTGGCATGGGGCGACCAGCGCGTTCCCATGCCACCTGCAGATTCCGTCCGGTGTGGTGGGCCCGAAGGCGGCCGACGGTCACCTCGTAGCGCCACTGGAACCAGTCGTCGCAGTCGCCTACCACCGATGACGACACGGCGCGGTATGCCGTTTCATTGGCCGCCAAGGCGGAGATCAGCCTTCCCGCCAGGGCCCGTTGGCGGTCGTCCCATGTCGGGTCACCTTCGTGCAGTCTGGCGAGGTCCTCGGTGACAACGGTGGTTATGTGGTGTGCGTACAGCACCGCGCCCATCGCAACCTTGACTTCTTTGGCTGCCTGTTCGACCTCGTCGGGACCCTCGACCACCACCTGGGCGAAGGCCGCGGTGGTCATCCGCCCATCGCCGCCCACCCACTCGGTGCCGTCCCGCCGAGCGCGAGCCGCCTCCCCCTCGAAAGCGAGGATCGCTTCTTGGAACCGGCTGTAGACATCTCGACGGGCCTGACGGGCCTGCTGGTCCATCACGGTACGGTGCTGACCTGCGGTAACGTGCTCGGCGGAAGCAAGAGCCGCGTCCGCCTGTGCGTGGGCCGCGCGAGCCTGCGTGCGGGCGGCGATGATCGGCCCGACCCACCCCACAATCACGCCGATCAAGGCGCCACCTGCCGCGATGAGCGCGGCCATCACTCCGGAATCCATCCACATCCCCTACGCCATTCCGTACCGCTGTTCCAATCAAGACACGAGGAAGCCGACGCCCGTTCAACCGGGCACGGCGAGACAGGCGCACAAGTCGCCGCCATTAGGACGGCCCCGCCGTTCAGGCGCCGCACCCACACTGGGGATGCCCGACAAGTAGAGGAGCAATCGCTTCCGCGGTCTCAAGTACCCCTGCAAACACACGCCTTCAGTGGCTCCACCACCGGCTGGACGATGGCGACGCCTCTTCTCGGACGGGATCTGCACCGCCAGCTCATGGGCCAGGTCGCCGGCGGCCCGGCCGCCCGCGGTGAGGCCCAGCTTCGACCGTGAGCGCCACCTACACCGGCAGCATCGCCCAGGCCACCGTCCCCATCGGGACGAAGACACATCCTGCACGTCCGCGACGGCCGGTTCCCTGAACAAATCAGGTAGGCCAGTGCGAGGCTGGCCGCCAGGCCGCGCTGGACTTGGACCTGGTGGTCACTTTGGTGATCGTACGGATCGCGGAGGTGAGGTCGGCCAGGCGCCACAGGCCCGGCGGCTCAGTAGGCTACGCGGCCCCGCGGCGGGGCCGCGCGAGCAGCGTCTCCACCGCGACGACCTGGACGTCCGAGACACCGGCCGAGCCTCGTAGTCGGCCACGTAGCGCTCGGCAGCCAGCGGGCTGAAGCTGACCACGGACTCCTGCCGGCCGTCCCGGCCTTCCTGTATCCACGTGATCTTGACGCTGCGCACTGCACTGCCCGGCCGGCCAGGCCATCTTTCGCACCTGCTCCAGCACCACGGCGTAGCGCGTGTCCCTGCGGGGCGCGGGCGCGGGAGGGCAAGTTGAAGTCGCTGATCGCGGTCACGCGGCGGGGTCGACTTCCGGGTGAGTGAAGGCCACCGGCTTGCCGAGTTTGCGGGCGTAGGCGATCTCGGCGCGGGTGGAGTCGCCGATGTAGTCTCCGACGACCAGGACGCGGTCCGCCAGGCGGATCTTCGCGCGGTGCAGCCCGTCCAGCAGCCGCTTGCCCTCCTCGGCGGCGGCCGCATCGGCCCACAGCGGGTCCTGGGTCTTCATGTCGCATGCCGGCTTGACAACGATGTGGCCGGTGAACGTCAGCTCCTTGTCGGCTTCGGCCATCTCCTTCATGAACCGGGTGCTGCCGCAGATCACGACGGTCTCCGGGATCTCAAGGTCGCGCTTCGCTGCGGCGAGCTTCTCCGCGGCGGTGAGGAGCTGAGGGCGGGACGACACGGCGATTCTCCTTCGTCAGGGAGGGCGATGCTGGTCTGTCCAACGAGCGGGGCAAGGGCGGGGCGCGGTGCCGCTCCGCGGGGGCGCGTCAGCAGCCCCTCCGTCCCGAAGCGGGCTGTGGAGGGGGCGGTGCGGCCGGGATGCTGTTCACAAGGCGGCTCCGGGAATAGTCGGGTCGGCTGCCAGAACTTTGCCCACAACGTCTGCGGTGGGCGTCCACAGGCCGAGCGCGCCGTCGGCCGGAACGGGCCGGGATAGCGGGCGGGCAGCGCGGAGGGTCCAGTGCCAGAAGCCGAGCATGCCCCACGGGGCGCAGCAGCCGTTCGGGTCGGCCTCGTGGCAGGAGTCGAGGACGGCGGTGCCGAT
Source organism: Streptomyces sp. NPDC053493 (assembly GCF_044544825.1). Classification (NCBI taxonomy): domain Bacteria; kingdom Bacillati; phylum Actinomycetota; class Actinomycetes; order Kitasatosporales; family Streptomycetaceae; genus Streptomyces; species Streptomyces sp. NPDC053493. The sequence goes on from NZ_JBITXS010000022.1 coordinate 26,498, forward strand.
GATGGCGCCGCGTACGTCCGGGGCATGGGGCAACTCGAGGTCGGCGGCGGTCACCTTGGAGGCGTGCAGCTCCTTGCCGGCATGGATGAGGATGGTGGTGCCCAGGTGCATGCCGGACACAGGCCGGCCGCGGTTCTCGGTCGCCTTCCCTCCCCAGACGATGGCGTCGGCATACGGCTGTCGGACAGTCAGGGCACGCATCAGTGAGTCAGTCCTCGAGCGTGCCCCTGGTACTCGCCAGCGGTCGGGACAGGACGGTGATTCAAGCCTCCTGGCCCTCACCCGCTCGCCGCCTCTCGCTGCCAGTGCCGCCGCTGATTGCCTCCACCGAAGCCGCCACCGCCTCCTGATTGCGCCGTGTTCCATGACTTCGCTTCCGCAGCGGAGCCATGCCCTGCCCAACGAGCCTGGGCTGCCGCCCGTTCCGGGCGAGATGCCGCCATGGATCAGGTGGTGTGGCTGTTGTGGCGGCCGGCGGCAGGGACCGTAGCCGTGGCCGGCAGCTTTATCGGTGTGTGGAACGGACGTCGGACGGTGGAAACGGCGGAGTGAGCTCGCTTCGGACCCTTGGGAGGGACGTTTCTCCGGTGAACCTCCTCACCCGCGCGGACGATCCGTGGCCGCTCATCGAGCACCGACGGGGCGGCAGCCGGTATCCGTACGGTCGTGATCAAGAACATGGTGCGCGGCCTCGCCGCGCTCTCTCTCGCCCTGGCGCCGCTCGCCGTCCCGCACACCGCGCTCGCCGCACCCTCGGCGCCCGGCGCCGCCGACGTGCTGACCCTCGCGGCCGCGATCCAACAGATCCCGGTCGTTGACGAATCCCGGGCCGGATACGAGCGGACGAAGTTCAAGCACTGGAACACCGGCCTGGACCCGGCCGACGGCTGCAACACCCGTAACGAGGTCCTGCTCGCCGAGGCGATCGAGTCCCCGGCGGTCGGTGCCGGCTGCAAACTGACCGGCGGACTGTGGATCTCGTACTACGACGGCCAGGAGGTCACCGACCCCGGCAAGCTCGACATCGACCACATGGTCCCGCTCGCCGAGGCCTGGGACTCCGGCGCCTCCGCCTGGACCGCGGCCCGCCGCGAGGCCTACGCCAACGACCAGGACGCCGCGACCTCCCTGGTCGCAGTCTCCGCACGGTCCAACCGCCAGAAAGCAGACCAGGACCCGCGCGAATGGATGCCGCCCGCCCCGGAGGCCACCTGCCGCTACGTCTCGGAATGGGTGGCCACGAAGCTCCGCTGGGGCCTCAGCGCCGATCAGGGCGAGGCCAACGCACTCGCCCTGTACGCCGACGGACCCTGCGAGGACACCATCGTCCACTACACGCTTGCCCCGTAGGGCTCGGGTTTCAGCGCGCGGCCACGACGGTGGTGGGCGAGTCCAGCCACACCGTGGCCGCGCCGCCGGCGCGGACGGTCAGCCCGTAGCGGCCGACGTCGGGCCGCCCGAGGAGCTGCTCCCATCGCGCGTACGCGGCGGTGATCTCGTCCCACAGCGCGCGCGGGCCGCTCTGGGTGACGGCGAACTCGGTTGCGGTGCGGCCGTCGTAGTCGACGGTCGCCCACGAGCTTGTGGTGTCGTCGCCGATCTCGAGGCGGGTGTGCGTGTGCTCGCCACTGGTGTCCCAGAAGAAGGAGGCGCCGGGCACGGCGAGGCCGATGTGGAACTCAGCGTCGAGGTCGCCGCCGGCGACCGCCCACGGCGAGAGCGTGGTCGAGGAGCGAGTGTCGGCCGCCGGGCTGTCCGGCGCCGCCCCGGCTGTGGCGGGCTCGCGCGTGGCCGGGCTCGTCATCGGCATGAACGAGGCGAAGGAGTGGAACCGGCCCTCAGCGCCGCCGCCCTGCCCCGCAGTCAGACGAAGCGTGCCGTAGCGGCACCATGCCGACGTCCACGGTGTCACGATCCATCCGCCGGGCCGGACCTGGGTGAGCCAGGCGGACGGCACGTGGTCGACGGAGAACGTCGCGAGCACGGCGTCGTACGGGCCGCCCGTCGCCCATCCGTCGGCGGCATCTCCACGGATGACGGCCGGCGCGTACCCGGCGGCTTTCAGGTTCTCCTCGGCCTGGGTGGCGAGCACTGGGTCGAGTTCGATGGTGGCGACGTTCTCGTCGCCGACGAGCGCGCACAACAGGGCGGCGTTGAACCCGGTGCCCGCACCGAGCTCCAGTACCCGCGGCGCGGCCGCCCCCTGCCCGGCCGGACGATCCCCAAGGCCGGTGAGGAGTAGGGTGCGGGCGACCATCGACGGCATCGACGCCGAAGATGACGGCAGTCCGCTGGTGAACTGCGTGACGAGCGGGGCGTCGCTGTAGGCCGCGGCCAGCCACCGCTCCGGCTCGTCTCGGCGGTCGAGGGGCGCGTAGCCACCTTCGCCGTTCCGCAGCCAGATCCGCTCCGGCAGAAACCGGTGCCGGCGCACCCGACGGAACGCCTCGACCAGCCCGGCAGGCAGCGGGCCGCCGAGCTGCTCGGCGATCGCGTCGAGCATGCCCTGCACGAGCTCGTCCTCGGCGCCCCCGGCTGGGCGCCCGACGATGGCCACCGAGACTACTTCTTCTTGCCGGGGTCAGTCGGCGGCGGGGGAGGCGGAGGGGGTGGCGGCGGTACGGGCCGGTTCGGCTGGTGCCCATCATCACCGATCGGCGAGCGGTGCTTCCCCTCCACGATCTCTGCCACAGCAGCCTCCTCGAGGTCTTGTCAGCCTCAACGGTAGGAGCGGAATCCGAGATACGGCAGGGCGCAGACCAGACGCCAGTCGCCTTCCGCGCACTCGGCGGGCGCCCCCGGCTGTTACGCGGGCCCACGCCGGCCGGCCGGTGCCGCGCTTCGGGCGGTGGGCGACGCCCCAGGCGGCAAGGTCGTTCGCTCCGGCGCCCCGGGTGACGTCATGCCTAGGGCGATTGCGAGGTTCCGTGAGCACCCGAACTACAAGCGTGACGGCCAGTACGCGACGGAAGAACGACACGACTTCGTGTTCCACGCGAACTGCGACACGAGCCGCGATATCAAGATCGCCTTCCTGCCGTTCCATCTCCTTAAGGACCCCCACAACCGCTGAGAGAGACCGGGGGCGAAGTGATGCGCCCCGAGCGGGCGGTTCCCGACCTCATTTCGCGACGACTCCGACTACCTGGTGACGTGGATGCGGGCTCGGCGGGTCTGGACTAGCTCGCGTCAGCCGGAACTGACCTTCTTGGTGCCGTCGACCAGCAAGAGGCGGAGGCGGCAAGTAGAGGCAGGCCGGCCATGAAGTGGACGATGTCGGCGTAGAGGCGTAGTCGCTGGCCCGGGCGAGCTCGTGGAGCCGGTCGATGACGGTGCGGACCTTGCCGCGCTCGCCGAGGCCGCCCCAGTCAGGACCTGGCGTCGCGCAGGACATCGGCGGTGCGGTCCTCGGCGGTCACCGCTTCAGGCACCGCGCCGAGGGCCTTCTCGTTGGCCCGCGCGCTCTCGATAACACCGTCCGTGCAGCGTCTCGGTGGTGGCCGCGCAGCGGTCGAGGACGGCCGGCAGCTCGTCGATCGGGGTGAGGTTCATGTCCGCGAGGAGCTGCTGGCGGGAGACGGAGTGCGGCAGGACGTGGCGGAGCCGGTCCACCGTCCAGGTGTCACGGGCCGTCACGCCTGTCTCCTGGATGGCGAACGAATTCTGGGGCTCAGTCGCTTGGGTCGCTCCGGTCGCTCTTGGAGTGCGGGTGAGCAGGAGTGCCAGCGACTGAGGCTCAGCGACCGGGGTGGCATCAGTAGCTGGTGAAAATCTACAGGTCAGAGGCGTCGTGCTCTAGAGGCCAGCGACTGAAGCGACTGAAGTTCCTCATATCAGCTCAGTAGCTTGCGTGCGTGTGCGTGATATATAGGAGTCTTGAGTCGCTTCAGTCGCTGATTCGCTGACTGAAAGTGACCTGACCTGCAGCTTCTCTTCGAACCTGAGTGCAGCGACCAACGCAGTTTGGTCGCTGCAGTCAGGCTCTCGGTCGCTTCGGAAGCGGGGTGGACGGCGCGCCCAGCCGAAAGGTCGGCCAGGCGGGAGTGTGTTCGCTAGTCTGTCTCCGTTGTTGAGTCGCTTGAGTCGCTGATGGGGGAACGCAATGCCTGCTGACCTGCGGGTTTCCTCCAGGGACTCGACAGTCGCTACATCCGCCCATGCTGAGCCTGGGTCGCTTTCGCTTGCCCGCTGGTGCGCCAGCCACGGCTGGCCTGTTCACCCGCTCGCGCCGGGCAAGAAGACGCCTGCGGCGAACTGTCGCTCTTGTCGCGAACTTGGCCATGATCGTCGGACGTGCCCATGCCGCGTGGCGGGCCGCTGGTGCCACGGCTTCCACGCCGCAACCCTGGACAGCAACCTCATTCAGGAGTGGTGGGGTTCCCGCCCGCAGATGGGTGTCGGGGTCGCCTCTGGGCCAGCAAACCTCGTTGTGATCGACATCGACGCGCATACGGCTCCGCCGCCGACGAGGAACCGGCTCTTGCCCGGCATCGATATCGCCGAGGACATCGACGTTTCGGCAATGACCACGGGCTTCCACACGTTGGCAGTCCTGGCTGCCCTGCGTGGCCACAACAGCCCTGCTGAGGACGCCACCACGCTGAGGGTCCGGACACCGTCTGGAGGGCTGCACGTCTGGTACCGGAGCGCTGATTCCCGTCGCTGGCAGTGTTCGTCGGGTTCGAGTCCGACGAGGGCGCTTGCCTGGCAGGTCGATGTCCGCGCTGACGGCGGCTACATCATTGCCCCTGGCACTACCACGGAAGCAGGCACCTACAGGCCGGTCGGCAGTGTGCTCACACCCGCTCCGCTGCCGGCCTGGCTCGCCCAGGAACTCCAGCGCACCCACCATCTGCCTGCCGCTCATGTGCCTGCCCCACGGCCGGTGCCCGGCCGCGCCCGACAGGCCGTCCTCGCCGCCCGCGGTGGCAGCCCGGCCGTGAATGTCCTCGCGACCGTGCTGGCCGAAGTGGCTGAGTGCGCGGGCAGCGCGGAAGGCACTGGGTTTTCCGAGAAACTCAACCGTGCCGCCTACACCGTCGGCGGACTTGTCGCCGGAGGCCACCTCACCGCCCAAGACGCGCAGAACGCGCTCATGGAGACCGCCCGCCAGGCCCGCCCCGGGCAGGAGCGCCGTGCCGAGGCAATCATTCGCAGCGGTATGACCGCAGGCGCTCGTCGCCCGCTGCACCCGGGGAGCCGCCCGTGACCAGCCCTGCTGGCGGTGAGCCGAACATGCTCTTCGACTTCGATCCGCGCGCGCTCGCCGAGCAGATCATCGCCAAGTCCACCACCACCCTGCCGCCGCAGGCCTCCGGGACGAGCCCAGTTCAGGCGCAGACGGGTGCGACCGCGCACGGCCTGATCCCGGACTCCCTGACCGACCGAGGCAACGCCAAGCTCTTCGTTCGGCTCTACCAGGCCGACTTCCGTCATGTCCCCGGCCTGGGCTGGTACCGCTGGGACACCACCCGCTGGCAGGTCGACGAGGACGACTCCGTCCTGTGGGCGGCGGGTGAGATCGGCGAGCACATCGCCACCACCGACCCCAGCGGCGAGCATCCTGTCGAGGCGTTGAGGAAGCACCGCCGCCGCGCGCTGAGCACCTCGGGCATCAACGCCCTGCTCACTCAGGCGAAGTCCGCACCGGGCATGGTCCTCAAGGCCGAACTCCTCGACGCCGACCCCTACGCCCTGTGCACGCCGGCGGGCATCGTCGACCTTCACACGGGCCTGCTGCGCACCCCGGACCCGAACAAGGACTTCCACTCCCGCTCGACCACGGCCGGCCCGGCCGCGATGCCCATCCCCAGGTTCCTGCGGTTCCTCGCCGATACCTTCGGCGAGGACGCCGAGGGCACGGAGATGATCCGGTTCCTGCAGCTGCTGCTCGGATACTCGATCACCGGAGACGTCGGCGGCCAGGTCATGCCGTTCCTGTTCGGCGCGGGCAAGAACGGCAAGTCTGTCCTCCTGGACGTGCTGATGAAGCTGCTGGGCGACTACGCCGACGCTGCCCCGCCTGGCTTCTTGATGGCCCGCCCCTATGAGGGACATCCCACCGATCTGGCCGAGCTGCACGGCCGGCGCGTCATCGTCTGCTCCGAGGTGAAGCCCGGCGACAAGTTCGACGAAGCCCGCGTCAAGCTGTTGACCGGCGGCGACCGCATCAAGGCCCGTCGAATGCGCCAGGACTTCTTCTCCTTCGCTCCCACCCACAAACTGTGGCTGTTGGGCAACCACCGGCCCGAGGTCGGCACCGGCGGCTTCGCCTTCTGGCGGCGCATGCGCCTGATCCCGTTCGAGCGGACGGTCTCCGACGACCGTAAGATCGACAATCTGGCCGACATCCTGGTCGCCGAGGAAGGCCCGGGCATCCTCAACTGGCTCATCGACGGTGCCCGCCGCTACCTGGGCGGTGAGAAGGATCTGACCGGCCCGGCCAAGGTCCGTATCGCCACCACCGCCTACGCCGAGACCGAGGACCACACCGGACGGTTCTTCGACGAGGCCTGTGTGCTCAACCCTGATGCGCGGACCGAGCAGAAGACCCTCTACGACGCCTACCGGGGCTGGTGTCTGGGTGAGGGTTGCATCCCGATGAACAACCGCACGTTCGCCGCCCGCGCGCGGGAGCTGCTGGGGTTGGCCTCCCCGAAGCAGATGATCTTGTCGAATTCGCGAAAGTACTACCCTGGCATCGGCCTGCTCGCCGACGAGGAGATGGCATGAGTTCCCTGATCAGCGAGGACGATCTCCAGCACGAGGCCGAACTCGTCTGGCTCGAGGACATCACCCGCCTCGACTACGTCCGCCAGAGCCTGGACCGTCTGCCCACCCGCACCGGCAAGCCCGCCTACCACCGCGACGGCCGCATGGTCGGCTACGCCACCTTGACCGCCGGCGCGAAGGCCTCGCGTGCGTCGGGTACGTTCCGGCGTCGGGTGTTTTGGCTCCTGCCGCACGACCGTGATGCCGAACCGAAGGGCCTGTATGCCGGCTCTGCTCCGGCGGAGGCCGTTGATCCCAAGACTCTGGCTCCTCGGACGAAGGGGCGTAAGACCGAACGCTCGGAGGGCGGCCCGCCGTCCAGCGCGATGCGGGAACTCGGGATAACCCTTCCGCTCTGATCCTCGGGCTCCCTGCTTGCAGCGACCGAAGCGACTCAAGCGACCGAACTTCCGACATCACCGAACCGCCTTGGAGCGGCCCGCCCCAGGCTCGCAAGCGCCCCGGCCCTGGCAGATGGAGACCGCTCTCCGCTGCGCGCCGCTTCGGGACCCTTCAGGAAGATACAAAACCGCAGCTAGGCTGTGTGCCAGCCCGTGCCGGTATGGAGTGTGCGGGTCAGGCCCGGTGCCCATGCGCTTTGGGGGCAGTACCACCGGGCCGCCCCATCTCCCCGCGGCAACGTTGACGACCGATCAGGCACCGGTCGTGCGCCAAGGAGCTGGCTGCAGCTCCTTGCCGTGGCGATTCCTGGGATGCGGCCGCCCGTGTCCGTCAATGACGTGGTTGTTCCGATCTCGGGGCATCGCATAGGTCATCCAGTGTGCGCAGGGTCTATTGCGTCGAGGACGCCTGGCAGGCGCGCGCAGCCCGCGGTGGTCAGCGCGGCGTGCAGTTCCAGGTGGCGACGGTCGGCCGGGGTCGAGTGGAGCGGATAGGCGGCTCGCTCTGGCTGGCGCGGTGCCGCCAGGTCCTCCCAGTCACGGACGACTTCGGTGCCGAAACCCGGCCTGTCTGCGGGAATGATGGTCCGGCGGTGCGAACGTCCGCGAGGCATGCGAAGTGCCGACGCCTTCGAGGCGTGGGCACTTCGCGAGCTGGCACGGGCCAACGTGCTGGCCATGTCCCTGGTTGGGGTCCGTAACGGGCAGGGCTGAGGGAGACGTGGCCAAGATCGCCAAGGTTACGTTGTTCCGCCCGACGGGGTCCGGGACGTCAATCCACAACTCAACGCCGACAGCTTCGACTCGCTCTACCCGAAGGACAAGGGCGGACGGCCCAGGACCTTAACCCTGTCCGACCGCCGGGAGATCAAGAGTCAGACGTGTACGGTCTTTGCCTCGCCCCAGCCCCACGTGCCGATGATGCTGCCCCCGCCGCCGTAGGCCCCGACTCGGAGGATGACCGTTCCGGAGCCGGTCAGCCCGCCTGCGCCGTTGACCGTCACTCTGGTTCTGCCGGGACCGGCCTTGCTGCCACACGGCGCGCTGATCGTCTTCCAGCTTTCCCCGCTGCTCTTGTACTGGAGGGCCATGAGCGGAGTCACGCCACTTCCCGAGCAGGTTCCCGCCAATGAGCCCTTGACCGTGTAGTGAAAGCTGGTGGGGGAATCCGCGGCCACGGTCACGGTGGCGTCCACCTCGTAGGTGTTCCCGGTCTCCCAGTTTTGATTGATGTACGTCAGTTTCACGGTCTCGGCGGCTGCTGCCGTCCCTGGCGTGTAGGCGCCGCCCAGGGCTGTGAGGGTGACTACGGTCGCCCAGGTCGCGGGGCGTCGCCATGGGCGACCGCGGCCGTTCGGGCGCGCCGTGGGAGTGCCTGGTGACGAAGTCAGCTGACGCATGGCGTCCTCCGATCGAGAGTGAGAGCCTTCATCCCCTCGTGGGGCTGCCTATCCCTTCCCTGTTACCGGCCGTTGACAGTGTCGCGGTGGCGCTATTCCCCCGATTGGTCAGGGCTGACGCCACCTGACCACCCGGCTGCCGCTCTCGATCGGGGGTTGTGTCCGGCAACGGCGACTCCCGGAACTGCTCGAGCAGCGGCAACGTGCCGTGGTCAGGCTGAGGCCGAGGTCGCAGGAGAGCGCCGGACCGCAATTCACTCCTTCTGGAAGACAACAGCGGCGTTGTGTCCACCGAAGCCCACCGAGTTCGACAGGACGGCACGCAGCGCCGCCGGGCGGGGCGACCCGGCAACCACGTCGAGGCCGATGGCTGGGTCGACGGTGTCGAGGTTGGCGGTGGGCGGGATGACGCCGTGGTGCAGGGAGAGCACGCTGCACACGGCCTCAATGGCGCCGGCCCCGCCGATGGCATGACCGAAGACGCTCTTGTTGGCGGTGACCGGCGGGGGCGTCCGGAAGAGGCTCCTCAGAGCGCGGGCTTCGGCCAGATCGTTGAGGATTGTGGAGGTGCCGTGGGCGTTGACGTGGTCGATATCTGCAGTGGAGAGCCCGGCGTCGGCCAGAGCGGCGGACATGGCACGGGCCGCTCCTTCGCCATCGGGGTGCGGCGCGACGCAGTGATGGGCGTCCCCAGCCAGACCCTGCCCGACAAGGGTCGCGTAGATGCGTGCGTGGCGCGCCCGTGCGTGCTCAGCCCGTTCCAGCACCAGTGCGCCGGCTCCTTCGGACAGCACGAAACCGTCGCGGTCCGCGTCGAAGGGGCGTGAGGCGGCGGCTGGGTCGTCAGCGCGGGTGGAGAGCGCGCCCATGCGCCAGAACGAGATCGAGCCCAGCTGACAACGCGCCGAGTCGGCGCCGCCGGCGACCACGATGTCGCAGGCACCGGACTCCAGGAGGAGCTTCGCCGTCGCCAGGGCGGCTGTCCCAGAGGCGCAGACGACGCTGGTACACATGGTGGGTCCCTGTGCGCCCAGGTCAAGGCTCACCTCGCCGGCGGCCATGCCGGGCTGACTGCGTGCCACGAGGCTGGGGGTGACGGCCCCGTACCGCCGTTCCATGATCTTGACGTACTCGGCCGGGTGCTCCATCGAACTCCCGCCGACGCCGATGACCACACCGACCCGGGTGGCCTCCCACTCGGTGGGGTGCAGACCGGCGTCCTGGACGGCTTCGCGGGCGGCGACCACGGCAAGTTGGATGAACCGGTCGGTGCGCCAGCGCAGGCCCCGGCCCAGCAGGGACGACAGTTCCTGGTCGGGGACGCGACAGGAGAAGTCGACGGGCAGGCCCGCCAGCTCGGGGTCCGTGGCTGCCGTGGACTGCCCGCTCAGCAGACGCTCCCAGGACTGTTTCACACCCACTCCGGCAGGGGTGGCGAGTCCGAGGCCGGTGACCGCGACCGCAGGACTCAACGTGCCACGCTCGCCGGCTCGCTCGCCGGATCCGTCACCATCTGTTCCGCCGGCACGCGGTCTGAGGGCGGGAACGTGTGGGGGCGAACAGCGGGGGAGGAGGCTGCGGCCTGCTCTTCCAGGAGGGAGGTGATGAGCTGCACGGCTTGCCTCAGCGTGGTCTCGCTGGTGAGCCCGAGGTCGTGGGAGATGCGCAGGCCTCGTTCGTCCTCGATGATCGCCAGGATCTCGGCCATGGCCAGTGAATCGAGTTCGAGTTCCTCGAACGTCGCGTCGGGATGCAAGGCTTCGGCATTCACCTCGAAGTGGTCGCGGAGCATGGCTTCGAGGTATGCGGCGAGAGGCTCAGCCGGCATGGCGCTTCTCCGTTCTGTGTTATGTGCTGGTCAGGCGCCGGCGCCGGCCGTGGAGCGCGCGCGTGCCGGCGACGAGAGTGCGGCTCGGAGGAACGCCGCGTCCGGCGCGGCGGGCCGCGCGATCCCGTCTCGTGCTTCGGCCCGGTCGAGCGCGGTGCGTTCGTACCGGCGGCGGTGAAGACCGAAGCGGTGTCCGCCGGGGTGCAGCGACACCAGGTGCTGTTCCAGGTCGCTGGGGGCAAAGCTGTGTTCGACGATTTCCGCGCGAACCCAGGGCGCCTGGGCGGCGATGGCCTCGACCCACATGCCTACTGGGGTGTCGACCGGATGGACGACATGGCATGTGACGGTTCCCGGGTCGGTGTCCTCACGCGCCAGGCGTACGACGGAATCCGCCGCGTAGTCCACCGGAGCGACGTTGTGCAGGCCGTCCGGCCGGCCGGGGAAGCGCAGAGGGATTCTCCCGTGCGCATCGGGTTGCGCTCCGAACCGTTCGGTGACGTACTGAGGCCCACGCGCGGCCAGGCGGCCCAGTGCCCAGCGTAGCCCGGCATGCGAGCCGCGCGGGCCCCGTGCCGCTGGCGGGCGGTCGGTCAACAAGGTACTGGGGCGCAGGACCAGCGCACGGCGTCCGTTCGTGGCCCAGGAGCGGACGAGGACCTCAGCCAGGTACTTGGATTCCTCGTAGGGAGTGACGAACCCGTAGGACGAGTCCAGGTCCTCCTCGGCCACGACTCCTTCCCGGCGGTCGCCCGCGACGAAGGCGGTACTGATGTGCACGAACCGTGGTACCCGGCTCCCGGCGGCGGCCAGCGCCAGCATGCGGCGAGTGCCTTCCACATTGACCCTGACCACCTGCTCCAGCGGGGCGTGCATATCAGTGGTGGCCGCGCAGTGCCACACCTCGTCCACTTCGCCGGCCAATTGATGGAACACGGCTGAATCCAGGCCCAGCAGGTCCTGCTCCAGGTCTGCCTGCACCAGGCGAAGCTGCCCGGCCGCCAGCGCCGCGGTAATCGCCTCGGAGGCATTGGCGAACTCCGCGGCACCGTGCAGACGACCGACGGCCTGCTGAGGTGTCCTGCGGGCGAGGGCGATTACCGTGTGTCCGTCGCCCAGGAGGCGGGGCAGCAGGTGACAGCCCAGAAAGCCGGTCGCGCCTGACAAGGCGATGGTCTTCATGAGCGCGAGCTACTCCTTAGCCGGTGCGGTGTCGCCGTGAGGCGGTCATGGGACCGCGCGCCGGGACGCGAGCGACCGGGAGCGGATGCCCGGGCACGTGTGACAGCGTGGTGGGAGGGTCCGGTCCATGCCAGCGACACACGCAGGACCTCACTCAGATGCCGGTCCGCTTCGGCGCGTTGCGCACGGCCTGGGACACGGCAGGGGCGAACACGAGCGTCGTCTTCGCGGCGCGGGCGCACTCGGCTCGGCGTTTCGCGGCAGACCTGGAGTCAGGGCGTTGGGAGGAGGGTGCTGGTCCACGAAGCCGAAGGATTCGGACAAGGCCATGGTGAGAGAGGCGGCCCGTGGTCTGTCTGTGACGGCATCGAGCTCCCGGCCGGGGTCCTGGTCGGTGAGGTTGACCGTGGGCGGGATCAGGAGGGCCAGCGAGCGGTGTGACGAATGCTCCAGCCGTCGTGCCAGGCGCCCGCCGTACAGGGCGAACGGGCCGAACTGCGTCCGGCACTCACAGCCTCCCACGGGGCGTCGGTGGATCCGGCTGGTGTGAACATGGCCAGTCCCGTGACGGCGACGTCGGTGGTGTTCGCCACGACCGGTCCCATCATTCAGCGCAGCGGTTGGCGGTAGGAGCGATGTTCCGGCAACTCTCGTGTTCTCTGCCTTGCCGCAGCGCCGGCGCCAACCGACTGGCACGATCCCTCCCGCAGGGCGACGTCCCCGCCGACGGAGTGTCGTTTGCCTGGGCGCCCGCCCGTACGGCTCAGAATCGACGCCATGGCGTACCGGTCCCGACGATGGTGCTGGACGATTCTGCTCGGCGCCCTGACGACGGTACTCGTCGCCGCCCTGCAGACCGGGCCGGCGTACACCGCTCTCGACGTCGGCGGCTCCCTTGCCGTCGGGACCGAGGCACAGCGCGCCGAACAGCGCGCCCGCGAGCAAGGAATCCCTTCCTCCGACCTCATTCTGGCGGTGTCCGGACCTCCCGGTGCCGCCCCTGCACCCGCCCTGCTGCGTGCAGGAGACCGTGCGGTGACCACCCTCCTCGACAGCGACCCGGCGGTGCGGGGCGTGCGGTCGTTCCATTCAACGGGCGACCCCTGGCTGCGCTCGCGCGACGGACGGACCATGCTCGTCTCCGTCGACCTGCTCGGTGACGAGAACCATCGCGTGCACGCAGCCGAGCACCTTGTGCCTCGGATCCGCTCAGCCGCTCCCGGGCTACGCGTGGAAGCCATGGGCGCGGCCTGGGTGGCGGCCGAGATCGAACACAGGAGCCAGAGCGACCTGCTGCGGGCAGAGGTCCTGGCCGCTCCGGTCATTCTGCTCGTGCTGCTGATCGCCTACGGTTCCCTGGTCTGTGCCCTGGTCCCGTTGCTGATCGCCGGTGCCGCGGTCACCTGTACCGTCCCCGTGCTCGCGCTGCTCTCCCGTGCCACAGACGTCTCGGTCTTCGCCGTGAACGCCGCCTCCGCCATCGGATTCGGCCTGGCCGTCGACTACACGCTGTTCCTGCTCGCCCGCTACCAGGAGGAGATCGCCCGCGGCGCACCTCGCCACGAAGCCATCCGCATCGCCCTGCGCACCAGTGGTCGCTCCGTCGTCTTCTCCTCCGTCGCCGTGGCGACGTGCCTGGGCACCACCCTTTGCGTCCCCCTGCCCCTGCTGCGGGGCCTGGCCCTGGCGGGCATCACCGTCTCCCTCATCTCGGCGGTCTCCGCCCTCGTGCTGCTGCCGTGCCTCGTGACCCTCCTCCGGCACCACCTGCACCGCCTCGACCCGTTCTGCCGACTGCGCAGATCGTCGCTCGGCCTCGACAGCCGGTTCTGGCGGACGATCGCACGCCACGTCACCCGCCGCCCCCTGCTCGCCGGCACGGCCGCCGCGAGCCTGCTGCTCATCATGGCCCTTCCGTTCAGCCAGGTCCGCCTGGGCCTCATCGACCATCAGTCCCTGCCGTCCACCGCGATGGCAGCCGCCACGACCACGCGAGTACAGGACGGCTTCGACCAACCACCCGACCGGCTGCTCACCGTCATGGCCGAACTCCCGCCCGGCAGGACCGGTCCCTCGCACGTGTGGGCGGAGTACCGCGCGAGGCTCACCTCCCTCCCGCATGTCAGTGCCGTGCGGATACTGCCGTTCCAGGCTGCGGCAAGGCCGAACGAGACCTTCTGGGTGGTCGCGTCCGACACGGAGCCCACCTCCCCTCAGGCGGTGGAACTCGTCCGTGCCCTGCGGGACACCCCGGGCAGCCGACTGGTCGGGGGTCGCGCCGCCCACATCACCGACACCGTGTCCGCGGTGCGTTCGGCCCTGCCCCACGTGGCCTGGCTTTTGCCCGCGGCCTTCGCTGTGCTCCTCGCGGCCTTCACCTGCAGCGTGATCGCGCCCCTCAAAGCGATCCTCGTGGCTGCAATCAGCCTCGGCGCGACCCTCGGAGCGGTTGTGGTGATCTTCCAGTACGGGCATGGCAGCACCCTGCTCGGCGGCTTCACCGTCACAGGAACTCTGGACACCTCACTGCTGCTGTTCACCCTCGCCATCGCTCTGGCTCTTTCGGTGGACTACGAAGTGTTCCTCCTCGGCCGGATCAAAGAGGAGTTCGAGAAGACCGGAGACAACACACTGGCCGTTGTCGAGGGAATCGCCCGAACCGGTCGGCTGATGACCTCAGCTGCCGTAGCCGTGGCCGTATCCATGACGGGTTTGGCGACCTCTCAGGTCACTGAGCTCAAGCTCGTCGGCATCGGCGTTGCAACCGCCGCCTTGGTCGACTCAGTACTCGTACGAGGTGTCCTCGTACCGGCCGTCATGGCCGGGCTGGGACCCGCCAACTGGTGGCATCCCGTCCGAGCGCGCCGGTCACAGCCTGCCCAGATGGCGGCCCGTGTCAGGCCGTCGCTCGAGGAGCCCTGACCTCGCACCTCACAGGGGCTCCCTGGACGAGCAGCTGCACGGCACGGCGATGGGTCCGCCACGACGGTCTCGCAATTCTGCCAAGATGCGCGAGTCGCCACTCGTGCAGGGACGTCACCGTCGCCGGCGCTTGGCCGAGAGTTCGGGCCTCCGGTGCAGGCTCGGTCTCCGCCTGAGCGGCCGCGCGGGCCTCCAGTGCGACCGCGTCCGCGGTCATCGCCCCGGCCCGCAGCGCGGCGGCAGGCCAGCGACGACATGTTCGTGCGTCATGCGGCGTCCGAGCAGCAGCACCTCGATGAGCGCGGGTTCGATGTTCATGAAACGACAGTGCCCCAGGTACGCCCCGCTGTCGCAGCGCCTCACCTCGGGAAGCCGCGATGAGATCCCAAGGGCTCTGTTCCGGCCCAACGGGCATCCGCCCACGGAGCCCATGCAAGAAACCGTTTGGCCGACCACGAAGATCACTGCTACCTTTCCCGAGGCCGTGCGAGAGAACGAGGAGGTGGTACCCGTGAACGCAGTAGCAACATGGGTGCTCCCTTCCGGGGTCACGGTCGGACGATAGGTCGTCCGGGAGCGCCGTTCCAGAGCACTCCCGAAAGGCACGACCATGCACGTCACTTCTGAGCAGCGCTTCGACGACGGTGTCCTCGAACGCGAATTCTCCCTCGGCGAGATCACCGGCTTCCTGTGGACGCCCGAGTCCACGTCCACGCCGGCGCCGCTGATCCTGATCAGCCCGCCGCCGCTCGGCCTGGGCAAGATGTACCCCCGGCTCGCAGGGCGGGCCCGGTACTACGTGGCGGACTACGGCTTCGCCGTGGCCACCGCCGAGCTTCCGGGCAGCGGTGACCGGCCCCGTCTGGCCGTCCTCGACCAGGCCCGCGCCGACCTGCGCCGCGCGATGGAGGTCGGCGAGCCGGTCACCGGCAAGATCGTCGACGCCCTCATCCTCCCGCTGGTCGAGAAGGCCGTCCCGGAATGGCAGGCCACCCTGGACGCCCTCCTTGCGCTGCCCGAGATCTGCGGCCCGGTCGGTTACGAAGGGGGCATCATCTCCATCGGTGTCCGGCTGGCGGCGGTCGAGCCGCGCATCGCGGCCGCCGGTCTCTTCGCCGGGAGCTTCGTGCCCACCGTCATGTTCGAGGAGGCCCGCGAGGTCACCGTTCCGCTGCAGGTCCTGCTGCAGTGGGACGACGAGGGAAACGATCGACAGGCGGCTTTGGCTCTGTTCGACGCCTTCGGCTCCAAGGAGAAGACCCTGCACGCCAACATGGGCGGGCACACCGGCGTCCCAGAGTACGAACTCGACGCCGGGGCCCGGTTCTTCGCCCGGCACTTGAAGTGAGACCGGGCCACAGGCCACCCGCAGACAACAAGCCGTGTCTGCCAGGACCTGCCCGTCGAGGACAGATCCTGGGCGCTCCTCTGCTACGTGCCATTGGTCCCTGCCAACCCGGCGGGGGCCGCCTGCAGCGCTCGGCACCATGAACTGTTCGATTTCTGCACAGCTTCGAGTGCCGCCCAAAGTCGCGTACACGTTTGTCGGTTCTTGTCAACAAAGCCAGGAAGTCGGGGCCGCGCTGGTAGCGGTGTGCGAGGACGGCCAGGGTGAGGTCGAAGCAGAAGATGACCATGTTGTTGATGCCGCGGCTGTCGTCGGCGTCGATGCGGGGCGTGATGCTGAGGCTGGTCCGGCCGGCCTCGATGGCGAGGTAGGTTTCGCGGCCCTCGGCATAGAGGCGCTGGGCGTACCGGGAGAACAGCAGGATCGCTTCGTCTGTTTGCTGCCGGCGTTCTCGGAGGTCGAGGTCGCCGGCCTGTTGCAGCTCGACGCTCTTGGCGGTGATCTGGCGGGCGCTGGCTTCGAGGGCTTGTGCTGCGTCGAAGCGGTGGCGAAGAGCACCGAGAGCGGCCTCCTCCCGGCCCAGGGCTGTCTGTAGGGCGGTCAGCGCTTCCATCGCTCCACCGGCGCAGGAGGCGGGCTTGGTCCTCGCCTAGGTCGGCGCGTTCCTGGCGTCGGGCGGCCTGGCGTTCGGTGAGTTCCTGGATCTCTTCCTCCAGGAACCTGCGCCGGTTGCGTATGACGGAGTGGTGGGATGCCTTGACGTCGTCGAAGCGGCGCCGGACCTGGTCGTTGAGGATGACCCCGAGCTCGCGGCCGACGGACGCGATGCTGAGGGCGATGACGATGACGTCCTCTCCTCGCGAGCGAAGGTGAGCCGTGCATGAGCTCCGGGCCCTCTTCGCCGACCCAGTCCTGTCCGCGTGGATCACTCGTGTCGGCACGACCGACCGGCACACCCATCACGGAACCGTCCCCTGCGAGCTCACGCGTTGGAGACCACGACCTGAACCAGCTACCTGGCCCGCATCCCGCTCGGCGTCACGTTAACCGGAGGGCCCGTTGTCGGACCCGGTCCGTACTCTTGGTTGAGGTACCTGAGACAGGAGGGCAATGTGGCCCGCAACGGGATCAACAAGCGCGAGATCGACAAGTGGGCCAGGGACTTGGTCAAGGAGACCAATAAGAGCCTTGAGCGCGCTCAACGACGGAACCCTCCTCGCGTCTCGGCGCAGATCGAAGCCACCTCCAGTGGGGTGCCCGGCGAGGTGACCGGCTACCTGGCCGGCCTGCTGCTGTGGCTGGACGATCGCGAGAAGCAGAACTCGTCGAGGTACACCGACGTCACCGCCTTCCCCGAAGAACTCGGGCTGGAGGACGAGGACCCGGCCATCCTGGCTCTCCAGCTCGACCAGCACGGCCTGGTAGAGATCCTCCGCGCCATGGGGACCACGACCCACGTCTGTCTCACCGACGCCGGCCGCGTCGCGGTGCGCGAACTCAATGACCTGCAGAAGGACCGCGCCGCCCGGATTCGCCACGCGATCGACGCACAGCTGCGGTGGCTGTTCGACACCGGCAGCGATCAGGCACCCGTCAACCCGGCCCTGTTCCTCGCGACACCCGGCTCCTACTTCGCGGGAACCGAGATCAGCAGGACCGACCTGCACCAGGCGCTCGCTTACCTCGCAGAGCACAACCTCATCGAACGCATCGACACCGACCCGCCCACGGTCGCCATCACACCCCAGGGCGTCAGCTGCGCTTTGGCAGGAGGAAGCGTGCAGGACCACGTGAACCAGCCCCGCCCCGGCACCACGTACAACAACTTCATGCCGAACGCCAAGGGCGTCATCATCGGCGAACAGCAGCACTTCACGCAGAACAACACCGACGGCGTCGACCCCACGTTGTTCGTCCAGCTCGCCGGGTACGTCGGCCAGGTTAGTCCCATCCTGGGCCTGTCCGAAGACGACCGCGTGGAGCTGGAGCGCGTCGCCCAGGACCTCCACACCGAGGCGACCTCCGGCAATCCCGAACCGGGCCGCCTGCGCCAGTTCGCCACCCAGCTCAAGGAGCACCTCCTGGCGGCCACCACCACCATGGCGGCAACCCAGGGCATCCAGATGGCCGAGCAGGCCCTCGCCACGCTCATGTAGAGGCCGCTCCAGCACCACCACGGGCCCCGGGGGGCATGACGCCCTCGGGGGCTTGTTGGTGGAGCTGACGGATATCGAGCAGACTGCCTTCGAGCTGTAAACCACCGTCAGCACGCCCCCGGGCGCCCGCGTCTCCGGCCGTGCCGCCGCGCTGGCGGTGGCCTCGTGCCCGTGCCGCTGGCCGGCCCCGCGCCGTTCCGCCGCCGCATGTCCGTCCGTGTGGCTGCTGGCGCGTTCGCGGCCGCCGTCCGTGCGGTCGCGGGCCCTTGTGCGGCCTGCGTCGCCCCTGTGCCGCCGCGCGGTCGAGGTCGCGGGTCCGTGCCCGGTCCGGTCCGCCCTGGGCCGGCCCGTGGTCTGCGCCGCGTCCGCTCCGCGCCGCCTTGGCCCCGCCCGCGCCCGCACTCCGCCCGCCGTGTCCGCGGCCTGTGGCGGCCCGGCTTCCGTGGTCGCCGCTGGGCGCGTTCCGCCGGCCGCGCCCGGCCTGCCCGCCTGGCCCGTTGTCTGGGCGGCCGTCGGCCCGACCGCGCCCGGCCTGCCCGCCCGGCCCGTTGTCTGCCCGAGCCTGGCGGCCTGCTGTGGTCGCCGCTGCGCGCCGTGCCGCGTCCGCGCTCCTCCGCTGCTCGCGAGGCCGCCGGCCAGGCCCTGCCCGCAGTTCGTGTCTGCGGCCGCGCCCGCGCCGCGGTTGGTCGCCGCTCTCGCGGCCGCTGTCCGCGCGCCGCCCGTCCGTTCGCCCGTTCGCGCCCGCCGCACCTCGCGGCCGCCGTTCTGCCCGCTGCGGTGCCCGGTGGCCGCCCCGCCTCGCGCCCTGCCCGCCGTACGCTCGCTGCCGTTGGCCTGTGTCCGCTCCCGCGCCGTCCGTCCGGCCCACGGCGGCCGGGTCGAGGGGCACAAGGTGCGGGAAAGGGACCTGGATCCAGGGGCCGCCCCCGCCAGGTGCAGACGTCAGCAGCACGGCCGTCGGGCTCACTCAGGGGCGCGTCAGCGGCATAGACCGCTGACGCGCCCCTGAAAAGCGGTGTTGCAGTTGTGGAGGTGGTTCAAGAAGCGATCAGAAGGTGAGGCTCCACGAGTCGATGTAGCCGGTATCACCGGTGTACACATCGCGGACCCGGAGCTTCCAGGTCCCGTTGGCGACCTCGCTCGACGCGTCGACCGTGTAGGTGGTCTGGACGTTGTCGGCGCTGTCCGACGAGGAGGACGCCTTCAGGTTGCGCACGGTGCCGTCGGGAGCGATCAGGTCGATGACCAGGTCGCCGCGGTACGTGTGCTTGATGTCCACGCCGACCTTGAGGGCGGCGGGGGCGTTGCCGGTGCGGCCGGTGACGGGGATCGAGGACGACACGGTGGTGTTGTCCAGGATCTTCACGTCAGAGGTGTTGGTGAACACGCCGGTGACGGCCTTCACGGTTGCGGCGGCGTCGGCGATGCCGGCGCCGCAGCCGCCGGTGCAGGTGCCGGGCAGGGCCCGGGCGTTGTCCTTGATCGCGGTCTCGATCTGGGCCGGGGTGAGGGTGCTCTTGGCCGACTTGAGGAGGGCGGCGAGGCCGGCGATGTGCGGCGCGGCCATGGAGGTGCCCTGGTAGGGCTTGTACGACTCGGTCGACTGGGTCGTCAGGCCCGAGTTCAGCGTGGAGTAGATCGCGTTCTCGGGGGTGGTTACGGTGCCGGGCGTGTCGGTGGCGTTGCGGGTCTCGCCGCCCGGGGCCGACACGTCGACGGTGGTGCCGTAGTTGGAGTAGTACGAGCGGGCTCCGGCGCGGTTCGTCGCCGCCGGTGATGACGTTCGAGCAGTTGGCCGGGGCCTGGGTGGAGGCGTTGACGTTGTAGTTGCCGGCCGACACGACCACGGTGGTACCGCGCTGGACCGCCGCGGTGATCGCGTTCTGGTAGGTGGTCGAGCAGGGGCTGTTGGGGGCGCCGAGGCTCAGGTTGATGACCTTGGCCGGCGTCTCGTTGTCGGGGACACGCCCGGAACGGTACCGCCGGAGGCCCAGGTGATGGCGTCGGCGATGTCGGAGGTTGAGCCGCCGCACTTGCCGAGGACACGGATCGGCTGGATCTTCGCGTTGTACGCGATGCCCGCGATGCCCTTGGTGTTGTTGGTGACCGCGGCGATGGTGCCGGCCACGTGGGTGCCGTGCCAGGAGGAGTCGGAAGCCTTGGAGTCCTCTCCGCACGAGCCGGCCAGGGTCCAGGTGCCCTCGTCCGTCGGGTCGTCGTCACGGCCGTCGTCGTCGCGGGCGTTGTCGGAATCGGAGATGAAGTCGTAGCCGGACACGATGTTGGACGCCAGGTCCGAGTGGGCGGCGTAGCCGGTGTCGATGACGGCGACGGTCACGCCGGAGTCGGTGGTCTTATCCCAGGCCGCCGGGACGTTCATGCCGCCGGTTTCCTCGAAGAGGTCCCACTGCTTGGCGTAGTCGGTGTCGTTCGGTGTGACGGCCATCGGGTAGGCGCGCGCGTCCGGCTCCACCGCGGCGACGGACGGGTCGGCGCGGAAGGCGGCCATGACCTCGTTCACGTCCTGCTCGGTGGCGCTGCCGCCCAGGTCGACCAGGGCGGCGCCGGTGGCGAGGCGGCGCTCGAAGGCGAGCTTCTCGCCGGTCTGCTCGCCTTTGGCGGCCGCATCCGACCTGGCGGCGGCGTTGGAGCCGGCTTCCGCCGTTTTGTCCTTGTAGGTCACGATGACCTTCTCGACCGGGACGGGCGGCACCGTGGCCGTGTCCCGAGAGGACAGAGCCGGCTTCGGCGCCGGAGCCGATGAGGCCGCGAGGGCCACGGTGGAGGTGGCGGCGGTGCCCAGAACTGCGGCGCCTCATCGGTGGGGATGTGCGCGACGAAGCCGATGACTGCGCGGGCGATGCCTTCCGCGGTGCACGGCCCGGCCACCGACCGTTGCGCAGGGCGGCCACGAGGACCCGCCCGACGGCCTCCAGAGTGAAGGAGTCGTCATACGGGTCTGGGACTGGGACGATGATCCGCTCGGCGACGTCGACGAGCAACGAGGGCAGCCGCGGATCGGCGTCGGCGAACTTGGCAGCCGGAAGCGATCCTCAGAGCCCCGCCCTGTGGACAGAGTCCGGTGCCCCGGGGGAGCCAGCGGGACCGTCCTACCAACTGTGACGGTCGGCGGTAGATAGCCGCCGATGGTTGGCGAGCGCTGCGGACATGTCGGCTACCGCAGGCCAAGCGCCGGCAAGCGGAGCGTGAGGCCGCCGAGCGGGAGGCGCAACGGCCGGTATGCACCGGCTGCGGAGCCAAGTTCACCGACGACCGCTGGGACCAGGTGCGCGGGCGGGACCGGTCCTGGGACAGCGACCGCCTGTGCGAACCGTGCGCGGACGCGGCGAGCGCTCGGGCCGAAGCCGAACGACTCGCTCGCCGTCGTGCGGCCTGCTACCCGCCTGTCCGACATGACACAGCCAGCTCTCACTCCAGGGGCCAGCCGGCCTCTTCTGTCGCCTTGGCCGCAGCCGTCTCCGCCCGGTTGGCTCCCGTGGCCGATTCGGTGTCGCGCCCGCTGTCAAGTGGAGCAGCCGGTTCGGCTCGCGGCTTCGGCCGCACAGGTGTCTCAGGCGGTGTCATCGGCTCGTGGGGTGAGTAGGGGGACGACGTCGGCGTCAGCGTGGACTCGTTGGGCGTATTCGATGCTGCGGGTCTGGTCGGAGGCGTAGTCCAGCCGCTCGCGCTGCTTGCGGAGCCGTTCCTCGCAGGCGTCGATGATGGCGCCCCAGGTGATGATGCGGATGGTGACGCGGCCGTCGTTCCTGACGTAGCCGTCGGGGTGCTGCCACTGCACGACGTCCTCGATGGAGTTGCCGACCAGCCAGAATTCCCATTGTGTCTGGTCGTCGTGGCGGTAGCGCTCGTCGGTGGTGACGGCGTAGGCGTAGCTGTTGATCTGGGCGACTTCCGCTTCCGACAGCACGGTGCGAGGCCGCTTCAGTTCGACGACCAGGTGCTGTTTGGTCCGGCCGGCCCCTGAGACGCAGGACAGCAGCAGATCGAGCCGGCCGCTTGTGCCGTGGTGGAGCTGGACGCGCTGCTGGGGCACCGTCCGGCTCTCCAAGCGTGGCAGGTGCCGGTTGAGAGCATTGGTCAGTCCGATCTCGGACACAGCGTGACCGTACTCATCCCCAAAGATCCACAGCTCCTTCTCCAGCATGCGGTGCAGCTGGTCCTTCTCCCGCAGTGTGTAGCGGGCTTCGAACTCGAACAGCAGCGTCCGCAGAGTGTTCAGGGCATCGATGCGGTCGATGGTCTCAGCGTTCGCGGCGATCAAGTTCGCCAATGGTGTGCGGTCCACCAGATCTTCCAGCCGCTCCTTCTGCGGCACCGACAGCCCGAACAGCTCATCGAGCACCTTCGGCATCGCCGTCGGCTGCCGGCGCAGCGCCTCGCGCAGCAGCACCATCTGCGTACGGCGTGCGGTCTTCGGACCCTTCAGCTGGCGGCTGACCAGCCCCGCCACCTCGTTGAACGTTTCCCGCTCCGCCACTTCCACCGGGCCTGCCGGATCGCCGCTGTAGGGGTAGATACCTTCGTCGATCCACTGCTGCACCAACTTGCGCGTCCGCTCGCGCTCCTGCTCGCGGAAGTAGACGCGCAGCCTGCTGCGCGCGGCCTTGACGGTACTGCCGAGCAGGGAGTCCGGCTGCTCGAACTCACCCTCGAGCAGATCGTGGTCGGTCAGGTTCGCAAACTTGTCCCACAGGACGTAGGCCGTGAAGTGAAAGTCCGGTGCCTGGATCTGCGCCAGCAGCGTCACCCGGTGCACGCCGACACTGTCGCAGACGAGCAGTTCTCGCCGCGGGGGCCTGGTCTTCCACTCCACGATGCGCAGCAAAGGGCCGGGACTTCCAGTGTCGATGCCGATGTCCAGCTCTTCCTCATAGGGCTGGCCTTGGATCACCTCGCTGGGATCAAGCGCAGTTCCGCACCACCACACAGTCGCGGTAGGGTACTTGATCAAGTACATGGCAAGCCGACTGGTCAGCTCCTCCCGGGCCTGGTCCGCAGTGAGCCGCTGCTTGCGCTGGGCCTCTCCAGTCACCCGCACCACGGTCCCCGGCGCCTTCGCCGACGCCGGCCCGCGTTCGTCCACATCGAAGTTGCTGTCCCCGTCCTGGAAGCGGATGGCAACTTCACTGCGGCCACCGGGGCTGTCCGACACTGACGTCCACGTCGCGGACGATCCCAGAGCCAGCACCCGAAAGCGCCCGTAACCATTACGACCGTGCAGCTGCCGGCCGCTCTCGGTTCCCGGAGCGGTGCGCTTCCATGACCCGCCCATCCCCTTAAACGCGGACTCCACAGAGGTAGCTGGGATTCCATGCCCGTTGTCGCGCACAACCACGGCATGGACCCCACCGAAGTCGTCAAGCTCCAGGTCGACGTACACCTCGGTGGCGTCAGCATCCAGGCTGTTCCACACCAGTTCTTCCACGGCACCCAGCGGATCCGTGCGTCGAGCTACCTTCTCGATGAAGTCGGGACGTACTTCTACAGGAATCCGCATGGGTGAAGCATGTCACCCACTCCCACCGGTCATCCACCGGCAAGACAAGTAAGGCAGCAAGCTTTGGAAACAACACGTCCGGATGCGGGGCGTTACCTTCGGCTCCGGACGTTCAACGATCGGCCGACACCAAGTCCGACCGCAAGAGCCAAAGCGATTTCGATACTGGTGAACCACCAGGTCAGAGCAACCGCCGTGGCCAAAGCGGCGAGCTCGAAGAGTTCCCCCTGCCGTATCTCCGCAGCGGGAACACCCCGCTCCCGACGCCCCTTGTCCATGCGCGACAGCTGAGCTGCGGCACAGACAGCGCACAGCGCTACAGGGAAGAAAGAGTTGAACTCCTCGTGGGTGATGGCACGAGCAGCGATAGGAGCAGTTCCATCGCAAGCGCCTCGGGTAACCGCAGGGTGCGCGATGAGGCATGGGCACTCGCAGTTCCCGATCGAGGTATCCGGCCACACCTCAACCCGTGACGGTTCCCAGCGCGTCTGCCGCTTCCCGCCTGGACCGGCATAGCCATCAAGGTCGCGCATCACGCCCCTCCCGCAGCCTTAGCGGCACTGTAGCCCTCACCGAAGCCGCTACGACAGGGCCTTACTACCAAGACAACGACCAGTACTTCGACCAGCCCAGCCAGGTCTGAGACGTCGGTATCACGCCCACTGCACGCCGAGTTTCCGGAGGGCGGCGAGTTGGTCGGCGTCCAGCCGGCCCCTCCTGGATTTCGTGTTCGAAATCCACGTCCAGCTTGACGGGCACCGGTTCCGTCTCGCCGTCACCGCGACCTCGACGACCGCGCCGCGCGGCACCGGCCGGTCGCCTTCTCGCTCGATCCACTGTGTGAGGGCCGTGAGGCCGCGTTGGAAGGCCTGCTGGGCCTTGTTCGGGCAACTTCGTCGCATGCATGGCCGCCGTAGCGGGAGACGGCGCCTGAGCGGGCTTGATGTCCAGCTTGGTCAGCCGCTCCTGTTGTTTGGGGAGGTGTTGTGTCCAGACAACTGGCTGCTTCTGCTGCTGAAGCCACTTGCCCAGGTCGTCGCCGTCCATGAGCACGCCGGGGGCGATCTCGGGGAGGCGGCCGTCGGTGTCGACGAAGTCGGCGGCGGTAGTGGCGTTATCAGTTGAGGGGCAGGGGCAGTTCCGGGTCGATCGCGGTCAGCTGCTGTCCGCGATCGAGTCCCCGCCCCTCGGGTCCTTGCCGAGGCCGCCTTTGCGTCGGAGGTTGGCCGTGTGCTGCCCGATCGGCGCCGGGCCGTCGCCGGCCGGGTCGTCCCACATCGCGTCCTGACGGTGCGCCAGGCGCCCGGTGGACCGCCGGTACAGCGGTTATCGGTGAGAACGATCGTACTCGCGGCGGGCTTTGCGCTGAGCCGGGACCGCGGGAAGGCCCTGGCTGCCGTCGAGCGGCGTGGGCTGCGGAGT
>NZ_JBITXS010000023.1:0-38841 GCF_044544825.1 Streptomyces sp. NPDC053493
CTCCACACCTACAACCACCACCGCTGCCACACCGCACTCGACGGACACCCGCCCATCAGCCGCGTCAACAACCCTGCGGGTCAATACACCTAGGCTGGTGAGGTGGTGTACGAGGAACGCGCCTCCCTGCTCGGCGGAGCCGTCGTGTGGACCCGTACGCCCGGTCCTGCCGGCTCGGCGGACCCGGGCACACGGCCGGTCCTGCCCGACGGCTGCATGGACCTGATCTGGGCCGACGGCACGCTGCTCGTCGCGGGACCCGACACCACGGCCTACGTCCCGACGAGCCCCGCCGCCCACTACGCCGGGGTGCGCTTCGCGCCCGGCGAGGCGCCCGCCGTGCTCGGCGTCGACGCCGGCGCGCTGCGGGACCGGCGGGTCGGCCTCGCCGACCTGTGGGGCGCCGCGCCCGCCCGCCGGCTCGCCGACGCGGTCACCGGCGCCGCCGACCGCGCCGCCGCCCTCGAGGAACTGGTGCTGCGCCGCGCGTCCGAGGCACCCGCGCCCGACCCGCTGCTGCGGGCCGTCGTCGCCCGGCTCAGGGCCGGTGCCCCGGTCGGGGCCGCGGCGGACGCGGTCGGACTCGGCGCCCGGCAGCTGCACCGGCGTTCACTCGCCGCGTTCGGGTACGGACCGAAGACCCTGGCCCGCATCCTGCGCCTGCGGCGGGCCCTGGCCCTGGTGGCCGCCGGCGCCCCGTACGCGGAGGCGGCGTACCGCGCGGGCTGCACGGACCAGGCTCATCTGGCCCGCGAGATGCGGGCCCTGACGGGGATGACCCTGACGGCCTACAGGGCCTCCACGGCCTCG
Source organism: Streptomyces sp. NPDC053493 (assembly GCF_044544825.1). Lineage (NCBI taxonomy): Bacteria > Bacillati > Actinomycetota > Actinomycetes > Kitasatosporales > Streptomycetaceae > Streptomyces > Streptomyces sp. NPDC053493. The sequence continues at coordinate 811 of NZ_JBITXS010000023.1, forward strand.
GCGCCGCCGCCGTCGCCGGCGGCGCCGGAGTCCTCGGCCTCGCCGGCCTGGGTGTTGCGGGCCTCACCGGAGTCCTCGGTCTCACCGGCCTCGGGGCCGTCGGCGACGGCGGGCTCCTCGGTCTCGCCGGAGTTCCTGGCGGCGTCGTCGGGCGTGCCGGCGTCCGCGTACAGCGACACCGCCGTCCCGTCGGGGTCGAGCACCACCGCGTAACGCTGGCCCCACACCGCGTCCCACGGCTTCAGATGCCCGCGGTGCCCGGCGGCGGTCAGCGTCTCGTACACCGCGTCGACCTCACCCGGCTCCGCGCACCGGAAGGCGAGTCCCACCCGTTCGCCGCCACCGGCCGGCCGGGTCCACCCGGGATCGTAGGACCGCACGACGTCCTCGGTGTCCCACAGCACCCGCAGCCCGCCGGGCAGTGTCACCTCCACGTGCGGAGCGCTATCGGCGCCGGGCGGGACGTCGAGCCCGAGCAGCCGGTAGAAGCCGAGCGAGGCGGCCATGTCCGCCGTGACCAGGCCGATGACGTCGAGACGAGGAACGGGTCGGTTCGTGTTCATGCCCGCACGCTAGGCGGGCCGGACGCGGGCCGTCTTGTACGGATCGGACACGCTCGGCGGCGGCGCGAGGGCGACGTCGCCAGGTCCAGGTCCGCGGGTGCGCCCGGCGCGGGTGGTGGTGACAACACCAGGTCCGGCACACACTCCCTCGCCTCCGCGGCCCCTGTCAGGGTGACCCGCATGACCCAGCGCACCACACTGATCACCGGCGCCACCTCCGGCATGGGACACGCCCTCGCCCTCGACCTCGCCCCGCACGGCGGCACCCTCCTCCTGCACGGCCGTGACGCCGGCCGGCTCGACGCCGTGGCCGCCGAGGTACGGGCCGCGGCGCCCGGCACCACCGTCCGCACCTACCTCGCCGACCTGTCCGACCTCGACCAGGTGCACGGCCTCGCTGCCCGGATCCGCGCGGCCGAGCCGCACCTCGACGGCCTGATCAACAACGCCGTCGCGGGCGGCGGCGCCCGGCCGCTCGTCCGCGAGCTGAGCCGGCAGGGCCACGAACTCCGCTTCGCCGTCAACCACCTGGCGCCCTACGCCCTCACCCGCGGCCTCCTCCCGCTGCTCACCGCCTCCGCACCCGCCCGCGTCGTCAACGTCGCCTCGATCGGCCAGGAGACCATCGACTTCGACGACGTCATGCTGGAACGGGACTACGAGGGCCTGCGCGCCTACTGCCGCAGCAAACTGGCCCTGATCATGGCGACCTTCGAGCTCGCGGAGGAGCTGCGCGACACCGGAGTGACCGTCAACACCCTGCATCCCGCGCACCTGATGGACACACCCGGCGTCCGCGCGTACCGCCTCACGCCCGAGGTCGGCACCGAGGAGGGCGTCCGGCCGACGGTGCGCCTGCTGCTCGATCCCGAACTCGCCGGCACCACCGGCCGCTACTTCGACCGCTTCACGGACACGCGCGCCCACGAGCAGGCGTACGACACCGACGCCCGCGCCCGGTTGATGGACCTGACACACCGTCTCATCGCGCGGTGACCGCCCCTCGATAAATGCGTGGCGCCGTGGACCGGACGCGGATTATGGTGGGCCCACCGCGAAGATCGCGGACCGAAGACCGCTGCGACCAGGAGGTGTGACCGATGGCTGTCGTCACGACGGGTGTTGCCACCCGCATCCAGATGCTCGTCCATTCCACCTCAGTGGCCACCGGCTGACGTCTTCCACCAGTAGCTGCGGTCCGCAGCGCCGGGGCCACCCTGTGAAGGGTTCCCCTTGTCTCTCCGCTCCTCCTCTTCTTCCTTCTCCTCTTCCTCTTCCTCGTCGTTCGCGTCCCTGATCGCCTACGGCTGGGACGACGCCTGGGCCGCCGAGTTCGCCCCGTACGCCGCACAGGGCCTGCTGCCCGGCCGCGTCGTCCGGGTCGACCGCGGCCAGTGCGACGTGCTCACGCCCGAGGGCATCGTGCGGGCCGACACCACGTTCGTCACCCCGCACGACCCGCTGCGGGTGATCTGCACCGGCGACTGGGCGGCCGTCGATCCCGAGGGCGTCGGCGACCCGCGGTACGCACGGGCGTATCTGCCGCGCCGTACCGCGTTCGCCCGATCCACCTCGTCCAAGCGGTCCGAGGGCCAGATCCTCGCGGCCAACGTCGACCACGCCATCATCACCGTGTCGCTGGCCGTCGAACTGGACCTCGGGCGCATCGAGCGCTTCCTCGCGCTCGCCTGGGAGTCCGGCGCGCAGCCGCTCGTCGTGCTCAGCAAGGCGGACCTCGTGCCCGACGTCGTCGGCCTGTCCTACCTCGTCGAGGACGTCGAGACGGTCGCGCCGGGCGTGCAGGTGCTGCCCGTCAGCTCCCACACCGGCGAAGGGCTCGACGTGCTCCGGGCGATCGCGGCGGGCGGCACGAGCGTGCTGCTCGGCGTCTCCGGCGCCGGCAAGTCGACCCTCGCCAACACCCTCCTCGGCACGGACGCCATGGACGTCCAGGCGACCCGTGACATGGACGGCAAGGGCCGGCACACCACGACCACCCGCAACCTGCTGGCGCTGCCCGGCGGCGGCGTGCTCATCGACACGCCGGGACTGCGGGGCGTCGGCCTGTGGGACGCCGAGGCCGGCGTCGGCCAGGTCTTCGCCGAGATCGAGGACCTCGCGGCCCGCTGCCGCTTCCACGACTGCGCCCACGAGTCGGAACCCGGCTGCGCGGTGACCGAGGCCATCAGCGAGGGCGCCCTGCCGGAGCGCCGGCTGGAGAGCTACCGCAAGCTGTTGCGGGAGAACCAGCGGCTGGTCGCGAAGACGGACGCGCGGCTGCGGGCGGAGATCTTGAAGGACTGGAAGCGCAAGGGCGCGGCCGGCCGCGCGGCCCTCCAGGCCAAGCGCGGCCACCTCCACTAGCCGCGCCTTGCCCCCGCCGCGCCCGGCGCCGCCGCCCCCGCCCCCTACCCGGGCCGGCCACCCGCTCCCACGCGGCCCGCACCGGTGCGGGCTGCGCCGGTGCGGGCCGCGCCCGCTGACGCGGCGCGCCCGATCCACCCCACCCCGTGTGGGCATTCGTCCCGCTGGGGCGGGACGGGTGGGCACACGGGACGGCGCCCTTGCGGGCGCGTTCCGCACCTGCGCCTGAACCCGAACCCGGAGCACGGCGCACCTGTGGTGCGGGTCAGGGCCCGGGAGCCTAGGCCCGGCAAGGGGCGCCGTCCGTTGTGCCCACCCGTTCCGCCCCGGCGGAACGAATGCCCACAACGAGGTGGCGGCGAGGGGCACCGCACCGGCGAGCGGACGCCCACGATCGGGCGGGAGCCGTGCGGCGGGGCGCAGGTCCGGGCGGGCGGAGGCCCACGACGGCGTGGGAGCCGTGCGGTGGGGCGCGGGCGCGGGCCCGGGTGGGGCCCGACCGCGCGGGCTTCGTGTCCGAAAACCGCCAGCCAGGACGTCTCCGCCCCCGCACACTGGAGGGCATGACGACGGAGACCCTCGACGACACCCGCTACGAGGCGGTTACCAGCAGAGACGCCCGGTTCGACGGCGTGTTCTTCTTCGCCGTGTCCACCACCGGGATCTACTGCCGGCCCAGCTGCCCCGCCGTCACGCCCAAGCGGCGCAACGTCAGCTTCTTCCCGACCGCCGCCGCCGCCCAGGGCCACGGCTTCCGGGCCTGCCGCCGCTGCCGGCCGGACGCGGTGCCCGGCTCGGCGGAGTGGAACGTGCGGGCGGACGTCGTCGGCCGCGCCGTGCGGATGATCGGCGACGGCGTCGTGGACCGCGAGGGCGTCACCGGACTCGCCGTGCGGCTCGGCTACAGCGCCCGGCAGGTGCAGCGCCAGCTCACGGCCGAGCTGGGCGCCGGACCGGTCGCCCTGGCCCGTGCCCAGCGCGCGCACACCGCGCGGCTGCTGCTGCAGACCACCGAGCTGCCCGTCACCGACGTCGTCTTCGCCGCCGGTTTCGCCAGCGTCAGGCAATTCAACGACACCATCCGCGCCGTCTACGCCCGCACGCCCAGCGAGCTGCGCGCCGAGACCGGCACCGGCACCGCCTCGCGCACCGCGCTCGCGGCCGGAGTGCCGCTGCGGCTCGCGCACCGCGGCCCGTACGCGGCGGGAGAGGTCTTCGACCTGCTCGCCGCCGAGGCGCTGCCCGGCGTCGAGGAGGTCGTCGGCGCGCCCGGCACCCGCACCTACCGCCGCACCCTGCGGCTGCCGTACGGCACCGGCATCGTCTCCGTCGACGAGCGCTCGCCGGGCCGCTGGCTGGAGGCCCGCATCCACCTCACCGAGCTGCGCGACCTCACCACCGCCGTACAGCGGCTGCGTCGGCTGCTCGACCTGGACGCCGACCCGTACGCCGTCGCCGAGCGTCTCGGCGCGGACCCGGCCCTCGCCGCCGCGGTCGCGGCCCGCCCCGGCGTCCGCTCCCCGGGCACGGCCGAACCGGAGGAGTTCGCGGTACGGACGGTCGTCGGGCCGGACGAGGCGGCCCAGCTCGTCGAGGCGTACGGCACGCCCCTCCAGACGCCCTGCGGCACGCTCACCCATGTCTTTCCCGAGCCCGCCGCCCTGACCGGCCACCCGGTCGCGGGCCCGCTCGCCGCCGCCCTCGCCGACGGCAGCCTCCGCCTCGACCCGGGCGCCGACCGGGACGCCTCCGCGGCCGCCCTGGCCGCCGTCCCCGGCGTGAGCCCCGAGGCCGTCGCCGCCGTCCGCACCCGCGCCCTCGGCGACCCGGACGTCGCTCCCGCCGGCCTGCCGGACCACCCGGACTGGCGCCCCTGGCGCTCCTACGCCGCCCACTACCTACGAGACGCCCGCTGACCCCGGCGGGCGCAGCGCCGAACGAGTGGACTCCGGCGAGCGCGGACCCGAAGGAGGGCCCGGGAGCGGCTGCGGATCGTGATCTGGCGCCGTCCGCTCACCGACCCGGAAAAGGTGCCCCGAGGTGCGACGTACTCCCTCCCGCCGGTTGCTCGCCGCCACGCTCCTCACGGCGGCCGTGCTGGCCCCGACGACGGCGACCACGGCCACGCCCGTCCACGCGGCGCCCGGATCCCTCAAGGGCGGCGCCGGCGACGGGCACGGCCCGGGCGACGGCCACGGTCACGGCCACGGTCACGGCCACGGTCACGGCCACGACCAGGACGACTGCCCGCGCGGCGGCTTCGGACCGGAGCTGACGGCCCGGCTCGACAAGGCGATCGCGGACGTCCGCGCGCAGGCCGGCATCCCGGGCGCCGTCGTCGGCCTGTGGATGCCGGGCCGGAGCTGCTACGTCCGGGCCTCGGGCGTGGCCGACAAGGCGACCGGCGCGCCGATGGCCCTCGACTCCTTCGTCCGGATCGGCAGCGAGACCAAGACCTTCACGGTCACCGCGCTGCTCGAACTCGTCGACGAGGGCAGGATCGGCCTCGACGACCCGATCGACGCCTACGTCCGCGGGGTCCCGAAGGGCGACCGGATCACCCTGCGGCACCTCGCCGAGATGCGCAGCGGCCTCTTCCCGTACACCGCCGACCCGGGCTTCATCCACGACCTGCTGAGCGAGCCGGAGCGCCCCTTCAACCCGTGGGAGGCGCTCTCGTACGGCTACCGGCACGCGAACACCTTCGAGCCGGGCGCGCGGTTCCAGTACTCCAACTCCAACCTGTTGCTGCTCGGCCTGGTCGTGGAGAAGGTCAGCGGGCAGCGGCTGGCCGACTTCCTCGAACAGCGGGTGCTGCGCCCGGCCCGGCTGCGCCACACGCTGCTCCCGGAGGGAACGGAGTTCCCCGAGCCGCACCCGCGCGGCTACACGGACCAGACGCCGACCGGCGCGGTCGCCGACGCCACGGACTGGAACCCGAGCTGGGCGTGGGCGGCCGGGGCGATGATCTCCGACCTGCACGACCTGCGCCGCTGGGCCAAGATCCTCGCCACCGGCGAGCTGCTCAGCCCCGAGACCCAGGCCGAGCGCCTGAAGACCCTGCCGACCGGCTTCCCCGGCACCAGCTACGGCCTCGGCATCTTCGACGCCAACGGATGGATCGGGCACAACGGCTCCATCCCGGGCTACGAGACGGTCACCGTCTACCTGCCGGAACGCGGGGCCACCCTCGTCATCATGATCAACACCGACATCGCCGTCCAGGGACAGGAGCCCTCGACCCCGCTCGCCCGCGCGATCACCCGGATCGTCACCCCGGACCACGTCTACGACGGCAAGGTCCCGCCGCGCTAACGGGTGTCCCGTCGATCAGGTGCTCCGCAGATCGCGCCACGTCTCCCCGGTCCTCAGCCCCAGATCACCGCTCCCGCCCACGCTCCCGCGATCAGCAGGCACGCGAACAGCTCCACGAGCACGCTCGTGCCGGCCGCCCGCATCACCGCGCGGGTGGCGGCGCGGGCCTGGCCGTGGCCGCCGAGGCGCAGGCGTTCGGAGAGGTAGATCCCGCCGACGAAGCCGGGGATCGCGCCGAGCACCGGGACCAGGAAGAAGCCCAGGAGGGCGCCCGCTCCCGCGTACGCGACCATCCGGCGGGTGATGCCGACGCCCCGGAAGCGGCGCGGCGGCAGCTGCCATACGACCACCTGGGTGAGCAGCAGCAGTCCGGTGGACGCGACGAGGAGGATCCAGGCGAGGGCGGTCTGCTCGTGCAGCGACCACCAGAGCATCGCCGCCCACACCAGCCACGTCCCCGGCACGCCGGGCGTCAGCACCCCGAACAGGCCGAGCAGCATCACCATCGCGACCAGCAACAGCTGCCACACACCCATCTGCCCAGGGTGCAGGAGACCGGACGTCCTCGCAGGTCAAGGCCGACGGGCGGGGGACCGGACGGTCAGCCGGAGGCCACCGGGAGCGCGGCGGCGACGAGATCGCGCGCCTTGCGGTCGACCAGCGGGAAGATGATCTTCAGTGAGGTCTCGCTGTACGGCGACGAGAGCACGAACGAGGAGTTGACGAACCGCTCCTTGATCTCCGAGCGGAACAGGCCCTCGCGCTGGAGGGTCATCGCGTGCTCCACCGGCTTCGCGAACATCGGGTCCGCGCGGAAGATGAAGATCCGGCGGTCGGTCATCGCCAGGTACATCGGCGTGGGCACCGGCACCACCGCCAGCGCCCCGCCGCTCACGATGGCCGACGCCACGCCGAACGCGGCGGTCCGCCGCACCGAGACCGAGCTCAGGTTGACCAGCGAGGTCACCTCCACCCGCTCCCCGGGCTCCAGCATCGGGGCGACGGTGTCCAGCAGGGCGCGGCGGCGCCTTCCGTTCATGGGCGGTGCTCCTCGAGGGCGTGGGTCGACTCGTACGGCGGACTCCCGGGGCGGGCCGCATGACGGGCCCGTACCGGAAACCGGGCGCTCACCTTGCCATACGGGCCCGGCTCACCGACGCGCCACCCACCCCTTCTCGTACGCGTGCCAGCCCAGCTGCAGCCGGGTCGTCACGCCCGCCAGCTCCATCAGGCCCTTCACCCGGCGCTGCACCGTCCGCAGCCCCAGGTCCAGCTGCTTGGCCACGCTCGCGTCCGTCATCCCCGCCAGCAGCAGACTGAGGACCTCCAGGTCCGTCGGGTCCGGGCCCGCGATCTCGTCCTCGGTCACCTGGGCGCCCGCGCCCAGGCGCAGCGGCAGGGCCTCCCGCCACACCGACTCGAACAGGCCCATGAGCGACTCCAGCAGGCCGCTCGCGTGCACCACCAGCGCGGCCGGCTCGGCGCCGCGGCCGGTGAGCGGCACCATCGCCAGCGAACGGTCCGCCACCACCAGCTTGGTGGGCACCCGGTCCACCACCCGGATCCGCTCGTGCCGGCCGAGCGCCGCCGACAGCTCGATCAGACCGTTCGGCAGCGACAGCACCTCGCGCTCCACGACCACCCGGTAGCGCACGCCCCGCTCGGCGGCCAGCGCCTCCGCGTCGTTCTCCATGCCGGACACGGCGATCGGCTTGCCCGTCACCAGCGCGCACACCTCGTCCGTGGCGCCCAGCTGGAGCTGCAGGAAGCGGTGGGTGACCGCGCTCGCGCCCGTCACCACCTCCACCAGGTCGTGCACGACCGGCTCGGTCGCCTCGGCCCGGTACTCCTGCGCGAGCAGCGCCGCCGCCAGCTCCGCCTGCTCCAGCTCGTGCCGCTGCTGGGTGAGCAGCGCGCCGAGCGCCACGCCGGGCGGGGCCGCGACCCAGCGCCCGGTACGGGCCGAGGACTGGGCGGCCAGGCCCTGCGACTCCAGGCGGCGCAGCGCCCGTTCGGTGTCGCCCTCCGGCAGCGCGAGCCGGTGGGCCAGGTCGGAGACCTCGGCCGCGCCCAGCGCGACCAAGGCGCGGTAGGCGGACTCCTGCCGTTCGTCGAGACCTATCGCTGCCAGCATCGCTGCTCCCACCCCTCGCGCGGACGTCCGCGGACGACCCGGGACATTTCCCGGACGGCCGGCGGACGCATTCGTTCCGTCGGTGCACTGGCGGGAATCGGCCACGGCGCATTCCCGCCTTGCCCATCCTGCCTGCACCGGCCTCACCTCTGCCAATGTGGCGCCACCGCAGCACCAACCGCCTCCGGACATGGGCCCCTTGTGCCGTCATGCCCGGAATCAGATGGGGAGAGCGATGCGCCCGATTTCGCGTACGGCCCTCGGAGCGGCGACCGCCGCCGTCCTGGCCGTCACCGCGGTCACGGCGTCCGCGGCCGCAGCGCCGCAGGACGACCCGGCGACCGGCACCAGACCGCTGGTCGGCAGCGCGGCCGCCGCCCGCGCCGCACAGCGGCCCGCCACGGTCACCCTCGTGACCGGCGACCGGGTCGTGGTGACCCGCGACGCGGCGGGGAGCCCGGCCGCCACGGCGCTGCCGCGCGAGGACGGCACCGTGCCCTTCGTGCAGACCCGCAGGTCAGGGCAGGACCTCTACGTCTATCCCGAGGGCGCCACCGCCGCGCTGGCCGCCGGACGGGTCGACGAGGAGCTCTTCAACGTCACCGGCCTGATCCGGCAGGGCTACGACGACGCCGGCACGGCCACCCTGCCGCTCATCGCGGTCTACGGCGCCGACCTCGCCACCGCCCGCGCCGTGCCGCCCGCCCCGCGCGGCGCCACCCGCGGCCAGGTCCTCAAGACCGTCGACGCGGTCGCCCTCAAGGCCGACAAGAAGCAGGCCGCCACCTTCTGGGCCGACGTCACCGGCCCGGCCGCCGCCCGGTCCGCCGCGGGCGGCGGGCTGCGCAAGCTGTGGCTCGACCGCAAGGTGCAGGCCACCCTGGAGCGCTCGACCGCCCAGGTGCACGCGCCGGAGGCCTGGGCCGCCGGCTACGACGGCACCGGCACCAAGGTCGCCGTCCTCGACACCGGCGCCGACGCCGACCACCCCGACCTCAAGGGCCGCATCGTCGCCGCGGAGAACTTCACCGACTCCGACAGCGCCGACGACCGCCAGGGCCACGGCACCCACACCCTCTCGACCGTCGGCGGCACCGGCGCCGCGAGCGGCGGCAGGAAGAAGGGCGTCGCGCCCGGCGCCAGCCTCCTCAACGGCAAGGTCCTGGGCGACTCCGGCTCCGGCGCCACGTCCTGGATCATCGCCGGCATGGAGTGGGCCGTCGCCCAGGGCGCCGACGTGGTCTCCATGAGCCTCGGCAACCCGTCCGAGACCGACTGCACCGACCCGATGAGCGTCGCCACCGCGCAACTCGCCCGGAACAGGCGCACGTTGTTCGTCATCGCCGCCGGCAACGCGGGCCCCGGGAACAACACCGTCTCCGCACCCGGCTGCGTGCCCGGCGTCCTCACCGTCGGCGCCGTCGACCGCGACGACTCCACCGCCTCCTTCTCCAGCCGCGGCCCCGCCGCCGACGTGGCCCACACGCTCAAGCCGGAGATCGCCGCTCCCGGCGTCGCCATCTCCGCCGCGGCGGCCGGCGGCCGCGGCGTCTACGCCTACCAGTCGATGTCCGGCACCTCGATGGCCACCCCGCACGTCGCGGGCGCCGCCGCCGTCGTCAAGCAGCGCCACCCCGACTGGACCGCCCAGCAGATCAAGGCCGCGCTCGTCTCCTCCGCCGACAGCGCGGTCCCCGGCGACGCCCGCGAGGTCGGCGGTGGCCGGCTCGACGTGAAGGCCGCCACCGAGCAGACCGTCCTCGGCGCACCCGCCGTCCAGGGCGGCACCTTCACCTGGCCGCAGACCGGCGCCGACCGCACCACCGTCGCCGTCCCCTACACCAACACCGGCGACCGGCCCGTGACCCTGTCCCTCGCCGTCGAGAAGCTCACCGGCAACGACGGCTCCGCCGTCCGGTCCTCCGTCGCCCGCCTCGGCGCGCGCACCGTCACCGTCCCGGCCGGCGCCACCGTCGAGGTCCCGCTCCGGCTCGACCCGGCCGCCCACCTCGACCGCGCCCAGTACGGCGACGTCACCGGCCGCGTGGTCGCCACCGGCACTGCCGCAGGCAAGGGCCGCGTGCACGTCTCCACGCCGTTCGCGCTGTACGTCGAGCCCGAGACCGTCACCCTGCGCGTCAAGCTGATCGACCGTCAGGGCAGGCCCGCGGACGGCGCCTCCTCGCTCGACGTCATCGGCACCGACACCGCCACCGGCGAGCGCCGCTTCAACGAGGGCTCCGCCGACCAGGTCTACCGCCTGCGCACCGGCAGCTACTTCCTCTCCTCCTTCGTCGCCACCGGCGACGCCGGCGAGGGCGCCACGCTCGTCGACTCCATCAGCTATCTGGCCCGCCCGCAGCTGGAGCTGAGAAAGGACACCACGGTCGTCCTCGACGCCCGCCAGGCCCACCGGCTGGCCGTGCGGACGGACCAGCCCTCCGAGATCCGCGGCGCCACCCTCGCCTTCTCCCGCGCCTGGGACGGCACCTGGCTGCACGCCGGCACCGCCGCCGGACCGCGCTCCGTCCGCGGCTACTACGCCTCCGTCGAGGGCCGCGCGCACGACGGCACCTTCGAGTTCGGCAGCTACTGGCGCGCCGCGGCCCCGCAGATCGGCGAGCTGCGCACCGGCGACGGCCTGCGCCTGCACCCGCTCACCGGCTCCCTCGGCTCCGACAACCTCGACGGCACCGGCTCCGCCCGGCTCGTCGACGCGGGCACCGGCACGCCCGCCGAGCTCGCCGCCGCCCAGGTCAAGGGCCGCGTCGCACTGGTCCGCCTGCCCGACGGCAGCACCAACGCGGCCGGCCTCGCCCGCGACGCCAAGGCCGCCGGCGCCGTCGCCGCCGTCACGTACCACCAGGCCGCCGGCCGCTGGTACCCGGCCGGCGGCTTCACCGGCCTCGGCCTGCCGGTCCTGTCCGTGCCCGCCGACGAGGCCACCGCGCTCCTCGGCAGGCTGACCGCGGGCGAGGTCACCCTCGCCTGGAAGGCCACCGCCAAGAGCCCCTACCTCTACAACCTGGCCTTCCCGGAGGCCGGCCAGATCCGCCACGACGAGACCTACCGGGTCCAGGACGGCCGGCTCGGCCGCACCGCGTCCCGCTACGGCTCCGCCGGCATCGCCACGGACTTCATGGAGTTCCCGGCCGCCTACCGCCCCGACGGCGCCGCCGTGTCCTTCGGCTCGCTCGAGACCGTCCCGGCGCCCGGCACCCGCACCGAGTACTACACGCCCGGCGACACGAGCTGGCAGCAGCTGGTCGGCAGCAGCTTCCCGTTCGGCGAGCTGATGATCGGCGAACGGCACGCCTACCGCGCCGGGGAGCGCCGCACCGAGAACTGGTACGACGGCGTCATCGCCCCGACCGCCCCGCACGACGCCACCGGCGCGCCGGTCCTCGTCGCCGAACGCCAGGGCAATCTCATCGGCTTCGCCGACGCCCTGTGGGGCGACGGCACCCACCACGCCGAGCCCGGCTCCTTCGGCGACATCGGCAGCCTGCGGCTGAGCAGGGACGGCGAGGTACTCGGCGAGACCGGCTGGCCGTTCGGCGTGTTCGAGGTGCCGGCCGAGCCCGGCATGTACACCCTCGAACAGCACAGCATGAAGATCGGCAGCAAGGTGTGGGCCCGCTCCACCGCCGTCAACTCCGCCTGGAAATTCACCTCCAAGCTCGACGAGACGGTCTATTCTCAAGGCATCCCGATTCTCTTCCCCCGGTACGACCTTCCGGAGGACGGCCTCAAGACCCTCGCCGCGGCCGACGGTCAGCGCATCGGCCTCGGCGTGACGGGCCACGCCGGCTACAAGGCGGCTGCCCTCACCTCGGCCACGCTCTCGTACTCCTACGACGGCGGCGAGACCTGGACCGAGGCCCCGGTCTCCCACCAGGGCGACGCCTGGACCGCGACCGTGAACCACGCGGGCGCCGGCGGCAAGCAGGTCACCCTGAAGACCGAACTGACGGACGCTCACGGCAACTCCGTCACCCAGACCGTGATCCGCGCTTACGACGTGCGCTGATCACGCCGGTCCGCCGGGCGTCCTTCCCGTGGGGGGTGGGGTCGCCCGGCGGATCACCCTTTTGCCGTAACGCTTTTGCCGGTGTCCCGTTTTCCGGCGCCCGGCGCGGTGGACAATAAGGGCATGACGCAGCAGGGGGACACCAACTGGTGGGACCAGCTCTACGACGAGTCGGCGCGGGACACCGGCCCGGCGCCGACCGCGGACAGCCTCGACGAGCGCTACGCCTCGGCGTCCCGTACGACGGCCGACGCCCCGGCCCCGCCGCCCGTCGAGATCCCGGCCCCGCCGGCCGCCAAGACCGCGGCCCCGCAGGCCGCGGAGACCCCGGTCCCGCAGGCCGCCGATGCCCCGGCGCCGCCGTCCGTCGAGACCCCGCCGACCGCCGAACCGGCCGAGTCGCCGACCGTGCAGGTGCCCGCGCCCCGGCCGCGCGGCGGGCACGTCGGGAGCCGGCCGCCCACGTACGAGGCGGAGCCCACCGCGCTGCCCGCCGCGCGGCCCGGGGAGCTGGACGCCCTCGTCGCCGACACCGTGCTCGACGGCGCCCGTTACGGCGCCTGCACGCTGCGCGCGGTGTCCGCCCGCGGCGACTCGGCCCGCTTCCGCGGCGAGCCGCGCCGCGACGCGCTGCTGACCGCGCGGTTCGGGCAGGACGAGGACGCCCTGGTGCTCGTCGCCGTCGCCGCCGGACGGCGGGCCACCGAGGACGCCCACCTCGCCGCCGCCGACGTCTGCCGCTGGATCGGCGAAGCTGTCGGCCGCAGCCACGCCCGGCTCTCCGAGGACATCCGTTCCGGCCGCCGCGGCGACCTCAAGTCCGGTCTCCACCGGCTCACCGACCGCACCTACGGTCGGCTGCGCGCCCGCGCCGCCGACCGCGGCCTCGATCCCGACCGCTACGCGGCGAACCTGCGCTGCCTGCTGCTCTCCGCCGATCCCGAGTGCCGCACCCGGGTCTTCTTCGGCGTCGGCCCCGGCGGCCTCTTCCGGCTCCGCGACGGCGCCTGGCAGGACATCGAGCCGCTGCTGCCCGAGCCCTCGGCCACCGTCGGCGCCTTCGTCGTCGGCGGACCCGCGCCCGCCGCGACCACCGCGCCCGGCGGGACCGCCGGGTCCGAGGCCGGGGTGCCCGAGGCCGGCGAGGACGGCGACCGGTCCACCATGAAGCTCGGCGTCACCGAGGCCCCCGGCCGCCCCTTCGTCGAGAAGCCCCTGCCGCCGCCCGCCGAGCCCTTCCGCTTCCGCGCCTCCGTCGCCCGCCCCGGCGACACCCTGCTGCTCGCCTCGCCCGGCCTCGCCGAGCCGATGCGCGGCGAGCCCGCCCTCGCCCGTGAGCTCGCCGCCCGCTGGGCCGGCGCCGAACCGCCCGGCCTCGCCGCCTTCCTCGCCGACACCCAACTGCGCGTCACCGGTTACGCCGACGACCGTACGGCGGCCGCCGTCTGGGAGGCGTAACGTCCCGGCTCATGGGTTGATGGACCCATGGCCAAACAGAATGTCGCAGAACAGTTCGTCGACATCCTCGTGCGCGCGGGCGTCCAGCGCCTCTACGGCGTGGTCGGCGACAGCCTGAATCCCGTCGTCGACGCGATCCGCCGCAACTCCGCCATCGACTGGATCCACGTGCGGCACGAGGAGACCGCCGCCTTCGCCGCCGGCGCCGAGGCGCAGCTCACCGGCCGGCTCGCCGCCTGCGCGGGCTCCTGCGGCCCGGGCAACCTCCACCTGATCAACGGCCTGTACGACGCCCACCGCTCGATGGCCCCGGTCCTCGCCCTGGCCTCCCAGATCCCGTCCGGCGAGATCGGCCTCAGCTACTTCCAGGAGACCCATCCCGACCAGCTGTTCCGCGAGTGCAGCCACTACAGCGAGCTGATCTCCAACCCGCGCCAGATGCCCCGGCTGCTGCACACGGCCATCCAGCACGCCGTCGGCCGGGGCGGCGTCAGCGTCGTGTCGCTGCCCGGCGACATCGCCTCCCAGCCCGCCCCGGACAAGCCGGTCGAGACCGCGCTGGTCACCTCCCGGCCCACCGTCCGGCCCGGCGACGCCGAGATCGACGCCCTCGTACGGATGATCGACGAGGCCGACCGGGTGACGCTGTTCTGCGGCAGCGGCACCGCCGGCGCGCATCCGGAGGTCATGCAGTTCGCCGAACGGGTGAACGCGCCCGTCGGGCACGCGCTGCGCGGCAAGGAGTGGATCCAGTACGACAACCCGTACGACGTCGGGATGAGCGGACTCCTCGGCTACGGCGCCGCCTACGAGGCCACGCACGAGTGCGACCTGCTGATCCTGCTCGGCACCGACTTCCCGTACAACGCCTTCCTGCCGGACGACGTGAAGATCGTGCAGATCGACGTGCGGCCCGAGCGCCTCGGCCGGCGCTCCACGCTGGACCTCGCCGTCTGGGGAGACGTCCGCGAGACGCTGCGCTGCGTCATCCCGCGCGTCCGGGCCAAGACCGACCGCCGCTTCCTGGACAAGATGCTGAAGAAGCACGCCGACGCCCTGGAGGGCGTCGTCAAGGCGTACACCCGCAAGGTCGACAAGCACGTGCCGATCCACCCGGAGTACGTGGCCTCGGTGCTCGACGAACTCGCCGACGACGACGCCGTGTTCACCGTCGACACCGGCATGTGCAACGTCTGGGCCGCCCGCTACATCTCGCCCAACGGGCGGCGGCGGATCATCGGCTCATTCAGCCACGGCTCCATGGCCAACGCGCTGCCGCAGGCCATCGGCGCCCAGTTCACCGACCGCCGGCGGCAGGTCGTCTCCATGTCGGGCGACGGCGGATTCACCATGCTCATGGGGGACTTCCTCACCCTGGTGCAGTACGACCTGCCGGTGAAGGTGGTGCTCTTCAACAACTCCTCTCTCGGCATGGTGGAGTTGGAGATGCTGGTCGCCGGACTTCCCTCGTACGGAACCACCAACAAGAACCCCGACTTCGCCGCCGTCGCCCGCGCCGCCGGCGCCTACGGCGTGCGCGTGGAGAAGCCCAAGCAGCTCGCGGGAGCCCTGAAGGACGCCTTCAAGCACAAGGGCCCCGCCCTGGTGGACATCGTGACCGATCCCAACGCCCTGTCGATTCCGCCGAAGATCAGCGCCGAGATGGTCACCGGCTTCGCCCTGTCCGCCAGCAAGATCGTCCTCGACGGCGGCGTGGGCCGGATGCTCCAGATGGCGCGTTCCAATCTGCGGAACGTACCCAGGCCCTGACGGTCCGTGCACAGGCGATGAATGCGGGCGTGCCGGTGGGGCATGCATCCCCGTGAGCCTGTTCGACGCGACGACGGGGTGGGGGATATGGCCGGGGAGGCGACGCAGCCGACTCAACTGCTCAGAAAGGTGGGATGCGCGGATCTGACCGCGGTACCGGAGGTGCGCCATGCCTTACGGGCGATGCTGGCGACATGGGGCGGACCGGGCGCCACCGACGTCGCGGAACTGCTCACCAGTGAGCTGGTGACCAACGCGCTGATCCACACGGACCACGGAGCGGTCGTCACCGCCACCGTGGAACCGGACCAACTGCGGGTCGAGGTGCGGGACTTCGTTCCCGGACTGGACCGGGACCGGCCGCGCGTACCGGACGCCGACGACGGTACGCACGGCCGGGGCCTGATCCTGGTCCAGGCCCTCGCCGACTCCTGGGGAGTCGAGAACCACGGGGCCGGCAAGGTGGTCTGGTTCGAACTCGAAGGCAGGGCCGCCTGAGGAGGATCCTCGGGCGGCCCTGCCGGGGCCGTGGGGCCCGCTGGTCCGTGGGGCCCGTCGGGGCGCGGGGCCGGCTCAGCCGAACTGCTGCTCCAGGTCGGCGAGTTTGCGCTCCAGGGAGTCCAGGCGGGGCAGCGTCTGGGTGTCGTCCTCGGCGGTGAGGTCCACCGTCCGGGGCTCGCCCGCGCGCGGCTCAGTGCCCTTCACGGCCTGCAGGGAGGGCCGGGGTCGAAGCGGCAGCTGTCCAGGGTCGGCTATGGCGGGCTCCGCGACGGCGGCCTGGACCGCTCCCGTCGCGGAGCCCGCGCCCGTACCCGTGGCGGCGCCGAGCGCCGCCACCTCGACCTGCCGGCCGCCGGCCCGCCCGAACGCGCGGTGCTGGCGGTTCAGCGCCTTCAGCCGCGCCCGGTCCAGCTTGGCCTGCTCCCGCCGGCGGATCCGGTTCTGCTCCTTCTCCCGCCGGTCCTCGCGCACCTCGTCGACCGCCTCGTCCAGGGTGCGTACGCCTTCCAGGAGCATCAGCGACCAGGCGCCGAAGGTCTCCCGGGGCGCCCGCAGCCAGCGGACCATCCGGATCTGCGGCAGCGGCCTCGGGATCAGGCCCTGCTCGCGCAGCGCCGCCCGCCTGGTCTGCTTCAGCGCCCGGTCGAAGAGGACCGCCGCCGACAGGGACATCCCCGCGAAGAACTGCGGGGCGCCCGCGTGGCCCAGGCCGCGCGGCGCGTGCACCCAGTTGAACCAGGCCGCGGCGCCCGCGAAGGTCCATACGAGCAGGCGCGAGCCGAGGGCCGCGTCACCGTGGCTGGCCTCCCGGACGGCGAGCACCGAACAGAACATCGCGGCGCCGTCGAGGCCGAACGGGACCAGGTACTCCCAGCCGCCGGTGAGGTTGAGGTTCTGCCGGCCGAAGCCGACGAGCCCGTGGAAGGAGAGCGCCGCCGCGACCGCGGCGCAGCAGAAGAGCAGGACGTAGGAGGCGGTGCCGTAGACGGCCTCCTTGCGTCTGCGGCGCTCCTCGCTGCGCTCCCAGGAGTCGTCGGCCGCGGCCTGGTCACCGGCGCGCCTGCCGCGCGCGAGCACCGCCACCGCCGTCAGGATTCCCGCCACCATCACGACGCCCGGAAGCAGCCAGTCCAGCGATATGTCGGTCAATCTCATTGCGGTGTCCCTTGCCTCGCAGTAGTGCGTCGTGCCTCGCAGGAGGGCGATACGGCGGCCCATACTGGCCGACCGGGCGGGGCGGGCACGGGGTTTCGGGGCAAGAGCACGCCATCGGGGCCGTACGGCATACGAATAGGTGCGATCTGGTCGAACTGCCGCCCGAAGGTGCGGAGTCGTGTTCGACCGCCGTCACCCCCGCGGGTGGCGTGGCGCCGTCACGGCACGAGGTGGTCAGGCGGTCGCGGCCAGCCGGCGGACCCGCTCCGCGTCCGAGGTGCGCGGACACGTCAGACAGGTGTCCTCGGGCCGCAGCGTGTAGAAGAAGCAGCAGGTGGCCCGGTCGCGGGTGGAACGCGTCGTGCCGCAGACCTCCGCCGAGCCCGCGAGCTCGCGGAAGCCCGCCGCTCCGACGTACGGCCTGGCCGTGCCCGGCATGAGCCGCTCCAGCTCGGCCAGCGCCCGCTGCTCCTCGCCGAGGAGCGCCGCGATGTACCAGAGGCCCTCGACGATCTCGTCCGTCACCATGCCCCACAGGGCGCGCCGGCCGCGCCGCATCCGGGGCCCGAAGCCGGCCAGCACCTCCTCGAAGTGCTCGGCGAGCGCCGCGCGGGCCTCCGCCCGCAGGGCCTCCTCGTTCGCGACCACCCGGGCGCCGGGCAGCGCCGCGGCCGGGTCGCCCGGCAGGCAGGCGAACTCCTCCACGCGCACCGCGAGCCGGCCGTGGTCGCGCTGGAGGGCCACGTTCCGGGCGGGCAGCCGGGGCACCCTGCGGTGCAGGAACCAGGGCAGCGTCACCAGCAGGCAGACCGGCCAGGCGTAGCGGTGCAGACCGAAGCTCGCCACGACATCCGCCCGTGCCGGGCGGCCGTGGTCCCGCCGCACCTGTGCCTCGTCCCAGGCGAGGAAGGCGTCGAGGCCTTCTCCGCCGGCGCCCAGCTCGTCCGCGCCGACCCAGCCCGCACCGCGCGGCAGCCCTTCCCCGAGGCCCCGCTCCTCGACGCACAGGCCGGTGAACACCTCGCCGAGCCGCGCGTAGGCGGGTGCGACGGGGGAGTCGGGCGAGGCGGGGAGGGACGGCAGCAGAGCGGGCACGGCCATACGGGACCACCGAATCGCGATCGTTAGCAGGTTAGCCTTACCTTACCCGATGCTTTCGGTGTTTGAACTGCGGCGCCGTCCGCCTATCGTGCACGGGGGACACCGGCCGCGCGAGCCGGGCCCGGCACGACGGCGCAGGAGGACCCGGGTGGAGCAGAGCGGCACGCGCGGGCGGACGGGCGACCCGTTCCGCCCGGCGGCGGACGGCGACGCCGCGGCCGGGTACGCGACGGACGGCGGCGCGGCGGACGGGTCCGCGGGCGCGCGCGGCGCGGCGGTGCGCGTGCCCGGTCAGGCCCGCGCCCATGACGTACGCGGCGAGCACACCCACAGCGAGCCGCCGTCGCCCGGCCCGCTGCCCCGGCCCGTGCAGCGCCACTCCGTGCGCGGGCAGATCCTCCAGGCCCTGCGCACGGCCCTCGTCGGCGGCGACCTCGTCCCCGGCGAGGTCTACTCCGCACCCGTCCTCGCCGAACGATTCGGCGTCTCCGCCACCCCGGTCCGCGAAGCCATGCAGCAGCTCGCCACCGAAGGCGCCGTCGAGGTCGTGCCCAACCGCGGCTTCCGCGTCACCGAACGCACCCCGCGCGAACTCGCCGAACTCGCCGAGGTGCGGGCCCTGATCGAGGTGCCCGTCATGCTCCGGCTCGCCCGCACCGTCCCCGCCGCCCGCTGGGCCGAACTCCGCCCGCTCGCCGAGGCCACCGCCACCGCCGCCGCCCGCGGCGACCGCGCCCACTACGCCGAGGCCGACCGCGCCTTCCACCGCGCCGTCCTCTCCCTCGCCGGCAACGAACAGCTCCTGCTCGTCGCCGACGACCTCCACCGGCGCTCCCAGTGGCCGCTCGTCAGCGCGCCCGCCACCCGCCACGGCGAACTCGTCGCCGACGCCGCCGAGCACACCGCGCTCCTCGACGCCCTCGTCGCCCAGGATCTCGCGGTCGTTTCGTCCCTCGTACGAGAGCACTTCACCGGAGCGCAGGACTGACGACTAAGGTCGACGCCATCAGCCCGTCCCGTTCGTCCACGCGTTCTTCCCTTCCCGCCGCGCCGACCGAGAGGTGTCCATGCCGTCCGTCCGCGCGGAGCGCCCCGGGGCCGCGGCCCTGCTCGGCTGGCTCACCGATCCCGAGGCTCCCCGCCTCTGTCTCGTCAGCGGCGCGCCCGGGCTGCTCGACTGGCTCGCCGCGCACGGCCCGCGCGCCGCGGGCCGGCACCGTACCGTACGGGCGCTCGTCCCGCTGACCGGGCGCACCGCGCTCGGCACGGCCTGGGCCGTCGCCGACCGCCTCGGCGTCGTGGCCGCGTCACCGGGCGACCTCGTCCGCGCCCTCGCCACCGCCGAGAACGGCCGCGCCGCCCGCACCGTCCTGATCCTGCCGGACCTGCACGGCGCGGCCGAGCCGGCCGCCGTCGCCGCGCTCGTGGCGGACCTGGCCCGCCTCGGACGGGTCCGGCTGGTCGTCGAGACGCGGCCGGACACGGCGGAGCACGCGCTGCTCGCGGCGGGCGAACGGGTCGCTGTCGTCGCGGAGGAGGAGCCGGACACCGGCCCGCCCGAACCCGCGGCCCCGCCCTTCGTGGACCTGTCCGACCCGGTGGCCGTGTGCGGCGCCGATCCCGTCGCCGTCACCACCGGCTACGTACGGGACGAGGGCGACGACCACGGCGGGCTGCGGACGGCCTGGACGCGGGCCGGGCAGGCCCTGTGCGCGGCCCGGACGCCGGCCGAGCGGGCCCTCGGACTGCTCGCCGTCCTCGGCGACGGCGCCGACCCGCGGCTGCGGCCCGCGCTCGGCGAACTCGCCGGGCCGGCGCCGTGGCGGGTCCGGTGGACCCGCGTCACCGGCGACGTCGCCCCGCCCTGGCCCGGGCCGGTCGCCGCGCTCGCCGCCCAGGACGGCACACTGCTCGTCGCCGACCTGGGCGGGACGGTGCGGCTGCTCGCGGCGGCCGACGCCCGGCCGCTCGGCCGGCTCGACCACCCGGTGGGCGGGCGCGTCACGGCGCTCGCGCCCGCACCCGACGGCACGGTGCTGCTCCTCGACGAACGCGGCCGGCTGCACACCGTACGCGGACGCGAGCCGCGGGCGCCCTATCTGCAACGGCTCACCACGGCCGTGACCGCGACGCTGACCCGGCACCCGGGCACGGCCCTGGCCGCGATCGCCGGTTCCGTCGTCGTCGGCGACCGGCTGGGCTCCGTGCACGCCTTCGGCCTCACCGGCCTGCACCAGGCGGCGCTGCACAGCGGCCGGGTCACGGCGGTGGCGGCGGTCGAGTCGGCGACGCCCTTCGTGTGCAGCGGCGGCGCGGACGGAGCCGTACGGCTCTGGACGCCCGGCCGCGACGCCGATCCGGCGCCGCTCACCGAACGCCCCTCACCGGTCGTCTCGCTCGCCGCGACCGAGACCCCGCACGGCCCGGTCCTCGCGGCCGCCTGGGCCGACGGCGTCGTCGAACTGCACCGCCTCGAACAGCGCACCCGCACGCCCTTCCGCCCGGGCCCTCCGGTCCGCGCGGTGACCACGACACCGGACGGCGCCCTGATCGTCGGCCTCGACGACGCCCTGCTCCGCCTGGAGCCCCGCACCTGACCACCGGACGGCCTGCCCGTCCGGCCGAGCGGGCCCATGGACCGCTGAAGACAACTGCCTCAGATCGCCGGACGGGGCGTCAACTGCGTGGACAGCCAGGTCGGGACGCCGCCCAGGAGACGGAACAGGCGGGTCGCCTCGGCGCGCAGCCGGCCCGCCTCCGGTTCGGGTTCGGTGGCGGCGAGCGAGGCGAGGGCCGGGGCCGTGCCGACCAGGAAGCCCAGTTCCTCGCGGATCCGCAGGGATTCGGCGAAGCCGTGCCGGGCCTCGGCCAACTCGCCTTCGCGCAGCGCCAGTCCGGCCAGATGGCGCCAGGTCGTGGAGAGCAGGAGCGGGTCGTCGTGGGCGGTCGCGCTCTCGTGGGCGCGGCGGTACGCGGCGCGGGCCGCCTGCGGCGAGTCGCCGAGGTTCTGCGCGATCAGACCGCGGCGCAGGTCGAGGAGCGCGCGGTCGCGGGTCTCGGGGCCGATCAGGGCGGCCGCGCGGCCGAGCGCCGCCCGGGCCTCGTCGGCCCGGTCCCGTACGCCGAGGAGCGTGGACGCGTAGGCCAGATAACCCCGTTCGCAGGCCGCGGCCCCGCGTTCCTCGTCCGTCTGCGCCACCGCCTCCGCCGCCCGCAGCGCCTCCTCGGCGTCGGCCCAGCCCTGCTCCGTGTACAGGCAGCGCTCGATCAGCAGGGCCGCCCGTTCGAGGGCCGCGGCCGGTTCGGCCGCGCGGGGCGCGAGGAGTGCGGCGGCGTCCGTCCAGCAGCCGCGCGAGCGAAGTCTCCAGACCGCGGTCTCCAGTGGGGTTCCCCGGCCGTACGCCACATTGCCCTCCCCGAGCGCGCCATCGAGCTGTGAGTAGGACGGCATCTCAGCACGAACCCGAGGGACCGGCCAAGGGGTCGGGTGAAAGTTTTCACAAAGGGAGGGCGCCGGGAAACACCGGCGGACGGGGCCGACGGCCGGTCGAACCTGCCGGACCGTCAGCTCCCTTGATCACCCGATGAGATGAAGCGGTGCGGGTGACGTCCCGCTTCACCCGTTCAGCTCATGCGCAGGGCCAGGAAGAAGTCCAGCTTGTCCTCCAGACGGGACAGGTCCCGGCCGGTGAGCTGCTCGATCCGTCCCACTCGGTAGCGCAGCGTGTTCACGTGCAGGTGGAGGCGGGTCGCGCAGCGCGTCCAGGAGCCGTCGCAGTCCAGGAAGGCCTCCAGGGTCGGGATGAGCTCGGCCCGGTGCCGGCGGTCGTAGTCCCGCAGCGGGTCCAGGAGGCGGGCCGTGAAGGCCCGGCGGACGTCGTCCGGCACGAACGGCAGCAGCAGGACGTGCGAGGCCAGCTCGTGGTGGCCGGCCGCGCAGACCCGGCCCGGGCGGGCGGCGGCCACCCGGCGGGCGTGCCGGGCCTCCTCCAGGGCGCCGCGCAGCCCCTCGGCGGAGTGCACGGCGGCGCTGACGCCCAGGGTGAGCCGGCCGTCGTCGGCGAGCCCTGCGGACAGCGGGGCGCGCACGGAGGCGAGCAGCGCGTCGGCGTGCAGGCCGAGCGCCACCGGCGGCATGTCGTCCTCGCTGTCCGGGAGCGGCGCGGCGGCGAGCGGCACCAGCGCGATGGCCTCGTCGCCGCTGTGCGCGACGGCGATCCGGTCGGCGGAGTCGGCACCCGAGGCGGCCGGGTCGACCAGGATCTCCTCCAGCAGCGCCTGGGCGACGGGCCCGGTGTCGACGGTGTTCTGGCCGGCCTCCTGCTCCCACTCGACGCGGGCGACGACGACCTGCCAGTGCGGCGCGGTGCCCAGGCCGGGCAGGAGCACCGGCGCGGCGACGCGGAGGCGGGCGGCGATCTCGGCGGGCGCGGCGCCCGTCTGGACCAGCTCCAGGACCTCCTGGGCGAGTCTGCGCCGCACCGTGCGGGCGGCGTCGCGCCGGTCCCGCTCGACGGCGATCAGCTGGGTGACGCCCTGCAGCAGGTCGAGCCGGGCGGCCGGCCAGTCGCCGGCGTCGGCCTCGACGGCGAGCAGCCAGTCGGACAGCACGGTCTCGCGCACGTCGCGCGAGGCGGGCGCCGCGCCGCGGCCGGTGTTGCGGATCGGGAAGAGGGAGTAGGCCGTTCCGGCGATGTTCAGCCGGTGCGGGCCGCGCCGGCCGGTGCGGGTGGCGGCCAGGTGCTCGCCCGCGAGCGTGGCGGCGAGACCCGGGTCCAGAGGGTCCCCGGCGCCCGCGATCCGGCGGCCGGTGGGGGAGAGCACCCAGGCCCTCAGGTCCAGGTCGGAGCCCAGGAGGTCCAGGACGACCTCGGGGCCGCCGCCGGCCGGCCCGGAGGTCATCAGGCGCCGGTGGCGGTCGACGACGGCGGCGAGGTCGCCGGCCCGCTCGCCGGAGACCTGTCGAACAACGTGCTCGGTGATCGTCGCGAACGCAACGGATTCGTTCACCGCGAACAGCGGCAGCCGGTGGCGTGAACACGCCGCTACGAGATCGTCCGGGATGTCGCCGAGCTCGGCCTCGCCGGCCGCCAGGGCGGCCACCCCGGCGGACGCCAGGATCCGGACGAAGGGCTCGGCGTCGGCCGGGTCCCGCAGCCAGGCCAGGCCCGTGAGGACCAGCTCGCCGCCGGACAGGTAGCGACTGGGGTCCTTGAGGTCCGTCGTCATCACGCCGCGGACGGTGCGGTCGAGCTCGTCGTCGCCGCCGAGCAGGCGCAGCCCCAGCGCGTCGTTCTCCAGCAGTGCGCGCAGCCGCATGATGTCGCCGCCGTTCCTTGTCGTCAGGGGGTGAGTGGGTGTCGCGTTGTCGTCGGTGGCGTGGTGCCCGCGTTTCCGGGGGGAAACGGTGAGGTGGCTGTTCCTCGCCTTTCGTTCGAATCTACAAGACGAGGATGGCAGCCAGCCAACCGCTTCATGGTTTCTGTCACTGCACCCCGAGGTCGGGGCCTTGTGTACTAGGCCACACACCGCGTGAACAGCACATGAACTGCACGTCGAGGGCCGGCCGTCTCCTTGGCCCGTACGACCCCCCGATCACTAGAAGCTTCAGAAGAGAGCCACCATGGACTTCCTTCGCCCCGCCAGCTGGGAGGAGGCGCTCGCCGCCAAGGCAGCGCACCCCACGGCCGTGCCCATTGCGGGTGGTACGGACATCATGGTCGAGATCAACTTCGACCACCGCCGTCCCGAGTACCTCCTGGACCTGAACCGGATCGAGCTGCTGCGCGAGTGGGAGGTCGGCGAGGAGAACGTCCGGCTGGGCGCCTCCGTTCCGTACACCCAGATCATGGAGAACCTGCGCGAGGAGCTGCCGGGCCTGGCCCTGGCCTCGCACACGGTCGCCTCCCCGCAGATCCGTAACCGCGGCGGCGTCGGCGGCAACCTGGGCACCGCCTCCCCGGCCGGTGACGCCCACCCCGCGCTGCTCGCGGCGGGCGCCGAGGTCGAGGTCGAGTCGGTGCGCGGCACCCGGTTCATCCCGATCGACGAGTTCTACACGGGCGTGAAGCGCAACGCGCTGGAGCCCGACGAGCTCATCAAGACCGTGCACGTCAAGAAGGCGGACGGTCCCCAGCAGTACTCCAAGGTCGGCACCCGCAACGCGATGGTCATCGCCGTGTGCGCCTTCGGTCTCGCCCTGCACCCGGAGACCCGCACCGTGCGGACCGGCATCGGCTCGGCGGCCCCCACCCCGATCCGCGCCAAGGAGGCCGAGGCCTTCCTGAACGCGGCTCTGGAGGAGGGCGGCTTCTGGGAGAGCGGCAAGATCATCACCCCCTCGATCGCGAAGCAGTTCGCCGAGCTCTGCTCCGGCGCCGCCAACCCGATCGACGACGTGCGAGGCACCGCCAAGTACCGCCGCCACGCCGTCGGAATCATGGCTCGCCGCCAGCTCGGCTGGACCTGGGAGCAGTACCGCGGCACCGGCCGCACGCTTGAGGGAGCTGCATAACCATGCGCGTGAATTTCACGGTCAACGGTCGTCCGCAGGAAGCCGACGACGTCTGGGAGGGCGAGTCGCTCCTCTACGTTCTGCGTGAGCGCCTGGGCCTGCCCGGCTCCAAGAACGCCTGCGAGCAGGGCGAGTGCGGCTCCTGCACGGTCCGCCTGGACGGCGTGCCGGTCTGTTCCTGCCTGGTCGCCGCCGGTCAGGCCGAGGGCCGCGACGTGGTCACCGTCGAGGGTCTCGCGGAGTACGCCAAGCAGCGCGAGGAGCACGGCCACGGTGGCGGCTGCGCCTCCGGCGCCTGCGGCACCTCGCTCGACGAGGCCAAGCAGTGGCAGGCCAAGCCCGGTCAGGACTCGCAGACCGGCGAGGGCGTCGAACTGTCCCCGATCCAGCAGGCGTTCATCGACGCCGGCGCCGTGCAGTGCGGTTTCTGCACGCCCGGTCTGCTGGTCGCGGCCGACGAGATGCTGGAGCGCAACCCGTCCCCGTCGGACGCGGACATCCGTGAGGCGCTCTCCGGCAACCTCTGCCGCTGCACGGGTTACGAGAAGATCCTCGACGCGGTCCGCCTCGCGGCCGCTCGCCAGGAGCGCCAGGGAGAGGCGGTCTGACCATGGCTCAGCACACACGCACCGTTCCGGCGGGTACGCCCACCAACGTCACCCAGAACCACACCCAGGGCGGCGTCGGCGCGTCCACCCTCCGCCCCGACGGCACCCTGAAGGTCACCGGCGAGTTCGCCTACTCCTCGGACATGTGGCACGAGGACATGCTGTGGGGCCAGATCCTGCGCTCCACCGTCGCGCACGCCGAGATCGTGTCCATCGACACCTCCGAGGCCCTCACCATGGACGGCGTCTACGCCGTCCTGACGCACGAGGACCTGCCGGCCGCGAAGAACTACGGCATGGAGTTCCAGGACACCCCGGTCCTCGCCTACGGCAAGGTCCGGCACCACGGTGAGCCGGTCGCCCTCGTGGCCGCAGACCACCCGGAGACCGCCCGCCGGGCCGCCGCCAAGATCAAGGTCGAGTACCGCGAGCTGCCCGTCATCACGGACGAGGCCTCCGCCCTCGCCCCGGACGCGATCCTGGTCCACGAGAACCGCGACGACCACCACGCCGGTCACGTCCCGCACCCGAACATCGTGCACCGCCAGCCGATCATCCGCGGCAACGCCGACGAGGCCGCCAAGCGCGCCGACGTCATCGTCAAGGGCGAGTACACCTTCGGCATGCAGGACCAGGCCTTCCTCGGCCCCGAGTCCGGCCTCGCCGTACCGGCCGAGGACGGCGGCGTCGACCTGTACGTCGCCACCCAGTGGCTGCACTCGGACCTCAAGCAGATCGCGCCCTGCCTCGGCCTGCCCGAGGAGAAGGTGCGGATGACCATGGCCGGCGTCGGCGGCGCCTTCGGCGGCCGCGAGGACATCTCGATGCAGATCCTCGCGTCGGTCCTCGCGCTGCGCACCGGCAAGCCCGTCAAGATGGTCTACAACCGGTACGAGTCCTTCTTCGGCCACGTCCACCGGCACCCGGCGAAGCTCTACTACGAGCACGGCGCCACCAAGGACGGCAAGCTCACGCACATGAAGTGCAAGATCGTGCTCGACGGCGGCGCCTACGCGTCGTCCACGGCCTCGGTCGTCGGCAACGCCTCCTCCCTCTCGGTCGGCCCGTACGTCATCGACGACGTCGAGATCGAGGCGATCGGCCTCTACACCAACAACCCGCCCTGCGGCGCCATGCGCGGCTTCGGCGCGGTCCAGGCCTGCTTCGCCTACGAGGCCCAGATGGACAAGCTCGCGGCCAAGCTGGGCATGGACCCGGTGGAGCTGCGCCAGCTCAACGCCATGGAGCAGGGCACGATCATGCCGACCGGCCAGGTCGTGGACTCGCCGGCCCCGGTCGCCGAGCTGCTGCGCCGGGTCAAGGCCCGCCCGCTGCCGCCGGAGCGCCAGTGGGAGACCGCCGGCGAGGGCGCGGACGTCCGCGCGCTGCCGGGCGGCCTGTCCAACACCTCGCACGGCGAGGGCGTGGTCCGGGGCGTCGGCTACGCGGTCGGCATCAAGAACGTCGGCTTCTCCGAGGGCTTCGACGACTACTCGACCGCCAAGATCCGCATCGAGGTCATCAACGGCGAGGCCGTCGCCACGGTCCACACCGCCGCGGCGGAGGTCGGCCAGGGCGGCGTCACCATCCACGCCCAGATCGCCCGTACCGAGCTCGGCGTCCAGCAGGTCACCATCCACCCCGCCGACACCCAGGTGGGCTCGGCCGGTTCGACCTCCGCGGGCCGCCAGACGTACATGACCGGCGGCGCCATCAAGAACTCCTGCGAGATCGTCCGCGAGAAGGTCCTGGAGATCGGCCGGCGCAAGTTCGGCTCCTACCACCCGGCGTGGGCCAACGCCGAACTCCTCCTGGAGGGCGGCAAGGTCGTCACCGACGGCGGCGAGGCCCTCGCCTCGATCGCCGACGTCCTCGAGAACGAGGTCGTGGAGGTCGAGGAGGAGTGGCGGCACCGTCCCACCCAGGCCTTCGACCTCGTCACCGGCCAGGGCAACGGCCACGTGCAGTACGCCTTCGCGGCGCACCGCGCGGTCGTGGAGGTCGACACCGAGCTCGGCCTGGTCAAGGTCATCGAACTGGCCTGCGCCCAGGACGTCGGCAAGGCGGTCAACCCGCTCTCCGTGGTCGGCCAGATCCAGGGTGGCACCACCCAGGGCCTGGGCGTCGCGGTGATGGAGGAGATCATCGTCGACCCGAAGACCGCGAAGGTCAGGAACCCCTCCTTCACGGACTACCTGATCCCCACCATCCTCGACACGCCGACCATCCCGGTCGACTACCTCGAGCTGGCCGACCCCAACGCGCCGTACGGCGTGCGGGGCATCGGCGAGGCCCCGACCCTGTCGTCCACGCCGGCCGTCCTCGCGGCGATCCGGGCGGCGACGGGCCTGGAGCTCAACAAGACGCCGGTCCGCCCCGAGGCGCTCACCGGCACCCTGTAAGACCTCTCCGGACGGTGCGTGCCTCCCCGGAACGTCACACTTCCTCCCCAGCCCGCACCGTCCGGAGAAACCCCCGCAGTACCCCGTAGTGCCCCCGCAGTACCCCGCAGTACCCGAGCAGTGCCAGCAGTACCGATTCACCCCGTTCGTCTCGGGCCGTCCCCCGGGTCGTGCAGCCAACGAAAGATCCCAAATCCCGCAGCTTCACAGATCAGATGCACAGAAGTCTGATGCGGGTGCCCCTTTGAACCTTGGGAGTAGGCCCCATGACCCAGTCGTCAGTGGAGCCCAAGACCACGGCCGAGGACGCGGGCAGCGGCTCGCGCAATCCCGCCGGCAGGTCTTGGCTCGACCGGTACTTTCACATCTCGGAGAGAGGATCCTCCGTCGCGACGGAGATCCGCGGCGGCGTCACCACCTTCATGGCGATGGCGTACATTCTCCTGCTCAACCCCCTGATCCTCTCCGGCAAGGATGTCGACGGCAACGTCCTCAGCCAGCCCGCGCTGATCACCGCAACGGCGCTCTGCGCGGCCGCCACCACCCTCCTCATGGGTTTCTGGGGCAAGGTCCCGCTGGCCCTCGCCGCCGGTCTCAGCGTCTCCGGCGTGATGGCCTCGCAGGTCGTACCGGTCATGACCTGGCCGCAGGCCATGGGCATGTCGGTCGCGTACGGCGCCGTGATCTGTCTCCTGGTCGTCACCGGCCTGCGCGAGATGATCATGAACGCGATACCGCTCGCGCTCAAGCACGCCATCACCATCGGCATCGGCCTCTTCATCGCGATCATCGGCTTCGTCAAGGCCGGCTTCGTGCACGAGAACCCGGCCCCGGGAGGCGGCCCCGTCTCCCTCGGCCCGGCCGGTGAACTCCAGGGCTGGCCCGTCCTGATCTTCGCCTTCACGCTGCTGCTCATCTTCGCGCTGCAGTCCCGCAACATCCCCGGCGCGATCCTCATCGGCATCGTCACCGGCACCGTCGTCGCGGCCATCCTCAACGCGGTCGCCGACATCCCGGCCACGGCCTGGTTCTCCGGCGCGCCGGAGCTGCACGGCAGCGCCGTCTCCGCCCCGGACTTCTCGCTCATCGGCGACGTGTCCTTCAGCGGCTGGGGCGACGTCGGCTACATCACGATCACCATGATCGTCTTCACCCTGGTGCTCGCCGGCTTCTTCGACGCCATGGCCACCATCCTGGGCGTCGGCACCGAGGCCAAGCTCGCCGACGACCGCGGCCGCATGCCGGGCCTGTCCAAGGCCCTGTTCATCGACGGCGCCGGCGGCATCCTCGGCGGCGCGGGCGGCGCCTCCGGCCAGACCGTCTTCGTCGAGTCCGCCACCGGCGTCGGCGAGGGCGCCCGCACCGGCCTGGCCTCCGTGGTCACCGGCGCGTTCTTCGCCCTGTGCCTCTTCTTCACGCCGCTCACCGCGATCGTGCCGCAGGAGGTCGCCGCCGCGGCCCTCGTCGTCATCGGCTCGATGATGATGCAGAACGCCAAGCACGTGGACTGGAGCGACCGCTCCGTCGCGATCCCGGTGTTCCTCACCGTGGTCCTGATGCCCTTCACGTACACCATCACCACCGGTGTCGCGGCCGGCGTCATCTCCTACGCGGTCATCAAGAGCGCGCAGGGCAAGGCGAGGGAGGTCGGCGGCTTCATGTGGGCGCTGACCGGTGTCTTCGTCATCTACTTCGCGATCCATCCCATCGAGGGCTGGCTCGGCGTCGGCTGACGCCCGTAACGTCGCCCTCCCACACCATCCGAGGAGTTCGCAATGCTGGACATCGCCGAAGAGCTGCACCGGTGGGTCGAGCAGGGACGTGACTTCGCCGTCGCCACCGTCGTGGCGGTCGGCGGCAGCGCGCCCCGGCAGCCGGGCGCCGCGCTCGCCGTCGACGCCGACGGCACGGCGATCGGGTCCGTCTCCGGCGGGTGTGTGGAGGGCGCCGTCTACGAACTGTGCCAACAGGCCCTCGAGGACGGCAGAACCGTCACCGAGCGCTTCGGCTACAGCGACGAGGACGCCTTCGCGGTCGGTCTGACCTGCGGCGGCATCATCGACATCCTCGTCACCCCGGTCCGCGGCGGGGTCTTCCCCGCCGCGCTCGCCGCCGCCGTCTCGGGCGAGGCCGCGGCGCTCGCGCGGATCGTCTCGGGCCCGGAGGACCTGTTGGGGCAGGCCCTCCTGGTCCGGCCCGACGGTTCGTACGAGGGCGGGCTCGGCGGCCACCCCGAGCTCGACCGCACCGCGGCCGGCGAGGCCCGCGCCATGCTGGACGGCGGCCGCACCGGCACCGTCGAGATCGGCGAGGACGGCAGCCGCTGCGGACAGCCGCTCACCCTCCTCGTGGAGTCCTCCGTCCCCGCCCCGCGGATGATCGTCTTCGGCGCCATCGACTTCGCCTCCGCGCTCGTCCGGGTCGGCAAGTTCCTCGGCTACCACGTCACCGTCTGCGACGCCCGCCCCGTCTTCGCCACGAAGACCCGCTTCCCCGACGCCGACGAGATCGTCGTCGACTGGCCCCACCGCTTCCTCGAGGCCGCCGCCGAGGCGGGCGACATCGACGGCCGCACCGTGCTGTGCGTGCTCACCCACGACGCCAAGTTCGACGTGCCGCTGCTGCGGATCGCCCTCCGGCTTCCCGTCGCCTACGTCGGCGCGATGGGCTCCCGGCGCACCCACGAGGACCGCAACAAGCGCCTGCGCGAGGTCGGCGTCACCGAACTCGAACTCGCCCGGCTGCGCTCCCCGATCGGCCTCGACCTCGGCGCCCGTACGCCGGAGGAGACGGCGCTGTCCATCGGCGCCGAGATCGTCGCCAACCGGCGCGGCGGCAGCGGCGCCTCCCTGACCGGCGCGCACACCCCGATCCACCACGACGGCCCGCGCGCACCGGCCGGCCGCATCGGATCGGTCGCCTAAAGAGTGCCGGCCGCCGCTTTCACCGGCGCCCCGTTTCCCGCCTCGTAGCGGTCCCGCGAAGGCCTCCCGCCCGTTCGCCCGCGTCCCTGTCCTGAGCTTCCTGGCCCTCCCGGCGAGGGCCGGAACGAGGGAGGCATGGCGGACACGGCACGGCCGGGAACGGTGATCGGCGGGCGCTACACCCCGACCCGTCCGCTCTGCGCGGGCGGATCCGGCAGGGTCTGGCAGGCGCACCACCCGGTGCTCCGCGTCGACGTGGCGGTCGAACAGGTCCGGCTCGACGGGCCGTTGCCCGACGAGGCGCGGGCCGAACTCCTCGCCCGCGCCGCCCGCGAGGCCCGCCACGCGGCCCGGCTGCGGGACCATCCGCACATCGTCACCGTCCACGACGTGGCCGAGGCCGACGAGGGCGCCTGGACGGTCCCCTGGATCGTGATGCAGTGGGTGGACGGCCACTCGCTCGCGGACGAACTCGCGGCCCACGGACCGCTGTCCGCCGAGCGGACGGCCGTGGTCGCCCGCGCGCTGCTCGGCGCCCTCGACGCCGCCCACCGCGCCGGCGTCGTGCCCGGGCGGGCGACCTCGAGGTTCGCCGGGGCCTTGTACGACGACCCGGACGACGTGGAGGACCCGTGACGCGCCCGCGGCGCCCGCACGGCGGGCGCGGGGCTCAGCCCTTGCGCAGGCCGTGCAGCAGCAGCTCGGCGAGCTGCTCGTAGGCCGCCGCGTCGGCCAGGCCGGTCGCGGCGGCGACCTGGCGCTGCTGGATGCGGACCATCACGGAGGCGATCACGTCGGCCGCGAAGGTCACGTGGACCTCGCGGAAGACACCGGCGCTCACGCCCTCCTCGATGAGCTGCTGGACGCGGCCGGCGGCGGCGCGGGTGTTGCGCTCGTAGACCTCGGCGGCCGGTTCGAAGGCGGCCAGGTCGTCGAAGAACTGCCGGGAGACCGGAGCCAGTTCGGCGGACACGGCACGCAGGTACGCGGCCAGGCGCTCGGCGGGATCGGTCTCGGCGGCGAGTTCGGCCTCGACGCGGACGGTGGCGCGCCGGAAGAAGTGCACCACGGCGGCGCGGACGAGCTGCTCCTTGCTGCCCGCGAGGCCGTAGAGCGTGCGCTTGGAGCAGTGCAGCCGGGCGGCGAGGTCGTCGAGGGTCAGCTGGGCGAAGCCCTCGCCCACCAGGAGCGCCACGAGTTCCTCGAACAGCTCGGAGCGTCGGGCGGCGCCGCGGCCGGTGAGCCGGGGAGCGCCTGCGGCGGAGGTCTCGATCACCCGAACAGTATGCCGGGTCGACCCGGTCGGGGGGTTACGCGACCGGCCTTCTGCGCTACGCTAACCGGTACTGCGGTACCCCTCGCAGTACCGTTTCGCAGTTCGCAGCACAGCTCGCGTTGTGCGTCGTGATGGAGTCGCCATGGATGTCGACCGCCTGCTTCCCACCCCCGAGGCAGCGGACCTCATCGCTCTCACGCGGGAGATCGCCGACAAGGAGCTCGCCCCCCGCGCCGACGAGCACGAGGCCGCCGAGACGTACCCGGAAGGCCTGTTCACGACCCTGGGCCGGGCCGGGCTGCTGGGCCTCGCCTACCCCGAGGAGTTCGGCGGCGGAGGCCAGCCCTACGAGGTCTACCTCCAGGTCCTCGAGGAGCTCGCCGCCCGCTGGGCCGCCGTGGCCGTCGCCACCAGCGTCCACACCCTCGCCTGCCACCCGCTGCACACCTTCGGCACCGCCGAGCAGAAGGAGCGCTGGCTGCCGGAGATGCTGGCGGGCCGGCTCGTCGGCGGCTACAGCCTCTCCGAGCCGCAGGCCGGCTCCGACGCCGCCGCGCTCGCCTGCAAGGCCGAGCGCACCGAGGACGGCGCCTACCGCGTCACCGGCACCAAGGCGTGGATCACCCACGGCGGCAAGGCCGGCTTCTACGCCCTGTTCGCCCGCACCGCGCCCGGCAGCCACGGCATCTCCTGCTTCCTGGCGCCCGGCGCCACCGAGGGCCTCAGCTTCGGCAAGCCCGAGCGCAAGATGGGCCTCCAGGCGGTCCCCACCACCTCCGCCTACTGGGACGGCGCGCTGATCGACGCCGACCGGCGCATCGGCGCCGAAGGCCAGGGCCTCCAGATCGCCTTCAGCGCGCTCGACTCCGGACGCCTCGGCATCGCCGCCTGCGCGACCGGCCTCGCCCAGGCCGCGCTGCGCGCCGCCGTCGCGTACGCCAACGAGCGCACCACCTTCGGCCGGAAGATCATCGACCACCAGGGCCTCGGCTTCCTGCTCGCCGACATGGCCGCAGCCGTCGACGCGGCCCGCGCCACCTACCTCGACGCGGCCCGCCGACGCGACCTCGGCCGGCCCTT
Organism: Streptomyces sp. NPDC053493; assembly: GCF_044544825.1. Taxonomy (NCBI): domain Bacteria; kingdom Bacillati; phylum Actinomycetota; class Actinomycetes; order Kitasatosporales; family Streptomycetaceae; genus Streptomyces; species Streptomyces sp. NPDC053493. The sequence goes on from NZ_JBITXS010000023.1 coordinate 34,006, forward strand.
CAGCCGCCAGGCCAGCGCGGCCAAGCTGATCGCGACGGACACGGCGATGAAGGTCACCACGGACGCGGTCCAGGTCCTCGGCGGCTACGGCTACACCCGTGACTTCCCGGTCGAGCGCTACATGCGCGAGGCCAAGATCATGCAGATCTTCGAGGGCACCAACCAGATCCAGCGCCTGGTGATCAGCCGCGGCCTGACGGCCTGACCGCCCGCGCCGCCGGGCGTCCGCGCCGCCGGCCGCCCGCCGGTCCGGCTCCGGTTGCCGGGGCGGGCCGCCGGGCGTACGCCGGAAGAGGGGATCCCGATCCGCAGGTTCCGGAGAGGAGTCCCATCATGCTCGGCGATCTGATCGGTGACGAACAGGGCCAGACGACAGGAATCCGGGTGGTCTCGGTCGACGGCGGTCACCCGCACGTGGAGGCGTCCTTCCAGGCGACCGGCACGCTGCTGGGCGTGGCGGTCACCGACCTGGGCACGTACGACTCGGTGATGGAGGCGGACGGCACGCTCTTCGGGGACGGCCAGGGCTGCATCATGACCCAGGACGGCGACATCATCACCTGGCACGGCACCGGCGTCGGCCACATGAACGGGTCCGGCGGGTTCAGCTACCGCGGCTCGATCTTCTTCGAGTCCGCGTCACCGAAGTTCAGCCGCCTCAACGGGACGGCCGGCGTGTTCGAGTACGAGGAGGACAAGGACGGCAAGAACACGGCCAAGGTCTGGGAATGGAAGTAGGGCGCGCGCAGCGCGCGAGCAGTGCACACACACGGCGGCCCTGCCCGGGCCGCCGGTTCGTACGAGGAGATTCATGGACATCGCAGGTTCCGCCGCGCTCGTCACCGGTGCCGCCTCCGGGCTCGGGGCCGCCACCGCCGCCGCGCTCGCCGCCAAGGGCGCGACCGTCTACGGCCTGGACCTCGACAAGGCCGTGGCCGGCGCCGAGGCGCCCGCGGACGGGGTGACGCTGCTCGCGGCCGACGTCACCGACGAGGAGCAGGTGCGGACCGCGCTCGCGCGGATCGAGGAGGACGGGGCCGAGCTGCGGCTCGCCGTCAACTGCGCCGGGATCGCGCCCTCCGCGCGGGTGCTCGGCCGCAAGGGCCCGCACGACCTGGCGCTGTTCCGTACGGTCCTGGACGTCAACCTGGTCGGCACCTTCAACGTGATGCGGCTCGCCGCCGAGGCGATCGCGCGGCGCGAGCCGGACGACAACGGGCAGCGCGGACTCGTCGTCAACACCGCCTCCATCGCCGCCTTCGAGGGCCAGGTCGGCCAGATCGCGTACGCCGCCTCGAAGGCCGGCGTCGCCGGGATGACCATCACCGCCGCCCGTGACCTCGCCCAGTACGGCATCCGGGTCGTCACGATCGCCCCGGGCATCGTCGACACCCCGATGATGGCCGGCTTCAGCGACGAGATCCGCGCCGGGCTCGCCGCGAGCGTCACCTTCCCGCAGCGGCTCGCCCGCCCCGAGGAGTACGCCCGCCTGGTCACCATGATCGCCGAGCACGACTACCTCAACGGCGAGACCGTCCGGATGGACGGCGCTCTGCGCATGGCCGCCCGCTGACCTGCACGGTGGCACCAAGTGCCGCTGCGCGAGGGATCCGAGTGTTAGGTTGCGGGTATGAGTACCCACCCCGCCAAGCCCTCGATGCGTGACTCCCTCGTCGCGGCGGCCTTCCAGCTCTTCCTGGAGCGCGGCTACGAGCAGACGACGATCGACGACATCGTCAGGACGGCCGGGGTCGGCCGGAGGTCCTTCTTCCGCTACTTCCCGTCCAAGGAGGACGTGGTCTTTCCCGACCACGAGCAGAGCCTCGCCGACATGACCGCGTTCCTCGCCGCGAGCGCGGACACCGACGACCCGCTGGTCCGCGTCTGCGAGGCCACCCGGCTCGTCATGCGGATGTACGCCGAGAACCCCACCTTCTCCGTCCAGCGCTACCGCCTCACCCGCGAGGTCACCGGCCTGCGGACGTACGAGCTCTCGGTCGTCTGGCGGTACGAGAAGACCCTCGGCGACTACCTGCGCACCCGGTTCGCCGACCGCCGCGACGGCACCCTGCGGGCCAACGTGGTCGCCGCGGCCGTCGTCGCCGCCCACAACCACGCCCTGCGCCACTGGCTGCGCTCCGGCGGCGAGGGCGACCCGCTGGCCGAGGTCGACCGGGCGCTGGAGTTCGTCCGCGAGACCTGGAGCCCGGACGCGGGCCCGGCCGGCCCGGCGGGGGAGCAGGAGACCGACGACGTGGTCGTGGTCATCGCCAAGCGGTCCACCCCGATGTGGCGCGTGGTGCGCGAGGTCGAGGCGAGCCTCGGCGAGAACTGAGGTACGCCGGGGACACGGGGGGATCTCAGTATCGTCAATTGAGGGAACTCAGGTCTTTATTTGCTGGCACTCAGTGCCATATGTTTGCTCCATGCACGGTTGAGCCGCCGAGTGCAAGGAGAACCATCGTGTTCCACACGGGATCCACGGGTCTGCGGAACGGGACCACCGCCGTCCTGGCCGAGGAGTCGGCCACCGAGCCCGAGCTCTACTTCCAGCGCTGCCGCTGGTGCCACACCACCACCTTCCAGCGCCTGCTCTGCCCGACCTGCGGGTCGACGGACCTCGCCCCCGAACTCAGCGCGGGCGAAGGCGTCATCTCCGTACGGCGCGCCTTCACGGCGGCCCAGGCCGACCTCTGGCCGGTCCACATGGCCGAGGGCTTCGTGGTGCGCTGCCGGGTCGACGGACCGCCGCACGCGGTGCGCCCCGGCGTGCGCGTCCGGCTCGCCCACGACGGCGCCGGCGCGGGCCGCAGGCCGGTCGTCCGGCTCTGCGAGGAGGTCGCGCTGGACGGCTGGTTCTGAGCGCGCCCGGCGGGCGGACAGGAAGAAAGGGGCGGGTGGCACAGAGTGCCACCCGCCCCTTTCGGTGCGGGTCGATCAGCGGGCGCCGATCTCGTCCGTCAGCTGCGGCAGCACGGCGAACAGGTCACCGACCACGCCGTAGTCGACCAGGTCGAAGATCGGGGCCTCCGGGTCCTTGTTGACCGCCACGATCGTCTTCGAGGTCTGCATGCCGGCCCGGTGCTGGATCGCACCGGAGATGCCCGCCGCGATGTACAGCTGCGGCGAGACCTGCTTGCCGGTCTGGCCCACCTGGTTGGAGTGCGGGTACCAGCCCGCGTCCACCGCGGCACGCGAGGCGCCGACCGCCGCACCGAGCGAGTCGGCCAGCTTCTCGACGACCTCGAAGCCCTCGGCCGCGCCCACGCCGCGACCGCCCGAGACCACGATCGCCGACTCGGTCAGCTCCGGACGGCCGGTGGACACGCGCGGGGTGCGCGAGACGACCTTGGCGGCGTTGCCGCTGAAGGCCACGGACACGTTCTCCACCGCGCCCGCGGCCGGAGCCGCCTCCGGCGCCGCCGAGTTCGGCTTGACGGTGATGACCGGCACGCCGTGCGAGACGGCCGACTTCACCTGGTACGAGGCGGCGAACACCGACTGGGTGGCGACCGGGCCGTTCTCGCCGGCCTCCAGCTCCACCGCGTCCGTGATCAGACCGGAGCCCAGGCGCAGCGCCACGCGCGCCGCGACCTCCTTGCCCTCGCCCGAGGAGGTCACCAGCACCGCGCCGACGCCCTTGTCCTTGGCGATCTGGGTGAGCGCGTCGACCTTCGGCACGACCAGCTGGTCGGCGAACTCGGCGCCGTCCGCCACGTACACGGTCGCGGCGCCGTACTCGCCGGCCGTCGCGGCGATCGAGGCCGCGGCCTCGCCGGCACCGAGGACGACCGCCGAGGGCTCGCCGAGCCGGCGGGCCAGCGTGAGCAGTTCGAGGGCCGGCTTGCGGACCGCACCGTCGGCGTGGTCCACGAGAACCAGGATCTCAGCCATGATTCCTTGCTCCTGAGGGATGGTGACGGTGGGTCAGATGAACTTCTGGGCGGACAGGAACGCGGCGAGCTGCTTGCCGCCGTCGCCCTCGTCCGTGACGATCGTGCCCTGCGTACGCGCCGGCCGCGCCGCGACCGACTCGACCAGGGTCCAGGAGCCCGCGAGACCGACCTCGTCGGCGTCGATGCCGAGGTCGTCCAGGTCCAGCTCCTCGACCGGCTTCTTCTTCGCGGCCATGATCCCCTTGAAGGAGGGGTAACGGGCCTCGCCCGACTGGTCGGTGACCGACACGACCGCCGGCAGCGGGGCCTCCAGCTGCTCGCTGGCGGCGTCGCCGTCCCGGCGGCCCTTCACCACGCCGCCCTCCACCGAGACCTCGGACAGCAGCGTGATCTGCGGCAGGCTCAGCCGCTCGGCCAGCAGCGCCGGCAGCACGCCCATGGTGCCGTCCGTCGAGGCCATGCCGCACACGACCAGGTCGAAACCGGTCTTCTCCAGGGCCTTGGCGAGGATCGCGGAGGTGCCGATGACGTCGGTGCCGTGGATGTCCTCGTCGTTGACGTGCACGGCCCTGTCGGCGCCCATCGACAGCGCCTTGCGCAGCGCGTCCTTGGCGTCGTCCGGGCCGACCGTCACGACGACGACCTCGGCGTCGTCCGCCTCCTCGGAGATGCGCAGCGCCTGCTCGACGGCGTACTCGTCGAGCTCCGAGAGGAGACCGTCGACGTCGTCGCGGTCGACGGTCAGGTCGTCGGCGAAACCGCGGTCGCCGGTGGCGTCGGGAACGTACTTCACACAGACAGCGATCTTCAGGGTCACGGCCTGTCTCCTTTCAACGGGCAGATGATCAGGGGAGGTTGCGGGCCATGACGATGCGCTGGACCTGGTTGGTGCCTTCGTAGATCTGGGTGATCTTGGCGTCGCGCATCATGCGCTCGACGG
>NZ_JBITXS010000024.1:0-38186 GCF_044544825.1 Streptomyces sp. NPDC053493
TCCTTCGTTTCCGACTCTATCAGATCTTTCCGATCCGATTTCCTCGGTGCTTTCCGGTCCCGATTTCGACTTTCGTCTTTTTCCGAGGCCTTCCGGCGCTTCTCGACTTTATCAGATTCATTTCGGTCGACCTAATCGGTGACTTCGTGATTCGGATAAGGAATCGAGAGTGGCTCCGAACCGGAGCGAGGAAGAGTCTAACTTGTCAGCCTCGGGCTTGTCCAGCTCCCAGGCAACCGTTTGAATCTACCTCCCCACGCCACCCGTGTCAACGGGTTTTGCGGGCGAAGAGGAGACTAGCAGGTCAGCGGAGTGCTCTGCGAATCAGGCCGCCGTGGGGACCGAGGCCGTGCGGTCCGCCTCCGCCACGTCGCCCGTTTCGCCCGCGCGTGACGCGCGGCCGCCGAGCACGTACACGTACAGGAGGAAGGCCAGCTCGGCGGCGATGCCGATGGCGATGCGGGTCCAGGTCGGCAGGCCCGAGGGCGTCACGAAGCCTTCGATCAGGCCGGAGAGGAAGAGGACCAGGGCGAGGCCGACGGCCATGCCGACGGCGGCGCGGCCCTGTTCGGCGAGGGCGGCGCGGCGGGTCTTCGGGCCCGGGTCGACGAGGGTCCAGCCGAGGCGGAGGCCGGTGCCGGCGGCGACGAAGACGGCGGTCAGTTCGAGCAGGCCGTGCGGAAGGATCAGGCCGAGGAAGACGTCGAGGCGGCCGGCGGAGGACATGAGGCCGATGCCGATGCCCACATTCAGCATGTTGGCGAAGAGGACCGCCAGGACCGGCAGGCCGAGGAACGCGCCGAGGACGAGGCACAGGGCTGCGGCCCGGGCGTTGTTCGTCCAGACCTGGGCGGCGAACGAGGCCGCCGGGTGGCTGGAGTAATAGGTCTCGTACTGACCGCCGGGGCGGGTCATCGCGCGCAGCTCGCCCGGGGCGCCTATCGCGGACTGGACCTCGGGATGGGTGCCGATCCACCAGCCGATGAGGACCGCGACCACAGTGGAGACGACGGCGGTCGGGACCCACCAGTGACGGGTGCGGTAGACCGCGGCCGGGAACCCGGTGGTGAGGAAGGCGGCGGCGTCACGCCAGGAGGCACGGCGTGTGCCGGTGACCGTGGCGCGGGCGCGCGCGACGAGCTGGGTGAGCCGGGCCGTGAGCATCGGGTCGGGTGCGCTGGACTGGATCAGGGAGAGATGGGTGGCCGTGCGCTGGTAGAGGGCGACGAGTTCGTCGGCCTCGGCACCGGTGAGGCGTCGGCCGCGGCCCAGCAGCTGGTCGAGGCGATCCCACTCCGTGCGGTGGGCGGTGACGAAGACGTCGAGGTCCATGATCGGCTGCTGCTCCAGGCACTGGGTGCGTACGGGGTGCGTACGGGCTCGTACAACTGCGGCGCGCTGCGGGTCAGCTTGGCAGACTGGCGTTCGGATCGGGTTCGGCAGGGCGGAGAAGGGGAGAAGGGTGGGCTCCGTGAGCGGGATGGTGACGGGGGATGCCGTCTTTCTTGGGCTTCAGCCCGCGCGGCTGCCGAGCCGGGCGCTGGCTCTGCTGCTCGATCTGCTCGTGGTGTGGGCGGTCTATCTGCTGATCAGCGTCGGCCTTGCGTTCGCCACGGCGTCGCTGGACGAGGCGGCGGTGATGGCGCTGTCGATCGCGTCCTTCGTCCTCGTGCTGGTCGGGGCGCCGATAGCCGTGGAGACGCTGACCCACGGCCGGTCGCTCGGGAAGCTCGCCTGCGGGCTGCGGGTGGTGCGGGAGGACGGCGGGCCGATCCGCTTCCGGCATGCGCTGATGCGGGGAGCGATGGGAGTCGTCGAGATCCTCATGACGTTCGGGTTCGTCGCGTGCGTCGCGTCGCTCGTGTCGGAGCGGGGCAGGCGGATCGGGGACGTGTTCGCCGGGACGCTGGTGGTGCGGGAGCGCGTGGCGTCGACGGCGGGTGCGGTGCTGCCGCCTCCGCCGCCGTGGCTGGTGGGCCGGTTCACGGGCCTCGATCTGTCAGCGGTGCCCGAGGGGCTGTGGCTGGAGATACGTCAGTACCTGACGCGGATGGGCCAGCTGGATCCGGCGATCGGGCAGCGGCTGGCGAAGCGGCTCGCGGGCGAGCTGGCCGAGCGGACGGGAACGCCCGCGCCGCCGGGTGTGCCGGCCGGCGCGTATCTGGCGGGTGTGGTGGCCGAGCGGCAGGCGCGGGACGCTCGGCGGGCGTTCGCGCCTTCGCCGGTGTCGGCGGCGACGGCAGTGGCGGTGTCGGCCGCGGGGGCGGGGACGGTACGGAGTCAGCCGGCGGGACCGGCAGGGGCGGCCGTTCCGTCGGGGCCGACAGTGGCGGGGCCGGCAGCGGCGGGACCGGTGCCGCCGTCGTCGTCGGTCACGGCCTCGGATCCGGCTTCCGCGCCTCCGCCCGCGACCGGGTTCGCTCCCCCGGCCTGAGGTCAGAAGGCGTTCGGCGGGGTCTCGAGTTCCTCGAGCTCGATGCCGGGCGCGGAGAGGACGACGTCGCCGGCGAGGTGGACGGTGTGCCGCTCCCCCGTGTCCAGGGCGCTGACCTGGTACTCCTCCACGATCAGAGGTCCGTTGTCAGTGGCGTGCGCTTCACTGTTCACCAGGGCCCAGGACTGGTCGACCGTCAGCGGGGCGAGGACGGGATCCGTGAAGGCGACGAGCCGGACGCGGGTCTCCGGGGATTCGGGGGTGAGGCGCAGGAGTCGGGAGATCGCGACGAGGAACGCCGGGGACGTGCCGGTGAAGGCGTGGGCGCGCACATTGCCTTCGGTGGCGTGGGTTCCGGTGGGGTCGGTACGGACCCAGGTGACGCCGTCGAGGGCGGCGCCGCGGACCTGCCAGTGCGCGGCGTGGAGTTCGAGGCGGATGGGGCGGCCGAGTTCGTCGATGGCCAGGTCGACGGAGCCGGTGGTCTCGCCGGAGGGGGACGTGGTCCGGGAGAGGTAGCGCCAGCCGGAAGGGCCGGGCGCGCAGTTGAAGTGTTCTTCGCCGAGGGGGGTGTGATCGTGCGGATCATGGAGCGAATAGCGGCCGCGGGGCATGGGTCCTCGGGATGCGTCCTGGAGCGGTAGTCGAGAGACGGGGCAGGCCCCCGGCACGGGGGTGCGGGGGCCTGCCTGTTCCGCTGCGGGTGCCTGCGACGGGCGGGTGCCGGTGTCGTGTGCCGTCACCCGCCGGTCGTCGGATCGGTGCGTCGGAGATGCGTCGGATCAGTAGCGGTAGTGGTCCGGCTTGAAGGGGCCCTCGACCTTGACGCCGATGTACTCGGCCTGCTCCGGGCGGAGCGTCGTCAGCTTGACGCCGAGGGAGTCGAGGTGGAGGCGGGCGACCTTCTCGTCGAGGTGCTTGGGCAGCACGTAGACGTCGGTCGGGTACTCCTCGGGCTTGGTGAAGAGCTCGATCTGGGCCAGGGTCTGGTCCGCGAACGAGTTCGACATCACGAAGGACGGGTGGCCGGTCGCGTTGCCCAGGTTGAGCAGGCGGCCCTCGGACAGCACGATCAGCACCTTGCCGTCGGGGAACGTCCAGGTGTGGACCTGCGGCTTGACCTCGTCCTTGACGATGCCCGGGATCTTGGCGAGGCCGGCCATGTCGATCTCGTTGTCGAAGTGGCCGATGTTGCCGACGATCGCCTGGTGCTTCATCTTGGCCATGTCCGAGGCCATGATGATGTCCTTGTTGCCGGTCGTGGTGATGAAGATGTCGGCGGTCTCGACGACCTCGTCCAGGGTCGTGACCTGGTAGCCGTCCATCGCCGCCTGCAGCGCGCAGATCGGGTCGATCTCGGTGACGATGACGCGGGCGCCCTGGCCGCGCAGGGACTCGGCGCAGCCCTTGCCGACGTCGCCGTAGCCGCAGACGACGGCGGTCTTGCCGCCGATGAGGACGTCCGTGGCGCGGTTGATGCCGTCGATGAGCGAGTGGCGGCAGCCGTACTTGTTGTCGAACTTCGACTTCGTCACGGCGTCGTTCACGTTGATCGCCGGGAACAGCAGCGTGCCGGCCTGCATCATCTCGTAGAGACGGTGAACACCGGTGGTGGTCTCCTCCGTCACGCCGCGGATCTCGGACGCCAGCTGGGTCCACTTCTGCGGGCTCTCGGCGAGCGTGCGGTTGAGGAGCTGGAGGATGTAGCCGTACTCCTCGCTGTCCGCGGTGGACGGGTCCGGAGCGGAGCCGGCCTTCTCGAACTCGACGCCCTTGTGGACGAGGAGGGTGGCGTCACCACCGTCGTCGAGGATCATGTTCGGGCCGCCGGTGGGCGTGTTCGGCCAGGTCAGGGCCTGCTCCGTGCACCACCAGTACTCCTCCAGGGTCTCGCCCTTCCAGGCGAAGACCGGGACGCCCTGGGGGTTCTCCGGGGTGCCGTTGGGGCCGACGGCGATGGCCGCGGCGGCGTGGTCCTGGGTGGAGAAGATGTTGCAGGAGGCCCAGCGGACCTCGGCGCCGAGGGCGACCAGGGTCTCGATGAGGACGGCGGTCTGCACGGTCATGTGCAGCGAGCCGGTGATCCGGGCGCCGGCGAGCGGCTGCTGCTCGGCGTACTCGCGGCGGATCGACATCAGGCCGGGCATCTCGTGCTCGGCGAGGGTGATCTCCTTGCGGCCGAACGCGGCCAGGGACAGGTCGGCGACCTTGAAGTCCTGCTTGGCGACAGTCGTCATGACTGGAGCTGCTCCTCGTGGATCGGTTTCGAGGGGTCGAGTGGGCACCTGGCACCGCGGCTGCGAGGCGACACGGACGTACGCATGGCCTACGCGCATGACCTACGCACGGCATACGAATGCCCGGGTGCTCCCGCGGTGCAGTCGTCGGAGGCCCTCTCTCCCTCGGCCGGTCCAGGTGCGGACCGCCCGACCGCCATCAGCAGCGACGTCTGGCTGGTCACGAATCTACACCGATCGGCGCAGTGACCCACAGTGGCCCATGATCCGGGCCGCCCTCGAACTCGGCCGGATCAGGGCTCGACAAGAGGCGTAGGAGGCTGCCCGGCGCGGGCCGGCGCCATGTGCGAGGCGGGGACGACGGCCGGGGGGAAGGGCGGGTGGAAGGGCGGGTGGAGGCTCGGTGGATAGGGTGCGGGCCGGGCTGGTGGGAGGGGCGGGGAGATGAGACCGGGAAGCACGGCGCGGCCGGGGCGAGGGCTGCGGATCGCGGGCTGGGTGCTGGCCGCGCTCGGGGTGGCGCTGTTCGCCGTGGGGCTGGTGCTGCGGAGCGCGTATCCGGCGCATCGGATCGGGAGCGAGGCGATGCGCCCCACCCACCGGCCCGGCACCATGCTCTACGCCGAGCGGATCGAGCCCTCCGAGGTGCGGCGCGGGGACGTCGTGCTCGTCGCGGTGCCGGAGTGGGGCATCCACGAAGGCCTGGCCGTCGAGCGGGTGATCGGCGTCGGCGGCGATCACGTCACGTCGGACGACCGGCGGTTCTACGTCAACGGCAGGCCGCTCTCCGAGCCGTACGTGGCCGACGGCGGCCCGGTCGCCGGCACGCCGCTCGGCATCGACGTGAAGGTCCCGGAAGGTCGGCTGTTCCTGCTCGGCGACAACCGGGGCAACTCGCTCGACTCGCGCTTCCACCAGGACGGCTCTCCCGGCGGGACCGTACCGGTCGCGGCCGTGAAGCAGCGGGCCGCGGACAGCCCGGCCGGCTCCCTCGCCGCGTTCGGCGCCGCCGCGGCGGGCGTGATCGCGCTGCTCGTCGGGTTCGGGCTCGGGCTCGCCGGGTGGCTGACGGGGCGCTCGGCGCGGCGCGCCGTGCCGCCGCCTCCGCCGCAGCCGTATCCCGTCGGCGGGCACGGTGACGGACACGGCGGCGGGCACGGCGGCGGCGCCTGAACCTTGCCTGGGCAGCCCTGATGCCTGGGGCGTACGCGAGAGGCCCCGGACCCATGGCGGGTCCGGGGCCTCTCGCGTACGGCCGGTGAGTCTCAGGCGCCGGGAGCGGCGGCCTTCTCGCTGTAGATGTCCGGCTCCAGGTAGATGACCCGGGCGATCGGGACGGCGGCGCGGATCCGGGCCTCGGCGGCGTCGATGGCCGTGGCGACCTCGGCGGCGGTGTCGTCGTGCTGAACGGCGATCTTCGCGGCGACGAGCAGCTCCTCCGGACCGAGGTGGAGCGTGCGCATGTGGATGAGGCGGGTGACGGTCTCGCCGTCGACGATCGCCGCCTCGATCTTCTTCACGTCCTCGATGCCGGCGGCCTCACCGAGCAGCAGCGACTTGGTCTCGGCGGCGAGCACGATCGCGATGACGACGAGCAGGACACCGATGCAGACGGTGCCGATGCCGTCCCAGACGCCGTCGCCGGTGGCGAGGGCCAGGCCGACGCCGCCGAGGGCGAGGACGAGACCGACGAGGGCGCCGAAGTCCTCGAGGAGGACGACCGGGAGCTCGGGCGCCTTGGCGCGGCGGATGAAGTCCTTCCAGGACAGGTTGCCGCGCAGCTCGTTCGACTCCTTGATCGCGGTGCGGAAGGAGAAGCCCTCCGCGATGATCGCGAAGACGAGGACGCCGACCGGCCAGTACCAGGCCTCGATCGGGTGCGGGTGCTTGATCTTCTCGTAGCCCTCGTAGATCGCGAACATGCCGCCGACCGAGAAGAGCACGATCGAGACGAGGAAGGCGTAGATGTAGCGCTCGCGGCCGTAGCCGAACGGATGCTGCGGGGTGGCCTCGCGCTGGGCGCGCTTGCCGCCCAGGAGCAGCAGGCCCTGGTTGCCGGAGTCGGCCAGCGAGTGGACGGCTTCGGCGAGCATCGAGGACGAACCGCTGAAGAGGAACGCCACGAACTTGGCTGCGGCGATCGCGAGGTTGGCGGCGAGGGCCGCCACGATCGCCTTGGTTCCGCCTGACGCGCTCATGGGTCTGTCTGTTCCCTTCGTCGGTGCTCCGGCCCTGTCGACGGCAGCTTATTGCCGTTCCTTTGCCGTCGTTCGGCCGGTCATTGTCGCATCAGGCGACGACGGTGGCGCGGAAGACCGTTCCCGTACCGGACAGTTCGGCCTTTTCGCCCGCCGGTACGAACACGGACTCGCCGGGCGCGAGGGCCAGGTCGCCCACGCCGGGACGGCCGGCGGTGGCGAGCAGGATCTGCGGTGTGGCGGCGGTGAGGTCGACCGGGGCCGCGCCCTCGGGCCGTACGAAACGGGAGAGGCGGAACTCGTCGATCGGGGTGTCGTAGACCTCCTCGCCCGACGGCGAGGCCTCGGGGCGCAGGATGCCGGGCTCGGCGGGCTCGAAGCGGACGATGCGCAGCAGTTCGGGGACGTCGACGTGCTTGGGCGTGAGGCCGCAGCGCAGCACGTTGTCGGAGTTGGCCATGATCTCGACGCCGAGGCCGTCGAGGTAGGCGTGCGGGACGCCGGCGCCGAGGTAGAGGGCCTCGCCGGGCTGCAGCGTGACCTCGTTGAGCAGCATGGCGGCGAGGACGCCCGGGTCGTGGGGATAGTGGTGGGCGATCTGCGCGTACGTGGTGTGGACGCCGCCCAGGCGGGCGGCGGCGGCCGCGGCCTCGGCGACGGTGCGGGCCATCTCGGCGGGATCGGCGGTCAGCAGCGCGGTGAGGACCTCGCGCAGCGCGGCCTCCTCCGGGTGGGCGTGGAGGAGGTCGACGTACGGCTTGAGCGAGTCGACGCCGAGCGCGGCCATCTCGTCGGCGGCGGCGACCGGGTCGCGGAAGCCGCACAGTCCGTGGAAGGGCGTGAGGGCGCAGATCAGTTCGGGCTTGTGGTTGGCGTCCTTGTAGTTGCGGGCCGGGTCGTCGAGCGGCAGACCCGCGGCCTCCTCGGCGGCGAACCCGGCCCGCGCCTGGGCGAGATCGGGATGGACCTGGAGGGAGAGCGGGGCGCCGGCGGCGATCAGCTTGAGCAGGAACGGCAGCCGGGGCCCGAACTTCTCGACGGTGGCCGCGCCGAGTTCGCGTACGGGATCGGCGGCGAGGAGATCGCCCAGGGCGCCGCGGTCGGTGCGGGACGGGGCGCTGGGATGGGCGCCCATCCACAGCTCGGCCTGCGGCTCGCCGGTGGGCGCGACGCCGAGCAGCTCCGGGATGGCCGTCGTGGAGCCCCAGGCGTAGGGGCGGACGGTGTTGACGAGGCGGTCCATGGGGCTTCCAGCTCTTTTCAGTGCGGTGGGTGCGGTGATGGACGTGGGGGCGGTGGGCGGCGTGGGCGCCGTCAGCGCCGGGGCCGGCGCATGCGCGGGAGGCGTGGGCGCCGTAAGTGCCGTCGGCGGCGCGGGGGCCGGGGGCGCCGGGCCCACGACGGTGGCCGCAGGCACCGTGAGCGCCGTGGACGCTGTGGACGCCGGGCGCACGGTCGCTGCCGTAGGGACCGTGGGCGCCGCGGATGCCGTGAGCGCCGTACGTGACGCACGTTCCGTCGGCGCCACGGGCGCCCTGCGTGCGGTGGCTGCCGTAGGCACCGCGAGCGCCGCGGATGCCGCGGGCGCCGTACGTGCGGTGGCTGCCGTGGGCACCGCGAGCGCTGCGGATGCCGCGGGCGCCGTAGGCGCCGTGAGCGGCAGGGCCGCCGTACGCGCCGTCGGCTCCGTCGGCGTCGGGCGTGCCGTGGGGTGCTGGGAGCCGAGGTGGACGCGCGGCGGGGTCGGAGGGTGGTGCGGGGCGGGGCCGAGGGTGGGCACCGGGGTGGGCCTATTCGGGCGCGCGGCCCGCGGAGGCCAGGGCCAGGTACACCGCGGCGAAGTCGGTCACGGCGAGCAGCTCCGCGAGGTTCTCGAGCGCGCTGCCCTCCTCCGGCTCCAGTTCGCTGATCGCCGTCTCGTGGCCGAGCGCGACTTCGCGGGCGGCCGGCGCGGCGCTCAGGACGTTGCCCTCGGCCGGGCGGTCGCGCAGCAGGACCACGCGGGCGCGCCGCGTCTGCGGCTCCTCCACGCGGTCGCGGAAGAAGTCGTCCGGGTCCGCGCCCGCCGCGTAGTCGCCGGCGAGCAGCATGCCGTGCGCGGGCAGCGCCTCCGGAAGCTCGGCGGCGAGGGCCGGCAGCCCGGCCAGCTCCGACAGCACGGCCGCGAACCGGCGGCCGGCCGGGCCGGCCACCTCGCCCTCGGTCCACACCAGCGGCAGCGAGTCGGCGAGCTCGGCGGCGAGCGTCTTCGCCGGGTTGCTGTACGTGGCGATCGCCGGGCCGCAGCGTTCCGCCGTACGGTCCAGGCGGTCCGCCACCTGCTCCAGCGCCTCCGCCGGGGCCTCGACGAGGCCGAGCCGGTCGAGGAGCGCGAGCAGCGGTGTGAACAGCGCCCACAGGGCGCCGGGGCTCGCGGCGAGCGTCTCGGCGTACTCCTCGGCCGTCTCGTGCGGCGCCATCGCCATCGGCACCAGCAGGCCGCGCGCGCCGCTCACCGACTCCGCGAGCGGCGAGTCCTTCGGGGCGACGGCGACGACTGTGACACCGCGGCGGTACGCCTGCTCGGCGAGCAGCGCGAGGCCGGGCTCGGAGCCGTCCGTCGTCGGTACGAGGAGGAGGTCGACCGAACCGGCCCAGCCGGGCAGCGACCAGCGCAGGGCGCCGGCGGCGGGAGCGACGCCGGTGGGCTGGAGCCGGATCACCGGGGCCGCGGCGCCCGCGAGCGCGCCCACCAGGTCGGCGACGCCCGCCGCGGCGGTGCCGGGGCCCGCGACCAGGACGGTGCGGGGCCGGCCCTCGGGGCGGAGCTCCGCGATCCCGGCCTCGGCGGCGTGCCGGGCGGCGGTCCGTACCCGCGCTCCCGCTCCCGCGGCGCCGCGGAGCAGACCGCGGCGGTCGGCGAGGGCGAGGGCGTCCGGTGCGTCGAGGAGCGTCTCGTCGAGCATGTGGCGGGCCTCCGGTCGTCGGAGCGGGGCCGGCGGGGTGCCGGCGGCGGCGTTCGTCTTACCCGGGGCTTGTTCCCCGGCTACCTTCCCCGGGATCGCCCCGGGTCGCCCCGGGGCCGCCCCCGGCGCGGCTACTCGGGGCGGCGCGCCTCGTCGACCAGCAGTACGGGGATGCCGTCGCGGACCGGGTAGGCGAGCCCGCAGTCGGCGGAGGTGCAGACCAGCTCCGGTGCTTCCTCCGCCGCCGTACGGTCGTCGAGCGGGGCGTGGCAGGCCGGGCAGGCCAGGATCTCCAGGAGGCCGGCTTCGAGCGGCATGGGCGGGTCCCTTCGGGCGGTACGAACGGTCTCTCGGGCCAGGTCAGCCTACCGCCGGGCCGCGAACGGCGCGCCCGACGCGGGGGCAGGGCGCGGGGGTTACGTTGCGGGGCGGCGGCGGCGGGGAGGGGAACGGCGGGTGACGGGTGGAGGGCGCGGGAGCGTTTTGTGGGGGTGCGGGGTTGCGGCGCGCCGGCCGTCGTGGACCGCGGCCGGCGTGAAGCGCTTGCCCTCGCGGGCGGCTCGGCGCGGGGCGGCGCGGGATGGCGCGGGGCGCCGTGGACGTGCCGACGGTGACCGCGGGGCCGGCGTAGGGCGCGCCGGGCGGCATGGACGGCCAGGGCTGGGACGGCGCCGGCCGGGCGTGTGTCGCGTGTGTTCTCGTGGGCGGGCCGACGTGGGCCGCGCCCGCCTCGTGGGCCGAAACGCCCGCCCTTCGAGGCGGCCACGCCGTCGCAGGTGCGGGGGCGACGCCCGTGCGGGCGCTGTCCCTTGGGCCAGCCGGGACCGGCGGGCCCAAGAGGCCCGCACGCCCCGCGGGGCCGGATGGCCCCAGGCCCGGCAAGGCCCAACGGCCGAGACGGGCACGGGGCCGGGCCTAAGGCCCGAGCCGACCCCGGCCAGTGGGCCAAGCCGGCCGGGGCCGGCCGGGCCTGGAGACCGACCCCGGGCCCTCTGGCCGAGCCGCGCCCGACCCGTGGGTCCTTACGCGCGGACCAGAGCCAGGACCTCGTCGCGGAGGGACTGCATCGTCGGTGTGTCGCGGGCCTCGATGTTGAGGCGGAGGAGGGGTTCGGTGTTGGAGGCGCGGAGGTTGAACCACCAGTCCGCGGAGGTGACTGTCAGGCCGTCGAGCTCGTCGAGGGTGACGCCCTCGCGGTCGGCGTAGGCGGCCTTCACCGCGGCGAGGCGGGCGGTCTGGTCGGCGACCGTGGAGTTGATCTCGCCGGAGGACGCGTAGCGGTCGTACGCGGAGACCAGGGTGGACAGCGGGCCGTCCTGGCCGCCGAGCGCCGCGAGGACGTGGAGCGCGGCGAGCATGCCGGTGTCCGCGTTCCAGAAGTCCTTGAAGTAGTAGTGCGCGGAGTGCTCGCCGCCGAAGATCGCGCCGGTCTTCGCCATCTCCTCCTTGATGAAGGAGTGTCCGACCCGCGTGCGGACGGGCGTGCCGCCGTTCTCGCGGACGACCTCCGGCACGGACCACGACGTGATCAGGTTGTGGATGACCGTGCCGCCGGGGTGCTTGGCCAGTTCGCGCGCCGCGACCAGCGCGGTGATGGCGGACGGCGAGACCGGGTCGCCGTTCTCGTCGACGACGAAGCAGCGGTCGGCGTCGCCGTCGAAGGCGATGCCGAGGTCGGCGCCCTCGGCCCGCACCCGCGCCTGGAGGTCGACGATGTTCTTCGGGTCGAGCGGGTTGGCCTCGTGGTTGGGGAAGGTGCCGTCGAGCTCGAAGTACATCGGGACGACGTCCAGCGGCAGCCCGTCGAACACGGTCGGCACGGTGTGGCCGCCCATGCCGTTGCCCGCGTCGACCACGACCTTCAGCGGCCGGATCGAGGTCAGGTCGACCAGGGACCGCAGGTGGGCCGCGTAGTCGCCCAGCGTCTCGCGTTCGGTGACCGTGCCCTCGGTGGCCGCCGCCTCCGGCGCGCCCTCCTCCGTCCAGCGCTCCGCGAGCGCGCGGATGTCCGCGAGGCCGGTGTCCTGGCCGACCGGGGCGGCGCCGGCGCGGCACATCTTGATGCCGTTGTATTGGGCCGGGTTGTGCGAGGCGGTGAACATCGCGCCGGGCAGGTTCAGCGCACCGGAGGCGTAGTAGAGCTGGTCCGTGGAGCAGAGCCCGATGAGCGTCACGTCGGCGCCGAGGCGGGCCGCGCCGCGCGCGAAGGCGGCGGCGAGACCGGGCGACGAGGGCCGCATGTCGTGGCCGATGACGATGGCGTCGGCGTCCACCACCCGGACGAAGGCGGCGCCGAAGAGCTCGGCGAGCGTCTCGTCCCACTGATCCGGCACCACCCCGCGGACGTCGTACGCCTTCACGATCTGCGACAGATCAGCAGCCACGGATCAACCTCCTGAAGTCTCGGCATGCGGCGTACGCGCGGATGCGGCGCGCGTACGGAACGCCCAAACTACCCGGGAGCGGACCTTGATCAGTTCTCGGGGGAACGCAGCACTCTCAGGTGGCCCCGCCGGCCGATCTCCACGGGATCGCCGCCGCGGGCGCCGCCGCCCTTGCCGCCGCCCGCCTCGGCCGCGCGCTCCTGGGGGCGGGCCGCCTCCCGTACCGCGTTGGCGAGGGCTTCGAGGTCGTCGCCGCTGGGCCGGGCGGGGGCGCCGGCGTCGGAGAGCCGCACGACCTCCCAGCCGCGCGGGGCGGTCAGCCGCTCGCTGTGCTCGGCGCACAGGTCGTAGCAGTGGGGCTCGGCGTAGGTGGCGAGCGGGCCGAGGACCGCAGTCGAGTCGGCATAGACGTACGTCAGTGTCGCGACGGCAGGGCGGCCGCACGCGGTGCGCGAACAGCGACGTACAGGGCTCACGACGTTGGACGGTACCGCACTCTTGAGCGGGCCGCGACGACTCTCCCCCAGGTCACTCCACCGTGTCGCGCTGTGACCTCCGCCACGGGTCGGGTCCGGACGTCCGTTCTGACCTGCGGGAGCGACGGGACACGGCGGCCGCGGCGGGACGCGATCCGGACAACGCGCGGGAGAAATCCGGTCAACCACGGCCAGATGGCCGATCCGGGTCGCCCGGGAAATCGCGCCCGTGCTTGGCCGGAATGCTCAACTTCGGACAGTCGGATCGGTCGTTCGGCGGCGCGGGCCGCTTCGCGGACCGGTCCCGGAACACCTCGGGGAGTTACGCTGCGTCAGTGATGGACAGCATGGACAGTCCCGCGCCGCGCGTACGGCGCCGTGACCGGCACGGCCGGGGCATGCGGGGGCCGGTCGCCCCGCCGCAGGTCCCGCTGTCCGCGAGCCGGGCGGACACCTTCCGCGATCTGGTCCTCGACTCCGTGGAGCGCCTCGAACGGCGCTGGCCGCAGCTCGCGGACGTGGAGTTCATGGTGATGGAGGTGCCTCCGGCGGTGTCGGGCGAGTCGGTGCCGCTGGGCGGCTCGACGCCGGCGGAGAAGAACGAGCCGGCCCGTGTCGTCGTCTACCGGCGACCCGTCGAAATCCGGTCGAAGAGCCGCGACGAGCGGGCGCTGCTCGTCCACGAGGTCGTCGTGGAGCAGGTCGCCGATCTGCTGGGCCTCTCGCCGGAGTCGGTCGACCCGCGGTACGGGCAGGACTGAGGTCGGGCAGGACTGAGGCCCCGGGCAGAGACGCCTCAGAGGCCTGGCAGGCCGGAGAGGCCGGCCGGACCCGTGCGGACCGGGAGGCTCGCCCGGCAGGCGGGCCTGAGAGACCGGAGAGGCCGCCGGGTCCCGAGCGGACCGGGAGGCCCGCCCGGCGGTCTGACAGTCGCGCCGCCCGCCGGGGCCGCGACCACCCGTACGGGCGGTCGCGCCACCCGTACGGGTCGGTCAGTCGTCCAGGACCGACAGGTCCTGGCGTGCCGTCGGGACCTTGACCGTGCTGCGGTCGTCGGTCAGCGGCTGGATCGTGAACATCGGGATGCCGTCCTCCGGCAGCTCCAGCAGCCGCGAGGCGTGCACGGGGCCGCCCGAGAGGCGTTCCACGGTCAGCGCGTAGGAGCCCTTCAGGCCGCCGGGGACCGGCGCGGCGAGCGAGGTCGTCGTGCCCGCCTTCAGCGTCAGGGTCTTGGTGACCTGGGTGCCGCCCTCGGAGCCGGCCGAGGCGGTGACGCGGACCTCGGCGCCGCCGGCGGGTGCCGTCAGGGCGAGCGTGGAGCCCTTGGCCCGGTTGTCGGCGACGGTCGCCCGGCCCTCGATCGCGGCGGTGGCCGGGATGAAGGCCACCTCCTGCTGCTCGCCCTTGCCCCGGACGACGCGCAGCGCGGCCACGACCGGCGTGGGCTTCTTCGGGTCGGCGGGGCTGAGCAGCAGCGAGCCGGGCTCGCCGCGGGTGAGGTCGGGCAGGTCGACGGCGGCGGTCATGCCGGACTTGACGTGGAGGGTGCCCGCGCTCGCCGGGACGATCGTGCCGGTGGGCGTGACCAGCTGGATCTTCAGGTCGGCGTCGTCGTCGCCCGGCGCGTACGCCACCAGCCGCACCGAGGTCGCGTCGGCCGGGATGCCGGGCAGGACGGCGGTGCCGGCCGGGTCGGCGGAGGCCGGGAGCCAGTCGCTGCCGAGCTTCTCGTCGGCCGAGCCGACGACGGCGCCGACGCGGCCGCTGCGGGTGGTCACGTGGACGGTGACGTCCTGCTGGGCCGGGTCGGCGGTGAGGGTGGAGAGCAGGACCGGGACGCTGGAGTGGGCGGGGACCGGAATGCCCTCGGTGACCTGGGACTTGAGCGCGCCCTCGGGGCCGTACAGCTCGATGTCGGCGACGGCCGTGGCGTCGTCGGGGTTGGTGAGGTGGACGTAGTCCTGGCGCTGCTTGGCGGTGGACGCGGCCGGGAACCAGAAGTCGGTGTCCGGGGCGGTGCAGCTGACGCCGAGCAGGCCGCGGGCGCCGCCGGCCGGGACGACGGTGGTCTGCTGGACGGTCCAGCCGGGCGCGAGGGTGCCGTTCGCCGAGCCGGTGAGCGCGGGCACGGCGGCGCCCTCGGCCTCGGCGGTGACGGGTGCGCCGGGCTTGGTGACGGTGGCCGGGGCCTTGGGTTCCTTGCCCTTCTTGGCCGGTGTCTCGCCGGGTGTCGTGGCAGCGGCGGCGACCTTGAGTTCGGCCTTGTCGGTCCGCTGCTCGCCCGAGGGCCGTCCGGCCGGTGCGCCGCCCGTCGTGGGCGCGGGCGGCGTGTAGGAGGTGTAGGTCGTCTCGGCGACCTCCGACGTGCTGGGCACCGGGCAGAGCAGGCTGGTGCGCTCGACCGGGAGCGGCCGGCCGGCGGTCAGGGGCTCGTTCGTGGTGCCGTCGGGGACGGTGAGGGCGGCCACGCCGGTGACGGCGGCGAGGGTGGTGGCGACCGCGATCAGGGAGAGGGTGGTGCGCTTCACGTGTTGCTGCTCCCGTCGGGACGCTGCTGGGGCGGCTGGTGCTGCTGCTCGTAGCCATACGGGTCGTAGGTCTCGTACGGCTGCTGCTGGTCGTAGCCGGGCTGCTGGGCGTACGGGTCGTAGCCCTGCTGCGGGGTGTACGTCTGCGGGTCGTACGACTGCTGCGCGTACGGGTCGTAGGCGTACTGCTCCTGGTACTGCTCCTGGTACTGGCTCTGTTGCTGATCCTGGTGCTGGTGCTGGTCCTGGTAGTAGCCCTGCTGCGCGGTGGCGTACTGGCCGTCCCACTCGGGCTGCTGTCCGTACGCCGGCTGCTCGGGTACGGGTACGGCGACGGGCTCCGCTTCCGGCTGGGCCGCGTCCCCGGCGTTCCCGGCGTTCCCGGCTTCGGCGGCCTCCGCCGCCTCGGCGGCTTCCGCGGCGGCGCGCAGGCGGCGGGCGCGGCGGCCGTCGCCCTCGGCGGCCGGGGCCGGGACGGCGAGTTCCTCGTCGGGCAGGTCGTCGTCGATGTCGCGGCGGCGGCCGGGCAGGGCCAGGACGAGGAGCACCAGGCCGAGGAAGGCCTGCGTCCAGATCCAGGCGGTGTGGGTGAGCGGCTCCTCGTAGGTGAGGTCGAGGCGGCCGGAGCCGGCGGGCAGTTCGAAGCCCTGCGCCCAGCCGTCGACGGTGGTGGGTTCGAGCGTCTTGCCGTCGAGGGTGGCGGTCCAGCCGGCGTCGGCGCGGTCGGCGACACGCAGGACGCGGCCGGCCGGCCCGGCCGGGATGTCGGCGTGGGCCTCTACGGGCCCGGCGGCGACGGTGACCGGCTCGGCGCCCGAGGCACCCGAGGCGGACGTCGCGGACGGGGCGGACGTGCCCGAGGCGGGCACGATCGTGATGCGGGCGACCTCGCGGTCGACCCGCCACAGGGCGCTGCCGTCGAGCTGGCTGAGCCGGGACAGACCGGGAGTGGCGTCGAGGACGCGGCCCATGGCGCGCGGCGCGCCGTCCCGGACGAGGACGTAGCGGATCGCGAAGCCGCTCAGCTCCTCGGTCTGGTCGGCGCCGGAGCCGGCCACGAGGTGGGCGACGACCTCGTCGAGGCGGGGATCGCCGCCGCCGGTGGCGGCGAGTTCGGCGTCGCCGAGGCGGCCGCCGGAGCCGCGGACCAGGGTGTAGGAGACCTGGCCGGGCGTGCTGCCGCCGAGGACGAGGGTGCGGGCCTGGTCGCGGGTGCCGCTCTCCTCGGCGACGAACGCGGGCACCTGGACCGGGTCGCGCCGGGTGAGCGGGCCGTCGGCGCCGCCGATCATCCAGCCGGCCGCGGCGACGACCGGGCCGAGGGCGCAGGCGAGCGCGACGAGCGCGGCGACGGGCTGGCGCCAGCCGAAGCCGTGGGCGGCGACGCGGCTGCGGCCGCCCTCGGCGCCGATCATGCCGGCGGCGAGCAGGGCCGCGCCGTAGACGAGGGTGGCGGGTCCGGACCAGCCGGTGCCGCCGGCGCCGTTGGTGAGGACGGCGAAGAGGAGGCCGGCGAGGGCGGCGGTCCAGGCGGCGCGGACCGCGAGGACGCGCTCCTCGCGCAGCAGGCCGGCGAGTCCGGCGAGCACGAGGCCGACGAGGACGAGTCCGCCGGTGGTGCCGGGGCCGCCGGGGCTGGCGGCGAGCAGGTCGAGGGCGGAGGCCGTGCCCGTACGGATGTCGAGGCCGGCCTCGCGCAGGAAGGCGGAGGGGCTGGTGAGGAGGGAGAGCGACCAGGGCGCGAGGAGGAGGAGCGGGGTGCCGACGGCGGCGAGGAAGCGCAGTCCGTAGGCGGTGATGTCGTCGCGGCGCAGGACGAGCACGCCGAGGCCGAGGACGACGGCGAGCGGCCAGACGACCGGGGTGAAGGCCGTCGCGAAGGTGAGGAGGAAGGTGTACGCCCAGGTCGCGCGCCAGCTGCCGCGCTCGCCCCGCTCCGTGCCGCGCAGGCCGTGTGCGGCGACGGCGGCGCGGGCGATGAGCGGCAGCAGGACGGCGAGGACGGCGGTGCCGAGCCGGCCGGTGGCGAGCGCGCCGGTGGCGGCGGGCAGGAAGGCGTAGGCGACGGCGGCCCAGGCGCGCAGGAGGCGGGACTCGACGATGCCGCGGGAGGCGAAGTAGGCGGTGAGGCCGGCCAGCGGGACCGAGCAGACGAGCAGCACGGTCAGCGCGAAGGAGGTCGAGCCGAGGAAGAGCGCGGAGAGCGCGGCCAGGACGGCGAGGTAGGGCGGGGCGGTCTGGGTGCCGCCGGTGCCGATGGCGTGCCAGCCGTCGGCGTAGCGCGACCAGAGGCCCGCGACGCTGTCGGGCGCGGGCAGCAGGGCGCCGCCGGCGAGCGAGCCGCCGCCGAAGAGGTTGCGGCAGGCGACGACGGAGACGACGAGGAGGAGGGCGAAGAGGACGGGCCCGGGCTTGCGGGCGATCTTCTTCAGCCGGGCGAACTGCTCGATCTCCAGGTAGTCGGCGTCGTCTCCGCCCGGTCCGGACTCGACGGCGCCGTGGCGGGAGCCGCCGGAGTCGGCGTCGGAGCCGCCGAAGTGGGAGGCGAGCTGTTCGGCGGTGGCGCGGACGGTGGCGCCGGGCGCGGGGAAGAGGGAGCGGAGTTCGCTCGCCGGGACGGCCGGGTTCTTGCGCCGCTTGCGGGCGGCGAGGATCTTCTCGGGCCGCAGGAGCGTGGCGAGCAGGCCCATGATCTCGTCGACGGCCTGGCCGGGTGCCTTGCCGACGAGGTAGGCGAGGGTGCGCAGGAGGGTGCCGAGGACGAGGCGCAGGAAGACGTAGGGCAGTGCGGCGCCACGGGTGTTGGCGAGCAGCGTGTAGACGGCGCCGGCCTTGTCGACGCGGTGCGGGTTGGCGGTGGAGCGGCCGGCGCAGTCGACGGTGCGGCGTTCGCGGGCGGAGGCCTCGGCGTGGCGCAGGACGGCGTCGGGTGCGACGAGGACGCGGTGGCCGGCGGCGTGGGCGCGCCAGCACAGGTCGACGTCGTCGCGCATGAGGGGCAGGCGGCGGTCGAAGCCGCCGAGTTCCTCGAAGACGTCGCGCCGGATGAGCATGCCGGCGCTGGAGACGGACAGGACGGAACGGATCTGGTCGTGCTGGCCCTGGTCCTGTTCGCGACGGTCGAGGCCGGTCCAGCGGCGGCCGCTGCGGGCGATGGAGACGCCGGCTTCGAGGAGCTGCTTCTTGTCGTACCAGCCGCGCAGTTTGGGGCCGATGACGGCGGCGTAGGCGTCGGAGTCGGCGACGCGCAGGAGTTCGGCGAGGGCGCCGGGCTCGGGCGCGCAGTCGTCGTGCAGCAGCCAGAGCCACTGGACGGGCTCGCCGTGCGGGAGTTCGGGAAGGTCGTAGGCGTCGTCGCGCCAGGTGCGGGTGTCCGGGTCCCAGCCGCTGGGCCGCTTCAGATAAGGGAGTTCCTCGGGGCCGAGGACGGGCGCGGTGCGGGCGGCCTCCTCGACGGCGGCGCCGAATCCGGTGCGGCGGGCGAGGTGCAGGACGCGGTCGGCTCCGAGCGAGTCCGCGAGCAGCTGGGCGGAGTGGTCGGAGCTGCCGGTGTCGGCGGCGACGGCGTTCTGTACGGGGCGCTCCTGGGCGAGGAGCCCGGCGAGGGCGTCCGGCAGCCAGCGGGCGCCGTCGTGGGCGACGAGCACGGCGGTGACGACGTGTCGCGGAAACTCAGGAGTTGAGGACATCGAGCTACGGGCCCTCCGGCCGGGGGTCGCCCCGGTGAGGGGGCGTGGGTGCGTCTCGGACGGAGGCCCACACTAACGGCTGACACGACGACGGTCCGCCGCCTGTGGATGGAGCACAGGGTGCGGACCGCTGGTTGTGTACGTCGTGTGCGTCTTTGTGTCCGGCGCGGAGTGGGTCTTCGTGCCCGGCGCGGAGTGGGTCTTCGTGCCCGGCGTGCGTCGTCGTGTCCGGGGCGTCCGTCGTGTCGTACGCCGCGGGGCGCCGGTGGCCGGTTTCAGACGGCGGCCTTCTTGAGGCGGCGGCGCTCACGCTCGGAAAGGCCGCCCCAAATACCGAAGCGTTCGTCGTTCTGCAGCGCGTATTCGAGGCATTCCGAGCGGACCTCACAGGCGAGGCAGACCTTCTTGGCCTCGCGGGTCGAGCCGCCCTTCTCGGGGAAGAAGGACTCGGGGTCGGTCTGGGCGCACAGTGCGCGCTCCTGCCAGCCGAGTTCCTCGCCCGCGTCCTCGACCAGCAGTTCCTGGAACGTCTCGGTCATGTGCGCCCCTCGTCTGTCTCTTGCGTCCCCGTGATGTCGCCGTTGTCGATTCCGGATCGATCCGGCCGAACGACACGAGTGAAATTACAAGTTCGTGCTCTGTGCGAGTCAAGCCGAGATCTGCTATTGGGCCCCGTATTCACTCTGCGGAACCAAGCCTATACGGAAAGTGTTCAAATCACCAAAAAACGTGACACATGCCGCGGGCCTGATCCCACCGTCACGCCCCACAGAGAAGGACGCCCGAAACGTGGATCTTGTTGCGATCCAGCCACGGAAGCGATCCGGATCACAGTCTGATCACAAGACCGCGGCCGTGTTTACGGTGACGGATGCTGCGCCATCTCTCCTCGCCTCACGCTGCACAAACCTTTCTCCACGTTCAGTAACCGGATGAGGTGAAACATAGCGCCCAAATCGGGCATTGAGTTGACAGTCGGGTGTCCCTCGCGCCACTTTGGTGGCATGCCAGCGACCTCAGCGCCCGCCGCGACCCACGCCCGTGGGTTCCGCCGCGCTGTCCAGGCGCGCTGTTGCTGTTGCTGTCCCAGCTGTTGACGCGCGTCCTTCCTTCCTCGCGCTCCGGCTTCCCACGCGGTCCCTCCCACGACCGCACCCTCCTTGTATCCAGCATCTGCTCTGCGACACCCCAGCACTTCTGCCGAGGAACCACCGCACCCCATGAACATGGACAGCGACCTTCAGATCGCCGGCGACATCCTTGAGGTCCCGCACCTCCTGCAGCCCGCCCGCGAGCACCCCACCACCGTGGCCGAGTTCGTCGGTCTCGCCCGCGAGATCGCCGCCGACCGGGCCCGGTGGGCCCCGCACGTCGAGTACGACGCCACCACCCGCTGGTACCACCGGCTGCGCACCGGCCCCGGCTACGAGGTCTGGCTGCTCTCCTGGCTGCCGGGCCAGGGCAGCGGAAGCCACGACCACGGCCCGTCGTCCGGCGTCCTCACCGTCCTGTCCGGTGAACTGACGGAGCGTACGGAGCGGGGCGCGCGGAAGCTCGACGCGGGCACCGAGCGGGTGTTCGCGCCCGGCTACGTCCACGAGGTCGTCAACGACTCCCTGGAGCCGGCGGTCAGCCTGCACGTCTACTACCCGGGCCTCACCGAGATGCCGATGCACGAGTCGGTACGCCAGCAGTGCACGGCCGCCGGCCCGGTGCTCCCTCCGGTGCCGGCCGCGCCGGTCGCCCCGGCAACCCCGGTCGCCGCGGCCGCCCCGGCGGTCCTGTCCGCTCCGTCCGCCCCTTCCGCCCCTTCCACTCCGGGAGTCGTGTCCGCCTGACAGACTGCTCTGCATGCGCATTGTGGTTCTGGCCGGTGGCATCGGTGGTGCCCGCTTCCTTCGCGGCCTCAAGCAGGCCGCGCCCGACGCGGAGATCACGGTCGTCGGCAACACCGGTGACGACATCCATCTCTTCGGCCTCAAGGTCTGCCCGGACCTCGACACCGTGATGTACACCCTCGGCGGTGGCATCAACGAGGAACAGGGCTGGGGCCGCGAGGACGAGTCCTTCACCGTCAAGGAGGAGCTCGCGGCGTACGGCGTCGGGCCGGAGTGGTTCGGTCTCGGCGACCGCGACTTCGCCACCCACATCGTCCGCACCCAGATGCTGGGCGCCGGCTATCCGCTGAGCGCCGTCACCGAGGCGCTGTGCGCCCGCTGGCAGCCCGGCGTCCGGCTGCTGCCGATGTCCGACGACCGGGTCGAGACGCACGTGGCGATCGAGGTGGACGGCGAACAGCGCGCCGTGCACTTCCAGGAGTACTGGGTGAAGCTGCGCGCCTCCGTCGACGCGAAGGCCGTCGTGCCCGTCGGCGCCGAGCAGGCGAAGCCCGCGCCCGGTGTCCTGGAGGCCGTCGCCGAGGCGGACGTCATCCTCTTCCCGCCGTCCAACCCCGTCGTGTCCGTCGGCACCATCCTGGCCGTCCCCGGCATCCGCGAGGCCGTCGCGGCCGCGCCCGCCCCGGTCGTGGGCCTGTCCCCCATCGTCGGCGACGCGCCCGTGCGGGGCATGGCCGACAAGGTGCTCGCGGCGGTCGGCGTGGAGTCCACGGCGGCGGCCGTCGCCCGGCACTACGGCTCCGAGCTCCTCGACGGCTGGCTCGTCGACACCGTCGACGCGGGCGCCGTCGCGGACGTCGAGGCGGCGGGCATCCGCTGCCGCGCGGTGCCGCTGATGATGACCGACCTGGACGCGACGGCGGCGATGGCGCGCGAGGCGCTGGCGCTGGCGGCGGAGGCGCGCGAAACCGGCGGAGCCGGCGCATGACGGACCACGGGAGCGGGGCCGCGGCGGGCGCCGATGTCGTCGGCGGTGCGGGCGGTGTCGGCGGTGCGGGGAGCGAGGTCGGCGGTGGGGCCCGTTACGAGGTGTGGGCGCTCGACGGGATCCCGGAGGTCGGGCCCGGCGACGACATCGCCAAGCTGATCGCCGGCGCCTCGCCCTCGCCCGGGCTCCTCGACGGCGACGTGCTGCTCGTCACCTCGAAGATCGTGAGCAAGGCGGAAGGGCGGGTGATCGCCGCCGCCGACCGGGAGGAGGCGATCGACGCCGAGACCGTACGGGTCGTGGCGCGGCGCGGGACCCTCCGTATCGTCGAGAACCGGCAGGGCCTGATCATGGCCGCCGCCGGCGTCGACGCCTCCAACACCCCGGCCGGCACCGTGCTGTTGCTGCCGGAGGACCCGGACGGCTCCGCCCGCCGGATCCGCGCGGGGCTGCGCGAGGCGCTGGGCGTGGACGTCGGCGTGATCGTCACCGACACCTTCGGCCGGCCCTGGCGCAGCGGCCTCACCGACGTCGCCATCGGCGCCGCCGGCGTGCGGGTCCTCGACGACCTGCGGGGCGTGAGCGACTCGCACGGCAACGAGCTGAACGTGACCGTCATCGCCACCGCCGACGAACTCGCCGCCGCCGGCGACCTGGTGAAGGGCAAGGCCACCGGCCGGCCCGTCGCCGTCGTCCGCGGCCTCGGTCATGTCGTCGCCGGCGACGAGGAGCCGGGCGCCCGGGCGCTCGTACGCAACGCGGCCGACGACATGTTCCGGCTCGGCACGTCGGAGGCCGTACGGGAGGCGATGACCGCGCGGCGTACCGTACGGGAGTTCACCGACGACCCGGTCGACCCGGGCGCGGTACGGCGGGCCGTCGCCGTCGCCGTCACGGCGCCCGCACCGCACCACACCACGCCGTGGCGCTTCGTGCTCCTGGAGACGGAGGCGGCGCGGCTGCGGCTGCTCGACGCGATGCGGGACGCGTGGATCGCGGACCTGCGGGCGGACGGCAAGTCGGAGGAGTCGATCGCCAAGCGGGTGCGCCGCGGCGACGTCCTGCGCAACGCGCCGTACCTGATCGTGCCCTGCCTCGTCATGGACGGCGCCCACCACTACGGCGACCCGCGCCGCGACGCCGCCGAGCGCGAGATGTTCGTGGTGGCGGCGGGCGCGGCCGTGCAGAACCTGCTGGTCGCGCTGGCCGGTGAGCGGCTGGGCTCGGCGTGGGTGTCCTCGACGATGTTCTGCCGCGAGGTCGTACGGGACGCGCTCGGCCTGCCGGCCGGCTGGGACCCGATGGGCGCGATCGCGGTGGGCCGGCCGGCGGCGCCGCCGAAGGAACGGGCGGTACGGCAGGCGGGCGCGTTCATCGAGGTGCGGTGAGCGGGGGCGCGGGGCCGAGGTCGGGCTCGGGTCTCACCATTTCGTGATGTCGCCGGGCGTCATCCGTGGCGCCCGGCGGGCCGGGACCCGGCCGCTGAGCAGGATCAGCCGGGCGGCGCGGTGACGCTGGCCCTCATACGGGGCGAGCAGCTCCAGCATCGCCGCGTCGTCCGCCGTCCGGTCGCCGGCGAGCGCCCAGCCGACGATGCCGGGCAGATGGAGGTCGCCGGTGGTGACCTCGTCCGGGGCGCCGTTGCTGCGCTGGATCGTCTCGGCGGAGGTCCAGGGGCCGATGCCCGGGATCAGTTCGAGGCGCTTGCGGGCCTCCGGCGGGGCCATGTGCGCGGCCTCCTCCAGCCGCGCGGCGGCGCGGGCAGCGCGGACGACGGTGGCGGAGCGCTTGCCGTCGACGTTCGCGCGGTGCCACTCCCAGGACGGGATCATCGCCCAGGTGCGGGCGTCGGGCATCACGTACATGCCGTCCGGCGCGGGGCCGGGCGCGGGCTCGCCGTACGTGCGGACGAGCACCCGCCAGGAGCCGTAGGCCTCGTGCGTCGTGACCTTCTGCTCCAGGATCGACGGGATCAGCGACTCCAGGACCAGACCGGTGCGGGTGAGGCGCAGGCCGCGGCGGGCGCGGTGGGTGAGGGCGAGGAGTTTGTGGCGCGGGACGAAGGCGGTGGGGTCGTCGTCGGCGCCGAGCAGCGCGGGCAGCCGCTCGAGCAGCCAGGACCCGCCGGGCCCCCACGCCTCGGCGGCCACGCCGCCGGCCGCGCGCATCCGCACCCGGATGGTGCCCGGACCGTCGGGCGTCCGGCTGGCCCGCCAGACGGAGCCGTCGGGGGTGGCCCGGAAGGTGGGGTCGGCGGGGCCGCGGCGGAGGGGGCCGAGGGTCAGACCGAGGTCGAGATCGAGGTCGAGGTCGAGGTCGAGGTCGTGGGAGCGGGGAAGGGGGATGTGGCCGCCGCGGATGGTGGTGCGGGTGGTCTGGATACGTGAAGCGAAGCGGCCGGCCATGCCCCGAGCCTATCCGCGCCCGCACCTCCTCGCCCCCACGTCCCCCGCGCCCGAGCCTTCGCCCGCGCCGCCGTGGGCCGCGCCTCCGCCCCGTGCGGGCTCCGCCCCGCGCCCATGTGGGCTGGCGCCCTCGCCTCCCTCGTTGTGGGCATTCGTTCCGCTGGGGCGGAACGGGTGGGCACAACGGACGGCGCCCCTTGCCGGGCCTAGGCTCCCGCGCCTTGACCCGCACCCGAAGCGCGCCGTGCTGGTGGTGCGGGTTCAGGCGCAGGTGCGGAACGCGCCCGCAAGGGCGCCGTCCCGTGTGCCCACCCGTCCCGCCCCAGCGGGACGAATGCCCACACGGAGCTGGACCGGGGCGCCGCGCAAGCGGGCGCGGCCCGCACGAGGGCGGTCGGGGCTGGGCTACTGGTCGGAGGAGAAGCGGATGGTGGCTGGGGGGAGGGTGGCGTTGCACCAGACGCGGATGCCGTCGCGCAGTTCGTTGTCCGCGCCCACCCGCGCCCCGTCCCCGATCACCGCTCCCGTCACCACCGTGCGCGCGCCGATGTGGGCGCCCGCGCCGATGAGGGAGTCGGTGACGACGGCGCCGGGTTCGACGATCGCGTCGGCGAGGACCGTGGAGCCGGAGACGCGGGCGCCGGAGCCGATGACCGCGCCCGCGCCGACGACGGTGCCGCCGGTCAGCTTGGCGTCGGCGGCGACCTCGGCCGTGTCCAGGATCAGGCGGTCGCCGCAGCGGCCGGGCACGGCCGGCGAGGGGGCGCGGCCGAGGACGAGGTCGGCGGAGCCGCGGACGAAGGCCTGCGGGGTGCCGAGGTCGAGCCAGTACGTGGAGTCGACCATGCCCTGGAGGTGCGCGCCGGAGGCGAGCAGGTCGGGGAAGGTCTCGCGTTCGACGGAGACCGGCCGGCCGGCCGGGATGGTGTCGATGACGGAGCGCCGGAAGACGTAGGCGCCCGCGTTGATCTGGTCGGTGACGATCTCCTCGGGCGTCTGCGGCTTCTCCAGGAAGGCCGTGACGCGTCCGGTGCCGTCGGTGGGGACGAGGCCGAAGGCGCGCGGGTCGTCGACGCGGGTGAGGTGGAGCGAGACGTCCGCGCCGGAGGTCTGGTGGGTGTCGACCAGGGCGCGG
Organism: Streptomyces sp. NPDC053493; assembly: GCF_044544825.1. Lineage (NCBI taxonomy): Bacteria > Bacillati > Actinomycetota > Actinomycetes > Kitasatosporales > Streptomycetaceae > Streptomyces > Streptomyces sp. NPDC053493. Next base: position 25,258 of record NZ_JBITXS010000024.1, read on the forward strand.
ATGTCGAGTCCGGTGAGGATGTCGCCGTTGAAGATCAGGACGGGGTCCTCGGGGCCCGAGTGGAGCCGGGAGGCCACGTTGCGGATGGCGCCGCCGGTGCCGAGCGGTTCCTCCTCGGTGACGTACTCGATGCTGAGCCCGAGCGCCGAGCCGTCGCCGAAGTACGGTTCGAAGACCTCGGCCAGGTAGGACGTGGCGAGGACGATGTGGTCCACGCCGGCCGCCCGGGCCCTGGCCAGCTGGTGCGTCAGGAAGGGGACGCCGGCCGCGGGGACCATCGGCTTGGGCGTGTTGACCGTCAGGGGACGCAGCCGGGTGCCTTTGCCACCGACCAGGAGAATCGCTTCGGTCACCTGTCGTCTCTGCTTCCTGTTCGGGTCCGGTCTCGTCGCCGGGGAGGCGTCGCTTCGCCCGTCCGTACGATATGACCGGTCAGTTTATGCAGATGGTTGAGTCCATGAGCCTCAGCGCCTTCCCTGGTACTTCGCCGAGGCCGACCGGGCGGTGCCGAGCTTGCCGTACAGGCGCCCGCCCGGGCACTCGGTCGCGAAGCCGTCGCGGTGGCCGGCGATGGCGTTGAACGTGACCTTTCTGCCCTTTTTGTAGAGATTGCCGCCGCCGGAGGTGAGAACCGTCTTGCCCTTCGGATTCACCCCGTACAGCCCCAGCTTCCACGCGGTCAGCCGTGCGATCGCGGTCACGACGGCGGCCGGCGGGCTGGCGCTGCCGTAGGTGCCGAGGACGGCGATGCCCATGCTGTCGGTGTTGAAGCCGAGGGTGTGCGCGCCCATGACCGCCTTGGCCACGCCGCCCGCCCGGCCCTCGTAGATGTTTCCGCACTTGTCGACGGCGAAGTTGTAGCCGAAGTCACGCCAGCCGAGGCTCTTCACGTGGTAGCGGTAGATGCTGCGCAGCACGGAGGGCGCCTGACGGCACGTGTAGTTGTTGCCGGTGGCGCTGTGGTGGACGAAGGCGGCCTTGACCTTCTTCGTGTAGACGAAGGTCTTCTCGCGCAGCCGTTCGTCGGCGCCCCAGCCCTTGCGGGTGATGATCTTCGGGCGCGGGCCGATGTACGGCTTCGCCTTCGAGGCGGAGGAGACGGTCGCCATCGTCTCGGCCCGGGTCAGGGCCGGGATCACGGCCCCGGGCGCCACGGCGGAGGAGGCGACCGAGGAGGACGGGACCGCGGAGCCCGCGACGGCGGCGGAGCCGGGCGCCGATGCCGGGGCCATCGCCCGGGCCGGCGCGGCGGCGTCGTCCGCGAGCGCCGCCTCCTCCTCCGGGCCCGGGTCGACCAGTTCGAGGCGCAGGCCCGCCGGGAGGGAGGCCTCCGGGTGTACGCGGACCTCGACGCCGTCCGAGGCGCCGACCCACAGCGGGGCGGTGGATCCGCGCAGCGCGCCCGCGCGGCGGCCCTCGGCCGTGTCCGGGTCGGCGCCGTGCTCGTCGTTGTGGGTCTCCAGGTCCTGCCAGTCGGACCAGGCGCCGCTCGCGGCGGTGCGGGTGCGGACCTGCACGGTGCCGTGCAGCGGAGCGCGTACGTCGTCCCAGACGACGCCGACGAGCGAGAACGGTCTGACGTCCCGTCGGCTCAGGCCCCGCTCCGCCGCCCCCGCCGCCTCGGCCCGGCCGGCGGTGCCGAAGCCGCGGCCCCGCGGCCCGACCGGCCCGTCGGGTCCTCCGGGCCCGTCCGGGGCGAGTGGTTCGAGCGGCAGCGACTGCGTGGCCCCGGCGACGTCCGTGACGGGCGGGCGGGCCCGGGGTCCGGCCTCGGCGGAGCTCGCGAGGGTGAGCGGCACGGTGAGGGCCGCGGCACAGGTGACGGCGATCGAGGAGACGAGGTAGGCACGCATGAGGTGATCGTCCGTAGGCCGTGGGAGTTCCGCACGGCGGGAAAGGGCGCGGAACCTGACGCTCCGTCGGGCCGACCGGTGGACGGCGTCACCGGTACGGAGGACCGCGCGCGCTGCCCCGCGTACCCTTGCCCGCGTGAACGCCAGCGACCGCACCCCCGCCGACCTGCTGCGATCCGCGCTCGCCGCGGACCCGGCCCGCCCCTTGGTCACTTTCTACGACGACGCCACCGGTGAACGCGTCGAATTGTCGGTGGCCACCTTCGCCAATTGGGTGGCCAAGACCGCCAATCTGCTCCAGGGCGAACTGTCCGCCTCGCCCGGCGACCGGCTCGCGCTGCTGCTGCCCGCGCACTGGCAGACCGCGGTGTGGCTGCTCGCCTGTTCGTCCGTCGGCGTGACGGCGGAGATCGGCGGCGACCCGGCCGGCGCGGACTACGTGGTCGCCGGGCCGGAGGGTCTGGAGGCGGGCCTGGCCTGTCCGGGAGACCGGATCGCGCTCTCCCTCGCGCCGCTGGGCCGCCGCTTCCCGCAGGCGCCGGCCGGATACGCGGACTACGCGGTGGAGGTGCCGAGTCAGGGCGACCGCTTCGCCCCGTTCGTACCCGTTGATCCGGGTGCGTCCGCGCTCGTGGTCGGCGATGTGGAGCTGACGGGACTGCAGCTCGTCGAGCGGGCCCGCACGGACGCCGGCGAGCTGGGCCTCACGGCGGGCGGGCGGCTGCTGTCCGGGCGGCCGTACGACACGTGGGACGGCGTCTCGGCCGGGCTGTACGCGCCGCTCGCCGCGGGCGGGTCGGTGGTGCTGTGCCGGAACCTGGCGGAGCTGGGCGCCGAGGGCCTCGCCAAGCGGGTGGAGAGCGAGCGGGTCACGGTCACGCTCGCCGGCTGAGCCGGGGCCGGCCACGGGTCCGTCCACCCGTACGGCCCATCGACGCGCCGCGTACCCGGGTTCCGGGGCGCGGTCCGGGTCATGATCGGCCCGGGGGTACCGATGCCCTCCGCAGAACCAAGCGCCGGATTCGGCCGTCTACTTCAGCGTGAGGACGGTCTCCCGGCGCGCCGAACGCGCCATCGAGGACGGACCCAGACGTGACGGACAGCGCAGAGACGCCCGCCGAAGGCGATGGCAAGCGGCGGCACTGGCTGCGCTGGACGGCGCTGGGCGCGGCGGTCGTGGTGCTCGCCGCGGCCGGGACGGGCTGGTGGCTCTACCGCAAGCTGGACGGCAACATCACGACGGACACGACGGCCGCGGACGAGCTGCGGAAGTACGAGAAGGAGCGGCCGTCGCCGGCGGTGAACGCCTCGCGCAACATCCTGCTGATCGGCTCCGACACCCGTTCGGGTCCGGGGAACACCAAGTACGGGAAGGACAAGGGCACGCAGCGGTCCGACACCACGATCCTGCTGCACATCTCGGCGCACGGGTCGGGCGCGACCGCGGTGTCGATCCCGCGCGACCTGATGGTCCGGATCCCGAGCTGCGCGAAGCCGGACAAGAGCCGCACCAGCGAGCAGTTCGCCCAGTTCAACTGGGCCTTCGAGTTCGGCGGTACGGCGTGCACGATCCGCACGCTGGAGAAGCTGACGGGCATCCGGATCGACCACCACATGGTGATCGACTTCCGCGGCTTCAAGAAGATGGTCGACGCGGTCGACGGCGTGGAGATCTGCCTCAAGGAGCCGATCGACGACTCCGACGCGCACCTGAAGCTGCCGGCCGGGCGCCAGACGCTCCACGGCGAGCAGGCGCTGGGCTTCGTACGGGCCCGCAAGTCGCTCGGCAACGGCAGCGACACGGAGCGGATGGACCGGCAGCAGCAGTTCCTCGGCGCCCTGGTCAACAAGGTGCAGAGCGACGGCGTCCTGCTCAACCCGACCAAGCTCTATCCGGTCCTGGACGCGGCCACCAAGTCGATCACGACCGACCCGGGCCTGGACTCGCTGCGCGACCTGTACGACCTCGCCAGGTCGATGCGGGCCGTCCCGACGGAGAAGGTCCAGTTCCTGACGGTGCCGCGGCGGCCGTACGCGTACAACGCGAACCGGGACGAACTGGTCCAGCCGGCGGCCGGCCGGCTCTTCGCCCGGCTGCGCGCCGACCAGCCGGTCACCGTCCGGCCGGGCGGCAACGAGAGGACCGACGGGACCGGCGAGGGCCCGGACGCCTCCGCCACGCCGTCCTTCGCGGGACGCAACGCGGCGGACGGCGCCTGCAAGTGAGACGCACGCGACTCGTTTCGTAAAGCCGGGGCCAAGGGGAGGGCGATGCTGGATGAGGTTTGGGCAAATTGCCCAGGTGTAAGGGGCGTGGAATTTGTCACGGACGTCGCCCCACGCTGAACTGGGCGGATAGTGTGACGCGATCCGGTGCACCCGACCGCGTGGTCGCGCACTCTATGGATCGAACGACCGAGCGCCCGAGGGGGAGGCGCCTCGCGTGGCACCGACGGAGGACTCAGAAGACCGTGGACGCGCACAGCCGTGGACGGGCGGACGACATCGACCCCGCCGACCAGTGGGTGCTCAACCCGCAGACCGGCAACTACGAACTGCGACTGGACCACTCCGCTGGGCAGCCGCAGCCGGCCGCCCCGTCCCAGCCGCGCCCCCGCACCGCCCGTGGTGCCACCCCGCCGGCCCAGAGAGGGCAGGGCGGCACCAGAGGCCGTGGAGTCCCGGCGGACCCCGGCCTCGCTCCCCCGCCGCTGCCCGGGCAGCGCCGCCGCCGCGCGGCCGAGCCCGTCGACCGGCAGGCGGCCGCGGGCCGCCGCAAGCGCCGCCCGGAGACCTCCCGCAAGAAGAAGGTCCTGATGTGGACCGGCGGGACGATGGCCTTCGTCCTCGTGGGCGGCGCCGCCGGCGCGTACGCGCTCTACAACCACTTCAACAACAACATCAACACCATCGACGTGGTCGGCGCGGGCTCGGGCGGCTTCAACAAGGGCGAGTCCTTCAACATCCTGCTCATCGGCACCGACAAGCGGACCGGTGACGGCAACTCCGGCTACGGCGACAAGAACAGCCCCGGCCACGCCGACACCACGATCCTCTTCCACGTCTCGAAGGACCGGACGAACGCCACGGCGATGTCCATCCCGCGCGACCTGGTCACCGACATCCCCGAGTGCCAGACGAAGCTCGCCGACGGCAGCACCAAGACCATTCCCGGGCAGTCGGACGTCCGCTTCAACATCAGCCTCGGCCAGTCCGACCGCGACCCCGGCTGCACCATGCGCACGGTCAAGGAGCTCACCGGCCTGACCGTCGACCACTTCATGATGGCGGACTTCAACGCCGTCAAGGAGATGACGACGGCCGTCGGCGGCGTGAAGGTGTGCCTGGCCAAACCGGTCAAGGACTCGAAGTCGCACCTCGACCTGCCCAAGGGCGAGTCGATCATCCAGGGCGAACAGGCCCTCGCCTTCGTCCGCACCCGGCACAGCTTCGGCAACGAGAGCGACCTGGACCGCATCAAGGTCCAGCAGCAGTTCCTCAGCTCGATGATCCGGCAGATGAAGTCGGACGAGACGCTCACCTCGCCGACCAAGCTGTACGGCCTCGCCGACGCCGCCACCAAGGCACTGACCGTCGACAGCGGCATAGGGAGCATCTCCAAGCTCCAGTCGCTGGCCGGCGAGCTGGCCAAGATCGACACCAAGAACATCACGTTCACCACGCTGCCGGTCATCGACAACCCGGCCGAGCCCCGCCCGATCACGGTCGTCCCCGACCCGGAGAAGGCGCCGCGGCTCTTCGCCCAGATGCAGTCCGACACCTCGCTCACCGAGGTGAAGCAGAAGGAGCAGGACGCCAAGAACGCCCAGGCGCAGGCCCAGGCGAAGCTCCTGCAGGGCGCCCGCTCCACCGCCCACGAGGTCCGCGTCGACGTCTACAACGGCAGCGGCATCACCGGTGCGGCGGGCAAGACGATCGAATGGCTCCAGAACGAGCACGGCGTGACGCGGTCGACCAACAGGAGCAACGCCCCCGAGAGGGCGGCGACGACCACGCTCACCTACGCACCGAACCAGGCCGACCAGGCCCGCAAGCTCGCGGACCTGATGGGCCTGCCCGCCTCGGCTCTCAAGCCGGGCACGCAGGACGCCGGGGAGCGCGAGCCCATGACGCTCGTCCTCGGCGCGGACTTCAAGGGCGCGGGGGTGCCCCTCACCGGACCGGCGAAGGCGCCGGAAGGTGCGCAGACGGCAGACAAGCAGGTGTGCGCCAAGTGACCCGCGAGGAGCGGGCCTTGGGCGGCACCTGAGTTGAAGGAGACCTGGGGTGGGACAGAGCAGCGTGCGTAGGGAGGGGGCGCGGGAACGCGCCCCGCACGCCCGCGAGTTGGGCTGGGACGAGAGTCTCTACGAGCAGGAGGCGGAGGACGCCGGTCCGGGCGGACGACGGGCGGGCGGCACCGTGCCCCGGTCCCGTCGCGCGGGCGGCGGGGACGCCAAGGACGACGGCGAGGCGGGCGGCGGCCGTTCGGGACGCGGACGGCGCGGCGCCCCGCGCCGCCGTGCCCGGAAGACCGGAAAGCGCCGGATACTGCGCTGGACGGCCATCACCCTGTCGGTGCTGATACTGGGCACGGCCGGCGCCGGATACCTCTACTACCAGCACCTCAACGGCAACATCCGCAGCGGCGACCGCGCGGGCGGCGACAGCGGCGTGCACAAGGCCGCGCCCAACGCGCTCGGCGACACGCCGCTGAACATCCTCCTCATCGGCTCCGACAGCCGCGCCGACGCGAAGAACGTGGCGCTCGGCGGCGGCAAGAACGACCGGGACCGCCCGGCGCTCGCCGACGTGCAGATGCTGCTGCACGTGTCGGCCGACCGGCAGAACGCCTCGATCGTCTCCATCCCGCGCGACACCATCGTCAAGATCCCCAAGTGCCGGGACAAGGACGGGCGCGAGTACGCCGCCACCACCAACCGGCCCATCAACGAGACGCTGTCCCGCGGCGGCCCGGGCTGCACCCTGACCACCTGGGAGAGCATCACCGGCGTCTACATCGACCACTGGATGATGATCGACTTCGCGGGTGTGGTCGCCATGGCCGACGAGGTCGGCGGCGTCCCGGTGTGCGTGAAGACCAGCGTCTACGACCGGTCCACGCCGCGCGTGAAGGGCGGCTCCGGCCTCAAGCTCCCACAGGGCACCACCGAGGTCCAGGGCGAGCAGGCCCTGCAGTGGCTGCGTACCCGGCACGCCTGGGGCAACGACCAGAACCGCGCCAAGGCCCAGCACATGTACATGAACGGCCTGATGAAGAAGCTCCAGGACCAGGACGCCTGGACCGACACGCCGCGGCTGATGGGCCTCGCCGAGACCGCCACCAAGGCCTTCCAGGTCTCCGACGAGATCGGCACCGTCAAGAAGCTCTTCGACCTGTCGATGCAGCTGAAGAACGTGAAGCTGAACCGCCTCACGACGGCCACGGTGCCGACGGTCGAGTGGTCCCAGGACGACGACAAGCTCGTGATGGTGCCCAAGTCCGCCGACAAGATGTGGGCGATGCTGCGCGACGACGTCGCCTTCGACAAGAACGGCGGCGCGGCCAAGCCCAAGCCGTCCGCCTCCGGCAAGCCGGCGGCCACCGCCGAGGCGCCCGGCTCCTTCGGGGTCACGGTCGTCAACGGCACCGGCAGCGAGGAGCAGGCCGCGGTCCAGGGCCGGGCGGGCGCGATCGCCGGGGTGCTGCGCGAGAAGGGCTTCACCGAGGCCGACAACTCCAAGGACGCCGAGCCGCGCAAGGACAGCGCGGTGCTCTACCCGAAGGACGCCGGCGAGCAGGGCAAGGCGAACGCCCTGTCCGTGGCCCGCGCCCTCGGCCTGCCGGACACGGCGGTGCGCGCGGACGCGAAGGCGGAGGGCGTCACCGTGGTCGTCGGCGCCGACTGGCGTGAGGGCAACACCTTCAAGAAGCCGCAGGTGGAGGCCGGTGACCTGCCGGCGGGCGCGGACGACAAGACGGACTGCATGGACGTCTACTCGGTCTACAAGTGGGACGGCAAGAGCTGACGCCGTCGCGCCGACCGTCCGTACGGCGAAGGCCGGGCACCCGGAAGGGGGCCCGGCCTTCGCCGTGGACGCGGATCAGACGGTGACGAGGTCAGACGGTCACCGGATCAGACGGTCTGGGTCTCGGTCTCGGACTCGCCGGCCGGCGCCTTCACCGCCGGGCGCTTGCTCGCGATGACCTTCCGGGCCAGCGAGCGCGGGCTGGTGAGGAAGCCGAAGCCCCACGACATGTGCATGGTCGCCAGCGCCACCGGGATCTGCAGCCGGGCCTTCAGCGAGAGGCCCTTGCCCGCCGGGATCGAGCCCGCGGTGATCGCGGCCAGGTAGCCGGCCGGGACGAGGAAGCCGAGCGGGGTGAGGACGGCGCCCACGACGAGACCCGCGGCGATCGCGCAGACGGCGGTCGGCGGGGCCAGATAGCGCAGGTTGATGGAGCCCTCGTGGTAGCGGGCGACGACGTGCCGCCAGCGGCCGTAGTCCTTGTACTGCTTCGCGAGCGCGCGCACGGACGGCCGCGGACGGTACTGCACGCGCAGCTCCGGCGAGAACCAGATCAGACCGCCGGCCTCGCGGATGCGGTAGTTCAGCTCCCAGTCCTGGGCGCGGATGAACTCCTCGTTGTAGCCGCCCTGCCGCTCCAGCGCCTCACGGCGGAAGACGCCCAGATAGACGGTCTCGGCGGGGCCGGCGGCGCCGCCGGTGTGGAAGGCCGCGTTGCCGACGCCGATCTTCGAGGTCATCGCGGCGGCGACCGCGTCCTCCCAGGCGTTCTCGCCCTCGGCGTGCATGATGCCGCCGACGTTCTGCGCGCCGGTCTCCTCCAGGAGGCGGACCGCGGTCGCGATGTAGTCGGGCGACAGCATGCCGTGGCCGTCGACGCGGACCACGATCGGGTGACGTGAGGCCTTGATCGCCGCGTTGAGGGCGGCCGGGGTGCGGCCCGTCGGATTGGGCACGGTGCGGACCCGCGCGCGGCTGTCGGACGCGGTCTCGCGGACGAGCTCGGCGGCGATCTCGTCGGTGCGGTCCGTCGAAGGACCGAGCGCGATCACCACCTCCATCTCGCCCTCGTACTCCTGCTCCAGGATGTGACGGACCGAGTTGCGCAGATGCCGCTCCTCATCGAGGACCGGCATGATCACGGAGACGGGGGGCTTGGCGTTCATCGGGGGCCACGTTACCGCGAACGGGGGACACGGTCGCGCGCCGCCGGGACCGGTGGGCGGTGGCGCTGATCGTATGGGCCTACGGTGCTATACGGTCCCCAGTCACACCCGCGGAGGTGTCCCCCGGTGCCCACACCGCCCCGCACGCCCCGTCCGCCCCGGCCCACGGCCCGGCCCCTACCCGTCCGTCGCGGGAGAGGGAGACGGCGGGGCAGGCCGCGGTGGGGGACGCGGATGGCGACCGCGCTGTCGGTGGTGGTGCTGGCGGCCGGGGGCATCGGGCATGCCGTGGTGACGAGCCTCGACACCGGGATCACCCGGGTCGACCCGTTCAAGGACATGAAGAACCGGCCGCAGGCCGGGCACGGGATGAACATCCTCCTCGTCGGCACCGACGGCCGCGACCGGATCACCGAGGAGGAGCGCCGGAAGTACCGGCTCGGCGGCGCGCCCTGCCACTGCACGGACACCGTGATGCTCGTGCACATCTCCGAGGACCGGGAGCGGGCGAGCGTGGTGTCGCTGCCGCGCGACTCGTACGCCGAGATGCCCGAGCACACCGATCTGACCACCGGCAAGCACCACCACGCGCACCCGGTGAAGCTGAACGCGGCGTACGCGGAGGGCGGGCCCGGGCTGACCGTGCGGACCGTGGAGTCGATGACCGGCGTGAAGATCGACCACTATCTGGAGGTCGACTTCACCAGCTTCATGAAGACCGTGGACGCGGTCGGCGGAGTGCAGATCTGCACCGCGAAGCCGCTGAAGGACTCCTACACCGGCCTCGACCTGGCGCCCGGCACGCACGAGCTCGACGGCGGGCAGGCGCTGCAGTACGTACGGGCCCGGCACGTCGACGGGGCGGCCGACATCAGCCGCATCCAGCGCCAGCAGCGGTTCATGGCCGCGCTGATCGAGCAGATGACGAGCGGCGGGGTGCTGTTCAACCCGGTGCGGTTCCGTGAGGTCGCCACGACCATGATGGGCTCGGTCCGGGCCGACCAGGGCTTCGGTACGGATCAGATGCTGGCGCTCGCGAAGGCGATGCGCGGCTTCACTCCGGCCTCCTCGGAGTTCGTCTCCGTGCCGCTGGGCGACACGGACTTCCCGGTGAAGGGCATCGGCTCGACGGTGAAGTGGGACGCGACGAAGGCGCAGCAGCTGTTCCAGTCGCTGCGGGAGGACCGGCCGCTGTCCCCGGCCACGCCGGCCGCGACGAAGGCGCCGGGCGGGCCGCGGCCCGCCCGGCCCGCCGAGGTGGAGGTCGCGCCGCGCACGATCCGGGTCCAGGTCTACAACGGGACCCGGACGGACGGGCTGGGCGGGCGGGTGGACGCGGCGCTGCGGGGCGCCGGGTTCGACACCACGCGCGTGCCCAGGACCTCGACGGCGGGGCAGGGCCAGGCGCGCACGTTCATCGAGTACGACCCGGGCTGGGACCGCTCGGCCCGCTCGCTCGCGGCCGCCCTGCCGGGCGCGGAGCTGCGGCCGGTGAAGGGCCAGGGCGCGACGCTGAAGGTCACGGTCGGGGCGGACTACAAGGGCGTGACGCGGGTGCGGGTGCGGGAGGCGGAGACGGAGGAGTTCGAGACGGTGATGCGGGGCGACGAGGCGGTGTGCCCGTAGGGCCTTGGCCGCGGCCGGGGCGGACCGCCCGGCCTGCCCGGACTGCCTGGCCTGCCCGGACTGCCTGGCCTGCCCGGACTGCCTGGCCTGCTCGCGTCCCGGTCCCTAGTCCTCGTAGCCCTCGGCCGCCCGCTGCTCGCGCAGGTCCTTGATCGCGCGGCGGCGGGCCAGGCGGTGGGTGCGGCGGATCTGGGCCTCCTGGTAGCGGCGCTTGTCCTGCTCGGTCTCCGGGAGGACCGGCGGGACCGGGCGCGGCTTGCCGTCGGCGTCGACGGCGGCGAAGACGAGGTAGGCGGAGCCGACCTGGGTGGCGGGCGTGGACTCGTTCCAGCGCTCGGCCATGACCCGGACGCCGACCTCCATGGAGGACCGGCCGGTCCAGTTGACCTGGGCCTTCACATGCAGCAGGTCGCCGACCCGGACCGGCTCGAGGAACGCCATCTCGTCCATGGAGGCGGTGACGGCGGGTCCGCCCGAGTGCCGGCCCGCGACCGCGCCCGCGGCGTCGTCCACCAGCTTCATGATCACGCCGCCGTGCACCGTGCCGAGGAGGTTGGTGTCGTGGCTGGTCATGATGTGGCTGAGGGTGGTGCGGGAGGCGGAGGTGGGCTTGCCCGGGATGTCGCCCTGATCTGTCATGCCCTCTACCTTATGCCCGCCCTTCGGCCCGGTCGCGGCGCGGTCCGCGCACGGCTACGGGGTCGGGTCCGGGCCAAGTCCGGGCGCGGTCCGCTTTGCATCAGCTTGGCAACAGGGACGGTGCGATTCCTCACCCGCCCTGTCGGGCGCGCGGGGGCGGACGGCAGACTGGTCCGCATGAATGACTGGCCCGACGCCCAGCCCGAGGGGCCTCGCCGGATGCGTCACGTACAGCGTCCGCAGGTCCCCCCGCAGCACCCGCAGCCGCAGTACGAGCAGGGCTACAACCCGAACTTCACCCAGGCGCAGGCCGCCGGGTACGACTCCGGTTACAGCTCGGGCCAGGTCTACGGCGGCCCGCAGGGCGGCGGCCGCGGCACGGTGCCGCCGCAGTACTCGCCGTACCCCGGCGACGGCGGCGGCCGGGGCGCCACGGCGCCCGACTGGCGGCGCCGGATCAAGGTCGGCTCGATCGTGCTCGCCGTCGTCGTGGTCGGCTGGAGCGTCGGCACGTACGCCTGGGCCAGCTCGAAGATGCGCAACGAGGTCGACCTCGCCAAGGTGATCGAGCGGCCCGCCGAGGGCGACTGCACCACGTATCTGATCGTCGGCTCCGACAGCCGTGAGGGCATGTCGGCCGAGGAGAAGAAGAAGCTGCACACCGGTTCCGCGGAGGGCAAGCGGACCGACTCGATGATGATCCTCGCGGCCTGCTCCAGCGGGAACACGATGATCTCGCTGCCGCGTGACTCCTGGGTGACGATCCCGTCCTTCGTGGGCTCGGAGTCCGGCAAGAAGTACGAGGCGCGCGGCGGCTCCAAGCTGAACGCGGCGTACGCGATGGACGGCCCCGAGCTCCTGGTCCGCACCGTCGAGTTCAACACCGGGCTGCGCATCGACCACTACGCGGAGATCGGCTTCGCCGGCTTCGCGAACATCGTGGACGCGCTCGGCGGCGTCGAGCTGAACATCGAGAAGGGCTTCAAGGACAAGAAGTCCGGCGCCGACTTCCAGGCCGGCACCCAGACCCTCAACGGCGAGCAGGCCCTCGCCTTCGTCCGGACCCGCTACGCCTTCGCCGAGTCGGACCTGCAGCGGACCAAGAACCAGCAGAAGTTCCTGTCCGCCCTGGCGAGCCAGGCCGCGACGCCGGGCACGATCCTCAACCCGTTCACGCTCTACCCGACGCTGGGCGCGGGCCTGGACACGCTGATCGTGGACAAGGACATGTCGCTCTACGACCTGGGCCAGATGTTCTTCGCGATGAAGGGCATCAGCGGCGGCGACGGCAAGTCGATGAACATGCCGATCAGCGGCGCGGCCCCGCAGAACTCGCTCAAGTGGGACATGCCGAAGGTGAAGCAGCTGGTCGAGCAGATCCGCAACGACGAACCGGTGACGGTCACCTCGAACCGCTGACGGTCACCTCGAACCGCTGCCCGACCGCGGTCCCGCGCACACCACGGCCCCCGGCGTCCTGCCGGGGGCCGTGGCGCGTACCGCGTACCGCGTGCGGGTGGTCAGGGGAGGTTGCGGGCCATGACGATGCGCTGGACCTGGTTGGTGCCTTCGTAGATCTGGGTGATCTTGGCGTCGCGCATCATGCGCTCGACGG
>NZ_JBITXS010000025.1:0-31742 GCF_044544825.1 Streptomyces sp. NPDC053493
GTCGGTTTTTTTACGTATCACCCCCGCGGGGGGCGGGCCCCCGTGCGCCCCCCCCGCCCCCCCCCACACCCCCCCCCCCCCCCCCGCCCCCGCCCCCCCCCCGGGGGCCCCGGGGCCGATACCCGATCGGTTTCGGGTGGCTCTCCGGCTATGCTGCACGGGTGTGCTTGTCCACGGGCCGTTAGCTCAATTGGCAGAGCAGTGGACTTTTAATCCATTGGTTGTGGGTTCGAGTCCCACACGGCCTACCGATCGGCCCCAGGTCAGAGGAGATCCGACCTGGGGCCGTTGTCGTCCTCGGGCAGCTGGAGATCGAGTGCTGGCGCGGTGCTGGCGCGTGAGGACGAGTCGGGGTGGCAGGAGCCCGGGCCGGGGCGAGGTCGGCCGGGTCGGTCTCAGATCCGCTGCGCGGCGGTGTACGCCAGCATGGCGACGGCGGCGGTGACGACCAGGCCCAGGGCGAGCAGCCAGGCCGGGACCCCGAGCACGAGGTAGTCGAGCTGCTGGCACTTCGGGTTCCCGCAGGTGCACTTCGGCTGGCCCCAGCGGAGCCATCGGGACGCCCTCGCGATCGTCCTGCTGCTCATGCCCGGGCTGCCTTTCCTCGCGTGTGGCGCACCAGGGTACGCCCGAGGAGAAAGAGCGCCCCGATCGCGAGCCCGGGCACCGGCAGCGCGACCATGCAGTTGTCCGGGTCGCCGCTCTTGGCGTGCTTGCCTCCGCTGTCGGCGGCGTGCTTCCGCTGGCCGCCGCCGGCGGCCTTGCGGTCGTGGTAGTCCCGGTACTCGTCGTACTCGCTCACGTGCACCTCCAAGGGGTGGGTGGCCGAGGCCCCGGCCGCGGCGGGGGACCGAAGGGGCGACGCGTGTCCTCGTGACACCGGCCGTTGACGGGCGTACGGGTCTGGATCATCCGGGGGCCTTCGTCTCGGAGCGGTGCGACCCGGGCCCCTGGGCAACAAGGCCGCGTTGCTCGCGGCACGGTGCGCATGCCTGGCGGTGCTCATCGACCAGCACTGCCGTGGAGGAGGGCCCGCGATGGAAGTCGCACCAGCCGCCCGTGCACCGGGGGCAGGAGCAGGGAGGCAGGGAGCTGGTCGCCGGCAGTTCCGTGGGCCGGTCGTATCGCTCGTACGACACCGGGTCGGTGGTCCCATCGGGGCGCACCCGGTAGACCTTGATCGTCATCATGGCTGAGGCTCCCGTCGGCCGGTCAGCGGGGACGGCATGACGGTAGGGAGAGCGCGGGCACGTGCACCAGCGATGTGCATCGCTGTGCACAGGTTCAGTCGACCTGGGCTCCCGTCAGCTCTGCGGTCTTGACGGGAAGTTGGGTGGCCGCCAGGTTGGTGCACACCTGCGCACACCCCTACGAGGGAGGCGAACCATGGCCCTACAGTTCATCGGCGTGGACCCGGAGTCCGGGCAGACCGGCAGCCCGACCGCCTGGGTCGACCAGGAGACCCGGGACATCGTGCTCCAGAGCTACACCGCCGACGAGGCGACCCGGGTCGAGTGCGTCGAGCGGAACGCGCCCGGCCACGACAAGGCGATCCCGGTGGGGGAGACGGTGATCCGGATCCCCGCCCACATGATCCCGATCCTGAGGGAGGCGTGCGATGCCGCAGAGCGAGCCGCGATTCGATGAGCTGCTCGCGGGCGCCCGTCGCTCGGCGGTCCACCTGGAGCTCCGGGACGTCTACGCGGTCCCGGACGAGGCGGACGACTACCGGCGCTGGCGCGAGACGGGTGAGCGCGACGTCGACCCCGCCTCGGCCTACTGGGCTCCCTGGGTCGAGATGGTCCGGTCCGCGTCCGCGCGCGGCGTCAGGATGCGCCGGGTGAGGATCGTGTCCGAACCGGTGAGCGACTACATCCGGTACGAGCACGCCGGCACCGTTGTCAACGTGGCCGCGGGCGAAGAGGTGCGGTGGCTGCCCCGGCATCAGGCGCTCGGGCTCCTCCTTCCCGTCGTGGACGGCTGGGTCTTCGACGGCGAGCAGCTGCTCGCCAACCACTTCACCGGCTCCGGGCAGTGGGCCACCCCGCCCCTGGAGCTGCACACCGGGCCCGACCTCGTGAAGGCGTACGCCGACGCGGTCGAGGCGGTGTGGGAGCGTGCGGTCCCGCACGACCAGTACACGATCCGCTAGCAGGAGTGCCCGTATGCCCGTCTCCCCGTCGTCCTCGGCGCAGGCCGCCCGCGAGGGTGTCGCGCGCCAGCTGCGCGAGCTGCGTCAGGACGCGGGGCTGACGCTCGTCGAGCTGGCCACCCGCTGCGGCTGGAGCCACTCGAAGGTCAGCCGCATCGAGAACGCGAAGACGCCGCCGTCCGCCAGCGACATCGTCGTCTGGTGCCGCCACACCGGCGCCGCCGGCCGCACCGCCGACCTCGTCGCACTCTCCCGCGACGTCGAGAGCCTCTACCAGGAGTGGCGCAAGAAGGCCCGGACGGGGCTTCGTCAGCTCCAGGACAGCTACCTCACCCTGTTCCGGGCGACGACCCTGTTCCGGGTCTACTCCCCGACGGCGATTCCCGGCCTCCTCCAGACCGAGGGCTACGGACGATCCCTCCTCGCCGGTGCCGCCCGGGTCGAACGCTCGCAGATCATCCACCGTGCCGGCCACCGATTCGTCTTCCTCGTCGAGGAGGCTGCGCTCCGCTACCAGTTGGGCAGCAGCGACGACATGGCCGCCCAGCTCGGGCACCTCCTGACCGCCGGCGCGCTGCCCGCCGTCTCCCTCGGCATCATCCCGATGGAAACCCCGGACCGGACTCTGTGGCCGCAGGAGGTCTTCCACATCTACGACGACACCCTCGTCTCGGTCGAGCTGCTGACGGCACAGGTGAACATCACCCAGCCGAGCGAGATCGCCCTGTACGAGAAGGCGTTCGAGGAGCTGCGGAGCATGGCCGTATACGGGTCGGCTGCCCGCGCCCGGGTCGTAGCCGCGATCGAAGCTCTCTCCACGTCCGCCGCAGACTGAACTCCTTCGGCGCAGGGGCGTCCTCTTCAGTGGCGATCCCACACGGCCTACCGAACGAAAAGCCCCGCCCGGTCCCACCGGGCGGGGCTTTCGCGTGGGGCTTTGCCGTGGGTCTTTCAGGAGGCGTCCGGGGCCGGGGAGTCGGAGCCGTGGACGCCGAGGGCCGCGAGGCGGTCGGGGCCGGCGATGATGTCGATCTCGACGATGCGGTCGCCGACGACGGTGAAGGCCATCAGGCCCACCGGCGTGCCGTCGACGAGGGAGACCAGGCCCGGGGCGCCGTTGACGGTGACCGGGCGGGCGGCGTGGCGGTACTTGGCGAAGGTGAGGGCCTGGGCGGTGACCGCCTCGGCGCCGCGGACCAGCTTGGAGGCGGCCGCGCCGAGGGTGCCGCCGTCGACGCGGAGGACCACGTCGGGGTCGAGGACCGTGAGCAGGCCCTCGAAGTCGCCGTCCTGGGAGGCGGCGAGGAAGGCGTCGACGACCTCGCGCCGGCGGACGGCGTCGGGCGCGGGAGCCGGGGCGGCGCCCTGGACGCGGCGGCGGGCCCGGCTGGCGAGCTGGCGGGTGGCGGCCGGCGTGCGGTCGACGACGGGCGCGATCTCGTCGAAGGAGACGGCGAACATGTCGTGCAGCACGAACGCGAGCCGCTCGGCCGGCGACAGGGTCTCCAGGACGACGAGGAGCGCGAGGCCGACGGAGTCCGCGAGCAGCGCCTCCTTCTCGGGGTCGGCGGCGCCCTCCTCGCGTACGACGGGATCGGGGACGTAGTACTCGAGCGGGTCCTCGCGGCGGGACGCGCGGGAGCGCAGCATGTCGAGGCAGATCCGTCCGACGACGGTGGTCAGCCAGGCGCTGAGGTTCTCGACGGCGCCGACGTCGGAGCGGTTCAGCTTGAACCAGGCCTCCTGGACGGCGTCCTCGGCCTCGCTGAGCGAGCCGAGCATGCGGTAGGCCACCGCCCGCAGATGCCCGCGGTCGGCGTGGAAACGTTGCGCCAGGAGGTCCTTGTCCATGGTCCTTCTTCCCCTTCGCGTCCGGTCGCGAAGTGATGACGGACGGAGGGCGGGAAACGTGACACGTCCCGGTACGTGAGATCCCCGCCGCTCGTCCTCGAACGCGCGGGAATCCCCGGCCGAACCCCCCGACAGCCGTGGATCACCACTTCATCCCGATGATCATCGTCTCTAGATTGATCACCATGACGACGACATCGCACCAGGTCAACCCCGTTCTCCGCACCCCGCCGGCCACTCCGGCCGCCGCGGCCGCGTACTTCTCCGCCAGCCTCGCCTTCCACGCGGACGTCTCCGACGTGGCCTCGGCGCTCGCCGACGCCCGTGCCACGGGCGGCGACCCGGGTTTCGTCGTGATCGACTCCCGTAACACCGCCTCCTGGGACCAGGGCCACGTGCCGGGCGCCGTCCACCTGCCGACCGCGCTCATCGCCGAGCAGGCCGAGCAGCTGCTCGACAAGAGCGTCCCGGTCGTCACGTACTGCTGGGGCCCCGGCTGCAACGGCGCCACGCGCGCCGCGCTGGCCCTCGCCGAGCTGGGCTTCCAGGTGAAGGAGATGCTGGGCGGCTTCGAGTACTGGGTGCGCGAGGGCTTCGCGTACGAGACCTGGGAAGGGCCCGCGCAGAAGGCGGCGGACCCGCTGACGGCGCCGCTGGACGGCGAGGACTGCGGCTGCTGAGGAAACCGATTTCGGTTTCGGCTGCCCATGCCGTAAGGTCGTGTTCACCGACGCGGGGTGGAGCAGCTCGGTAGCTCGCTGGGCTCATAACCCAGAGGTCGCAGGTTCAAATCCTGTCCCCGCTACTCAGTAGCACGAAGGCCCGGATCCGGAAACGGATCCGGGCCTTCGTCGTTGTGCGGTCTCGGCGCGGCGGTGCCGGCGTGGGGTGCCGGCGTGGGGGTGCCGGCGTGGGGCGCGCCGGATTGTCGGCGGTTGACCTTTACGTAACGTCAAGATCTAGCGTTCTCGGCATGGAGTGGTCGATCCAGGAGATCGCCAGGAAGGCCGGCACCACCAGCCGCACGCTGCGCCACTACGGCGAGCTGGGGCTGCTGGAGCCGAGCCGGATCGGCGCGAACGGTTACCGGTACTACGACCAGGCGGCGCTCGTGCGGCTGCAGCGGATCCTGCTGTTGCGCGAGCTCGGGCTCTCCCTGCCCGCCATCGCCGAGGTCCTCGAAGGCCAGCGGGATACCTCGGCCGCCCTGCGCACGCATCTGGCCCTCCTGGAACAGGAGCGCGAGCGCATCGGGCGGCAGATCGAAGCCGTACGCACCACTCTCCACAAGACCGAGAGAGGAGAACAGCTCATGGCCGAGGAAGTCTTCGACGGCTTCGACCACACCCGCTACGAGGCCGAGGTCACCGAGCGCTGGGGCCGGGCGGCGTACGAGCAGGGCGACCGCTGGTGGCGTTCGCTCGGCGACGCCGAGAAGAAGGCCTTCCAGGAGGAGCAGGCCGGCATCGCCCGCGACTTCGGGCGGGCGGCGCGCGAGGGCCTCGCCGCCGACAGCGACGAGGTGCAGGCGATCGCGCGCCGGCAGTACGCGTGGCTGTCGACCACGACGACGCCGACGAAGGAGTACGTGATCGGGCTCGGCCGGATGTACGTGGACGACCCGCGCTTCGCGAAGAACTACGACCGGCACGGGGAGGGAACGGCCGTCCTCGTCCGGGACGCGCTGCGGGTCTTCGCCGAGCGCAACCTGTGAACGTGGCCGCCAGGGCGGGGCGCTACCGGTGACGCGCCCGCCCCCGGGGGCGCGCCGCTTGGTGGCGGGGCCGCACCGTGCGGGCGGGGCCGTGCCGCTTGGTGGCGGGGCCGCACCTGCGGGCGGGGCCGTGCGCCCCGGGGGCCCGCGCCGTTGAACCGCCCGAAGTAAAGGGTGGCCAAAACCGGGCCTGTCCCTTTGCCTGGCCGCGCGTGCTCCGCGTAGCGTCGCGCGCACCATGAGTGACCGGATCGTGACGATGCTGCGGCAGGCAGGACGGCGGGCGCCCGCCGTCCTGCTGCTGTGCGCGCTCGTCGCGCTGGTCGCGGGCGTCTGTCACGGCGCGCACGGGCACCTCGTGCCCCTCGCCGGCGGCCCCGCCGGCATCACCGCCTCCGCCCCGGCGCCGGACCACGGCTGCGAGCAGCCGGGCGAGGGCTGGTCCTTCGACGCGCACCTGCCCGCCCAGGCGGCGGGGACGCAGCTGTCGGCGCCGGACGCCCGCGGCGCCGTCCTCCTGCCGTACGACGAGGCGTTCCCGCCGCACCCGCGCACCCGCTGCGTCCGTGACCGGGCGGGACCCGGCCCCGAGCCGGGCAGCCTCCTCCTCGCCCTCGGAGTGAACCGGAACTGAGCCGGTCGCGCACCACCGCGACCCCGGCTCCTTCCGCATGCGTGTCCGCATGCCCTCACTCCAAGGGACGCATCCCATGACGCACCCCGCCAACCTCCTCTCCGTCACCGAGCAGACCGTCGGCAACACTCCCGTGCTGTGGATGGACGACGGCTACTGGGCCAAGCTCGAAGGCTTCAACTTCGGCGGCATCAAGGACCGTGCCGCCCTCCACATGGTCGAGCAGGCCCGCCGCCGCGGTGAGCTGCGGCCCGGCGCGCCGATCGTCGAGTCCACCTCCGGCACCCTCGGCCTCGGCCTCGCGCTCGCCGGGATCCTGCACGGCCACCCGGTCCACGTCGTCACCGACCCCGGCCTCGAACCGCTCGTCGAGCGGCTGCTCACCGCCCACGGCGCCCACGTCCACGTCGTCGCGGAGCCCAGCCCGCGGGGCGGCTGGCAGCAGGCCCGGATGGACCGGGTCGCCGAACTGCTCCTGACGCTGGACGGGGCCTGGTGGCCGGACCAGTACGGGAACCCCGATAATCCCGGCGCCTACGGCGGCCTCGCCGCCGAACTCTCCGAGCAGCTCGACCGGATCGACGTGCTGGTCTGCGCGGTCGGCACCGGCGGCCACTCGGCCGGCATCTCCCGCGCGCTGCGCGCCGGCGGCAGCCCGGCGCTCGAACTCGTCGGCGTCGACTCGATCGACTCCTCCGTCTTCGGCCTGCCGGCCGGTCCGCGCCTGATGCGCGGGCTCGGCTCCTCGATCCATCCCGCCAACGTCGACCACGGCGCCTTCGACGAGGTCCACTGGGTGGGTCCGGCGGAGGCGGTACGGGCGGCCCGCCGCCTGGCGGCCCGGCAGTTCGCGACCGGCGGCTGGAGCGTCGGCGCCGTCGCGCTGGTGGCCGGCTGGCTGGCCCGCACCCGGCCGCGCGGCACCCGGATCGCGGCCGTCTTCCCCGACGGCCCGCACCGGTACTTCGACACCGTCTTCAACGACGAGTTCTGCGCGGCGCACGGGCTGCTCGCCGGTCCCGTACGGGAGGTCCCGGAGGAGTGGGCCGAGGGCGTGCGGGTCGGAGGCTGGACCCGCCGGGTCCTGGAGCGGGTCAAGTGAGCACGGCGACGGCCCCGGCCGAAGGGGGCATCTGGAAGCGGTCACGCGGCTTCGCGCCGGCGGTGCGGCTGCTGTTCCTCAACCAGCTCACCATCAACCTCGGTTTTTACATGCTGATGCCGTACCTGGCGGCCCATCTGGCCGACGGCCTCGGCATGGCCGCCTGGGCGGTCGGCCTGGTGCTGGGCGTGCGGAACCTGTCCCAGCAGGGCATGTTCCTGGTCGGCGGCGCGCTCGCCGACCGGCTCGGCTTCAAGCCGCTGATCGTCGCCGGATGCGCGCTGCGGACGGCCGGTTTCGGGGCGCTCGCCTTCGCGCAGTCGCTGCCGATGCTGATCGCCGCCTCGCTGGCGACGGGCCTCGCGGGCGCGCTGTTCAATCCGGCGGTGCGGGCCTGTCTGGCCGCGGAGGCCGGGGAGGAGCGGCGGGTCGAGGCGTTCGCCCTGTTCAACACGTATTACCAGGCGGGCATTCTGCTCGGCCCGCTGCTCGGGGTGGCCCTGACAGGGGTGTCGTTCCGGCTGACGTGCGTGGTGGCGGCGCTGCTGTTCGCCGCGCTCACCTTCGTCCAGCTGAGGCATCTGCCGGTGCGGGCGGTGGACGCGGCCCGGGAGGGCGGGGCGCGCGGCCAGTTCCGCACGGTGCTCGCGAACCGTGTCTTCTGGCTGTTCTCGCTGGCCATGACCGGCTCGTACGTGCTGTCCTTCCAGGTCTATCTGGCGCTGCCGCTCGCCGCGGGCGGCACGGCGGCGACCACGGCGCTGTTCGTGGTCTCGGCGCTGGTGGCGCTCGCCGGACAGTTGCGGATCACCGCCTGGTGCCGGGCGCGGCTCACCCGCGAGCGGTGCCTGGTGCTCGGGCTGGCCCTGATGGGTGCGGCGTTCCTGGTGCCGGCCGCGCTGGGCCGGTCGCTGCTGGGGCTGCTGGTGTGCGCGGCGGTCCTGGCGGTCGCGAACGCGGTGCTCTACCCGTACGAGATGGACACGGTCGTCGCGCTGTCCCGGGGCCGCTGGGTCGCCACCCACTACGGGCTCTACAACACGGTGTGCGGGATCGGCATCACGGTGGGGAACCTGGGGACGGGCGTGCTGCTCGACGTGACGGGCCGGTCGTCGGTGACGTGGCTGGTGCTGTGCGCGGTCGGCCTCGGCTGCGCGGCGGCCATGGCGGCGCTGGCCAGGGGCGGGCGGCTCGCCGTACGCCAACCGGCGGAGGAGGAGTCGCCGAGCCGGCCGGCCTGACGCCACCCTGGGACGGGTACGGGTCGGTCCGCGGCCGGGCACGTCCAGGCGGGAGAGCACAGGTGGCGCGAGCGGCGCAGGGGCGCGACCCGGAGCCGGGGTCCGGCCCCGGGCCGCGGTCCGGGTCGGACTCGGGGTCGGTCTCCGGGGCGGGCGGCGGCGCTCCGGGCGGGCACGGTGCTCCGGGCGCTCCGGGCGCGTACCGGGGCGCGCGGCGCTTCATCCGGGCGCTGCCGCCGTTGGTGATCGTCGGCGGGGTGGTGTACGACCTGGCGACGCCGCCCACCTACACCGCGGCCCCGCTGTTCTCGGCCGCGCCGCTGATCGCCGCCCCGTTCTTCTCCACCCTGACGACGCTGCTCACCGGCATCGCCGCCGTCCTCGCGAGCGTCGGGCTGCACGTCTACAACGAGACGGTGGACCAGATCCCGGCGCTCACGGAGACGCTGACGGTCCTCACCGTCTCGGCGCTGGCGCTGCTGATCAACCGGGTCGTACGGCGCAGCGGCGAACGGCTCGCCTCGGCGCGGGTGATCGCGGAGACGGCGCAGAAGGCGGTGCTGCCGACGCCGGCGGCGCGGATCGGCGGGCTGCAGATCGCGGCCCGGTACGAGGCGGCGCAGGCGGACGCGTTCATCGGCGGCGACCTGTTCGCGGTGCAGGACACCCCGTACGGGGTGCGGTTGGTGGTCGGCGACGTACGGGGCAAGGGGCTCGACGCGGTGGAGGCGGTGGCGGTGGTCATCGGCGCCTTCCGGGAGGCGGCCGAGCAGGAGTCCACGCTGGAGGGCGTGGCGGCGCGTCTGGAGCGGGCGCTGGCCCGGGAGGGCACCCGGCGCGACGGGCTCGACGCCTTCGAGGGCTTCACCACCGCCGTCCTGGCCGAGATCCCGGGTGGCGACCGGACCGTACGGGTGGTCAACCGCGGCCATCCGGAGCCGCTGCTGCTGCACGCGGACGGGGCGGCGCAGGTGCTGCGGCCGAGCGAGGCGGCGTTGCCGCTGGGGATGGGAGAGCTGGCGGTGTGGCCCGACCGGGCCGAGGAGACGCCGTATCCGCCGGGCGCGACGCTCCTCTTCTACACGGACGGCCTGTCGGAGGCGCGGGACGCGCACGGTGAGTTCTACGACCCGCGGGAGCGGCTCGCCGGGCGGATCTTCCCGGGGCCGGAGGAGCTGCTCGACGCGCTCGTGGCGGACGTGCGCCGGCACACGGGCGGTGGTGCGACGGACGACATGGCGCTGCTCGCGGTGAGCCGTCCGGCGGTGGGGCAGCCGGAGCGGCGCCGGACGATGCCGGTGGTGCCGCCGGGTGGTGACCGGTCGTAGTCGAAGGGTCTCCCTCCGATAACAATTGACTCAACGTCAGTTTGAAGGTGTGTCGGCGATGTGTCGGCGGCCTCTTCTGAACGGTGGTCAACTCGGGACATAGCCTCACAATTCAGTGAATGATCAAGGGGAACGGCTTGGAATCGAGTGGCCGCGTCTATTAACGTTCGATAACGCAGCGCGGTCGTCCCAGCCGTCGCAAGAGACGGCACCGTGCGCGCGCGCCGAATCCCGTAAGGGAACCGGGGAACCACCACTTGGGGTGAATCGGGCCCCACCGCACTCGTGCGGCACGCCCGTAGGAGACCTTCCTGCTCCGAACCCGTCAGCTAACCCGGTAGGCGAGAAGGAAGGAAAGGAGAGCGCCTCCGTGGCGTCCAACACCCCTGCTCCCGAAAACCCCTTCGACTATTTCGGCGCTCCCGGTCCGGCGGGCGCCGCCGAGGGCCCGGGCGGCGGCGAGGAGTGGAACCCCACCGAGGACTCCCTGCGGGACCGGGGCCGCTCGGGCGGCCGCCACCGCGTGGTCAAGCAGCGCTCCAACTTCGCCCGCTCCTCCACCGTGCTCGGTGTCGGCGTGATCGCCGCCGTCGGCGCCGGCGGCCTGGCCACCGCCCAGCAGAAGCCGCCGGTCTCGATAGCGCTGCCGGACGTCGACCTGCCGGACGTCCACCTGCCCGACGCCTCCGACCTGCCGGGCGTCGGCGGTCTGATCGGCGGACACGACGAGGACGAGGGCGGCTCCGAGGCGACCGGGGCGGGGAACAACACCCAGCCGCTGACCGCCCTCACCTACACCACGGCCGACCAGGCGGGCACGGGCTCGGCCGGCGGCACCGGCGCCGCGCAGGCCGGGGCCACCCGGACCGACGCCGGCGAGGCGCTGCGCGCCCGCATCCTCCAGCAGGCCGAGCAGCAGCAGGCCGCCGCGGACGCCGAGGCGAAGGCCGCCGCGGAGAAGGCCGCGGCGGAGAAGGCGGCGGCGGAGGCCGAGGCCAAGGCCGACGCGGCGGAGAAGGCGGCCGCCGAGGCGAAGAAGAAGGCCGAGGAGGAGGCCGCGGCGAAGGCCGAGGCCGAGCGCCTGGCCAGGCTCGCCGCGAGCTACGCGCTGCCGACGTCCTCGTACACGATCACCTCGACCTACGGCGAGGCCGGCTCGATGTGGTCCTCCGGCCACCACACCGGCCTGGACTTCGCCGCGCCCACCGGCACGCCGGTGAAGGCGGTCCACGGCGCCACCGTGAAGTCGGCCGGCTGGTCCGGCGCGTACGGCTACCGGATCGTGCTGGAGCTCGAGGACGGCACCGAGGTCTGGTACTGCCACCTCTCCTCCATGACGGTCGGCGCCGGCCAGTCCGTCGGCACCGGCGACACCATCGGCCGCGTCGGCGCCACCGGCAACGTCACCGGCCCCCACCTCCACCTGGAGGTCCACACGCCGTCCGGCGCGGGCATGGACCCGGCGGACTGGCTCCGCTCCAAGGGCCTGAGCATCTGAGGCCCAGCCGGCTGCTCTAGCTCCGGTACGGGTTGTAGCCGCCGTAGTCGAGGTACTGCGGCGGCGACCACACCCGGCCGGTGGCCCGGGCCGCGTACGTCAGCGCCGGCGAGGCGACCTGCCGGCGCTGCCACAGGTGGTGCAGCAGCTCCTGCTCGCGGGCCGTGAAGTCCGGCGCCGCCTGCCCGCGCCGGGCCCGGTGGCGCAGGAACGCCAGGGTCGTCGCGAACGCCTCGTACTCGCCGACCGCCTGGGCGCCGGGCTTGCCGAGGCTGCGGGCGGCGTAACCGCGGGCCAGCGAGCGGGCCCGCATCGAGGAGAGCGCGAGCGGTTCATCGGGAGCGAGCCAGCCGGCCGTCGCGTAGGCCGGAAGCTCGCCGGATATCGTGCGCAGCTCCTTCTGCCGGCTCCATATCGCGAGCCAGGTCAGCAGGGCGAAGACCGGCACCATGAACATGCCGTAGACCAGCAGGAACGCCAGCGGGTGGAAGCTGGCCGAGCCGTTCCACAGCGCGTGCATGCCCATGGCGAGCAGCAGGCCGCCCAGCGGCAGCAGCACCAGACGGGTGCGGCGGGCCCGGGCGGTGGCGCCGAGCAGCGCGGCGAAGCCGAAGCCGAGGCCGGTGAGCGAGGTGAACAGCGGGTGGGCGAACGGGGACATGATGACCCGGACGAAGAACGTGCCCACCGTCACCGAGCCGAGGCCGTCGGAGCCGAACTCCTGGTCCTCGCCGAAGGCGTTGCCCAGATAGAGGATGTTCTCGGTGAAGGCGAAGCCGGTGGCGGTGAAGCCGGCGTAGACCAGCCCGTCGACCGGGCCCGTGAAGTCCCGGCGCCGGAACAGGAAGAGCAGCAGCACGGCGGCGCCCTTGGCGGTCTCCTCCACGACCGGCGCGACGGCGGTCGCCCCGAGGGTGTCGGCCGAGCCGGGGTCGGCGGTGGCGCTGCTGATCCACTCCACGGCGAAGGAGTTGGCCAGGATCGCGACCAGGGTGGAGGCGAACGCGCCCCAGGCGAGCGCGAACAGCAGGTTCTTCCAGGGCGCCGGCTCGACCCGGTCGAGCCAGCGGAACGCGGCCATGAGCAGCGGCACCGGGAGCACGGCGAGTCCGAGGCCGACGAGGAAGCCCTCGGTGCCGGTCTCCTCCCGCACCAGCGCGAGGATCACCAGCGCGCACAGCGCGAGCGCGGTGATCAGCGCGACGGCCCGGACCAGCCGGCTGCGCCAGAACGCCTTCCGCGGCTTGTAACGCCACTTGGCGCGCTCGGGCACCGCCGCGAAGTCCGGCTGGTCGGTCTCCAGGGCGGGCACGGGAGCGGGCGCGGGAACGCCGGCCGTGGGGGTGGTCACGGGCGGCGTTGCGGGTCCGGTGATCGGGTTCGACGACACGCAACGACCCTAACGACCTGCACCGACAGCGGCGAGGGAGTTCCGGGCGCCTGTGGACAAACCGTGACGGGGGCATGGCGAACGCCTGCCCCCTGGTGGTGTCAGCGCCGGTGGAACAGCAGGTCGTGGACCACGTGGCCCTTGTCGAGGCCCTGGCCCTCGAAGCGGGTCAGCGGCCGGAACGCGGGCCGGGGCGCGTAGCCGCCGCCGGGCTGGCTGTTCTCGAAGTCGGGGTGCGCCTCGAGCACCTCCAGCATCTGCTCGGCGTACGGCTCCCAGTCCGTGGCGCAGTGCAGCAGCCCGCCCCGCTCCAGCCGGGGCGCGAGGAGGGTGAGGAAGTCGGGCTGGATGAGCCGGCGCTTGTGGTGGCGCTTCTTGGGCCAGGGGTCCGGGAAGTAGACCCGGCAGCCGGCGAGGGACTCCGGCCGGAGCATCTCGCGCAGCAGGATGATCGCGTCGCCGTTGGCGACGCGCACGTTGTCGAGGCCGGCCCGGTCCGCGAGGCCGAGCAGATTGCCCTGGCCGGGCGTGTGGACGTCCACGGCGAGGATGCCGGTGCCGGGATCGGCGGCGGCCATCTGCGCGGTGGCCTCGCCCATGCCGAAACCGATCTCCAGGACGACCGGCCGCCCGCCGAACATCTCGTCCAGGTCGAGCACCCGGCTTCCGTCGATGTCGAGGCCCCAGTCGGGCCAGCGCTTCAGCATGGCCTCGGCCTGTCCCGCGGTGACCCGGCTGCGGCGGGGCTGGAAGCTCCGGATCCGCCGCTCGAAGTGCGAGCCCGCCGGGTCGGGCGACGGGCCCTCGCCGGGCGCGAACATCCGGCTGCCGCGCCGCGCGACGGACAGGCGGGTCTCGGTGGTGCCGTCCGGGACGGTGTGCGGGGTGTTCTCAGGCTGCTCAGACACAATGCCCCGATTCTACGGGGCGCCGGGCGCCGTCGCCGGGGCCGCGGTGACGGCCGCGGCAGGGCCGGCGCCCGCTGCGGCAGTGCCCCCTAGAGCAGGGCCAGGGCCCGGCCCGCGACCTCGCGGCCGATCGGCAGCGAGGCGGTCGCCGCCGGAGAGGGCGCGTTGAGCACGTGGACCGTGCGCACCGACTCGCGGATCAGGAAGTCGTCGACGAGCGTGCCGTCCTTCAGGACCGCCTGGGCCCGCACGCCCGGCGCGGCCCGGCGCAGGTCGCGCTCCTCGACGAGCGGGAGCATCCGCCGCACCGCCTCGGTGAAGGCGCGCTTGGACAGCGAGCGGTGCAGCTCGCCCGCGCCGTAGCGCCAGTGCGCGCGGGCTATCGCCCAGCTGCCGGGCCAGGCGAGGGTGCCGGCCAGCTCGCGCGGGCGGACGACCGACCAGCCGTAGCCCTCGCGGGCGAGCGCCGGGACCGCGTTCGGGCCGACGTGCACGCCGCCGTCGATGCCGCGGGTCAGATGGACGCCGAGGAAGGGGAAGGCCGGGTCCGGCACCGGATAGACCAGGCCGCGGACGAGGGACGGGTCGGCCAGCTCGTAGTACTCGCCGCGGAAGGGCACGATCCGCATTTCCGGATCGTCGCCCGCCAGCCACGCCACCTGGTCGCAGTGCAGCCCCGCGCAGTTCACCAGCACCTTGCCGCGCACCACGCGCCCGGCGGCCGTGCGCACGGCGACGCCCCAGGGCCGCCGGTCGACGGCGGTGACCGCCGACCCGTACAGGATCCGGGCGCCCGAGGCCTCGGCGAGCTTGGCCGCCACCGCTGCGTAGTCGACGATCCCGGTCGTGCCCACGTGGATCGCGGCCAGGCCCCGCACCCGCGGCTCGTACTCGCTGATCTGCGCCGGGCCCAGCTCGCGCACCGGGATGCCGTTCTCCCGGCCGCGCTGCACCAGCGCGTGCAGCCGGGGCAGCTCCTCGCGCCCGGTGGCGACGATCAGCTTGCCCGTGACCTCGTGCGGGATGCCGTACTCCGCGCAGAACTTGACCATCTCGGCCGCGCCCTCGACCGCGAAGCGGGCCTTGAGCGAGCCCGGCCGGTAATAGATGCCGCTGTGGATCACACCGCTGTTGCGGCCGGTCTGGTGGCGCGCCGGGGCGTGCTCCTTCTCCAGGACCGTGACCCGGGTGCCGGGCGCGGCGCGCGTGATCGCGTACGCGGTCGACAGACCGACGATCCCTCCGCCGATCACGAGCACGTCACAGTCATAGCGGTCCGCCACGGACACCAGCGCCACCTCCCACCCCTGATAGTGCACTGGCCCACTGACATCCCGGCTAAACCGCCCGCAGCGTGGGACACGTGTCACGCCGGCGCGACGAGAAGCGGACGGGCCCGTTCCCGCAGCTCCATGACCCGCGGCTCGTCGCCGTACGGCTCGAGCCGGTGCAGCAGGTCCCGTACGTACTCGGTGGTGCGGGCCGAGGAGATCCGCCCGGCCACCTCTACCGCACGCGTGCCGGCGGCGCAGGCCGCGTCCAGGTTCCCGGACTCCAGCTCGGCCACGGCCGACACCACGAGCCGCAGCCCGTGCGAGCGGACGTACTCCTCGGTGGGCCGGGACAGCGCCTGCTCGGTGAAGCGGCGGACCTGCCGGGGCAGCTTGAGGTCGCGGTAGCACTCGGCGGCGTCGGCGCAGAACCGGTCGTAGGAGTAGAAGCCGAGCCAGGTCGGGTCGCCGTCGCCGTCGCGGGAGCGCTCGAGCCAGCCCTCGGCGGCCTTGAGCGCGGCGGCGGCGGCCGTCTGGTCGCCGGCCTTGGCGTGGGCCCGGGCCTCGACGAGCCGGAAGAAGGACATGGTGCGGGCGGTGGCGAGGCCGCGGTTGCGTTCGAGTGCGGCCTGGGCGAGGTCGACGCCCTCGTCGGCGAAGCCGCGGTAGGTCGCCTGGAGCGACATGGAGGCCAGGACGTAGCCGCCGAGCGGCACGTCGGCGGCGGCGCGGGCGAGCCGCAGCGCCTGGATGTAGTAGCGCTGGGCGGCCTCCTGCTGGCCGGTGTCGAAGGCCATCCAGCCGGCGAGCCGGGTCAGCTCGGCGGTCGCGCCGAAGAGGGCGCGCCCGACCTCGTCCGAGTAGGAGCCGAGCAGCAGCGGCGCGGCGTCGACGCGTAAGCACTCGGGGACCATGGAGGAGCGCCAGTCGCCGCCGCCGTACTTGGAGTCCCACCGGCGGGCGTCCTCGGCGGCCTCGCGCAGTTTGGCGACGTCGCTGTGGCCCACGCGCACGTGCTCCACGGTCTCGGCGAGGGCGGCCGGCCCGACGAGCCCGCCCAGTCCTCCCAGGCCGCCGGGGCCGGCCTCGACCGCGCTTGGGCCGGAGGCCGGGGCCGCGCCGGTGGCCGGGCGCGCGGCCGCCCGCGGCGCCGGGCGTTCCACGGACGGGTCGGCGGGTGTGATCAACCAGCGGGAGGCGGGCGTGGCGTAGGCGCTGACGGAGAAGGAGCCGGCGAGTGACTGCCAGATGCCACCGCCGCCGCGCCGACCGGCGAGATCCAGCCGGTACAGCTCGGTGGCGGTGCGGACCGCCTCGCCGACGTCGCGCGGGAAGGCGAGGCCGACCTCGGGCGCGGGATCGGCGTCGGCGAGCCCGATCTCGTGCAGCGGCACGGGCCGGCCGAGCTTCTGGCCGATGGCGGCGGCGATCAGGTGCGGGGCGGCGCCCTGCGGCACCATGCCCTTGGACACCCACCGGGCCACCGACGTCTTGTCGTAACGAAGCGTCAGGCCACGCTGCGCCCCGAGGTCGTTGACGCGCCGGGCGAGCCCGGCGTTGCTGATTCCCGCGAGGGCGAGAACCGTGCCGAGCTTGTCGTTCGGCCCGCGTTGCTCCCTGGACATGACGCCACCCCTCGACACGACACCCAGACGGCCGCCGCACGCCGGGCACAACGCCGGGCATAGGCGTGCGGCATTCGTAAGCACAGCGTAGTTCGCCGGATCCCGACCGTTAAGGGGCGGTGTTCCGTATGGCGAGAATGTTGTGGGATGGGATGAGCGGGGAGCCGCGGGCCGCCCGTCGTGCTCCCGCCGTGTGGCCGTGCGCCCGCCCGTGCGCTCTCGCCCGGGCCCCGGGGGAGCGCTTCCATGAGTCCTGCGTGGGTCGGCCCACTTGGCCGAGGACCGATGTCCCGGACGAGTGGGCTGGGGGACACCGCCGCCCCATTCCCCGCGGGCGGTGGACGGCTCCGGGAGGCGACCGCCTCCCGGACTGCCGGACATCCCGGTGACAAACGCGCCTGCCCCTCGGCCGGTTGAGAATGGCCGAAACACGACTGTGGACAACTGGCCCATGCCAGAGGCCCATTCGCCTTGCGCCGAGGCCGCTTCGTGATGCCTCCCGGGGCCCTCCCGCACGCCGTTGTCGTGGCAGCATGTCCTCCACTCGACCTGTGTGGAGGCGGCGATGCGGTGGCTGGTGGGCTGGAGCAGTGTCGCCGCGCGCCTCGGCGGCCCGTCCGCGACCCCGCCGCCCGGCTCGGCCGGCGCCGTCGGCGACCCGGCCGAGGGCCGCACGGTGCACCCGGTGGGCGCCCAGCTGCTGTGGCCCGACCCCGATCCGCTGTGGGCGGTCGGCGACTGGCGCCCCGACGAGGTGCGCCTGATCGCCGTCGACGAGCAGACCCGGCTCGCCGTGCTCGGCTGCTGCGCCGCGAGCGACGAGGAACTGCGGCGCGGCCTGCTGACCGCGCGCGGGGGCGCACTGCGGCATCTGACCGCATGGCCGGGCAGCTACACCGCCGTCGTCAAGGTCGGCCGCCGCATCACCGTCACCGGTGATCTCGCCGGCGCCCGGCCGGTGTTCCACACCCCGTGGGCGGGCGGCACGGCCTACGGCACCGCCGCGCTGCCGCTCGCCGACCTCACCGAGGCCCAGCTCGACATCGGGCACGTCGCGGCGCTCCTCGCCTGCCCCGAGACGCCCGAGGCGCTGCGCGACTCCACCCCGTACGAGGGCGTGCGCCGGGTGCCGCCCGGGCACGCGCTGATCCTGCGCGAGGGCGCACGCGAGATCACCGGCTACGAGCAGGTCGCCTCGCTCGCCGTCGCCGCGCCCGAGGCCGATCCGCGGCAGGCCGTGGAAGCGGTGCGGGACGCCCTGATCGAGGCCGTGAGGGCCCGGCTCACCGCGCCCCGGCACGCACCCGAGGTGCCGCTGCCCGACCCGGGCCCGGTGCCCGGCATGGGGCCCGCCGACCGGCGCGCGGCCCGCGGCGGCGCGCCCGCGCCCGGCATCGGCGCCGACCTGTCCGGCGGCAGCGCGTCGGGCACCCTCGCGCTCCTCGCGGCCGGGCTGCCGGGCGTGCCCGGCACGATCCTCGGCCACGGCACCGGCGCGGGCGAGCGGCTGCTCGCCGTCACCTTCAACGACCTGGCCGGCCCGGCGAGCCAGGACGAACTGGGCCGTGCCCGCGAGATCGCCGCCAATCCGCGGCTCCACCACGTCGTCGTCGCCGCCGGTGAGGAGGCGCTGCCCTACGCCGAGCTCGAGGGGCCGCTCACCGACGAACCGGGGCCCTCCCTGGTGTCGGCCGAACGGCACCGCAGGCGGCTCGCGGGCGGCAGCGCCGACCACTTCACCGGCTTCGGCGCCCGGCAGGTCCTGGACGCCCACCCGGCGCGCCTCGCGGACCTGCTGATGGACCGCCGGCGCCGGTCCCTGGTGCGGCCGGTGACGGCGCTCGCCAAGGCGAGCGGGCCCTCGGCCGGGGCCCTGCTCGTGCCGCTCCAGGTGTACCGGGCGGCGCGGCGGCTCGCCCGTACGCCGTACCGGACCGGCCTGGAGGCCGCCGCCACGCGCGTCCTCGAGGCGAACCGGGCGCCCGCCGGGGCGCACGGCCCGCTGGAGGCCTCGCTGTCCGCCCTCGCCTGGTCCCGGCCGGGACCGGCGGCGCGCTGGCTGACGGGCGAGGCACTCGCCGAAGTATCGGTTCGCCTGAACCGGGCGGCGACCCTGCCGGCCGCCGTCCAGCGGCCGGGCGAGGCACGCGCGCGTGCCGCCCTCGCACGGGCCGCGGCCGACCACCGGGTCCTGGAACAGGCCGCCGAGATCCGCAGCCAGCGCCTGCACGCCCCTTTCCTCGACAACCAGGTCGTACGGGCCTGCCGCGACCTGCCCGAATCGCTGCGGGTCCAGCCCGACGCGCGTGCCAACGTCCTGCGCGCCGTGCTCGCGGGCGCCGGCATCCACGACCTGCCGGCCGGCTGGGGCGTCCCGCACCCGGCCGTCCCCGCCGCCGCCACCCGCGCCGGCCTGCGCGCCGCCCTCCCGCACCTGCTGGCCCTCTTCGACGCCCCGCTCCTGGCCGACGCCGGCCTGATCGAGGCCCGCGTGGTCCGCCGCGCCCTGCGCGCCGCCGCCGACGGCGAGCCGCTCCCGCTCGACGGCCTCGCCGACCTGGTCTCCACCGAACTCTGGCTCCGCCGCCTCCTCGCCCGCCGCGGCTCCTGCTGGACCGGCACGGCCGCCCCGAGGCAACGCGCGGTGCCGGGACCGCTGATCCCGTCGGCGAGGTCGCTGCCGGCGTGACGAGCGCCGCTCGGCCGCCGAAACGTCCAAGTCCGCCCACAAGCTGGGCGCGGTCGTCCCTCTGCCCGCCCCGCTCGGCTTCGAGCTCGACACCGCGGAGTTCTGACCTCTCCGCCGGATCTCGCGCCCCGCGCGCCCCTGTCCGGGTAAACCCCGAGGCGCTCGCCACCCCCACCCGCGACAATGATCCGGTGCGGTACCTCCTCCTCGGCACCACCGAGGCCCTCGACCACCACGGCGCCCCGCTTCCCCTCGGCGGCGCCCGGCTGCGTGCCCTGCTCGCCGCGCTCGCGCTGCGGGGCGGGCGGGCGGTGTCCGTCGGAGAGCTGGTGGACGACGTGTACGGGGACGAGCCGCCGTCCGACGCGCCGGCCGCGCTCCAGGCCCTCGTCGGGCGCCTGCGGCGGGTGCTCGGGAAGGACGCCGTCGCCTCGGGGCCCGGCGGGTACCGGCTCGTCGCCGAGCCCGAGGACATCGACCTGTACGTGTTCGAGCGGCACGTCCGCGACGCCGACGCCCGGCTCGACGCGGGCGAGCCCGAGGCCGCCGCCGCACTGCTGCGCACCGCCCTCGCGCTCTTCCGCGGCCCCGCGCTCGCGGATCTGCCCGAGCACGCGGGCGTGCGCCCCGAGGCGCAGCGGCTCGCCGCGCTCCGCCGGCGCGTCGAGGCCGACCTGCGGCGCGGCGCCACCGCCGGACTCGTGCCCGAACTCACCGAGCTGACCGGCGCGTATCCGTACGACGAGACGTTCCACGCCCAGCTGATCCGCGCCCTGCGGGCCGAAGGCCGCCCGGCCGACGCCCTCGCCGCGTACGACACCGCCCGCCGCACCCTCGCCGACGCGCTCGGCACCGATCCCGGCCCCGAACTCACCGCCCTGCACGCCGAGCTCCTCGCCGGCGAAAAGCCGTCGCCGCGCCCGGCGCCGAGCGCCGCGCCGGCCGCCGAGCCCGGCAACATCCGGCCCCGCCTCACCTCCTTCGTCGGCCGCGAGCCCGAACTCGCCGCACTCCGCGCCGACCTCGACCGCTCCCGGCTCGTCACCCTCACCGGACCCGGCGGCTCCGGAAAGACCCGCCTCGCCGAGGAGGCCGCCCGCCAGGCCGTCGGCCCCGCCGCCTGGATCGCCGAACTCGCCCCGCTCGACGACCCCGACGCCGTACCGGGAGCCGTGCTCTCCGCCCTCGGCCTGCGCGAGACCAACCTGATCACCCGCGAGGGCGTGCCGCTCCAGGACGATCCGACCGCCCGCCTCGTCGAGCACCTCGCCCGCCGGCCCCTCCTCCTCGTCCTCGACAACTGCGAGCACGTCATCGGCGCCGCCGCCGCGCTCGCCGAGAAGCTCCTCACCCACTGCCCCGAGCTGCGTGTCCTTGCCACCAGCCGCGAGCCCCTCGGCGTCCCCGGCGAAGCCGTCCGCCCGGTCGAACCGCTCCCGCCGACACCCGCGCACCAGCTCTTCGCCGAACGCGCCCGCGCCGTCCGCCCCGCCTTCCGGCCCGAGGACGACCTGCCGGCCGTCGACGAGATCTGCCGCCGTCTCGACGGCCTCCCGCTCGCCATCGAACTCGCCGCCGCCCGCCTGCGCCTGCTCACGCCGCGCCAGATCGCCGACCGTCTCGACGACCGGTTCCTTCTCCTCACCTCCGGCTCCCGCACCGTGCTGCCCCGCCAGCAGACCCTCAGAGCCGTCGTCGACTGGTCCTGGGACCTCCTCGACGCCGACGAGCGCGACCTGCTCCGCAAGGCCTCCGTCTTCGCCGGCGGCTGGGACCTCGCCGCCGCCGAGGCCCTCGACCCGGCCTCGCCCGGCACCGCCGACACCCTCGGCGCCCTCGTCGACAAGTCCCTCGTCGTCGCCACGCCCACCGACGACGGCGAGATGCGCTACCGCCTCCTGGAGACCATCCACGAGTACGCCGTCGAGCGCGCCGCCGAGACGCCGGAGCTGCTCGCCGACGCCGAGGCCGCCCACACCGCCCACTTCACCGCCCTCGCCGAGACCGCCGAACCCCTCCTGCGCTCCGGCGCACAGCTCCCCTGGATCGCCCGGATCGAGCGCGACCTCGACAACATCCGCGCCGCCCTCCACCGCGTCACCGTCACCGAGCCCGACGAGGCCGCCGCCCACCGGCTGGTCTTCGCCATGGGCTGGTTCTGGTGGCTGCGCAACTACCGCCCCGAGGCCCTGTCCTGGACCGAGCGCGCCCTGCGCCTCGGCGAGGATCCCGACGACCCGGCCGACCCGCGCCACTGGCCCCGCATGCACCTGCGCATGCTCTACTTCTTCCTCGCCGTCGAGAGCCAGACCCTGCCGTCCCTCCGGGACGACCCGGAGACCGTCGCCCTCGTCACCCGGGTCCGGCTCGCCTTCTCCGCGGACCCCGGCCCCGAGGCCGCCCGCTTCCCCGGCCTGCTGTGGCCGTTCACCGCGTACCTCACCGAGGAGCCCCGCGACATACGCGCGCTCCTCGACATCTCCGTCGCCAACGCCCGCCGTCACGGCGGTGAGTGGGAGATGGGCGTCTCGCTGATGTTCCGCACCCACATGGTCATCGACATGCCCGGCGGCATGCCCGGCGTCGACGACGACCTCGCCGAGCTGCGCACGCTGTCCCGGCGGGTCGGCGACCGCTGGATGCGCGCCCAGGTCGCGAGCGCCGCGGGCGAGGCCAACATGCTGCGCGGCCGGCACGGCGAGGCCCGCGAGGCGTACGAGGAGGCGCTGGGCCTCGCCCGTGAGGTCGGCGCCCACGCCGAGGCGCCGTTCCTCATCGCCCGGCTCGCCGAACTCGACTTCCAGCTCGGCGACCTGGCCGGCGCCGTCAAGGGCCTCGACGAGGCGACGGCGGTGGCCGAGCGCTACCGCGTGCACGACACTGCGACGTACGTCCGCTTCCTGCGGGCCGGGATCGCGCTCCACGACGGGGACCTCGCCGCCGCCCGGAGCCATATGGAGGCGGCCACCGCGATGATCGTCGACAGCACTCCGCCGCCGCACTTCCAGGCCCTCGTGTCGGGACTCTCCGCCCGGATCGAGGCCCACGAGGGCGCGGGCCCGGTGGCCGTCGCGCACGCCGTCGAGGCCCTGCGGATGGCGCGGGACGCCGAGTCCGCCGAGTTCTTCACGGCCGGTCTCGCGGAGGGCCTCGCCACCGCGCTCGCCCTCGGCGGTGAACTCGCCCTCGCGGTCGCCGTCCTGGGCGCCGTGGAGCGTTGGCGCGGCGGGTTCCCCGCCGCCTGGCCCGAGCTGCGCGAGGCGGAGGACGTCCTGGCCCTGGCGCGCGCCGGACTGGACGAGGAGGCGTACGAGGCGGCGCTCGCCGAGGGCCGCGAGCTCACGCTCGACGACATCCTGGCCCGCGCGGAGCCGTTCACGCGCTAGCGGACCCTGGACCCCGGACCCCGGACCCCGGACCCGGACCCGGACCGGGAGTCGGACCCGGACCCGGACCGGGTCCCGGGACCGGGCCGGGGCTCGGACCCGGGCTCGCAGGCAGGCAGGTGCCTCAGGAGCAGCTGATCCTCGAGTCCGCCCAGTCGGCGACCGCCGCCCGGCCGAACGGCGTGTGCGCCTCGACGACCAGCCGCAGGGTGCGGCGCCCGGCGAGAGGGACGTGCACCGGCACGGGCGCGTCACCGGGACGGATCACGGCGGAGCGCCACAGCCGCTCGTCGTCGCCGTACACCGAGAAGCGCACGCCGCCGACGCCGAGCGGGACGGTGAGGTCGTCGATGCCGACGACCGCGTCGTAGCCGGTGCACTGCCGGTTGAGGTCGATGAACAGCGAGGACGGGGCCTGCACGCTCACGCCGTGGGCGTAACGGGTGTCGTTGATGTTCAGGCCGGAGCGCTGCCACATCCAGCTGCTGCGGGCGAGGTCGACCTCCGGCTTGGTGCCGTCGCCGACGACGCCGTATTCGAGCCGGCTGACCTGGTACACGGCCGGCGGCGCGGGCGGCGGCTTCGGGGCCGGCTTCGGCTTCGCCGGCGTGGGCCGAGGAGTCTCCTTGGGCCGGGGCGCGGGCGTGGGCGTCGGCCGGGCGCTGGGCTTCGCGCGGGGCGTCGGCTTCGGCGCGGGAGGAGGCGGCGCGACCGGCGGCGGCGCGGGCTGGGTGCTCGGCGGCTCGGGCGACGGCCTGGGCGCGGGCGGCGGCGCTTGGACGGGAGCGACCGCGGTGGGCGTGGCGGTGGGCTGCGCGACGGGCTCCGGTTCGGCTCCGGTGAGCGCCCACACCAGGCCGGCGGTCGCGGCGACCGCGGCGACGGCCGCGATGCCCGCCTTCGCGGGAATGCCCAGGCCCTCGGCGGCCGCGGCGGACGAGGCCCCGGCCGCGCCGCCCGCGGTGCCGGTACCCGTGGCGGCCGCAGCGGCACCGGCGGCGCCCGCGCCCGCGACGCCACCGGCGGCGATGCCCGCGGCCTTGAGGGAGTAGCCGGCGGCGAACCAGCCGATGACCGCGACCGGCAGCAGCGCCGGGATACCGGCGTTCACATGGGCCAGTTCACCGGCGGCGAGCCGACACTTGGCGCATTCGTCGAGGTGCTTGCGCAGGCCCCGCTCGGACCGCATCCGCAGGCCGCCGCGCGCGAACGCGCCGAGCCGGTCGGCATAGCGGGCGCAGTCGCCGCCCGCCGTCAGCGACTGGCTGACATGCGCCTGCAGATAGGCCTGCTTGAGGCCTTCGCGGGCCCGGCTGGCGAGCACCGCGGTGGCGTTGGCGGTCAGGCCGAACAGCGGCGCGACCTCGCTCGGCGACTCCTCCTCGACCGTGGTGTGCCACAGCACGGCCTGCCAGCGCTCGGGCAGCGAGCGGAAGGCCTGCATGGCGAGCGACCGCTCGGCCTCGTGCATGGCGAGGACGTCGGCACCGAGGTCGAGCCCGGCGCCGAACGTCGCGGTCTGGTCGGACACCTCGGAGGCCCGGGCGGCGTCCTCCGCGAACACCGCGAAGTCCTCCACCAGCTGCTCACGGCGCTGGGTCCTGGTCCAGCTCGCGGCGACCCGGCGGACGGTGGTCAGCAGATAGGCGCGCACGGCCTGTTCGGGCCCGGCTCCGCCGCGTACCGCCTGGAGGGTGCGGGCGAAGACCTCGGCCGTCAGGTCGTCCGCGGTGTCCGCGTCCCGGCAGCACGTGCGGGCGTAGCGGCGGACGGCGGCGGAGTGCCGGCGGAACAGCTCCTCGTACGCGCTGTCGTCGCCCTCCCGCATCCGCTGCACGAGCGTGGAGTCGGACGGCGGCAGATCGAGCGGCGGCGGCAGTACGGAGCCAAAACCGGAGTCGGACGCGGACCCGGAATCGGCGCCGGTATCGGCGTGGGTGTCGTCGGCGGTGGTCGGCGCGCTCGTCCCGCCCTCGCGCTGCTGCGGCACACTCCGCTCTGGCGCGCCGGTCCTGGCCGCTCCGGCGACTCCGCCCGGTCCGCCCTGACTCGGGACCTGCCGGGACGGCAGGTCCCCGGTCTCCGCGGTGCCCGCGGGGCCCAGCGACTCGTCCCGACTGTCACCGCTCATCGCGGAAGCCCCCGTATGCACGCTCGGACCCGAACACCGCCCCAGCCTGCCACAGCACGCGAACACGCCGAACCCACGCGTCCACTTACCACTCGTCCGGGGCGATTTCCCGTGTCCGGGCGTAACCGCTCATCCGTTCGTGTCATGCTCGACGGTCCACCCGGACCATCGACGAGCCACCCGCGCCCGGGCGGTACCGACCGTCGCCGGCGCGACGCGGAGCTACCGCGAGCGCAGGCCCTCCAGCAGGATGTCCAGGAGCCGGGCCGAAGCCGCCGCCTGCTGCGCCGCGTCCGGAAGCGCCGGCGCGGCGGTGGCTATCACCAGCAGCACGTCGGACACCGTCACGTCGGTCCGCAGCTCGCCCGCCTCCCGCGCCCGGTCCACCAGCCGGCCCACGACCTCAAGCAGCTCCGCGGCACCCGCGTCGTCCTGCTCGGCCGCCGGCACCGCGCGCGGCGCCACGACCCGCTCCCCGTCCAGCTCCGCGTATCCCGCCGCGACACCGTTGGCCGCCACCGCGACACCGTTCGCCGCCGGGAGCGACGCCCGCTGCTGCGGCACCCGCGCCGCCTCGTCGGGCGCCCCGGCCGGCAGCAGCACCTCGTCCACGCCCACCCGCAGCACCTGCGGCGGCAGCAGCCGCCCGGCGCCCGAGGCGACCGAGGTGCGCAGGAACCGGGACAGCGCCGACCACGGCTCGTCCTCCTGGCCGAGCGCGGCCCGCGCCTGCTCGGTCAGCCGCGCCGTCTCCTCCTCGGCTATCCGCCGCACCAGGACGTCCTTGCTGGGGAATCGGCGATAGACCGTGCCGACACCGACCCGGGCGCGGCGCGCCACGTCCTCCATCGGAGCCCCGTACCCGAGCTCGCCGAACACCTCGCGCGCCGCCCGGAGCACATGCTCCAGATTCCGCTGCGCGTCCACCCGCAGCGGCGCGGACCGCCCGTTCGGCGTCGACTGTGCCGTGCGGACCTGCCCGTAAGAATCCTGAATCTGCATAAGCGTTCCCCCGCTCATGATGTCTCCCCCCGGAGACTCCCCGCCCTGACACGGGAGTCCGAACCCGCCGCGCCTCTGGTCCACGCGCGTCGATCCGACACCCCGACGAGGTACGAACATAGTTGAGTCGGAGTCAATTCAGAAGGGGCAGTTCCGTACGGTGCGCCCCCCGATCGGAGCAAGGACCCGGACCCTCCCGATTCCGACCTCGTCCACCACCCCCCACTCCTATCCTGACCTGCGCACTTCTCCTCGCGCCCGGCCCGTTCGCCACCCCACGCCTCCGTATCCCTCCGGTCACACAATTTGCCGGGCCTGTGGACAAACCCCGGACGGCGTTGCGTCATGGGACAGTGACCGAACCTGTGCGCATTCTCGTTGTCGGCGGCGGCTACGTCGGGATGTACACCGCGCTGCGCCTGCAGCGGCAGCTCAAGGCCGAGCTGAGAAGCCACGCGGCCGAGATCACCGTGGTCACACCCGAGCCGTACATGACGTACCAGCCGTTCCTCCCCGAGGCCGCGGCCGGCTCCATCTCCCCGCGCCACGTCGTCGTCCCGCTCCGCCGCGTCCTCGACCGCTGCCGGATCGTCATCGGCGAGGTCCACTCCGTCGACCACGTCAAGCGGACCGCGACCCTCTCCACCCTCGCCACCGAGGAGGAGGGGACGGGAAGCGTCAGGATCGGCTACGACGAGCTGGTCATCGCGCCCGGCTCGATCTCCCGCACCCTCCCGGTCCCCGGCCTCGCCGACCACGGCATCGGCTTCAAGACCGTCGAGGAGGCCATCGGGCTGCGCAACCACGTCATCGAGCAGATGGACATCGCCTCCTCCACCCGCGATCCCGCCCTGCGCGACGCCGCCCTCACCTTCGTCTTCGTCGGCGGCGGCTACGCGGGCGTCGAGGCCCTCGCCGAACTCGAGGACATGGCCCGCTACACCGCGCGGTACTACCACAACCTCAAGCCCGAGGACCTGCGCTGGGTGCTCGTCGAGGCCTCCGACCGGATCCTGCCCGAGGTCGGCGAGGAGATGGGCCGCTACGCCGTCCGCGAGCTGCGCGCCCGCAACGTCGACGTCCGTCTCGGCACCCGCCTCGACTCCTGCGAGAACCGCGTCGCCGTCCTCAGCGACGGCACCCGGCTGCCCACCCGCACCGTCGTGTGGACCGCCGGCGTCAAACCCGCGCCGCTCGTCGCCGCCACCGACCTGCCCCGCGACGCGCGCGGCCGCATCCGATGTACCGCCCGGCTCACCGTCGAGGGCGTCGAGCACGCCTGGGCCGCCGGCGACGCGGCCGCCGTCCCCGACCTCACCGCGGACGAACCGGGCAAGGACTGCGCCCCCAACGCCCAGCACGCCGTCCGCCAGACCAAGGTGCTCGCCGAGAACATCGCCGCCTCCCTGCGCGGGCAGCCCCTCAAGGACTACCGGCACGCCTACGCCGGCTCCGTGGCGTCCCTCGGACTCCACAAAGGCGTCGCCCACGTCTACGGCCGCAAACTCAAGGGCTACCCGGCCTGGTTCATGCATCGCGCCTACCACCTCAGCCGGGTCCCCACGTTCAACCGCAAGGCCCGCGTCCTGGCCGAATGGACCCTGTCCGGCCTGTTCAAACGCGAGATCGTCTCCCTCGGCTCCCTGGAGCACCCGCGCGCCGAATTCGAACTCGCCGCCGCACCACCGCCCACCTCACCCAAGGACGAGTCCGCGGACGGCTCCGCGGGCTGACATCACTGTCAGTGCACTCGTCCACACTGGACGTGTGACCATAGGTGGGCTCACACCTGCACAGAGTGACTCTGCACGGCAACGACACCACGAGGCATACAGATCCGTGAACTTCACCCGTTGGAGCGCCCGGCTCCCCGGTACGCAGCGACGCGCGGCGTCCCGCGGGACCGAAGGCTCCGTGCCCGCCGCCCGCGGTGAGTACGGGCCGCGGCAGGACCACCCCGCCGACGAGGGCGGTGCCTCCGGCGCGCCCGGCAGCTCCGTCGACGGCCCCGCCCTGGAGGACTTCACCGTGCGAGAGATCGTCGGCCGCCTCCCCGGCCTGGTCGCCCTCGTGTACGGACCGGAGCACCGCATCGCGTACGTCAACGAGGCGTACGCCGCCGCCTTCGGCCCCCGCCCCGCCGGAGCCACCGTCGCCGGCAGCTGCCCCGAGGCGGAGGAGCTCGGCCTGCTCCCGCTCCTCGACCAGGTCCTGCGCAGCGGAAAGCCCCGCACCGTGAAGTCCCGCCGCACCCAGGACGGCGGCTCCTACACCGTCACCTGCCTGCCCGTGGAGAGCCCGCGGCTCCCCGACGGCGGCGTCCTCGTCCACGCCGCGGACGTCACCGACCACGCCGAGGCCGCCGAGCGGCTGCGCGCCAGCGAGCGCCGCCACCGCGAGACCGCCGTCACCCTCCAGCGCTCCCTGCTCCCGCAGGAGCTGGAGCAGCCCGACGACCTGCGGATCGCCGCCACCTATCAGCCCGGCGGCACCGACGCGGCCGTCGGCGGCGACTGGTACGACGTCATCACCCTCGGCGCGGGACGCACCGCCCTCGTCATCGGCGACGTCATGGGCCGCGGCGTGCGGGCCGCCGCCGTCATGGGCCAGCTGCGCACCGCCGTCCGCGCCTACGCCCGCCTCGACCTGCCGCCGCACGAGGTGCTCCAGCTGCTCGACGGCCTGGCCGCCGAGATCGACGCCAGCCAGATCGCCACCTGCGTCTACGCCGTCCACGATCCCAACGAAGGCAAGCTCGTCTACGCCTCCGCCGGACATCTCCCGATCCTCGTACGCGACGAGGACGGCACCGTCCGCCGCGCCGAGGACCCCACCGGGCCGCCGCTCGGCACCGGCGGCTGGCTCCACGCCTCCGGCAGCATCGCGCTGCCGCCCGGCTCCACCGCCGTCCTCTACACCGACGGCCTGGTCGAGCGGCGCCGCGAGGACATCGACGAGGGCGTCGCGGCCCTCGAGCGCGCCCTGTCCGGCGCCACCGGCACTCCCCAGGTCGTCTGCGACCGGCTTCTGCGCTCCCTCGGCGTCACCGCCGAGCACGACGACGACGTCGCGGTCCTGGTCCTCCAGCACCCGGCCCGCAAGGGACCCGACGCCGAGCTCTTCCACAACGCGGCCCTGGAGCTGCTCGGCGGAGTGGAGGCGGCGCCACGCGCGCGTGCCTTCGCCTCCGGTGTCCTCGCCAGCTGGCGCTTCCCGGTCGAGCTGCGCGACCTCGGTGTCCTCGCCACCAGCGAGCTGGTGGCGAACTCCCTCCAGCACGGCACTCCGCCCATGCGGCTGCGGCTGCGCC
The DNA here is from genome assembly GCF_044544825.1 of Streptomyces sp. NPDC053493. Taxonomy (NCBI): domain Bacteria; kingdom Bacillati; phylum Actinomycetota; class Actinomycetes; order Kitasatosporales; family Streptomycetaceae; genus Streptomyces; species Streptomyces sp. NPDC053493. The sequence continues at coordinate 29,233 of NZ_JBITXS010000025.1, forward strand.
GCACCGACCGCCGCCTGATCATCGAGGTGACGGACGGCGACGACCATCTGCCGCGCCGGCGGAGAGCGGAAACGGAGGACGAGGCGGGTCGCGGAATCTCGATCATCGCGACGATCGCCTCGTCCTGGGGAAGCCGCCGCACTCCGGGCGGCGGCAAAGCGGTGTGGTGCGAGTTCGCCCTGCCCGACTAGGCGGCGGCGGTCTCGCGTCCGACGGCGGCCCGGGCCTCGGGCTCGTGTCCGGGCTCGTGCCGCGCGACGACCTTCGACGGCCTGGCGGCGAGCGACGGCTGGTTCTGCGCGGGAGTCAGCCGCTTGCCCAGCCGGACGGCAAGCACGGTGATGCCGAGCGAGAACAGCACGAAGGTCACGATGTACGGCCCGTGCAGCGCGGCGCCCATGGGGCCGCCCACGGCCGGACCGACGGCCAGCGCCAGCTGCTTCACCAGGGCGAAGGCCGAGTTGTACGTGCCGACCATCGACTCCGGCGCCAGGTCGGCCACCAGCGGCGCGACCGTCGGCGACAGCATCGCCTCGCCGAGCCCGAACAGCGCGTACGTCGACACGAACGCCGCCGTCGCCATCGCCTGGCTGCCGTGGCCCAGGCCCGCGTACCCGGCGAACAGCCACGCCACGGTCCAGATCAGACCCACGGCCGCGATCACCCGGGTGCGCTTGCGGCGCTCGACGAACTTCAGGACCAGGAACTGGGCGACCACGATGACCGCGGTGTTCGCGGCCAGCGCGATGCCGAGCGTCGACGGCGCGATCCCGGCGGCCTCCGTGCCGTACGCCGCGAGACCCGACTCGAACTGGCCGTAGCAGGCGAAGAACAGCACGAAGCCGAGCACGCACAGCTGGACCATCGCCTTGTGCCCGAGCAGCGCGCGGACCGCGCCGCCCTTGCCCGCGGCGGGACGGGCGCCCTGGAGCGCCGGCGCCTTCGGCATCCGCACGGTCAGCAGCATGGCCGCGAGGACGAGGAACATCGCCGACTCGATCGAGAACAGCAGCAGGAAGCTGCCCGGCCGGCTCTCGTCGACCAGCTGGCCGCCGATCAGACCGCCGACACCGAGACCGAGGTTCTGCAGGAAGAACTGCATGGCGAAGGAGCGCGTACGGGTGGACGGCGTCGAGCACCACACGATCATGGTCGCGAGCGCGGGCTGCATCACGGCCGTACCGGCACCGAGCAGCGCCGCGGACCCGACGGCCGCGGGCACCGAGGCCGCGAGACCCATCCCGAGCGCACCGGCGGCGGCCAGCAGCGAGGCCACGAGGAGCACGGGCACGGGGCCGCGCCGGTCGATGGCGCGTCCGCTGAACGGCAGGACGACGAGCGCGGCCATGGCGAAGACGGCCAGGACGACACCCGCCGTGGTCGCGCCCAGATCCCGCACCTGAGCGACGTACACATAGAGGTACGGCACGGTGAAGCCGAGTCCGAACGCGCTCAGCGCGCTGCCTGCCTGAATCCGGCGCATCGCGGCGCCCATCACCTTGGTCACGCTCACCCACTTCGGTCGCGGGTTCAGTGCTGTAGCCCTGAACCCTGAAGACTTCAATCCTAAACTTCGATCCTTAACGATACACATAGAAGGACTTCAACGCCAACGAGCTCCATGGGATACTCGGCCCCATGTCCGACACCCCCGAGCCGTCCGGCACCCAGGCCCCGCAGGAGCCGACCCTCGACGAGCAGATCGCCGCCTACCAGCGCGAGTTCCGCGACCTCGACCCCCAGGTCGAGAAGGTGGTCTCCGCCCTCGGCCGGCTGAACCGCCGGATGAACGTCGCGTACGGCCGCCAGGTCGCCGACCTCGGCATCAGCAACGCCGAGTGGGAGGTCCTCAAGACCCTGGTCCTCTCCGGCGCTCCCTACCGCCTGGGCCCCGGCGAGCTCGCCAAGCGCCTCGGCCTCACCCCGGCCGCCATGACCCACCGCATCGACCGCATGGCCGGCGAAGGCCTGGTCACCCGCGACCGCGACGAGAACAACCGCGTCCGCGTGATCGTCGAGCTGACGGACGAGGGCCGTCAGAAGTGGCTCGACGCGATGCGCATGGCGACCGCCTTCGAGGAGGAGCTCCTCCAGGACCTCTCCTCCGAGGAGCGCGCCTCCCTGGGCGAGATGCTGATCCGCCTGCTCCGCCGCGTGGAGCTCACCCAGCCGGACGCGGGCGGCCGGCTCACGGACCTGGACTGACCCGAGGGGCAGGGTTGACACGCCCCTCCGCGATGCGTAGTGTTCTCCGAGTTGTCACGGAGCCGGAACGGTTCTTCGACAGCCACTCCCGCCGCAGTAGCGGCACCTCAACTCCGCACGATCTCCCTACCGGGACGAATTTCGGCATGCCGAAATTCATTTCGAAAGACTCGATTATGAGTCACCGGGGAAATCCGCTAGAGTTTGAGACGTCGGAACGGCCCAACAGCCGCGAAGACAACTCCCGCTGACTGGGAATCAGGCCCGAAAGGATCTGATAGAGTCGGAACCGCCGGAAGGGCCCG
>NZ_JBITXS010000026.1:0-6075 GCF_044544825.1 Streptomyces sp. NPDC053493
TAGTTCGTCAGTTGTCTGGCGTGAGATGTCCCGTGGGTGGCGCGCTCGGACCTGGTTTGATCACACACAGCCCATCTAGCGTCGCGTTCGGTGCCGGGGGGCGGCGCGGAGGGGGCGCCGGGCCGGCGGCATGGTGTGACTGCTGTCGACGGCTGGCTTCTTCGTCGTGTCCTTCCCCGCACGTGATCTGTACGCGTGAGAGAGGGATCTCAGCAGTGAGTGATCGTGTGGATCTGCCGGACAGACGGGGCGGGAGGGCTAGATGGTTGCGTCCAGGTGCGCTGCCCGGGATAGCTCTGACCCTGGCCGGCTTGATGGCCTTCGAGGCCGCTGCCATCGTGGAGTCGACGGGGCAAGCGGTGGCGTTGGCGTCGCAGGAGAAGGCCGCGGAGCGGCCCGTGTATGCGACGGAGGCGGCGGATCTGCCGTCCGCCCAGGTCGCGGCCCGTCTGTCGGGCAAGCGGGTGGAGGCGAAGTCGGAGCGCACGGAGTCGTCGACGACGTGGGCCAATCCCGACGGGACGGTGACGACGGACGCTGCGTCGGGCCCGATCCGCTTCCGTGACGGTGCGTCCGGTGCGTGGCATGACATCGACGTCGAGCTGACGAAGCGGGACGGCGTGATCGCCGCGAAGGGCCATCCGCTGGGGCTGCGTCTGGCGGGGAAGACGCCCGCTGCGCAGGCGGCGAAGGTGCGCGCGTCGGGTGCGGCCGGTGAGGCGGGGACGGCGGAGGTTCCGCTGGTGACGCTGGCCGCGGGCGAGGGGCGTGAGCTCGGCCTGTCGTGGCGGGGTGCGTTGCCGGAGCCCAAGCTGTCTGGGACGACGGCGCGGTACGTCGACGCGCTGGCGGCGACGGACCTGGTCATCGAGTCGACCCGGACGGGCTTTGAGCAGTTCCTGGAGCTGAAGAATCGTTCCGCCGTCGAGGCGAACGGTTCGGTGACGCTGACGCTGAATGCGAAGGGCGTCAAGGCGCGGGCGAACGCGGATCGTTCGGTGACGTTCATCGACGCGAAGTCGGGCAAGCAGGTCGGTCTGCTGCCGGCGCCGGTGATGTGGGACGCTTCCGTCGACCCGAAGTCCGGCGAGCACACCCGCCGGGCGGATGTCGGCCTGAAGGTGACTCAGCGCGGCAGCCGGGTGGACCTGACGCTGACGCCGGACGCGAAGTTCCTGGCTGACCCGGCGACGAAGTATCCGGTGACGGTCGACCCGGCGGTCAACATCGGCTCGAGCTTCGACACGTTCGTCCAGCAGGGCTACACGACGGACATGTCGGCGTCGACGGAGCTGAAGCTGGGCAACAACGGATCGGGCCAGGTCGCCCGTTCGTTCCTGTCGTTCCCGATGGCGGGCATCTCGGGCAAGCAGATCCTGGGCGCCAAGCTGAATCTGTGGAACTTCCACTCCTGGTCTTGCACGCCGAGCAGCTGGGAGGTGTGGGACACTCCGCACGCCTCGACAGCCAGCCGGTGGACGGCGCAGCCGAACTGGAACACGAAGTGGGCCACGTCCACGGCGACGAAGGGCTTCTCGTCCTCCTGCGCGGACGGCTGGGTGAGCCAGGACATCAAGAACCTGGCCGTGGCCTGGGCGGCGAACGGCAACGGTTCCAACTCGATGGGTATCCGGGCCACCAACGAGTCCGATCCCTATTCGTGGAAGCGGTTCAACTCGGGCAACGCGGCGTCCAACACGCCGTACATCTCGGTCACGTACAACACGATCCCGGTGGCCGGGAACCCGATGACGGTCACGCCGGGTCGCGCGAACGCGGGCAAGAACTGGACGACGTCGACGACGCCGGCTCTGACCTACGCCGCCAGCGACGCCGAGACCACGTTCCTGCGCTCGAAGTGGGAGGTGTGGGAAGGCACCACGAACCTCGAGGTCTACGACTCCGGCACCCAGGATCCGGTGACGGCCAAGACGGTGTCGCACACTGTGCCGGCGGGCAAGCTGGTCAACGGTCACACCTACTGGTTCAAGGGCCGTATCAACGACGGCAGCGCCTGGTCGAACTGGACGCCGTCGGTGTATTTCACCGTCGACACCACCAAGCCCGCCTCCAGCGCGGTGACCTCTGGTGACTTCCCGGCGAACACCTGGTCGGGGACCCCGGCCGCCGACGGCACGTTTTCGGGTGCCTTCACCTTCACGCCGCCCGCGAGCGACGTGGCCGCGGTGGAGTACAAGCTGGACTCCGGCGCCTGGTCGACGGCGACCACGACCGGCACCGCAGTGACCAAGACGCTGACCTTCCCGGCCGGCAAGCACACGGTGACCGTCCGTACGAAGGACCCGGCCGGCAATGCCTCGGCAGAGTCGTCGCACGTGTTCTACGCGGGCTCCGGCGCGGCGCTGCTGACTCCGGGCCAGGGCGAGCGGCCGGCCCGCCGTGTGGGCCTGTCGGCCGAGGGCCTGACCTCCTACACCGGCGTGACCTACCAGTACCGCCGCGGCGAGACGGATTCGTGGAAGAACGTGCCGGTGGCCGACGTCCGGCAGGGCTCCAACACGGTCTCCGGCTGGCCGGTGGCGGTATCGAACGGCAAGCCGGCCGGGCTGACGTGGAACATCACGGACACGCTGGCTGAGGACGGCCCGATCGAGGTCCGCGCGGCGTTCACGGACGGCTCGGCCGCCGTGTACTCGCCGGTGAACGAGATCACGGTGGACCGCAACGCGGGCACCGCTCCGTCGCAGGAGGCCGGACCGGGTTCGGTGAATCTGCTGACCGGCGACTACGGCCTGTCGGCGAGCGACGCGTCACTGTTCGGGCTTTCCGTGTCGCGCACGGCTTCGTCGCGCCGGCCGGACGCCGGTGCGAAGCAGGACGGTCAGGCTGCGATCTTCGGCCCGCAGTGGACCTCCGGCACGACCGCCGAGCTCACCGACTCGGACTGGGCGTACCTGAAGAAGACGACGGCGACCTCCGTCGCCCTGGTCGACGCCGACGGCGAGGAGCTGGGCTTCACCGCCACGAGCGGTGGCGGCTGGAAGCCTGAGCCGGGCTCCGAGGAGCTCACCCTGACCGGATCGCTGACGGGGTCGTTCACGCTGAAGGACACCGACGGCACGGTCACCGTCTTCACCAAGCCGGACCCGGCTGCCACCTCGTGGCAGGTTGCCTCCAGCACCGCGGACGGCCTGGCGCAGTCCACGACCACGGTGATCTCCGAGGCCGTGACCGTCGGCACCGCCAAGCTGGCCCGCCCGAAGCTGGTCATCGCCCCGACGTCCGCCGCCTCGGCCACGACGTGCACGGCGACCCCGTCCACGAAGGGCTGCCGCGCGCTGGAGTTCGTCTACGCCACCTCGACCACCGCGACGGCCGCCGCCTTCGGCGACTACGCCGGCCAGGTCAAGGAGATCCGCGCCTGGTCGACCGAGCCCGGCGCGACCGCGGCTACCTCGAAGACCGTGCAGAAGTACGCGTACGACACCTCCGGCCGCCTGCGGGAGACCTACAACCCGCAGATCAGCCCCGCCCTGACCACCGCCTACAGCTACGACAGCGTCGGCCGCGTCACCGGGCTTGCCCCGCCGGGCGAGCTGCCGTGGTCGTTCACCTACGGCAAGGCGGGCAACGCCGCGACCGCCGGTGAAGGCATGCTGATGAAGGCCAGCCGTTTGGGTCTGCAGCAGGGCAGCAAGGACGTCGTTTCCGGTACGGCGGCGACGAGCATCGTCTACGACGTGCCGCTGACCGGCACCAACGCTCCCTACAAGCTGGGTGTCGCGGACGTCGACGCCTGGGGCCAGACCGATGCTCCCACCGACGCGACCGCCGTGTTCCCGGCGGACACCGTTCCTTCGGCGAACTCCGGTGACGGACTGGCCGCCGGTGACTACCGCCGCGCGTCGATCACCTACACCAACGCCTCCGGGCGTGAGGTGAACACGGTCGACCCGGCCGGCAACATCACCACCACCGAGTACGACCGCTTCGGCAACAGCGTGCGCGAGCTGACTGCGGGCAACCGAGCCTTGGCTCTGGGCGGCACCGCTGCCGACCAGGCGACGCTGACCGACCTCGGCATCATCGGCCTGTCCGCCAAGGACCGTGCCGACCTGCTGTCCACGAAGTCCCTCTACGACGCCAAGGGCATCCGCGAGGAGCAGGAGTTCGGCCCGCTGCGCCGGATCACTCCGACGGGCGGCGGCGAGTCGGCCGTGGCGCGTTCGTGGACGGTCAACGAGTACGACGCCGGCCGTCCGACCGACGGCACCGCCAAGGTCGAGAACCAGATCACCAAGGTCACCACCGGCGCCCAGGTCTACGGCTCCGCGGTCATGACCGACGCGCGCGTCACGCAGACCGTCTACGACTGGGCCAAGGGCCTGGCCGTCAAGACGGTCAAGGACCCTGCCGGTCTCGCGATCACCGAGACCACCGAGTACGACGACCAGGGCCGCGTCACCAAGCAGCTCCTGCCCGACGCGACCGGCACGGACGCCGGCACGCGCGTGACCAGCTACTGGTCCGCGACCGGCACCGGCACCTGCGCCGGCCGCCCCGAGTGGGCCGACCAGGTCTGCTCCACCGGCCCGGCCGGCACCATCACCGGCGGCGGCGCCAACCCGGCCCAGCTGCCGACCACCACCACCGAGTACGACTGGTGGGGCAACCCGGCCAAGGTCACCGAGACCGCCAACGGCGTCACCCGCACCACCACCAACACCTACGACAACGCCGGACGCCCGACCAAGAGCGTCATGACCGGCGGACTCGGCCAGGCCGTCCCCGAGACCACCACCGAGTACGACCCGGCCACCGGCCAAGCCGTCAAGACGACCTCGCCCACCGGCGGGACCATCACCAAGGAGTACGACAAGCTCGGCCGCCAGGTCTCCTACACCGACGCCGACGGCGGCGTGACCCGCACCGAGTACGACCTGCTGAACCGGCCGGTCAAGACCACCGACTCGGCTCCCTCGACCGTCACGTACACCTACGACAGCACCGCTGAGCCCCGCGGCATGGCCACCGCCACCACGGACTCGGTCGCCGGAACGTTCGCCGCCACCTACGACGCCGACGGCTCCGTCGCCACCGAGAAGCTGCCCGGCGGCTACACCCTGACGACCAAGGAAGACACCACCGGCGCCGCCACCTCCCGGGTCTACACCCGCGACAGCGACAACCAGGTCGTCTACTCCGACACCGTCGAGGAATCCGTCCACGGCCAGGTCACCGAACACTCCGGCTGGTCCGCGCAGAACTACACCTACGACGCCACCGGCCGCCTGACCGAGGTCGACGACACCGTCGGCGACATCTGCACCAGCCGCACCTACGGCTTCGACAAGCGCACCAACCGCACCGGCCTGACCACCGCCACCGGCGCCGCCGGAGCCGCCTGCCCCACCACCGGAGGCACCACCACCACCTACACCTACGACAGCGCCGACCGCCTCCTTGCCGCCGGCTACGTCTACGACGCCTTCGGCCGCACCACCAACCTGCCCGGCACCCAGATCGGCTACTACGCCAACGACCTGGTCCGCCAGCAGACCACCGACACCCAGCGCCAGACCTGGCAGCTCGACGCCAACCAGCGCCTGCGCTCCTGGACCCTCGAAGACAACACCGACGGCACCTGGACCCAGACCGCGTCCAAGGCCAACCACTACGACAGCGACGGCGACAACCCGCGCTGGATCACCGAAGACACCACCGACGGAACGCTGACCCGTAACGTCGAATCGGCCTCCGGCGACCTCGCCGCCACCACCAGCGGCAACGGCAACACCGTCCTGCAGCTCACCAACATCCACGGCGACGTCGCCCTCCAGCTCCCGCTGGACACCAACGACGCCCCCCTCGTCCTCGACAACGACGAATACGGCAACCCCCGCACCGGCCAGCCCGCCACCCGCTACAACTGGCTCGGCGCCAAACAGCGCTCCAGCGAAACCCTCACCGGCCTCGTCCTCATGGGCGTCCGCCTCTACAACCCCACCACCGGACGCTTCCTGTCCACCGACCCCGTCTACGGAGGCGGAGACAACCGCTACGGCTACCCCGGCGACCCCATCAACCAATACGACCTCAACGGACAAGCCTGGT
>NZ_JBITXS010000027.1:0-3620 GCF_044544825.1 Streptomyces sp. NPDC053493
TCGATCATGCAGACATTCCAACCCGCCCTGCTGACCTAAAGTCACCGCACGTGTCAGCGCATATGCATCCGGGGACTACGCCCGCCGCCTTCACCCGTATCAACGCCAGGAGTGCGGACATCCTGGGCATTCCCAAGGACCGCTACGTGGGCCTGTTGGGCATGGACTCCGAGCACCTGGCAGGTGACCGGTTCCGGACCCCGGCGGGCACGAACGTCCGTCTGTGGGAGTTGCTGGTCACCAAGGCTCCGTGGACTGAGGTTGCCCAGCTGATGACAGAGCAGTCGGTGTTCGGGCAGTTCGGCGTGTGGGACTACCTGTTCACCTCCGCGCCCACCCCGATTGAGGGGCTTCGTGATGCGACGGAGTTCCTTGCGGGCGTCGGGGATGTCGGCACCGAGACCATGTTCGTCGTCCAGGACGGGCAGGAGGTCACTCTGGGGCATGTGAACGCCGCCGACCTGACCTATGAGGCCGCTTCCGCGATACGGGCCTATGGTCTCGGCCTGGTCCGGCAACGGCTCAGCGTCGCCCTGCGGAGAGAACTGATTCCGCTCCGCGCGGGCCTGGCTGCCCAGGCACCTCGTCATCATGGAGCCCTGTATGAGCTCTTCGGCACCCGAAACATCGATTTCGAGTGCCCGGTCAGCTCCATCACGTTCCGAGCCGACGACCTCCACAGGCCGACGCCGCAGGCCCAGCCGGGCCTGTCAGCCGTGCTGCGCAGCCATGCCGAGCTCACCCTCGCCGCCGCGATCCCTCTGCGCGACTGGCTCGACCTGTTCCGCATCGCCCTCAAGGATGCGGCTGGCGACGATGGCGCGACGCTGCCCGCTACGGCTGCCCGGATGGGAGTCAGCCCCCGCACACTTCAGCGCCGCCTCGACGAGCACGGCACGACGTGGACGGCAGAGCTCGAAGCCGTACGGCGGGAGCACATCATCCAGATGCTCAGCACCACGGATCTGCCCGTCGAAACGATCGCCGATCGCAACGGCTACGCCGACGCCCGTGCTCTTCGCCGCGCGGTACTCCGCTGGACCGGCCACACGCCCGCCGCCCTGCGCCGGCTGGCCTTGTGAGCCAAGTGACGTGCCACCATCGGTCCGGAGCGGGTGGCCAGGCTTTGCCTGGCCAGCATCTGCACTCATGCAGGCCTCGCAGGCATGGTTGTCGAACGCTGCCGCCACTGCGAGCTCGCGCAAGTTCCGTTCGGTGGGATTGACGGGCCAGATCAGACGACCTCGCCGACCCGAGAGAGTCCACTGGTAGACATAGGGCCGCCCTTCGCCGCCCGCCGAGGTCTCCATGTCCGCCTTCGCCCAAGCTGTGCAGGTCCTTCTGGCGCTGTGGGGTCGTTGCCGAGTAGCTTGATCGCTTTCTCGTCGCACTGGCGTGCGACCATCGGGCTTCTTCTGCCGCAATCCTCAGACATCCGAAAGAAGGAACGTCAATTGATGCGCTTACGTGCGCTCATCGTCGCCCTGCTCGCAGCGACGATGCTAGGTGGCCTGGTCACCTCGTCATCCGCAGACACTGTCTCGCCGAAGTCCGCCTCCGTGCTGCGCTTCCTCAGCTACAACATCTGTGGGGGCAACGACGAACTGGAAACTCCCTGTGGCACCGCCGCACAGAGGGACGCCGTAAAGGTCCGCGTCGACCTGGTGAAGAAGCACGTGACCGATTGGGATGCGGACATCGTGTTCCTCCAAGAGGTCTGCAAGTCCCAGTACGACGAGCTTCTGAAGGCGCTCGCACCCTTGGGCTACAGCGGCACCTTCACGACCATGATCCCTGTCCCTGTTCCCTCCACGGGGGACCTGTGCAAGTCGAACAGCGAGCCTGCCTTCGACAAGGAGCATCCCTGGGGCAACGCCGTCTTCGCCAAGGGGCCCGTGACGGTTCTCGCCCCTCTCGACCTGACCGTCGGCGGCGAGAAGGCCGGGACAACCTGGAAGTCCTCATGCGTCCAGGTCCCGCTCCAGGGCCGCGCGACGCGGGCTTGCTCCGTCCACCTGTACTCGTACAGCGACGCCATTCGGATCGAGCAGGCCAAGAAGCTTGCCAGCCTCGTCAAGCCGTGGATCGACGCAGGCACGCCGGTCGTGCTCGGCGGTGACTTCAACGCTCAGCACTGGGCAAACCGGGACGGCAGCTGGTACACCGATCCGCGCCTCAGCCCCATGACCTCGCTTCTGGACCCGTTCTACAGCCACTCGGGTGGCACAGGACAGTTCCTGGAGACTGACGAGACCGATGCCCAGCGCTTCACGCCGGAATGCCAGGCTCTGAACCCGCCGGCCGGCCATTGCCGTTCGGGAGCCAACACGGTGCTCAGGAACAGCGATCCCCTCACCGAGTCCAAGTACGACTACATTTTCGTGAGCAAGGACCACTTCAAGAACGTCGTCGCCGACGCGATGCCGCGCGAGTCCCTCTCCGACCACTACCCCTACCGCGGCGCCGCGACCTGGTCGCACTGCAACAACCCTGCCGACGGCAAGGCTGACCTGCTGCGCCGGGGCGCCGACGGCAGCCTGTACCGCCACTTCGGCGGCCGCTCGGACAAGCTGCTCCAGTCCCTGTACTGCAAGGTCGGCGCCGGGTGGAACGCCGACTGGAGCAACATGCGCCAGCTCGCGCGAGCGGGTGACGTGGACGGCGACGGCACTGAGGACCTCTACGCCATCGACAGCACGGGCAACCTCCGCTTTTTCCCCGGGGACCCGACGGAAACGTTCTTCCGGTGGCCCCGCACCGTCGCCACTGGCTACGGCACGGTCGACCAGCTGGCCGTGAGCGCGGACATGGACGGTGACGGGACGCGCGACCTGGTGACCCGGCTCACCGACGGCACGCTCCACCGCAGGGCGATCCAGCCCGACGGCACGGTGGGCAGCCCGGTCGCCGTCACAGGAGACGTCTCGTGGAAGGACTACGACACCATCCTGACGCCCGGCGACCTCACCGGCGACGGCGCACCCGACCTCCTCGCTCGGACTCCGGCCGGCGACCTGTACCTCTACGAGGCGGCCGCCGGCGGCACGCTGCGGCCGCGTGTCAAGATCGCCTGGGGCTGGAACGTGTACGACGGCATCTCCGCCCCCGGAGACGTGGACGGTGACGGCAAGGCCGACCTTCTGGCCCGCGACACGGCCGGCAACGTCTACTTCTACGCCGGCCTGGGCACGCTGAACGGCAGCATCGCCTTCGCCGACCGATTCAAGAGCGGCTGGGGCTTCCCGACCGGCGAAACCCTGTTCTAAGCGGGGCGGCACGCACCCGTGGGGCTCTCCGGCACCGTCCGGAGGGCCCCTTCCTCCTTCAGTAGAGCGCACTCGCGGAGTACCAAGCCCAGCCCTTTCCTGGCCACCGGAACACCCTCAGCAGTCAGCGCAGGCACGCCTTCTGAAGGTCAGGCGATCCGGTTGGCGCGTGACTGTACGTCGACCACCTTCTTCGGCTGCACCCGTCTGCTCGGGACCGACCACAAGCAAATCCAGTCAGTGTGATCACTAGCCCAGTTCGGCCGCCAATGGTTCCGCCGCTCGACGCGCCGAGCAGCCCCACGCTGTGTCTCGCGCTACGGAAGCGCGGCGGAAGCCGCCTTGGTACGACAG
>NZ_JBITXS010000029.1:0-1424 GCF_044544825.1 Streptomyces sp. NPDC053493
CTGAGACCTGATGCCGAGCCGATTGTGGTGAAGTGGATGATCCTATGCTGTCGAGAAAAGCCTCTAGCGAGTTTCATGGCGGCCCGTACCCTAAACCGACTCAGGTGGTCAGGTAGAGAATACCGAGGCGTTCGGGTGAACTATGGTTAAGGAACTCGGCAAAATGCCCCCGTAACTTCGGGAGAAGGGGGGCCACGTCTGGTGATGAGTCTTGCACTCTGAGCTGGGGGTGGCCGCAGAGACCAGCGAGAAGCGACTGTTTACTAAAAACACAGGTCCGTGCGAAGCCGTAAGGCGATGTATACGGACTGACGCCTGCCCGGTGCTGGAACGTTAAGGGGACCGGTTAGTGACCTTTCGGGGTTGCGAAGCTGAGAACTTAAGCGCCAGTAAACGGCGGTGGTAACTATAACCATCCTAAGGTAGCGAAATTCCTTGTCGGGTAAGTTCCGACCTGCACGAATGGCGTAACGACTTCTCGACTGTCTCAACCATAGGCCCGGTGAAATTGCACTACGAGTAAAGATGCTCGTTTCGCGCAGAAGGACGGAAAGACCCCGGGACCTTTACTACAGTTTGATATTGGTGTTCGGTTCGGCTTGTGTAGGATAGGTGGGAGACTTTGAAGCAGCCACGCCAGTGGTTGTGGAGTCGCCGTTGAAATACCACTCTGGTCGTGCTGGATGTCTAACCTCGGTCCGTGATCCGGATCAGGGACAGTGTCTGATGGGTAGTTTAACTGGGGCGGTTGCCTCCCAAAGGGTAACGGAGGCGCCCAAAGGTTCCCTCAGCCTGGTTGGCAATCAGGTGTTGAGTGTAAGTGCACAAGGGAGCTTGACTGTGAGACCGACGGGTCGAGCAGGGACGAAAGTCGGGACTAGTGATCCGGCGGTGGCTTGTGGAAGCGCCGTCGCTCAACGGATAAAAGGTACCCCGGGGATAACAGGCTGATCTTCCCCAAGAGTCCATATCGACGGGATGGTTTGGCACCTCGATGTCGGCTCGTCGCATCCTGGGGCTGGAGTCGGTCCCAAGGGTTGGGCTGTTCGCCCATTAAAGCGGTACGCGAGCTGGGTTTAGAACGTCGTGAGACAGTTCGGTCCCTATCCTCTGTGCGCGCAGGAATATTGAGAAGGGCTGTCCCTAGTACGAGAGGACCGGGACGGACGAACCTCTGGTGTGCCAGTTGTTCTGCCAAGAGCATGGCTGGTTGGCTACGTTCGGGAGGGATAACCGCTGAAAGCATCTAAGCGGGAAGCCTGCTTCGAGATGAGTATTCCCACCTCCTTGAGAGGGTAAGGCTCCCAGTAGACGACTGGGTTGATAGGCCGGATGTGGAAGCCCAGTAATGGGTGGAGCTGACCGGTACTAATAGGCCGAGGGCTTGTCCTCAGTTGCTCGCGTCCACTGTGTTAGTTCTGAAG
>NZ_JBITXS010000030.1:0-1140 GCF_044544825.1 Streptomyces sp. NPDC053493
TCAGGGGAGGTTGCGGGCCATGACGATGCGCTGGACCTGGTTGGTGCCTTCGTAGATCTGGGTGATCTTGGCGTCGCGCATCATGCGCTCGACGGGGTAGTCGCGGGTGTAGCCGTAGCCGCCGAGGAGCTGGACGGCGTCGGTGGTGACCTCCATGGCGACGTCGGAGGCGAAGCACTTGGCGGCGGCGCCGAAGAAGGTCAGATCGCCGTCGATGCGCTCGGACTTGGCGGCGGCGGCGTAGGTGAGCTGGCGGGCGGCTTCGAGCTTCATGGCCATGTCGGCGAGCATGAACTGCACGCCCTGGAAGTCGGCGATGGGCTTGCCGAACTGCTTGCGTTCCTTGACGTAGCCCTTGGCGTAGTCGAGGGCGCCCTGGGCGATGCCGATGGCCTGGGCGGCGATGGTGATGCGGGTGTGGTCGAGGGTCTTCATCGCGGTGGCGAAGCCGGTGCCCTCGTCGCCGATCATGCGGCTGGCGGGGATGCGGACGTTGTCGAGGTAGACCTCGCGGGTGGGGGAGCCCTTGATGCCGAGCTTCTTCTCCGGGGCGCCGAAGGACACGCCCTCGTCGGACTTCTCCACGACGAAGGCGCTGATGCCCTTGGAGCGCTTGTCGGGGTCGGTGACGGCCATGACGGTGTAGTACTCCGACACGCCGGCGTTGGTGATCCACCGCTTGACGCCGTTGAGGATCCAGTGGTCGCCGTCCCGGACCGCGCGGGTCTTCATGCCGGCCGCGTCGGAGCCGGCGTCGGGCTCGGACAGGGCGTAGGAGAACATCGCGTCGCCCTTGGCGAGCGGGGCGAGGTAGCGGTGCTTGAGCTCCTCGGAGCCGGACAGGATCACCGGCAGCGAGCCGAGCTTGTTGACGGCCGGGATCAGCGACGAGGACCCGCAGGCGCGGGCGACCTCCTCGATCACGATCACGGTCGCCAGCGCGTCGGCGCCCGCACCGCCGTAGGTCTCGGGCACGTGCACCGCGTGCAGGTCGGCCGCGACCAGCGCGTCCAGCGCCTCCTGCGGGAAACGGCCCTCCTCGTCCACCGCCGCGGCGAACGGCGTGATCTTCGCCTCCGCCAGCGCACGGACCGTCTCCCGGAGCATCTCGTGCTCCTCCGACGGGCGATACAGGTCGAA
>NZ_JBITXS010000031.1:0-1085 GCF_044544825.1 Streptomyces sp. NPDC053493
TAGGTGTATTGATCACGAGCGTTGTTGACAGTCGCGGGTCTTGATCATGGCGAAGACCTCCGGTGTGGTGGAGGTGTCTAGGCTTCACCGCACACGGAGGTCTTCGTGTCCCACCGTAATGCCCGGCTGACCGTTCACGGCAGGCGGATCCTGGTCGAACGCGTCCTCGCGGGCCGTCCCGTCGCGCACGTCGCCGCGGAGATGGGCATATCCCGTCCCACCGCCCACAAATGGGTCCGCCGCTGGCGGACCGAGGGCGACGTGGGCCTGCACGACCGCTCCAGCCGGCCCCGCAGCACCCCGCACCGCACGTCCGCCGCTGTCGAGGACCGCGTCTGCCGGCTGAGGACCGGCCGCAAACTCGGCCCGGCCCGGATCGGCCCGATCCTGGGCCTGCCCGCCTCGACCGTCCACCGGATCCTTCTCCGGCACGGTCTGAACCGCCTGGCCTGGCTGGATCGTCCCACCGGCGAGCCGATCCGCCGCTACGAACGCGACCGGCCCGGCGAGCTGGTCCACGTCGACATCAAGAAACTGGGCAATATCCCCGACGGCGGCGGCTGGCGAAGCGTCGGCCGCACGGCCGGCGACCGCAACCGCCAGGCCACCACCACCGAGCGCAAGAGCTGCACTCCGGTGATCGGCTACAGCTACATCCACTCAGCCGTCGACGACCACTCCCGCCTGGCCTACAGCGAGATCCTGCCCGACGAACGCCAGCACACCGCGATCGCCTTCTGGCAGCGGGCGAACGCGTTCTTCCAGGCTCACGGCATCACCGTCGAACGCGTGCTGACCGACAACGGCTCCTGCTACAAGTCCAAGCTGTTCACCCAGACGCTGACCGCGGCCGGCATCGCCCACAAGAAGATCCAGCCTTACCGGCCGCAGACCAACGGCAAGGTCGAACGCTTCAACCGCACCCTCCTGGACGAGTGGGCCTACCTGCGGCCCTACACCTCAAACCAGGAACGGACAGCGGCCCTGGCAGACTTCCTCCACACCTACAACCACCACCGCTGCCACACCGCACTCGACGGACACCCGCCCATCAGCCGCGTCAACAACCCTGCGGGTCAATACAC
>NZ_JBITXS010000032.1:0-1048 GCF_044544825.1 Streptomyces sp. NPDC053493
GGTGGTGCGGGAGATACGGGACCGGCCCGCCGGGTCAGCCGGTGTAGTAGCCGGTGACGTCGGCGATCAGGTCGACCGAGCCGTTCTTGTTGTAGAAGGTGATCTTGCCGTCCTTGACCGGGACGATCACCGCGTTGGGCACGGTCTGCCCGGCCACGAAGTTGAGGTTCGAGGCCGAGGTCCGGGTCGTCCCGTACGGGTAGACCGACACGAAGCTGCCCTCGGTCGCGTTCGTCGCGGTGACGTTGAGGACGACGGCCTTGTACTTCGTCCCGACGGTCAGGCTCACCGTGGCGCCCGCGCCGACCTTGGCCTTCGGCACGCCGGTGCCGTCACGGGTGTCCATCAGGCGCTTGGGCTGCATGCCGGTGAAGACGGAACCGGTGCCCTGCTTGAAGTACCCGGCGACGTCGCCGATCAGGTCGACCGACCCGGCCCGGTTGTAGAAGGTGACCTTGCCGTCCTTGACCGGGACGATCACCAGGTTGGGCACCGTCCGTCCGGCCGTGAAGTTCAGGCTGGAGACGTCCGGGCGGGTGGTGCCGTAGGGGTAGGCGGCGACGAAGCCGCTCGCCGTCGCGTTGGTGGCGGTGACGTTCATGGCGACGGCCGTCACGCCGGGCTCGCTGACGGTGAGGGTCACCGTCCCGCCCGCGCCGACCTTGGCCTTGGGCACGCCGGTGCCGTCACGGGTGTCCATCAGCCGCTTGGGCGTGACGGGCTCGTACGAGGAGCCGGCCGTGCCCTCGGTGTAGTAGCCGGCGACGTCGGCGAGCAGATCGACCGAGCCGTTCTTGTTGTACAGCTCGACGTAGCCGTCCTTGACCGGCACGGTCACCAGGTTGGCGACGGTCTGCCCGGCCTGGAAGTTGAGGTTCGAGGCGGACGTGCGGACCGTGTCGTACGGGTAGACCGAGACGAAGCTGCCCGCGGTCGCGTTGGTGGCGGTGACGTTCAGGACCACCGAGGTGAGGCCCTCGGCGGGCACACCGGCCCGGCCGGCCACCTTCAGCAGCTTGGTGCCGCCGGGGCCGACCTTCCCGGCCGG